>NZ_JBDKWC010000004.1:0-726392 GCF_039749035.1 Flavobacterium olei
CTAAAATCTAAAATCTAAAATCTAAAATCTAAAATCTAAAATCTAAAATCTATCCCGAAGCCTCGGGACTAAAATCTCAATATGGAAATTAAGGAACGATATTTGAAAATGAAATAATGACTTTAGTTTAGTAATTTTTAATTTTGATTTACTTTAAAATAAATGTGTTATGCAAAATTTGGAAGTTGTAGAAGATAACAGAATGTCTAAACTAATCATCGGATTAGTGTTGGACGGAATCGGTATGATTTCATTTACGATTCCTTTTTTGGGTGAATTTTCAGATGTGGTTTGGGCTCCTATTGCAGCAATTATTATGGCCCGAATGTATAAAGGAAGAGTGGGGAAGGTTGCCAGTGTTTTGACTTTTGTAGAAGAAATAATTCCGTTTACGGATATTATTCCGTCATTTACCCTGACGTGGATTTATACTTATTTCTTTCAGAAAAAATAAAAAAGGCGGTTCAGTTGAACCGCCTTCAAAATTTTTTGGGGCAAATTTATCGGATTATAATTTTTCTGGTGTATTGTATTTTCTTACTCTGCGGATTAACCACTTTTATTAGAAAAACTCCTTTTGAATGCAACTGAATATTTTCCTGTGTTTTTCCTCGTACTTTTTGTTTCCATATTTCTTTTCCCGAAATATCATATATTTTAAGATCTGAGATTTCTGTTTCTTCATTATCAATAAAAACAGAGAAAGATCCGCTGCTTGGAACTGGCCATACTTTAAAAGAATTGTTTTTGCTTTCTGTGATTACTTCATCTGTTCCTAATGTCAGACTTTGTCCGCTAATGATGTTCACTTTTCGTTTCATTGTTCCGCCTTCAGAATCCGTAACTGTAAATTCAAAAGAACATAATCCGTTTGCATCGGGTGTAAAAGCTACGATATCGGTGTTTAAAACTGCATTTCCGTTTACAATATTCGAAACTGCATACGAAACTCCATTTGTGAATCCGCGTGATAGTTTTTGAATATTGATATCGATTTTACTTCCGTCAGGAGATTCATAGTGTGGTAAAGACATCCATTGCAAATAAGCATCTAAATTAGTGTAACCATCATTATTCGTATCTGCATTAGAATCTGAGAAATCGCCAATAGCAGAGTTTATATTTGTGCCTGTTATTGTTTCCCACCAATTTGGTAAACCGTCCTGATCGCTGTCCCAATCTGCATTTCTAACCACCGTTGGATAACTTTCGAATCCTCCAACATCCGATTCATTATCCGGAAAACCGGGTTTTCCCGTTACGCTTCCGACCGCAGAATAAGTTCCGTTTAATGTTTCTGCGATAATGCGCTGATCGTGATCGTCAAATTCGGGTTGGGTGCAGCCTACATCTGAAAGTACAATTTTATAAGCATTTTTTGCTGATTGCGTTGTTACGTAAGAGGGGAAGAATGGCGTATTTACAAAATTATCATAAGTAACGGAATTACCGGATGCTTTTCTCCCGGCTGTCTGATTGCTTTCGTCGAAATAACCGGGCATTACGTTTCCATTGAAATAACATTGCTGCATTCCGGTTCCAACTCCTTCATTCTGCTGATTAAATGCCACAAATATTTTTGTTCCTGCTCCGGGTTTATAGTAATTGTTAACAAAATTTACCTCTTTGGTTCCGCCATCTGTAGATCTGTTTCCCCAATTATAAACCACATTATTGGTAATGTCCATTCTTCCTGTGTAGGCACCGCTTCCATCCAGTCCGCCTCCGAGACTCCAGTTTCTACCGTAACAATGCGCTAAAAGATTGTGGTGGAAACTTCCGATATCACCACCGATTGTGGCTGCATATCCATGTTCTGTACCTGTCGGATAATTTTGATGGTTGGCTGCATTTAAAGCTTCGGAGATAAGAGTTCTTTGAAGTGTGATATTTTTTCCGGATCGGGAACTGAAGGATTCGTCAATTGTCCAGCTGATCGAGCAATGGTCAATTATGCTATTATCGGCTCCGGTTAATCCCATTCCGTCATAAGTTGGTCCTGCGCCAATTCTAACACGAAGATTCTGAACCACCGCATCATTTCCTGTTACTCCAAACGGAGCAGATTTAATGGTAATTCCTTTTCCGGGAGCCGTTTGTCCGGCAACGGTTACATAGGGCTGACTTAAAACCAGACGTGATTGTAACTGAATAATTCCTGCTGTATTAAAAATAATTGTTCTGGGTCCGATATCATTTGTAACAGCTTCACGAAAACTCCCCGGACCGCTGTCATTTAAATTGGTTACCGCTACTACTTTTCCGCCGCGTCCGCCGCGTGCAAAACGTCCGTATCCTTCTGCTTCAGGAAAAGCCAATTGTGCAGGACGAAAACGCCAGACATTTCCTTTTTCAATTCCGTTAGTGCAAACTTCATCAATGCGCCAATAATAAGTAGCTCCTGTATAAAGTCCGTTTACCTGGTAAGAGTTACTGGCTAAAGCCTGATTGCCTTTAAATTCCGGAGAAGACGTTGTCGCATTGTCAACAGCAGCCTGATCTGCCCCAAAATAAATGTTGTGCGAAACTGCATTTGCAGCAGACGTCCATTGCAATAATTTTCCGCCAGAACTTAATTCGACATGTTCGTCATTTTGTTTTGGACTTGGATTTGTTGCCTGATAAAAGATATTAGGTGTGTTAAGCTCAAATCCGTTTAAAATGAAGTTTTTAATGTTTTCTGTTCCCGAAGTTTCTGCAGACATTAATAAGACAACATCATTTCCTGTTACAGCCTGAAATTTCAGATAAACAGATTTGGCATCTGTTGTTTTTGTAGCTCTTACAGATGGAATTAAATTGTCTGCCACTAAATTACCATCGATTGAAATATCGATCGGACTAAAATTATTTCCTGAAGGACTGTCTACAGCATTAAAAAAAGCTAAAACAGTATGCTCTCCCGTCGCTAGTCCACTTATTTTTAGTTCAATTCGAGCACCCAGATTAGCAGTTGCTCCTTTTACTGTAAGTCCGTCACAAACTAATCGGGCATAATATGGAGCCTGAATTCCTGCTTTATACCAGTTCGTTCCAAGTGCATCTCCATTATTTCCTACACGGCTTACAGTAAATGTTATGCCTTTTTCCGTATAAGTGCTTGTGTTTCCCGAGGCTACTACCCAGGCGGTATAATCTGGATCATTCACTTCAGTTTTAGGTCTCGCTGACTGGTCAAAGTCAATTTTTACAATCGGATTCTGTGCAGAAATCTTCTGGATTGGCGCAACAAGACAGATTACTGCCACTATTCCACAGAATTTTAAGTAATTTTTCAGCATGTCAAAAGGTGGTTTGGTTAGTAAGTATAGATCAGTCATAACTATTTTTTAAATAACTGAATATCAGGTTTAAAAAGTAATTATCACTATAGTAAAGATTGTTATTACTACAAATAAAAGTATCCTGCACCATCCTGTTCTGGTTGGTTATTTCGTGTTAATTTTGGATAAAATGAAGGTGATTCGTTTTTTTATATTGAATTTTTGTGAAGTTTGTATTAGATGAATACAAGGATTTAATCCACTTTGCCATAAAAAAGGAAAGTTGAAGAATAAATCCTCCAGCACTGAAAAATTTTAATATAAGGAGGATATTTATTTTACAAAAGCATTTGAACCAGAATGGTTTTCAGTCGAAAAAAAGCGAAAAGCGAAAATTAATCTTTAAATAAGAATCCAAGTCCCATTCCTTTAAGCATTTTTTTTTCAAAATTCCAAAAGAAGCGAAATTGTCCAAAAATGGTTCCGATTGCAACCAGTAGAACCTGGTAAACCGGAAGAATAACTAATAAACGGATTAAAGTAAACCACACTGCACCAAGATCTTCTTTGTGAATTCCGACCCAGTCGCAAAAAGGTTTCGAAATCCATGCGGATGCAGATCCGGTGATAGCAAAAACAATAAAAATAATTACGGCTTGTAGATTGGAAGTAATTCCCCAGCGTTGTTTAAGTTTCTCCATTATTTATTTATAACCTTTACAAATATACTAACATTATCTTAGTGGTACATAGCCCGCGAGTTTTTGTTTGTAAGTATTTTGAAAATAAATCATATAGTTATAAATGAGGTAATTTACTTCATATCCATAACGAATCTGTTGCTGATAATCAATCGTCATTTCATA
This sequence comes from Flavobacterium olei, assembly GCF_039749035.1. NCBI lineage: Bacteria > Pseudomonadati > Bacteroidota > Flavobacteriia > Flavobacteriales > Flavobacteriaceae > Flavobacterium > Flavobacterium olei. Next base: position 4,130 of record NZ_JBDKWC010000004.1, read on the forward strand.
GAGGTTGGGATTGTAGCGATTAGGTTGAGAAGCTCTTATATTCCATTCTACTACATATTGGTAATTTTTATTTTCCAGATAAGATAGAGTGTAATAATTTCTCGGAAGAGCGCGGGAATTAAGCCAGGAGCTAAATCCGTTGTCAATGATTATAACTTCGTATTCTAAAGAATCATTTGCGATTCTAACGGTATCATTTCCTTTTTTGACCGATTTTGTATCTGTCGTACCCGCAATATTTTGCGAAGCCGAAGAGCAGGCAATTATGGTGCAGATAATGATTAATATGGAAATGCATTTTTTCATACTTTAAATTTACGAATAAATTTTTTAAGATGCTAAGTTTCTGAGCCTCGATCCATACATTTCAAGACTAGGTTTTGTTAAAATAAAAAGCCGCCTGCATAGCAAACAGCTTAATGTATTTTTTTAAAGTCTCAAAACTTTAGTTCTGAGGCTTCGTGATAGTATCTACGAATCTTAGAACCTCAGATTAGGATTTTCCAAATAACTTACCAATAAAACCGGCAATTCCTCCTTTACTCTTGGTAACTACCAATACATCGGCCACATCTACTTTTCCATCATTGTTCTGGTCCAGACCAAATTGCATTCCGTATTTAGAAATCGTATCCATCAATCCAGATGCCTGGGTGCTGTTTCCTGAAATTGCCGAAATAACATCAGAAATTTGGAAACTGTTATCATTGGGATCTTTTGCTTTATTTACTAACGAATTTAAAATCTGAGGAATCATATTGGAGGCCACTCCCGTAGAATCGGCACTGCTTAGACCGAATTTTTCTCCAAGACTGCCGCTCAGTTCCTGTTGAATTTTCTGAACCACAGGATTTGTACTGTCTATTGCTTCATTACCGGCAAATAATCCGGCTAATTGTTCTCCGCCGCCTTCAGAAACCAACTTTTGAAGACTGCTGAAAATAGAAGAACTTGTTTCGCTGATCACGGCTTGATTATGTTCGTCCGGAACAGCAGCATTGTTTACTACAGCATCTCCGCTGTATTGTTGTACTAATTGGGTTAATTGTTCAAACATAATATATAGAGTTTTAAATTACACACCAAAATTAATAAAAAGAAAGGGATTTACTACAAAATTGTAATAAATCCCTATAAAGATAAGTTATTTTTTAATTGCTTAGCTTAACAACGTAATAATTTGAGAAGCTAGTTCTGTACCAATTCTGTCTTGTGCCTCTCCGGTTGCAGCTCCAATGTGTGGGGTCAGTGAAATTTTAGAATGCATTAAGATAGCCATTTCCGGTTTTGGTTCGTTTTCGAAAACGTCCAGACCTGCAAATGCCACTTTTCCGGAGTCTAAAGCTGCTACTAAAGCTACTTCATCAATAACACCTCCGCGTGCGCAGTTTACAATTCCAACGCCGTCTTTCATAATTTCAAGTTCTTTCTCTCCAATAATGTAACCATTCTGAGCAGGAACGTGAAGAGTAATAAAATCTGCTTCTTTAAATAATGATTCTAAAGATTGAGAAACCACTTTTGTAGTAATAGATTGTCCGTCAAAAAATTCAACTTTAATATCCACTTCAGGAATAAAACTATCTGCTGCAATAACTTTCATTCCTAAACCAAGAGCCATTTTTGCAGTAGCTTGTCCGATACGGCCAATACCAACAATACCTAAAGTTTTCCCTCTTAACTCAGTTCCGTTTGCATATGCTTTTTTCAGACCGTCAAAGTTTGTATCTCCTTCAAGGGGCATATTTCTGTTAGAATCGTGCAAGAAACGCACGCCGTTAAATAAATGTCCGAAAACCAATTCAGCAACAGATTCTGAAGAGGAAGCCGGAGTATTAATTACATGGATTCCTTTGCTTTTCGCATAATCCACATCTATATTATCCATACCAACACCACCACGGCCAATAATTTTGATTCCGGGACAAGCGTCGATAATATCTTTACGAACTTTAGTGGCGCTGCGCACTAAAATTACGTCTACATTGTTTTCATTAATATAATTAGCTACTTGTTCCTGAGCTACTTTTGTAGTGATAACTTCAAATCCGCCTTTCTCTAAGGCCAGAATTCCACTTTTAGAAATTCCGTCATTTGCTAATACTTTCATTTTTTGATATTTTGTTTATTTGGTTAATCGTTTATTTATTTAATCGATAACCAACTATTATGTTTTTCTTTTGATATTTTAAAGCAAAGATTTTACGATTAAACGATTTAACAATTAAACTTTACTTTCAAGCGCTTTCATTACATCAACTAAAACCTGTACGCTTTCAATTGGCATAGCGTTGTAGATGGAAGCTCTGTAACCACCAACAGAACGGTGTCCTGGCAATCCTGAGATATTGGCTTCTTTCCATAAAGCATCAAATGTTGCAGCATGATCCGGGTTGGTCAATAAGAAAGTAACATTCATGTTGGAACGGTCTTCTACATTTGCAGCACCTTTAAATAATGGATTTCTGTCGATTTCGGCGTAAAGTAATTCTGCTTTAGCGTTGTTTAATTTTTCAACAGCAGCAATTCCGCCTTTTTCTTTAATCCATTTTAAAGTTAAAAGAGAAACATAAACAGAAAAAACAGGTGGAGTATTGTACATACTTTCTGCTTTGATATGTTTAGCATAATCTAACATACTTGGAATTGTTCTTCCGTTTTTACCTAAGATTTCTTCTTTAACCACTACTAAAGTTGTTCCTGCAGGTCCCATATTTTTTTGAGCTCCGGCATAGATTAAATCAAATTTTGAGAAATCTAATTCACGTGAAAATATATCAGAACTCATATCGCAGACAACCGGAATATTGGTTGCCGGAAAATCTTTCATCTGGGTTCCGAAGATTGTATTGTTACTTGTGCAGTGAAAATAATCTGCATCTGCAGGTATTTGGTAACCTTTTGGGATATTAGTATAATTATCTTCTTTTGAAGAACCTACGATAACTGTTTCACCGAAAAGTTTAGCTTCTTTTATCGCCGCAGTTGCCCACGTTCCAGAATCCAGGTAAGCTGCTTTTCCGTTTTCTTTCATTAAGTTATATGGAGCCATTAAGAATGCTGTACTAGCACCACCTTGTAAAAATAAAGCCTGATAACCTTTTCCCTGAAGTCCTAATAATTCTAATGCAAGCGAACGAGCTTCCTCCATCACTTCTACGAAATCTTTGCTTCGGTGCGAGATTTCAAGGATTGATAATCCTGAATCATTAAAATTTAAAATTGCTTGTGATGCCTTCTCAAAAACTTCCTGAGGTAAAATACTTGGTCCTGCGCTGTAGTTGTGTTTTTTCATGGTTGTTGTTAATAGTCGAAAATTTTAAAGACGCAAATTTCGGCAATAAGAGCCGAAAAAGCGTTAAAATATTCGAAATAATTAAACAATTTATTACTTTGTTGTTAACAAAAACGTTATAGTATCGACATTATCTGCGTAATCCCACAATTGGGGTTTTTGTGTTTCTCCAAATGCAATATTGTTCGATATTAAATTGCTGCTTACTATACACTGAATCTGATCGGAGTCATTTTGCAATCGTTTTTCCAGTTCATCGGCGTTTTCATAATATTCGTAAAAAACACTCGAAATAGGCGAGGCGTAGCTTGCGTCTTCCTTTAAAGTCAAAAATCCGTTATCCAGCAATTTGAAATTACTCATTAAAAAAACTGCCTTATTGTAATCGTAATTATTAGCATATTTTTCGTAATGTATAACATCCTGATATTTAAAAATGGCCTGAAAAAATGCATCAAAAGTATATCCTTGCGGAACAAATAGTTTGGAAACATTGCGGCATCCCAAACCAAAATACCTGAATATATCTTCGCCCAGATTTTCTAATTCTTCCGTAGTTTCTTTTCCGGTTAAGATCGCAACAGAATTTCTGTTTTTTCGAATAATCGAAGGTTTGTCTTTAAAATAATATTCAAAATATCGGGAAGTATTATTGCTTCCGGTTGCAATAACAGCATCGAAATTCTCCAGTTTCCCTTCCACGAAAGTGATTTTATCTTTTAAATTTTCATCAACAGCAATTAAATATTTTGCTAAAAAAGGCAAAAGATGCTGATCGTTTGAGGAAGTTTTGATTAAAGCCTTATTCCCGGTAATTAAAACTGATAAAAAATCGTGAAAACCCACAAGCGGAATATTTCCCGCCAGTATTAAAGCAACCGTCTTTTCTTTTGTAAGATTCTGATCGCCTAAGGAATATGCAGAAAGCCATTTGTCAAGGTTTTCTTTTGTTAGTGCTTCTGCCCAGGATTGCAGTGAAAAATATACCTGTTCCGGCGTGTACCATCCATTATGAGATTGTGATAAATGAATTAGCTTTTCGAAATCATCAAAAAAGATATCATTATATAAAACGTCAGATTTTTGCACAGACGCTCCTTCAGAAAACTGACTTAAAAATTTTCCTAATTCAACAAAAACACTTTTTTTTGTTTCTAATGTCATAATGTTTGCTTATGAATTGTTTTGATTGTAATTTTGCACAAAAATAAGTTTTTTTAGCGGTAAGCGATACGCTTTATGCAATAAGCTTTAGAAAAAAATAATATTAGCAAATAGCTTAAAGCTTAAGGCTTAAAGCATAAAATAAAAAAGATGGCAATTATTATAACTGACGAATGTATCAATTGTGGGGCTTGCGAACCGGAGTGCCCGAATACAGCAATATATGAAGGAGCAGATGATTGGAGATATAAAGATGGTACAAGTCTTTCTGGCAAAATAGTTTTACCTGACGGAACTGAAGTGGACGCAGATGATGCTCAAACTCCAATTTCTGATGAAATCTATTATATTGTGCCTGGGAAATGTACAGAATGTAAAGGTTTTCATGATGAGCCTCAATGCGCGGCTGTTTGTCCTGTAGACTGTTGTGTACCGGATGATAATCATGTGGAAGATGAAGAAACCTTGTTGGAAAGACAGGCGTTTTTACACAACGAATAAAAAATTAAGTAGTTTTACTATAATCCCGGTATATCCGGGATTTTTTTATGCCGTAAAACTATTCTATTTAGTAAAGTTAGTTCTCTGATTATTAATGTTTTATTTTTCAATGATGATTTATTAATAAAAATTTAATACTTTAGTTGAAAATTTAATAACGCCTATGAAGAAATTACTACTTTTTTTTGTCGTATTATTTAATATAAGCGGTTTTGCCCAAAGTCAGGAATATTCTATTATTGTCAAAGACATCGAGACTTTGGAACCAATAGAAAATGCCACTGTGGTGATCTTAAAAACCCAGCAAATTTTATTGAGTAACGAACAGGGTATTGTAACTTTTATGTTAAGCGGCGGTTCTAATATTCAGGTTTCAGAAACCAATTACGAAGATATTACGGTACGATGGACATCTTTAAACGGAGATCAGAAGTTTGTTATTTATTTAAAAAGTAAAGATAATAAACTCGACGAAGTAGTTTTATCTAAAGAATCTCCCGAAAAAATACTCCAGAAATTAGTCTCTAATTCGATAAAAAAAATTAGCGTTTCACATCGCCAGAAAGTATATGTCAGAGAATTTTTTATGCTGGACAATCAATATTCCTATTATAATGACGGATTGGTGAATTTTCAGTTTGATAAAAATAATAATGCCACTACTTTGCTGGTGGAGCAAAACAGATCGTACGGACTGTTGGAAAGCGATGTTAGTGCCGATCTTAAAGGTTATGATCTGAATAATATCATGGAGAATTATTCCAATTTTAAATATTTTGATCCTTTATTAGATTCCAAATCAAAGAAAGAATACGATTATACAATTAAAGGACATTCTACCAACAAAGAATATTATGTAATGTCGGTGAGTCCTTTGGATAAAGCTAAAGAAGGGATTGATAATTTTCAGATTATTTATGATCCTGTTAAAAAGCTTATCTTAGAATTCACTATTTCGGTAACACCCGCAAGTCTGAATAAGCTGGAAGAAAAAACAAAAGAAGGGGAAAAGAATCTAACGAAATCTTTTGTAAAAGTAAACTACAGGTGCGACGGAAAAGATTATTATGTCTTATGTTCTAATGAAGAAACGGGTTATAGTGTTATTCAGAAAGAGAAAACTAAAAACATTCAGGTGCGTAACAGTTTTGTTACGACAGGTTTTAATAAACAGAATTTCACGTATAGCGAAAGTGATGTTTTTAAAGAAAAATCCCTTTTCAATAAGAAAAATAAAATCCTGACCAATTACTGGGATATTTCAGGATTTAAAGCAACCGATGAAGAAAAAGCCATCATCGCCTCTCTCGAGTTTAAATTGTAATTAATAAATAGAAAAGAAAAATCCTGAATTGTGAAGTTCAGGATTTTTTGTTTTTATATGATGAAGTTGTTCAGATGGAAAACAACAATTCTTAGAAATTAAATCCAAGTCGTGCGTAATAATAAGCTCCGCTGAAACCCATTTGTACAGCGTCCCAATATCCTCCGGCTTCTGTATTACCTTGCTCATCTTGTTTGGTTGGATAAACATTCAGTAAGTTATTGCTTCCGACGCTGATTTTTAAATTTTTACTCAATTGATAGCCCACAGTCAGATCTGTAATTAATCGCGGATTGTAAACATCATCTTCATCGGCATAATCAACCAAAACTACTTTACTGAAACGGGTAAAAGCTAATCCGGCATCAAATTTCTTTCGGCTGTAATTTAAGTTAAGGCCAAATTTATTATCCGGAGCAGACGCCAGTAAAAAAGCTCTTTCTCGTTTTCCAAAGAAAGTGGCTTCATCCAAAGTTCCGTTTTGAACATTGTCAATTTTCATATCATTAATATTCCCAACCAAAGTTGCTCCAAGCTGGGACTCGCCAAATTTCTTTTTCCACGAAAGTACTAAATCCAGTCCATGAGTGCTAGTATCTACACCATTAACGAAAAATTGTGCTTCAGAAACGCCAAGGTTCAGTGCAGATGCATCAAAATATCCGGTAAGTACGATACGGTCTTTTACCTTAATATAATAACCGTCTATGGTGGCAGTAAAATCGCCAAATGATGCGGTAAAACCTAACGAAGCATTTAGTGCTTTTTCTTCGTTTAATTTCTGAATTCCAAAGGCTCTTGTTACCGGACTGTCATTTGGTGCCAGTAAAACTTCTGTTGCGCCACTTGAATTAAAATTCGTAAAACGCAGGTTATAATAAATCTGCGCGAGTGACGGAGCGCGGAAACCTGTACTTACAGAACCTCGTAAATTTATATGATCAGAAAGTTTAAGTCTTGAAGCCAATTTTCCGTTTACAGTGCTTCCGAAATCGCTGTAATTTTCAAAACGAACTGCCGCGTTAAACATTAAAGCTTCTGTAACATCTAATTCGGCATCTGCATATAGAGAAAAATTGGTTCTGTCTTTGTTTACCTCATTTGCAGGACTGTAACCAGGAAAACCCTGAGAACTTCCTGGTCTCGGAATAGTTGGTGAAGATTCCGGATCTGTAGGATCGTAATCCGGATTGGGAACTGTTGGCGCGCTTTGCGTTGTAGGGTCGGTTATGGGTTGTCCGTTTGTATCGTAAGTGGTATATGAACCTTCTTCACCTGCAAAAATCTCAAATTTCTCAACTCTGAATTCACTTCCAAAAGCGATGTTTAAACCACTTAATACAGAATCATAGTTTTTTGAAATATCAAAATTAGTTGTGTTTTGAAGTAAGCTATGTCCTCCCGCATCAAATTCCAAAGGAGAGTTTTCTTCCAGCGAAGCATTTATTGTTCCTTTAATGTCGTATTGAAATTTATTTTTACCAAAAGTATTACTCAAATCCAGTTTCCATCCTCCGGAAGTTTCAGTTCTGATTCCTGCTGCGACAGAATTATCATTTATTTTTGAAGTAATTCGAGGCGTATAACCGCCGGGATAAACAGATTCTACAACTCTTTCACCATCATTTCTGGTAAAAGCGTAAGCATCAGTATCTCTGAAGTTGCTTCCTCCAAAGGCATAAAATTCTGTTTTATCTGCAATCGGAATAGTCAGGTTGGCAAATAAATTGACACCAGTCATTTCAGCGTCGCCAAAACCTTTTCTAAAATCATAAGCAGGTCGCAGCGTTTTATTTTTGTTTAAAAATTCTCCTGTGATATTTACAAAACCTCCTTTACTGCCAATTTTTGTTCCATAGTTGGCCGCAACTCTAACCGAACCTCCATCAAAATCCTGATCCTTTCCATATGAATTTCCGTTCCCGTTCAGATCCAGTCGATAACCTTTTGTATTGGGAGTTCCGGGTAAAAATTCTCCTTTAGCATGGGTGTTAAATACGCCATAAGTAACAGAACCTGTCAATTCATCGACATTATCATTCGTTACAATATTTATAACACCCGAGATAGCGTCTGAACCATATTGCGCAGAAGCTCCGTCTCTCAGAATTTCTATTCTTTTTATAGAAGCTGCCGGAATTGCATTTAAGTCTGTTCCGGTGTTTCCGCGTCCGCGAGTTCCAAATAAATTGATTAGCGAAGATTGGTGTCTTCTTTTTCCATTAATTAAAACCAAAGTCTGATCGGGTCCCATACCTCTTAATGATGCCGGATCAACGTGATCGGCACCGTCAGAACCAGATTGTTTATTGGCATTAAAAGAAGGCGCAACATATTGCAAAAGCTGATTGATTTCTATTTTCCCACTTTGTGTTGTTACCTCTTTTACATTTATAACATCAATGGGAACGGCAGAATTTACAACAGTTCTTTTTGCATTTCTGGAACCAACAACCACTACATCACTTAAAACCTGACCTCCGCTTTCGTCTAAAGTAACATCGATTTTGCTGCCTGAAGTACTTTTTTCAACCGTTCCAAATCCGACATAACTAAATATTAAAGTAGCTCCTTCTTTGACTTTAATGGAATAACTTCCTTCAAATCCTGTCGACACTCCATTGCCTGTCCCTTTTTCTAAAATATTTACTCCTGGCAGCGGTGCGCCGGATTTATCTGTGACGACTCCCGTGATTTCCTTTTGGGCAAAGAGGAAAGCCGAGTTGAATAGCAATAAAAATAATGCAATCTTTTTCATGAGTTTTGGTTTTTTGGTTTGTTTTTTTGTTGATTAGTATTATAAATGTAGTGTTTTTTAACAAAAAATTAGTAAAATGTTTAAAAATTTATTCAATTAGCTTTATAATTATATTATTGAACATTTTTACTTCCTGCAAGAGGTATTAAATCTTATATTTGCAAAATTTTAAAGCCAAAAAATATCATTTTGGCAGAAATAGAAATTCGAACAGTCAACGGGTCTTATATATTGAGGCTCAAACAAAATAAATACAAATCAACAGATGAAAGCAGGAATTGTAGGATTACCAAATGTTGGAAAATCAACATTATTTAATTGTTTATCTAATGCTAAAGCGCAGAGTGCAAACTTTCCGTTTTGTACAATTGAACCCAATATTGGTGTTGTAAACGTTCCGGATCCAAGAATCAACAAATTAGAAGAATTGGTAAAACCAGAACGTGTGCAAATGGCCACTGTAGATATCGTAGATATTGCAGGTTTGGTAAAAGGCGCAAGTAAAGGGGAAGGTCTTGGAAACCAGTTTTTAGGAAACATCAGAGAGTGTAATGCCATCATTCATGTTTTACGTTGTTTTGATAATGACAATATTGTGCATGTTGACGGAAACGTAAATCCAATTCGTGATAAAGAAACTATCGATATCGAATTACAGTTAAAAGATCTTGAAACGATCGAAAAACGTCTTGAAAAAGTAAAACGTGCAGCAAAAACAGGAAATAAAGAGGCTCAGACAGAAGAATCCTTGTTAAACAGAATTAGAGAAGCACTTTTACAGGCAAAATCGGCAAGAACGATTATTCCACAAAATAATGATGAAGAGGTTTTAATGGAAGGTTTCCAATTAATTACTGCGAAGCCGGTATTATATGTTTGTAACGTGGATGAAAGTTCTGCCGTAAATGGAAACAAATATGTAGATCAGGTTCGTGAATTGGTAAAAGATGAAGAAGCTGAGGTTATCATCCTTTCAGTAGGTGCGGAAGCCGATATTACAGAGTTAGAAAGCTACGAAGAGCGTCAGGTTTTCCTGGAAGATATGGGATTAACAGAGCCGGGAGCTTCTGTTTTAATTCGTGCTGCTTACAAATTATTAAAACAACAAACCTATTTCACGGCCGGAGTAAAAGAAGTTCGTGCATGGACCATCAATATTGGAGCAACTGCGCCACAGGCAGCGGGAGTTATCCACACTGATTTTGAAAAAGGTTTCATTCGTGCCGAAGTTATTTCATACGAAGATTACGTTCAGTACGGTTCTGAGGCAAAAGCAAAAGAAGCAGGGAAGTTTAAAGTTGAAGGAAAAGAATACGTGGTTAAAGATGGTGATGTAATGCATTTCCGTTTTAACGTTTAATTTTTTTTTGATATTAGAAGAAAGAGGGAAGAAGAAAGAAGAAAGAATATAGAGTAAAGAATATAGAATATAGATAAACCGTTGGAGAAATTCAGCGGTTTTTTGTTTTACCGCAAAAAGATCCAGGAAGAATTTACTCAAAGGTTTGCAAAGATTTAATATTATAAAATTGCAAGGCTTACATAGATTACTTTATGTCAGGCTGAGCGAAGTCGAAGCCCCGCAAAGATTGGCAAGTCACTTTTAGATTTTCTTACTTGTCCTTCTCCCGTACCCCGGGTCGTTCGGGAAAACAAAAAATGTTTATAAATCTGTTTTATTTGCAAAATCTGCGAGAAAAAATCCTCTTAATTTACGCTTCCGCGAAAGCGAATCTCAAAAATAGTATAGTATTTTAATGCAGAATAATTTTTGGCTAAAAAATTGGTTACAGAAAATTAACCAATACTAAATCTAAAACCAATCTATCAAAATGGTAAAAAAAGCACTCAAATTTCTCGGCTGGACACTTTTCGGAATTTTCAGTTTTCTTGCTTTATATGTCACATCAGTTTTACTTATTTCAAAAATTACCGTCAATTCAGATACTGACTTTATAAAACAACAAAAAACTGTTCCCATTTACATTCTCACAAATGGGGTTCATACCGATATTGTAGTTCCTGTTCATAACGAAATCAAAGACTGGCGAAATCAAATTCAGTTTAGTCAGACCAAATCAAAAGATTCTTTAATGAATTATATTGCTTTTGGATGGGGCGATAAAGGATTTTATCTGGACACGCCCGAATGGTCCGATCTGAAAGCAAGCACAGCTTTAAAAGCCACGTTTGGAGTAAGTTCTTCTGCCATGCATACCACCTTTTTTAAACAGCTGCATGAAGGGGAAGATTGCAAACGCATTTTGATTTCAAATGAAAATTATCAAAAATTAGTCAATTATATTTCAGATAGTTTTAGTGATCCAATTCATCCGCAATGGATCGAAGGTCACAGTTACGGAAAGAAAGATGCTTTTTATGAAGCAAAAGGAAGTTATAGTCTTTTTTATACTTGCAATACGTGGGCGAACAGCGCTTTAAAAGCTGCCAATCAAAAAGCAAGTTTGTGGACGGTTTATGATAAAGGGATTTTTTGTCATTACGAATAATTTCACATGGAAAAAATATAAAATTCATCTAAAAAGCAAGAATTAACCTTTTCGAATATTGCTTAAATTTGAGTGTATCTCAAAAATCAGCATATGAAAATCAAAAATATTCTATCAAAGACGTGGTTTCTGTTAAAAAACACTTTTCTTGAATTTAACGAAGATAACGCCATTAAACTTAGTGCCGCATTGTCCTATTATACCATTTTTGCATTGCCGCCTTTATTGATTATTATTATTACAATTTGCGGATTCTTTTTTGGTGAAGATGCTGTAACAGGCCAGTTGTACGGACAGATAAATGGTTTGGTAGGAAATGGCGCTGCAACTCAGATTCAGGAAGCTATAAAGAATGTCGAGTTATCGGGAAGCAATGTTTTTGCAACCGTTTTTGGTATTGTAATGCTGCTGATTGGAGCATCGGGGGTTTTTGCTGAAATACAAAGTTCTATAAATTTTATTTGGGGTCTGCGTGCAAAACCGGATAAAGGCGTCAAGAAATTTATTCAAAACAGATTAATGTCGTTTTCTATGATTGCATCTGTTGGGTTTTTAATGATTGTCAGTCTTTTTATCAATACAATATTAGACGTAATGAGTGCGCGCTTAAAATTGTACTTTCCCGAAAGCACGGTTTATCTATTTTATGTGGTCAATATAATTATTGTTCTGGCGAGTATTACATTGTTATTTACCATTATTTTCAGAACCTTGCCCGATGGTAAAATTAAATGGAAAGATGCTATTATAGGATCCAGCGTTACGGCAGTCCTTTTTATGATTGGTAAATTTGCAATTGGTTTTTATCTGGGTAGTTCGACCGTAGCATCTGTTTATGGCGCTGCAGGCTCGGTGATAATTATTTTGGTGTGGGTTTATTATTCGGCAATTATTCTGTATTTTGGAGCAGAATTTACCAAAGTATACGCAAAATCTTACGGAGGTAAAATTTATCCTAACGAATACTCGGTTGAGATTCAGAAGGAGATTTACGAAATAAATCCCGAAAAACAAGAACAAGCAAAAGAAAAAATATGAAAATTATAGCCTTTGGAGGAAGTAACAGCACACAGTCGATCAACAAACATTTAGCCACTTACGCCGCTAGTTTATTTGCAAACGCAGAAGTTGAAGTTTTGGATCTAAACGATTTTGCAATGCCCGTTTTTAGCGTTGATTTAGAAAAAGAAATCGGTCAGCATGAAGTTGCACAATCTTTTTTAAACAAATTAAAAGAAGCCGATATTTTGGTGGTTTCAATGGCGGAAAACAACGGAAATTATTCTGTTGCTTTTAAGAATGTTTTCGATTGGAGCTCGCGAATTGAGAAAGATGTTTTTCAACAAAAACCAATGTTACTTTTAGCGACTTCGCCAGGAGGTAGAGGCGGTTCATCAGTTTTAGGAATTGCTGAAACACTTTTTCCGCGGTACGGAGCCGAAATTAAGGCAACTTTCTCATTACCAGCTTTTGGCTCGAATTTTGATTTAAAAGAAAACAGAATCTCAAATCCAGAATTGGATCAACAATTAAGAGATATAGTTCAATCCAGTTTTTAAATTTATGCCTTTTAAAAAAAGTGTTTTTATTTTTCTTCTAAATATAATTTTCATTCAGTTAACTGTTTCACAAGGGTTAACTGAAGTGGATAAACTTGTCGCGAAATATCCAAAAAGCTTTAGTACTACTGAAAAATTAGCCGATAAAATCGAAAAAGATTTTAATTCTGATGAAGAAAAGGCGCGTGCTATATACACGTGGATTGCCTTAAATATAAGATACGATTATAATGCATATTTGAATCCGCAACGGGTACAGGGTTTCAGTTATTCCACAGAAGCAGAAAAACAGCGAAAAATTAAGCAGCTCAATGATAATTTAATTCAGAAAGCATTTAATTCTAAAAAAGCAGTTTGCGAAGGTTTTACTGCTTTGTATCAGCATTTGGCTTCGTTGGTTGGACTAAAGTCAGAGATTATCCGTGGCGATTCTAAAACCAGTGTCCGTGATATTGGCAGAAAAGCAACTTCATCCAATCATGCATGGAATACGGTATTAATCAACAGAAAATGGATTTTGGTAGATGTAACCTGGGGTCAGGGGTATTATGACAGTAGTAAGGGCAGAATGGTTAATGATTTTGATCCTGTATATTTTGATACAGATCCAAAGTATTTTTTTGCTAAACATTATCCGGATTCCGGAACTTTTTTGGGAGACAGAATCAGTAAAGATGATTTTTTAAATGGTCCGTTGATTTATAACAGAACGATTACCAATGATTATGAAATTAAAGCTCCCGAATCGGGAATTATTGAAGTAAGAAGAGGCAGTACTGTTAATTTTGAAATTAAAAATGTTTCAAAGGCTAATCAGATCTTTTATTTAAATAAAAAAAATCAGGCTGTTAAAGTTCAAAATCCAAAAGCAAAACGTGGAAGTCTGGAATTTGAAATTTTAGTAGATAATAATGTTGTTGATTATATTACTATTTTCGTTGATACGAATAGTATAGTTTCCTTTAAAGTAGTTTCAAAGTAACTTCTCTAAAACACTCTTATATATTCTGATTTTTCCTCAAATTGCCGTACCTTAGCAAGGAATCGAATCGAATTTTAAGCTATGGAAACAACTTTTTTGAAATCAATTTTAGATAATGATTTCTATAAATTTACAATGCAGCACGCTGTCATAAAACTTTTCCCGAAAGCTAAAGTCCGTTATGAATTTATCAATCGTGGCAAACATATTTTTCCTCCCGGTTTTGCCGCTTTACTGCGCGAATCTGTAGACGCGCTGGCAGATCTTCGCCTGACGAAAGCCGAAAAGGAGTATCTGGCAAAATACTGCCCCTATCTTGATCCCACTTATTTAGATTTTTTACAGGGATACCGTTATGATCCTTCGGAAATTCAAATTACACAAAATGGATCAGAGATTGAAGTAAAAGTGGAAGGTTTCTGGTATCGCACCATTTTATGGGAAGTGCCTTTGATGGCCTTAATTTCAGAACTTTTTTATAAAGCGAATCATCTCATCCGCGCAGACGATGATAAAATAAAAGAAATTACAAAAACCAAGATTGACAGTTACAATGCTTTGGGAGTTTCAATTTTAGAATTCGGAACCAGAAGGCGTCATTCTTATGCTGTTCACGACTTGGTTAATGAAACTTTGAAAACCTTTGGAAAAGAGAGTTTTATTGGGACAAGCAATGTGCATTTTGCAATGTTGAACGACAAACGTCCACTGGGAACGCACGCTCACGAATGGTTTATGTTTCACGCTGCTGTATACGGTTTTCAGACTGCCAACTTAATTAGTCTGGAACATTGGACACAGGTTTATGGCGGTGACCTCGGAATTGCCTTAACGGATACGTACACCACTGATATTTTCTTCGATCAGTTTGATAAAAAATATTCTAAACTTTTTGACGGCGTTCGCCATGATAGTGGAGATCCCATCGAATTTGCTCAAAAAGTCATTACGCATTACAACAAAATGGGGATCGATCCGAAATCTAAAATCATTGTCTTTTCGGATTCTCTAAACGTCGAAAAAGTAAAATTAATTTCGGATTTCTGTAAAGATAAAATTAAAATGTCATTTGGCATCGGAACCAATTTTACCAATGATACAGGTTTACCGTCGATGAATATGGTTATTAAATTAACCGAAATCAAATCTGAAAATACAGACTGGCAGGGCGTGGTAAAACTTTCAGACGAAAAAAACAAAAATACAGGAACGCCGGAGATGATTGCACTGGCCAAACAAGTACTGGGAATCAAATAGATTTTTTTGCTGAAAAAGCAGTTTTTTTATAATTTTAGCGCCCGTTTTATTTTAAAATCAATTTAAATAGTTTTAAACTGTTATTATTCATAACAAAAAATGAATACGCTTTTATTTTTTACCGATAAATGGTACATTAGCCAAAAATCCTAAATTCATTTATGCTAGAGCAAAATCAATACAACGAAGATAATATTCGTTCACTCGATTGGAAGGAACATATTCGTATGCGTCCGGGTATGTACATCGGGAAATTAGGGGACGGATCATCACCTGATGATGGTATTTATATTCTTTTAAAAGAGGTTCTGGACAACTGTATCGATGAATTCGTTATGGGTGCCGGAAAAACAATTGAAGTAACCATAAAAGACAGAACGGTTTCTGTTCGTGATTACGGACGTGGAATTCCGTTGGGTAAAGTCGTAGACGTAGTTTCTAAGATGAATACAGGAGGGAAGTACGATTCTAAAGCTTTCCAAAAATCGGTTGGTCTAAACGGAGTCGGAACAAAAGCAGTAAATGCATTATCCAATTATTTCCGTGTAGAATCTGTGCGTGACGAAAAACAAAAAGCAGCTGAATTCTCTGCAGGAAACCTGGTTCAGGAAGAAGATGTAATTGAGACTACAAAACGTAAAGGGACAAAAGTAACTTTTACGCCAGATGAATCTATTTTTAAAAATTATAAATTCCGTTTAGAATATGTGATTAAAATGGTCAAAAACTATTGTTATCTAAACAATGGTCTGACGATTATTTTTAATGGAGAAAAATACATTTCAGAAAACGGACTTCGCGATTTATTAGAAGAAACGATCAACGAAGACGACTTAGAATATCCGATTATTCATTTGAAAGATCACGATATCGAAGTAGCGCTGACGCATAGTAAAACTCAATACAGCGAAGAATATCACTCTTTTGTAAACGGTCAGAATACAACGCAGGGAGGAACGCACTTAGCTGCTTACCGTGAAGCAGTGGTAAAAACGATTAGGGAGTTTTACAATAAAAACTTTGAGGCATCAGACGTTCGCAAATCGATTGTAAGTGCGATTAGTATCAAGGTAATGGAACCGGTTTTTGAGTCTCAGACCAAAACCAAATTAGGTTCTACCGATATGGGTTCAGATGACGGAACGACTCCGGTTTCTGTACGTACTTTTGTAAACGATTTTATCAAAACCAAATTAGATAATTATTTACATAAAAATCCACAGACAGCCGAAGCTTTATTGCGTAAAATTCTTCAGGCAGAACGCGAGCGTAAAGAATTATCCGGAATTAGAAAACTGGCAACAGATCGCGCTAAAAAAGCCAATCTGCACAATAAAAAGTTAAGAGATTGCCGTGCGCATCTTCCAGATACCAAAAACCCTAGAAACTTAGAAAGTACGCTTTTTATTACCGAGGGAGATTCGGCTTCTGGATCGATTACAAAGTCGCGCGACGTAAATACACAGGCGGTTTTTAGTTTGCGCGGTAAACCTTTGAATTCATACGGAATGACGAAGAAAATCGTGTATGAAAACGAAGAATTCAATTTACTGCAGGCCGCGTTAGATATCGAAGACGGATTAGAAAAATTACGTTATAATAATATCGTAATCGCAACCGATGCCGATGTCGACGGAATGCACATTCGTTTGTTGTTAATCACTTTCTTTTTGCAGTTTTTCCCTGAATTAATAAAAGAAGGGCATTTGTATATTTTGCAGACACCGCTTTTCAGGGTTCGCAATAAGAAAGAAACGATTTATTGTTATTCTGAAGAAGAAAGAAAAGACGCGATCGAAAAACTAAAACCAAAACCGGAGATCACACGATTTAAAGGTTTAGGAGAGATCTCGCCAGACGAGTTCAAAAACTTTATCGGAGATACCATTCGCCTTGATCCTATTATGATGGATAAAAATACTTCAATTGAGCAGTTGTTGTCTTTTTATATGGGTAAAAATACGCCGGATAGACAGGAATTTATCATTAAGAATCTTAAGGTAGAGATTGATGAGTTGGAAGAAGCTTAGAATAAATATATAAATGCAATTGTCAAACGATCTTCAAAATAAAGTACTATTCCAACAAGTTGTCGAGTTGCTTCAAAATGCCCGACAAGAGGTTTTGCGTACAGTAAATTCTACGATGACAATAACTTATTTTGAAATTGGAAGAATTATTGTTGAAGAAGAGCAGAACGGGAAAGACCGCGCTGAATACGGAAAACAATTATTAAAAGGACTTTCTCAACAGTTGACCAAAGAGTTTGGAAAAGGATTTTCTATTAGGAATTTAGGACAAATAAGACAATTCTATATGACTTATTCAAAATCCGAGTCACTGTCTCGGATTTTTGAAATTCAAAAAGCGCAGTCAGTGACTGCGAAATTCAAATCACAAAAAACGCAGACGCTATCTGCGGAATTTAATAAGTTAGATTATCAAACTTTGTCTTCGTTTTTTCAATTGAGTTTTACTCATTATGTCTTTTTAATGCGAATTGATGATGAAAAAGAAAGAAGATTTTACAAAATAGAATCTGAAAAAAATAATTGGAGTGTCCGTGAATTAAAGCGTCAATATGATTCTGCACTTTATACACGATTAGCTTTAAGTCGGGATAAAGAAGGAGTTTTAAGACTTTCGGAAGAAGGACAAATTATAGAAAAACCTAAAGACATTATCAAAGACCCTTATATACTTGAGTTTTTAGGCTTACCAGAATTGAATCAATATTCTGAATCTCAATTAGAGGAAGAAATTATCAATAAACTGGAACATTTTCTATTAGAATTAGGTCACGGTTTTACTTTTGTCGGAAGACAGCAAAGAATTACTTTTGAGGATAAACATTTCAGAATTGATTTAGTTTTTTATAATAGGATATTAAAATGTTTTGTTCTTGTTGATCTGAAAATAGGTGAATTGAAACATCAGGATTTAGGACAAATGCAAATGTACGTCAATTATTATGATAGAAAAATGCGTTTGGAAGATGAAAACAAAACAATTGGGATTGTTCTTTGCCAAAATAAAAGTGAAGCCGTAGTTAGATATACTTTACCAGAAAATAACGAACAGATTTTTGCGAGTAAATATAAAACCGTTTTGCCAAGTGAGTCAGATTTAAAAAGGCTTATTGAAAACATATAACATCAAATTTATAATTTCGAATATAAATAATGAAAGACGAAGAAGACGATAACATAATTCCAAACGACGACGAAAACAATCAGGACGAAAACCAAATTGATGACAATCAAAATGGTAATGACGATGAGATTATCGATGTAGATGCCAAACATTTTGAAGGACAGCATTTCTACGAAAATCAGGAAGAGGAAGGAGAAGATGTTATAACTAAAGTAACCGGAATGTACAAAGACTGGTTTCTGGATTATGCATCTTATGTAATCCTGGAACGTGCTGTTCCTGCTATCGAAGACGGATTTAAGCCAGTTCAGCGTCGTATCATGCACTCGCTTAAAGAGCTGGATGATGGTCGTTATAACAAAGTTGCAAACGTAGTTGGTCACACCATGCAGTATCACCCTCACGGAGATGCCAGTATTGGTGATGCTATGGTACAAATTGGTCAGAAAGATTTATTAATTGACTGTCAGGGAAACTGGGGAAATATACTAACAGGCGACGGAGCTGCAGCTTCGCGTTATATTGAGGCACGTTTATCTAAATTTGCTTTGGAAGTTTTATATTCTCCAAAAATTACAGATTGGGGAGTTTCATATGACGGACGTCGCGCTGAACCGAACAATCTTCCGGTAAAATTTCCACTGCTTTTGGCACAGGGAGCAGAAGGAATCGCGGTTGGACTTTCAACGAAAGTTTTACCTCATAACTTCAATGAGTTAATCGATGCTTCAATTAAAATCTTAAAAGGCAAACCTTTTACGCTTTATCCTGATTTTATGACTCAGGGTATTGCAGATGTTTCCAATTATAATGACGGAATGCGTGGCGGACGTGTGCGTGTGCGTGCTAAAATTTCGCAATTAGATAAAAATACACTGGTAATTACACAGATTCCGTTTTCGACCAATACAACAACTTTGATTGACAGTATTTTGAAAGCCAATGAAAAAGGTAAAATCAAAATCAAGAAAATTGAAGACAATACGGCTGCGGAGGTTGAAATCTTAATTCATCTTTTTCCCGGCGTTTCGCCAGATAAAACAATCGATGCATTATTTGCCTTCACGGCCTGCGAAACTTCTGTAGCACCTTTAGGCTGTGTAATTGAGGACAACAAACCGTTATTTATAGGTGTTTCTGAAATGTTGAAAATTTCAACAGAGAGAACTGTTGATTTATTGCGTCAGGAATTAGAAATTCATTTAGAAGAATTAAAGAATAAATGGCATTTTTCTACTTTGGAGAAGATTTTCATCCGCGAAGAAATGTACATTGATTTCAAATTATATGGTGATAGAGAATCGCTTTACAAATATTTGTATGACAGATTTGAGCCATTTAAAAAACAATTTGTCAGAGAAATCAATGATGACGACTTGTTGCGTCTGACACAAATTCCGATGATTCGTATTACACGTTTTGATTCCGACAAAGCAGATGATCTGATCGCAAGATTAGAAGACGAAATGAAAGAAGTTGAACACAACTTAGCCCATTTGGTAGATTTTGCGATTTCTTATTTTACAAAGTTAAAAGAGAAGTACGGAAAAGGAAGAGAGCGTCAGACAGAACTTCGAATTTTTGATAATGTTGAGGCAACAAAAGTAGTTTTGCGAAATACAAAATTATATGTAAACCGCGAAGAAGGTTTTGTAGGAACCAGTTTAAAGAAAGACGAATATGTTGCAGATTGTTCTGATATTGATGATGTGATTGTATTCTTGCGTGATGGTACCATGATGATCACAAAAGTCGATGCCAAAACGTTTGTAGGTAAAGACATTATACATATTGCAGTGTTTGATAAAGGCGATAAGCGTACCATTTACAATATGATTTATCGTGACGGTAAATCAGGACCATCCTATATAAAGCGTTTTAACGTCACGGGAGTAACCCGTGATAAAGCTTACGATTTGACCAACGGAACTAAAGGTTCACAAGTAGTTTATTTTTCGCATAATCCAAACGGAGAAGCTGAAGTTGTAACTATTTTACTTCGCCAGATAGGAACGATAAAAAAACTGAAATTCGACATAGATTTTGCTTCTTTGGCTATTAAAGGCCGTGCATCCAAAGGAAATTTGGTTACCAAATATCCAATCAAGAAAATCGAATTAAAGGAAAAAGGAATTTCGACTTTATTACCTAGAAAAGTTTGGTTTGACGATACGGTTAGACGTTTAAATGTGGATGCAAGAGGAGAATTGCTGGGTGAATTTAAACCAAGTGATAAGATTTTGGTTATCAGTCAGACTGGAAAATTAAAGGTAATTATTCCGGAATTATCTACGCACTTTGATGAAGATATGATTGTCTTAGAAAAATGGAAACCTAAAAAGCCAATTTCTGCAATTTATTATGATGGAGAAAAAGAGCGTTATTTCTTAAAACGTTTCCTTGTAGAAAATGAAGCAAAAGAAGAGAGTTTTATTACCGATCATCCAAATTCACAGTTAGAGATCGTCTCGACAGATTATCGTCCGGTTGCACAATTGGTTTTTGCGAAAGTCAAAGGAGTTCAAAAAGATGATCTTCATGTGGACATAGAAGACTTTATAGCTGTAAAAGGTATTAAGGCACTAGGAAATCAATTGACGACTGATAAACTAAAACAGGTTAATTTATTAGAGCCTTTACCTTATGAAGAGCCTGTCGAAGAAGTTCCCGAGAAACCGGAATTATCCGGCGAAGATTCAGTTGAAACAGAACTGGATGATGATGGCCAGATAGGTTTGGTTTTAGAATAATAAATAACAACCGCTAAGAGATAAAATCTTAGCGGTTTTTTTATAAAATTATTTTAGGTATAGTAGTAAGATTATTTCTTTTTAATCCACTTTACCTCATTGTTTTCGATACTTATTTTAATTTCATCTCCATCTTGTACTTCACCTGAAATTATTTTTTTTGCTAAAGGCCTTCTCAAATGAGTTCTTATAATGCTTTTTATGGGTCTGGCTCCGTATTTAGCATTAAAACCATTTTCTGCAAGAAAGATTTTTGCGTCATGAGGAATTTCTACAGTTATATTAATTGTTTTCAGCAAATCGAGAAATTCCTTCTTAAGATGTACTTCAAATATTTTTAAAGCATTTTCTTTGTTAATAGGAGCAAACGGAATAATTTCAGTTAAACGCCCTAAAAACTCAGGTCTGAAGTAGTTGGTCATTATTTCCATTAAGGAACCTGAAGTTGGAATTTGATTGTCATTGAAATTTTCCACAATATAATCAGCTCCAATATTGGATGTAAAAAGGATTATAGCATTCGAAAAATCTCCCTCTTTCCCTAATCGGTCATGCAATTTTCCTTCATCCATAATCTGAAGAAATACATCGTAAACAGAACTATGCGCTTTTTCAATTTCATCAAACAATACTATCGAATATGGTTTTTGCCTGATTTTGTTTACAAGTAACCCTCCCTCTTCATACCCAACGTAGCCTGGAGGCGCGCCATAGAAATGGAAAATTCGTTTGATCCAGTCGTTGGCATGCTGCTGAATGCATTGTCGTACGAGTTAGAAAAAATAGCACACGAACTCGAAGATTCAAAAACCCGTGTGGTAGAGCGTGTTCTCGAAATAATGTTTCCGGAAGTTACTGCTGGCGTGATGCCTGCTCGAGCGATTGTCAATGCGGTGCCAATAGAAAATAATGTCAAAGTTTCGCTGTACAACCAAATGCGGGTGAGCAGAAGGATTCACAACATTTACAATCCGCTGCTGCCGATTTTAAAAGAAGTGGCATTTTCGCCAACTTTGGAAGTGAAATTAAGTTCGTGTACAGTAAAATATGTGGCTTATGAAAAGAACTTTTTCCATATTTCGAATCTTTTTAATAAAGAAAGCATTCGCGATTACCATCAGACATTGCCTTCCGGGGAAGTAATTTTAGGGCTTGAATTGTTAGACAATAAAACAATTCATCTGGAAGATTTGATGCTTTATATTGATATAAAAAACACGCATCAAAAAGAAATGTTTTATTACTACTTAAAACAGATGAAATGCTTTCATGACAACGAAGAAATCAAAGTAGAAGAAGGTTATAATGTTCCTATACATACCATCGACGCTAAAAACATAATCAATCGAAATTATACACACCTCAGCGAGATTTCACAGGAAATAAATCAATTTTATTTTGACAACTTTTATACCTTAAAAGATGTTTTAAAACATAAAAAAATAACAGAATACAGCGCAGAGTACAAAGTTTTTGAAGAAATTACCAATAATAGTTCTAATCCTGTTATTTGGATAAAACTGGTTTTTCCGGAATCTCTAGTACCGCAGATTATTGATAATATTTCATTTACAACAAATTGTTTTCCGGTTATAAATAAAAAGCGAATAGTATCAAATAATACGATGGGCAAATTTATGCTATACGCTGCCTTAAATACAGAAAACGATACATATCTGGATATTGATTCTGTCATTGATTCTGAAAACAATCATTACGAAATAAAAGAATTTACTGATGATATTTTAGAAGAAGGAAATGCAGTAATCAGAACTGGCGGAGTATCCAGATTTGATTCCAGAACGGCTTCAGAATTACTTCAAAATGTTTTGGATTTATTAAAAGACGAAAGTTCTGCATTTTCCGGATTAGGAAAAGATTTTATGAACAGCGCATTAACAGAAATCAACCAACTTCTCGCTTCTGTACAGCAGCAAGCAAAAGAAAGTAATTTTTCTAAAAGCAATGATCCTTATTTAATGATTAGACCCAAAGGAGAGGATTCTGCAGCAAAAACGTTCGCAATAAATTATTGGTCCACTTGCGCAGAAGAGGGAAATGATATAAAAACGGGAACTGTATTAGAGTCAACAGAAGATATGTTTTTTATGAGCAACAAGATTACGTTAATGACGAATACTGTAGGAGGCAGAAATAAGCAAAATAACAAAGACCGAATTTTGGCATATCGCAACGCTTTGCTGACACACGGAAGGATTGTAACATTTGCCGATATAAAAGCTTTAAGCTTCAACCATTTTAAGAATACAATTCAGGATGTAAAGATTGAAAAAGGCACCAGAAAGGAAATTTCGGTCAAAGCCGGATTCAGCAGAACTGTCGATATTTATCTTAAAACCAATGCCGAAGAAAGAGAATTATTATCTACAAACGAATGGGACTATTTATGCGAGAGCTTTATAAAAAATTTAAAAAGTAAATCTTCAAATGTTTTTCCATATCGACTTTTTATAGAAAATTAAACCAAAAAACGCTGAGAATTTCTCAGCGTTTTTGTTTGTAATAATGGATTATTGGTTTTATTCGTATCTTTTATCCGTGAGTGTTTTCATAAAAGCAACTAAATCTTTTTCTTCATTTTTTGTGAGTTTTAATTCATCAAAAGGCAGCGTTTGGTTTTCTACATTCAATCCTAAACCTTTCCCGCCACCTTTGTTGTAGAAATCGACGACTTCTTCTAAAGTTTTGAAAACCCCATTGTGCATATAAGGCGCAGTTATAGCTGCATTCCTCACCGTTGGAGTTTTAAATGCACCTTTCAATTGAGGCATTTGGTTATATAAATAACGTCCTAAGTCCGGACTTATTTTTTTTCCAGATTCATCTTGCGGCGTTCCAATGACTTCATGTTCAGTTTTTGAATAACTTGGCGGAACGGTTCCGTTAAAGATTGGAGTAAAATGGCAAGTCGCGCATTTTGCTTTTCCCATAAAAAGATTCATTCCTTTGATTTCCTGTCGGGTTAGAATATTTTTATTTCCTCTCATAAACTCATCAAATCTGGAATCAAATGAATTTAAAGATCTTACATAACTGGCAATCGCATTTTGAATTTGCCACTGTTCTGGTTTTTGAGTTTTTGGATATGCCTTTTTAAATAGCCCGATATACTCTGTATTTAAAAGAATTTTAGCATGAATTTCATCCATTGACCCATGCATTTCATCTTTGTTTTGAATTACATCGACACTTTGTTTTTCTAAGTCTAATTGGCGCATATCCCAAAACTGCGCATTTTGTAACGAAGCGTAAGTAAGAGTAGGAGTATTTCGTGCTAAATTGGAGCCCGTTAGAGACACATTGGTTTTTAAACCATCTGTAAAAGCTTTTTCGGGATTATGGCAAGTAGAACAACTTCTGTCATTATGATTAGAAAGACTATTATCATAAAATAATTTTTCGCCCAATTTTGCTTTGTCTTTTGTAAAATTATATTCTGATGAAAGTACAAAAGCATTTACATCAAAAGCATCTTTATCAAATAATGTTTCAATCGTTGGTTTTAACGGACTTGTTTTTTTTACATTTTTAATGTTTCCTCTTTTCTGAAAAGCCTTAAGGTTTTTGGAAATCGGATTTAAAAATTCAGTTATAAAAAAGGCTCTGTCAAAAGAATTAAAGTTATCGTTTTCAAGACAATATTTTTTGGCTTTTGTAGTCAAATTCTGTATTTCGGCTACAGATTTATCTTTAGAATTAATTATTTCCAGCGATTCAGAAACGGAAAGTAAACTTTCTCCTGCTTCAGGAATAGAAGATTGTAAAACGGGACTGTCAAAACCGGTAATTCCCAACGAAATTATTCTGTATACATTTTGCTGTAGCGCATCTAGAACATAATCATCAGATATTGCGATAACTTCAAAAGTACTTTGAAGCTGTTTAATGTTCGATTTAAAAATATTTAGTTCTCTTATAATATTTTCTTTATCCACAGTTTTATATTCTGGATAAATCATTTCTTCAATCACCTGAAAACCATGAGGTTCAAAAGATCGGTTTTCTTCCAGTTCCATTTCGTCCAAAGCCGGACCATTCATAAAACGGGCCGTTTCGGGAATAAAATATTCAATTGCCCACTCTGATTTTTTATAAAAAATTCTTGATTTTTTAAACTGATTTACAATTTCTTTTTGAGGTGCATTATTATTTATAAGTTTCTGAAATTGTAGAATTTCATTATTTAATTTATTTAAATCTACAAGCAAATGTTGCTTAACTGTAGTTTTGGAAACCTCATTTTCTTTGCACGAAAAAAAAAGAGAAATGGTTAAAAGAAGAAATATAAAATGCTTTAATTTCATAATGGTATTTTAAAGGAACAACCCTTATTGTATTAATAAGGGTTGTGTATAGATTTTTGAAACAAATTATTAACGTTGTACGTTTCTAATAATTACAGTTTGTCCACCTTCTTTATTAGTGTTTATTCCTGATCCGTCAGCATTTTTGAATGCCTCACTTTGCCAGGTATGCGGATGAATGTTTACCGTAAAAGTATCCGGAACACCAATAATATCTGAAATATCTTCCATCGCACCAAACTCCCAGCTTCCAAATCGCATTTCGCCAGATTGGTTATAAAGAGTATTCCATGCAACATCAGTTCTTTTGTGGTTCATATTCAACCATGCTTTGTTCTGTTTTGTACCGATATTGTATTGCCAGATGTAAGAATCGTGTTTTGCATCAGCATAGTAACTGTCTCCGTCTTCCTGAATGTAAACGTAGTTTTCAGTTACACATAAATTATCAGGATTGATGATTCCTGTTCCCGGAGTACTGTCACCTTCTACAGCAAGTTCTAAAGTTCCTTTTAACGGGTTTGCAGCATCCATTTTTAATTTATAGACTCTTCCCCACATTGTGTAGCCTTCAACTGGTGCATTTGCACTTGCCTGACCTGTAGCAGTAAAATATACTTCTCTATTATTTTTAGCGCTTCCTTTTCTATAATCTACGTCTTCAACTCTCGAAAAACGAATAGCTTTTAAATCATTTACGGTAGTGTTAATTACCGCTCCCGTTAAATTTTTCGCATTCGGAATTTCAACAAATTCAACCGGATATGAATTGTTTAAAGTTATAGTCGTTTCAACCTGATTTCCGTCTGTTCTTTTTAATGCATATAATTTTCCGTTGGATAAATCTCCAACCGTACTCATATACATAATTAATTGTCCCGCACTTACGTGAGAAGTTGCGTAAGATTGATCTTCTCCGATTAAAATAACTGTTTTTCCGGGATAAGCTTCTTTTGGCAACGGAACCGCATTTTCCATACTTGCTTTTCCTAAAGCAGGCAAAACTCTGTCAGTTCTCGCTTTATCAGAAGATAATCCTAACGGATTGATTCCGTGAACCATACTTTCCTGTCCGCTTTCTCCGGCTGTTAAAAATATCGGTCCGAAACCATGAATTTCTGGAGTTGCTAATGTTGCAGAGCACAAACGCGTTAAACCACCCACACCGTCAACCAAATAATCTCCTTTTACAGGTTTGAATGTCTTATCTAAATAAACTCTGGATACAGATTGCAATATTTCGTGATTGGTAATCATGATGTAACCATCTCCATTTGGATCTTTCATTAATCCGGCGCCGTCTGGCTGTGCTCCATAAATAAAAGAAGGAGATTCAGGAAGTACATCTGTAGTAGCAATTAAAGTGCTGATTTTTAGATTTTCGAAGCCGCTCATTGGATATACAAAAGGTGGTACTTTTGAATGCGAAGTGAAATCAATACTGGCATTGACGGCATTTGAATCTTTGTTATCATCATTCTGACAGCTTATAACCGAAAGACTGGCCATCCCAACAAATGCAATGGATTTTAAAAAGTTAGTTTTCATAATTGTTTTTCATTTTTTTGATTAGAACAAAGCTATCTTTCAAAAACAAAATACATGTTATGGCTATTTTTTCTTTTTGCTAATAAATATAAGTCTAGTATTATTAAATAGTAAATTGTAATGGATAAATGTAAATTTTAGATTCCTAAAAAAATCTTAAGACTTATTTAAAAAGCTGATTGAGGTTAACGGCTTTCTTCTCTCTGAGTTTTTTAATTATTTTTAAGAAAGCGATTGCAGTAATGTAGGCATCTCCCAAAGCGGTATGTCGGTCTTTTTTGGAAATATCAAATTTATCGGCAAGATCATCAAGCGTGTAATGATCTTTTCTTTCAAATAAATGAGATTCTATTAAAGTCTTTTTATATAGATAAGCGGTATCAAGACTTTTATTTTTCAGCTCGGGAAGCCCGTTTCTTTCTAAAGCTCTATTGATCATCGTAACATCAAAAATAGTATGATGGGCAATAATTATGGAGTCGCCTAAAAAGTCTAAAAACTGTTGTAAAGCTTCTTTTTCGCTCGGTCGCTGGATTACAAACGCCTTTAATATTCCATGAATTTGAGCCGTATTTTTATCGTAATGATCCTGTTCGATATACACTTCAAAACTTTCCTGAACAGCAATAATTCCGTTTTGAAGGACTAAAGCACCGATACATAATATGCGGTCATTATCAAAGTCAAAACCCGTTGTTTCTGTATCTAAGACAACAAAACGGGTTTCCTCAATGGTGATATTTTCCTCGAAGGGACTTTTTTCTTTTTTCCAAAAATTGAATAAACTCATCTTATACCAAATTTGAAATATTAAAACGTACAGAAATTAATTCCTGAAGTTCCTTGATAGTTTTAAAAGTACGTTTAAGCTTAATTTTTTCCATCTTGGTCAAAGATTCCAATTCAATAAACTGACCTGAATCATGATGTAAAAGACCCTGTTTGGTTCTGAATTTTAGCAAAGCCTTAAACGAATAGGAGCAGGACAAATAGAGTTCCCTGTTATTGGGTTCGAGCTCGGCTAATTTTTCAAAACGCTCTGCTGTATTACTAATTCCTTTTACCGAATGGGATAATATTAAAACCCTTGCAGCATCTGTCAATGGCATTAAAGCCCTTCTTTTAATATCGAAATTGTCTTTGTTGGCGCCATCCTGCTCGACTAGAAATTGTCTGAAAAAACCAGTGGGAGACGGACTTTGCAAAGCGCCGCTCACCAAATGCATATAAAAAATGGGATTGGCTTTTATGGTTTCAAAAATATAATCAGATAATTGACTAACAATTTCAGAATCACCATAAGTAGCGCTGTAATCAAAGAAAATAAACGATAATAAAACCTCATTTTTTCCCGGATTTGTAATCCAATGCTTTACCTTAGATTTCCACTCGTCCAGACTCATACACCATTTCGGACTTGAAGCCATCATATCTGCCGGGCAATAATCGTATCCTATTTCAAAAAGACCTTTATTAATCAATGCAGCAAATTTCGAAAAGTAAATTCTGGTTTCGTCCCTGAAAACTTCATTTACATTTTCGTATACAATCGCATTATCCTGATCCGTATGCAGCATTTGCTCGCCGCGTCCCTGACTTCCCATAGCCAGCCACGCAAATTTCACAGGTGGCGGACTGCTCATTTTATCGATACAAATTTCGATAACACGTGTAGTACAGGCCTCGTTAAGCTCTGTAATGATTTTTGTAATCAGAGTCATCGGGATATTTTGATCCAGATAACCTTGCAGTAATTGCATAATCTGATTGCGAATTGGTTTTATTTCCTTAATTTTTTTGGTGCGTTTTAAAGCTTTGATCAAAACCGCCGGATTATTTCCCAGCGCTACCATTACATCATGTTTAGATAAAATTCCGACTGCTTTTGTGTTTACAGTTCCGTCTTTTGTTAAACATAAATGACTAATATCGCTTTTCATCATTGCCATTTGCGCTTCTGTAACCGTCATTTTTTTAGAATACGTAATAACAGGTTTTGTCATTATTTCTTCGGCAATGGTTGTTATCGGAAAATCACCGGTTACGATTTTATTTCGAAGATCTTTGTCAGTTAAAATTCCAATCGGCAACATTTCATCTACAATCAAGATAGCGCCAACTTTCTTTTTGCTCATTATTTTGGCAATATCCCTAACAGTGGTAGAAGGACTACAGGTCACAATTTTTTTTGAGTATTTTATAGGAGCCAAATCAAAGGAATGATTGTTAGAATTCAGACTTTCGTCTAAAATATCATCTCCATACAATTTATCTTTATGAATATCAGAATACGGATTTCGGGTATTTGAAGCATAACTTTCGATCAAAAAATTACCGATATTTCTGTTTTCCAGAGCATAAGGCTTAAAAATCGCAATAGGAACGGCATAGAGAATACTTTCTTCGTGAGCCACCGCTTCCATAATATAGTTTTCCTGTGCCAACAGCGGACGGAGGCCAAAAATATCGCCTTCATCACACATGTCTAAAACGGTGTTTTTAGTGCTTTTTTTTAAAGCTACCGCTCCTTTATGCACCACATAAAAAGAATCGTGCGTTTTATCATTTTCTGCAAAAACAACGGCATCTTTTTCTTTGTAAATAATAGAAATCTGTTCCGAAAGTTTTTCTAAATCCCGCTGATGTAAAAAATTAAACGGCGGATAATTCTTTAAAAAGTCGGCTACTCTTTGCGAAATCGTATTTTTCATTGGTGGGTTAGATTTAGGTTCTAATGTACTATTAAAAACAGAAATGTAAAAGAAACACGTTATAATAATTTGCAGCAAAGGCACAAAGCCGCAAAGTATTTATTTCTTTGTGTCTTTGTGCCTTCGTAGTATAAATATATCTAGTCTAAACTATTAGTCGACTTTATAAACGGTACCGCGTTGCTTTTCTTCAGAACCAACTAATCCAAATTCAAAGGTATAAGAATCTTTAGAAGTGTTTAAAATCTTCATACTGATAGCTTTTTCCTCCGCCATATTCTTGGGATGTTTTTTTTGCAATACATATTCGCAGTCACTTACCCAACGAATGGTCGCCGTATCAGTCTTACCTTCAAAGGTTTCAATCTCGATATCGCCTTTACGTTCAAATAAAGTCGTTTTTTTAACCCCGTTAACTTCAGTTTCAAATTTAAATTTACCGGTTTTAAAATCTTTACAATTGTGTTCTGCATTATAGCAGGAAACTAATGTTAGAAAAGGAAATAAGAATATTGTTTTTTTCATTTTAATTTTAATTCAAGTTTTAGGGAGCTCTTCTCCAGATGATTCAGACTCTGTTCAGACAGACAGGTATTTATTTGAATCTTTTCAATTCATCGTCTGTAAAATTCCTGATTTCTTTTTCTTTGGCAAACTTTTCAGCATTGTAATTTCCTGATTTGTTCTTAGGAATGGATAAACTTTTCCATTCACTGTTTTTCAGTTGTTTAGCATAAAAAACAATCTGACCAATGTGATAAGGGTAATGAGCCAGCTGCCGATTTATGGCTTCAATTACGGTATGTCCTTCATTTCGTATGTAAATTATATCAGAAAGTTGTTCCGGGGTTAAACTCTTTAAGGCATTTTCGAGGCAATTCCAGCCTTTATTCCAGACGTTCAGAACTTCTTCTTTTGATTGTAAATCATTTTCAAACTCCGAATCGCGGTTGCGCCATTCTTTTTCTCCGTCAGAAGTAAGAAAGTCGGTCCAGCGCGAAAGCATATTTCCCGAAATGTGTTTTATAATAGTAGCAATGCTGTTGGTATCGTCATTCAGGGAAACAAAAAGCTGTTGAGGTTCCAATTGTTCCATTGCTTTTTCGCCCAGCATTTTATAATACAGAAATTGCTTTTTTACACTTTCCAGATAAGCAGTATTAGTTTCCATAATCAGACAATTTTAATATCATATTTATCTAATAATCCGACAATTCCGTCTGTAGAAAATTGTGCTTTTTTCATCGGATTAAATTCCGGATCAATTTTATAATTATAAGCCGTTCTAAAATCTGCAGCTGCCAATTGTGTTTCGTTAAAGATTGCTCCATCGAGATTACAGTTATCAAAAGTGGCACTGGTTAGGTTTGTTCCGATAAAAGTAACTTCGCGAACCGAAGAATTGATGAACTTGGTTTTAGGCATTTTTTTATTCGAAAACAAAGCATAATCCAAAACACATTCTTCAAAACTAACCTGAAATAAGAAATCATCGCATTCGTTAAAAGCGATTCCGAGAAGTTTACAATTTTTAAAGGAAACATTTTTAAGACTCGTTCCGGCCAAACTTGTCATCGAAAGATTGCAGTCGATAAATTCGCAGTCTAAAAAAGTACTATACGCAAAATTACTGTTTGAAAAGTCGCAGTTTTTAAACACACAATCTTCAAATTCGCGATTGTTTATTTTTTTATTGATGTAAACAACTTTCTCGAATGTTTTCTGAATGTGGATTAAACTTTCCATGAATTTTTTTGTTATAAAGATAGTAATGTTTCAAGTTATGAGGTTTACTTTGGTGTTATCGACTAGTCATTAAACAAACCTTTCATAATAATTCTCAATCCTAAAAAAATCAAAAGCATAGAACCCAGACAAGCTACAATTCCAATTCCTAAAACAAGATAATGCCAATTGTTCTGCTGATTTTGAAAAGCGTTATAAATCAAAGAAGGACCAATAAACATTAAGGGCAATGCACTACTCAGATATTTAACTCCTTTTAGTAATAATTGTTTATTTGTAGCCATTTTTTTTAGTTTTTTTGTTGCACTTCGTATTTAACCACAAAGAACGCAAAGTTTTTTATATACCCGACTTTTCTAAAATGAAAAGTTCGCAAAGCTTTAGAAAAAACTTGCGAACCTTGCTTAAACGTTAGCCAACTTTGCGGGTAAGCCAGTACGCATAAAACGTTACTTTTTATAATTATCGACAGCATTCCTAACGCTGCCGTATTTTTTTAATAACTCAGATCCTTCTTCATACGAAACCGGAATTTCGTCCATAATCATTTTAACGCCGCGATCAATCAATTTAATGTTGCTCAGCTGCATATCGACCATTTTATTTCCTCGTACTTTTCCAAGTTTAATCATAGCTGCGGTCGAAATCATATTCAGCACCAATTTCTGGGCAGTTCCGGCTTTCATTCTTGAACTTCCGGTTACAAATTCAGGTCCGACAACTACTTCGATAGGAAATTGCGCTGTTAATGCCAGCGGACTTCCCGCATTGCAGGTTATACAGGCAGTAACGATATTGTTTTCGTTACAAGTTTGTAAACCACCAATAACATAAGGAGTTGTTCCGGAAGCTGCAATTCCAATTACGGCATCATTTGGACCAATATTATGGTTTTTAAGATCGATCCAGGCTTGTGTGGCGTTATCTTCGGCATTTTCTACCGCACGACGAATTGCTGTGTCTCCACCCGCGATTATGCCATTTACCAAATCAAACGGAACACCAAAAGTAGGAGGACACTCAGATGCATCAACAACGCCAAGACGGCCCGAAGTTCCTGCTCCAATATAGAACAAGCGACCGCCCAGTTTTAATTTTGATACAACCTGATCAATGACAGCCTCAATTTGCGGCAAAGCTTTTTCTACAGCAAAAGGAACAGTTTTGTCTTCCTGATTAATATTGGTCAACAATTCGTGAACAGACATTGTTTCCAGATGTTCGTACTTCGATGCTTGTTCAGTAGTTTTCGTAAATGTCATTTTTTATCGTTATTTAGACGCGTCAAAATTAATATTTTTTAGTTCAATCTCGCAAAGTCTCAAAGAATTAAAGTTGTTTTTTTGTTTTATTTGTGATGTTACGAATGCGTTCGGAAATCTGCATCAAAAGGACTAAAATATTATATTTGTTTAATTTTTAAAGGTAAATGGATAAACTTAATTTCCTAAACGGATTATTTGGATTACTGTTTTAGTATTATTCTTGCTTGCATTTTTTTCACTAACGGTAGATACCAAAAATAAATCAGCAAACCGATTATTTGCTTTTCTGTT
Organism: Flavobacterium olei; assembly: GCF_039749035.1. Taxonomy (NCBI): domain Bacteria; kingdom Pseudomonadati; phylum Bacteroidota; class Flavobacteriia; order Flavobacteriales; family Flavobacteriaceae; genus Flavobacterium; species Flavobacterium olei. The sequence goes on from NZ_JBDKWC010000004.1 coordinate 37,269, forward strand.
TATTTTTAATTTAGTCAAATCCAACAAAATGCAGATCAATTTATAATATGCAACGCCATTAAAAGCGGTTTATAGGAAGTTCTTCCGGAATAAAAGATAAATATAAAAGAATGCAATTTTAGAAAATCAGTAAGAGAGAAGGAGAACAGGGAAGTAATTAGTTTTTTAGTTTATTAGTCCATAGTCGTTTGTCTCTAATAAAAATTTAAGTACTAAAGTACTCTTACAAATAAGTAGGGACTATAAAAAATTATAAAAAGAAGGCCAGTAAAATTCCTAAAACAATCATAGAAACTTTTGCAATGTTGAATTTATGTCCTTCACTGCTTTCAAAAATAATTGTTGACGAAATGTGGAATAAAATACCAATTACAATGGCGGTAATTTCAGTATAATAATCGTTTAAAACAGGCAGAAATTCTGATGCTACAGTTCCCAGCGGCGTCATAACTGCAAAGGTCAGCATGAACGCAAAGATGGCTTTTTTATTTAAATCGGCATTGATAAAAAATGTCGTTAAAATTACTGCAATTGGTAAGTGGTGAATGGCAATTCCGACAGCCAGACCCTGATGATGACTCACAGGAAAACCTTCTAAAAAGGCATGAATACAAAGACTTATAAACAACAGCCAGGGAATCTGAGACATTTTTGCATGTCCGTGTACGTGACCGTGTTCTGCGCCTTTTGAGAAAAATTCAAGTACGATCTGGAATAAAATTCCGATCATTATAAAGATTCCAATGTTATGATTGTGCGTTTCATACACTTCAGGAAGCAAATGCATTACAGTTAACGACAATAAAAAAGAACCGCTAAAAGCCAGCAGTAATTTTAAATTGGTTTTGTTTTGAGGTTTTAGAAACAAAGCCACACCATATCCTAAAAGTACAGAAAATAAGGGCAGTAAATAGTTCATTTGTATGTTGTTCAATCGTTGATTCGTTCAATCGGTTAATTGTCTTTGCTTCCTGTACAGTTTAACAATTAAACGACTAACCGGTTTATTTAAAAATCATGATTAATCTTTCGCTTTCGGTCTTATGGAATTTTTTAAGCTTGTAATCTCCGAAAATATCCAAAAGAAAAATTCCTGCTTCGTCCATTAAATCCTGAAAGTCTTTCAAAGTTAGTGCTTTTACTTTTTCGGTAAAATGATATTTTCTGCCTTGATCTTCAAAATCTATTTCTTTCAGAATATGTCCATCTTCAACATATCTTTTGATATGAAAATCAATTCCTTCAACTGTTTTTGTTTCCTGCGGAACTAAGGTTTCTACAACCTGAGTTACATTCATAAAATCAATTACAGCAAAACCGTACTCAGATAAACTTTCCTTAATAGCTTTTAAGGTGGTCAGGTTATCTTCGTCATTTTCGAAATATCCAAAGCTCGTAAAAAGATTAAAAATGGCATCAAATTTTTCTTCAAAAGCCTCACGCATGTCGTGTACTTTAAAGTGAAGTGTTTCGTTGCTGTTTTTACTGGCTTCGGCAATACTGTTTTCAGATAAATCGGCACCCAGAACGTCGTAGCCCAATTGATTTAAATAAATAGAATGACGCCCTTTTCCGCATGCCAGATCAAGTACTTTAGCTTTTTCGGGCAAATTAAGATAATGCGTTAAGTTATCCATGAAAATCTGCGCTTCACGATAATTTCGATCTTTATATAAAATATGATAATATGGCGTATCAAACCATGAAGTATACCAGTTTTGATCGTCTCCGTCCTGATTCGGGATTGATGCGTTATGCTTTTCAGACATTTATTCTATTTCAATTAATTCAAAGTCCGGCAAATTTAGTGTATTTTTGCCGAAAAATTACTATTAATCATAGATACATCTTATGAATCTATTTTGTAAAAATGTATTTAAAGTACAGTTTTTGATTTTTAGTTTTTTTTAATTCAAAAATAATGATGGAAGAAAATTTTAAAATGATTGCCAAATGTTTTTTTGGCTTCGAAGAAATATTAGAAAACGAATTACGCACACTTGGAGCTCAGGATGTGGAGAAAGGTGTTAGAATGGTAAGTTTTAAAGGGGATAAAGGTTTTATGTACAAGGCCAATTTATCGCTTAGAACAGCTTTAAAAATCCTGAAGCCAATTTACTCATTCAGAGCCAATAATGAGCAGGCTTTGTACAAAGGAATTTCGGGTGTAAACTGGTCTAAATATTTAAGTGCAAACCAGACTTTTGTAATAGATTCTACTGTTCATTCTACTTATTTCAATCATTCTGAATTTGTTTCTCAAAAATGTAAAGATGCAATTGTTGACCAGTTTCGAGAAAGAACAGGACAGCGCCCAAGTATAGACAAACAATATCCGGATTTAAGAATCAATGTTCATATTGACAAAGATCAGGTTTCGGTTTCATTGGATACTTCAGGAAATTCATTGCACCAGCGTGGTTACAGAACTGCTACGAATATTGCTCCGATTAACGAAGTTCTGGCTGCCGGAATTTTATTATTATCAGGCTGGGAGGGACAAAGCCATTTTCTGGATCCAATGTGTGGTTCGGGAACTTTTCTGGCCGAAGCGGCAATGATTGCGTGCAATATTCCGGCTAATATTAACAGAAAAGAATTTGCTTTTGAAAAATGGAAAGACTGGGATAATGATCTTTTCGACCAGATTATTAATAGTCTGATGAAAAAAACAAAAGAGTTTCATTATACAATAAAAGGGTACGACAAAGCTCCAAGTGCGGTTAGTAAAGCCAAAGACAATATCAAAAATGCCAATCTTGAAGATTATGTAACCATTCGCGAAGACAACTTTTTTGATACAGAAAAAGAAACAGAAGGGAAACTTCATATCGTTTTCAATCCGCCTTACGACGAGCGTTTAGATATTCATATGGAGCGTTTTTATGCCAGTATTGGCGATACCTTAAAGAAAAATTATCCGGGAACAAATGCTTGGTTTATCACTGCTAATCTGGAAGCCCTGAAATTCGTCGGCCTAAAACCTTCAAGAAAAATCAAGCTCTTTAACGCAAGTTTAGAAGCACGTCTGGTTAAATATGAAATGTACGAAGGAAGTAAGAGAACCAAGTTTCAGACGGAAGCTCAGTAGCTTTTAAAGGTTCTGGGTTCTAAGATGCTAATGTGCTAAGTTTTTAGTTGCCGCGTTTTTCTTAGAACCTTTGTTAAGTTAACACATTCCCGAAGTTTCACATAGAAAAAAAAAATAATAATTTTCTAAAAATTAAGATTGATAAAAAACTTAGCATCTTGATACCTTAGAATCTTAGCAACTTTAAAAAAAAATGTCAAAACTACAATTACGCGCTTTTTTATACCAATTAGGATGTTTTGCAATTTTGTTTCTTGCTTTTAGATACATTATTGCGGCTTACACAGGATTAACCGGAATATGGATTCCGTTAACTGCTTTTGTTATTGGGACGATTATTGGCCCTAAATTTCAGGCAGTGAAAACAAAAGATGGTGAAAAGCTTTTTATGAAATGGATTTTCATAAATGGAATCAAAGAAATTGGGTAATTATTTGATGAAAATAAAATAATGTGGATCGTCAGATAAATTCATTCGACTGCCGCACTAAATTTTAAAATGTTTTATAAAAAGAAATCCCCGAAATTTAAATTCGGGGATTTTTTATAAAATTTATTTTTTCTTTGGTTTGGTTTCTTCTGCTCTTTTTGCTACTTCAGATGCCATCGTCTTTTTCTTGTAAATCGGAATAAAATAGGAAACGGTATAATTGAAACCAACTCCGAAACTTCCGTCGTAAGTTCTGTTGAAGCCCGGTATATAAAGATTATCAAAGCCACTTGGTTTGTTATTCATTGCCAGAAGTTTAAGCTGAACGCCAAATCCCATAAAGAAATTTTGAAATACTTCTGCTTTAAGTCCCAGAGCAACTTCAATCCATGCGGCAGACAGGCCGTTATATTTTTTATTTACATTTTCGCCGGGTAATTCGCCCCAATAAGGATTTGGGTTGTAAATCTTATAATTGTGCAATTCCTGACTAAAAGCACTAAAACCACCACGCATTCCTATTGTAATAAGATTTTCCATATCTAGCCAGTTTTGATAAAAATTATAATCAAAACCTCCTTTAATATACGTTCCGGTGGCTGACGAAGTTAATCGGTCGTCTTCAGTAGTTTTGTCTTCAAAACCTAATTCTGCAGCCAGATAATACTTTTTTGTTAATCTCCAGTCGGCAATAAATTCAATTCCTTTATAATCCTTGTCGTAAAGCCCGCGGGTAAGTTTGTATAAATCTAAACCAACACGAAGACCATAACGATCTGTTTTTACAACGCTGTCTATTTGAGGTTCCTGAGTTTCCGGTTGTTGTGGTTTTACCTTTTCGGTTTTTGGCTTTGTTTTGAGCGTGTCAAGTTTATTAGGTGATATCTCCGGTACGTCCTGAGCATGTCCTAAAAATACTGAAAACAAGAAACAAATACTAGAAATAAACTTTAATGTGTGTTTCATCTTCAGATTCAATATTAGGGTTTTGTAAATTAACTTGAGTCATCCAGGCCGTACTTCCATCTGGATTTGTAATCACAAATGGGTCGACGTTTAACTGAAAAATAGTTTTAAAACCACAGGCGCGGGAGACATATACATTTTGTGGTGTATAATTAAACGTTATAACGTCAGTAGTAATGGCGGTCGGAATTTCACTCAGTGAATTGTTAACAAACTTGTACGTTACGGTACTGTCAGTTACCTTTAGCGGAAGCATAACACTGCTTCCACTGGTTACATATCTTAATGAATCAGTTACAGGAAGGCTTTCATTAAAAACAATTCCTTCTTTCATTCCTTCACCAATAACCATCAGGTTACTCACATTTCTTGTTTTGGCAGGATTGGATATATCATAAAATGTTATGACCAATCTTGGCGTAGTTGGTGTATTGGGATCGCAAATGTCGTCTTTTTCGCAACTGGATAAACCAAAAGTAAAAAGCAGTAAAATAGAGATTATTTTTTTCATGTCTTTTTTATCGAAGTTCTAAAAGTACAACATTTTCAACATGATGCGTCTGCGGAAACATATCTACAGGTCTGACACGTGTTACTTTATATTTTTCATCCATTAAAGCTAAATCACGCGCCTGAGTAGCAGAGTTACAACTTACATACACTACTTTTTCAGGAGCAATCTTTAAGATTTGTTCCACTACATCTTTATGCATTCCGTCGCGTGGCGGATCTGTAATAATAACATCCGGTTTTCCATGCTGTGCAATAAAAGCTTCGTTAAAGACTATTTTCATGTCACCAACAAAAAACTCACAATTTGTAATATTATTGCGCTCTGCATTGGCTTTGGCATCCAAAATGGCTTCGGGAACACTTTCTACACCAATTACTTTTTTTGCTTTTTTAGATACAAATTGTGCGATTGTACCGGTTCCGGTATACAAATCGTACACTGTTTCGTTTCCTGTTAAGCCCGCAAAATCTCTTGTAATTTTATACAATTCATACGCCTGATCAGAATTTGTCTGGTAAAAAGATTTGGCATTAATGCTGAATTTCAAACCTTCCATTTCCTCCAGAATATAATTTCTTCCTTTATAAAGAATAACATCCTGATCGTAGATAGTATCATTTGGTTTTCCGTTGACCACATATTGTAAAGAGGTAATCTGAGGAAATTTTTCATAAAGATGGTCCAGAATTAATTCTCTGTTTGCTCTGTCCTCTTCAAAAAACTGAATTAAAACCATAATTTCTCCGGTAGAAACCGTACGGATCATAAAGGTTCTTAATAAACCGGAATGTTCTCTCGGATTGAAAAAAGTTAAATTATGTTCGTTTGCAAAAGCTCTGATTTCGTTACGAATGGCATTCGAAGGATCTTCTTGTAAATAACATTTATTGATATCCAGAATTTTATCCCACATTTTTGGGATATGAAATCCTAATGCATTTCTGTTTCCTAAATCTTCTGTACTTCCAATTTCCTGCTCTGTAAGCCAACGACTGTTAGAAAAAGAAAACTCCATTTTATTTCTGTAGAAAAACTGTTTTTCAGAACCTAATATATCTTCAAATTCCGGAAGCTCGATTTTTCCTATTCTTTGTAAATGATTTTTAACTTCATTTTGTTTAAATGCAAGTTGCTGGCCATATTTCATATTTTGCCATTTGCAACCTCCGCATACTCCAAAATGTTCGCACACCGGATCTACTCTGTAATCTGATAATTCATGAAATTTTACAGCTTTACCTTCGTAATAAGCCTTTCTTTTTTTAAATGTCTGCACATCTACTACATCTCCGGGCACTACATTCGGAATAAAGATTACTTTTCCGTCAGGTGCTTTTGCTACTGAAACTCCTTTTGCACCAGCATCAAGAACTTGAATTTGGTGAAAGACAATTTTGTCTGTATTTTTTCTTCCCATAGCGCAAAAATAAGCCTTTGAAAACTTTTACAAATTTAATTTTACAAAATTTTTAGAAATTCATGAAAATAGTGGTTTAATGAAGCATAAAAGTTAAATTTGTTAGGGAGTAAAACCCAAATAAAATTGAAATTTTAACCTACCTTATTGTTTTTTATGAAGTTGTATCATAAACTTTCACAAATAAGCTTTCTGAAAAAAAGTTATGCGTTTAAATTTTTATTCGTAGCATTCATTGGCATTCATATACCCTTAATCGGGATTTTATTTTTCGTGCTGTTTTTCAAACATACTATTTCTCCAACCTCGATTTTGGTTTTTTCCATAATAATGACATTATTGGCGACAGGAATAACGCTTTTGTTTTTAAATAAATTAATTCAGCCCATTGCTAGAGCTTCCAAAGCCTTAGCCGATTACAGAAATCACAGAAAATTATCTGTTTTGCCGACAGGATATTCAGATGAAGCCGGGTTGCTGATGTGTAATATTCAGGAATCTATTTATGAAGCGGAGAGTTTTATAAATGAAAAGCAGGATTTAGTTTATATGCTTTCGCATGATTTAAAGAATTTTGCCGGGAATCCGCAGGGTTTGGCCAAACTCATCATAAGCGAAGAGCCATCAGAATCGGTTAAAAGTCTGGCAGAGCTTATCTGTGAATCAACTGATCTTCAATTTAGGTACATCGAAAACTTTATCAAACTTTTAAAAGAACAGGACGAAGTTCTAAAAATAGTTCCGGAAGTTAAAACGATCTTATTTTCAAATATTCTGCCATATATAAAAGAGCAGGTGGAGCAGCTTTTAATCAATAAGAAAATCACACTAAATTTAATGGTGGAATGTGCCGAAGCAAAACTCAAAATTGACGAAGAACTTTTGATTCAGGTTTTGGTAAATCTAATTAGTAACGCAGTTAAGTTTTCTTATTTTGAGAGTGAGATAAAAGTCAGAATCTATTCTGAAGAGTCAAAATTAATTATAACAGTAAAAGATAACGGGATTGGTTTTGATAAATATCAAATAGAGGAGTTGTTTAAAAAGTTTACCAAAATGAGCCGATTCGGAACTGCAAATGAGGATTCAACCGGAATTGGACTTTATTTATGCAAAAAAATCATCGAAAGGAGTAAAGGCAGATTAAGCGCTTCCAGCGATGGAAAAAACAAAGGGGCAGAATTTAAAATAGAATTTGATATTTAAGGTTTCTAAAACTGAGAAAATCTTAGAAACCTTAATATGTATTATACTTACCAAAGCTGATGAACAGCAGGTTTAATAATATCATCGTAAATTTTATTCATGGCTGAAATTTGGTCTGATGTTAATTTGGGAACATCATAAACTGACAGATTCGATATTACATGCTCTTTTTTGGATGCGCCCGGAATAATACAGCTGATCTCGTTAAAGTTCAAAATCCATTGTAACGCAATAGGAGCAAGGTTTTGCGAATTTGGAAAGACGTTTTTCAGTGCTTCTACAGCTTTTAGACCTAATTCGTAATCAATTCCGGAGAAAGTTTCGCCTTTATCAAATGCTTCTCCATTACGATTAAAATTTCTGTGATCCTGATGATCAAAAGTGGTTTTTGAGTCAAATTTACCAGTTAAAAGGCCGCTTGCCAAAGGAACTCTTGCAATAATTCCGATATCTTTTTTCTTCGCTTCCGCGAAAAACAATTCAGATGGACGCTGACGAAATAAATTAAAAATAATCTGCACCGTCGTTACATTCGGGTATTCGATTGCTTTAAGGGCTTCTTCAACCTTTTCGACGCTTACGCCCAGATTGAGAATCTTTCCCTGATCTTTCAACTTTTCAAAAAGTTCAAAAATTTCAGGTCGGTAATACACTTCCGTCGGCGGACAGTGCAGCTGAATCAGATCTAACGTTTCCAGTCCGGTTCTTTTCAGGCTGTCTTCGACAAATTGCTGAAGTGCTTTTGGAGTGTACCCTTCATTTACATGAGGATTTATTTGTCTTCCGCATTTTGTAGCGACATAAATGCGTTCAGAACGCGAACGGACAACTCTTCCAACGGCAGTTTCGCTTAGTCCATTTTCATAAACATCGGCTGTATCAATAAAGTTAACACCATTATCAATTGCGGTGTTTATAAGTTCGTCAGCAGTTTTATCATCGAAACCCGATCCCCATTTTCCTCCAACCTGCCAGGTTCCCAGCGAGATTTCAGATATATTAAAGTTTGTTTTTCCTAGTTTTCTGTAGTTCATTTTTTTCTTTTAAGGTTCAAAGTTTCAGAGGTTCAAAGGGACAAAGGTTTGCGGGATGTTACAAAACTTTGTCCCTTTGAACTTTTATACCTTTGTTGCTTTATCAGTCAAATAAATCCGAAGACAAATAGCGGTCGCCTCTGTCGCAGATAACAGCAACAATTACTCCCGATTCTAATTTTTCGGCGATTTTTAAGGCGACAGCAACAGAGCCGCCACTGCTCATTCCGGCAAAAACACCTTCTTCAAGCGCCAATCTTTTGGTCATTGCACGTGCCTCTTCTTCGCTCACATCTACAACCGTATCTACTTTAGATGCATCAAAAATTTTCGGAAGATATTCCTGTGGCCACTTGCGAATTCCCGGAATCTGAGAACCATCACTTGGCTGTGCGCCCACAATCTGAATATTTGGATTTTTTTCTTTTAAATAAGTAGAAGTCCCTATTATAGTTCCTGTAGTTCCCATTGCAGAAACAAAATGTGTTACAGTTCCGTCGGTATCATTCCATATTTCGGGTCCGGTTGTTTTATAATGCGCTTTCCAGTTGTCGTCGTTCGCAAACTGATTCAGCATTAAGTAACCGCCCTGCGCTACTTTTTTATCAGCGTAATCTCTGGAACCAATAATTCCTTCACTTGCAGGCGTTAAAATAACAGTAGCACCATAAGCGCGCATGGTCTGTGTGCGTTCTTTTGTAGAATCTTCCGGAAGTACCAATTCGATTTCGATACCAAATAACTGTGCAATCATGGCCAGCGCAATTCCGGTATTGCCGCTTGTGGCTTCAATTAATTTATCGCCTTTTTTAATATCGCCTCTCTCCAAAGCTGCGGCAATCATATTGTATGCCGCTCTGTCTTTTACGCTTCCGCCGGGATTATTTCCTTCCAGTTTCAGTAAAAGTTTTACATTTTTATTTGGAACCAAATTGACTGTTTCCATCAAAGGAGTATTGCCAATCAGGTTTAATAATTTCTGTGGACCCATTTTTATTTTATTTCTTTTATTTTGACTTCAGTTGTGGTGGTATTGAGAACAATAGAATTTTGAGGAATAGATTTGGTTACCCAGGCATTTCCTCCAACTATACTGTTTTTTCCAATGGTAGTTTCGCCGCCCAGAATTGTTGCATTGGCATAAATACAAACATTGGCTTCAACCGTTGGATGTCTCTTGGCGTTTTTCATCTCTTTACTAACGCTTAATGCACCAAGCGTAACTCCCTGATAAATTTTTACATGTTTGTGGATAACGGTAGTTTCTCCAATTACTATCCCTGTTGCGTGATCAATAAAAAATGGAGAAGCAATAGTAGCCCCCGCATGAATATCGGTTCCCGTGATTCGGTGTGCATATTCGCTCATCAGACGGGAAAAAAGCAATAAATCTAAATGGTATAATTCATGGCTTAATCTGTAAATTGCAATAGCGTAAAAACCCGGATAACCCAGATATACCTCATCTATACTGTTTGAAGCAGGATCGTTTTCTAATATATATTCTGCGTCCTGATTTAACATCTCTAAGACGCCCGGAAGTTTTTCCAGAAACCTGTCCCAGATCGATTCACAGGAATTTTCAGGCTTTTTACAGGCCAGGACGGCGATTTCCTTAAATCGTATTTCGAGTTCGTCAATGCTCTCATCTAAGGCGGCATTCGAATCAAATAGCGTGTAAAAAAGCTTTTCTGTAAAGTCTTCTGTTTTGGTTTTAATGCCGTAATTTATGTGCGAATGACTCTTTAAAGCCTTTATGTTTTGTATGATAGTGTCTTTTGTCACAATGGTAAAAATGAATGAATAATTTGGAACGTTAAAAGTAAGGCGTTTTTTGGAAATAAAATCACGATTTAACTAAAGATATTTTCTTTGCAATATGAGATTTGTGATAAAAAATGAGTTTTAAACCGTTCCGTTTTATGTAATTCTTAAGAAGTTAATTGCGTAAATTAGCTTCCAAAACCTGTTAAAAATGAAAAGCAATCAAACATTTAAAAGCGCCATTTCCGGACTTGATTTTCACGAAAGTGAGAAAATTTACGGTAAATCTATTCATGATCCCATTTTAGGTTTAATTAAAAACGATTTTCCGGAATTTAAAGACGAAGATTGTATTGCAGTAAATGAATTGAATGTTTATCGCCAGAAATACATTTCAAATTATCTTTCGACTGAAATCGGAGCACTTTCAGCGATGGAACAGAATGTAGTGGCTTCTCTCAAAGAAGATAAATCGATCGTAAGTCTGGTAGAAGATGAGGAAGAAAACCGAAATCTGGGGCAGAGAGTAGCAGATAAAGTGGCAGACTTCGGCGGAAGCTGGACTTTTATTATTTCGTTTGTGGTTTTTATTACGATTTGGATCAGCTCTAACGTTCTCATTTTTGTAAATAAAGGATTTGATCCCTATCCTTTTATTCTTTTAAATTTAATTTTATCCTGCGTAGCCGCACTTCAGGCTCCTGTGATTATGATGAGTCAGAATCGTCAGGAAGAAAAAGACCGCAATCGCGCCAAAAAAGATTATATGATTAACCTGAAAGCAGAATTAGAAATCAGATTGATTCATGATAAAATCGATCATCTTATTATGCATCAGCAGGAAGAATTAATCGAAATTCAGAAAGTTCAAATCGAGATGATGAATGATATTCTGAACCAGATTAAGAAGTAAATGATATAGAATTTCTAATTTTTGATTCTCAAATTTCATAGACTACTAAAATTAAAAATAGATCAGAGCACGGTCAAAAATGTAAATCAAAAATCAGAAATAAAAGTGTTTGAAATAATAACCGCCAATCATAAAAATCAAATTTAAAATTGCCATTCGGGAAATCAGCTTTTTGTAATTTTTAGATTGATCCACAAAATGAAGGCCGATAAAAAGGAAGAGTAAAAGACAGGTAAAAATAGCCGGATACATTTTGAAAGCAGCAAAAAATTCGCCCTGAAAAAGTAAGAATAATGCGCGCTGAAATCCGCAGCCTAAACAGTCGAAACCAAAGAAGGTTTTAAACAAACACGGAATCATGTATTTCTCCAAACTCACGGCAGATCTTTTTTGCAATTTTACTAAAAAAATATGACAAACGTTTGAATGAGTATAGAAGTCCTATTTGAAAGTTTTATACTTTTGAAATCTTAAATAACATATGATGAAAATTTTTAAAATAATAATAATGATTCTTGCGATTTCAGTTGCATTGTATGAACAGGTTTCGGAAGAGAAAAATATCTACATCATGATTATTGCCATTGTAATTTTCATGTTTGGAATGATGCAGTTAAGCGCCAAAACGCCAAGTAAAAATAACGATAAAGAAGAATAGGATGCTGGTAAAAGGAGATAAGGTTTCAGTATTAGATGATGCTATTAACGGGACGGTCATTTCAGTTAAAAACCAAGAAGTTTTAATTGAAACTGAAGACGGATTTATGATGACATTTTTTGTCAATGAGTTAATTAAAATTCAGGAATCCAGTGATTTACTAAAATCTATTAAAAGAATTGATTTAGATGAAGCCTCTAAAGATAAAATGGAACCAAAACCACGAAGTTTTGTCAAAGAAAAGAAGGAAAAGCGTGATGTGGGAGTTCCGGAATTTGATTTACATATTGAAAAACTGGTGCCCAATAAACGCGGAATGTCGAACTATGATATTTTGACTTTACAGACAGAGACGGCAAAGAGACATATCGAATTTGCGATACGAAACCGCATCCCGAAAATCGTTTTTATTCATGGTGTAGGTGAAGGAATTTTAAAAGCCGAACTTGATTTTTTATTAGGCCGATATGACGGAATTGATTTTCAGGATGCCAATTATCAGAAATACGGTCTTGGCGCGACCGAAGTTTATTTTAGACAAAATAATAAATAAAAGGAATTTTTAAAGGTTTAAAAGATTCATTTTTAAGCATAAAAAAACGTCTGTTTTCTATCTGATTTAATATGAAAATCAGTTTTGAAAACAGACGTTTTTTTGTAAGAATTATTTTTTATATCTTCTTTTAAATGGAAAATTTAGTTAGGTACAACCCTTTCGATTTTTCCCAGAACAAAGCTGGTTCCTAATTTGAAATTACTTTTACCTTTTTCTAAAACTACATCTTTAAGCACAATAGTATGGGTGTAAACATTGGCAGTTACAGTTGTCGACACTTGGATAATTCCATTAAGCTGGCCTGTCCAGGTTTGATCTATTGTAGGTCCGGTACCGGAACAAATATTAGCTTCTGTAAATATACCGGTATCTGCTTTTACGGTTTTATAAAATACTTTATTCATTGTTGCAGTAATCTGACTTTGTCGCGGCTGATTGTCAGGAGTGACAGTATTTACAAGCAAAGCAGGATCAATATCATCAATCGAGATATAGAACGCGGCGTTGTAATTATAAACTCTTTTAATATCGCTGCATTCGTAAGCCGTGCCATTCGGATTCGGCTTAAATGTTAAATCTGCGGGTGTTACAGGTATCTTATAACTTCCAAAAACAAGTTTTTCGTTTGTCTGAATGCCTGAAGGCTTTGCAAATGTGATGTTTCTAAAGATTATACTGTGAGTGTAACTAGTGATTCTTGTCCCTCCATCTTTGTTTGAATTTGGTTCTTCATTCTGGGTAGTTTGAATTTCAATTTGTCCATCTGTTCCAATCCATTCTTCTGTTACTCTTGGTGTGCTTGGTGGAATTGTGCCGCAAATATTTGCTGTTGCAACCGTTCCGTCATACGCTCTATAAACTACACGATACTGGCCGCTTCCTTTTGAATCAATATCATAAGTATAAAGTCCGGGATCGTTAACAATTTTACCTTCCGGCATTTGAAGTAAAAGAGCTTCCTGGTCTTTCAGTTTGTAAATTAAAGTATTTGTCAACGGGTCACATGCCTGGGTTGTCTCAATACTTTCAAAATCTATTTCGTCTACAGTTAAATCTCCATCATCACAACCATTCAGCAAAAAAGCGAATAATAAGAGAGCAGTATATTTTTTCATCGTAAAAATTTATTTGGCTTCAAAAATAGTGAAAAAATTGCCAAATGATATTTAAGATTTCACAATTGATATTTCTTAACTTTGCAGAGATGAAAAAAGTATATCTTGATAATGCCTCCACGACTGCAATGCGTCCCGAAGTAATTCTGGAAATGACAAAAGTAATGCAGGAAGATTATGGGAATCCGTCGTCTACACACAGTTTTGGACGAAATGGTAAAACAATTTTAGAACTTTCCAGAAAAAGTATTGCGAAACATTTTAATTGTACTGCCCAGGAAATCATTTTTACTTCCGGCGGTACTGAAGCAGACAACTGGATACTGCGTTCTGCTGTTGAAGATTTAAAAATAGAACGCATTATTACTTCAAAAACAGAACATCATGCGGTTTTGCATACCGTCTTGGCGCTTAAAGAAGAATATAATATTCAGGTCGATTATGTAAAAATAAACCTGGACGGAAGTGTGGATTTAACGCATTTATCAAATTTATTGTCTGATGAAAAAAAGACCTTAGTCAGCTTAATGCACGTTAATAACGAAACCGGAACTATTTTAGATTTAGATCGGGTAGGTGTGATTTGCAGACAGTATAATGCATTATTTCATTCTGATACAGTTCAGTCTGTCGGGAAAACTGAAATCGATCTGCAAAAGACTCCAATTGACTTTATTTTGGCCAGTGCACACAAATTTCACGGTCCAAAAGGAGTCGGATTTGCTTTTGTACGGAAAAATTCAGGTTTACAGCCCTTGCTTTTTGGCGGTGAACAGGAAAAAGGACTCAGAGCAGGAACTGAAGCCGTGCATCAAATTGCCGGAATGGCTAAAGCTTTAGCAATTTCTTATGAAAAACTGGATGAAGAAAGAGCGTACATTACAGATATTAAAAACTATCTTATTGAGCAGTTGGAAATTCATTTTCCTGATTTTAGAATTAACGGGAAAAAAGAGGATTTCTATAATATCATCAATATTACTTTGCCTCTTTCTGCAGATAAAACTTCGATGTTACTTTTTAATCTCGATATGAAAGGAATTGCAGTTTCAAGAGGAAGCGCATGTCAGTCCGGAAGTATAAAACCTTCACATGTTTTAAAAGAAATGCTTTCGGAGACCGATTTAAAATTACCAAATCTCCGAATTTCATTTAGTCATTATAACACAAAAGAAGATATCGACTGGCTGATTGAAAGCCTTAAGGTTGTTTAAGGTTTCGAAATTTGAAGTTCTGTTTGCAATTTGAAACCTGAAACAAAAAAAGCTATTTGCGAATAACTTTTACTTGAGAATCGTTTGTTAGTTTTATAATTGTGGAAGATTTTCCATTGATTCTGTCCTGATGTAATTGGACCACATAATCGACTCCTTTGATAATTTCGGGGCTAATGTCTTTAAAAGACAAGGGTGTTGGCTGTCCGGAAATATTAGCAGATGTAGAAACTAAAGGTTTTTTCATTCTTTCCATCAATTTGAAACAAAATGGTTCTTTTACCAGTCTCACGCCCAAAGATTTATCGGCTGCTATAATATTCGGAGCTACATTTCTGGCGTCATCTAAAATTAAAGTTGTAGGTTTTTCAGATAAGTCCATAATCTGCCAGGCTACTTCAGGAATGTTTTTAAAAACATTGTACATCATTTTTTCCCCATTCATTAAAACAATCATACTTTGGGTTTCTGCTCGCTGCTTTAATTTGTAGATTTTAGCAACAGCTTCGGCATTTGTAGCGTCGCACCCAATTCCCCAAACCGTATCAGTGGGATATAAAATGATTCCGCCTTCTTTAATTACCTCGTAAGCATTGATAACTTCCTGATTGATATTTTCCATTTGAAAAAAAACTTTAATTTTTGCAAAGATACTAATAAACTCTATAAACAAAAAAAGACAGGTGCTGCCTGTCTCGTCTTTTATGGAATAAATTGCCCTTTTTTAGGGGTTAGAATTTTTGAAAATTACATTTTCAACCCAGCCATTTACCGTGTATTTTTTATAAATTGATTCTGGAATTTTTTCATATTCATTTTCGAAAAAAGCTGCCGGTATTACAGGATTATTTTCATCTATAATCAGGATATTATTCGGATTGTAAAAATCGTAGTTTTTAATATCATAATTTGTCGTAATAAGCTTTTTTTCTAATCCCAAACTTTCAAAAATCCTAAAAGTTAAACCAATCTGACCTTCCCGATGAATATCTAATAATACCTTAGAGCGGTCTGTATATTCGTTAACTTCGGATAATGGCATATGCTTGCTGATATAAGTAATACCATCATCTTTTTGTTGATGTTCGTTCTTTTTATCGTAAACTATAAACTTGAAATTTATTTTTTTTGATTTTAATTCGTTAGCTATTCGAATTAAGGCAGAAAGCCTTTTGTCTATTGTGCTAATATTAAATACACCATATTCTTCGGCGGTTTTATCCTTAGAAGCATTATCGGTATATATCCAGTTAGGGGCAAAGTTCATATTAAAGTTGGCGCAATCTTCCTTTTCAAAGGAATACGTTTCATCAAAACTGGGTATAACCCGTTTTATTTTTGGGCAACGGTAAATATTGTCATTAAAAAAGCCAATTGATTTTTTAGTAAACTTTTTAAATTTTAAAATGCTATCCGGATCAATAAAATCTCCTTTAATAGTTAGAATGACATCCTGAAGCTGACTATTTTTTTCTAATTCTTTCAGTATTTCTTTGCCGTGATGCAGTGTTTTGAGATTTTTTTTAAAGAAAGCTTTCAAAATAAAATTATAAATCCTGTGAAAAACAGAAGGATATTTGTACTTATAATCTCTAAAATTAATATGACGTACGTTATGTCCTTGTTTTTTCAGAGCAGACGAAATACATTCGTTCATTCCTAAATTATCTAAGCTTATCAGGGTTATATTCATTATGTATTTCTATGCAATTTAGAGTTTAAATTGTTTTGATAAGAGATTGACTTTTAACTTAAAATAGTGTTGTAGACTTTTAAGTACTCTTCGGCAGCTGTTTTCCAGTTAAAACTTGCAGCTCTTTGTTTAAAAAGTATTTCCTGTTCAGTTTTATTATTTTCAAAGCTGTTTAATCCGTCAAACAATACTGTTTTCATATATTCAGGATCAAAATCAGACCAGTATTTTGCGGCGTTTCCTCCAATTTCCGGCAGTGAAGTTTTATCAGACAAAAATGTTGGTTTTCCAAAACTCATTGCTTCTATAGGCGGCAATCCAAATCCCTCTCTTATTGAAGGAAAAAGAAATGCAGTACAATTTTTCATGAAAAATTGCTTTCCTTCGTCAGATACTTTTCCGGTTAAAAAAACCTGATTTGCTAACCCGTTCTCACTAATTAATTGTTTTATTTTTTCACCGTATTTTTTATCATTATTACCTGAAATTATTAAATTAAAATCTTTTATTAATTTCATCATTTTAATAATAGACTCATAATTTTTCCTTTCTATAAAATCTCCAATAGTATAGAAAAACGGTTTGTCAACAGGAACATTAGGTACATATGAAGAGGTGTCCAGCAATTCTGTAATCGGGTTTCCGTTATGGATCACGTATTCCGGAACATTTGGAACATTAAAATATTGATGGGTTTGTTTTTTTGCAAACTCAGAAATATAGGTAACAGCGGTAGCTTTATTTAATTTTTCTAAAAAAAGTTTATTTCTCTTGTGATTGAGGTCGGAAGATATTTCCTCCGCAAAATTCACATCATGAATCGTAAGTAGATATTTGGTATGCTTATAAGGTTCAACTTTTATGTTTTGGTTTACAGAATGCCATAAATCGTACTTTTTACGAATTCTAAAGAATTTCATTCTGGATAAATTACTGTATTTATTGTAGTCGAACTTCTTTCCAAATTCATTTTCAAGAAGTTTGGTGTCTGTAGCATTTAGTGTTAGTTTTAGAATATTAAATTCTAACTCAGAAAGGCCTTTAATTAATTGATAATTAAAAGTTCCTAAGCCCGTAGCCCTGTTGTTGATATTGTGGGTCTCTAAAAAAACAGTCTTTTGTTGTGACATCCTTTTATTTTTTTTACGAAAATACAATATTAATTTGAAGTGTTAGATTGTATATGTATTTTTGTAGTTAATAAAAATATACTGATGAATTTTAAAGTAAATCCAATTTTCAGGAATAATACAGATGCCATCCTGAACTGTATTAAAGATTTTAATAATACGGGAATTCTTTTTGGAAATGGTGATAGAAATAGAATAAAATTATTCGGACTTGACGAAAAGACAATCAATATCAAGTCGTTTAAAATTCCAAATATTGTCAATAAAATCGCTTACAAATATTTTAGAAAATCAAAAGCCAGACGTTCTTTTGAATATGCTACTATTTTATTGGAAAAAGAAATTGGAACTCCACAACCAATTGCTTTTCTTGAAAATTTCAATTTTACAGGGTTAAAAGACAGTTATTATGTAAGTGAACATTTGATAACTGAATTAACATACCGTGAATTGGTTGAAATTCCGGATTATCCGGATCATGATGTTATTTTAAGACAGTTCTCTAAATTTTGTTTTGATCTTCACGAAAAAGGCGTTGAGTTTTTAGATCATTCACCTGGAAATACTTTAATAAAGAAAGCTGAAGGGAGTAATTACGAATTTTATCTAGTAGATTTAAACAGAATGAATTTTCATAATCAAATGAGTTTTGAACAGAGAATGCATAACTTCAGTCGTTTAACTCCTAAAAAAGAAATGGTTGAAGTAATGAGTAACGAATATTCTAAATTCTACAAAGAAAAAACCGAAACTGAAATTTTTGAAAAAATGTGGCAGGCAACGGTTGATTTTCAGGAAAGTTTTGCCAAAAAGAAAAGGCTAAAAAAGAAGCTTAAATTCTGGAAAAAGTAATTTTAGATTTTATTTTTTTAAGTTCCCGAAAACGCACCGCAACACTTAAGGCATTGAGATAGCAAATTGATAATCCGGCTTTTCCGTCGAGAAAACCTAAGCGAATCAAATACTGATGTAGAAATTGATAAGCCGGTCGTATATAAAAGTGAAATAAATTTGGTTGGGTGTTTTTTGCTAATTCTTCCTGTGCCTTTAGTTTTCCGTAAAAGATCATTTTGTGCTTATAATCTTCAAAAGTAGAGTAAGAGAAATGAATCAGCTTATTTTTTAATTTGGCAGTTTCTCCATTGATCACAAGTTTTTCGTGAACAATCTTTTCATGGTTATAATAAGCATTTTCTTTTTTAAACAGTCGAATAATTTTATCTGTTTGCCAGCCGCTGAATCGTAATCTTTTAGTTGTAAACATAAAGGTGCGATACATATAATAGGCTGAAATGTTATTTTTTTGATTAATAACCTTCGTAATTTCTGATTGAAGATCCTGAGTTAACCGTTCATCAGCATCGATAAATAGAATCCACGAGTTGGAAGCCAGGCTGATGGCGTAATTTCGCTGGGAAGCAAAATTCTCAAAAGTGTGCTGAATAACTTTGACATTTTTAAATGATGAAGCGATCTCAAAAGTCCGGTCTGAACTAAAGGAATCTACGACAATAATCTCATCGGCAAATGATAGATTTTCCAAAACATATTGAATGTTTTGTTCTTCATTGTATGTGATAATTAAAGCTGTTAAAAGTTGTCTTTCTGAAACAATCATCGCAATTAATTAAAGTCGTTTTGTTGTAAAAACAATTTAATTCGGTCTTCAAAAAATTCAGGTAAAAATTTCTCATATAAAGGCAAAGCTTCTTTTTTGAGCATTTTCTCTGTTTTGTTTTCGAATAAAGCAGGGCGGTAATCTTTTAAATGGACAGAAAGATGATGAATTCCGTCTTCAAAAGTTGCCCATATTTTCTTTTCTATCCAGGGTGAAAAAATAATAAATGATGGCTTTTCTAATGCTTTTGCCATATTAATAGCCCCTCCGTCATTACCAATAATAGCATCACATTGGTTAACCAAACCGATAAAAGATCTAAGATCTCCACCCAGTAAATCAAAGTAAATTTTATTCTGAGTAGAAGTTTTACAGCCGTTAAAAACCTTTTTTGCGTCTTCTAATTGTTTCGGAAAATAATTAAAAAGAATGTTGACATCAGCATTATCGGCAACAAAATCGACTACTCTGGACATGAAAGGCAAAGGATAGGTTTTTAATTTCTCACTTCCTAAAAGACTTATCATGATTGTTTTTCTGTCTTTTCTAACATGATGTTTTTCAAAAAGAGCGATTGCATTCTGATTTTCTTCTTCGGAAACAAATAATTTCGGAATAGGATCAGATTTTATATTGAGTTTTAAAGGTTCCAATAATGAAAGTCTTCTTTCTATTGCCAGACCTAAATTGCTTTTAGGAACAGGTTCAAAAGGAACATTGTCTGTATATAAAAAAGTTCTGCCCGGTTTTTTATAAGAGATTTTTCGTTTAGCCTCGCTTAACAAAACTAAAATCCAGCTTTCTAATTTTGAATAGGCGTCAATTAGTAGATCATATTTTTCGTTTCGAATATGGAGGCCTAATTTTAAAAGTTCAATTTTACTCTTTCTATGTTTTTCTTCAAATAATATAACATTGTCAATACTTGTATTTCCTTCCAAAACAGGAGTGGTAGAAGCATACACCAGATAATCTATTTGTGCGTCGGGATAGGCAGTTCTCAGGTTATTACAAATAATGCTGCTAACCAAAACGTCTCCAATCATTTTTTGCTGGATTACAAGTATCTTCATAAAAAAAAAAATAAAATTGTATTAGTTGGGTACAAATTGAAGCAAAAAAAATCCAAATTCCAATCATTTGCAGAAAGGAATTTGGATTTTGAGATATTGATTTTATAATTTCTTAAACCGCAACATCATATTCACGAAGTGCATTATTTAATGAAGTTTTTAAGTCTGTAGATGGTTTGCGTGTTCCAATGATTAACGCACATGGAACCTGAAATTCACCCGCAGCGAATTTTTTAGTATAACTTCCCGGAATAACTACAGAGCGTGCAGGAACGTGGCCTTTCATTTCAACCGGTTCGTCTCCTGTAACATCAATAATTTTTGTAGATGCTGTTAAACACACGTTAGCGCCAAGCACCGCTTCTTTTCCTACGTGAACACCTTCAACAACAATACAACGGGAACCTATAAAGGCACCATCTTCAATAATTACCGGAGAAGCTTGTAATGGTTCTAAAACACCACCAATACCAACACCACCGCTTAAGTGGACATTTTTACCGATTTGAGCACAACTTCCTACAGTAGCCCAGGTATCTACCATAGTTCCTTCGTCTACATAAGCACCAATATTTACATAACTTGGCATCAGGATAACACCGCTCGAAATATATGCACCGTAACGTGCTACAGCATTTGGTACAACACGAATTCCTTTTTCAGCATAACCTCTCTTAAGAAGCATTTTATCGTGATATTCGAAAATACCAGATTCCCATGTTTCCATTTTTTGAATCGGGAAATACATTACAACTGCTTTCTTAACCCATTCGTTAACCTGCCATTTGTCTCCAACTGGTTCGGCAGTACGCAATTTTCCTGCGTCTACCAATTCGATAACTTCTCTAATAGCATCTGTTGTAGCGGTTTCTTGTAATAAAGCTCTGTTTTCCCAAGCTTGTTCGATTATAGTCTGTAAAGAATTCATACGTTTAAATTTTTGGCAAAGATAACGTATTTGCAGAAATGCAAAAAGGCAAATGAGTCTGAAAATGTTACAGGTTTAACTTTTTGTTTCTTATTTGTACAATTCGATAATGATAAGTTAATTGAATATTTACCAGATTACCTCTAAAAGTTTTTTTTATGTCAGAATATGACAAAAGTCAGGCTTTGTGTTTTTTCTTGGAGCTAATTTTGTTCCGTTGAAAAACATTCCAATCAACAAACTAATCATATAAGCAGTAAAATATGAATCAAGAAAATCTACTCCAAAACAGAGTAATTGTAGATAAGGAGGTAACCTGGGATAAAACACAGGTTATTATGAGTAAAACAAACGCATTTGGTATTATTGAATATGCCAATGAAGTTTTTGTAGATGTTTGTGGTTATGAGGACTACGAACTAATGGGTCAGCCGCATAACATTATACGTCATCCGGATATGCCAAAAGTTATTTTTAAAGTACTTTGGGAAAATCTTAAAAACGGTAAAAACTTTCATGCAATTGTAAAAAATCTGGCGAAATCTGGAAGATATTACTGGGTTATAACCGACTTTGAAATTGCACGTGACGAAAACGACGTTATTGTAAATTACTTCGGAAGAAGACAATCTGTTCCGCACGAAGTAATTGCCATGCACATTGAGCCTTTATACAAAAAGCTCCTACAGATTGAAGCGGCAAGCGGAGTTGAATTCAGTGAAAAATACCTGATTGGATTTTTGGAAGAAAAAAAGAGAAGTTATGTTGAATATATCAAGGAGCTAATTTACGAGCACGAGAAATCTCAATCTAAATTTGCTACTTATGTGGAAGAAGAGGATTCGGGAGAAGAAGAGCATAAAGGCTTTTTTGGAAGATTATTTGGAAGATAATTGAAGTTATTTTTTAGGTTTTGAATATTTGGATAGGATCCGTTCTGAGTTTTCAGGGCGGATTTTTTTTATGGTTTGTTAAAAGTCAAAAATCAAAACGGAAAAGTTTATCTTTGTGTTTTAACTTACAGAATTATGGAAGCGATAAGATTAGAATTTCAGCCGGAGATTAAAGAAAAGATCTTAAAATTATTAAGTTCGTTTACTTCTGATGAACTGAAAATTGTACAGGAAAATGATGTTTTTGATCCAAAATCGAATGAGGATAAGAGAAAATTAGAAATTGCATATGCTAAATTAAAAAATGGCGATGAAAAGCTTTACTCAATTGATGAGGCGAATTCAATTTTAGATGATACATTTTCGGAATATGACAATTAAAATTTCTAAAGCATTCTTAGAACTGCTTAAAGAACAGGTTCATTATATATATAAAGATAAGCCTAAAGCAGCATTGAAATTCAGAAAAGATCTGCTAAATAATATTAAAAAAGATTTAAAGCATCCATTTCACTTTAAAAAATCCATATTCTTTGACAACGAATATATTAGAGACTATATTTTTAAAGGTTATGTTTCTGTTTACGAAATAAATTTAGAGGAAAATATTGTTGTGGTTTTCGGTTTTATAAAATATCGAGATTCCCTGTAAGCTTTTAAAATTCAATTTATCTTTAAATAAACATGCCAAGAATCCTTTCCATAGATTACGGACAAAAACGCACCGGAATTGCAATTACAGATGAAATGCAAATAATTGCTTCAGGTCTAACTACAATTGCGACACATACATTAACAGATTTTCTGACAGATTATTTTGCAAAAGAAAAAGTGGAGGCTGTTTTAATAGGGGAACCCAAACAAATGAACGGCGAAGCTTCTGAAAGTGCTGCAGTAATTAATGGATTTGTAAAACATTTTACCAACGTTTTCCCGGAGATGAAAGTCATTCGAATGGATGAACGTTTTACCTCAAAAATGGCATTCCAAACCATGATCGACAGTGGCTTAAGTAAAAAACAGCGTCAAAATAAAGGCCTGATTGATGAAATCTCTGCCACAATTATGCTTCAGGATTATCTTTCTTCAAAAAAATAACGCTGTTCGACGTATTTTTTGTTTATAATTTAATGGTTTTTAGAAAATCCTAACTTTTATCCTGTAAAAATTAGTTTTTTTTTGCAATTAAAAAAGTACCTTTGCACTTTAAATAAAAATACTGTTATGCCTGACGAAACAATACGTTCAAATAGTGATGTAGTACTCATTGGCGCTGGAATAATGAGTGCCACTCTCGGAGTAATTTTGAAAGAATTACAACCAGATATTAAAATTGAAATTTACGAAAGATTGGATGTCGCTGCGGCAGAAAGTTCTGATGCATGGAATAATGCCGGAACGGGACATTCGGCTTTTTGTGAGCTAAATTACACTCCAGAAAAGGCAGACGGAACTATAGATCCTAAAAAAGCAATAAGTATAGCAGAATCTTTTGAGATTTCGCGCCAATTTTGGTCGTACTTAGTGCAGGAGAATAAAGTGCCTTCTCCGGAAAATTTTATTAGAAGCGTTCCTCATATGAGTTTTGTGTGGGGAGACAAAAATGTAGATTATTTAAAAAAGAGATTTGATGCGCTTCAAAGCAATCCGATCTTCTCTGAAATGACTTTCAGCACCGATTTTGAACAGCTTCAAAAATGGATGCCCCTTGTTATGGAAGGACGTAATGCTGATGAAAAATTGGCAGCGACGCATATGGAAATTGGTACCGATGTAAATTTTGGTGCTTTAACAAGAAGTATGTTCAATTACTTAGAAAAGCTGGATGGCGTTTCTTTATACTTCAACCACGAAGTTAAAAAGCTAAGACAACGTGAGGATAAATCCTGGAGAATAAAAATTAAAGATTTATCTACTGGAAATATTCGTAAAGCATATACCAAATTTGTATTTATTGGCGCAGGAGGCGGATCTTTACCGTTATTAGAGAAAGCAAATGTGCCGGAAGGAAAAGGATACGGAGGTTTCCCGGTAAGCGGACAATGGCTAAAATGCACGAATCCGGAAGTGATTGCAAAACATCAGGCAAAAGTTTATGGAAAAGCAAGTGTTGGTGCTCCGCCAATGTCTGTTCCTCATATTGATACCCGCGTAATTGATGGTGAAAAAGCACTTCTTTTTGGTCCGTTTGCAGGATTTTCAACGCGTTTCTTAAAAAACGGATCGTATTTGGATTTGCCTTTATCTATCAAAGCAAACAATTTAATCCCGATGCTGGCCGCCGGTTATCACAATATTCCATTAACAAAGTATTTAATCGAGCAGGTGCGTCAGTCTCCAAAAGACAGAATAAAAGCTTTACGCGAATACCTTCCAACGGCACGTTCTAAAGACTGGGTATTGGAAAAAGCAGGACAACGTGTTCAGGTTATTAAAAAAGACGAAAAAGAAGGTGGGGTTCTGGAGTTTGGAACCGAAGTAATTAATACCCACGACGGAACTCTGGCGGTTTTATTAGGTGCTTCTCCGGGAGCTTCTACTGCAGTTGCAATTATGGTTGATTTGATTAACAGATGTTTTGGAAATCAAATTAAAACACCGGAATGGGAAGCGAAACTAAAGAAAATGATTCCTTCTTATGGTCAGACTTTAAACGACAAGCCGGAACTTTTAGCAGAATTGAGAAAACATACTGCTGAGGTTTTAAAAATTAAATAAATCACTCGTAAGAGATCAGAATAATAAACAAATCCAGATGAATTAATCTGGATTTGTTGCTTTTAAATCGGTTGTATTTTTGAGGATTTTTTCAGAGAGATTACTCATCCAGATCAATTGTTCAATCACCATTTGTGCTTCCTGCATTTTTGCCTGACGCGTCTCTTTATCCAAATCATCATCTTCTGCAAGTCGGGTAAAGTTCTTCCTTTTAAGTTCCTCAAATTGCAGCGTGACATCTTCCTTTTCGAAAAAGGTGTCTTCCAGAATAACTTCATTTCTCAATATCGAAATAGAGTGATCCAGATTCGCCAGAATTGTTTTAATGATATAATTGAAAGATTCTGATGCTGATGTCGTCTGGTGAGATTGTATATAAGTAGAAAGTGATGCCAGGGCAGATAATAAAGAGTGATTCAGAACAACCAGTTTATTAACCAAAGGCATTGTTTTCTGCTTTGATTTTGGTTCCTGCATCATTCTTTGAAAAGAAGTCATCAGATTTCCAATTTCTACAAAGGCATTTTTTCTCGCCAGTCGATAAGAAGTGGGTACTTCACCTTTTTTATTATAAAAATCAGCAATTTCTTTTAAGTAGGTTCTGTTTGCGCGAATAGAATTTTCAATATGAATTGGTGTGTTTATAAACTCCCAGGCCGGCCATAAAAACTGGTTGGCAATAAAAGCAAGAATAGCTCCTGCAAGCGAATCTAAGATGCGGTACTGAATTACTTCGTTGACATCCGGCGTCAGAATTCCGTAGATAAAAACCACATACATCGTTACAAAAGTGGCGCTAATTTTATAATTGATCTGAGTAAATGCAATTCCGATAAGCATGCAAATTATAGAAAGAATGCTTAACGCTAAATGATTCTGGATCACAGAGACAATTCCAAATGCGATAAAACCTCCCAAGACAGTTCCAAAAATCCTGTTATAAGATCTTTCTTTTGTTAATCCATATCCGGGACGCATGATAACAACAATTGTGAGCAAAATCCAGTATACATTTTGAAAAGGAAGAATCTGCCCGAGAAAGAATCCAATTAAAATGGTAATTGTCAAACGTATCGAATGTCTGAAAATCGAAGAGGAATAACTTAGATTTTCTAACAATGTCCGAATCGGATAATATTGTGGCGTTAGGAATTTTTCGAGCTCCTTGTCTTTATCTTTTAATTTATAAGATTGCATAGCTAAAGAAAATGCCCGCTGGATGATTTTAATTTTCCCAACCTGATTTTTAGCATATTTCAGCATATTGGTTAGCATCAAAACCCCTTCCGCCGCTTCTTCTCTTCCTAAAGTTTTTTCATAATCAAAAATGGCAAATTCAAGAGCATCAAGTTCATTCTTCAAATCATGTTTATCGACATATACACTAATATGACGCACATTTTTGGATAATTTTTTTAAAGTCGAAGCCAGTTTGTACGCTACATTTTGGTAGGTTCTCAAAACATCCGGATGTTTGGCAAATTTTTGATGCAGCTTACTGTGATCAAAAGAAGTATAAAGTGCAAGTTCCTGTATCTCAACCAAAGTTATAAAGACCAAAAGCATTTTTCTGTTCTGACTTGTAGTTCCGGATGTATTCTGATTTCCGATGAGCATTTTTCTTAAATCTTCATGAATAAGATTTAATTCGACCTGAACAGCCAGTTGTTTTTCTATAATTGCTTTTCTATCGGCTTCCGGACTCCATAAATCGCCTCTCAGTTTTAAGTATTTTGCGGTTAGTTTTATGCCTTCAGCAATTTGTAATTCTACATATTTATATGGCTGTACGAAATGAAATATAAGCGAAACAATTAGATATAAAATTCCCCCAATAAAAATAAAACCGGAATACTCCACAGCCTGCCAGCGTTCATGAAGATGTCCAAACGAAAGTGAAATTGATAATAAAGCAGAAAAAGAAATTAAGGTTGCACGTTGTCCGTAAACCGAAATCATAGAACACAGAAACAATAAAAACCCTAAAAATATATAAAACAGAAAGGGATACGGATAAACCAGATTGACCAAAAGATTAACGCCCGAAACAATAAAAGAAGCCGCAATTAACCCTTTTATTTTATGACTTAAAGAACTGGGAATATCACTTGGATACGTATAGAATGCTCCTAAGGCGATAGTAAAACCAATTTCAAAATGACCTAAGTAATTTAAAACCAAAACCGGAACAACCGACGAAATTGTAACTTTAGAAGCGTTAAAAAAAGACGTACTATTTATAAATTTTGAAATCTGGTCAATCATAGAAGGCGGTTTATTATCAAAGATAAGAATTGTGTCAGTGATTTTGGCACAATTATAGCTGAGATTTTTACGGACTTCGAAAAAATATGATATAAAACAGTATTAGAATTATTCGTTGACTATTTTTTACTATTTTTGCCAGCTGAAATATCAGAACTTTAATTCTGTTTTTTACAGCATCAAAACATAAATAAAAACAAATGATTTTACCAATTGTAGGATACGGTGATCCTGTTTTAAGAAAAGTAGGTCAGGAAATTAGCCAGGATTATCCAAACCTGAAAGAAACGATCGCAAATATGTACGAGACAATGTACAATGCGTATGGAGTTGGACTTGCAGCACCGCAGGTTGGAATGCCAATTCGTTTGTTTGTTATAGACACAACACCTTTTAGTGATGATGAGGATCTTCCTTCGGATGAGCAAAAAGATTTAAAAGGTTTTAAAAAGACTTTTATCAATGCCAAAATCATTAAAGAAGAGGGAGAAGAGTGGGGATTTAATGAAGGATGTCTGAGTATTCCCGATGTACGCGAGGATGTTTACAGAAAACCAACTGTAACAATCGAATATTGTGAAGAAGATTTTGTAATGAAAACAGAAGTATTCGACGGATTGATAGCAAGAGTTATTCAGCATGAATACGATCATATTGAAGGAATTTTGTTTACAGATAAAATTTCGTCTCTTAAAAAAAGACTGATTCAAAAGAAACTAAAAAATATTACGGAAGGAAAAACGTTTCAGGAATACAGAATGAAATTTTTTGCAGCCAAAAAAGGAAGATAAGTTTTCTAAATAATTAGAAACAAAAAATAAATCAAATTCTTAATACAAATTTTAATAAAATGAATTTAACGAAAATTTTAGCTATTTCAGGAAAACCAGGTTTATACGAACTAAAAGTACAAACACGTACAGGTTTTGTTGCGGAATCATTAATTGATGGGAAGAAGATTACTGTAAATCTAAAAAGCAATGTAAGTTTATTGTCTGAAATTTCGATTTACACTTATGAAGGTGAAAAACCGTTAACCGAAGTAATGCAGCAGATTGCCGTTAAAGAAAACAAAGGACAAGCTATCTCTCATAAAGAAGACAATGCTACTTTAGCAGCTTATTTTAAAGAAATTCTTCCTGATTATGATGAGGAAAGAGTTTATCCTTCAGATATCAAAAAAGTATTAAACTGGTACAATACACTTCAGTCTAAAGGACTGGTTACAGATTTGGCTCCGGCTGTTGAAGAAGCTAAAGAAGAAGTTCCTGCTGCAGAACCAAAAAAAGCACCGGCAGCTAAAAAAGCAAAAGCTAAAAAAGAAGAAGAATAATAATATTATTTTCTTTTAAATATAATAATCCTGTTAAGAATGTTTTCCTGACAGGATTTTTTAATTTTACAGGAATTACGTTTAAAAAATTAAAAACTTCAAAATGAATAGAGGAAATCAGTTAAAGGCGTTTGAGAGATTACTGAATATCATGGATGAACTGCGTGAACAATGTCCCTGGGATAAAAAGCAAACGCTTCAGACACTGAGACATCTAACTATCGAAGAAACCTATGAGTTGGGCGATGCTATTCTGGATAATGATTTAACTGAAGTTAAAAAAGAACTGGGCGATTTATTGCTTCATATTGTTTTTTATGCAAAAATAGGTAGTGAAACCAACGATTTTGATATTGCAGATGTATGCAATGAAATCTGCGAAAAGTTAATTCATCGTCATCCTCATATTTATGGTGATGTGAAAGTGGAAAATGAGGAGGAAGTCAAACAAAATTGGGAAAAGCTAAAACTCAAAGAAGGAAAGAAATCTGTTTTGGAAGGGGTTCCAAGAAGTCTTCCTGCTTTAGTAAAAGCCAGCCGAATTCAGGATAAAGTAAAAGGTGTGGGTTTTGACTGGGAAGAACCTCATCAGGTTTGGGACAAGGTGCAGGAAGAATTACAAGAATTGCAAGAAGAAGTTAAATCTGGTAATCCCGATAAAATTGAGGACGAATTTGGAGATGTTTTGTTTTCGATGATAAATTATGCCCGTTTTTTAAATGTAAATCCCGAGGATGCTTTAGAAAGAACCAATAAAAAATTCATTAAACGATTTCAATACTTGGAAAGTAAAGCAGAGCAGTTAGGTAAACCTTTAATGGATATGACGCTTACAGAGATGGATGTTTTCTGGAATGAGGCAAAAAAGCTTTAATTATCGGCTAATTTTTTTAAAGCGCGAACGTCTTTCAGTAAAATCTTTTTTCCAACTAATTCAATTAAACCTAATTTATTAAAATCAGATAATAAACGAATACAACTTTCTGTAGCTGTGCCAATAATACCGGCTAACTCTTCGCGGGTTAGCTGTATTTTTAATGTCTTATCTGTGTCTTCTCCAAAAGCTTCATACAGATGCAGTAAAGTTTCGGCCAGTCTTTGCTTAACAGTTTTTTGAACCAAAGCAATTTTCTCATTTTCAGATTCTTTCAAATCCTCGCACACAGACTGCATCATGTTTAAAGAGAACTGATTATTGGTATTAAAAAAATTGATAATTTCGGTTTTAGGAATAAAACAAACTTCCATGTCAGCGATGGCTTTGGCACTCAAATTTGCCGGCTCATTACTAATCATAGAACGTTGGCCAAGAAGTTCGCCAGATCTTACCAATTTTACAATTTGATCTTTACCATTTGCGCTTAGTTTAGAAAGTTTTCCAACGCCGTCCTTTACGCAAAAAACGCCATTAGTTACCTCGCCTTCCTCAAAAATGGCTTCTCCTTTTTTAATTTTGTAAGTAGTTTTACTGCCAGCCAATTTTATAACCTCTTCTTTGTTAAGAGCTTTTAAAGAACTTAGCTGGCGCACAATGCATTGATCACATTTACTCATGACAATATTTGTTTGTGCAAAATTACATATATTTAAGGGTATAAAATATCATTATAGGGTAAATTATTCATAAAAAGATATCACCTTGAGGATGACTCTTTTATTTTTCATAATTTTAAGATCTAATTTCCCAATAACATGACAATTATCATCTTAATAATTGTGCGTTATTTGGAAATTTGCAGCCTAAAAACAAGTTTATGAGGGAGCAAAGTTGTTTTCATTGTGGTCTGACCATTGAACAAAATGAAGAAATCGATTTTGATAACAAAAAGTTTTGTTGTGCTGGATGTAAAACAGTCTACGAAATTTTTAGTATTAATGATTTAACCTCTTATTATGATTTTGAAAAATCACCTGGCGCCACTCCACAGGATATAAAAGGGAAGTATGATTTTTTAGATAATGATGCAATTCTGTCCAAAGTACTGGAGTTTCAGGAAGGAAATACAGCCATTGTTTCTTTAAGTATACCTCACATTCATTGCAGTTCCTGCATTTGGATTTTAGAAAATCTAAACCGTCTTCAGCCTGGAATCACTATTTCGCAGGTAAATTTTCACGAAAAGAAAGTTCGAATAACGTTTAATTCGGATTTAGTTTCTTTGAAAGAAATTGTATATCTCTTAAGTTCAATAGGCTATGAGCCTTACATCAGTTTAGAAAATTACGGATCTGAAAAAGCAAAAATAGACAGAAGTTTAACCTATAAGCTTGGTGTTGCCTTCTTTTGCTTTGGAAATATTATGCTGCTTTCATTTCCCGAGTATTTCGAAATGAAGGAATTCTGGCTGGATAGTTATAAACCATTTTTCAGGATTTTAATTTTTCTTCTCGCATTGCCCAGTTTTCTGTATTCAGCCAGCGGATATTATGTTTCTGCCTATCATAGTATTAGAACAAAAATGCTTAATATCGATATTCCGATAGCTTTAGGAATTATCGTTATGTTTATTCGCAGCTCTTATGATATGCTGATGGATCATGGCCCGGGATTTTTTGACAGTTTAGCGAGTTTGGTATTTTTTATGCTTCTTGGTAAAATGTTTCAAACCAAAACATATAGTTTTTTAAGTTTTGAAAGGGATTTTAAATCTTATTTTCCTATTGCCGTTACCAAAATACATAAAGATGCGTCAGAAGAAAATGTGGCAATCTACGATGTCCTAAAAGGAGATAGGTTACTAATTAGAAATCAGGAGCTTATTCCTGTTGATGGAATCCTAATCAGCGAAAGCGCAGAAATCGATTATAGCTTTGTAACAGGTGAAGCAGTGCCAATTACCAAAAAGTCGGGAGATAAAATTTTTGCAGGCGGAAAACAAATCGGAAAAGTGGTAGAGATGGAAGTTTTGCATTCTGTTTCCCAAAGCTATTTAACCCAATTATGGAGTAACGAAATTTTTCAGAAAAAAGTAGATCAGAAACACAAAACTATAACAGATGCAATAAGCCGGTATTTCACCCCAATCTTATTGCTCATTGCATTTGTTGGTTTTGGTTATTGGATATTTATAGATGCCAATATTGCTTTTAATGTCTTTACCGCTGTATTAATTGTGGCCTGTCCCTGTGCATTGGCCCTTACAGCTCCCTTTACATTTGGAAATATTTTAAGAATTTTAGGCAAAAAGAAATTTTATTTAAAAAATGCTGTCGTAATTGAGCAGCTTGCCAAAGTTAATACGATTGTTTTTGATAAGACAGGTACTATTACGACGAATAAAAAATCAAATATACTTTACGAAGGAAATGCTCTTTCTGATTCGGATTTAATGCTTATTAAAAACGTTTTACGAGGATCCAATCATCCGTTAAGCAGGATGTTGTATGATTTCCTGCCAGATACACAACGTATTAATGTTGATGACTTTAATGAAATTACCGGGAAGGGAATCATTGCATTTGCAGAAGGAAGAGAAATTAAAATGGGTTCAGGAAAATTTGTCAATGATATAGCTCCAGATAGTGAAATTGAAAAAACAGCGTTGCACATTAAGATAGGCGATATTTATTTTGGAAGATTTACTTTCCAGAACCAATATCGGAACGGTTTAAAAAAGCTGTTTTCAAATCTTAGTAAACAGTACGAAATTAAAGTACTTTCTGGAGATAACGATGGCGAAAGAGCAACTTTAGAAACGATTCTTCCAAAAGGAACAGAATTGATATTCAATCAGAAACCGGAACAGAAGCTTGAATATATAAAAGAACTCCAGCTTAAAGGTCATAATGTAATGATGGTAGGAGATGGTTTAAATGATGCCGGAGCACTTGCGCAAAGTAATGTTGGAATCTCTATTTCTGAGAATGTTAATGTCTTTTCACCTGCATGTGACGCTATACTGGACGCATCTGAATTTTCGCAGTTGCATTATTTTGTAAAACTCTCTCACAAAGCGATTTTAATTATAAAAATGAGTTTCACTTTATCATTGCTTTACAACGTGGTCGGACTTGCATTTGCTGTTACCGGAAATCTGCTTCCTTTGGTGGCTGCCATCATCATGCCTTTGAGTACAATTACGATTGTTAGTTTCGTTACTTTTATGTCTAACTATTTCAGCAAGAGTAATTTAAAATAATTTTAAATTATTTTTAAAATTATTTTTCGTACATTTAACAATCTTCTCCTTTATGATAATTATCATATTTTATACGCCTCCCACACGTTAATTTTGTTAACATAAATCCAGGGTATGAGTGTTATTTATCTATTAATTTCAGTAAGTATTTTTGTGGCAATCTGTTTCTTTATTGCCTTTATCGCAGCTGTCAGATCCGGACAGTATGATGATGATTATACGCCTTCAGTCAGAATTCTCTTTGACGACGAAACCAAAATTAATCCCCAGAATAATAATTCACCAATCGAAGAAAAACAAGTATAATTATGGAAATGGAACAGTTTTATTACGACAACAAAATTGTAAAAAAATTCATTTACGCCACAATACTCTTTGGAGTTGTGGGTATGTTAGTAGGGCTTACCTTAGCGGTAATGTACCTTTTTCCCAACATGACAGATGGGATATCATGGCTTAGTTACGGCCGTTTAAGACCCTTACACACCAATGCGGTAATTTTCGCCTTTGTAGGTAATGCTTTTTTTGCCGGTATGTATTATTCGCTGCAAAGATTGCTAAAAGCCAGAATGTTCAGTGATTTTTTAAGCAATTTACATTTCTGGGGCTGGCAGTTAATCATTGTTGCCGCTGCAATTACACTTCCTTTGGGATATACTTCTTCTAAAGAATATGCAGAATTAGAATGGCCGATCGATATTGCAATTGCTTTAATATGGGTAGTTATGGGAATCAATATGATTGGAACCATGCTGCGCCGAAGAGAGCGTCATTTATATGTGGCCATCTGGTTTTATCTGGCAACATTTGTGACTGTTGCGGTCTTACATATTTTTAATAATATAGAAATTCCTGTTTCCGCCTTAAAAAGTTATTCTGTATATGCAGGAGTTCAGGATGCTCTCGTGCAATGGTGGTATGGACATAATGCGGTTGCATTCTTTCTGACAACTCCATTCTTAGGATTAATGTATTACTTTGTTCCTAAAATTGCAAACAGACCTGTATATTCATACAGATTATCAATTATTCACTTTTGGTCGCTTATTTTTATTTATATCTGGGCAGGACCACACCACTTATTATATTCTGCTTTGCCAAACTGGGCGCAGAATTTAGGAGTTGCATTTTCTGTTATGTTGATTGCTCCTTCCTGGGGAGGTATGATTAACGGACTTCTCACATTAAGAGGTGCATGGGATAAAGTTCGTGAAGAACCGGTTTTAAAATTCTTTGTTGTTGCAATTACAGGTTACGGAATGGCGACATTTGAAGGTCCGATGCTTTCTCTGAAAAATGTTAATGCGATCGCGCATTATACGGACTGGATCGTTGCACACGTTCACGTAGGAGCATTAGCATGGAATGGTTTTATGTCTTTTGGTATTATTTACTGGTTGATTCCGCGAATGACCAAATCTGATTTATTTTCTAAGAAATTAGCAAATTTCCATTTCTGGATTGGTACTTTAGGTATCATTGTGTATACAATTCCTTTATATGTCGCTGGTTTCCAACAAGCTTCTATGTGGAAACAATTTAATCCAGACGGAACTTTAACCTATGGAAACTTCTTAGAAACAGTAACTGCTATTATGCCAATGTATTGGATGAGAGCAATTGGAGGTAGTTTATACCTAATTGGTATGCTTACTTTGGTCTACAATATTATAATGACCGTAAAAGCAGGAAATACTATTGAAGATGAACTGGCTCAGGCACCGGCTTTACAGAGAATAAGTAGTGGAAGAGTGAGAGGAGAAAAATTCCATTCCTGGTTAGAGAGAAAACCAATTCAGTTAACCATTTTAGCGACAGTTGCTATTTTAATTGGAGGTGTAATTCAGATTGTACCCACAATTATGGTGAAATCAAACATTCCAACAATTTCAAGTGTAAAACCGTATACACCTCTGGAACTGGAAGGGCGTGACCTATATATTAGAGAAGGCTGCGTTGGATGTCATTCACAATCTGTTCGTCCTTTCAGAAGTGAAGTAGAGCGTTACGGAGTGCAGGCAAAAGCAGGAGAGTTTGTTTACGATCATCCGTTCTTATGGGGTTCAAAACGTACTGGTCCCGATTTGCTAAGAGTGGGTGGAAAATACAATGACAACTGGCATTTTAACCACATGTGGAATCCGCAAAGTACATCTGCAGGATCAATTATGCCAGGGTATAAATGGTTATTTGATAATGAAGCAATGGATATTTCATTAACACAAAAGAAAATGCAGGCTATGATTTCATTGGGTGTCCCATACACACCGGAAGAAGTGGCAAATGCGCAGAGAACTTTGAGAGACCAGGCTGTTAAAATTGAAAAAAGCTTAGAAGCCGACCCTGATTTTGTGAAAAGTTATGAAGACAGCCGTAAAAAAGCTGCTGCAAAAGGTGAAAAATTCATCCCGATGAATGAAAGAGAAATCGTGGCTTTGATTGCCTACATTCAAAGACTTGGTACTGATATTAAAGTAAAAGAAACTTCAAAATAACAGCATTATGTTTGAACAAATAAAACACAATATGGAAACAATATCGGGTGTAGAAATTTACCCGATTCTTTCCCTTTTAATTTTCTTCCTTTTTTTTGTAGGATTAGGCTTTTGGGTATTCTCTTATAGAAAAGAAAAAATTCAGGAAATGAGTAATATACCTTTAGATGAAGGACTTAGTGTAATCACAAAAGATAGATAAAATGAAAAAGTTTTTCCCAGTATATGTTAGAGTACCGTTGATTTTTTTCATCGTATTTGCTTTGATGGAATATTTTATTGATTCAGGTGATAAACCTGCTTTTATTAAATATCCCATGGTTGCGCTCTTTTTATTTGTCTTTTTATTCATTCTCATTGCGATCGAAATTACACTTAGTGCTGTAAATAGAGTAATGTATCAGTTGTTATCTCCTGAAGAAAAGGAAAAATTAGAACTCGAAGAAAGTTTAAGTTTTAAAGAAAGCACCTGGTATAAAGATTTAATGCATAAGCTGACACAAACAGCTCCAATGGAAAAAGAGGGCGATTTGTTAATGGATCATGATTATGACGGAATAAAAGAGCTTGATAATAATTTACCGCCATGGTGGGTATATTTATTCTACATCTGTATCATTTTTGGAGTAATTTATGTCGTTCGCTATGATGTCATGGGAGCAGACAACCAGGAAATGGAGCTGAAAAAAGAAATGGCACAGGCAAAAATTGATGTTGAGGAATACATGAAAACGGCACCCGATCTAATGGATGAAAAAACAGTGGTTCTACTACGGGATACACCTAGTTTAGCAGAAGGCAAAGAAATTTTTACCACCAATTGTGCAGCTTGCCACCGTGCCGATGCAGGAGGACAAATTGGACCGAATCTTACCGATAACAAATGGATTTTGGGCGGAGGGATTAAAAATCTCTTTCACACAATTACAAATGGAGGCAGGGACGGTAAAGGTATGATTGCCTGGAAGGGAACTCTTAAACCAAAAGAAATACAAAAAGTAGCGAGTTATATTTTATCTCTGCAAGGAAGTAATCCCAAAGATCCTAAAGAGTCAGAAGGCGAAGTTTGGGTAGAAGATAGTGCCCCTAATGATTCAGCCGCTGCCAAAGATAATACCACTGAAGTTAAAAAATAAATAAAAATACCATGTCAAATTTACCAGACGAAGCTTTTAGAGATACTATTGGAACAATAGATGAAGGTGGTAAACGGAAATTTATATTCCCTAAAAAACCGTCTGGTAGATTTTACGATTACAGAAAGATTGTAAGCTACGTCTTGCTTGCAATATTATTCGTAAATCCTTTTATTAAGATAAATGGAAACCAGTTTATGATGTTCAATATTATGGAACGTCGTTTCAATATATTTGGTTTTCCTTTTTGGCCACAGGATTTTTATCTCTTCGTTATATCAATGCTAATAGGCGTTGTATTTATACTCTTATTTACTGTTGTTTTTGGACGAATTTTTTGTGGCTGGATTTGTCCGCAAACTATTTTTCTCGAAATGGTGTTCCGTCGAATTGAATATTGGATTGACGGGGACCGCGGTGCGCAATCCCGCTTAGCACGACAGGAATGGAATGCAGAAAAAATTAGAAAACGACTCCTAAAGTGGACTGTTTTCTTTTTAATCTCTTTTATCATTGCTAATGTCTTTTTGGCTTATTTGGTCGGAAGCGATGCTTTATTTTTAATGATAGAGCAGGGACCAGTCAACCAGGCAAGTAATTTTATTGCCCTTCTTATTTTTACCGGTGTTTTCTACTTCGTATTTGTTTGGTTTCGTGAACAGGTTTGTATTATTGCCTGCCCGTATGGAAGATTACAGGGCGTTCTTTTAGATAATAAATCCATAAATGTTGCGTATGATTTTGTGCGTGGTGAAAAAGAGAACGGACGTGCAAAATTCAATAAAAAAGAAGATCGGGCCTTAACCGGAAAAGGAGATTGTATAGATTGCCTTCAATGTGTTAATGTTTGTCCGATGGGAATTGACATTAGGAACGGGACACAACTCGAATGCACAAACTGCACAGCCTGTATTGACGAATGTGATCATATAATGGATTCTGTAGGTTTGCCAAAAGGTCTTATTCGTTATGCATCTGAAGATGAAATTGTCAAAAAAGAACCTTTCCGATTTACGGCCAGAATGAAAGGATACACTGCAGTCCTGTTTATTTTATTAAGCATCTTTGTGGGAATGTTATTTTTAAGAACAAATGTTGAGGCTGTTATTTTAAGATTGCCAGGTCAGTTGTTTCAGCATAATGGAGATAAAATCAGTAATGTTTACACTTATAAAATTGTAAACAAGACGATGAAAGACTACAAAGACATTCATTTTGAATTAATCGATCAAAAAGGGACCATCAAAAATGTCGGTAACACACATTTTAAAATGGCAAAAGAAGGAATTTCTCAAGGAACACTATTTATTGAAATTGATGAAGTTCTTTTGGAAAGTGACAAAACAAAAGTTAAAATTGGGGTTTATAATGGTTCTGAACTCCTTGAAACCACAACTACAAATTTCTTAGGACCAAGAAGTTTCAATTAAAAAAGTATTATTATGAAAGTTAACTGGGGTACCGGAATCGTCATAGCATTTGGATTGTTTATGACATTTATTTTATATTTTGTTTTTGAAGTTCAATCTAATTCTAAATATGATAATGATCTGGTTGTAGAAGAATACTACAAACACGATACACATTTTCAGGAAGAAATGGCGAGAATTCAGAATGCACATGATCTGCAGTATAAACCTTCAATAAAATATACCGGAAACGGAGTTGCGGTAACCTTTCCTCCGGGATTTGAAAGCGGGAAAGTAAAAGGAAATATTTTATTGTACAGACCTTCCAACAAGAAGTTTGACTTTAATACTCAGATTGCTCTAACGAATTCTGAAATTGTTATTCCTCAGAAAAAATTAATTAAAGGCCGTTGGGATGTCAATATGGAATGGCAATATGAAGGTAAAAAATACCTGTCTAAAGAAGTAATTTACGTAAACTAAACATAATGTTATTCTCAGCTTTCTTTCTAGGTTTAATTAGTAGTCTGCATTGCGTTGGAATGTGCGGACCTATTGCTATGATGCTTCCTGTTGACAGACAAAATGAAGCAAAAAAGATAACGCAGATGATGACGTATCACTTTGGAAGATTGAGTGCGTACGCGTCAATCGGATTGATTTTTGGATTACTCGGAAGAGGATTTTTTCTGGCAGGTTTACAACAAAAGATGTCCATAATTATCGGAATAATTATGATTGTAATCGTTTTGATTCCGGAAAAAAGATTTGCGCACTACAATTTTTCTAAACCTGTATATAAAATCATTTCTAAAATCAAATCAAATCTGGGAAGTCAATTTAAGAATAAGAGTTACAAATCTCTTTTTACAATTGGTTTACTTAACGGTTTTTTACCCTGCGGAATGGTATATGTAGCTCTTTTTGGAGCGATTGCTATGCAAAGTGCGAGCTATGGAGTTCTTTATATGATCCTGTTCGGAATAGGAACTATACCTTTAATGACAATTGTTGTGTATGTAAATACATTGCTGAGACTTCCGTTTCGAAATAAAATTCAAAAGGCGATTCCGTATGTAGCGGTTATAATAGGAGTATTGTTTATTCTGCGTGGTTTAGGATTAGGAATCCCGTATTTATCTCCTTCAAACATGAGTTTATTTGTACAGCAGACTCCTAACTGCCATTAAGAAATAATTTAAACTAACTAACCATTCTTAGACAGTCATCGAGAACAAATTTGTTTCCGGTGACTTTCTTTTTAAATGTAAATCAAAAGCCATACAAATATTACGTACAAATGGTCTTCCTTCTTCAGTGATTTTGATGCCGTTGTTTTCGATAACGATCAAATTGTCATTTTCTATTTCTTTTAAAGCAGTCAAAACTTCAGAAAGTTCAGGAAAATTTAAATAATCTTTCTCCCAGGAAGTTTTAAGTTCACAGGTTAAATTTAAAATGTGTTTTCTTATAATAAGATCTTCATCATTTAAAATATGTCCTTTTACGACAGGAAGTTTTTCAGATTCCAAAATCTGATAATATTCTTCAAGATTTTTAGTGTTTTGTGCAAAACTATACCAGCTGTCACTTATAGAGGATACGCCCAGACCAATCATAACCTGAGTTTTGGAAGCGCTGTAGCCCATAAAATTTCTATGCAGATTTCCGTTATGGGCAGCTTTATACAAACTATCCCCGGTCAAGGCAAAATGATCCATACCAATTTCGTGATAACCATTTTGGATCAATAGCTTTTTTCCTGTTTCGTAAAGTTTTCTTTTTTCAGAGTCTTTAGGAAGATTTTCGTCATTGAAACCTCTTTGACCATTTCCTTTTATCCATGGCACGTGGGCATAGCTGTAAAAAGCCAAACGGTCTGGTTTTAAAGAGTTGGTTTTTTCAACGGTATCAATTACATCTTCGATAGTCTGAAATGGAAGTCCAAAAATAATATCATGTCCAATTGAAGTATAACCAATTTCTTTTGCCCAAAAAGTAACTTTTGCAACATTATGAAAAGGCTGGATTCTGTTAATAGCTTTCTGAACTTTGGCAGAATAATCCTGAACGCCAAAGCTTACCCGGCGAAAACCTAAATCGTATAGCTTTTTTAGCTGTTCGTAAGTGGTATTGTTAGGGTGTCCTTCAAAACTAAATTCGTGATTCGGTGCTTTTATTGCATTAGTGAAAATGCCGTTTATAAGAAGCTCCAGATTTTCTTTAGAAAAAAATGTCGGAGTTCCTCCTCCCAGATGTATTTCCTTAATAACCGGCTTTTCTGATAGTAAGTCGCAATACATTTTCCATTCTTTCAAAACAGCCTGAATGTATTTTTCCTCAACAGAATGATTTTTGGTAATGCGCTTGTTGCATCCGCAAAAAGTGCACATGCTTTCGCAGAAAGGTAAATGAATGTATAAACTAATTCCGTTTTGTGAGTTGCTTTCTGAAAAAGATTTTTGCAAAGTAGTGATCCATTTTTCTGATGTAAAATCATCTTCGTTCCAGTAGGGAACAGTCGGATAACTGGTATATCTTGGGCCTGGGACATTGTACTTTTGAGTCAAAGAAATTTTCATAATGACAGATTTAGTTTTCATCAAAATTAAAACTTCGTGCAACGACAGAAAATGACAAATATCATGTAAACAGCAAAAAAAAGAGACTCACAACGGAGTCTCTTTAATTGAATTAAATAACTAACTTGAAATAGAATCTTGGATGATTTTAAGCCATTTTTTTGCAAACTGATGATCCTGGTAAACACTTATCTGTTTGATGCGGTCGTCGTCGAAATCATAGAATGGAATTATTATCTTTTTTGAAGTTGCTTTTTCCTGAAATTCAAAATCAATTTTAATAATCGTATCAGAATTTGAATCGGTTGTTGGAATCAATTTACAGGAAGAAACAGTATTTAAATCTACAAAAGTACATTCTTGTTGATTTGGATTGAAATTCATTAAAATGAACTTATTGTTTTTCTGATCAATTGTCAGCGTTTTATTATTGATCGATTCTGTTAAATCAAATTCTTCCGGATGATTAGGATTGAATCTCTTTTTAATATTTAAAATTTTTGATTTGTTCGCTGCAGATGAGCGTGCAGAAAAGTATACAGGGATTGCAACTATAATTAAAATTACAATACCCATTATTGTGGTAGTAGTTTCCATATTTTTTATGAATTAAATAAAATGATTTGATAACCAGCTTTCATATAGAAAAATGGTTAGTTTTAATTGAAGATTAGATCTTTATAAAAAAATCAAATATTTTATTTACCAGAAAAAGTGGAAAGCATAGAGAATTACCAAAACCTTTTTACTTTGAGTTGTAAAAACTTTAGTAAATGCGGAAAAAGAGGTAACCGTTTGATGTTGTGGAATAAGCGGTAAAAGAGAATCAAAAGACCTTATTATGCCTACAGGATTTGTTTTGATGTTTGCCGCAAACTGATAATTTCCTTGTGGCTGGATGAAAGCATCAGAATCTTTAACCTGTTTAGAGAAGCTGGAATCGGTTTTTTCCGTGTCACTTATATGCACAGATGAGCTGTCTGCCTGATAAGCAAACAAACCTGCAACTAAAAATGCAATTATAATAACGGTTTTATGAATCCATTTCATTTTGGCGAAATTAAGTCATAAAACACAATTAAAGAAACTTTATAGAATTAATTAACAGTCAAAAAAAAAATCCTTAGTATTTATTGAACTAAGGATTTGAGTTTATTGCTGCATCTTAAAATAATAATCGGCGGAATGTTTACCGCTTCCATAAAATAAAAAGAAGATACAAATCATTAAAGTTACTATCGCAAGAATCAAACTTTCTGAATGCATGTAACCCATAAAATTGATGAGAACAGCGCCAAATAAAATAGGTAATTGTGCAGCTATTGCCCAACGCGTCAGAAGCCCGAAAATAATCATTATACCACCAATCATATGAGCCGGAGCAATGTAATGCAGCATAAACATACCTCCGCCAAACCTGTCAATTGGAGAGATCAAGTCATGCAGGTATTGTACATTGGTTACAAAAGATACGCCTTTCATAAATAAAAATCCACCCAAAACAATCCGTACTAAATCTACTGGTAAATAAGTGTGCGAATTGGCCCATTTATTTAAACTTTTTACATTTTCCATGATGCTGTGTGATTAAAAATTCTATACTAAATTACTAATTTTTAATGATATATTTATTTTAACAGCCTGAAAATAAGTTTTTTACTTTTTTTATTTAGTGTTTTGAGGATTTTTAAGTTAGACCTGAATAACTCCTAGATTAAATTGTTTTTGAATAGGAGCGTGGTTGGCAGCTTCAATTCCAATTGAGATCCAGTTTCGTGTTTCCAAAGGATCGATTATGGCGTCTGTCCAAAGTCTGGAAGCTGCATAATAAGGAGAGGTCTGCTCGTCGTAACGTGCTTTAATTTTATTAAATAATTCCGTTTCTTTAGCTTCATCGACTATTTGTCCTTTCGCTTTAAGCGAAGATGCTTCGATTTGAGCTAACACTTTTGCT
This sequence comes from Flavobacterium olei, assembly GCF_039749035.1. Lineage (NCBI taxonomy): Bacteria > Pseudomonadati > Bacteroidota > Flavobacteriia > Flavobacteriales > Flavobacteriaceae > Flavobacterium > Flavobacterium olei. The sequence continues at coordinate 79,513 of NZ_JBDKWC010000004.1, forward strand.
GCCTGAGTACCGCCCATAACGGCCAGTTCGGCGCTTGGCCAGGCAAATATTAAACGTGGATCATAGGCTTTTCCGCACATCGCGTAATTTCCTGCTCCGTAAGAGTTTCCGACAATGACGGTAAATTTCGGAACCACAGAGTTACTAACTGCATTTACCATTTTTGCACCGTCTTTTATAATTCCGCCGTGTTCAGATTTAGAACCCACCATAAAACCGGTTACATCCTGCAGAAACACTAAAGGAATTTTCTTCTGGTTGCAATTGGCAATGAAACGGGTCGCTTTATCTGCACTATCAGAATAGATAACACCGCCGAACTGCATTTCACCTTTTTTGGTTTTAACCACTTTTCTCTGATTTGCAATAATTCCGACAGCCCAGCCGTCAATTCTGGCGTAGCCGGTAATTAGCGACTGTCCATAGCCTTCTTTATAAGCTTCAAATTCAGAGTTATCGACTAAACGTTTTATGATTTCCATCATATCGTATTGCTCCGTTCTTGCTTTCGGAAGAATTCCGTAAATTTCATTTGGTTCTAAAGCAGGTTTCTCAGATTTAATCCGGCTGAAACCGGCCTTATCATAATCACCTATTTTATCGACAATATTTTTTATTTTGTCTAAAGCGTCTTTATCATCTTTAGCTTTATAATCGGTTACACCAGAAATTTCACAATGTGTTGTAGCTCCACCCAAAGTTTCGTTATCGATAGTTTCTCCAATTGCGGCTTTTACGAGATAGCTTCCGGCAAGGAAAATACTTCCTGTTTTGTCTACAATTAAAGCTTCGTCACTCATAATTGGCAAGTAAGCACCTCCTGCAACACAGCTTCCCATAACAGCGGCAATTTGGGTAATTCCCATGCTGCTCATTTGGGCATTGTTTCTAAAGATTCTGCCGAAATGCTCTTTGTCGGGGAAAATCTCATCCTGCATTGGCAGATAAACTCCGGCGCTGTCGACCAGATAAATAATGGGAAGCCTGTTTTCCATGGCGATTTCCTGTGCACGCAGATTTTTTTTCCCCGTGATCGGAAACCATGCGCCGGCTTTTACCGTTGCATCATTTGCTACAACAATACATTGTTTACCTTTTATATACCCAATTTTTACCACAACACCACCAGAAGGGCATCCGCCGTGTTCCAAGTACATTCCGTCGCCTGCAAAACCACCAATCTCAATACTTTTTGCATTTTCATCCAATAAATAAGCAATTCTCTCGCGAGCAGTCATTTTACCTTCAGCATGTAATTTTTCGATTCTTTTTTCGCCTCCGCCTAATTTGACTTTGGCAAATTTTTGTTTTAATTCAGAAAGGAGTAATTTATTGTGATCTTCGTTTTTATTGAAGTTTAAATCCATGATATAGTATTGATTTTATAAAATAGTGTTGGCTAATTTACAAAATCCATTGAAATAAACCCGATAAAGTAGTTGTAGTAAATAGAAATAATTTTAATAAAATAGCTAAAAAAAACAGAAGCTTTGCTTCTGTTTTTTTTTAGCACCTTAGCACCTTAGCACCTTAGCACCTTAGCACCTTAGCACCTTAGCACCTTAGCACCTTAGCACCTTAGTTTATTTTTTAGAATTACAAACCATTCTTTTTAAAATGGCCCATTGTTTTAGAGCGTCTCTTGCTTCTACAGCAGGATAACCCAACATGGTTTTCCCTGCAGGAACATCGCCTGTAACACCAGAACCAGCACCTATAGTAGCACCGTCTCCAATAGTAGTGTGATCTTTTATAGAGGCACTTCCGCCAATAATAACACCGTTTCCTAGAGTAACAGAACCCGCAAGGCCGCTGTTTCCGGCCATAATACAAAATTTTCCTAATTTACTGTTATGACCTATCTGAACCAAATTATCAATTTTACAGCCATCTCCAAGAACTGTTGAGCTGAATTTACCACGATCAATACAAGTATTCGCACCAATTTCTACACAGTTTCCTATAATAACATTTCCAATTTGTGGAATTTTAACCAGACCTTTTTCTGCACAAGGACGAAATCCAAAACCATCGGCACCAATTGTCGCATTTGGGTGAATGATACAGTCGTTACCAATATGACAACGCTCACGGATAACACTTCCGGACCAAATTGTGGTGTTTCTTCCAATGGTGCATTCATCTAAAATGGTTACGTTAGGATAAAGTATTGTACCTGCTCCAATTTCGACTTTTGGTCCTACGTAACATCCCGCACCAATTTTAGCGCCTTCGCCAATAATTGCCGTCTCATCGACAGTTGCTGACTTGTGAATGTCTGCGCGGAACAAAGGGGCAGGAGGAGCAAAAAGAGCAAGAATTTGGGACATAGCCAAATCTGCATTTTTAACCTTAATAAAAGCACGGTTTTCGCCAGGTTCTATCGAAATATCTTCATTAACAACCGCTATTGAAGCATTGGAAGCCGACCAGTATTTTTCATATTTTTTATTTCCTATAAATGAAATTTCCGAATTGGTCGCTTTTTCCAGTTGTTCTGTAGCAGTAATGTGTTGAGATGTAGTGCCATAAATGACACCGTTTATTATTTCGTTAATTTCTTGAATTGAATAGGATCTCATTAGCAGATAAAGGGTTAATTTTTGCCAAATAAAATGAATTACATTTTAATAACCTAATGGTTTTTTGAGATATGTGTAAAATTATATTGCCAATATTGAAAAATTAACTTTTTGTATATTAAATTGATGTATTTCTTTTAAAATTTAGCATTTGCTTTAATATTTATTTCCTGACAAAATAAAATTTTATAAGTCCTTAACAATGAGAGGGAAGAGCATATTTAAAAAAAAAACGATTCCTATTATAGGAATCGCTTTTGTGACTATTTGATATTATTTACTCTTTTACTTTTGACAAAGAAAGAGCATTTATGCAATATCTTAAACCGCTTGGTTCAGGACCGTCAGGAAAAATATGTCCCAGATGGGAGTCGCAGGTATTACAAACTACCTCAACACGAATCATTCCATGAGATTTGTCCGCATAATATCCAACGGCATTTTCTTTTACGGGTTGTGTAAAAGAAGGCCAACCTGTTCCTGATTCGAATTTTTCGCTGGCGTCAAAAAGTAATGTTCCACAACATTTACATTCGTAAATTCCAGGTTCGAACAAGCTGCACATTTCAGAACTGAAAGATCTTTCGGTTCCTTTTAAACGTGTAACCTGAAATTCTTCAGGAGTTAAAGTTTCCTTCCATTCTTCCGGTGTTTTTTCAACTCTCTTATCCGGAGCCGGATTTCCTTTATTTGTAAAATGAATTACATCTGCCCATTTTATCATAACTATTGTTTTTTTAGTTCAGGTTTAATGTCTGAAGTTAGAGATTCAGGTTTCATATTTGTGCAAACTGAATACTAAATCCGGGCACTAATTTACTCTTCCTCTTTTTGTCCCATCATCATTAAATAGGCTTTTAAGAAAGCATCAATATTTCCGTTCATAACGCCGTCAACGTCGCTGGTTTCGTAACCGGTACGAACGTCTTTTACTAATTTATAAGGCTGCATTACGTAATTACGAATCTGCGAGCCCCATTCAATTTTCATTTTTCCGGCTTCGATATCAGCACGTTGTGCCTGCTGTTTTTTTAATTCAATTTCATACAATTGAGAGCGAAGCATCTGCATAGCCCGTTGTCTGTTGTCTTGCTGCGATCTGGTTTCAGAACATTGAATCTGGATTCCGGTTGGCTTATGTACCAATTGAACCTTCGTTTCCACTTTATTTACGTTCTGTCCTCCCGCACCACTCGAACGAGATGTAGTAATTTCGATATCAGCAGGATTAATGTCGATCTCAATACTGTCATCTACAAGCGGATACACGTATACAGAGACAAATGAAGTATGACGTTTTGCGTTACTGTCAAAAGGTGAGATGCGAACCAGACGGTGAACACCATTTTCTCCCTTTAGGTAACCAAAAGAATAGTCTCCTTCAAATTCTAAAGTTACGGTTTTTATTCCGGCAACATCACCTTCCTGAAAGTTAAGTTCTTTTATTTTGTAACCATAACTTTCGCCCCACATCATGTACATACGCATCAGCATTCCTGCCCAGTCACAGCTTTCGGTTCCGCCGGCTCCCGCTGTAATTTGTACAACGGCACTTAAACTGTCGCCTTCATCAGAAAGCATATTTTTAAATTCTATGTTCTCGATGTGCGATTGCGCCGCATTATACTGTTCATCCAGTTCTTCAACAGAGAATTCTCCTTCTTTATAAAAATCATATGCAAGCTGTAATTCGTCTGTAAGCGAAACGGCTTTGTCATAATCTTCGATCCATTTTTTCTTGTTTCGAAGGTTTTTTACAATATTCTCTGCTTCTTTTGCATTGTTCCAAAAGTCTGGGGCGAACGTTTTTTCTTCTTCGTTTGCGATTTCGATTAGCTTGGCATCAACGTCAAAGATACCTCCTCAACGCACCAAGGCGCTCCACAATACCTTTTACTTGTTCGGCTGTTGTCATAAATTAATTAATAGGTTTTATATGTTTTTTAGAATTATTACGTTAATTTGGTCTATAGAATCCCGCGAGTTAAATTTTACCAAACTTGCGGAGAATAACTATTTGTAATACGTAATTTTGCATACAAAAATAAGATATAGTTTTTAGAATATGGAAATAAATTTAATCAGCGATACCATAACCAAGCCCACTTATGAAATGCTGCAGTATATGTTTAACGCTCAGGTAGGTGATGATGTATACAAACAGGACCCAACGGTGATTGAATTGGAAAACAGAACAGCAGAGTTTTTTGGTATGGAAGCTGGACTTTTTTTTCCGTCTGGAACTATGGCCAATCAAACTGCGATTAAGCTGCATACCCAGCCGGGCGAACAATTAATTGCCGATAAATATGCGCATGTGTATCATTATGAAGGAGGCGGAGTGTCTTTTAACAGCGGAGTTTCCTGTTGTTTGATTGACGGAAACCGCGGAATGATTACGGCTTCTCAGGTAAAAGCTGCAATAAACGATCCCGAATTTTATCATAGTCCGCTTACAAGTCTCGTTTGTGTAGAAAATACAACAAACAAAGGAGGTGGTGCCTGTTATGAATTAGATGATTTAAAGGAAATAAAAAAAGTTTGCGACGCCAATAATTTGAAATTTCACTTAGATGGCGCGAGAATCTGGAATGCATTGGTCGCTAAGAGGCAAAATCCAAGAGAATTTGGTGCAATATTCGATACTATTTCGGTGTGTCTGTCTAAAGGATTAGGAGCACCTATTGGATCTGTACTGTTAGGAAGTAAAGCTGATATTCACAGAGCGTTGAGGATCAGGAAGATACTTGGTGGAGGAATGCGTCAGGTAGGTTACTTGGCTGCAGCCGGATTATATGCGCTGGCACATAATATTGAAAGACTTGCGGAGGATCATCGTCGGGCGAAAGAAATTGCGAAGATATTAAGTACAAAACCCTGGATTGCTGCAATTGAACCCGTAGAAACCAATATTTTGATTTTTTCACTGGCGGAAGGTTACAGCGATCAATTATTAATAGAAAAATTAAAACAAAAAAACATATTAATAAGCTCTCTTGGGCATAATAAATTAAGAATTGTAACGCACCTGGATTACAAAGAAGTTATGCATACGTATGTTTTGGAGACGCTATCGAAGTTCTAAACGAAGGTTTAAAGGTTCAGAGGCTCAAAGTTGCAAAGATTTAAAAAAAAAGGACAAAGGTTAACCGGGAAGTTAACCTTTGTAACTTTAAAGCTTTATTGCTTTGTTCCTTATTTAAACAAATTATCCATTCCCGGAATAGAAGGCATATCCATTCTCGCAACAGCGTCTAATTCTCTTTCGTTAACATCTGTAGCTTTTTCAATTGCTTTGTTTAATGTTACAATCAGGTAATCTTCCAATTGCTCTTTATCTTCCAGAAGAGAATCGTCTATAGAAATTGTTTTTATCTTTCTGCTTGCGGTAATTGTAATTTTTAATAATCCGTCAGCGCTTTGTTCATCAATCAAAACAGTATCCAGACGCTTTTTAGTATCTTCAATTTTTTGTTGGGTTTCTTTAAGTTTACCCATCATTCCCATTAAATCCATTTTTGTCGATTTTTTAAATTATTTCAGACAAAATTAGTATATTGCTTTGTGAATTCAATAGAATATTTTAAGAAAAAGTTAATCATGTTCTGTTGGGTTTGTGTTATTTTTGCGTCTTCAATTTAAAAATTAATGCTCATTCAATGCAAAATGATATATCGGCTCCAAAGGCTAAAATAATTCCTAAAACATTAAAAAAACATAAAGAATCCAGAGTTGATAACTACTTCTGGCTAAATAACCGCGAAAACCCCGAGGTTATAGAGTATCTAAATCAGGAAAATTCTTATTATGAGAATATGACTTCTCATACCAAAAATTTGCAAAACAGTCTTTTTGAAGAAATGAAAGCTAGAATAAAAGAAGATGATTCCTCTGTTCCTTACTTTTATAATGGCTATTTTTACATTACGCGTTTTGAAACTGGTCAGGATTATCCAATTTTTGCAAGAAAAAAAGGGAGTCTTTCAGCAGAGGAAGAAATTTTATTCAACTGCAACGAAATGGCCAAAGGTTATGCTTATTTTAAACTGGGCGGATTAAGTATAAGTCCGGATAATAAATTTGCAAGTTTTGGAGTAGATTTAGTGGGAAGAAGAATCTATACCATTCAAATTAAAAATTTAGAAACAAACGAAATATTAGCGGACAGAATCGAAAATGTAACGGGAGCTTCTGTTTGGGCAAACGATAACAACACGATTTTTTACGTTAGACAGGATGAAACAACTTTAAGAGCTGATAAAGTTTTCAGACATAAACTGCAAACAGATTCAAAAGATGATGTTTTGGTTTATAATGAAACAGATGATACTTTTAATGTTTCTATTAGCAAAGAAAAATCAAGAAAATATATTGTAATTGGTTCAGGAAGTACGCTTACGACTGAATACAGAATTTTAAATTCAGATCATCCTGATGGTGAATTTCAGGTTTTTCAGCCGCGTGTACGCGGACTGGAATATAGTATTTCGCACTATGAAGATTCGTTTTATATTTTAACAAATAAAGATAAAGCGACGAATTTTAAATTAATGAAAACGCCAGAAAACAAAACAGGAAAGAAAAACTGGGTAGATTTGATTCCGCACAGAGAAGATGTTTTGTTGGAAGATATTGAGATATTTAAAAATTATTTAGTTGTAGAAGAGCGCTCAAATGGTTTAAACCACATCCGCATTATGCCCTGGAATGAAGAACCGGATTATTATCTTCCTTTTGGCAGTGAAACTTACAATGCTTATACAACAACAAATGTTGATTTTGACACCGATATATTGCGTTACAGCTATCAATCTTTAGCAACGCCTTCTTCTGTAATTGATTTCAATATGAAAACTAAAACCAAAGAAATTTTAAAAGAGCAACAGGTTTTAGGAGGAAAATTTGATAAAGAAAATTACATCGAAGAACGTGTATGGGCTACAGCCAGAGACGGAGTGAAAGTTCCTATTTCTATGGTTTACAGAAAAGGACTTGAGAAAAACGGTAAAAATCCTTTGCTGCTTTATGCCTACGGCTCGTACGGAATCACAATGGATACTTATTTCTCTTCAACCAGATTATCGCTTCTGGACCGTGGATTTGTGTATGCAATCGCCCATATCAGGGGAGGTGAGGACCTGGGAAGACAATGGTACGAAGATGGAAAACTGTTAAAAAAGAAAAATACCTTTACAGATTTCATCGATTGCTCTAAATTTGTAATAGACCAAAAGTATACTTCACCGGAACATTTATATGCTGAAGGAGGATCTGCCGGCGGACTTTTAATGGGAGTAATCGTAAATGAAGCTCCTGAATTATATAATGGAGTCATTGCTCAGGTGCCTTTTGTAGACGTAATTACCACGATGCTGGATGACAGTATTCCGCTTACAACCGGAGAGTATGACGAATGGGGTAACCCAAACAATAAAAAATATTATGATTATATGTTGTCGTATTCACCTTACGATAATGTAAAAGCACAGGATTATCCTAACATGTACGTGTCTACGGGATTGCATGATTCGCAGGTACAGTATTGGGAGCCAGCTAAATGGGTTGCAAAATTGCGGGAAATAAAAACAAATAATAATCTTTTGTTTTTAGATATCAACATGGATGCAGGGCATGGCGGGGCTTCGGGACGTTTTGAGGCTTTGAAGGACTTAGCAAAAGAATTTAGTTTTTTATTAGATTTAGAAAAAATTGAAAGCTAATTAGAAAATTTTTGTTAAATTTGCAACCTATCAAGGTTAATTAAAAAGACCTTTGATTAACTATTTTTTTATGAAAGAAGAAATAACCGCTTATAATAATGTTTTAGAGTTAATAGGTAATACTCCGCTTATTAAGCTAAATAAAATCACCGAAGAGTTAGAAGGAAATTTCTACGCAAAGGTAGAAGCTTTCAACCCAGGTCATTCCTCAAAAGATAGAATAGCATTATATATTATTGAAGAAGCCGAGAAAAAGGGAATTCTGTCGCCGGGAGATACCATTATCGAAACCACATCCGGAAATACCGGATTTAGTTTAGCAATGGTAAGCATTATTAAAGGTTACAATTGTATTTTGGCAGTAAGCTCAAAATCATCCAAAGATAAGATTGACATGTTGAGAAGTTTGGGCGCCAAAGTGTACGTCTGTCCGGCTCACGTATCGGCAGATGATGAAAGATCGTATTATAATGTTGCCAAACGTTTACATGAGGAGACAAAAGGATCAGTTTACATTAATCAATATTTCAACCAATTGAATATTGATGCTCACTACAACACTACAGGTCCTGAAATTTGGGAACAGACAAAAGGACAAATCACGCATTTAGTTGCTTGCAGCGGAACGGGAGGAACTATCTCTGGAACTGCAAAATTCTTAAAAGAAAAAAATCCAAATATTAGAATTCTCGGAGTTGATGCTTTTGGTTCTGTATTGAAAAAATACCACGAAACAAAAGAATTTGACAGTAAAGAAATTTACCCGTACCGCATAGAAGGCTTAGGTAAAAACTTAATTCCGTCTGCAACTGATTTTGATATTATTGATAAATTCATGAAAGTAACCGACGAAGAAAGTGCACACTCAGCAAGAGAAATCACTCGTAAAGAAGGTTTATTTGTTGGATATACTTCGGGAGCAGTAATGCAGGCTATAAAGCAATACGCAGAAGAAGGAGAGTTTACAAAAGACAGCAATATTATTGCCATCTTTCCGGATCACGGATCACGTTATATGAGTAAAGTATTTAGCGATGACTGGATGAACGAACAAGGTTTCTTTGACAGTGTTAATGAAGAAGAAGCTCAAAAAATTGAATTTATAAAGTAAAATATTTACTATCGCAATAAAACTCCATTCTAACAGAATGGAGTTTTTTTTTGCTCCCTAATATGTAATGTTAATTTCTTTTAGATTTTATAATGAACTTTAAAAAATAACGTGTTTATACGTAAGAAATTAGAAAACACATTAAAATAAGTGCATTTTTTTAATATTATTTTTAAAGTTTATAAAATGCTGTTTGTCGACAAAAAAGCAATGATTTGGTTATTTTAACGAGTATTTGTGTAGGTTGTCGGGAATATTTCCGTCAGCTATCATAATAATATAGTTTAGTGTATTGAAATGGCATAAGTCGTTTAATCCTTAAAATTCAATTATTATGAGAAAATTTCTACTGACATTGTTGTTTGTAAGTTATTTTAATGCCGATGCACAAACACCAATTCAGGAATTTAACTTTAATGGTACATTAAACAATACTACCAATACTATCTCCTTCATGGGTACTGACAATTTCGTTGCTGATAGGGCGGGAGTTGTTAAAGGCGCTCAACGTTTAAATAATAAAGCTCTTGAGGCGGTAATAGATGATCTTCCTCAGGGAAAGAGTGCGCGCACAATAAGTATTTGGGTGAAGTTTAATGATATTGCAAGTGCAAATTATATCTGGGGATACGGCAATCCGTATAATGCGCAGTACTGCGGCCTTTTACAACAAGGGACAACTAACTCTAATTCTGATCTAAGTTTAGCGGCGTGGGGTGCTTCTAATGATGTGATAGTTTCTACGCCACTTGAAAAATATGTATGGTACAATTATACAATTACTTATGAAGGCACTACATCTAAAATATATCGTGATGGAAAATTATTAAAGTTTTTGGAAGGAATGACTAGAGCGACCAATGGAAATGTTTTTAGATTGGGCGAAATAAATACATCAATAGGAATTAATGCAGATGTTGACGATTTAAAAGTGTTTGATATTGCTTTAACAGCAGAGCAGGTAAATGAATTGTATGAAGGTGAAAAACCTCTTACGGCTGTTGGGCCGTCTTTAGAAACTAAAAGCACCAAAGCTATGGTTACGAGAGGGAAAAACGTAAAGTCTGCTAATGCTTCAATAGTAACATCCGGTGATGTTAATGGAGTAACAAAAAATATAGAGGTTTATTCGCAGGGACAAAAAATAGTAGGTAGTAATGCTATGAATATTAACGATCTTCCCGAAGGAACCTATTTGTTGAAAATTACAAGTGCTCCTGCTAAAAAAGTCACTTCTAAATAAAATAATTGAAATTATAATTTTGGTTAATTTTTCCTGCTGCTTCGGAATACAATTTTTGAAATAGTAAAAAGACCTTTTGAAAGCCTCAAAAGGCCTTTTTGTCTATGAGAGAAATTTATTTTGCATTGCAATAGAAAATTATAAGTAATGTAAAATTAATTTAGAAGAGAATTGTGTAATTATATGCATGAATTATTTTGTGAAGCTGAATTAAAATTATAATTTTAACAAAATTTGTAAAAAATAATATGCAAAACTCTGAATGAGCAATTTACTGACTTATAGTTTTGTATCTAATAATAAAAATTTAATATAATACTTTTCTAAAATAAATTCTTATGAAAAAAATAGTACTCACCTTGATATTTGCAGTTTTTTTAAAGGCCAATGCGCAAAATCCGGTGCAGGAATTTAATTTCAATGGAAATTTAAACAGTGCTGATATTTCTACGTCTTTCTTAGGAACGCCTGTTTTTGTAAATGACAGATCGGGAACTCCCAAAGGGGCTTTAAGACTTATTAATAAAGGATTTCAGAGTGTAGTTGGCGATCTTCCGCAAGGCAATAAGCCCAAAACTATTTCGGTTTGGGTAAAATTTAATGCGGTCAATACGGCGAATTATATTTTTAATTATGGTACACCAGTAAACGGACAATATTTTGCATTAATCCAACAACCGGCAACTTCCGGAACTTCTGATCTTAGTTTAGTGGGGTGGGGCGACAAAAACAATGTTATCGTTTCTGTTCCGCTTGTAAAAGACACCTGGTACATGTACACTGTCTCTTATGATGGAAATGTCTCGAAGATTTATCGAAATGGTGAGCTATTAAAATCAGTTGACGGGATTCAGAGAATGGCAAAAGGTTATATTTTAAGTCTTGGAAAACTCAATACAGCAACCAGTATCAATGCAGATATTGATGACCTGAAATTATATAGCGTTGCCATGACAGACGAGCAGGTAATGGAAGCATATAATACCTCTAAATCAAATACTGTTGTAAGTCAGCCAAAGTCTGTTGCCGTTGCCACAGCAAAAAAAGAATTACCGTCCACTGTTAAAGCACCAGCTGCTGCGACAAATCTCATAGCGACTACGGGTAAAAATATTGAAGTTTACTCTGAAGGAAAAAAAATTATGGATAGCAACGGATCTAATCTTGGCGATTTACCTGAAGGAACTTATCTGATTAAGGTAATGAATACATCGGTAAAAAAATAACGTTTATTAGCAAAAAAAAAATAAAAGTCTTCTGAATCCGGAAGACTTTTTTTTAGTCCAATTTCCACCCAAAAGTGGTTTGAAAAACATAGTCTTCTTTTGATGATCCGGGATTCGGCTTGTTGTCGTAATTATAAATATAAGAGAGTTTGATAAAAAAATCCAAAGGCAAATCGTATTTGGTGTCCAGTGAAAAATCGGTACGGATCCTTTTACTTTCTGTGATACTAGGAAAAACGGTTACTTTTGACTGAATGCTAAAATCGCCCACATCGTAAAAATTAACATCTGTTCCCAAAAATAGCTCTAAACTTTTATTGGGTTCGCTTGTTCCTGTAAAACGTTCATGGTTAAAAGATAATCCCGAAGCAACTCCCCAGTATTTTTTATTGCTGTGTACAAGATATTTTCCATATCCGGCTTTAGATATTACACGAAGCTCAATATCCTGTTCTGTATTGGACAAAGTGGTTACGGATAAGGGAATAAAATAGTCTTTAGGGAGGAGATGCACATAACTCAAATCGGTATCAATCCTGCGTATGGGTTCGCTGTCATCCTGAATCGACTGAATCTGCTTAAAAGTTGCCGTACCATACCATCTTTTTGCCGTATAGCCTAAATTAACATTGATAGTTAATTGCTGCAGGTTCTGAGATTTTGTCAATTTTATTCCTGCATCGAAACTCGCATCCAGTCGGTCCCAGAAGCTGTTATCTACAGGTTTTATACGAACAATATCGGTAAGATCCACGATGCTTTTGGTTTGCGTTTCAATATTGGTAATCTCACATTTATATGGTGAATTGATTTTTTTGATTTTACCGTTTAACAAAACGCCATTGGAGAGATTAATGATATGAATTCTGTCTGATCCTATATTTTTTACATACTTCCATTCCACTTTAAAATCGTCCTTGCTGTAATCTGTCTCTATTTGTAAAATACCTTTGTTCATTGTTTTTATCTCTCCAACAATAATATCGTTGTTTTTTAGCACGATTGTATCATTGGTCTGACCGCTGATTTCAAGAAAAAACAAAAGAAAAAATAAAGGTAGAATTCTCTTCATATTTGTGTTTATTTCTTTGATTATCAGCTTGTAAGTATAAAGTTAGAAATAAAAACGAAATGAATTCAAAAATCATAAAAAAAATCCCACTCCAATGAATTGAAAATGGGATTAAAGATTATGTTATTACTGTAAGATATGGATTATCTTTTTTTCTGCTGACCTGGTGCATACGCTCTGGCGCTTTTATCTCCGTTCATTTTTTTGGCTTGTCCCGGTGGAATTTTACCACTAGAGCGTACATGTGTATGAGTGTGTGTATGCGTACTGCAGCCGACTACGCTTAAAATTAAAAAGATTAGCACTAAAGCGACTACGCCTATTTTGGTAAATTTTGAGGTTTGCATTTTTTTGTTTTTAATTATTTTATTTTTTCAAAAATATGTAATTGATTTCCCGTATGCAAAGTATAAATTTTATTTTCGATTATTTAGAATGCTTATTCAGTTAACCAACTATACCAAATTCAATATCTTCTATTAGAGATCCCCAAAAATACCCATTGTCATTTTTTAATAAATCTTGATCGATTTTTAATAATTCACTTTCTAAAAATTGAGCATATTTCTTGTGATTTCGATCTTCCCTATAATTACCAAATTTTTTTTCTGGAATAATAATTTGCCATAAACTATCATATGCATAGAGCTGCAAAACTAGATTTTTGAGGGATTTTGAAAGAAAAACTGCATCATCTCTAATTATCATTTTTGATGTAGTATCTAGAATTATATTGTTATAAAAAGTATTTCCAATTTTAATTTCTGTTTTTGATAATAAGAAAATGTCATTAATGAATTGAAAATCTAACACACCATTTGGTAAGCCAATTTTTGAAATAATTAAATTTTCTTCATCTGTTAATTTTTCGCTTAAATTTAATTCTATAATCCTTTTTACTAATTTATTATTAAAATACTTTGTTATTTTACTTTCAAACATCATTTTAAATTATTTAAACATATTAAAATCAACGGCTCTTTGTTCAATAGATGATTGTCTTATTAACTTTACGCTAGCATCACTTCCAATTCCTGGATAGTCATAACTATATCTTATTTCTTCATTTGGCCCAATTTTATCTAAAAACAATTTAATATCAGCCTCAGGATAACGCTCTTTAAATGGTGAATCAACTATTGATAAACAGTAATCATCTTGAGTTAAAGCAAAGTCAAGACATTTATATAACATTTTCCCATATTCCAATGTTCCTGTTTTTAATAAATGCTCCCAATAATCATCTTCAAACACTTTTTCATTATTCAATCTATGATGATGATAATAAATAAAATGAACTGCCATTCCTAAATATTTTTGAAGAGTTTTTACTTCCATTTTAGTAAATTCTATTTATTTTAAGATTATTTATATTCACTCCTCTAGAAATTAATTCTTCAATCAACCGTGTTAATGATTTTGCTGAAGTTTAGATGTATACATATCATCTTTAAAGAACTTCATTATTGTCTCACATTGTGCATTTGAACTAAGAAATGAAAATAATGCAATACAGAGAGTTAAATTTATTTTTATTATTTATCGCCTTTAATTTTTGTAATTATTTCATCTGTCAACAGAGGTGATTCCCAAATACCTAAAATATAGGTAATATTTTCTCCTAGGCTATCTTCCGCGGCGCTTCTGGGCTGGAATTCAGATGCCCATCTTTTAAATTCAATTATTACATATTCTTTTCCTTGTTGTTCAATTAAGATAATTTCCCCAGGAGAATTATATAGCTTGTTAATTCTTAAAATACTATAATTATAACCTTTATGAATTGAATGTTCTTCAATTTCAAATCCATATGTTTTAGATAAAAAGATTAATTCATCAATAGAAAAAGATTCATGTGGGTCAATAAAAGGATTCGCTATTAATCTTTTGCTATAAATTTTTCTTTCAGCAGATATAATATTCCCATCATTATTTAAGAATTTTATAGAAGGCCTTATCAATTCCGTTTTAATTGAAACTATACCCTCACTATTTTTTGTTGTGCCATTTCCAAAGTTTTCGGTTTGGATACAATAAAAATTATCTATTAGTTTCATATACATCAATTTTATCTATTAATTTGTCGATCATTAAATAATTTGTCAAAGAAAAAGTTTTTTTTACAATAAAGGATCTTCAAAGCTATTAAGAATCAATAACAGAATTATTTCTTAGGATTGTAGATTTCTCCATCTGTTCCATTCGGCCATAGGCCAAATCTTGACTTAAATTCTTATAGAGTATCTGGTCGACTCATATTACCATAAAGAAAAAGAGGATCTTCTTCTATTTTTTTTATAAGTGCTTGTTTTTTTTGTTCATCTATAATTTTTTCCCCTTCAGTCATTTCTAACCTCTAATTTTTAGATTGCTTAGCTTGATTTTCTTCGACGATGTCTAAAATGATATTTAATTGTCCTCTTTGTAAAAGTATTTCAAATATAATTGCCCAACTAAAATCTTTTTTTGGAGATTCTTCACACATTTCAACTAATATTTTTATAGTTTCACTATCCAGAATAGTTGGTAAATTCTCAGGTATAATGTATTTTTTCATTATAGTCCAATTAAATCTAAATAATATGCTAAATACCCTTCCAATTATAATTTGATCTCCTCTCGAGTCAATTATTGGGCTTGGTTCGGTAGTTTGTTTAAAACTACTGGGATTCATTAATACTTTATTAATTCTTCGTTCATTATTAATTTAAGTTAAATCTTTTAATACTTCATAAAAACAAAATACTTACATACTATAAAGCCAAAATTTATGACGGAGTTTTCAGTTTAAATCTCACTTTTGGATTTATTATATTTTAAATATCCAATCTGTCGCTCTTTGTTGTTAATGTATCTCTGTAATATCCGTCTCTTTATATAGGGTAATTTCCAAAGATTATAGTATTCTAAGTTAATAAAACGATCTTCTTTTTTTAGTTCATTAAATAAATCATAAGCTAACATCCAGCCATCATTTGATGTATATTTTTGGAGTAGATTTTCAGCGCTTATATTTAATTCATCTAATTCCTCTTTTGTTATAATTTTTTCGGGTATTAAATAATCATAGAGTAATAAGTTCGCATAATCTTTTATTTCAAAATTTGTATATTCCTCTGGATTAATTAGTAATTGACTTTCTTTTGCAATATTTACCCAATCAAAATTTACATCATCGATTGCCTCAACAAAATTTTTCAATAAATCTGGTTGAATTATCATACCATTATCAATAGCGTTATTAAGCATACTAACACTATCATTATAAGGTAACCACCAATCTTCTGCAAAGTTTGCTAATGCTAAGATTAAATTTTCGCAATTTCTTTTCATTTTAAAAAGCTCAGAACATTCATAATTAGTTTGTCTCACAGGTTATTTATTAATCATAATATGATTTAATGTATGGGGTTTCGTTAAATAATTCGTCAGTCATGATATGTTATAATTCCGTTTTATTTTCTTCATCATCTAAAAAAATCATATCTGATTGTTTTAGATATAGATGATATAAAGTTAACTTTTCTTCAGCATAAGGTTGAAATAAAGCCTTAAGACTTGTAAAATTAGAAGGCTTTTGGTTTTTATTTTTGTATCGTTTTTTAGCTTATTACACTAAGAACTATGAATAACATTACTAGTACTATTACTGCGAATTTTGTGTAACTAATTTAGTTCTTCAATATTAGTTCGTAAAGCTGGAGCTTCATTCCTTAGAAGGAACCATGCATTAAAACCATTAGGTTCTTTAACCAAAACTTTGAATTCAGCACTGGAAGTAGATAAATCTGTAGCAAAAAACGCAACAGGGCAAGGATCCCCAGGCCCTGCTTTCATAATTAGTTGTGTTAATAGCAGTAAATAAAAAAAGAATCTTTTTGTTATATTTTTCATTTAGTTTATTTTAAAGTAAGTACTTATAAATTTATCATCTTTTTTTTGGAGTAACTCCATTTGTAATTGATTTGATTGGTAATCCTGTCCTCTGTATAGCCATCGAAAAAAATCCGGATATAAGCCAGTAATGTTTCTCTCATCAATAATTTTTTGTTTTTCTAAATCATATATAAAATAAATATTAGAAAATGCCTGAATAATTAAAACCTGAGTGGCATCAATTAAGTATGCCCATTCAATATCAAAACCTTCTTCAAATTTTATTTTTTTGTTTTGTAAGGTTGCAAGATCAGTTACGATTAAGCTTCTTTTATTAATTAATAAATGAGTTTCCGGATAGAAAAAGCTTCCAACTAAACTGTCCTGGATTGTATTTCCATTTTCTCTAAAAGATACTTTTAAACTTGTTTTATTAAAGTTCTCCGTATTCAATAAAATAAAATCTTTGCATGGTATAAAGGCGAAATTTTTGACAGGATGTTCTGTATCAATTTTCTCACTTAACGTGCATTGAATTGTATCTACAGAAAACAATTCTCTAGTTCTGTCTATTCCATCAATTAATATGGAATAAAATACGAGTTCCTGACCTCTGTTTGGTTCTTCCCATCCTTTGTAAACAAACTCTATTTTTTTATTTAGATTTTTATATAAATCTAAATTTTTAACTTTTTTTAATTCAATCATAATCTAATTGCTGAAGCTTTATGGTCTGTAAATAATTTCCAGTCCTCTTAAATAGAAGTAGTAAAGTGATTGTGGCAATTTTTGAGTTTGGAGTTTTTTTTAATTGATTTCCAAATATCCAAAGCATAAATTTTATTTATTGTTATTTATAATTCTTATTCCATTATATAGCTCACAAAATCCTCTCTTTTATCATAAGGAATATCATAATGTAGAGATTTTAATATCATTGTATTCCATGGTTTCCATACATCAGAAAGTTCAGTGTTTGTAACTTTGTAATGTTCCTGAATTCCTTCTACAAAATAATCTTTTAGAGGAAGGTCCAAAATTCGTACTTTTCCATCTTGTGTGAGGGCCACTTTGTACTCTAAATCATTTTTTTCATTAATATGAAAAGTAAATACACCACTATCCCAAGAACTTAAATATTCCAAGTCTCCATCCGAATCATATTGTGTAGGTATAAGGTTATTATCTTTCTCATATTCGAATATCATCGACATCATTCGCTCATTTACCCATTGGTAAAAGACTTCTGCGTAATCTAATAAATTTTTATATGCTTTCTCACTTTCCCATTTATATGAAACAGTGTATGAGCCATCATTTTTAATTTTGTATCTTACAATGTTAAATTGATCATTTGAATCAATTTTGGATTTAAAATGTTCAAAAACTTGTCTCTCATATGGATAAAGTTCTTTTCCATCTAAACTTCCTTCTTTTTTGTTGATATCTTCAAAATAGTATGTATAGATATCATAGCTGCCTCCAATGGTAAAAATAAATTTCACTTCCAAAATATCATATGAAAATTCTTTGTAGTACTCATAAAAAGCTTTAACTATTTCTTGTTCTTTCATATCTATTTTTTTATGGATTTGTAATGGCTCTTTTACTTAGTATAGTAGCTTTAACACCATCAATATATTTATATATCTACTCTTGTTGAAGTAGGTCTTTTTTGATGATCCATCAAAATGAAACTCCATCTCTACTTTAATTTTTTTGTTAGCATTAGCTTTTTTAAAATCAGATAAGGCTTTTTCCATATTAAACCAGTCTCCACCAGCTCTGTTTTGCACAATATTTTTTGCGAGAAATATCCATGCTATAAAATTTATTACTGTAATCTTATTCCATTATATAGCTCACAAAATCCTCTCTTTTATCATAAGGAATATCATAATGTAGAGATTTTAATTTCATTGTATTCCAGGATTTCCATACATCAGAAAGTTCGGTGTTTGTAACTTTGTAATGTTCCAGAATTCCTTCTATAAAATAATCTTTTACAGGAAGGTCCAAAATTCGTTCTTTTCCATCTTGTGTGAGGGCCACTTTGTACTCTAAATCATTTTTTTCATTAATATGAAAAGTAAATACACCACTATCCCAAGAACTTAAATATTCCAAGTCTCCATCCGAATCATATTGTGTAGGTATAAGATTATTATCTTTCTCATATTCGAATATCATGGACATCATTCGCTCATTTACCCATTGGTAAAAGACATCTGCTGTATTTAATAAATCTTGCTTTTCTTTTGTGATATCCCAATATTGTTCCTGAGAATAGGTTTTGTCATTGTTTATTTCTATGATAAAGCGATTAAATCTTTTTTCAGTATGAATAGTCTCTTCGAAATATTCAGATATTTTTTCTACTTCATCATCAATAGGACCAGAGCTTTTATTTGTGGAAGTTGTCGTTTCAGATAAATATCTTACCAAAAATTTGTAGCTGCCCGATGCCGTGAATTCATATTGTATACGTAATTTTTCATATGGATATTCATTATAATAATTATAAAAAGCTTCTACAACTGTAACTAAATTTATACTCATTTTTTTAAGCTTATTTAATTTTTTAACACTTAGAACTTCATCACTATCTAATATTCTAAATTCGACTATTCTTTACTATGCTGTTGCTTTATTCAATTATTGCATAATTTCTTGTTTTCTTCATTAAAACTATTTCTCCAAACTTAGTATGCAAATTAATTCTTTGTTATATTGAATACATTAGATCTATAAATATTAACATTGCAAGCAGGAATTGATAAAAAAAAGCCCTGGAAAATTCCAGAGCTTTAAATATATTAAATAAAAGAAAAATTATTCCTCTTTCATCGTATGATAAACGTTCATCACGTCATCATCCTCTTCAATTTTTTCGATTAATTTTTCAACATCCGCGATTTGAGCTTCCGTTAATTCTTTTGTAATTTGTGGAATACGCTCAAAACCAGAAGATAAAATTTCAAGGCCTCTGTTTTCAAGTTCTTTTTGCAAAGCACCAAAACTTCCAAAAGGAGCGTAGATTAAAATTCCGTCTTCGTCTTCAAAAACCTCTTCGGCACCAAAATCAATTAGCTCTAATTCTAATTCCTCAGGATCCAGATTTCCTTTTGCAATTCTGAAGTTACAGGTATGATCAAACATAAACTCAACAGAACCCTGAGTTCCCATTGTTCCGTTACATTTATTAAAATAGCTTCGAATATTGGCCACTGTTCTGTTATTGTTATCAGAAGCAGTTTCAATTAAAATTGCGATTCCGTGAGGCGCGTAGCCTTCAAACAAAATTTCTTTATAGTTGGCAGTATCTTTATTACTTGCATTTTTTATCGCGCGCTCCACATTGTCCTTTGGCATGTTGGCAGCTTTCGCATTTTGTATAACAGCTCTTAATCTAGAATTGGCATCCGGATTTGGACCGCCTTCTTTAACAGCCATTACGATGTCTTTACCAATTCTGGTAAAAGTCTTGGCCATTGCAGACCAACGTTTCATTTTTCTTCCTTTTCTAAATTCGAATGCTCTTCCCATTTCTAATTTTTAGTTTTGTGATGCAAAAATACGGTTATTCCTTATTTTTCCAAAAACAAATAAGATAGTTTTTTTGTTTTTTTAGTTTCAGCATTCTGGTCAGGTAAATTATTTAGCAGCTCCGTTAAACTCATTAATAATATTGACAGCTTCATTGAGATACGGATTGGTTTTGAGATTATCCATCTGGCCCTGATTAATCATTTTATCGGTCGGATAAGCGCCCAGTAAAAACTGATTGATACTCGAGTTGTAGACATCCAGCGGATTATTTTCATCATTAAAAGTATTGATTTCTGTCCAAAGCGCATTTAATGTTTTTTTCTGTTTGAAAACCGCGTCCAGTGTCATCAGAACCTCAGCTTTTGGGGTATTCACGAGCTGATCTATTTTGAAATTGATCTTTTTAATGTTGTTAAAAAAGTAATTATCTGTGAGTCGGGCAGAACTGTTTTTCGCAATTTTGTCGATTAAATTTCGTTTTACGTAAGTTTTATATTTTAAGAAAGGCTCAATACTGTCATTTTTTATGGCAGTCGGAAAATCACTTTCTTTCTGATAAATATCTTCATAAAACTCCGGCAGTACAACATCGGGTCTTACACCTTTATACTGATGGCTTTTTCCGGTAATTCGGTAAAATTTATTAATAGTAATTTTTAAGAAATCGGTATTTTTTTGTTCGTCAAGCGGAAGAATGGTCTGCATTGTAGCTTTTCCCAGTGTATTGCTTCCTAATAATAGGGCGCGATTGTAATCCTGCATGATAGAAGAGAAAAATTCGCTTGCAGAAGCGGTATTGCTGTTTACCAAGACCACAATCGGACCTCTGTAAATCACACCTTTGATAGGATCATTAATAACCGACTTTTCCTTTCTGTTGTCGACTACAATCGAAAGCGGCCCGGAATCTACGAACATTCCCGCCAGTTTAATAGCCTCTTCCATAGAACCACCGCCGTTGTCTATTAAGTCAATAACAAGTCCTTTAATGTTATCACGCTCGAGTTTAATAACCTCGCGTGCTACATCATCTGCACAACCTTTTCTGCTGTTACCGTCTAAATCTGCGTAGAAACTCGGAATTTTGATGTAGCCAATTTTACTGTCTTTACCGATAATAAAACTGAAAACAGAGTTCTCTTCGTCTTTCATCATCTGTTTTTCGATATAAACATCAAAACTTTTACCGGAATTGCGTTTTAAAGTCAGTGTAATCTGTTTGTTTGTTTCAGACAAAATCATCGTCGAAATAGATTCTAAAGAAGCACAGGAAACCTGTAGAGTCTCTTTCTGATTGGAAATCGAAATAATCTGATCACCTTTTTTTACCTGTCCCGTTTGAAATGCCGGTCCGTTTGGATCTACTTCATCAATAATAATTTCGTTTTTCTCATTCAGGTTGACAGTCATTCCCAGAGATAAATGTTCTTTGGATAAAGAAGCGACAAAACTAGTTTTAGAATCGTCACTAAAATAAGCTGTATGCGGATCAAAATAGGTACAGAAAAAATTATAGAATTTCTCTTCCTGCTTGGTATTGGTGTCCAACAGAGTGTTAAAACGACAAATTTCGTTAGCAAGAATTTTATCTTTTGAAACCATTTCGATAGACTTAAAATTGGTTTTAAGAGAATCGAGATTATCACTTGTTTCTGCGATTTCGTCTAAAATTTGATAACGCAGCTTTTTTGTCCAGACTCTCTCCATGTCTTCTTTTTTAAGATAAAAAGCAAAGGATTTTTTATAAAAACGAATGGTATCTTTTTTAGCGTAATCAATAGGGGCAGACTGAATTTTTTCTAAAACTTTCTTAGTACGCAAAAGTCCATTTACATAATGGGCTTTTATGTCGGTAAGAAAGCTGCAGTCATTTTTCAGAATCAGATCATCGAGATTGTAACGGTATTTTTTGGACAATTCGTCATATTCGCTTTTAAAAAAGATATTGCGTGACGGATCAAGATCGCTAATGAGATTATCAAAAACAAAAACAGATAAACTGTCATCGACTGGTTTTGGTCTTAAATGTTCGGCCTGAATCAGCGCATTTATTTTGTTTACAATTTCACAGGTTTCTGCACTATTCTGACCTAAAAATACAGTTGATGTCAGCAAAAAAAGGAACAGTGAAATCTTTTTCATAAATGGAAATTCGTGGTTTTATAATTAAAGTTACAACTATTTTTTTTACAAAAAGCAGTATTTTCTTTAAATATCGATGACCAAAAGTTTTTTCACCGTGAAATGCATTTATTTGTTTGACATCAATTAAAATATTTTTTTGCCACAGATTAAAATGATTATTAAATCTATACAAAAGGAATTCACATAAACCCCTGATATATGATTTCAAAAAACAAAAGATCACCGAAATTAGTGTAAATTCGTGGCAAAGAAACCCCCAGATTTACTAAGCATATGAATAACAAGGAATCTGTGTGATCTTAGCAAACAAAAGATTAGCGTAAATTAGTGCCATTCGTGGCAAAAAAACGAACAGAAATTAGTGTAATCCGTGGCAAAAGAATAAAAAGACATAAAAAAAATGCGTTACAACTTTCATTGCAACGCATTTTAAATATAGTTTTAAAACTAATTATTTTTTATAAAACGGCAGTTTAACCACTTTTGCAGCAACATCATTTTTTCTGATTCGGATATAAATATCACTATCTACAGCACTGTTTGCAACCGTCACATAACCTAAACCAATCCCTTTATTCATAGAAGGCGACATAGTTCCCGAAGTTACAATTCCGATTACATTTCCGGCATCATCTACAATTTCATAATCATGTCTAGGCACAGCGCGTTCCTGCATTTCAAAAGCAACTAATTTTTTAGAAACACCTTCTTCTTTTTGTTTTTTCAGGTTTTCAGAATTCGTAAAATCTTTATTGAATTTTGTAATCCATCCTAAACCAGCTTCAAGCGGAGAAGTAGTATCGTTAATATCATTTCCGTAAAGACAGAAACCCATTTCAAGACGCAAAGTATCACGCGCAGCAAGTCCGATTGGTTTAATTCCAAAAGCAGCTCCGGCTTCAAAAACCTTATTCCAAACCTGTTCTGCTTCCTCATTTTTGCAGTAAATCTCAAATCCTCCAGAACCTGTATATCCTGTTGCAGAAATAATTACATGATCAATTCCGGCAAAATCACCCACTTCAAAATGATAATACGGAATCGCAGCCAAATCAACAGAAGTCAAAGACTGCATAGCCTCAACCGCTTTTGGTCCCTGAATCGCTAATAGGGAATAATCATCAGAAAGATTTCTCATTTCAACACCCAAATCATTGTGAGAAGAAATCCAGTTCCAGTCTTTTTCAATGTTAGAAGCATTTACAACCAGTAAATACTGCTCTTCTTTCATTTTGTAAATAATCAAATCATCAACAATACCGCCATCATTATTTGGCAGACAAGAATATTGCGCTCTTCCAATTGTTAAAACAGACGCATCATTTGAGGTCACTTTCTGGATCAAAGCCAAAGCATTTGGACCCGTCAATAAAAATTCTCCCATGTGCGAAACATCAAAGACACCAACAGCATTACGAACTGTTTCATGTTCTGCATTAACTCCTTCGTATGTAATTGGCATATTATAACCCGCAAAAGGAAGCATTTTTGCTCCTAAACCTTCATGTATGTGCGTAAGCGCAGTATTTTTCATTGTGATGTTTTATAAAATTGTTTTGCAAATCTATTCAAAAAATATCTAATTTGAATCGCCTAAATTATAAATTTCGCAATATTTAGAAGCTATTTCCTGCTATCCGCTATATCTTTTACTTTTTAAAGAAAAAAGTAAAGGATACTCCATGAGCTTCGGGACTATCAGGGCCAGGACAGTCAGTTTCAAAAGAAGAATTCTGGTTTCATTTTTTTCAGTAACTTTAGTATATAAAAGATAGGGTTTTCAATTTAGCTATGTTTATCAAAAAAGTAAAACACCTTTTGAAATAAAATTACTATTCCGTTCCGATACTTTTGAATCGAGGCTATGTGTTTAAAAATATATTTATGAAGATGAAAGAACCGTATTTAATTACCAAGGAAGAAATTGTAAAATTATACAAGCCAATAGATTCCAAAGCACACAAAGGAACGCAGGGCCACGCACTGATAATTGCCGGAAGTTACGGTAAAATCGGAGCCGCCGTTTTAGCATCCAAATCCTGCTTAAAATCGGGATGCGGACTCGTAACGACTTTTACACCAAAATGCGGTTACCAGATCCTTCAAATCTCAATTCCCGAAGTTATGGTTGTAACCGATGAAAATGTAAATTTCATCACCAATATCCATTTTTCAATAATTCCGCAAGCCGTCGGAATCGGACCCGGAATAGGAAAGGAGCTCGGAACCCAAAAGGCCTTATTTGAATTTTTAAGAATCAATAAAGCACCGCTTGTTCTCGATGCTGATGCTTTAAATATTATTTCAGAAAATATATCCTGGCTGGAATTAGTTCCCGAAAACACGATTCTGACACCTCATCCAAAAGAGCTGGAACGCTTAATAGGAAAATGGAATTCAGAATCGGAAAAATTTCAGAAAACAATCGCTTTTTCAGAAAAATACAAAGTCATTGTCATTATGAAAGGTGCCCCGACATATATCATCAACAGGACTTCGGTTTACCAAAACACAACCGGAAACGCCGCACTCGCAACAGCCGGAAGCGGAGATGTCTTAACCGGAATTCTGACAAGTCTGCTCGCACAAGGCTATGAACCTAAATATGCTTCAAAATTCGGCGTATATCTCCACGGCTTAACAGCCGATTTAGCACTGCCAAATTTTGGTTACGAATCTTTTACGGCTTCCACAATTATTAAATATTTAGGAAAAGCTTTTTTGCAATTAGATAATTAGAAAATTAGATAATTAGACAATGTGTCAAATAGATAATCTGCTTATATCAGCTTAAATCTTTTTAAATCTGCGTGAAACAAAAAACTTTGCGCCTTCGCGACTTTGCGAGCTATTTTGCATTTCAGAATGGCGTTCTTAAATCTTGGCGCTCTTTACTCTTAGAAAAAATCTAGAATCTACCCTCTAAAATCTAAAATCAAAAATTTGTAAGTTTGTAATGTCAAAGATTAGAAACTTAGCAGCTTAGTTTCTTAGCGTCTTAGAATCTTTAAAAAATGGAAAACAACTTCGATCTCAGAACGGTAAACGTTACCCGTTATATAACACCACTGCGCGAAGGCGGATCTTTGCCCGCTTTGGCAGAAGCCGATGACGATTTTAAATACGTCTTAAAATTCAGAGGCGCCGGTCACGGTGTAAAAGCATTGATTGCCGAATTAGTGGGCGGACAAATCGCAAAAGCCTTAAAATTACAATTACCCGAACTGGTTTTTGCCAATCTCGATGAAGCCTTTGGAAGAACCGAAGCCGATGAAGAAATTCAGGATCTGCTGCAGGGCAGTCAGGGATTAAATCTGGCGCTTCATTTTTTATCTGGTGCCATAACTTTTGATCCTGTTGTAACTACTGTAGATGATAAATTAGCTTCGCAGATTGTCTGGCTGGATGCTTATATTACCAATGTAGACAGAACTTTCAAAAACACCAATATGCTGATTTGGCACAAAGAATTATGGCTCATAGATCACGGAGCGTGTCTGTATTTTCATCATTCCTGGAACAATTGGGAGCAGCATGCCAAAAGTCCGTTTGCTTTGATCAAAGATCATGTTTTATTGCCGCAGGCTTCCTTGTTACAAGAAGTCGATGCCGAATTTAAAGCCATTTTGACTCCGGAAATCCTGGAAGAAATTGTCAATACTATTCCGCTGGACTGGCTGCAGTGGGAAGATGCAGACGAAACGCCTGAAGGCTTGCGAAATGTATACCTGCAGTTTTTAAAGACCCGTTTAGCTCATTCAGAAATCTTTGTAAATCAGGCTAAAAATGCAAGATAATCACTTATATGAGTATGCCGTGATTCGTGTTGTACCAAGAGTAGAACGCGAAGAATTCCTGAATATCGGAATCATTTTATTTTGTAAAAAAGCGAAATTTATAAAAGTATTGGCGCACATCGACGATGCCAAAGTACAAGCGCTTTCCAGCGATTTTGATATCCAGCAATTGCATTGTAATGTAACAGCTCTAAAAAAGATAGCAGCAGGAGACAAAGACGGAGGTCCAATAGCAGAATTTGAAATTCCCGAACGTTTTCGCTGGTTAACAGCAATTAGAAGTTCTGCAATCCAGACGTCAAGACCGCATCCTGGTTTGTGTCAGGATTTAGAAAAAACGATTAATCGCTTGTTTGAAGAGTTGGTTCTCTAGAAAAGGTTCAAAGGTTCAAAGGAACATATGAGCAAAGATTTAAATCAGGAAATACACTCATTTTTGTCATCCCGAGGAACGAGGGATCTCCGTAAGTAGCTCGACAAAGATTGACGATACACTGCATGGGGTTACTTGTGGAGATCCTTCGTTCCTCGGGATGACAAACTATGCGTTTAATTTATTTTAAAAAAAACTTCGCGACTTTGCGAGATTAAAAAAAGAAAACTTTGCTCCCGATAGCTATCGGGATTGCGTAACTCTTAGCACACTTCACGGTTAAATTCTCAAAGCCTTTTCCTCATAAAAATAAACTCCAAAGGTTCATCAGAAACCGTAACATGAATTTCGCTTTCGGGAAATGGTTCTCTTTCTCCCGTGTCCACATAACCATGACGTTTGTACCACGCAATCAATTCTTCGCGAACTGAAATCACCGTCATAATAATAGAATCCAATCCCAAAGATTTTGCGAAGACTTCTGCTTCTGCCAACATCTTTTTTCCTATGCCGCTATTTTGGAGTTCCGGAGAAACGGTTAACATTCCTAAATACAATTGCTGTCCTTTTTCAATTAGTAAGACTGAACCGATAATTGTATTATTTTCCGTAAACTTCAGAATTGTATTTTTTGGATTAAGAAAAATGGCTGTCATTTCCTCTTCATCAGTTCTTTTTCCTTCTAGTAAATGCGCTTCGGTTGTCCAGCCTTTTTTAGAAGTTTCTCCTCTGTATGCTGAATTTACTAAAGTTGTTAATGCCGGAATATCTTCCAGTAATGCTTTTGTAATCATGTTTTAATAAAGAATTTGAATTGTATCCGGCTTTAGCCGGATGGGCAAAATTAGAATATTAAGAAATGCTTTAGCCAAATTGCATCGTTTTTTTGGCTAAAGCCGAAATGAGATTAAAAATCTAGACCTCCAGCTAAAGCCGGAGACAATTGAAATTGGTCGCTTTAATTTTAATAAATGTAAGGAAATATCTGAAAAATTATTGAAATTTGTAATAGTCCGAAAACAAAACAAAATATGGCAAGAATTCATTTATTCGAATTTGAAGATCAAAGTTGGTTACCCAGTTTTATAAGAAATTGCATGACCGATTTTCTGCAATTCCTTTCTAATAAAACACCCATGTACAAAGGAATTGTGCCAATTATACAAAAAGGATTAAGAGAAACCAACACCAGTCAGATAATAGATTTAGGTTCTGGCGGAGGCGGGGGGTTAATCTGGCTGAATAAAGAATTGACAAAGGATATTCCACATCTAAAAATCCTGCTGACGGATTACTTTCCCAATATTCCCGCTTTTGAACACACTCAAAAACAAGCCGATAATTTCGAATTTATAAAAACCAGAATTGACGCCAGAAATGTTCCCGAAAACCTGACCGGACTCCGGACGCAGTTTTTATCCCTGCATCATTTTAAACCTAAAGATGCACAGCAGATTCTGCAAAACGCTGTTGACTCTAATAGTTCGATTGCGATTTTTGAAGGGCAGGAGCGAAGCTTTCAGAGTATTTTAGCGATGATTTTTTCGCCGATTACAGTTTTGCTTACAACGCCTTTTATAAAACCATTTCATATTGGCCGGATTATTTTTACGTACCTGATTCCGATTGTGCCGATTTTGATTTTGTGGGATGGCGTGGTTTCTTCTTTACGAACGTATTCTGTTGACGAAATGAATGCTCTGGTTGCTAATTTAAATAACGCAGCAAATTTTAACTGGGAAATTGGAAGGGTGAAATCAGGGCCAACTAAGATTTTGTATTTGTTGGGTACGAAGAAATAGAAGGTACTTTGTTGTTTAATCAATTGCGTCTAGCTTTAGCTGGATGATACAATTAAATAGTTAAGAAAAGTGGTTGAACTTTACGAACGTTTGGTGCAAGCTGAAAAAGATAAAGTGGAGTATTTGGAGAAATTACTGAATGGGAAATAATCGTTTTTTTGAAGATATATTGAATTGAGAAGAGACCTTTGTGAGGTCTCTTTTTTTTTGTTTTGTTTCTTACCTCATATTTCTAGCGAGAGTAATTTCTAATTTTAAGTATTTATCCATTATTAATATTTAATCATTAAATTTTAAAGAATTGAATAAATCATAGATAAGATCATTTTCATTGGCAGGTTTTTTGTTTTCTGATTCCTTTAGTTCTTGATCTTCGATATATGAATTAAGACTTCCATCGATATAACTGACTCTTTGTGGATAATAACCATCAGGAAATTCATCGCGATTATAATAATAATCTTGCTCGCCTTCTAATTTTTCAATCATTTTTTCTACTTCTTTTCTATTTTCATACGTATCAAATCCAAAATCGGTTTCCATTGATTTTAGCTCATCGTTAATACTTTGAATGGTTGAAATTTCTTCACTATCAGAAGCTGATTGCATAAGACTAGATACAACATCATAGTAAATTTCATATAGATTATCTTGGTTATTTTCTTCAAATAATTCAAATTTGTTAGGAAATGTTGCTTGGATAGATGATAAAACACTTAAGTCTTCATAATACCAAATACTCGACAATATATTTTCTAATATTTTTTCGATATCAAAATTTTCTTCATCAGCAAAAATGCATAACAAATTTGAAAATTCATTAACGGATTTATTTGATATTTCTTTGGAATAAATAAATTTTGAAAATTCAGAATTAATAAATTCTGTAATTGTATCGTTATTCTTAAAAGAATAATAAATTAAATGAAGTTTATTTATAGTGATATCAGTTTGAGTTGATTTAGAATATCTTATAGTAGTGGACTCAAATTGAATATCATTAAAATTTTCGATAATGCTATCCTCCAATAGCTTAAGATGACTAGTATTTAGTTTTATTTTTAAATTAGGGTTTGACTTTTTTTCAGTTGTAAATATTTCGAATGCAGGCTTTAAAAATTTTATCGCTTTAATTATGTAGTCCTTAGCAATTGAATCTTTATTAATATAACTAACTAAAAAATCTTGAATTGATGGATTTTGATACTTAATTACTAACTTTCCAGCATAATTTTTATTTATTTGAATCATAGAGTTTTCTAATTCTCGTAAAGCTAATTTGTAAGTATAATGATTAATAGTATTGTAGGTATTTGAATTTCTGGCTTGAAATGTTTCTACTTGTTTAAAAAGTTGATCATAACTTATTTCACTGCCTACTATTAGAAGCGAATTTAAAACTATTCGTGACGTATCAGTTATCTGATTTTCATATACATGATTCCAAATTAAAAAAGGAGAATCAAATAATTTAATTAATTCTTTTGGAAATTCTAGAGAAGAAGACTCTCTCCAAAATTTATGGTTTGTAAAAGTTTCAATTATTCTAGGGTTATAGTTTGAATGATTTATAATAGATAATAAAAAATTTTGTTTAATTATTTCATCAATGTATTCGAAAGGAACTTTATTGTATAACAAATGGTTGTACAGAATCTGTGCTTTGACTAATTTGGAGTATCTTGATATGTCTAATATGCATTTCGCCAACTCTTGATCTAATATATCAAATTTTTGTTGCGCCTGATTAAGTATATATTCTCTTGTAGTAAAAATTAAAAAATGGGTGCTTGATTTTTTTATCTTATTTATAAATCGTACAATTTTTTTTTCGTCATTTAGAGCAATCGAATTATGAAGAAAATTTCTTCCTAAAAAATCGTCAAATAAAAAAATCTGCTTTTTATTTTCATTATACATTTTAAATGCGTCATCAATACTATCTGATAGATAAATAAATTCATGATTAGGTTCACTTAAAAAACTAAACACAAGCATTTCCGCTAAAGTTGTTTTTCCAATACCAGGAGAACCAGAAATAATAACATATTTATTTAGGTTTAATATGTTTAAAGCTTCATTAAAACTTTCATTTTGGACATATACTTCTAGTTTTTCAAAAATTTCTTCTTGTGAAAAACTACTTTGATTTGCTATTTGATTATTAAATATTTCGTTTAAAATGTCAGTGCTTGAAAGCCAAAGTTTAAAGAAGTTTTTTTCTACAGAAGGGAATTTATTTAGTAAATTATTAAGATCTTCTTTACCTAAAATGTCGTCATCATATTTTATAAAGGGATCGAATAAATTCTTAATTTTCACTTTATGCTGGGGAGATAGGGAAACACTAGTTGACAGAATATATCTTTCTGGCTTTAATTTTTTGACTTTATCTACTTCCTTTTTTAAGTTTGTAAATAAGTTATTGAAATTTTTATATCGCTTTGCTTGTATTATCAATAGTTTTCCTTTCGAACATCTTAGATCAATTCCCTGATCACTTCCTTCTCCAAAAGATTCTAGAAAAATATTAAGATGTAATTGTAGTAAGTCCCTTGTTAAAAGTTCAAATTCATATGGAGAGAGAATATTGAAATCGTAATTTTTCATCTTTAGAAAGTGGCTTTTGAAATTAGATAGTTATCAAACTTAATAATTTCTCTTACATTATGCTAATCTAAATCTATAAAATAGAAATCACAAATTTCAAGAAATTGAATTCTTTGAATTTGTGATTTTAAAATTTTTATAAAAGAAAAAATCTACCCCAAGAAACTTTTCAACTCCTCATAACTCCCAATCTTCACACTAACTTTCTTCTCATTAATAATACTCTCAATCTGCGCCGGAATCGGAAGTGTAATTCCTAGTGCCGGTTCAACCACATCTAAGAATTTAATTGGGTGAGCGGTTTCTAAGAAAATACCAATGGCGTTCGGGTATTTTTCAAGCTCTTTTTTCAAGCCTAAATAGCCAACAGCGCCGTGAGGTTCTGCAATGTAACCGTCGGTGTTGTAAATTTGTTTCATGGCTTGTAGCGTTTCTTCGTCGGTGTAGCTGTACGAAGAGAAATCTTTTTCAAAAGCCTTTAAATCATTGTTGTATAATTCCTGAATTCTAATAAAGTTACTTGGGTTTCCAACATCCATGGCGTTAGAAATGGTTGCTTTAGAAGGTTTTGGGTCGTATTTTCCGTTTGCTAAGAATCTTGGCACCGTATCGTTTACGTTTGTAGACGCTACGAAATGTTCAATTGGCAAACCTAATTTCTTTGCCATAATTCCGGCGCAGATATTCCCGAAGTTTCCGCTTGGACAAGAGAAAACCAATGGTTTGTTTTGGCTTTTCAACGCTTTGTAAGCAAAGAAGAAATAAAACATTTGCGGTAACCAGCGTGCAATATTAATAGAATTCGCCGAAGTCAGGTTTTTGTGTGCTAAAGTTTCGTCTAAAAATGCTTTTTTCACCATATCTTGGCAATCGTCAAAAACACCGTCAACTTCCAAAGCTTTAATGTTTTGTCCTAAAGTCGTCAATTGTTTTTCCTGAATGTCGCTTACTTTTCCAGACGGATATAAAATCACAACGTCAACACCGTCAACGCCTAAAAATCCGCTCGCAACCGCTCCGCCTGTATCGCCGGAAGTGGCTACCAAAACCGTATTTTTAGCGTCTTTTTTATCTTTATTAAAATAGCCCAGACAACGTGACATAAATCGCGCTCCAACGTCTTTAAACGCCATCGTCGGTCCGTGAAATAATTCTAACGAGTAAATTCCGTTTTCAACTTTTACAACAGGAAAATCAAAAACCAAAGTATCAGCAATGATTTCTTTTAATTTGGCTTCCGGAATTTCATCGCCCACAAATTGTTTGATCGCTTCAAAAGCAATTTCTTCGTGGCTTAAACTTTCGATTTTATCAAAAAAAGAAGAATTAAGAGGCGTAATGCTTTCCGGGAAATATAATCCTTTATCGCTCGCCAATCCTTGTATTACCGCTTCCTGAAAAGAAACTTTAGGGGCATTATGGTTTAAACTGTAGTATTTCATTGTTTTTTTGTTTAGTACTTAGTTTTTTAGTACTTAGTCCTTAGTTTTTTTAGTTTCTAGTTCTTAGTCCTTATTTCTTAGTCTAAACCTTTAGCTTTTTAGGCTAAGGACTAAAAGCTAAGGACTAAGGACTCTCTAAATAATTCGTACTCCGTCAGGATTAATCTTCGAAACATGAATTTCATACGGTAAATTCATTTTTTCGTAAACGTCGCTCATGGCTTTTGCGATTTGATCTGCGGTGTTTTTTCCTCGGCTTAAAGCGAAAATCGAAGGACCGGAACCTGAAATTCCAGAACCTAAAGCGCCGTTTTCTAAAGCCGTTTGTTTGATTAAATCAAATCCCGGAATCAAAACACTTCTTAAAGGCTCAACGATTTCGTCATGAAGCGAACGGCCAATTAATTCGTAATCTTTGGTGTAAAGACCCGCAATCAATCCGCCGACATTTCCCCATTGCATAATGGCACTTTTTAGCGAAACCGTTTGTTTTAAAACCGAACGAGCGTCAGAGGTTTTTAATTCAATTTGAGGATGAACCACCGTCGCAAACAATTCTTCCGGACTATCAATTCTGATAATGTCCAGCGGAGCATAACTTCTTACCAAAGTAAAACCGCCTAAAAGGGCAGGAGCAACGTTATCTGCATGTGCGTTTCCACTCGCTAATTTCTCGCCCTGCATCGCAAACTGAACTAAATCTTTTCGCGAATACGGTCTTCCTAACAATTCATTAATTCCGAAAACCGCACCGGCTGAACTTGCAGCGCTGCTTCCGATTCCGCTTCCGGCTTTGATGTTTTTATAAATTTCGATTTCAAATCCAAAATCCAATTCGTCTAAAGTCGCTAACATTGCCAAAGCTGCAACTCCGGAAACATTTTTCTCTGTTTCAAGAGGCAAATCGGCACCAACGATTTTAGTAATTCGAACTCCTTTCTGATCTGATTTCCGAACGATCATTTCGTCACCCGCATTGTCTAAGCAAAGTCCAAGTACGTCAAATCCGCATGAGAGATTTGCGATTGTAGCGGGACAGAATAATTTTATTTCTTTCATTTTTATAGGTTCAGAGGGGCAAAGGCTCAGAGGTTCAGAGGTTTTGCCAATCATTAGTTTTTGTTTTTTAGATTCAAAGGTTTAAAGGTTTAAAGAAAAAAACTTTGCACCTTTGTCACTTTGCACCTTTGTACCTTTTTTAAACATTTCCAATACGAATTACATCTGCAAAAATCCCTGAAGCCGTAACTGCAGCACCGGCTCCGGCGCCTTTGATTAATAAAGGCTGATCTACATAACGATCGGTGTAGAAAAGCACGATATTGTCTTTTCCTTCCAGATTATAAAACGGATGATCTTTTGGGATAAACTGCAGGCCAACGCTTGCTTTTCCGTTTTCGAATTGCGCTACGTATTTCAATCTTGAATCTTTGGCTAAAGCTTCTTTATAAATATTCTCAAAATGCGGTGCATGTTTGATTAACGATGCAAAGAAATCTTCGTTGTTCGTTGTTGCCAGACATTCTGCCGGTAAAAACGATTCGTTTGCAATGGCATCAATATCCATTTCGTAACCGCTTTCGCGAATTAAAATCAGGATTTTACGCGCAACGTCGATTCCGCTAAGGTCAATTTTTGGATCCGGTTCCGTAAAACCTTGTACTCCGGCCTCTTTTACCACATCGTGAAAAGAATTATTCTCATCAAAATTGTTGAAAATAAAGTTTAAACTTCCTGATAAAACCGCCTGAATTTTATGCACTTTATCACCAGAAGCGATTAAGTTTTTTACGGTATCAATAATCGGTAATCCCGCACCAACATTCGTTTCAAACAAAAACGGAGCGTTGTATTGACGAGAAAGATTTTTTAGTTTTTTATAATTATCATATGCAGAAGAACAGGCAATTTTATTACAAGTTACAACGGCAATACTTTGTTTTAAGAACTCTTCGTAAGTTTCAGAAACCGTTGCATTTGCTGTAATATCCACAAAAATACTGTTGCGTAAATTTAGTTCTTTGGCACGTTCTATAAAAGCTTCTTTGTTGGCTGGTTCGCCTTTATCCAAATCAGACTGCCATTCTTTTAAAGAAATTCCGTCTTCATCAAAAAGCATTTTTCTGGAGTTGGATAAAGCGATAACGCGCACATTAATTTTTAAATTCTCCTTTAAGAATTTCTTTTGGTTGTGAATCTGCTCGATGAATTTCTCCCCTACATTTCCAACACCCATTACAAACAAATTCAGCTGTTTGGTATTTTCTTCAAAGAAATTTTCGTGTAAAGTATTCAACGCTTTCTTAACGTCTCTTTCATTAATTACAGTCGAAATATTACGTTCAGATGCACCTTGAGCAATCGCACGAATGTTTACATTGTTTTTTCCTAAAGTGCTGAACATTCTTCCGCTCAGACCCTGGTGATTTTTCATGTTTTCGCCTACCAAAGCAATAATGCAAAGGTCTTTTTCTACGTAACAAGGATCGATTTTGTTTTGAGCAATTTCAATTTCAAAGGCGCTGTTAATGGCAGCTTCGGCATTATCGGCATCCGAATTTAAAATTCCGATACAAATAGAATGCTCAGAAGAAGCCTGAGTGATAAAAATTACGTTGATTTTTTCCTGAGACAATACTTCAAACAAACGTCGGGAAGAACCTGCAACACCAATCATTCCGGGACCTTCGAGAGTCAGTAACGAAATATGATCGATATGACTGATTCCTTTTACAACCGTATCTTTTGTAGAAACATGATCGGAAATTAAAGTTCCTTCGGCTTCAGGTTCGAAAGTATTTTTGATTAAAATCGGAATATTTTTTCTTAAAACCGGCTGAATTGTTGGCGGATATAAAACTTTGGCACCAAAATGCGACAACTCCATTGCCTCTTGATATGAAATAGTAGCAATCGGACGGGCTTGTTTTACAATTTTTGGGTTGGCAGTAAACATTCCGTTTACGTCAGTCCAGATTTCCAGTTGTTCGGCGTCAAGCGCTCCGGCGATAATCGCTGCGGTATAATCAGATCCGCCGCGGCCGAGTGTTGTAGTTATGCCGTCGGGAGTCTGTGCAATAAATCCGGGTAAAATTTGAATTTGAGTTTCGCTTTGTCCAAAATATTCCTGAATCAAACTGTTAGAAACTTCAAAGTTTACTGTGGCTTTACCGTAATTATTATCTGTTTTTATCAATTCCCTGCTGTCTTTGTAGGCAGCATTTTTATTAATTTGCTGATACGCCTGCGCAATAATGTAAGACGAAAGTAATTCGCCAAAACTTAAAATTGTATCGGCAGTTCTCGGAGATAATTCGCCTAACAGAAAACAACCGTCAAGTAAAGTTTCTAAGTGGTTTATAATTCTTTTTACATGACTTAAAAGACTGCTTTGCTCGCTTACCGGAATTAATTCTTTTAAAGTGTCAAGGTGTTTTTTCTCTATTTCGGCAACAATTTCCCTGAAACTTTCGTCATTAGAGGCTGCTTTTGCCGCTGCAGACTGCAATAAATCGGTTACTTTGCTTAAGGCAGAAACTACTACAACCAGTTGGTTCTGTTGCGATTTTTGTTTAACAATTTCTAGAACGAGCTTTATATTTTGAGCATTGGCAACTGAAGTTCCTCCAAATTTTAATACTTTCATTTTTGATATTTTTTCTAAGGTGCCTTGGTTCTGAGTAACAAAGGTTCAAAGATTATTAACTGTGAACTGAACTGAAAACTGCGGCTTTTTTATTTCTTTTTCTTTTTATGCAAATATTTTTATGTATCCAATGCCTTTCTTCTTTTTAGAAAAAAGTATAGATAACCAGGATTATATGTAAAAATGTATACCCCTAAGGGGTAGTAGTTGTTGTAGTAGAAATAAAGGTAACAGCGATTGCAACTCCTGTTTGAGTTGTCATTGCAGATTGATATGTAGTGCTGTTACTTTTCATTTTGATTTTTCAAAAGTACAGCTTTTTAGAAAAGGTAAAAACTTAAAAAGTCTTTTTGCGAATATTTTAATAATTCAAATCTCATCAATTCAATATTGAGCATTTGGTAAAATTAGATATGTTAAGTTATCGTTTTAATAGATTTTGAACAGCCTTTAATACATGTTTCTGCACTTTTAAACTTAATTTTGGTGCTCAAATCAGCTTCAAAAGCAATAATTTAGATTTAGAAATAAATAAAACTATATATTATTCACAATTGAATTTTTAATTATTGTGATAAATTGTTGCTTTTTAATGTTGATTTGTTGAATTTTGGCGTTTTAAATTTAAAATCATCATGAGAGAGATTCATTATATAAGTACCGAAACTATAACTTTAGAGACGTTGCACGAAATTTTGAGTTATAACAAAACACTCGAACTATCTGAAGAAGCAAAGGTAAATGTTCAGAAATGCCGTGATTATCTCGATAAAAAAATGGCTTCACATTCTGAACCAATTTATGGCATTAATACTGGTTTTGGATCACTTTACAGTGTAAAAATCTCGAATGAAAACTTATCCAAACTTCAGGAAAATTTAGTCAAATCGCACGCTTGTGGAACAGGAGATGAAGTTCCGTCAGAAATTGTAAAGATGATGCTTTTGCTTAAAATCCAGTCTTTAAGTTACGGACATTCCGGAATTCAGCTCAAAACGCTGGAACGTTTGGTGGATTTTTATAATCATGATATTTTACCTGTTATTTATACGCAGGGATCACTTGGAGCTTCGGGAGATTTAGCCCCTTTGGCCCATATGTCACTACCGCTTATTGGTGAAGGTGAAGTGTTGTTTGAAGGTAAAAAGACAACTTCAAAAGAGGTTTTAAAACATTTTAATTGGGAACCAATCGTTCTAATGTCTAAGGAAGGTCTGGCATTATTGAACGGAACACAATTTATGAGTGCTTACGGAGCCCATATTTTAATAAAAGCATATAAATATTCGTATTTAGCAGATTTAATCGGAACAATTTCTTTGGAAGGATTTGATGGAAGAATCGAGCCGTTTAACGAATTGATACATTATATACGTCCGCACAAAGGACAAATTGTTACTGCGCAAAGGATAAACGAGTTTTTAGACGGAAGTGAGATAATTGTTCAGGAAAAGAAACATGTCCAGGATCCTTATTCTTTCCGCTGCATGCCACAGGTTCATGGCGCTTCTAAGGATGCTATTGATTATGTTCGGAAAGTATTCAAAACAGAAATCAATTCTGTTACCGATAATCCGAATATTTTTATAGAAGCCGATCAGATTATTTCGGGAGGAAATTTCCACGGACAGCCATTGGCTTTAGCTTTAGACTTTATGGCAATTGCTTTGGCAGAATTAGGAAGTATTTCAGAGAGACGGACTTATCAGTTAATTTCAGGATTGCGTAATCTTCCCGCTTTTTTGGTAGATAATCCGGGACTGAATTCAGGATTTATGATTCCGCAATACACTGCTGCCAGTATTGCAAGTCAGAACAAACAATTAGCAACTCCTTCCAGCATTGATAGTATTGTGTCGAGCAACGGGCAGGAAGATCATGTGAGCATGGGCGCAAACGGAGCTACAAAAGCTTTAAAAGTAATGGAAAATCTGGAGCGTATACTGGCGATAGAATTATTGAACGCTTCTCAGGCAATTGCGTACAGGGCGCCTTTAAAATCGAGTGATTTTATAGAGATGTTTTTAGCCAGTTACAGACAGGAAGTACCATTGATTAAGGAAGATAGGATCTTACATTATGATATTGAAAAGACGGTTTCGTTTCTGTCTAGTTTTCAAATAGAAAACGATTTGTTAACAATGGCTTAACATTGCTGAATATTATTGAAGTAATTTTGCACTATCAAAAATAAACAAATGTCAATAAACAGTATTTTCCAATTTTTAGTGCCGAAGGACAAAAAATTCTTTCCACTTTTTGAAGAAGCTTCAAGCAATTTAATTGAATTAGCTTCTAACTTACACGAAGCTGTAAATTTACCATTAAAAGAAAGAGAAGTCCTTTTTCAGAAAATTGACGAATTAGAACAAAAAGGAGAAGACATTACCCGCCAGACTAATTTAGAGTTGAGCAGAAATTTTATTACTCCATTTGATAGAGAAGATATTCATACATTGATTACTTCAATTGACAACGTTGCCGATTATCTACATGGTGCAGCAAGTCGTATGAGATTGTATCAGGTTGACAAGATTACAAAATCTATCCGAAAAATGACAGAAATCAACCTTGAGGCTTGTCAGAACATTGATAGTGCTGTAAAAGAGTTAAGCAACCTGAAAAACATGAATGTTATTAAAGATGCTTGTGCCAGAATTAATAAATTGGAAAACAAATCTGATAACGTTTACAACAAAGCCGTTTTCGAAATCTTTGAAAACGAAACCGACGCTAAAAACATTATTAAGTATAAAGAAGTATTGTCTGTTCTGGAATCTGCTACAGACAAATGTAAGAGTGTGGCTAATATCTTAGAATCTATTTCTGTAAAACACTCTTAATTAATTTATTTCATTCTGAAGTTATAATTTATGACTATACTTATAATTATTATAGTATTAGCTTTAATTTTTGATTACATCAATGGTTTTCATGATGCAGCAAATGCTATCGCTACAGTTGTCGCTACAAAAGTTTTAACGCCATTTCAGGCCGTTTTATGGGCTGCGTTTTTTAACTTTTTGGCCTATTGGGTTTTCGGTTTTGGTGTTGCAGATACTGTAGCTAAAACTGCAGACACAATGCAAATAGACCTTGTTGTAATTTTAGCCGGGGTTATTGCCGCAATTTGCTGGAATCTTTTAACATGGTGGCTTGGAATCCCTTCCAGTTCTTCTCATACCTTAATTGGTGGTTTTGCGGGTGCGGCAATTGCGCACGCTATAGCAGTTCACGGATTTTCTGGATATGTTGGGACAGACGGAACAACACATTACTGGTATGATATAGTAAGCTGGTACAAAGCCGGCAAAGACGGAGGAATGCCTTCCGGAGTTCTTATTATTATCGCATTTATTGTGTTAGCACCGTTATTAGGAGCTTTGGCATCGTATTTAATTTCGATCTGGCTTTTAAATGCTTCACGTAAAAATATCGGTCCAAAAATATTTACCGTGCTTTTAATGATCGCAACTATTTGGTTTGTGTATACCCAAATGATTCCTTATGAAGAAATTATAAAAGACGGACATAAACCTCGTTTTGCCTCTTCAGAATTTTGGAGCGTTGCCTTAGAACCACATAATATTAAATGGCTTTTGGTTGCCTTTATTGTATTGACAGTAAGTGCATTCTGCTTAATATTTAGCAGTTTGAACATCCATCAGGCAGATGGTGCTTTAAAGAAAATGCAATTGCTTTCTTCAGCAGCTTTTAGTTTAGGTCATGGAGGAAACGATTCTCAAAAAGTAATGGGAATTATTGCTGCAGCAGTTGTGGTATACATTAATACAAATCCGGGAGTACATATGGCTTCCTGGTTAGACGTAGCCCTGCCATCTGAAGATGGCGCTTTTAAAATGCCAACCTGGATTCCGTTAGCGTGTTATTCTGCAATTGCAGCAGGAACATTAAGCGGTGGATGGAAAATTGTAAAAACAATGGGTTCTAAAATTACAAAAGTAAGTTCGTTTGAAGGGGTAGCAGCAGAAACTGCAGGAGCTTTGACACTTTACTTTACCGAACACTTAAAAATACCGGTAAGTACAACGCATACTATTACAGGTTCTATCATCGGGGTTGGATTAACAAAACGTGTATCTGCTGTAAGATGGGGAGTAACAGTAAGCTTAATCTGGGCCTGGATATTAACCATTCCTATTTCAGCTTTATTAGCTGGATTGGTTTACTTTATCCTGAGTGTTTTTATTTAAATAAATTTATATTTATAATATATAAAAAGCCGTTTTCAATTTGAAAACGGCTTTTTTTTGTTTTAAGGTAAACATTGTTATGAAATGTCGTAAAATATTAGTTTAAAAACTTTTGCAAGTAATTAATTAAATTTTACAGGTGGATTTTTGTAAAATTATTTAATAATAAAAAGTATTATAATTTAATTGAATAGGAAATTTATGAATGTGGCTTGGTGGAAAATGTAGTTTTGTTTTATGATAGATTGATAATTGGGAATATTGAAAAGACAAGGTAGATTTTATTATTGATGTAAAATTTGTTCAAAAAATGAATTTTTCCCAAGATTAGATTCTTCTATTAGTTTTACTATGATAACAGATAACGCTGATCCATAAATAAAAATCGATTTTCAGAATGTAGTGGTAGCCTAAAAGGCTGAAAAATATACCGAAAATCAATTTAAGCAAATTGGATTTAAAAGTGAAAAAACTCAATTAACATCTTTAGAAGCTGCGATTTCACCTGCAAAAAAAGCACTTGGGATTGGTATTTTTGCAGGATTATTAACTAGTTATGTTTATAGTTTGCAAAGGGATGATATGCAGCAAAGAAGAGTTAAAGGCTACGTGCTTTTATTTCGAAAATTAGCTGAGCCAATAGGTTACTTGCCTTTTCTAATCGTGACAATCGTATTGGTTTTTGTTTGTTTGTTCTTTGTTCTCAAAAGAATGTTAAATCCTCCTTTTAAAATTAGTGTGGTAAAAATGTAGAGTATAATTCTATGTTTCTTGATAAAATTGATAAAGAACAGCTTTGGTTGTTCTTTTTGTGTTTCTAATAAAAAGTTTTACTTATGAAAAAAAAATGGTTTTTATATTTTTTCCTCGCATTCGTAGCTACGAATTATGCGCAAAGTAATAATTCACAAGAAAAATTTATTAGGGTGGTTAAAAATAAACAGTATGGTCTGTTTAACACACAAGGAAAGGAAATTTTACCACTAATGTATGATGATATTTTTACTGGTAACAAAAATGGTAATGAAATTAGGTTGAGATTAGATAGGGAAGAATTCATATTGAATAACAATACTCACAAGATTCAAAAAAATCAAATTACAACAATGCCATATGAGCAGGTAAGTAAATTTAGTGAAGACTTAGCTGTAATAAAAATAAATGATAAATATGGTTATGTAGATAGATTAGGTAATGTAGTAATAGAAGCTATATACACAATAGCTAATAGTTTTTCAGAAGGACTGGCAATGGTTGCATTGGATAATAGAAAGTATGGATTTATTGATAAGACAGGTAAAATTGTTATTCCCCTTGAATACGATAATAATTATGGATTTTTAAATCAATTTACACTTCAAAGTAAAAACAATAAGTTAGGACTTATGAATGCTCCTGGCAAAGAAATTACGGAATTTAAATATAATAATATCTCAACTTCATCAAATGGAATTTTGACTGTTAAAATAGGAGAAAAATTTGGATTAATTGACAAAACGGGTCAGGAGATTACTCCGGTTAAATATGATGATATTAGATTTTTCGTTGATAGCTTAGCGGTAGTAAGAGAAGGTGATAAATTTAGTTTAATTAATAAAGGTGGTCGCGAGATTACGCCAGTTAAATATGATTACATTAAATTCGGCAGGGATAGTTTAGGAGTTGTAAAAAAAGGTATCAAATACGGTTATATTAACCAAGCTGGTCAATTGGTTATTCCTTTAAAATATGATTATGCAAATGATTTTTCTGACGGAATCGCAAAAGTAGGGTCAGGGGAGAAATTTGGACTTATTGACGAAACTGGGAAAGAAATAATTAATATAAAGTATAATGAAATTAATTCATTTGAGTGGGATTTGTTACCAGTTAAGTTAAATGACAAATGGGGTATTATTAATAAAAAAGAACAAGAAATTACAGATTTTAAATTTGACAAAATTATTACCTCTTCCAGTCCGTTTTTTATTGTTGGAATAAAAGATTATAACAAAATCGGGAAATCACAATTTTTGTGGGGTATTATTAATAAAGATGGAAAAGAGATTACAGCTACCCGCTATTTGGGTGTAGGAGAGTTAAGAGATGATATGATAAGAGTTGAATATGGGAAAGGGGGTTTTGAAGCTCATATTGATATTGATATCGTATCTATCGTGCAAATACCTGGTAGATGGGGCTTCATCAATGCAGAAGGCAACGAAGTCATAAAACCCCTGTATAACAATGCTAAAGATTTTTCTGAGGGACTTGCTGCTGTGCAGATTATAAAAAATAATAGAATACGGTGGGGCTTTATCGATAAAAAAAACGAAGTAATAATTCCCTTGATTTATGATCGGGTTCAAAACTTTAGAAACGGATTTTCAATGGTTGAATTGAATGGAAAATGGGGGCTTATTAATCAAAACGGAAAAATAATTATTCCGATTGAATATGATGAGATAGATGATTTTGAATTCAGGCCACCTTATCATGATGATTTTGAAATGGATATGCGTACAGATTGGTATGATTGCCAGGAAGATTAAGAAAATAAAAATGACCAGGTGTTTCT
This sequence comes from Flavobacterium olei, assembly GCF_039749035.1. Lineage (NCBI taxonomy): Bacteria > Pseudomonadati > Bacteroidota > Flavobacteriia > Flavobacteriales > Flavobacteriaceae > Flavobacterium > Flavobacterium olei. The sequence continues at coordinate 122,478 of NZ_JBDKWC010000004.1, forward strand.
AATATAATTCTTTTTCGGGAGTTGTGAATTTGGATTATAATATTGCAATCAGCTTAATTAAATTTTAGACTAAAAAAAATTAAAAAGACATTTATGAAAAAAACTATTTTAGTAATTGTTCTGCTCATTATTTTTATAACAATTAGCAGTTTTAATAAAAACAAAATTGAAAATAAAAATAATTTAGTTTTAAAAAATGATACTATTTATAAGTATGGTTTTATAGATACAAACGGAAATCAAATTACATCCTTAAAATATGATCATGCATGTGCCTTTCCTGATGGTATAGCTAAAGTATGCGAAAATGGCAAATGGGGACTCGTTAATAATCAAGGACGAGAGATCACACTTTTAAAATATGATACTATATATGACTTCATCGATGGAGTTTCAAGAATTAAGCTCAATAATAAATATGGCTTAATTGATAAAGCAGGAAAAGAAATCACTACAATTAAATATGATAATATTGGTCGCTTTGATCATGAAGTTGCTTGTGTAAAAGTTGACGGAAAATGGGGAATTATCAACAAAAAAGGCATCGAAATTACTGGATTACGATATGATTTTATTCAGGATACCACTACGTCTGTTGTTTTATGTTTATATGGAAAAGATAAAATTACATTAACAGATAGAAATTGGAAACCTATTGAATCAAATCCGTTAGGATATTTCAGTGATAGTAAACCTTATTTTAATGGGTCAGGAATTGCCAAAGTTTACTTAGACGGAAAATGGGGATTTATAGATAAAAATGGCAAAGAAATATCTAAGATAAAATACGATTATGTCTTCTTCTTTAGTGAAGGAATGGCAAGGGTTCTGTTAAATGGAAAATGGGGTTTTATTGATGAAACCGGCACAGAGGTTATTCCTTTAATTTATGATTTTAAAGATGAATTTTTTGAATCAAGATCAAGATTCGTTTGTGGAAGCAGTTTTGATGATCGTAAAAATGTTAAGCCTGTTTATGTAGATAGAAGTGGGGAACCAATAGAGTATTATAATTCTGAATTTCTTAACGAACAGCATACCTATTTTAATAACGGCCTGGTGCGTATATATACAAGCAATATATACCCAAACAATATACAAAAAACAGAAAAATCGGAATATTTGTTTTTAACTAAAAAAGGGGATGTAGTTGAAACTACAAAATATGATTCTTTAGCTGTTTTATATTACAATTCTGGACGAACTAAAAAGAGATTCTATTTTGATGATCTGAGAATTGTAGAAAACAGTAAAAATAGAAAATATGGATTTGCAGACACACTTGGTAATATAACCATCCCTACACGATATGATCTTGTTAATAATTTTGAAGATGGAATAGCTGAAGTGGGTTTAAATAGCCAGTATGGTCTAATTAATAAAAAAGGACAAGAAATAACACCGCTTAAGTATAGTACTATCTGGGAATTTAATGATGGAATAGCAATAGTCAATATAGAAAAAGGTTATAATAGAAGGTGGGGAATTATCAATAAAAAAGGAAAAGAATTAACGCCAATAAAGTATGATTTTATAGAAGATTTTAATGAAGGATTGGCAATGGTTCGATTGAATAGTAAAATTGGTTATATAAATAGGAATGGTAAAGAAAAAATACTTCTAAAATATAGTAATGGTGCCTCTTTTAGCGAAGGAATTGCAGAAGTAGCTTATGGCAGAACAGTGGGCTTTATAAATAAAAGAGGTAAAGAACTAACTCCATTTAAATATGATGAAACACAATCTTTTAAAAACGGTTTTGCCAGAGTTAGCGTTAATAAAAAATGGAGTTATATAAATACAATGGGAAAAGAAATTACAGCTTTCAAGTATGATGGAGTGGAAAATTTTATAGCAGGTCTTGCAGTTGTGAAAATTTTGTCAAAGAAAAAAAAGCTGAATTGAAGAAATTCAGCTTTTTTATTTTTTAATAAACCATTATATCTGAGTATACAAAATTCTATACCTGTGACAAAAAAATTCTGATGATTGTAATCTGGTTATAATAATTAAGTGGGAAAATGATCTTTACCTGCGAAATATAGTATTGAAATTTGGAGTTGGCGTAAAATATGAATTCTATAATTAAATTAAAGTATAAGCAGCTTATTCTAATGAGATAAGCAGTATCTATAATGGCAATGAGAAATAATCTGAAACTGATGAAGATTCTTATGAGTATGCTGCTTTTTGTAATTGGTATTAAAATGTCTTAAAGTGACAATTAACAAACTTCTACGGGTTATCGGATTTGTTTAATTATAAGAATTTTGCATCATTGTAATATGATTACTGAGATTATTATAACAATAATATTGTTATAGTAATGGAGATAATCTGTACAATTGATAAAAGATTTAAATGGTTAAAAAAGAATGATATGAAAAGAACTATAATCGCTCTGTGTTTTCTAAGCCTGTTTGTCAGCGTAAATGCACAGCAAAAGAAAAAAGCAACCAAACCTTCTGCTGCTAAAGCCAACACCGAAAGAACAACTGCCGTAAAGGGAATTAATGAACAAAACTATGGTGTTGTAATTGAGTATACAAATAACATTGTTAGTTGTCTTAATAAACAGCAAAAAGAAATTGCAGACCGTCAGGAATATTACACTACATGGTACAATTATTTTGTAAAAAATCAAAGCGGATCTAAGAATAAAGTTATCTATAGTATTTATATTTCTTATGACCTTACGAAAAATAATGCCCGCTGTATAAAAGGAAATGCTCCTGACATTATGGAAGCAGGAGATATCGTTTTTTATGATGAAAATTATAAAACGCTTGCCGAAACATTTCAAAAAATAGCATTGATATGGAATGATATGGGATCTTTTAGTAAACCCAATATTCCTACACTGGAAATTGGTAAAAAGTACTGTCTGGAACTGGAATCCTTATTTGATACATACAATAAGACCCGTGAAAAACTAAGTGCACGTAACAAACAATTACAGAAACAGCTTTTCCCTTATTCTGTGGCAAAATCTCCTTATAAAGTTGCTTACACTTATCTTTACAACGATATGGATGCTATAAAGGAGTTTATAAGTTTATGTTCTGCTTCTGATAATTTGAACAGCACAGCAATAAAAAATTCTTTGGCAGAATTAGAAGGTCCCATTACGGAACATTTATTATATGCAAATGATAATCAGACTCCTTCTAATTATAGAGAGTTTTATGAAATGGCTAGTAAGTATGTAGTGGCAAGCAGCAAAGCTAAAGTGAATGGAAAAGGACTGCAGGCAAAAGATATAGAACAGCTGTGGAGCAATTATAATACCTATTTAATACCAATCTACAATGGTTCTATGAATTAATCTGATTGAAAGATCTTATGTTGGTAAAAATAAAAAAAGCTGAATTGAATAAATTCAGTTTTTTTTATTTTTTAATAAACCAGGATATCTGAGTATACAAAATTCTATACCTGTGACAAAAATTTCTGATGATTGTAATTTGATTGTAATCTGCTTTAATAATTAAGTGGAAAGTGAAATCATTCCTATGAATTAGAATCAGATTGGTAATTTCTGAATTAGAGATAAATAATAAATTGAAAAAAATGAAAAAGACAGCATACACTTTATTGGCAATTATAATTATAAGCGGTTTTGTATATATAGGATTATATATTAAAATAGATACAGCACAATTTGAGAAGGAGTGGGAGTATTCCATCATTATCGACGAAAGTCATGAGAGTCAAACCAATGAAGAAAAAGACATTTTAAAATATGGATTAATTGATAAAAAAGGTAAAGAAGTACTTTTACCAATATATGATGGAGTAGTAGTACATTCAGATTTAATAGTGATAAAATTAAATGGAAAATATGGTTTTTTAGACAAGCTGGGTAAAAAAGTTATAGATTTAAAATATGATGAAGTTGTCGATTATCAGAATTTTTTCAAAGTACGGATTGGTAAAAAATGGGGGGCTCTCAATATTAAAGGACTTGAAATAATTCCTTTGAAATATGATGATGTTGACTACAATTTTAAGTTTTCAATGGTAAAGCTTAATAATAAATGGGGTGTTATCAATCAATTTGGTAAAGTAATAATAGCGTTTAAATATGATGAAATTTATATGTATAATAAAAATTTTTTTATTGTTTATCTTGATGATAAATATGGTTTTATAAATAAGAAAGGTGTTGTTTTAAAGCCTCTAAATTATGAAAGGCTTCTACTTTCATATGAAGATTCATTTAAGGAAGGGTCTGGTATATGGGCTGTCGTAGTAATGTTAAACGGAGAAAAATTTTTAATAGATAACAATTGTAAAGAAATTAAATTGTTAAAGCCGTATGATAAAATTCATACGTTTGTGGATGGAATAGCATTTGTAGTTTATGAAGGTAAATGCGGTTATATAAATAAAAAAGGAAAAGAAGTGATTCCTTTAAATTATGATTATGAAGAGGGGGTTCGGTATGATCCACAGTTCTTTAGTGAAGGATTGGCAGCAGTTTGTAAAAATAAAAAGTGGGGGTTTATTAACGCTAGCGGAAAAATAATTATCCCACTTAAATATGATTATGTTCATCATTTCTCTGAAGGTCTTGCAGGTGTTGTTATAGATGACAAATGGGGATATATAGATAAAACCGGTAAAGAGGTAATTCCACTTCATTATGATTTTGTAGGACATTTTAATGAAGGAATTGGTTGTGTCCAAATTGATAATGAAATTGGTTTTATAAATAAAAAAGGAAAGGCAATAACACCGATAAAATATGATAACACTTTTGGATGGGCATCCGATTGTTTTTTGGATTTTGCATATGGTGTGGCAAGAGTAGAATTAAATGGAAAGTGGGGGTGTATAGATAGAAAAGGAAAAGTTATAATTCCTTTAAAATATGATGTGCTTGATAGATTTTATGATGGTGAAGCACATTTTAAACTGGAAAACAAGTGGGGCTACATAGATAAAACTGGAAAAGTAACCTGTCAAAACAAATATGATGAAGTTTTTTATATTTATAATAGTTTTTATATCACAACAACAAAGACTAATAAGTATGGATTTCCGTTTTATGTCCCTTATAAGGTTGAGGGAATTCCAGCTTTAGTTGATAATGTTAATTTTTAAATGCTTAATCTAAAACTTCTGAAGATTCTTATGAGTATGTTTTCTTTTGTAATGTGTTTGTTTTAAGTTTTTATGATCTTCAGAAATAATGCTGATTGTGCCATCAATTTCCAGCATTGCCAGTTTTACGTTTTTAAAAAATTCAATTCCGTGTTCGCGCATCGCTTCTTTTAGTTCTTCATCAGAAATATCAAGACGGCTCAATGTTTTAAAATCCAGTTTTCCGTCGTGTATTAAGATTTGAGGCTTGTCTAATAATAACTCTCCAATAACTTGGTATTTGCGAATCAGCTTTTTAATAATGAAATTGATTACAAATAGTACTAAAGCTGCAATTAATCCTCCAATTAGACTCGTATCAGGACCAACCATTGCATTCTGAACCGAATTACTGATTAATAAAATCAGGATAATATCGGCGGTATTTAATTGAGAAAGCTCTTTTTTGCCGAAAATCCTCAATGCAATCGTCATGAAAAAATAAACTGCTGCACTTCGTAAAATAATATCCAGGTAAGGAAATAACATCTTTTTTTTATTAAAGTTAAATAAAAAAGCTTTGTCAAAGTTTTAAAACTTTGACAAAGCTGCTAAAATACTTTTCAACTATTAAGTTTAGATGAACTTATTATATGAGCTTAAAATTCTTTTCAATCGCTCTGATCATTTCGCCGGCAATATCTTTATTAGTTGCACCTTCAATTCCCTCAAGTCCAGGGGAAGAGTTTACTTCAAGTAATAATGGCCCTTTAGAGGAACGAATAATATCTACACCTGCCACTTTCAGATCCATAGCTTTTGCAGCCTTAATAGCGATCTTTTTCTCTTCTGCCGTTACTTTAATAACAGAAGCTGTTCCGCCAAGGTGAATATTAGCCCTAAATTCGCCCGGCATCGCCTCACGCTGGATTGCAGCCACAACTTTTCCGTCAATTACAAAACAGCGAATGTCTTTTCCATTTGCTTCTTTGATGAATTCCTGTACAAGAATGTTGGCGTTTAAGCTTTTAAATGCATTGATTACACTTTCTGCTGCCTTTTTAGTTTCTGCTAAAACGACTCCTTTTCCTTGTGTTCCTTCCAATAATTTTACAATTAGGGGAGAACCACCTACCATTTTAATTAAATTATCCGTATCAAGCGGAGAATTAGCAAATCCAGTGGTCGGGATATCAATACCGCTATTCAATAATAATTGTAATGAATATAGCTTATCACGCGATTGTGTGATGGCTGTAGCCGAATTTAAGACAAAAACCTTCAACGCTTCAAACTGACGTGTAAGCGCACAACCATAAAAAGTAATGCTGGGTCTGATTCTTGGAATAATGGCATCAAACTGATTTAAGATTTTTCCGCCTCTGTAATGAATCTCCGGAGTCTTGGCATCCAGTTTCATATAACATTCCTTTATGTTCAGGAAATGCATTTCATGACCCCGCATTTCACCCGCTTCCATGATTCTTTTATTGCTGTATAACTCCGGATTGCTGGCTAAAAGGCCAATTCGTAAACCAGAGCTTGCTTTTTCAGAGTTTTGGTAAAGTTCTTTTAAAGATTCTGTTGTTGGCTGTCCTAAAAGATATTTTTCTTCCGGATCAACCAAAACACGGCCGCTCATTGCCTCACGTCCTAAAAGCATTCTGAAACCCATTGAGTCACGATTGGTCAGTGTCATTTCTATCGGCCATTTTACATCGCCGATTTTCAGGCTTGTCTGGATAACGTAACGGTGTTCTCTAAAACCACTCGAACTTTTTACAATTCTTTTGTCAACAAGCGGTGCTTCACAATGAATTATCGTTTTAATATTATTCTGAATTGGGTTGATATCAAATTTTACCCAATTGGCATCATTTTTAATAAAAGGAGCGATGTTTATGGCGTGCATTGCCGATGTTTTGGCGCCTGAGTCTACGCGAGCCTTAATTGTCGGAATTCCTAATTCGGGAAATGAGCACCATTCTTCGCTGCCTAAAATGACCTTGTTCTGAAGCATACTTTGTTTGTTATTATATAATTTATATTCAAAAATAGCTATTTGCTTTTACTAAAGATAGTAAATTATGCAAAAAAAATACCCGTTATGTTATGAAAACGTAACGGGTAAATTATTTTTGTTATAAATGTAAACTAATTTATTGATTAGTCGGCTCTTCGGCTTTATGTATTTCTACCGAAAGTTCTTGTGAATCGTCTTTCAGATCCATCATGATTTGGTCACCAGAATGGATTTTAGAAGTAATGATTTCTTCTGCCAGTAAATCTTCAACATATTTCTGGATCGCTCTTTTTAATGGTCGCGCACCAAACTGTTTGTCAAAACCTTTGTCTGCGATAAATGCTTTTGCTTTGTCAGTCAGACTTAATTTATATCCTAATTCCGCAATACGGGAATATAATTTTTTTAATTCGATTTCGATAATTAGATCAATATCAGATTTTTCTAAACTGTTGAATACAATTACGTCATCAATTCTGTTTAAGAATTCAGGAGCAAAAGTTTTCTTTAAAGCATTTTCGATAATGCTTTTTGAGTTTTCGTCACTTTGAGCCACTCTCGCAGCAGTTCCGAATCCAACACCTTGTCCAAAATCCTTTAATTGACGTGCACCAACATTCGATGTCATTATGATAATCGTGTTTTTAAAATCAATTTTACGCCCTAAACTGTCCGTTAAATATCCGTCATCCAGAACCTGAAGCATCATATTAAACACATCAGGATGCGCTTTTTCGATTTCATCTAAAAGAACAACACAATATGGTTTTCTGCGAACTTTTTCGGTCAATTGACCTCCTTCTTCATAACCAACATATCCCGGAGGTGCTCCAACTAAACGTGAAATCGCAAATTTCTCCATGTATTCACTCATATCAATACGAACCAAAGCATCTTCAGAATCAAATAATTCTTTTGCTAATACTTTTGCCAACTGAGTTTTACCAACTCCAGTCTGACCTAAGAATATAAAGGAACCAATTGGTTTATTCGGATCTTTAAGTCCTGCTCTGTTACGTTGAATAGAACGTGCAATCTTAAGAACCGCCTCGTTTTGACCAATTACTTTGTTCTGAATTAATTCAGGTAACTGAGCCAGTTTATTACTTTCTGTTTGCGCGATTCTGTTAACCGGAATTCCGGTCATCATAGAAACAACATCAGCTACATTATCTTCTGTAACTTCAATTCTGTTGTTTTTAGAATCTTCTTCCCATTGTTCCTGTGCAATTGCAAGATCTTTTTCAATGCGTTTTTCATCATCACGAAGTTTGGCTGCTTCTTCATATTTTTGTTTTTTAACAACCATATTTTTGTTTTCACGCACTTCTTCTAACTGACGTTCTAAATCCAAAATTTGTTTCGGAACATCAATATTGGTAATGTGTACACGAGATCCTGCTTCGTCCATGGCATCGATAGCTTTGTCCGGTAAAAAACGCTCAGACATGTATCTGTTTGTCAATTTTACACAAGCTTCAATAGCTTCAGGAGTGTAGGTTACATTGTGGTGATCTTCGTATTTGTCTTTTACGTTGTTTAAAATTGCAATTGTTTCTTCAACAGAAGTTGGTTCTACAATCACCTTTTGAAAACGTCTTTCTAAGGCACCATCTTTTTCGATATATTGTCTGTACTCATCAAGAGTTGTAGCACCAATACATTGGATTTCGCCTCTCGCCAAAGCAGGTTTGAACATATTTGAAGCATCAAGCGAACCTGTTGCTCCACCGGCTCCCACAATTGTATGAATTTCATCAATAAAAAGAATTATATCGTCATTCTTTTCCAGTTCATTCATTACTGCTTTCATTCTTTCTTCAAATTGTCCGCGGTATTTTGTTCCTGCAACTAAACTGGCAAGATCAAGAGTAACAACCCGTTTATTGAAAAGAATACGCGATACTTTCTTCTGGATAATGCGAAGAGCAAGTCCTTCTGCAATAGCAGATTTACCAACTCCCGGTTCTCCAATAAGAAGCGGATTGTTCTTTTTTCTTCGGCTTAGAATTTGTGAAACACGCTCAATTTCTTTTTCGCGTCCCACAACCGGATCTAGTTTTCCTTCCTCCGCCATTTCTGTTAAATCTCTCCCAAAATTATCTAACACCGGAGTTTTAGATTTTTTGTTTGACTTATTGGCGGGATTATTAAAACTACTCTCTTTTAGACTGTCATCTTGTCCTGAATCATCATTGTATGATTCGTTTCTTGGCAAGTTTTCTAAGAATTCTTCTTCGTTTGGAGTCATATTTAAATACTGTTCTTTAGCTACGTCATAATCTATCTTTAGTTTATTCAGTAACTTGGTTGTTGGATCGTTTTCGTTTCGCAAAATACATAGAAGTAAGTGCGCGGTGCTAATTGATGAGCTTTGAAATACTTTAGCTTCAAGAAAAGTGGTCTTCAGGGCTCTTTCGGCCTGTCGGGTAAGATGAAGATTCTTCTTCTCGGCATTTACTTCAATACCCAGATTGGCAGGGCTAAGTACTTCTACTTTTCTGCGTAAATGGTCTAAATCGACTGCAAGGTTATTAAGTATATGAATAGCTTTTCCGTTACCATCTCTTAAAATGCCCAGCATTAGATGTTCAGTACCAATAAAGTCGTGGCCTAAACGTAAGGCTTCCTCTTTACTGTATGTAATAACATCTTTTACTCTTGGTGAAAAATTATCATCCATAATATATAATTGGTATTGTAAATTTAATGAATTACAGTTTGAAAAACAAAAACCGTACCCTTCACGAACTCCTGTCAGCTAATAGACAAAAAAAAAGACAATAAAAGAGTTAAAAAACGCTTAATTTATTAACTAAAACCGGAAATAAAGTTGTTAATAAATCATTGAAATAAGTGTAAGGAAATAGCTGAAAAAATTTCAAAAAAACGTATCTTGGCACGCTTTGAAACTAATATAATTATTTAATATAACAACTTATGTCTGAAGGAGAAAAGTTAATTCCTATTAACATAGAGGATGAAATGAAGTCAGCTTATATCGATTATTCGATGTCAGTAATTGTATCGAGAGCACTTCCTGATGTTAGAGATGGCTTGAAACCAGTGCATCGAAGAGTTCTTTATGGAATGTATGATTTAGGAGTAACATCAAGATCTGCCCACAAAAAGTCTGCTAGAATTGTAGGGGAGGTTCTGGGTAAGTACCACCCGCATGGAGATACTTCTGTTTATGACGCCATGGTGCGTATGGCGCAGGAATGGAGTATGCGTTATTTATTAGTTGATGGTCAGGGTAACTTTGGTTCTGTCGATGGTGATAGTCCGGCAGCGATGCGTTATACTGAGGCAAGAATGCGTAAGATATCGGAAGATATTATGGCAGATATCGAAAAAGAAACAGTTGATTTTCAGTTGAACTTTGACGATACATTATACGAACCAAAAGTAATGCCGACAAGGGTTCCTACTTTATTAGTAAACGGAGCTACAGGTATTGCAGTTGGTATGGCGACCAATATGCCGCCGCACAATTTAACTGAGGTTATCAATGGTACTTTAGCTTACCTTGATAATAACGATATTGAAGTGGATGAATTAATGACGCATATTAAAGCTCCCGATTTTCCAACGGGTGGTGTAATATATGGTTATGAAGGCGTTCGCGAAGCTTTTAAAACCGGTAGAGGACGTATTGTAATGCGTGCCAAAGTTGGTTTTGAAGAAGTAGACGGAAGAGAATGCATTATTGTGACTGAAATTCCGTACCAGGTTAACAAAGCCGAGATGATTAAGCGTACAGCCGATTTGGTTAACGAGAAAAAAATCGAAGGTATAGCCAATATTCGTGACGAGTCGGATAGAACAGGTATGCGTATTGTTTACATCTTAAAACGTGACGCTACACCAAACGTAGTTTTAAATACCTTATATAAATATACTCAATTACAATCTTCTTTTAGTGTAAACAATATTGCACTGGTAAAAGGCCGTCCGCAAATGTTGAATCTGAAAGATATGATTCACTATTTTATCGAGCACCGTCATGAAGTTGTAGTTCGCAGAACGCAGTTTGAATTGCGCAAAGCAGAAGAAAGAGCTCATATCTTAGAAGGTTTAATTATTGCTTCTGATAATATTGACGAAGTTATTGCGTTAATTAGAGGATCTAAAAACACAGATGAAGCAAGAGAAAAATTAATTGAAAGATTTAAATTATCTGATATTCAGGCTCGTGCAATTGTTGAGATGCGTTTGCGTCAATTAACAGGTCTGGAGCAGGATAAGTTAAGAGCTGAGTTTGAGGAATTAATGAAGTTAATTGAGCATTTGAAAGCTTTATTGGCAGACGTTAATTTAAGGACAGATTTAATTAAAGAAGAACTTATTGAGATTCGCGATAAGTATGGTGATGCAAGACGTTCTCAGATTGAATATTCTGGTGGAGATGTTAGTATTGAAGATTTAATTGCAGATGAAAATGTGGTAATTACCATTTCTCACGCCGGTTACATCAAACGTACAAACCTGACAGAATACAAAACTCAAAACAGAGGAGGAGTTGGACAAAAAAGTGCGGGAACAAGAGATCAGGATTTCTTAGAACACATGTTCGTTGCGACCAACCACCAATATATGATGTTTTTCACTCAAAAAGGAAAATGTTTCTGGATGCGAGTTTACGAAATTCCGGAAGGAAGTAAAACAGCAAAAGGAAGAGCCATTCAGAACCTGGTAAATATCGAAAGCGATGATAAAGTAAAAGCTTTCATCTGTACTCAGGATTTAAAAGACAAAGATTATATCAATACACATAATCTTGTAATGGTAACAAAACAAGGTCAGGTGAAGAAAACTTCTTTAGAGAAATATTCTAAACCTCGAGTTAATGGTGTTGCTGCTATTACAATTAAAGAAGGTGATGAGTTAATAGGAGCGCAATTAACAAACGGAGAAAGTCAAATTATTCTGGCTGTTAAATCTGGTAAATTAGTTCGTTTTGAGGAAACTAAAACCCGTCCGATGGGAAGAACAGCTTCCGGAGTTCGCGGAATTACCTTAAAAGATGAGACTGATGAAGTAATCGGAATGGTTACTGTAGATAAAAATGACATAACAGAATCACAAATTCTTGTTGTAACTGAAAATGGTTACGGAAAACGTACTAAATTAGTAGATGAAGACGGAGAAGATGTCTACAGAATTACCAACCGTGGAGGAAAAGGTGTTAAGACCCTTAATATTACGGAGAAAACAGGTAAACTGATCTCTATTAATGCCGTTACAGATGCAGATGATTTAATGATTATTAATAAATCAGGACTGACAATCAGAATGGCAATTGAAGATTTACGTGTCATGGGACGTGCTACTCAGGGTGTGAGACTGATTAACCTTAAAGGAAAAGATTCTATCGCTGCTGTTACAAAAGTAATGAAAGACGATGTAGAAGAAGTTATTGTAGATGAAGACGGTAATGTAATCGAGTCTGCAATAGAAAGAGTAAAACCGGATCTGGAAGTTCTTGAAGATGACGGAACGGCAGAAGAAGAGGATGATTCTGAGGATGATACAGTAGAAGACGATGACGCTGATGAAGCAGACGAAGAAGAGTCTGAGGAATAAAATAATTAAGAAAATTAAATACAAACAAATATCACTATGAAAAGTAAATATGTAATACTAGCGTCAGCATTACTGATCTCTGTAGCTACGTTTGCTCAAAAAGATCAAATTAAAAGCGCTGAAAAGGCATTAAAAAGCGGTGATGCTCAGGGAGCTGTTACAATACTAAAAGATGCTGAAAATTTAGTTGCTAATGCTAAAGATACTGAACAAGCTCAATTTTATTTCGTTCAGGGAAATGCATACCTTGACCTTGCTAAGAAAAAAGTAGAAGAAAGTAAAAACTTGTCTTTGGCGGCAGGTAGTTATAAAAAATTAATTGAGGTTGAAAAAACTTCAGGAAAGCAAAAATATTCTACAGAAGCAGCTGCATCAATTGCCAGTATTAAAGGCTTATTGATTAATTCTGCAATTGCCGATACACAATCGAGCAAGAATGCAGAAGGGGCAAAGAAATTATATGATGCCTATTCTTTAGACACAAAAGATACAATCAACTTGTATTATGCTGCTTCAACCGCTGTAAATGCGCAGGATTTTGATCTTGCTTTGCCAATGTATGAGGAGTTGAAAAAACTTAATTACTCTGGAAAAGGAACAATGTACACAGCTCTTAACAAAGCATCTGGAAACGAAGATAATTTTGCAAATGCAAAAGAAAGAGACTTAGCTGTAAAATTAGGTACTCACGAAAAACCTAAAACAGAAGCTATTCCTTCTAAAAGAGGCGAAATTTATAAAAACTTAGCTTTAATCCTTGTACAGAAAGGACGTACAGAGGATGCTAAAAAAGCAATCTCTGATGCAAGAAAAGCAAACCCTGAAGATACTTCGTTAATTCTTACTGAAGCTAACTTGTATCTTGAAAGTAAAGATTTCGAGATGTACAAAAAATTAGTTGGAGAAGCTTTAGAAAAAGATCCAAACAATGCGGATTTAGTATTTAATCTTGGTGTAATTAGCGCAGGAGCAAAAAATAACGCTGATGCCGAGAAATATTATTTAAAAGCAATTGAAATTAATCCTAATTATACAAATGCTTACTTAAACCTTGCGGCTTTAAAATTAGAGGCAGAAAAACCAATCATTGATGAGATGAACAAACTGGGTACTTCTGCAAAAGACATGAAACGTTACGATGTTTTAAAAGCACAAAGAGAAAGCGTTTTTAAAGGAGTAATTCCTTATCTTAAAAAAGCAAATGAATTAGATCCTAAAAATGAAGATGTTTCTAAAACCTTAATCGGAGTATACAGTGCTCTGGAAATGACTGCAGAAGCAAAAGCATTGAAAGCTAAGATGTAATTAATCATTTATAAAGCATAAAAAAACCAAGGTTTTGCGCCTTGGTTTTTTTTATGCTTAAGATTTTTCATAAACCTTTTGTTTTCCATAATAAAGTATTTCTTTTTTGAATTACTTAACTTAAAAAAAAGAGTAAAACTTTTATTCTACAAGACTTGCCGACAAAGTAATTGTAGTATTTAATAATTTTGAAATTGGACAGATTTCTTTGGCTTTGGCAGCTGTTGCAGCAAACTCTTCTGCAGAAATAGAAGGTACTTTTCCTTTTAAATCCAGGTGAATTAGAGTGATTGTACCATCTTCAAAAGTTACAGTGGCTTCAGTAGTTAAATCATCTGCAGTAAATCCTGCTTCGTTAAGCAAAAAGCTTAATTGCATGGTAAAACAGCCCGAATGCGCTGCAGCAACTAATTCTTCAGGATTTGTTCCAACACCATCTGCAAATCTTGTTTTAAAAGACAGTTGCGCATTATCTAAAGTGGTACTTTGCGTACTAATAGTTCCGGTTCCTTCCATACCGGTACCTTTCCAGTTGGCATGTGCTTTTCTTGTAAATTTCATTTCTTTGTGGTATTAAATTAATTAAAGAGTTTTATTTATTTGGTTATCAATAGATACTTTCTATCAAATATAACTAATATTTTACAATTTGTTTTTATCGATTTGTTAAGTCAGGCTTAAATATAAAAGGTGCGATAAAATTAATTATCGCACCTTTTAATTTTTATAACTAAAGATCTGTTTATTCCTGACCTAGATTTCTTAATTGTTTCAGCTTATCTTTCCATACCTGAAGACTTTCTTTGTGAATTGCAATATTTTTTCGCACTTCAAGTACAATTGAATTTTCTTTTTTCGCATTCTTTGTATTAGTAAAAAACTGAATGTTATTTTCTAACTGGAAAATTTCATTTTGAACTTCTTCAATTTTACGCATCAGGAAAATCTTTTCGTTGTCTAATTTACGCGTATCATTGCTGTCTGACAAAGAATCAATTCTATTGGAAAAACGCATCATTTCAGTTTCTTTTTTACTCAAACTTAGTTTTTCAAAAAGAGCATCTAATATTTTATTGAATTTTCCTTCTATATGTCTTCTCGAGAAAGGAACTTTTCCAAAACCTTTCCAGGTTTCTATGTGTGCTTTTATAGCGTCCAGATCAGTTTTGTGATCTCCGGTCAGCTCAAAAGCTCTTAAAGTTTCCAGATACGCTTTTTTATTGTCAAATGCTGCTACTTCTTCACCGTTTTCTTCTGATTTGTGTTCTTTTAATTTATCAAAATAATGGTTGCACGCATCTTTAAAATCTTTCCAGATCTTGTCTGAATATTTTTTAGGAACATGGCCAATTTGTTTCCATTCTTCCTGAATTTGTTTCATTACAGGAGTCGTAGCTGTAAAATCTGTACTTTCCTGCAATTCTTTTGCCTTGGCAACAAGAGCCAGTTTTTTGTTGAGATTGTCATTTTGGTCTTTTTTAATGTCTTTATAAAATGAATTTTTAAAAGCATTAAAATTTCTAACTGCCGTTTTAAAAGCTGCCCATGTTTCTTCGTTTACTTCTGAAGGAACTTTTCCCGCTGCAAAAAAAGCATTTCTTAAATCTTCTACTTTCTGGATCTGAATCAACCACTGTGAATGTGAATTTACCTTTTCAGTCCCTAAAATTTCGATTTTAGCAATAATCTCTTTTTTAGCTTTAAGATTTATGTGCTCGTTTGCTCTTTGGTTTTCAAACAAAACTTCTCTCTTATCATGAATTTTTTTAGTCAGTTCACTAAACTGATTCCATATTGCATCACGATGTTCTTTAGAAACAGGGCCAATATCTTCTTTCCAGATCCTGTGTAAATCCTGCAATTCGCGGAAAGCTTTATTCACATCTGCATCGTTTGCCAATTCCTCAACACGCGTAATTATTTTTTGCTTTAATTCTAAATTGTGTTTAAAATCTAAATCTCTTGCCTCACGGTCTAAGTGCAGATAATCATAGAAGTTCTCAACGTGAAAATGGTAGTTATTCCAGACGTGATTGTATTTGTCTTTTGGAATTGCTCCGGCATTTTTCCATCTTTCTCTTAACTCATTAAAATGTTTAAGAGTATCTTTTATGTTTTCCTGAGGATTGATAAGATTTTTCAGTTCTTCAACAATTGCCAGACGATTTTCTAAATTGGTCTGCAGATTAGTCTGCAAATGTTTAAAATGAACATTTTTTTTATCTCTGAAGACATTGTAATATTCGTCAAATTTTGATTTTAAAGGCAGGTGATATTCAAATTCCTCATTTGGATCAGGATTTGATGCAATAAACTCTTCCTTTTTTTCTTCAATTAGATGGTGATATTGTAATAAGAAAGCCTTTTTGATTTCCTCAATATGATCTTTAACAGACATAACTTTATCTGTTTGAACCAGTTTCTTAAGCTCATCAACAAGAGCTTCGAGAGAAAATGTGTTGTAATCCTGCATCGGAATGTCATGACGGTCTTTTAAAGTTTCATCTTCACTTTCCGCAGCATTCGAATTCGTTATAACGTCTAATGCTTCCTGATTTTCATTATCCTGTTCCTTTACAGCAATACTATCAGTTTCTGAAGCAGAAGTCTGCACAGTATTTTCAGAATCTGAAACTTCTGTTGCATCGTTAGCTACAGAATCATTAATTTCGATTTCTGATTTTCCATCTGCTTCATGCAGGTTATCATTCTTTTCTTCTAACATCTTAAAAATGTATAAGGTTCTTATTTAACAAGCGAAAGATAGTAAAGGTGTTTCTAAATACAAAATAATTCGTATGTTTTGCAGTATTTTGTGGTAATTTCTGTCCTTCGTAAAGCATTATATTATAATGTTGATTGTATTAGTAAAGATTTTTAACAATATTTGAATGTAAAGGCTGTATTTTTTTCTGCATAAAAGTGTACTTATGCATTAAAACAAAACTAATATACCAGCCTCTATACCAAAGTTATACGTTCTCTCAGGACCAAAACCAGCACTGGGGTGAATGTAAACCAGATTAGACGGAGTTATTTTGCGTCCGAATTCTACAAATGTATTATTTTGAAATCCTTTCAAAATAGCGTTATAGCGAAAAGCTACATCTCCTGAAATCCAGTTTTTTCCGAAAAAATACATTAGGAGATTTTCAAATAGAGCAACGCTTATATCATCCCGGGAACTATTTCCTGCAAAACTTTTTTGATACTCAACTGTAGTTAGGGATAAAAACCTTTTTTGCGCAAAATATTTTCCATAAATCATGGCGGGCATTACAACCCATTTTCCGGTTCCAAAATTTGGGTCTGATGCCGTATTAGAATACACGCGTGCGCGCACCGCTATTCCGTTATTGTTTCTTAAATAGGGTATAAAACTTATACCGCCTCCAACATCTCCAATAGCCGTTTTGTTGATTGCATTGGTGTTGGCAGAAATTAAAGGAAGATCAAAACGTAAGTTCCAGGCTTTATTACCAATGGGCAATAAAAACCGAACCTGCGTAGTATTAAAAGATCCCTTGTCAGTATCGAGATACTCATTAAAAAAGAGAATAGTCTTTAGGAAGTAATGGTATCGTGGCTCAGATAACGGACTTTGTATGGTGTCTGTGTTTTGAGCTGAAAGTAGATTGTAAGATAAAAAAAATAAAATGCTGAAAGTTTTTATTTTATCCATAGCCACTTGTTTATCAGTGGTTTAAATGTACAAAAATACAGCCAGCTTTTTTTTCTGCAATCTTATTTTATTTATTCCAGATTTTCCATGCTTTTTCCGCCTGAAAGATGAGCATGTCCAAACCGTTTTTGATCACAGCACCTCTTTCTTTTGCTTTTTTTAGAAAAGTAGTTTCTGCCGGATTATAAATCAAATCGTATGCAATGTGCTTTTCTGTAAAAAATTCGTAAGGCAGGTTAGGACAGGCTTCGATATTGGGGCTTGTTCCGACTGGTGTGCAATTAATTATAATTTGAAAATTGTCAAAAGTGGTGGCATTAATCAAATCATAATCAATTATATTTTCTTTTGCTTCTCTGGAAACAAACGTGTACGGAATATTAAGTTCGTCCAAAGCGAAAGCAACTCCTTTTGAGGCACCGCCCGTTCCCAAAATCAGGGCTTTTTTATGATGTGGTTCCAATAAGGGTTTGAGCGATTTTTTAAATCCGTAATAATCTGTATTGTAACCTTTTAATTTTCCGTTTTTGGTAAATTTAATGGTGTTTACAGCTCCAATTAATGCAGCTTTTTTTGATAATTTGTCTAAGAAGGGTATAACTTGTTCTTTATACGGAATCGTAACATTTAATCCCTTAAGGTCAGGATTATTTTTAACTAATTCTGTAAAATAGTTTATCTCAGATATGTCAAAGTTTTCGTAGGTATTGCCTTCAAAAACCTCATCTTTAAATTTGTCTGTAAAATAACCTTTAGAAAAAGAATAACTAATATTGCGTCCTAATAGTCCGAAACGTCTTCTCAATAAAATATCAACCATTATTATTTGCGATGTTTTTCTATATAATTTTTAACCGTTTTTTTTGCCCAAACCACAGGAAATAAATCTTCAATTAAGATATAGTTTTCAAAGTTTAAACGTAAACCATTGCTTAAATGGAATTTAGCTTTTGTGTTGTCCTGAATCATAAAATACAATCCTGCCAGACGATATTCGATTTCGTTTTCTTCGGGAAAATATTCTGTGGCCTGTAATAAGGTTTGAATGGCGCTTTCAAATTCTCCTAAAAACTGCAGGATATCGACCCAGAATAACCAGGTGTCTAAGGCATAATCTCCAAATTCGACGGCTTTTCTGTATCCGAATTCAGCTTCTTCAAAAAAGTTCATATGCTTGTTGATGGTTGCATATCTTTTCCAATACAAACGATTTTGATTGTCGATAGCCAAAGCTTTATTTACAAAGAAAAGCGCTTTTTGATAGTTCTTCTGACGAAGATGAAAATCGGTAATCGCAATCCAGCCTTTGTCTAAAAGAGGATCTTCGTGAACTGTCTGGTTGTAATATTGAATCGCTTTTGCTAAATTTCCGAGTTTCTCATAACATTTTCCAATTCGAAGAAGCGCATAAGAGGTTGCATCGTCTAATTCGATGGTTCTGTTGTAACTCTCTATTGCTTCATTGTATTTTTTCAGGCGTTCGTACGCTTTTGCTTTTTCCATAAAAGCGCCCAAAAATTCGTCATCAATCAGTGTAGCGTAATCAAACGCACGAATCGCATTCTCATATTCCTTAACACCATAATGAAGTCGCCCGAGCTGATGCCACGCAATTTCGCTGTAGGGATTGCGGTTAATATATTCGTTCAGGTAAACAATAGCTTCCTGATTTTGATCTAAAAATTCAAAGCAATATACTACGTTATAAAGCGCAGACTGATCTTCTAGATCTTCTTCGAGACATTTTATGAAATTTTCTTTTGCAAGTTCAAGATTATCCATAAAAAGATATTCCATTCCGATCAAATTATATACATCGGCATAATCATCAGTATATTGCAGCGCGATTTTTAGCAGTTCAACTGCTTTTTCGTGCTGATCTCTTTTGGAACAAATATTAGCTTTCTGAATATATATTTCCTCGTTGTTAGGTTCAATTGCATACAACTCATTCAAAAGCTTTTCGGCGATATCGAGTTTGTCATCATAAACCAGCATTTCTACTTGTACTAATTTTAAGCCTGTAGATTTTGGATGTTGGTCTAATGCAAGTTTTAAGGCCTTTTTTGCTAAATTAGCCTTGCCTATATCTAAATAATGAAGAATGATTTCCTCAAATTCTTCAGAATCAAAAAAGAGTACTTTGTTAGTTTTTAACATGGACTCAAATTTGGATAGGGATAGGTTATAATCTTCTTCTTCGTTGCTTAATTGCATACTTCGTTTTTTTGAAATTAGCCTTTTATAAATTTAGGCAACCATATAATTGTTGTAAGGATAAGGAATTAATTGTTTTGAACAATTTAATTAACAATATATAGCAATTTTTTATTCTATTTTGGGAAGAAATCTCTTTGTATTAATGAGTTAGCTTCACTTGATAATTATGTTATTATGTGCAGATTTATTCTGGTTGACTTATTGCTTTACTTTTTGGAATATCTCATCCATAACTTCCAAAATGATCGCACAACCTTCTCTGATTTCGCCTTCTGAAATGGTAAGGGGAGGCGTAATTCGAATGGCACATCCTTCAAACAAAAGCCAAAATAAAATAAGACCTCTATCCTGGCAAGTTAGAATAACTTCATTTGTAATTTCAGCCGATTCTGTCATGGCGGCCAGCATTAATCCTTTTCCTCTAACTTCCTTAATCAAAGGATGTACCAAAAGCGATCTGAAGAGTTTTTCCTTTTCAAGTGTCTCTGTCATTAAATTTGTTTCAGTTAATTCCTGCAAAGTAGCCAGACAGGCTGACGCAATGACAGGGTGACCTCCAAAAGTAGTAATATGTCCCAGTTTTGGATTTTCGGTCAGTAGGTCCATTTTTTCAGCAGAAGCGGTAAAAGCACCTACGGGCATTCCGCCGCCCATTCCTTTTCCCATTACCACAATATCAGGTACAACATCATAATTTTGAAAACCGAATAATTTCCCGGTTCGTCCAAAACCAGGCTGAATTTCATCCACAATCATCATCGCTCCAACTTCATCACAGCGTTTACGTACTTTTTGTAAAAAGTTATTTTCCGGCTGGATAAAACCTGCGCCGCCCTGAATGGTTTCTAATAAAATGGCCGCTGTTCTTGTGGTTATCTTTTGTAAATCTTCTTCGTTATTAAATGTAATAAAATCAACATCCGGTAGCAAGGGTCTAAATGCCTGTTTGCGTTCCTCAAATCCCATAACACTCATAGAACCCATTGTGTTCCCATGGTAGGCATTATGGCAGGAAATAAGCTGACTTCTTCCTGTTGTTCGTTTCGCTAATTTTAAAGCACCTTCTATAGCTTCTGTACCAGAATTTACTAAATAAGTTTTATTTAAAGATTCGGGCAGGAGTGAGGCCAGTAATTTGCAATATTGAACGGCCGGACTTTGCGAATATTCGCCATATACCATTACATGAGAATATTTATCTAACTGATCTTTTATAGCCTGATTAACCCTTGGATGCTGATGTCCTAAAGTGCAGGCTGAAACTCCGGCAACAAAATCCAGGTATTTTTTATCGTTTGTGTCGTATATGTAAGAGCCAATAGCGTGAGAAACTTCCATCCCTAAAGGATAAGGAGAAGTTTGCGCCTGGTATTTTATAAAGTCTGAATTCATTTTTTAAAGGTGCTAAGTTGCAAAGTTACTAAGCTTCAAAGTTTTTATATATCGTTTTTATACCGAACACTAAAAACTGAACAAGAATCACTATTTTTTAGATTTCGTTTCTGGCTTGGCAGCTGGTTTCTTCTTGTCGTAATTTAAAGTTTCCTTTCTTACTTCCAACGGAACATTTTTACCCTTTTCTTCTTCGTCTTTTCCTTCTTTGATCAGTTTTTCGTTGAGATCGTTTTCTTCCTTGGTAAAAATATCATCTTTCGATTTTATTCTTTCATCGCCCCGCCAAACCATTCCCCGCAGCTTTCGTGCGTTTTCAGGAAGTTCGTCTTCCGGAAAAATATCTCCGTCAACTTTATTAAAAAATGTGATATCCTGTAATTCATTATTTTCCAAAACCATAGTGATTTTACTACTCACATTTTTATTGATACCAATCAGTTCATGGGCATCATTCCGCATGTAATAAACAACTTCTGTATTCTTAACTACATCTACATCATGAAGTTTTCCATCCCGGAATTTTCCAAATAAATTAAGCCCTTTTACCTGATTAAAGCCGGTTCCAAGTGTATCTTTAGAGAGTAGAAAAGTATTATTGAGCACTTTTAAAGAATCAATTTTCCTTGTTTTATTATCTCCGATTAAATGCATAATATCACCTGTGATTTGATTTTCACCGTTCCATAAAATCGGATTCCCAATTAGTTTGGTTAAAGCAGTTTTAGAATTAGAATGTATCGAATCGCATTTTCCGCTCATGTCTGTTTTATAGAATCGAACATTTTTAAAAGCTCTTAAAATTCGCTCGCCTTCTTTTCCGGTCACCATTAATTTCTGACCGTGTATATAAACTGAATCATTTTCTACTAAGTTAACTGCGACAGCTCTCTTGGTCACAAACATAGAATCTTTAAGCTTATAAAGCTCTGCATAATGCCCTTTTACAATTCCTCTGTTAATTGAATCGGTTATTTTTACGTTTCGGGTTGCCGAGGCAAATTCGGTATTCCGATTATAAAATAAGCTGTCGCCTTCTATACGCCGATCATCATATTTTATGTAAGATTTTCGTAAAAAATGTGCCAGGTTTTTCTTGGTATCATAAAACCCCTTTTCTGTATAAATATAATTGGCTTTACTTGTAATGGTCGAAGGCCCAAGAAGGTAAGTGTGTCCGGAATTACTATAATAATCCAAATGATTGGATTTAATGACATATTTCGGATTTGTAATAGTAACCTGAGTCAGGAACTGGAATTTTTTTTGTGTTACAAAATATCTTCCGGATTTGCTGACCAAAGTATTGTCCTTGTTTACAATAGTTCCTTTAGTATTGTAAAACACCTCCTGAATGTTTCTGTTAAAGTTAATAGTATCCGTTTGTAAAGTGGCATCCGGAGAAGTAAGAACTGCATTTCCTGTTGCAAAAGCTTTTTTAGCATTGCCGCTATACTCGGCATATTTACTGTTTAAAAATAAAGTATCTCCCTGTACTAATTGTACATTTCCAAAAGCTTTTAAATAATTTTCTTTTTGAAAAAAATAGGCTTTATTACAAGTTAAGACCACACCGTCATGATTTACTTTTACATTTCCTGTAAGCAAAAGTGCATCTGGTGCGTTGACCTGATCGACATCAGAAAAGTCAGCGTTTTCAATAACGATTGTTTTTGGACTTTGAGTAGCTTTTTTTGCCTGCGCAGAAATAAGTTGCACACATAAAAAAAACGAGGAGAAAAATATGAAAAAGAGTGATTTCTTCAATTGATTAAATTTTTGTCAAATTTATAAAAAAGGAAGCAACCTGTGATTGATATTAGGATTAATTTATAATTACTCGTACATTAAAATTGAAGGAAAATACAAATTCTATTTTTTCAACAAAATAATGAACTCTCTCGTTGTAGTTGTCGTAAATTAGACCGAAAGAAGAACCCTTATAAAGAATGATGTTCTGAATTTTAAAAAATGAGCTACTTTTAGAAAATAGTTGGATGCATTTTTGTATCTAAAATTAAAACTTACTAAGATTAGACCAATACATATGATAAGTAAAAGAATAATTGCAGCCGGAATTACATTATCGGTACTGTTTTCAGCCTGTAAAACAAAAGATTTAAAAATGAGTACAGCAAAAGAGCAAACTGCGACAGAAAAGAAAGTCGTAGTTTATCAGGTTTTTACACGCCTTTTTGGAAATAAAAACACTACAAACAAACCGTGGGGAACCATCGAAGAGAATGGAGTAGGAAAATTTAATGATTTTGCAGACAAAGCGCTTCAAGAAATAAAAGATTTAGGAGTAAATTACATTTGGTATACCGGAGTTCCCCATCATGCCCTGGTTCGCGATTATACCGCTTACGGAATCTCAAACGATGATCCTGAAGTGGTAAAAGGGCGCGCGGGTTCGCCATACGCTGTAAAAGATTACTATAATGTAAATCCCGATTTGGCTGAAAATCCTGCGCAAAGACTTGAAGAATTTGAAGCCTTAATAAAACGTACCCATAATACAGGTTTGAAAGTAATTATTGATATTGTTCCCAATCACATTGCCCGAAAATATGAAGGAATAACAAATCCGGAAGGAGTAAGGGATTTTGGTGCCGAAGATGATGTTACAGTCGAATATAAAAGAGATAATAATTTCTACTACATTCCAAATTCACGTTTTGAAATTCCAGATGGAGAAATTCCGTTAAACGGAGAAAAAAATCCTCTTATTGACGGAAAATTTGATGAAAGTCCTGCAAAATGGACCGGAAATGGTTCGAGAAAAGCAAAGCCAGATCAAAATGACTGGTACGAAACGGTTAAAGTAAATTACGGAATTCGTCCTGACGGAAGCAAAGATTTTCCGGAACTTCCCGCAGGTTACGATCAAAAATCATATCAGGAACATTTTGCTTTCTGGCAGGATAAAGACGTTCCCGATTCCTGGAAAAAGTTTAGAGATATTGCATTGTACTGGACAGCAAAAGGAGTTGATGGTTTTCGATACGATATGGCAGAAATGGTGCCTTATGAATTTTGGAGTTATATGAATTCATCGATTAAAATGAAAAATCCGGATGCATTCTTATTAGCAGAAGTTTACAATCCAAATGAATACAGAAATTATATCCGTTTAGGAAAAATGGATTATTTGTATGATAAAGTAGAAACGTACGATAAGCTGAAAGATATTATTCGCGGTAAATCTTCTCCGGATGAACTTACCAATATTCAAAAAAGAATGTCGGATATTGAACATCACATGCTTCATTTTCTGGACAATCACGATGAACAGCGTTTAGCGAGTGCAGAATTTGCAGGTACTCCCGAAAGAGGAAAACCTTTAATGGTGGTTTCGGCAACAATTAGTACTTCGCCAACAATGATTTATTTCGGACAGGAAGTTGGAGAGGCCGGAAATGAAGATGCCGGATTTGGTAAAAGATCCAGAACATCTATTTTTGATTATATTGGAGTTCCCAATCATCAGCGTTGGATGAACGATGGTAAATTTGACGGAGGAAGATTAACAGAGTCTGAAAAAGGACTTCGCGATTTTTACAAACGTTTATTGAATTTTACAATCAAAAGTGACGCTTTAATGGGCAGCTTCGAAGAAATTCAAACGGTTAATCGCCAAAATCCGGGTTACGATCCCTTATTATATTCGTATACACGTTGGTCATCCAATCAAAAATTAATTGTAATCGCCAATTTTTCTTCGGAAAAAGAAAGTCAGTTTGAACTAAAAATTCCTGCTAAAATTATTTCAAAGTGGAATTTAAAAGATGGTTCATACGTCTTATCCGATCAATTATATTTACAAAATAAAACTTACCTCTATGTGAAAAATGGGGAAGGAGCAGCACAGGTTCATATTAAGCCTTCTGAATCTTTGATTTATGAAGTAAATTAATTTAATCTTAATTATTGAAAAAGATATAAACTGGTTTAGAAGCATTTGTTTCTAAACCAGTTTTTTTTTAAATCTCCTTTAGGAGTAAAAGTATTTCTTTTACTGAAAATGTTGCACCACAGACAAATTCATCAGACGCGCCGTAGTAAACAGTCAAAGTGTCGCCGTCCGGTTCTAAAATATGACCGTTTGTAAAAACGACATTTCCAAAAAAGCCGCTTAATTCATAATCGGTTTTGGGAAACATAATACTTTCTTCTGTTCGCGAAATGACTTTTGTAGGATCTTCGAGGTCCATTAAGAAAGCACCCAGACAATATTGGTGAAACTCGTTTGCACCGTGATATATCTCAAGCCAGCCAAATTCTGTTTTAATCGGAGCAGCTCCGGCACCGACTCTTTTACTGTCCCAATGACCTTTTCTGGTTTTGATGATACATTTGTGATTTCCCCAATGAATTCCATCCGGCGAGGAAGCAATCCAAATATAATTACCGCCAATATCGACACTACTCGGACGATGTAAGGCGTAAAACAGACCGTTTATTTTTTCTTCAAAAATAGCACAGTCTTTATTATGAGCAGGAAATATCATTCCGTGCTTCTCAAAATTTTTCCAGTCGGTGGTGGTTCTTAATCCAACGCCAACACCATTATCTGAAACAGAAGTAAAAGTCAGGTAATATTTTCCTTCAATTAAGGAAACCCTGCAATCTTCTATTCCGAAGGTTTCCAATATTCCTTCTCCAACTAAATGCGGGAAATTTTCAGGTTCGTAAAAATGCTTTCCATCTTCACTGCACAGTAATCTAATATGCGATAAAGTAGTAAGGTAATCAATTCCCTGATAGTTAATTACACGTGCATCTGTCGCAAAAAGTTCAGGATGATCTTTTAAAATTTCAATAATTTGAATGGCACCTGTATTAGTAAGTACGGGAAAAGAAATAATATTCTCAATTTGTTTTGGCCTTTCAGCCACTCTGACTGCCAGCCAGATTTTATTTTCAAACTGGAAAACACCCGGATTAAGAAGACAGGTAATTTCTAAACCTTCCAGACTTGGTGGTAAATCTTTTGGGGACAATAATGGATTCTCTGTAAAACGATTTGCAATATCTATCATATCTGTTGTTTCTAAGCTACATTTAAGGTATAAAAAAAAGCTGATACTTTTTTTGTACCAGCTTTCTTTCTATACTTTGTTAACCTTTTTTAACGCTTCGATATAGTATTCGTTTACTTTTTCCCAATTTATATGTTCATAAAAAGCGTCAACATAACTTCCTTTTCGGTTTTGATAATCCAGATAATAAGCATGTTCCCAAAGATCAATTCCCATAATTGGGGTTCCCGGTATTAAGGCATTTTTCATTAAAGGGTTATCCTGATCCTGAGTCGTAGTAATTTGCAATTTGCCATATCGGTCTACGACAAGCCAAACCCATCCTGAACCAAACTGTTTTTCAGATTGCGCCTTAAATTGATTGGTGAGGTTATTAAAAGAGCCAAATTCTTTATCTATAGAACCCGAAAGTGTATCTTTTGGAGTTTGCTGTTTTGGTGTTAAGATATTAAAATAGAGAGTATGATTGTAATATCCTCCGGCATTCTGACGAAGTTTGGCATTATTTAAATCCATCTTTTTTAAAATATCCTCAATCGGCATATTTTCAAATTCAGTCGAAACAATCTCTTTATTAAAGTTGTTTGTATAGGATAAATAATGCTTTGAATAATGCGTTTCTAAAGTCAGGGAACGAATTGCCGGCGCAAGACCATCATAAGGAAATGACAATTTAGTCATCTCAAAAGAACCCGGATCTGCTTTAACATCGTCTGGCGCACCAATAGTAATTTTTTCTTCTTTTGTAGGAAGAGGCACCTCAACAACTTCGATAAGCTTATCTTCTTTACAGGAAAACAATAGTAAAAATGAAGCTAAAGTGCTAAAAAGAACAACGTTTTTCTTCATAATGTTATTTATTTTGATGTTAATGAATTGATAATCTCAATATAATTTTCTTTGGCTTCTTCTACTGAAATATGACTAATCTGCATCCAGGCATTGGTTTTGAAAGCATCTCTCAGATCAAAATTTTCAGATTGATTGTAGACAGCTGTTCCAAAAGTTGCCTGTTTGTAGAAAGCATAAAGTCTTAGCTGCACGTCTTGCGGCAGCGAAGCCTGAGTCATTTCCATTGCAGCTTCGACAGCTTTTTCAAAGCGAATATCTAAATCTTTTTCAGCCATTTATGCTTTTGTAGCAATAATTGTTTTTCCACCAATTGCTTTCTGATTTAACTCAACGTTAATTGGTGTACCTAAAGGTAAAAATAAATCTACTCTTGATCCAAATTTAATAAAGCCTGCATCTGTACCTTGTACAACCTGCATTCCTTCTTTCGCATAATTTACAATACGGCGAGCAAGTGCTCCCGCGATTTGTCTGTATAGAATAGCACCGAAGCTGTCATTTTCGATAACAACTGTAGTTCTTTCGTTTTCCTCACTTGCTTTCGGGTGCCACGCAACCAAAAACTTTCCGGGATGGTATTTACTAAATTTTATAATTCCGTCCATTGCATAACGCGTAACATGAACATTGATTGGTGACATAAAGATTGAAACCTGTAATCGTTTATCCTTAAAATATTCACCTTCGTAAACTTCTTCAATTACAACGACCTTTCCGTCAACAGGTGAAAGAATATGATCTGTATGTCTTACTGCAATTCTTTTAGGATTTCTAAAGAATTGTAAAATAATAATCAAAATTACCACTGCCGCTATCTGAACCAGTATTCTGAGCCAATAGGTATCAATAAATCGATCAGCAATTAAAAGTAATGCTACAGTAAAACTTGTACCCAATAAAATGGACGGACCTCCTTCTTTATGAAACATAATATAAAATTTGATAAAATAAAAATATAATTGGTGCTACAAATATAACACTATCTAATCGATCTAGAATACCTCCATGTCCCGGCATAATAGAACCACTGTCCTTTATACCATCAATACGTTTAAATTTGGATTCAATTAAGTCGCCAATTGTACCAAAAACACTCGCAATTAAAGCAATTGATGTCCAGATTATAATAGACATATTACTAAATTCAGGTTTTGGCTGAATATAGAATTTAGAAATCAAAAAACCGGCCAATGCCGCAAAAACAGCACCGCCAATAAAACCTTCAATTGTTTTTTTAGGAGAAACACGTTCAAATAATTTATGTTTTCCAATTGATTTTCCAACCAGATAAGCAAATGTATCATTAGTCCAGATTAATACAAATAAACCAATTATAATTTTCGGATTATAGTCATTTGTACCAAAAGAGATTTTAACGATAAAAATAAAAGGAAGTGTAATATATCCAAGCAGATATAAATATTTTGAAGAAATACTTATTTTCTGGACAGAATCATAAAAAAGGAATATGATGCATTTAATAGAAACTACAATTGTAATCGCCAGAAGAATTAAATCCAGCTGGTTGATGTTTGTTTCTAAACTTATATCAGAATTAAATGAGTCGCTTAAAAATTTAACAGTCTGCTTATTGTAATGGCTTACCAGAATAATAGAGGAATAAATTATAACGCCAAAGGCAATAGAAAATACCTTGTTTAAAGCAACTATATTAGAGAATTCGTATATAGTGATAATTAAGAAGATACCAAAAAGAGTAATGAAGCTTTCGGTAGAAAACAATATCGAAGTTAATAACAAAGCGATATAAACAGCACCGGAAATGGTTCTCTTCAGTGTTTCGTTCATCTTAAAGATCTTCTAAAAGCAGTAAATAAAGGTTTTTTGCAACACTTCCGTATTGTGTAAAATCTTCCTCTTTTGCTTTTTCGAAATATTTTATTGTAGTAATATTTGTGGGAATGTCTCTGTCGTATTTACGTTTTATAGCCGTCAATCCGTCACTTTTCATTGGCAGGATCTGACTTGTCGTTGCTATAATAACAATATTGGCAGGTAATTCGTTTGGTTTATTTGATCTAATTTGTTTTGACGAAAATAAAATTGAACCTTCATCGGCAATAAGGTTTTCACAAGTTGCCAGTAAAAATTTTGGTTTAGTAGGAGCGATGTAAAACAATCTGTTTTCCTCTAATAAACTAAAAAGGGAAGGCTCATAACATAAAACTTCACTTTCAAACCAGTCATTTTCTTCTAATATATTTTCAAATTGTTCTGTAACCTCAGCTTTGTTTTCGCAATACAGGAATTTGCCTCCATTTTTTTTAAAATTAAAAATGAATTGCTCATCCAGGGATAAATGACTATTTGGAGCAGAATTTCCTGCATATTCGCTTTCGTGTTCTTCGTCAGAAGCGGCTTCACTTGAGCCAAATATTTTTTTGAAAAAATTCATTTTTTATATGAAATGCTTTACATGTTAATTGAAAACGTTCAAAGATAAAAAAATCTTAATTCAAAAGGGTGTTTTGAATTAAGATTTTAAAAAATTATTACGTTTTCCGTAATTATTTATGAAACTACTTCTTCTAAATTTTTATCAAAAGTACGTTTTCCGAAAATGTTTTCTAAATCATCTTTAAAGATAACTTCTTTTTCAATCAGAATATCAGCCAGTTGATTTAATTTATCTTTGTTTTCTTCTAAAATTTGAATTGCTCTTTGGTACTGACCTTCGATTAACTCTGAAATTTCAGCATCAATAATTTTTGCAGTCTCATCAGAGTATGGTTTAGAAAAATTGTACTCGCTCTGACCCGTTGAATCATAATAAGTAACATTTCCAATTTTATCGTTCAGTCCGTAAATGGTAACCATAGCACGCGCCTGACGTGTTACTTTTTCCAAATCGCTCAAAGCACCGGTTGAGATTCTGTCAAATGTTACTTTTTCAGCAGCTCTTCCGCCCATTGTAGCACACATTTCGTCTAACATCTGATCTGTTCTGACGATTTGTCTTTCTTCCGGTAAATACCATGCAGCTCCTAAACTTTGTCCACGAGGTACAATCGTAACTTTGATAAGCGGCGCGGCATGCTCCAACATCCAGCTTACGGTTGCGTGACCTGCTTCGTGAATCGCAATAGCGCGTTTTTCTTCCGGAGTAATGATTTTGTTTTTCTTTTCCAGACCACCAATAATTCTGTCCACAGCGTCAAGGAAATCTTGTCTGTCTACGGCAGGTTTGTTGTTTCTTGCAGCAATAAGAGCCGCTTCGTTACACACATTCGCAATATCGGCACCAGAGAAACCTGGAGTTTGTTTTGCTAAGAAATCCAAATCAAGACCTTCAACCTTTTTAATCGGTTTTAAGTGTACCTGGAAAATTTCTGCTCTTTCACGAATGTCCGGTAAGTCCACAAAAATTTGTCTGTCAAAACGTCCTGCACGCATTAAAGCTTTGTCTAAGACATCTGCTCTGTTGGTTGCAGCTAATACAATTACGTTAGAGTTTGTACCAAAACCGTCCATTTCGGTTAGTAATTGGTTTAATGTATTTTCTCTTTCGTCGTTTCCGCCAGACATATTGCTTTTTCCTCTTGCTCTTCCGACAGCATCAATCTCATCAATGAAAATGATAGCAGGAGATTTCTCTTTTGCCTGTTTGAACAAGTCACGTACACGTGATGCACCAACTCCAACAAACATTTCTACGAAATCTGAACCTGAAAGAGAGAAGAAAGGTACCTGAGCTTCACCGGCAACAGCTTTTGCCAATAAAGTTTTACCAGTTCCCGGAGGTCCTACAAGTAAAGCACCTTTAGGAATTTTACCTCCAAGATTAGTATATTTTTCAGGGTTCTTAAGGAATTCAACAATTTCCTGAATTTCTTCTTTTGCACCTTCTAAACCAGCAACATCTTTAAATGTGGTTTTAATATCTGTTTTTTCGTCAAAAAGTTTAGCTTTAGATTTTCCGATATTGAAAATCTGTCCGCCTCCGCCAGCGCCTCCGCCAGACATTTTACGCATGATGAAAATCCACACACCAACAATAATGATGATAGGAAGTAAGCTGATTAAAATATCGCTCCAGTTATTTTGTTTTTCAAAATTGAATTCTCCCAGTTTATGTTCTGCAACAGCTTTTTCCAGTTTAGTCTGAAAGATCTGGTCATTACCAATGTCCAAAGTATAGTGCGGACCTTTATTTGGCTGTTTGAACATATCTACAGCAACTGCCTTGTTTGCCGGGTCTTTTAACGCAGCATCATTTAAATATACTTCAGCATCTGCTTTATTGTAAACAATAACTTTTTTAATGTGCCCTTTTTCTAAAAGAGTATTAAATTTAGAAGAAGTTATCTGCGCAGGTTCGTTTAAGCTGGATCCTCCGGTAGCAAAACTTATAAATAAAAAAACTAAAAGTATTGCGGTGTATATTAACCAGGGACTTATTTTAAATTTATTCGGATTTGGGTTATTATCTTTAGCCATCTAGTGAAATTTCTTTAGTATTTGTTCTCGATTGTAGTTATTTTGGCATCGCCCCAAAGGCTTTCGATATTGTAATATTCGCGTATATGTTTTTGAAAAACATGCACCACAATGTGTACATAGTCCATTAAAACCCATTCCGCATTATCTGTACCTTCTACATGCCAGGGTTTATCTTTTAAGTCTTTTGAAACTGTCTTTTGAATTGAGTTTACAATGGCGTTAACCTGAGTATTTGAACTACCGTTGCAAATTACAAAATAGTCGCAAACTGCAGTATCTATTTCTCTTAAGTCAAGAATATCGATGTCATTTCCTTTTACTTCCTCAATCCCTTTTATTATGTTCGCCAGTAGAACATCATTATTAATAGTCTTTTTCGCCATGAATTATTTTATATGAATTTGTAAAGTTACCAAAATTTGTGATTATTTTTGAACCTTAACAAAATATTAAATTAAGTTATTTAAAATACTTTAATGAAACTAATCAAACTCGATGCCATAGATTCTACAAATGACTTCCTGAAAGCATTGTCAAGTGCAGAAGAACTGGAGAATTTTACAGTCGTAACAGCTGAATATCAGACAAAAGGAAAAGGACAAGTAGGTGGAGTGTGGACGTCTGAAGCTGGTAAGAACTTAACAATGAGTGTTTTGGTTAGAGATTTTCTGCATAACAACCAACAAGTTTTTGATTTAAGCGTTGCGGTCTCTCTGGCCGTTTCAGAAGCCTTAAAATCATTAAATATTCCCGATATATGTATAAAATGGCCGAACGACATTCTGTCATATAATAAGAAGCTCGCTGGCATATTAATCGAAAATACTATCAAAAGTGATGGCAGAATCGTGTCAGTTGTCGGAATCGGAATTAATGTCAATCAAACAGATTATAATGAATTGCCACATGCTTCGTCTCTGGCCGTTATCAAAGGAAGGTCTTTTGATAAGGAAGATCTTGCCGTTTTAATTGTCGAAAAATTAAAGCAAAAGATTCAATTGTGGGAAACTTCATGGGAGATTTTCTGGAGTACTTACTTTGATTCTCTCTTTAAAAAAGGAATTCCGTCGCCTTTTAGAAATAAAAATGATCAGGATTTTATGGGAATCATCCAAGGCGTTTCCAAAAGCGGCAAATTGCAGGTATTATTGGAAGATGATTCTGTCGCCGAATTTGAAATTAAAGAAGTTAAGATGCTTTATTGAGAGTTTCAAGGGAACAAAGGCTAATAGTTGCAAAGGTTTGCCACAAAGACGCTAAGGCGCTAAGTTACTATTAAAAACTAAAAAACTTTGAGATTCTGCGCCTTTGCGAGAAATTTTCGGCTCCAATTAAAAAAACTTCGTGGCTTAGTGTCTTTGTAGCAAAATGAAAAGATCGGGCCTTTGTGCTAAACAAAAAAATGCCCGACACAAGCCAGGCATTTATAATTTCAAATTAATAATTTATCATTATTAAAGTTTAGTCATATTATTTGCTAAAGTTTCAATAAACTTACTGATAGGACCTTTAACCATCATCGCCATCATCGCGTTGAATTCGCCTTCAAAAAACAATTGAACAGCACTTTCAGAATCCGAAATGCTATCAATATTAGAAGTCAGAGTAAAAGGAAGTTTATCACTCGCTGCACCCAGAACAATTTTGTTTGGAGCCACTTTATCTTTCATTTTTAATTTGATTTCCGGCATACCTTTCAATCCAAAAATAAAAGCGTCTTCGCCAGTCACTTCAAATTTAGCGATGTTATCCGGCATTAATTTTTCAAAATTCTTTACATCAGTCAGTTGATCAAATAAATCCTGTGCTGATTTCTGAACAGTAACTTTTGGACTTTCTAAGTTCATATTTTTTGTTTTTTATTTTACCGCAAAGTGCGCAAAGTTTTTTTAATATGCAAGCATTACAAATTTTGCAAAGCTAAAATTGAATAAAATCCCAAATTCCAAAAAGAGCGAAGCGATTTTTGAAAAATCTAAAATCTATCCCGAGGGATCGGGACTAAAATCTAATCTTCCTGTCCCCAGGTAGACGG
Organism: Flavobacterium olei; assembly: GCF_039749035.1. NCBI lineage: Bacteria > Pseudomonadati > Bacteroidota > Flavobacteriia > Flavobacteriales > Flavobacteriaceae > Flavobacterium > Flavobacterium olei. The sequence goes on from NZ_JBDKWC010000004.1 coordinate 156,161, forward strand.
ACTTTCGTTCCATTCTAAAAGAGTAGATTGCTGATCTTCTGTGATATATTGTTTTTGAACCGCTAAATCCAATAGATTTTCATAGTTGCTCAATGTAAATAAGTCAATATTTGCTTTTTTGAAGTTTTCTTCAGCTACCCCGAAGCCGTAAGTAAAAATGGCCGCCATACCTTTTATATTGGCACCTTCATTACGCAAAGCTTCTACAGCCATTAAACTGCTGTTTCCGGTACTAATTAAATCTTCAACAACCACAACATTTTGTCCTCTTTGTAAAAAACCTTCAACTTGGTTTTGTCTACCGTGTTTCTTAGGCTCCGGACGTACATATACAAAAGGCAGGCCTAAACTTTCGGCAACCAAAATTCCAACTCCAATCGCTCCAGTGGCTACACCGGCGATAACATCAGGTTTTCCAAATTGTTTTTCAATGTTTTTGGCAAATTCATCACGAACATAGTTTCTAATGCTCGGAAATGAAAGAATTAACCTATTATCGCAATAAATAGGAGATTTCCAACCAGAAGCCCATGTAAAAGGATTTTCGGGATTCAATTTAATTGCATTTATTTGCAAAAGCAATTCGGCTGTTTTTTCGGCAGTATCTTTATTAAAAATCATAGTACAAATGTATAAAGTTTTTGTAAACGACAAACCACTTTTTTTGACAAATGAAATCTCGAAAGAAACAGATTTCCAAATGTTCTTGTTGGAGAGTATTGATATCGAGCATCTTATCATAAAAATCTTTCAAAATAAAATTCAAAAAGCCATTCTTTATCATCCCGACGAAAGTGAAATAATGAAGACATTAAAGGCCAAAATCCCTGTAAACAAAGCGGGTGGGGGCTTAGTGTATAATAAGAAAGGTGAGGTTTTATTCATCTTTAGAAACGGCAAATGGGATTTACCCAAGGGCGGAATCGAAAAAGGAGAAGAAATCGAAGACACCGCAATGCGTGAAGTAGAAGAAGAAACCGGTGTCGGAAAACTGAAAATTATAAAAAAACTGGAAAAAACCTACCACGTTTTCAAGCGCAACGGAAAATACAAACTCAAAATCACCCATTGGTTCGAAATGTCCTCCGATTTCGAAGGAATTCCACACGGACAAGCAGAAGAAGGCATCGAAAAAGTAGCCTGGCTCAATCCCGAACAAATCAAAGAAGCACTTACCAATTCGTATGAAAACATAAAGTTGTTATTTCACGAAGAAAATTACACTACAGCCGAATTAAAAGTAAAAAAGGAAAATTTAGAATCTTAGTATTTTAGCGCATCAGAATTATAGAATGGGGGCGTGCCACCATTTAAAAAAAGACCCAATCAACTTTGCGTTCATTGGGTCTTTTTTTAAATGCTGTCGGGCTATCCACGCTACTTCGGTAGCTTGCTGCTATCCCTCACGCAAACTCGTTTTCAAAAGTTCGTTTCGTGATTTTATTTCTTTTTTAGATCTTACGAGTTACCATTTAATTTTATCAAAAGATCATCGTCATTAAATAAAGCATTAATAACCTTACCATTCTTTTCAGCTTTAATTTCGTTTCCATTAGAAATCAATTCGTAGCCCTTTTGAGAAAGATAATTCTTAAAAGCATTTTTATGATTTTGAATTTCAAAAGTCGAAATCAATTCAGGAAAAACAGTCGTAATTCTTGAAAATTCTTCGCTTTCAACCTGATCTATTACATCCGATTTAATCGTAACAACCATGGTTCCCTGCCCGTAGTTTCCGAGATAATACCCACTTGAGTTAAACATTTCAACAGCCATCATTCCTATTAAATGTAAATCATTGGAGGCAGCGTCAAAATTCCCAACAGTCAGTAAATCAATATTATTTTCCTCGCCATATTGTTTTAATAACAGCGCTTGTTTCATCACAGATTCCGTATAACCTCCCGCTTTATTGTCCCAGATCCAAAGCCAGGTTTCAGAAGAATGGGAAAAAGAACCTAAAACCTGCATCGGAAAAGTAAGATCATCGCCAAAGGTTATTTCCTCTTTATCCATATCCACATTCCAAGAAAGTCCGCCCGTGATCTCAAATAAATTTCTTTGTTTTTCTAAAGCAATTGCTCCGAATTTTTCCAGAAAATCATTTTCAGATGTAAATTGTATACTGTTATTTTGCTGATTCACAACCGATTATGTTTTCTCTTCTTTCTTTTTGAAAAGATTATTAAATAGTCCCATTTCCTTATGATTTTTAGAATTAAAATTTCATTTTTTCAAATATATGACTTTTACGATTAGTCAGAAAAAAGTAATTAAAATTAAATTAGTCGTTAGTTCAAACAAAAGATAAAGTTCTGTTTTTTAGAGAAATTGAAGGATAAATAATTCTTCTATTATATTGATCAAAAGTCCCGAAAAAACATTTTTTATTTAGCTTTTTTTGAGTCGAGTTTGTCATTTGGAGGAATGAGAAATCTTCACAAGTATCTTGACAAAGATTTATATGATGATAAAATTTCTCGTTTAGATTTTAATGGCTGTGCGAAGTCTCCCGACTTTGTATCCGCAGCTGTATTCTAACTTTGTCAAAGTTTTAAACTTTGACAAGTGCTACACGTAAAGCTTTGCGTTTTTAGCGTTTTCTCAACTTAATCAAAATTAAAAACCTTGCTCCCGATAGCTATCGGGATTGCTTTAAAAAAAACAACACAATCAAAAAATCTACAAAATTCGATAAACCGGATACTGCAAATGCGCCTTTTCATAATAAACAGAATGTTTATAAATCCAATCCAATTGCGCTTCAGGATTTTTAGCAAACGCAGCATCATTTTGTTTTTTAGATTCTAATTCCGCTTTTAAAGCCGGATTTTCTTTTAAAAGTTTCGCTGCGGTATCTTCAAAAACATATTCAGAATAATGTTCTTTTTGCTGTAAAATGGGGTCGAAGAAATTCCAGTTAAAAAACGAGTCTAGTCCTTCCGGTTCAAAAGCTTCTAAAAGATATTTTACACCTTTTTGAGTGGTTGGAACATAATAGTCGCCTTTCGCGAAAGCAGTTTTAACAACTTTAGAAGTTACGTTTGTATTTCGGTGTAAATAATGCCCTTCATAAGCAGATGGAACAGTTTTAAAATCGGCAATTCTGTAGCTTTCAACTTCAATAATCGTATCATTTTTAAGTGGCGAAAACTGAATATTATTGTTTTTCAAAAGCTCAATAATATTCCAATATCCACACGGAATGATATAAGCAGACGGAATAACAACTTCTTTCTGCGATTTAAATTCTTTAATATACGGAACGTCTTTTTTGTACGGTTTGTTTCGGTCGTAGAACAAACGATCTCCTGTTGTAGCATCGCTTTTTTTGTAACCCGCTTCATAACCTAAAAAAGTAAATTTGGTTGCTTTGGTGCTGTCCATTTGCCATTGCAACGTGTATTTTTTCTTTGGCTGATATTGCTCCAGATTTTTTGCTCGTAATTCTTTGATTGTAGCATAATTGGTATCCGTAAAATCTAAAGTAGATTTCATGTATTCGTATGTCACTTTTACACGTTCGGCGTACTTTTTTAGCATGTGTGTTTCGACCACAAATCCAATCGTATTAAACAGCGAGGTATAACCCGTCGTATAACGCGGACTGTCGACAAATTGTCCAAAACCTTTGTCTGGTGTATCTTTAAACGAATCTACGTAAGGTGTAGTTTCAATTTTTTTGTTTTGTAGATCTTTTACCAAAGCTGGCATCATCACTTCATTCATATAATTACCCAAAACCGTTCCCAGTTTGTTGTGCTGTGTCATGATATACGTTAGTTTGTATTGATAATCAGAACCATTGCTAACGTGATTATCAATAAAAACGTCGGCGTTTATTTTCTGGAAAATTTCTACAAAACTTTTAGTGTTTCGGGTATCCGATTTCATTAAATCACGATTCAGATCGTAGTTTCTCGCATTTCCCCTAAAACCATAAATTTCGGGTCCGTCCTGGTTGGCACGGGTTGTAGAATTACGGTTTAAAGCGCCGCCAATATTATAAACCGGAATACAAACCAAAACCGTGTTTTTTGGTGCTTTAAGTTTACCAATTGCCAAATCTCTGAAAAACTGCATACTCGCATCGATTCCGTCCGGTTCTCCGGCATGGATTCCGTTATTGACAAAAAGAACCGCTTTGTTTTTCTGGATTTTATCAAAATCAAATTCCTTATCCGGATTAAAAGTTACCATTTGCAAAGGTTCGCCAGAATCTGTCAATCCCATTTCTTTTATTTGTACAGTCGGAAAATCAGCAGCCAAAAGTTTAAAATAACGAATAGTCTCGTAATAATCTGCCGCCTGATTTCCGTTTCCTTTCTCGAAAAAGGTATCGTATTTTTTATTGTTTTGGGCGAGAATTGAAATGGTAAAAAGTGAAAGGAGAAATGTGAAACGTTTCATGGTTTTGGTTTTATTGGGAATCAAATATAATTAAATTGAAAATCAAACTAATGATTTTAACCGCAAAGCACGAAGATTTTATCCATAAAGCTTTGCGAACTTTACGTTTACTAAGTTCATTCTAAAATAAAAAACCTTGAGTTCCTTGCGTTAAAATCACCAGCATTCAAACATGAAACTTTAAACCTGAAACAAACAAAACAATTTTCCCTACTTTTGCAAAATGAATAAAAATCACCATTCCAACAATATACTTTCGAATTTAGGGATTCAAAGTCTGAACGAAATGCAGGAAGTGGCGCATGATGCCATTTTAAACGAAAACAATGTTTTATTACTTTCTCCAACGGGGTCTGGAAAAACACTGGCTTTTTTGCTTCCGATATTAGAATTATTACAGCCGGAAATTCTTTCTGTACAATGTTTAATTTTAGTTCCGTCACGCGAATTAGGATTGCAGATCGAACAGGTTTGGAAGAAGATGGGAACGCAATACAAAGTTAATATTTGTTATGGCGGACACTCCATTGATACAGAAATTAAGAATTTAAGCAATCCGCCAGCGGTGTTAATAGGAACTCCGGGAAGAATTGCAGATCATATTGACAGGGAAACTTTCAGAACCGATAAAATTCAGACTTTAATTCTAGACGAGTTTGACAAATCGCTTCAATTGGGCTTTCACGAACAAATGTCTTTCATTATCGGGAGATTATCCAAAGTTAATAAAAGGGTTTTGGTTTCGGCAACATCCGATATCGAGATTCCGAAATATACGCGAGTGGTTAATCCGGTTACGTTAGATTTTATTCCGGAGGAAGAGGAAAAGACCAACCTTTCCATGAAAATGGTGATTTCGACTGGAAAAGATAAATTGCAAAGTTTATTCAATTTGATTTGTTCGCTGAATTCAGAATCGGCTATTATTTTCTGTAATCACAGAGATGCAGCAGAAAGAATTAGTGATACTCTGAACGAAAAAGGAATTTATTCGGTTTATTATCATGGCGGAATGGATCAGGAGGAGCGTGAAAGGGCGTTGATTCAATTCAGAAACGGAAGTGTTACCTATCTGGTTACCACAGATCTGGCAGCGCGTGGTTTGGATATTCCGGAAATGAAGCACGTTATTCATTATCATTTGCCTTTAAAAGAAGATGAGTTTACACACAGAAACGGCCGTACAGCGCGTATGCAGGCAACAGGAACTGCGTATATTATTATTCACGAAAGTGAAAAAAAGCTTGATTATATCGATTATGAAATGGACGTTTTAGATGTAGAAGGAAAAGTTTCTCTTCCTAAACCGCCTCAATTTCAGACTATTTATATCAGCGGTGGAAAGAAAACGAAACTCAATAAATTTGATATAGTGGGTTTCTTTTCTCAGAAAGGGAAACTGGAAAAAGACGATTTAGGATTAATTGAAGTTAAAGATTTTGTTTCTTTTGCAGCAGTAAAATTTAATAAGGTAAAAGAACTTTTGAATCATATTAAAGATGAAAAAATGAAAGGCAGGAAATTTAAAATTGAAGTGGCCCGAAATGTGATCAAGAAGGAGGAAGAGGATAAAAATAAGAAATTTTAAGATTTTTCAGATGGGTTAAAAGTTTAAAACTTTCATTTATGATTTTGTAAATCAGTGTTTTATAGGTAATCTGACAAGATTAACAATTTTATGTTAAAAAAATAATGGTTTGATAGGTGTTTTTTCATAAATTCTATGTTTTTTTGTGATCGTAAAATTGTAAACCCCAAATACCACATGAAAAAAATTATTACTCTTGCCGCATTGTTTTTTAGTTTTATCTCGTTTGCACAAGTTAAGGTACTTGAAACAGTTCCTGTTGAGAAATTAGGAAAAGTAAACAACAATTACATTCAGAAAATTGGTGATGAATACACTTTGTATTACACTATTATTCAAAGTGATGATGATTCTACTTTGAGAAAATTTTCATTTAAAAACATTGATAATGCTTATAATTCTTTATACAACATTATCATGGGCGGATTTACAGCTTCGCCGTTGTACGATATCAAATTGGAGTTACCTAACAACTACATTTGGTTGCACTACACAGGAAATGTAGTTCCGGACAAAGCAACTGTACAATTTATGGTTTCCGGAAAAGAAAGAGACGCAGCAACAAACAACGTTTCTGAGCCATTTGTAAAAGATCAAATCAATAAATTATTCCAAAAATAATTCTTTTTGAAGGGTTAAAGCTTCAAAGGGACAAAGGAACAAAGGAACAAAGGAACAAAGTTTTTTAAACTTATCTTATTATAATAAAAAAGCTGATCTCTCGATCAGCTTTTTTTGTTTTAGGGTCAAAGCGACAAAAGTTCAAAGTTTATTTTCAGTTTCAAACCTTTGTCGCTTTGTCCCTTTGAAACCTTTGTCCCTTTGAACCTTTGTCCCTCAAAAAAGAACTATATTTTCTTCACATACTGTGTAATAATCACAATCTGCTGACCGTCTACTTTTCCTTCTATATATTCTGCATTTTCGTGATCGAGGCGGATATTTCTAACAGCCGTTCCTTGTTTGGCAACCATACTTGATCCTTTTACTTTAAGATCTTTAATTAACACTACAGAATCGCCATGTTGTAGTACTACACCGTTACTGTCGCGGTGAACTAATTTATTTTCGTCTTCTTCGCCTTCTCCGGTTGCTTTTGCCCATTCTAGTGTATCTTCATCTAAATACATCATATCCAGCAATTCCTGCGGCCAACCTGCAGCTCGCAAACGGCTCAACATTCTCCATGCGACAACCTGTACGGCAACATTCTCATTCCACATGCTGTCGTTTAGACATCTCCAGTGATTTAAATCTACGTTATCCGGATTTTCAATTTGGTCGATACAAGTGTTACAGGCTAATATAGCTTCGTCAATACCGCCTTTTTTAGTTGGCAGGACCTGATAAACTTTTAAATTTTCTTCATTTCCGCAAAGTTCACATTTTGATCCGCTTCGTTTGCTTAATTCTCTTTCGATGCTCATTATATATGGGTTATTTTAAAAATGCGAAATTACTTATATTTTGCTTCGCTGGCAAGTTTATATTATTTATATCTTTTGTGATAAAAGAATTGGGTTTTATTTCTGTAATTCTTGTAAAAGAGAATAATGAACTGTTTATTTCTGAACCCTAACAGCATCTGGAACGAGCATTTCATATTCTCCGCCATGGCGCAATACATCACGCACAATGCTCGAACTTATAAATGAAGTACTGGCAGCAGTTAATAAAAATACTGTTTCTATTTTCGAAAGTTTTCTGTTGGTATGTGCAATTGCTTTCTCAAACTCGAAATCTGCAGGATTACGTAAACCTCTTAAAATGAAATGGGCTTTGAGTTTTTTTGCCAAATCAATAGTTAATCCTTCATAGGTTATAACCGAAACTTTTGGTTCGTCTTTGAAAGTTTCTTCGATAAAACGTTTTCTTTCTTCTAATGAAAACATGTATTTTTTTTCGGCGTTAACACCAATAGCGATTACAATTTCATCAAATAAAGGAATTCCTCTTTTGATGATATCTTCGTGACCTAAAGTAATGGGATCAAAAGATCCCGGGAATATGGCTTTACGCATCTTTTTAAGGTTCTAAGGTTCTGAGCCGCTAAGCTACTAAGATTTTTTCTTTTTAGATTAAAAGTTGTAAAGATACAATGAGTAAAAGGCTAAAGTTTGAATTTGGTCCCTGCTTTAGGATAAAATTTATAATTTAAGTAATTCTCTTCGTATTGATAGATTCTACCCATTCTTCTTTTTTGCAGACTTTACAGATTGCGGTTCCACTTTTTTGTTCCTGCGTATGACCGCAAAATGTACAAGAGTAAATTCCGTCTGTTGGGATAAACTTATTTTTCGCATAAAACAATGAGGGCAGAATAGGGAGGCCGTAACCTACTTTTTCGTCCTCATAAAAATAAACACTTATTTCACCGCTTGTTTCTATAAAAGCATGTTTTATCTGACCTAAATGTTCGATGGATTTGATTCTTAATTCTGCAAAAAATTCATCCTGCGCCAGACTTTCCTTTTTGAAACTGGAGACCGAAAATTTTCCGTCACTAATTAAGCATTCGGTTTTACCTTCAATAAATTCTTCGAATTTTTTACTTTTTCCTGTAAGCCAGGTTACCGCACGGTACAAAATAATGATTACTGTAAAAACAACAGCGGCGGGAATAATGCCTACATCTTCATAAAACATAGGGTCGCCGGCTGCAGAACCAAGTGCAATAATAATTACGGTTTCAAAAATAGATAATTGTTTTACACCTCTTTTCCCTGCCAGTTTTAAAGTCAGAAGTAAGATGATGAACATAATGGTGGAACGAAAAATTACTTCCAGAAGAAAATTTTGAGGCAGATTGTTCAGAAGGACCCTTTCCCATTCGAAGATTTGTTTCATTTTTTAAGTTGCTGAGTTTTTTAAATTACTATCCCTACGCTTCGGGACCGACAGACTAAGGTACTAAGTTTTAGTGTTAGACCTGTATATTAATTTCCATGTCCAATCTTAATTTTTTCTGTAAATTATGATAAACGTTTCGTTGCTGTATTTCTTCCAAATAAAAAAGGTGCTAAAATCTTAGCACCCTTATATTTTAATAGCTTTACGCTAAAGCCAGCTCAATAGCATTTGTAAATAAATCTTCCAGCGAAATTCCGGCTGCTTTTGCCTGTTGCGGAATCAGACTTTCTGTTGTTAACCCGGGAATCGTATTCATTTCCAGCATGTACGGTTCGTTGTCTACGATAATGAATTCGCTTCTGGAGAAACCTTTCATTTTTAAAACTTCATAAGCACGTTTTGCGGTTTCGCCTACTTTTTGAGTTAGTTCGTCGGAAATTCTCGCAGGTGTAATCTCCTGAGATTTTCCTTCGTATTTGGCTTCGTAATCAAAGAAATCATTGTCTGAAACAATTTCTGTTATGGGTAAAACTTTTATTTCGCCTTGGTAATTAATTACTCCGACAGAAACTTCTGTTCCGTCAAGGAAACTTTCGATAATAATTTCGTTATCTTCTTTGTAAGCGACTTCAATCGCGATTGGCAGTTCGGCTTCGGTTTTTACTTTTGAGATTCCGAAACTGGATCCTGCTTTGTTTGGTTTTACGAAACACGGTAACCCCACTTTTTTGACAATTTCTGCAGTATCAATCTTGTCTCCCTTATTTAAGTAATAAGAAATTGCCGTTTTGATTCCGTATGGCTTTAAAACTGATAATAAATCTCTTTTATTGAAAGTTAAAGCCGATTGGTAATAATCGCAGGAAGATTGCGGCAATCCGATTAATTCGAAATACGCCTGCATTAAACCATCTTCGCCGGGAGTTCCGTGAATGGCATTGAAAACACAGTCAAATGTAATTTTTTCGCCGTTTACGGTAACCGAAAAATCATTCCTGTCAATTGGGAACTCTGCGTCGTTTTGGTCGACATAAACCCATTTTTCTTTAAAAATATGGATTCTGAATCCGTTAAATTTTGTTTTGTCCAGATATTGATAAACGACATTTCCGCTGATTAATGATATTTTATACTCACTGGAATAACCGCCCATGATAATGGCAATATTTTTCATTTTATTTTTTTATTTTTTAATTGTTTCAAGTTTAATGTTTCAGGTTTCTGTACGAAATGTTAAAATTATTCGTTCTTATGAAACCAAATGCCCTAGACCTGATGGCCCCGAAGCTTCGGGAGTATCCTTTTACTTTTTTCTTTAGAAAGTAAAAGATACAGCGGACAGCAGGAAACAGCTCCTCATAATTATCCCTGACTTTACTCAGGAAAGCAATCGGGGACGCTTTCTAGTTTAAAACAAAATTATCATTTTTTTTGAAACGAAATACTTTATCTTTGTCGCTATTAAAAATAAATTTATGAGTTTACGTCAGTATTTAACAAGCCGCGTTTTTTTTCTGCAATTGCTTGCCGCCGCAGCTATTATTGCGGTTATTGGTTATTTATTTATGCATTGGTTGACTTTTACAACTGATCACGGACACGAAATTGCTGTCCCGAATTTATCTAAACTTACCGAAGAACAGGTGGAAGCTAAATTGGATGAACTGGATTTAGATTACGTACTTTTGGATAGTGTAGATTATAGAAGCGAATTTCCTAAATATAGTGTGGTGGAGCAGGATCCTTTGCCGGGAACTAAGGTAAAGGAGGGAAGAAAAATTTATATTAAGATTAATGCTTCCGGTTTTTCTTCTGTGAAAATTCCGGATTTAATTGAAAAAACATACCGTGAGGCTGTGCCAACTTTAAAAGCGTTAGGCCTTGAATTGGGAACAATTACTTATATCCCTAATCTTGGAAAAGATATGGTTTTGGAAATGCGTCTGAAAGGGCGAAATTTAAAAGTTGGTGACCGCGTGCTTAAAGCATCTAAAATCGATTTGGTTTTAGGAGACGGAAAAGCAAGTTATGTAGATGAAAGTCAGGCAGCAGACAGTACTTCAGCTCCTGTAGAAACCCCAAATGATGAACAATAATATTGAAAATTTAGATCTGGAAGACGAATTATTCGAGCACTTCAGATTTGAAGTCCCTAAAGGTCAGGCGCTTTTGCGTATTGACAAATATTTAATGAATTTGATTCAGAATGCTACGCGAAATAAAATTCAGAACGCGGCAACTGAAGGAAACATTTTTGTAAATGATATTCCGGTTAAGTCCAATTATAAAGTAAAACCTTTTGATGTTGTAACGGTTATGTTGTCGCATCCACCGTTTGAAAATCATATTCTGCCAGAGGATATTCCGCTTAATATTGTTTATGAAGATGAAGCTCTCTTATTAATTAATAAAGAGCCGGGAATGGTTGTGCATCCGGGTCACGGTAATTATACCGGAACTTTGGTCAATGCACTGGCTCATCATTTTGACAATCTGCCTATGAACAGCAGCGAGCGCCCGGGGTTGGTGCACAGAATTGATAAAGATACTTCGGGACTTTTGGTTGTAGCCAAAACGGAGGCCGCTATGACCCACCTGGCAAAACAATTTGAAGCGAAAACAACAGAACGCGAATACATTGCTCTTGTATGGGGAAATGTTGCTGAAGAAAGCGGAACAATCGAAGGAAATCTGGCCAGACATTTAAAAGACCGCATGCAAATGGCAGTTTTTGCTGATCCTGAAATTGGAAAGCCAGCCATTACACATTATAAAGTTTTGGAACGTTTTGGTTATGTGACTTTGATTTCCTGTAAATTGGAAACCGGAAGAACACACCAAATCCGAGCGCACATGAAACATATCGGGCATCCTTTGTTTAATGATGAACGTTACGGCGGACATTTGATTTTGAAAGGCACAACGTTTACAAAATACAAACAATTTATCGAAAATTGCTTTAAAGCGTTACCACGTCAGGCACTACATGCGAAAACACTTGGGTTTGTGCATCCCAATACAGGAGAGTTAATGCGTTTTGATACCGAATTGCCTCAGGATTTTCAGGATTGTATTGAGAAATGGCGCGGCTATGTAAAAACACATAACGTTGATGAAGAAGAGAATAATTAATTAGATAATTTCTTTTACATATAAAAAATTAAAGCTCCTTTGGAGCTTTTTTTATAGGGTTTTGATAACCAGATTTTTAATTTCTGTGTTTCCGTTTGTGATAAAACCCAGTTTTCCTTTTTGACTGAGATTGTATTTTTCTAAAGAACATTCTAAAGTTATATTGTCATTCACTGTAAATTGAAGCTGGTTGTTCTGAACTTTGATTTTTACGCGATGCCAGATGTTTGATGGAAAATCAAATGGTTTTTTCAAAAGAGTAGGACCACCGCGTTTTCCATATTCATCACTTTTATCATTATAAGTTCCTCTTCCGATTATAATGTTTTTGTCAATATTGTAGGCGTAAGCGCGGATATAATCTGCTTTGTCGAAATTAAGCATTACTTCTGTAAGGTTTCCTGCTACAAGCATCATCTCAAAATTAATCTCATAATTTTCGGGAAGATTCTTTTTAGAAATAAGGGCTGCCCAATGTTCCGGAGATCCGTTTCCTTCTAAAATATTATTTTCAAGAGACCATTCTTTGCCTTTAAATTTCCATTCTTTTTCAAATTTTGTTTTTTCGCTAATTTGATATTCTTTTTCTTTAGTAGAGATGGTTGGTGAACAAGAAATTAAAGTAAAAAAGAGAAAAATTGCCGTACTATATTTTTGCATTTTTATTGAATTCGGGTTGCTGTTTTATATTTCCTGTTGATCCGGTTTCAGACGGTATAAGTTCAAAAACCGAAGTAGGAGCGAGGCCTTGTTCGATTCGGTGTGATACAAAAATAATACTCACGTTTGTTTCCTGTTTGATTGTGTTAATTAACTGAATGACCAGATCAACATTTTCGTCATCTAACCCTTCAACAGGCTCATCTAAAATTAATAATGGAGGATGTTTTAAAACCGCACGAACAATTAAAGCCACTCTTTGTTGACCAATAGAAAGATCGATAAAACGTTTTTTGCGTAAATGTGTCATTTCAATAACTTCGAGCCACTGCGTTACAATTTGTTTTTGATGTGTCGTAGGCTTCGTGTATAGCCCGATCGAGTCAAAGAAACCTGATAAAATCATTTGTTCCAAAGTGTGACCTTTCTGAAATAAATCGGTCATGGAAGTGGTAAAAATTCCGATTTGTTTTTTGATATCCCAGACGCTTTCCCCGGTTCCTTTTTTTCTTCCGAACAAAAATAAATTCTGTCCGAAACCTTTTGGATTGTCTCCCGTGATTAAGGAAAGTATCGTACTTTTTCCGGAACCGTTAGGCCCGATTAACTGCCAGAATTCGCCTTGTCTGATCGTCCATGATATATTGTTCAGGATTTTTCTGTCTTCATAGCTCACAGAAACATCTTCTAATTGTATTAATACACTTTCGTGAAAAGAGTGTGTTTCTCCACCCTTTGGAATTGCAGCAGTATTTAAAGTTTTAAAATGACTTTCGGTTTTTGAAATCGGATGAAGTTCGTAGGAGTTGTCTTTGATTTGTGCCTTATTTGGAACAAAGCTCAGTACATCAGTAAAACGATTTACCAATTGAATAATGGAAATATCTTCCACTAAATCTTTTAATGATGCTGCGAGAATCACGCGGGAAGCCTGATCCAGATGATCAAACGGATTATCAAAAATAATGAAATCCGGATTTTGACTGATGCAGTATTTTAAAAATTCTTTTTTACGTTCTCCGGATGAAAAAGTCCGCAATTGTCTTTGAGTATCGGTAGAGGCCTCAACACTGTCGTACTGAAATTCTTTTTCGATAAATTTCTCAATTGCAATATCTGAAAACAATATTCCTTTTTGATTATTAAAAACGGCGAGATCACCTTTTGCTTCTCCGTTTAATATGTTGTCTATAAATGCCTTTTTATTTACCTGATTTGATAAAAGGATATCCCAATGCTGCATTTTGGTATTTTTAAAATTTGTTATTCTGAATGGTTTTAAGCCAACATTTAAGGATTAAAAAGATGTCATTCTAATCTGTAAATCTCATGGCTATGTGAAATGGCTATAAAATTATTCCGGATTTTTTGTCGCCATTTCGCGGTTGTTTCTGGACCATTCGCTCCATGAACCTACGTATAATTTAGGAATCGGAATTCCTGCATAATCCATTGCCAGTAAAGTATGGCATGCCGTGACGCCCGAACCGCAATGTATAATGATATTTTCTGCAGATTTATCGCCGGTTAAGGCATGATATTTTTCGTATAAAACTTCGGGAGATTTAAAAAAACCGTTTTCATTTAGATTCGCGGTCAGCGGTGCATTGACAGCACCCGGAATATGTCCGGCAATTAAATCTAATGGTTCTGTAAGTCCCTCAAATCTATTTTGATCTCTAACATCTATTATAATTTTTTCGTCACTTTTACGGGCATTTTCGACTTCATCGATATCGGCGAGCAACAATTGCCAGTTCGAAACCGGATACGCTGTTTTTTCAAAATTTTCATCTCCGGCACTTGTTGGAATTCCGTATTGAATTGCTGCCTGATAGCCGCCGTTTAAAACCTGAATTTTTTCATGTCCTGCAGCCCTCATCATCCACCAGAACCTTGCGGCAAAGTTAGAACCGTTTTTATCATCGTAAACTACAACATGATCCAGAGGCGAAATACCGAGGGAAGAAAGTGTTTTTGAAAAGTTTTCTGCAGTTGGTAAAGGATGTCTTCCGCCATTTGCCGGATTTTCGGGAATGGCTGCCAAATCCCGATTTAAATCAACATATCTTGCACCTTGTAAATGTTCTTTTTGATAATTTTCCAGAGCATTCGTACCCGCTCTGGCATCAATTAAAACAATAGCATTTAAATTGCTCAATTCTTCAGCAGAAATTAAAGGAGAAATTGTATCTGACATTTTTTTTTGAATTATTTTTTTGAATTACCCAGCCAAAGCAATGCATTCAAAATTAACTGGTTTTGTGTTTTGTTTTCAAAAGTATTAGAAAGCGTTTTATTAGTCCCGTGTTCATAATCGATATCATTATGTCCCATATTAACATAGACCATTTTATACTTTTTGTTTGTCCACACTACCGGATAATAGCCGCTGTGCCATATTTCGTGCGCTTTCGGACCTGTACCTAATGGAAAGCTGGATTCGTCGATTGCGACCAATATTTCAATATCGGGATTTTTTGTCAAATCATTCGACCATCTGTACCATTCGTTTGGCGCCGAGGTAAAAGTCTTTGGCAGATTTTTGGTTACCGGATGTTGATTTTCTACGCGCAAAATGGCCGAAGTAGGTTTCCAGGTATTACTTCCATATTCTCCAGACCCCAGAAATGTTTGGTGATACCAGTTCCAATCTTGAGGATAACTGGAATTATCTAAAGCAAAAGCCGAAAAGTGAAATCCGATAAAGCCGCCGCCGTTTTCCATATATTTTTGAAAAGCTTCCCGCTGTTCTTTTTTCTCAGGACGCGTGTCCAGAAACAAAACAACCTGATATTGGGCTAAGTATTTTGCATTCAGATTATCCCAATTGCTCGTCGAGTCGTATTCAAAATGATTTTCGGCAGCTATTTTCGGAAACCATTTATTGGCTTCATGAACATAACTGATGTGTGCCTGATCGTTCTGTGCCGTATAAAAAGCAATGACTTTAAATTTTGGTTTTTGCCTGCTTTGAGAGAAACCCAAAAATGAAGTCAATAGCAGCAATGCAAACAATAGGATACTTAAAATAGAGTTTGTTTTTTGATTTGAAAACAGCATCAAATGAAAATTAATTTGGAATTTTTTCAATTAAAATTTCATTTTCCAGTTTATCAAAATAAGTGCAGGTCATTTCCATAATATCAACTCGCCATTTTGCAATTCCGCATTGTGCAGAATGATTGCAGAAAGTTAGATAATCGGTTTCGCCTTGTTGGTGTTTTACCAGAAATTCGATAAACAATTCTTTGTTTGGAGAATCTGCAACTTTGATTTCGGTGTATTTTTCGTCGGCAGTTACGCTGTAATTATTCACGCCATAATATTCTACGTGTCCGTCTTTCACGAAAGTGTCATATCCCTTTACGCCCAGAATAATTAAATCCTGAATATAATTTGGAAAATCTGCTCCGGTTTTTACTTTTGAATGTGCTTCTTTTATTTGCTCTATTGTAAACATGTAATTTGGATTTTAGATTTTAAATTTTTTGACACGAATTACACGAATTTTTAGAAATTTTATCTAGAATATCTTCAATATTTCGTGCTAGTTTGTGTAATTGCTTCGCTGTTTGCTGTCACCCAAGCTGGCGCAACAATATTATTATTTCAAAAATACGATTAATGGTTTTATAAACTGATCAAAAGATTCTATATGTGGTAAATGTCCTGTATTTGGAACTTCGACCAATTTGGCATTCGGAATTGCTTTTTGTGTTTTTTTGCCCAATTCGACATAATTTCCCATTGTTTTCTGGACTTCTGCAGCCACCAGATTCTTTCCTAAAGCAGTTTTATCTCTGGTTCCGATAATTAAAAGTGTCGGACTTTTGATGTTTTTAAATTCGTATAAAACAGGCTGTGTAAAAATCATCTCATATAAAAGTGCCGAATTCCACGCGACTTTACTATAATCCGGGGCAGATGTCCATCCGGCACCAAGTTCGGCCCATTTTTGGTAATCTGCATTCCATTTTCCATCATAGTAATTCGCCATTTGATATTTTTTAATGGCTTCGTAATTTTGTTTAAGTTCTGATTCATACCACCAGTCGACCGTTTTATAAGGAACCACCAGTTTCCAGTCTTCTAAACCAATCGGATTTTCCAAAACCAGTTTTTCTGTCGTTTCAGGATACATTAATGCAAAACGTGTCGCCAGCATTCCGCCCATGGAATGACCTAAAATGGTGGTTTTTGGAATTCCCAAATGCTCTAAAAGCGTTTTTGTGTTTTCGGCTAATTGCTGGAAGGTATATTGAAAATTATCGGGTTTTGTGGATTTTCCGAAACCAATCTGGTCGGGTACAATAACTCTGAAACCTTCTTTTGTCAGTGCTTTTATAGTGGTTTCCCAATACGCACCATTGAAGTTTTTTCCGTGAAGCAGCACAATATTCTTATTGTTGTAATTTTCTGGTTTAATATCCATATACGCCATTTTAAGTGCCTGACGCTGATTATTTATATCCAGAAATTTAACCGGAAACGGGTATTCGTAATTCGTCAGATTTATATCGAGCGCTTTTATCCTTTGTTCCTGCGAGAAACCCACAAGAGGCAAAAGAAGCATTATGATTTTTAAGATTTTCATTTTGTCCTGTATTTGATTTATGACTCATAAAGTTAAACCGAAGCATTTTTAAAACAAAGCGT
Organism: Flavobacterium olei; assembly: GCF_039749035.1. Taxonomy (NCBI): domain Bacteria; kingdom Pseudomonadati; phylum Bacteroidota; class Flavobacteriia; order Flavobacteriales; family Flavobacteriaceae; genus Flavobacterium; species Flavobacterium olei. The sequence continues at coordinate 173,460 of NZ_JBDKWC010000004.1, forward strand.
AAAATCTTAAAATTATCAGAAAAATTAAAGCAACAGTATCCCGATTTATTTTATAATGAAAAAATCCAAAAGTAAAAGATACATTTTGGATTTTATTTGTCATAATTCTTTAATAGATTCTATAAGCCAGATGCCATTTGTTTTTTTTAAATTAAATTCAAAAGGCAATGCTGCTTGCTGTTCAGAAACTATAATTCTTGCAGTCAAGTCTGTTATTTCTTTTTCTGTATACACGGCATTTTTTTCTTTATTGATAAAACTGGATTTTCGGTTGTCCGGAAGGCTTTTTTCCATTTTTTTAAGCGTTTCCAAAACCATTAAATTTTCTTTGTTGAGAATCAATAATTCTTTTGCAGCTTCACTATCAAAACGGTTACAAGCATTTAAATAAGCCTCTACAGTTTGTCTGGGCGATTTTGTTCCTTCAGAAGTTTTACATCCTGCCAAAAGTGTGAGAATAATCAAAAACGAAAAAACAGATCTCATACAGGTACTTTATAATCCGATAAAATCATCGCTTTTTGGAAAAATACTCAATGCCTGAATTGCAATTTCGGGAGTGGGAGATGCCAGTTTTCTCAATTTGGTATCCATCCACGCACCATCTACAGTAATAGTTGCACAAAGTGTATCGTCTTCTCTTCTAAATTCGTGAATGATCGACCAGCGCGACGCATCGGCTTTCATTTTTGAAGTTTTGGTATGAAGGAATATTTTATCTGAAAGTTTTAATTCTTTTCTGAAAACACATTCTTCCCGAAATAAAACAGGCCCAAACCCCTGAGTTTGCATAACTCTTAATGTTAAGCCTAAGTCTTCGAGAATTTCGATACGATGCTGTGCGCCAAAATCATAATAAGCACTGTGGCGAACGTGAAAATTTGGGTCGAGATCTGACCAGCGAAAAGAAATTTCTTTTATAAATGATGCCATTTTTTTTATTTGTAAATTAATGAGAAATCGAAATTACGAATAAAAAGCTTACTTCATATTAAATTTAGAGATAAGGATTTCTATTTAAAATTATTTTGATAATGATTGACATGTTGAGGAAATTCTTCCTGATATAAAGGATAAGGAATTCCTATTATATTTATTTCAAATCCTTCGGAATCCATACCTGTTATATAACATCCATTGCCGGAGATTTCTATTCCGTTTTTATTATAAACTTTTAGATTTGCAACAATTTGGGTTGAAATAAATTGATCTTCAGGATATTCTTCGGTCTTTATAGTATTTATTTTGCAATAATTGCTAAAGAAATTATAATCAAAATTTTTATCTTGAAAATTAATTTGGCCGGAGACAAATCCCATAGGGGAATCGGCGTTTTCTAAATCAGAAGAACCAATATTTACATTATTAAGGAATATGTTATATTTCATTTTACAATCAATCCTAAAACTTCATTTTTGAAAGTTCAGTTTCCAGCTTATCAAAGTTCTCTTCGTTTTTATCCACCACATACGGTTTCAATTTTTGACATTCTTGTACGGTTTCAAAAAGCATTTTAAAAACTACTTTGGTTTCGTTCTCAGAAATGGCTTCAAAAGTCGTTAAGATTTGAAATAGAGGCTTCGAATGGCGTTTCCATGCAATAAGATTTGGTTCATCAATTTTAATAAATTCGACGTCATTTTCATAGTTTCCCTGCTCTGGACCGTGCATGGTAAAAGTCCATTTACCGCCTTCGCGGAAGTCAAACTCATGAAAAGTATTGGTAAAACCTTTTGGTCCCCACCAGTTTTTTAAATGATGCGGATTACTCCAGGCTTTAAAAACGAGTTCTTGTGGGGAATTCAAAATTCGTGTCGTTACAATTTCCGAATTTGGTGTTGTGGAAAGTATTTGTGAATTCATTATTGAATTTTATAATTATAAAAGTCATTATTCCTGAGATTCCTCAAAATTATCATAATAAGTATAATCTTTAGATATTTTTCCGTTTTCAATTGTAAATATCGTGCAAATTGGTAATTCAAATTTTGAATTATCGGGAGCTGTTCCAGTTGAAACAAATTCAACTACAATATGGTTTTCGCCTGAAGGATATATTTGAATTACTTTATCCTGAACATCCGGGAAAACGGTACTCAATTCAGTATATTTTTTTATAATGTCCTGATGAGATTGTTTTACAATTCCCTTTCCCAGAGAAGGATCTTTAAAATCTGCATTCTCGGTATACATTGCTGCCATTTCATTCCATTGATGTTTATTGAAATACTCAAAATATTGCTTTATGAGTTTTTCATTCTGAGAAGAAGATACTGTTGCCATTTTTTCAGATTTTACGTTGTTACAACTGATTATTAGAGTCAAAGCAAATATTGTTATAATGTTTTTCATAATTTTAATTGTGGAATAATAAAATCTAATATAGTGATTTTTTTAACTTCTTCTTTTTCAGTATCTTTTTTATTCATGGATTGTATTTTGATTCAGTTTTTTTACAATCCAGGGAAGCGTTAAACCTTGTCCAATTAATGTTAAAAGCACAACTGCCACAGAAATAAAAATGATTGCATTGCGGTGCGGAAATGGAGTTCCGTCTTCTAAAAATTTTGGAAGTCCGATGGCAATTGCTAAAGAAACAATGCCACGCATTCCGGACCAGCTTAAAATGATACTATTATTAAAATCTAATAAAGCATGTTCGCTGACTTTTCGTTTTCTTTTATTGTTTTGAAATGCTTTTTGGAGGTTGATTTTCTGCAGAAATATTCTGGCCATTCGAATCAGTAGCGCTATAATTGTAATAATCATAGCGTAACCAATGTAAGGAAGAATCATAGTACTGTCAATATCTTTAAGGATGTAACGAAAATTGAGTCCGATTAAAATAAAGATTAATCCGTTTAGAAGAAAAATGATTACATCCCACAATCCTTTTGACTGTGTCCTGAGGCTTTCGGGAAAGACTTTTTTGCTAAAACGGGAAATTGCCAATCCTAAAATTACCACTGCAATTACACCGGAAACATGAAGATGTTCGGCAAGGAGATAAGTTACAAAAGGCATTAAAAGCATGAAGCTAATGGTTACCTCCGGCTTATTTTTTACTCTGGATAAAATAAATGCCAGGATTTTTGAAATTACAAATCCAACAAGAAATCCTCCTCCAAGTAAGATTAAAAATTCAAAGGCGGCATTCCATATTATAAAAGCAGAACCCATAACGGCTGCAACGGCAAAACGATAGGCAACCAATGCCGAAGCATCATTAATTAAACTTTCTCCTTCCAGTATAGTAATTGTTTTGTGCGATATTTTGAGTCCTTTTGTAATATTTATAGCTGCGACTGCATCTGTAGCCGAAAGGATAGATCCGAGGACAAATGCCAATGGCCAGGTCATTTCGGGAATTAAATAATAGGCTGCAACAGCGATACCAACGGTAGTAAGAAAGACAAGCCAGATGGCAAGTGTGGTTATAGTATGAATATTGGTTTTGAAATCTTTTGCCGAGATATTAAAAGAAGCCTCATATAATAAAGGAGGCAAAAAAAGTAAAAATATAATATCGGGATTAATTTCTATTTCTGCCATTGTCGGAATAAAGCCAATTTCAACGCCCACAATAACCAAAAGAATAGGATAGGGCACTTTTAATTTGTCGGCAAAGGCAGCCAAACCAATTATAACAGTGAGAATAAAGATAATGATAGTATAGTTTTCCATTATTTAAATTTAGAAAGCGCTAATGTAATTAATCTTCATATTTAATCGAACAATATTTTTTTGCTGATAAATTATCAACATTAACAATTTCAGTAAAGCCTATAAATGACAGCTAAAAGACTGATATGCCACGGTTGTCAGTAATTAAAAATGTCATGTTGGCAGATTTTTTTAGTGTGCCAATATCAAACTGACAAATTATATTAGTTTTTTATCTTGGCACAAAGATTGACTTATGCCACATGAGTTTGAAATTAAATCAAAAATTAAATATATAAAAAATGGGTAAAATAATCGGAATTGACTTAGGTACGACGAACTCTTGTGTTTCTGTAATGGAAGGTAACGAAGCAGTTGTTATCCCTAACGCAGAAGGAAAAAGAACTACACCATCTATCATCGCTTTTGTTGAAGGTGGAGAAATTAAAGTAGGAGATCCTGCAAAAAGACAAGCAGTAACGAATCCTACAAAAACGATTGCTTCTATTAAACGTTTTATGGGACACACTTTTGCTGAAACTACAGAAGAAGCAAAAAGAGTTCCTTACAGTGTTGTAAAAGGTGACAACAATACACCACGTGTGGATATTGACGGTCGTTTATACACTTCTCAGGAATTGTCTGCAATGACACTTCAAAAAATGAAAAAAACTGCTGAAGACTATTTAGGTCAAACAGTAACTGAGGCAGTTATTACAGTTCCTGCTTACTTTAACGATGCACAACGTCAGGCTACAAAAGAAGCTGGAGAAATTGCAGGTCTTAAAGTTATGCGTATCATCAACGAGCCAACTGCTGCTGCACTTGCTTACGGATTAGATAAAAAAGGAACAGATCAAAAAATTGCTGTTTACGATTTAGGTGGAGGTACTTTTGATATCTCTGTTCTTGAATTAGGAGACGGTGTATTTGAAGTATTATCTACAAATGGTGATACTCACTTAGGTGGTGATGATTTTGACCAGGTTATTATTGACTGGTTAGCTGACGAATTCAAATCTGAAGAAGGAATTGATTTACGTTTAGACCCAATGTCATTACAACGTTTGAAAGAAGCTGCTGAGAAAGCTAAGATTGAATTATCATCTTCTGCTGAAACAGAAATCAACTTACCTTACGTAACTGCTACTGCTTCAGGACCAAAACACTTAGTGAAAAAATTATCAAGAGCTAAATTTGAGCAATTATCAGATTCTTTAGTAAAACGTTCTATGGAGCCAGTTGCTAAAGCATTAAAAGATGCAGGTTTATCTACATCTGATATTGACGAAGTAATCCTTGTAGGAGGTTCTACTCGTATGCCAAGAATCGCTGACGAAGTTGAAAAATTCTTCGGTAAAAAAGCATCTAAAGGTGTTAACCCTGATGAGGTTGTTGCTATTGGAGCTGCTATTCAAGGTGGAGTTTTATCTGGAGATGTAAAAGATGTATTGTTACTAGACGTAACGCCTCTTTCTTTAGGTATCGAAACTATGGGTGGTGTATTGACTAAATTAATCGAGTCTAACACGACTATCCCAACTAAAAAATCTCAAGTATTCTCTACTGCTGCAGATTCTCAACCATCTGTTGAAATCCACGTATTACAAGGAGAAAGAGCAATGGCTGCTGATAACAAAACTATCGGTCGTTTCCACTTAGATGGTATTCCACCAGCACCAAGAGGAGTTCCTCAAATCGAGGTTACTTTTGATATTGATGCTAATGGTATCATCAAAGTTTCTGCAACTGACAAAGGAACTGGAAAATCTCACGATATCCGTATCGAAGCTTCTTCTGGTTTAACAGCTGAAGAAATCGAAAAAATGAAAAAAGATGCTGAAGCTAATGCTGATGCTGATAAAATCGCAAAAGAAAGAGCTGAGAAACTGAACGAAGCTGACAGTACTATCTTCCAAACTGAATCTCAATTGAAAGAGTTAGGAGATAAATTGACAGATGATCACAAAACAGCTATCGAATATGCTTTAACAGAATTGAGAATGGCTCACCAATCTCAGGATCTTGATGCAATCCAAAAAGGATTAGACAATGTAAATGCAGCTTGGAAAACAGCTACAGAAGCAATGTACGCTCAAGGTGGTGACCAAGGTCAACAAGCTGCTCCACAACAAGAGCAGTCTTCTGGAGACAATGTTGAAGACGTTGAATTCGAAGAAGTCAAATAATTACTGATTAACATCAGTTAATAATAAGTATTAAACCGCTGTAAACGAAATGTTTACAGCGGTTTTTCTTTTTTATTCTTTTTTGTTTCTGCTGTTTTTTAATCATTTTTTGTCATATATTTGTACCATATTTGTACCGGCACTTAAAAGGCGATAATGTGGCACTTATGTATACTTATGGCACTTAAATTGGGGATAAAGGCGATGAAAAGAATAAATAAACAATGTCTTGTCTGTGGGGAAGTGTTTCTGCCCAAGACCGTAACTTCTGTCTACTGCTCACAAAAATGCAGTAAAAAAGCATACAAGCAGAAGATGAAGCAGCTTAAAAATGAAGCAGAAATCAAAGCGGTGATAGAGAAAATACCGCAGGACAGGGCCTTTCTTTCCGTCTCTGAGGCTGGCATGCTTTTTGGCATTGCCAAAAGAACCCTCTATAGGCTTGTCGGCCAGGGAAAAGTTCCGTCAGTTAATCTTGGAACCCGCCTTGTAAGGATAGACCGCAGCGTCATGGAAGGGATGTTCGGCCCTGAGCGCAGCCTGCCGCAGGCTGAGAGTATACCGAAGAAAAAATTATACAGCCTTGAAAAAGAAGACTGCTATTCCATCGGTGAAATAGCTCAGAGATTTCAGATATCAGAAGGTTCTGTCTACAGCCATATTAGGAAATATTCAATCCCAACCAGACAGATCGGAAAGCATGTATATGCCCCCAAAACGGAAATTGATAATTTGTATAACGGAAATGATTTTATATGAAGCAATTAGCAAAAACCAAGGTGACTGTGCGTCTTCGAAAGGCAGAAGACCGAAAGGAATGGTATGTTTACATAGAAAGCTATCCTGTAGAGGTTTCCGGAAAGAAAGCGCCCCAGAGAATCCGTGAATATTTAAACAGATCCGTAACAACAGTGGAGTGGGACAAGAAAAGAACTGCCCGCACAGATGCAGAGGGTATAAAATCCTATAAACCCAGACGCAGCGATAACGGAATAATAATCTGCAGCAGCGAAAGCGACCGTGAGATAATGCTATATGCGGACGCAGTGCGTAATATCCGGCAGAAAGAATACGATAAAACAGATCTGTACAGTGATGCTGAGAACCTATTGGTTGAACATAAAGAAAAAGCAAAAGAGGATTTTATTAAATACATTGCTGCGGTGGCGGCTAAAAGGCACGCCCGAGGTTCAAAATCCATTCAGATCACTTGGGAGCGCACCAAAGAATTTTTAAAAAGCTATTCATCTGGCAGCCTAATGTTTTCCCAAATTGACAGCAGAATGGCGGAAGATTTTAAACTTTTTTTATTATCAGCTCCGCGCGGAGGAGGTAAAAAAGGAATCCTTTCCCGCAACACTGCGGGAACGTATTTTTCGATATTTAAAGCCGCTTTGAAACAGGCTTTTATTGATGGATATTTAACCGTTGATTTATCTTCAAAAATAAAAGGCATCCCTGAGCAGGAGTCAAGACGTGAATATCTCACTATTGAAGAATTGAATGCATTGGCCCAAACGCCCTGCGAAAAAGACGTCCTTAAAAGAGCGGCGCTTTTCTCAGTGCTTACAGGTTTGAGGCATTCCGACATTCAGAAGCTCCGCTGGAAAGAGATAAGTCTGGAAGACGGCAGAGCCAAACTGCATTTTACGCAGAAAAAGACAAAGGGTGTCGAATACATGCCTATTTCTGAGCAGGCTTTAGATCTCTGCGGAGAACCGAGGCTTCCCGGACAGCTTGTCTTTGAGGATCTGCCCGACCCGTCGTGGATTTCACGCCCTCTGAAAAAATGGATTGAATCTGCAGGCATTAAAAAGAATATTACCTTCCACTGCTTCCGCCATACATTTGCAACACTACAGCTATCAAGCGGCACAGACATTTATACGGTCAGTAAAATGCTAGGGCATACCAATGTAAAAACTACTGAAATCTATGCCAAAGTAATAGATGAGAAGAAAAACAGTGCTTCGCAGGCAATACAATTGGAATCTTTAAAGAAATAAGCGCAATGAAAATTAAATACTTTGAATATATCACAGTTTACCTGTCTGTTTTTCTAGTCTGTGTCTTTGTGGGCATAATCGGGAGACTGGTGCTGCTGGAAAAAGGTGCGGATGAATATACGGCCGGCGTTTTCTTTTGGATCAGCACTGGATTTGGTGTTTTAATGTTTGCAATTCTAAGTTTATTTCTAAACGATTTGGCTGAGAGATTACTGAATCGTTTTTTGAGGGCAAAAAAAAATGAATCTCCTGAAAGCGGCATTCCAGGTGAAGACCTTGAAAAAATAGAAGAGGTGCGGCAGGATGTTTTAATTAAAACCGAATTATCTGCGAATAAAAATGCAGCCAGAGATATTGAACAGATAAGGGAGGAGCGGCAAAATGCAGTCAAAAATCAAAAACAGGCCAGAATTGATGCTGCCATCCGTTATTCACAGCAGGAGTTCGCGCTTTATGCGTCGGATGATGATCTGAAACAATTAGGCAAGAATATAATCATATATGCTGAAGAAATAAATTTCGAGAAGATTAGACCGGTAAAAGTAAAGGATCTGTCCAATCTCGATCTGTATCATTTCGGCTGGAATATCTGGAATTGTTTTAAAGTCAGCAGACAGGACAGAGCCGCACAGTTTTTAAAACTGACTTTTGCTGACGCTTTAAAAGATGTTGAAGTCAAGAGTATTAAAACGCATTTGAAAGATGATGAACAGAAAGGGCTTATAAAGATAATAGAAGATTTTACAGATTTTTAATTGCCAATACTCATAAAGCACTGTGTTTTTCAAGTGTTTTTGTTGTGAAGAAGGACACAGCAGAAACACTTTTTTCATTTGCACCATAACTATTAAAAACGATGGCTATGGATATAAATGAAATCTCTTTTGAAAACCTGCCCAAAGCAGTAGCACACTTAGTGAAAGAAATTGCCGAGATTAAACTTATGATTCAGAATGTGCAGGTATTTGAGTCTAAAGAAAAAAGTATTCCTATTGGAATTGAAGAAGCCAGCCGGTTAATAGGGAAAGCAAAGCCTACAATTTACGCTCTTGTAAGGCAAAGAAAAATTCCGTGCTATAAATATGGTAAAAAGCTGTACTTTTTTGAAGAAGAACTTTTAGAATGGATCTCTAAAGGGAAAAAGAAAACAATTCAGGAAATCGAATCAGAAGCATTGAAATATAATCATAATAAGTAGATGGATAATTTCCTGCAAGAATACAAGGGGCCTAGGTTCGAATCCTTCTGGAATCACTTAAACTGATTTTTATAAAATTTTCAATTGAATATTTACTTTACTTAATTAATATGCTTTCCTTAGCATTTGCGCTAAATCATTAGGAAGGATACTCTCTTCTATAGCTTGTGCAGCTTTTTCAATATCATAGTCCACTCTTACGAATTCTACCCCTATACCTTCTTTTTTACAAAACTTGCTGCTTTGGCTAATCGTTATCACAGCATAGCAGCATTTTGGATTTCCGTCTTTAGGTTTCCCTACTGATCCGGCATTAATGGCATGGAAATAATTTCCTTTTTTAGTCGGATTTTCTAAAACTCTGTGATATGGCTTGTGGGAGTGTCCGCAGATAAGAATATCCGCATTGCAATCAAGAAAAATATCCGTGAAATCTTTTTCTATTTTATCTTCAAGCAAATATTCCTTATTGCTATATGGACTACCGTGTACCATTAAGATCCTGATTAATTTATCAGCTGTTTGGAATTCCAATTTAATATGGGCAGGAAGAGAAGAAAGGTATTTAATCTGCTCTTTACCCACAATTTGATAGGCATAACTCTCAGAGTCGTTAGAACCTTCATTATGTATTTGTACAGCTTTAACATCATGATTTCCTGCCAGGGTAGGAATATGTCTTTTACGAATTTCGTTTATCACGGCGTTAGGACATACATTGTAGCCTACCAAATCTCCCAAGCAGTAAACAGCATCAATATTCTGCTGTTCAATACTTTTTAAGGTTTGTTCCAGTGCTGGGAAATTAGCATGTATATCCGACAGTATTGCAATTCTCATTTTCAGGAAATTAGTATAGAAAACTATACTGTTTTTAAATAATACGTCTTTCTGAACCAGAACGCAACATTAACCAGTGCTATAAGCGCCGGTACTTCTACCAAAGGCCCTATAACTCCTGCAAATGCCTGACCGCTGTTTATGCCAAACACACCAATTGCCACTGCAATTGCAAGTTCGAAATTGTTTCCTGTGGCCGTAAAAGCTATTGCCGTTGCTTTTGAATAGTCAGCACCAAAATATTTTCCAACAAAAAAGCTAATCAGAAACATGATGGTAAAGTATATTACAAGTGGAACTGCAATACGAACAACATCCATAGGGATCTGAACAATTAGTTCGCCTTTAAGGCTGAACATCACTATAATGGTAAAAAGCAGTGATATAAGTGTAATGGGAGAAATAAAAGGTACATATTTAGTTTCAAACCATTCTGAACCTTTTAGTGCAATAAGCGTGTAACGGCTTATGATTCCAAGTGCAAAAGGAATTCCCAAATATATCCCTACACTCTCGGCGATCTGCCCGATACTGATGTTAACTTCAAATCCGTTGTAACCAAAGTAGGGAGGAAGAACAGTTATGAAGATATAAGCATACACGCTGTAAAGTAATACCTGAAAAATACTGTTAAGTGCAATAAGGCCCGCAGCATATTCCCTGTTCCCATCTGCCAGGTCATTCCAAACTACAACCATGGCAATACAACGTGCCAAACCAATCAAAATGACACCGATCATATATTCTGGATAGTCGCTTAAAAAAAGCAGGGCCAGTAAAAACATTAAAATTGGACCGACAATCCAGTTCAGGAATAGGGAAGCACCAAGAATTTTAGTGTTTCTAAAAACCTGCCCCATCTGTTCGTATTTCACTTTTGCCAAAGGCGGATACATCATCAGAATCAGCCCAATTGCCAAAGGGATATTGGTTGTCCCGCTGGAAAAAGAGTTGATAAAATTTCCGCTGGAAGGAATGAAATATCCTATCGCAACCCCAAGGGCCATTGCAAGGAAAATCCAAAGGGTTAAAAATCTATCAAGGAAACCTAATTGTTTGCGTCCCTCGGCAGGCGCACAGTTATTTGCTGACATTTTTATTGTTTGATTTGTGAGAATGCATAAAACATTTCAGTTCCAATTTGAAGGCTTCGCTCCAGATATATTTCTTTTTGCTGCGGTGTGCCGTCTGATACCTTTGGATCTTCAAAGGTTATTGGAATACGTTTTTCGGCGCCGGCAATAAAAGGACAGCCACCATCTGCCTGTGAGCAGGTCATGATCGCGACAAATTCACTTTCAGGATTGAAATCATCATCATAAGTTTTAGAAAAACCGATAACGGGAAGTTCATTAGCCCCAAATTTTATGGAATAAACAGGGTTTTGCCCTTCTGAAATAGTTTTTATTTTAAACCCGGAATTTTGCAGGGTTTCGGCCACCTTTGGGAATAGGGCAGTAGCTTCAGTGCCTCCCGAATAACAGGAAACATTCTGTACACTAAAATGTGTAGCAGCAGTCTGCGCCCAAATCTGAGACAAATGGCTTCTTCTGGAATTATGTGTACAGATCATATTAAGCCGAATCGGCAGTTTGCTGTCAACTTTATTTTGAATATAATCCACTAATGGCTGCAGGATAGTTTTACGCTCCTCTGAAATCTGGTTAAAATCAAATGAACTAATGGTGTTTTTTATTTCAGTAAATAACATAGTTTTTGTCTGGTATGATAGTAAATTTTTAATAGTTATTTTGAAATTAACAACAGCCTGAGCCGGGAGCACATGAATTTGTACTTTCGCCATTGAGCTGTGATAATTTTACTTTCGATTTATCTGAAGGGATTCCGCACTGGTCCTGAGCCAGACAGGCAGTTTGTTTATTTAATAACACAAAATTTTTGCCATTAAAATCAAGATCATACTTACCAATTGTAGTATCCTGATATTCAACTTCAATTTCATGATCTTCAATACCCAGAACCTTTTCTGAAAGTTCGATAATATGAACCAGTTTTTGTGGTTTTAGCCTATGCTCATAATCATTGGCATCCCAAAGCTGAAAATTTACAACTGTTTCTTTTCTTACTGTTCCGCCACAGTCGATGAAGTTTTTTGTGATCAGGCCCACTTCTGTTACATGGAAATATTCCGGAACAAAATTTCCGTTTGGCAATTCAAAATTTACAGCCTCTACGGTTTTTAATACCTCTTTAATTTGTGAAAGTTTCATAATGTATGTTTTTAAAGTTTATAATTTTATTTGAAAGAAATAACTATGATTAAATTAATCTCTTTTGATGCACTTCTAATACTATTTATTTGATCAGTGCACTTCTTCTTTCTAGAAGAACGGTGTCTCTCCAAAGGCCATTTTGCTTCCCAATTTTTTCGCGGACACCTAAAATCCTGAATCCGGCTTTTTCATGAATACGCAGGCTAGCAATGTTTTCCGGAAATATACCGGCCTGAAGTGTCCATATACCTTCAGCTTCGCTTAAATGAACAAGCTCATTTAAAAGCGCAAGACCAATTCCTTTGCCGGAATGCTCCGGGTCAACATAAACACTTACTTCTGCTACGCCCGCATAAACGCACCGTGAGGAAATAGGTGTAAGGGCTGCCCAGCCTATGATCTGGTCATTACTTTGGGCAACAATCCTGCAGGAAGCGAGATGCGATTCATTCCATTCTTCCCATGAAGGGGCGCTTGTCTGAAAAGTAGCGTTTCCGGTTTTAATGCCTTTCTCGTAAATTACTTGAACCTGCGGCCAATCTGTATCCAATAGTTTTCTGATTTCCATAGTACTTAATTTAGCAACACTCGTTTCTCTTTTTTTCTAAATGAGCACTAATGTGTTCAAAAAATCCTTTTATTTTTTCCAGTCCAGGCTCATTAATACAGTAACAAATAGAGTTGCCATCAATGCTGCCTTTTATGAGACCCGCATTTTTAAGTTCCTTAAGATGCTGCGATACTGTAGGCTGTGATAGCGGTAGTTCGTTAACTATATCTCCGCAGATACAGGTATCTACTTTTAGCAGGTATTCCATAATTGCAATTCGGGCAGGATGCCCTAATGCTTTAGCCAAAATCGCAAGCTGGTTTTGATTGTCTGTAAAATGATCTGTTTTTGTAGCTCCCATTGCTTTATGTTTATATTGCAATATTACGATATAAAATTTATTATAAAAAGATTTTTACTATTTTTTTAGATAATTAAATAGATAAGCCTTTAAACATCAATGTTTAAAGGCCTATGAAACTTTTGTGGCAGGAGCCAGGCGGAACTATTTAAGTTTATAAAAGCAGCAAACAGCTTAATATCGTCTGGCAAATAGTATTATTTCAGTTTTAATATTTTAAAAGCGCCTCTGCCTACTATCGCAAAAACACAAATGCCAATTAACAGGTCAGGTATCATGGAGTTGGTATAGTGAACCAAAATACCGGCAATTACTACCCCGATATTAATGATAACATCGTTGGAAGTAAAAATCATGCTTGCTTCCATATGTGCCTCCTTGCTTTTTGATTTTTGGAGTAAATAAAGGCAAAGTGAATTACCCAACAGCGCAAACACGGAGACTATGATCATGGTTTGGAAATTTGGGATATTTTCCTGATGTAGATATCTTCGAATCACTTCAATAAGGCCTAAAATCGCCAAAACAATTTGAAAGTATCCACTTATCTGTGCAACGCTCACTTTCCTTGACACGGTGCTTCCAACTGCTAATAGTGCCAAACCATAAACGATGCTATCAGCCAGCATATCCAGGCTATCGGCCACTAATCCCATAGAATTGGAAATAAATCCGGTGATAATTTCTATAAGAAAGAATGAGAGATTTATAATCAAAACCTGCCATAACAATTTTCTTTGCCCGGAATCATCTGTTGGAGTTAAAATATCCAGTGTTTCTTCAGAGGTCAATAAAGTGCTGTCAAAATTAAGACTGTCAATAGCACTAGTGATACTATTGGCGTCATCTGAATGATAAATGCTTAATTTTCTGTTTGGAATATCAAAATCCAGACGTTCTATTTGATTTATACTGCTAAGCTTCATTCTGATAAGCTGCTCTTCACTAGGGCAATCCATCTTTTTAATGTTATAGGTGCTTTTTTTCATAACACTATAGCTTAATTTTTAAACCAGCATTTATTACAAATCCATCAAGGGGGGCATAAATATCCTTAAAGACAGGATTTGAAATTGGGCCGGTATAAATACTTCCAAATTTCGTTTGTCTGGTGTCGGTAAAGTTTTCAAAATTAGCAAAAACAGAAAAATTCTCCCATAATTTTTCGACCATAAAACCAAAAATCCAGTATTCTCTTCCAGTTGTCCCATCATTTAATTTTTGAGGACTGTAATAATAAGCCTCCAAACCAGCTTTCCATTTATCTTCTACTTCATACATCAAAACATTGTTCAATCGATGTTTGGCTGTTAAAGGATTTTCAGATTTAATACCATTGTCATCTATCGATGCATCAGTATAGGTATACCCTAGAAATAGCTTGAAATCTTTATAGCCTAATTTTAGATTTGTTTCAGTGCCCTTCGTATCTAAATAACCATCTACATTTACAAACTGATAAATATTGTCAGGAAGCGAAGTTAGGATCAGGGGATTATCTACATTGGTATAAAAGAATAACTGATTGATCGACAAAGATATATCTTCAGTAATATTAGTTTTGTAATTTACATCAAAATTAACGCCATAGCTTTTTTCAAGTTTGTTAAAATCACTATTGATTGGCAATACATTCTGGTACTGAATACGCTCGCTTTCCTCGGTAAATATAGTCGGTGTTTTATAACCCAATCCACCGCCAAGTCTTGAGGTAAGTTTAGGAGTGATTTTAAACAAAGCGGAAATTCTTGGCAATAGTGAAAACCCGTAATCAATAACATAATCACCTCTAAGACCGGTTTCAATATCCAGCCATTCCTTCGCTTTTAAGGTATTTTGAACAAAAGCCCCATATGTTATCTGATTATAATCTCTTAAAGGAAAAGCAGTAGTACTATTTTCTGTAAATTTATCAGTATATAAATTGGCTCCCGCAGCCCATTCGGATTTTTCGCCATTAAACGAATAGGTAATTTCAGAAAAAGTACTATTCTGAAGACCGTCAAAAGTATAATCAGGAATCGTGATGACACGGCTAAAATTATTAAAACTATTTTTGAATGTCAGTAATTCCTTTTCACTTAACCTATGTGTAAGTGTAAATTGAGTGCTGATACGCTTTGTTTTATTTTTTTCAAAATAACTGTCTGGGAAATTGCTCTGGTCTTTTATGTAATCTATGTTTCCGCCAATACGATTTTCGAAAACGGTATTTATGCCAAAATTAAGCTTAGTATTTTCATTAAAATAAACAAATAATTTCGGGTTGAAATTAAAGCGCTCAAACTTTGGAATAGCCGTAAGCTGGATATCGGCAGGATCATAAGGTGCATTTCGATCATGTGAGGCAAAAACGGTCAATCCAATTTTACTAAATCGCTGTGAATAAAACCCATTGACATTCAAACCAAGGGCAGAAGTTCCATTTAATAAAAATCGAAGTTCTCTTTCCTCGGTCGGTGTTTTGGAAATTAGGTTAACCAAACCTGCAATTGCGCCACCCCCATAAAGTGTAGAGGCGGATCCTTTGATTATCTCTACCTGCTTTAAGTCCAATGGAGGTGTCTGAAGTAATCCCAGGCCACTTGAAGCTCCGGAATAAACAGGGAAACCATCTTTTAATATTTGTGTATATCTTCCGTCTAATCCCTGAATTCTGATAGAGGAGTTTCCGGAAGTTGCGGAGGTCTGCTGGGTTTGGATACCGGTACTTTCATTAAGCATCATTCTGATATCCCCGGGTTTCATATTGGCTTTTTCCTCAAGTTCCTCTCCGGCAATAAGTTCAACGCGGGTTGGAATATTGCTTATAGTTCGTGTACCCCTGGTAGAAGTGACTATAATTTCATCCATCTCTTCAGCCTCGCTCTCTAATGAAATTTCTAAGAATTCATTTTTAAAGGGTACTGTAACCGGTACAATTTGCGATTTATAACCTTCCATGGAAAATGAAACATTATAAACTCCTTGCTGCAGATTTTCAAAAATAACCAGTCCTTCCGCGTTTGAAACAGATGATAGATTAGTTTGCCCAATACTGGCAGTTACACCGGGCATTGCCTCACTTGTTTCAGCATTTTTAAGGAGGAATTTAACTGTATTTTGTGCATGCGCTGTGCCAATAGTTACTATTGCCAAAGTCAATATAATATATTTAAACATTTATTATTTCTTAATATTAATACATAAATAGATTCATTATCTAGAATCATGAAGTTAGAACTATTTAAAATATTAAGATATTTTAGGCGGCTGCCAAATTTTGCAAGTGAATGAGGAATCAACAAACTTATTGTAAAAGATAGGCTGAGGTATCTCATTTGTTATAAATTCAAGCTTTTCAGAAATTTTGATTATAGAAGTATGTGTAATTGTAAAACCTGTACAGCTTCCACAGGAATAAAAAGGAGAACAGCTTCCGTTGCAGTTGTTTCCACAATTATGCGACTCATTTTTGCAATTTTTCTCTGTATCACATTTTGAATGCTTAGAGAATGCGGAACAGGGTACTGTTGAAAGAATCAGTACAATTATTGATAAGAATGTTAGAAAGAATTTCACATCCCAAATTTAGATATATTTTGACAATTATTTAAACTTATTAATAATTTCTTGTGTGAAGCTTCATTGATTTCAAATAATTATTTTAAGCAGATTGGTCATTAGACATCATACATCTGTAAAATTTAGCCCCAATCTCTCGAAAGGGGCTTGTGGATGATTTGAAGTCAATTTTTAGAATTTTAAAAATTATTGAACTATAATGAAGTTTTAATATTGTGAAAAAAAGGAAAGAAATCCCATTATGCCGGTAAGTACTATCACACATTTCCAGCAGTTTAGCCTGTTATTCATATTGAATTATTTTAGTGTTAAGATTGAATCTAAGACAATTTTCATGCCACGTTTAATGTATAGGCTATCTAAATGCAGGAGTACTTAAAATATTAGAAATAGGTTGAAATCCCTAAATTAAAGCCATCAGTAACAGACGGAGGATTGGAAAAAATATCCCTTTGTTTTAAATAACGGTAGTTCAGACGAATTACTGTTTGAGAACTGGGCCTAAAACTAATAGCAGGCATAATGCTCCATAGGTCTTCCCCAATATTGGTACCTGTCTCTTTGAATTTCCCAACATTCCAGTCCACGTACTCCAATCTGCAGGCGACATTTAGGGTTGCTTTTTCCCATCCCAGAATTGATCTTCTCAGGATTGGCTGGACAATATCTATGAAGCCTCCTTTTTGTTTATTGCCGAACTGCTGGGAATAGGTTTCAGGAACATCAACATAAATCCAGGCAAATTCTGTAGTGATAAAGGTTTTTATTTTTGGAAGCGTAGTGTTAAAATCCAAAGCAAATACGGCGACGTGTCTTTTTTTGTCAATTATAATTCCGTCATCCTGAAATTTGTTATATATCCCACCCATATATGAAATTCCCAGTTCACCAATTTTGTTATTTCTAAGGGCTATTTTTCCTGTAAATAAAGGTTCACCGCTATTTATTTCTTCAAATCGTTCAGGGTTATTTTTCGCAGCGGGCAGAAAAGTTTTATTTTCTGTGTTCTCAATTATAGAGTTGTCAAAACTGCCCGACAAATAAGCTTCATACCCAAACATCCAGTTTTTTGTATATTTTTTTCCAAAAAGCCCTGCACCGGCATTGCTAAATGTAGCGGGCAGCATTTGAGTTGAAGAAATTGGACGATCGGTAAATTCCCATTTGGGTCCGTCATGATTTTGATTGAAAGAGCCTATTGGGTTTAGAATTATTCCGGCCCTCAGGTTAATCAAAGGGTCAAATTCAATATCTACCGATGCAAATTCAATTGCAATTTCTTTTCCTCCGTCTTCAAATTCAATTTCGCTTAAAAACTTCACTCTTTTACTAATAGCTGATGACATGAATATGGAGAGCCTTCGCGCCTGAAATTGATGGCCTTCCGATACTCCGTCTGTAGTCAGTTTTTGCCAGTTCATTTCAAGGTAACCGCCTATGGATATTGGGGTCTTGCTGATGTTTAATGCTGGTCTGTTGTAAAGAGCATCCATATTCAGGATGTTTTGCACAGTATCTTTAGGCAGCCTTTTTAACAGCGTGGGGTCAATTTGTGCACAGCAATTTGCATAAGAGAAAAAAGCGATCGCCAGAAATGAAAGTAGTTTTAATCTCATTTTAAAGATATTTTTAGCATGTTGTTTTCTATTGCCACTGGAAACCTTCTAAGGTCTTCATTGGCGGGACCGTTTTCTAAAATTCCGCGGCTACTGAATTCACTTCCGTGCGCCGGGCACTGCAGCTTATCTCCAAAAACCTGTAATTCCGCGCCCTGATGGGTACATAACATAAACATGGCGCAATAATCATTTGCATTAAAGCGATACACACAAATTGGCGCTTTTAATATTTCATTTTGGATGATTATGTATTTTTTAAATGCTGTTTCTGTTCCTTTTTTTAAAATAAAATCAGAAACAGGAACTAAAAGATCCGTGTCTTTAATTTCCCTTGAAAGAATTTGTGAAGAAGTACAGCTTTGTAATAAAGTAGCCCCGGCTACTGCTGCCAAACATCCAAAACCACATGTTTTTAAAAATTGTTTTCTATCCATTATTATAATGATTTTATAAATTTCAGTAAAGCTTCTTTATCTTCTTTAGAAAGTTTTTCAAATGCATTTCTGCTTTGTTGGGCCTCGCCGCCATGTAATGTTATGGCTTGTTCAATAGTTTTTGCACGACCGTCATGCATCAAAAATAAGGTTCCTCCTTGTGAATTTTCTGAAAGACCTATCCCCCAAAGCGCAGCAGTTCTCCATTCATAGGTTTTGGCACTTCCCTCGGTATAGCCATCATCTAATGCACTTCCCATATCATGTAGAAGCAAATCAGTATATGGGGCAAAAGTTTTATAAGAAAGTGCATTTATGGGAGAATAACTTGTTGTAAGGTTACTTTTATGACAAGCCACACAATTAATTTGAGTAAATATATTTTTACCGCGAATAACATCGGCATCATTTTGATTTCGTTGAATTGGAGCTTTTAAGGTGCTTAAGTAAAAAATAACATCATTGACTTTAGCAGTTGAGATTTCAGGGTTAATTTCTAAATTAGAATAATGATCAATTGGATTAAATACAGATGTAATTCCGATATCCTGATTGTAGGCATTAACGGTTTGATGCAATAAATCAAAAGCAGATGCTTTTTTGCCATATCGTCCAATATGTTTGCTGTTTTGGGATACTGCATTGGAAGTTGGAATTGAATAACCAGGAATAATAATCCAGTTTACAGTACCTGAGATACCATCACCATTACTATCGTCGGGATCGGCCATTTGGATTAGATCAGCATCGGAAACATATTGTAAAAAGCCCAGGCCTGTAAATGCTGGCGGTGTAAATTTAGAGAATGTTGCCCCGGCTGGGATTTGTTCGGGCAAGTAACCTGGTAAAGCTCTGTTTTGAAGTTGTGGGCCTCCTTGATTTAAAAATTGATTTCCTGCCTGATCAATTTGTCCAAAACGGGTAAGTGTTGTAAATAAATGCCCTTTTCCGTCTCCCACGTGGCAATTGATGCAGCTCGTCCCAACAAATGTTGGTCCCAGACCTGTTTCTCTGGTAAAAACTTCATTTACTGCTGCATCACCTCTTAGGAATTGTGCAGATTCAGAATTCGACAAACCGTCAACCGGACCGTCCAGTAGTTCATTATCGGCTGGTATTTCAACATAACTTGTATCACATGACAATAGTGTAAAACAATAGAGCAGCAGCAAGAAAGGTAGTCTTAAAAAAATATTTAAATGATACATGATTTTATTTTTAGACAAATCTAAATATTTTTTTAAATACTTCTTAATTTTTTATTTTGTTTTTTAGTGCAAAACGTTACAGATATACTTTAAAATTAGATCACGTGGCAAAATTATTGATCCAGCAAACAGTTTTATGCAATAGGCCTCTATGTAAGGCCCTATTTTCTACATCAGATATGTATCATTTCCATTACATGAAAGTGATTTTTGTTATGGTTCTGCATTTACAATTGCGATGGAATTCAGGTACTGAGCTATTCCTGCAAATAGTATTGCACAGAAGATCAGCTCAATTTTAAATGAATACTATATTTAAAGGGTTTATTTACAAGCGTAGGTCAGAAAAGGTGCATTCATAATCAGTGATTTATTTAATGGTATATATCCGGAAATTTTAAACTTCCAGAGAAATAACAGCTATCCGCATCCATAGTGCTACTAATTTTATCAGGTATAAATTCGTATTGGTATATGTTAAAATGATTTTACAAATGTGATTCTAAACTGTCTTCCGTCGTACGATGGGACCAGAAAAGAAGTAGGATCGCCTTCTTTGTTTCCAAATATTTTTCTGGTCATATAGGGATTGAGCCAATATGCTGCTTTGGTACTTAATATTCCAATTCCGGTTCCAGCTGCTACATCGGTAAGCCAGTGCCTGTTGTTGTACATTCTAAATAATCCTGTTCCTGTAGCAATGGCATAGCCAGCCACTCCATACCATACGGATTGATCTTTATATTCCTGATAAAGGAACTCAGCTCCTGCAAAAGCTATAGCGGCGTGACCAGAAGGAAAAGAATTATTAGTGGTTCCATCCGGACGTTCAATATTGGTTATGGATTTTAATGCCATAACACTTCCTATAGTAAAAATAGTGGAAGTGGCTAAAATCACCGATCGGTCTCTGATATTATTTTTTCCTTTCACACCAAATGCATTAAGCGCATAAACTGAAACAGCGGGAACGTACCGTGAAAAATCGTCAAGGGTTACTTTTTTGTCTATGTTTTCTGTAATTTTATTGCGAATCTGAAAATTAAAACTTTTAATCTGTCCGCTATCAATTCCCCAGAATCCATATCCTACCAGTACACCTGGAATTATAAGCTGTTTATAATTGAATTGTATATTTTTAACCGAATCTGTAAAAATGCTGTCTCTTGCTTTGAATCCTTGGGCGAAGGCTGTAAAAGATATTAGCAAAAGCAATGAAATGATACTTCTTCTCATATATAAATTATTGAAATATATTTTAGATATAAAGCGATCCAGTTAGATCAGCAAAATGCTTTATTTTGAGACTCTTAAATAAAGATATTAATTTTTCTCCAGGCAGAATTTTTTCTACAATCTGAAATCTTGTACAACCACCAAAGGTTGAAAATTAATCAGGTATAAATTCTTAATATTTTGTTATTCATTTAATCTTAAGTAAATCCTAAGAATTCACCTGAGTGATTAAAGTAATTTAGTATAAACATATCGCTGAGCAATCATTAAGATTGCTCAAAACAGGTTATTAAGATTATTAATTAAAAATTATTTATTATGAGCACAAAGGAAAAAGAGGGACATGACCACCCTGAACACGACAAGCATAAGGAGCATCATACACATCCTGAGCACCACGAAGGGGAAGCAGGAAAAAATCATCCTGAGCATCATGATGAGCAGGAGCATCACACAGAGAAAGAGCACCATCTAGAAGGTGAACACCACAAAAAAAACAAATAATCCCAAAGATGTTTTAACGCTCCCTTAGTCTATTGATAAGGGGGCGTTTTTTATTGTTATAGCGGTTTTATTATCAATAAAAACACTTTTTCAATCGCTATGCTCTCTGGAAAAATTGGTATTAAATAATATTTACTTTTCAATCTGTCTGTTTTTTTTGTAGATTTACACTGATGAGCTGTCAAAGATCCATTTTTGTAATTTTACTGGCAATACGTCTACTGACATTGCTGTTGATTCCATGTGGGGATATGGAGCTTCCCTCTACTGTTGAGAAGGATAGTATTTCTCTTCAAAAAAGCAGCGATAATCATGACCACAAAGCTGTTTGCTGCTCGTTTTGCCAGTGTGCAAGCTGTAAAGGAGCTGTTGCTCTTACTGAGGTAAATCAACTTTCTTTTTATTTTACTTTTCAGTTTAAGACAGGTACTTCCAGGCTGTACGAATCCTTTCCTTCCCATTATCTTAGTTGCATATGGCAGCCTCCCCAGATAGGTTACGCCCAAGCATAGCCAAAATTTCCTTTCATTTTTTCGCAGGTGCCTCAGAAGGCATTTGTCAAATTTCAGTATGGTTTAAATGCTGCAATCCATATTGACCTAAGGCAGGGGAAATTTTATTTTCTGCATTGCGTCTGTAAGTATTATATCAGTAATTAAAATGAATTTCTAATTAAAAAGGCTGGGCTTAGTTTTAGATCTGCAGACTAATTGCATATGCATTGAGACTGCCTTTCGAAATAAATCTTACAATTTAGGATTGTAATCAAATCTCTAACCATTAATTACCTAGTTGAAAATGAATATTCTTATAATTGATGACCAGCCAAAAAGTGTAGATTTCCTGCGCCTTGGGCTGGAGGACGAGGGACACTTTGTCCATACTGCCGAAGATGGACAGGAGGGAGTCCTGCGGGCAACAACACGAAACTATGACCTTATACTGGTAAGCTGGATACTGCCATCAGCATCAGGCATGGAAGTATGCCAGGCGATAAGAGTGTATGATATCCATACTCCTATAATTTTTCTCACAGTTAAGGATTACCTCGAAGATACCATTATAGGGTTGGAGTGCGGTGCTAACGATTACATAAAAAAGCCATTTGGTCGAGCCGAGCTGCTATCAAGGATCATGGTGTATGAAAAAAAAGGACAGAACAAGTCAGAACGTGAATATAGACTCTCGGATATTATTATAAAAATGAGCAGTTACAAAGTATTTAAAGCCGACAGGGAGGTGGTGCTGACCCGCAAAGAATTTCTTCTGCTGGCTTACCTGGTGCGGCATAAAGGAGAGGTCTGTTCACGAGTGGATATTATACGGGAAGTCTGGGGAATAGATTATGAATATGACGCAAGTATCATCGATGTTTTTATGAGTAACATACGAAAAAAACTCCGTATCAATGCCGATGATAAAAGACTGCGAACCATAAGGGGTATTGGCTTTATGGCAGACGAAATCTGAAAAGCCCACATCTGAATTCTAATCATGACGATTTACAGAATATAGTCATAAACAGAATCAGATGTAGCTATTAACCGTATGATATAGTACTGTTTCTTTTAAGTCAGTAAATTTAACATGATGCAGTGGTAGAAATTTTTGGCTTTAAAAAGCGATCACGCAAAGTATTTCAACGTAAATTATAAATTATAAAATAGTAAGTTTTGAAGTTAAGAAAGAACTGGATTACCAAAATTGACAGCCACATAAGGCTGTATATTGCAATAGGCACTGGAATTGGCACTTTTTTTATTTTGGGAGATCTTCAAAAAGCCTCTATTCACTGGATGGCCTCCTGGCTGGCGTTCTCAGGGATGTTTCTTTTTTTATCCTGGATGTCCATTTTTACATGTCATCCCAAAGAGCTTCACAAAATAGCTGAAAAGCAGGATTCGGGAAGATCACTAATTATGATTTTAATCTTACTGGCCTCGCTGATCAGCATGATTGGCATAGTTTTATTTTACAAAACTTCAGAAGAAATGAAAGGCGCAGAACTCACTACCCATATTTTATTGACAATCTTCTCAGCCATATTTGCGTGGTGGCTGGTACATACCACCTTTACTTTTAAATATGCTCATCTATACTATGCCGTTGGGAAGCAGAAAGAAGGCAGACAGGTATACGGAGGTCTTGATTTTCCTGATGAAAATACTCCTGACTATCTGGATTTTTGTTATTTTTCATTTGTGCTTGGAACTACCTTTCAGGTATCAGATGTTAATATTACAGCCCGGCACATACGAAGGATAGCGCTGCTGCATGGACTGCTTTCTTTCTTCTTTAATACCATTATTTTGGCTCTTAGCATTAACATAATTGCTGGACTGATTCAAAAATAACTTCGGCCTAGATCTAAAAGGCATAACGCAAATCACAAAAGCCTGATAAGGAGGTATGCTGCCTAATAAAGCATTTCAGCTGATCCTCCGGTATCACCTGGAGCACAGGATCTTTTCGAGCTGCTGTGCAGCTAAACGCAGCGGCTTAACAAACAGTTTAACTCATCAGCTGGGAGAAACTGCCCTGCCGGGTATGTCTTTATTTACCTATGATCCTCTTTTTAATTGAAATGAAATAAGCAATCTTATGTGAATTAAAGCGAGTATAGAAAAGCTTTAAATATTTCAATATTCCAACTGGAAAAGGATGTCGCAGCCGGTATACATTTTTTATGCCAATAAAATCTGGAATTTTTCTATCGGCTGTAGTATGAAATACAAAAAAAAAACAAGGGAGCGATCGAATGACGATTGCTCCCTTGTTCTATAATATAGATGCTACTTCTATAGATATAATGATAACTTTCCGGCACTTTAATTATGCAAAATATTGGTTTTGTGCTGCCGGTGCTATTGTTACATTTTTAATCTCTGGATCCTTACAGCGTTTAAGATAGCTAAAAGGGATACCCCGACATCAGCGATTACCGCTTCCCAAAGTGTGGCCACACCTCCGGCTCCCAATGCCAGAACTATTACCTTCACGACCATTGCAAGGATTATATTCTGCCATACGATTTTCTTTGTCAGTTTTCCAATTTTTATGGCTGTAACAATTTTAGAAGGCTGATCATTTTGTATCACGATATCCGCTGTTTCAATTGTAGCGTCGCTGCCAAGTCCTCCCATAGCGATACCTGCATCTGCCAGCGCTACGACAGGTGCATCATTGACACCGTCGCCGACAAAGGCAATTTTCTTACCGTCGTTTTTCAGTGCCGTTACTTTTTCCACTTTTCCTTCCGGGAGTAAATCCCCGTAAGCGTTGTCGATTCCCAGACTTTTGGAAACTTCATCCACAACGGTCTGCTTGTCTCCCGAGAGCATCACAGTTTTTATTTTTAAATCATGCAGATCTTTGATCGCTTTTGGCGCATCCTCTTTTATTTTATCAGCAATTGTAATGTGTCCCTTATATTGTTTGTCAATAGCAAGAACTACAATAGTATATACTATAGTATCAACTTCAGCTGGATATTCGATGTTGAATTTTTTCATCAGCTTGGTATTTCCTGCAAGAACTTCTTTTCCGTCGATAATTCCTTTAAGACCATGTCCGGAAATTTCCTCTACATTGGAAATTGCAATGCTCTTAATACTGTCCTTACCTGCATGTTCGACCACTGCAAGCCCGATCGGATGGGTGGACTGGCTTTCAATAGCCGCAGCATATTTAAGGAGTTCCTCCTTTTCTATATCTTTTGAATTGATTTCCTGTACTTTAAAAATGCCTTCGGTCAGTGTTCCGGTTTTGTCCATTACCACTACATTGATTTCAGTCATTACATCAAGAAAATTCGATCCTTTAAATAAAATACCATTTCGGGAGGCAAGTCCTATTCCGCCAAAATAACCCAGAGGGATTGAAACCACAAGGGCACAAGGACAGCTGATCACAAGAAATACCAAAGCCCTGTAGAACCATACATTAAACTCGTAAGGGTCTACAAAGAAGTAAGGAGCGAAGCAGACTGCAACAGCCAGGGCAAAAACAATAGGGGTGTATATTTTTGCAAATCTGCTTATAAAGAGCTGTGTCTGTGATTTACGGGAGGTGGCATCCTGAACCATCTCAAGAATCTTACTGAGCTTGCTGTCCTGAAAAAGCGAAGTTACTTTTATTTCGGCAACCGTATTTAGATTAATCATTCCGGCATAAATCTGTTCTCCCTTGTTTTTTGTATCGGGCTTGCTTTCTCCTGTCAGGGCTGCTGTATTGAAGGACGCTTTTTCAGAAATCAGTTCACCATCCAAGGCTACTTTCTCTCCAGGCTTTATTTGGATGATTTCACCGGGTTTTACTTCTTTCGGGTCTACAACTACAAAGCCGCCGTCCCTCTGCACCGCGACCTGATCGGGTCTAATGTCTAAAAGTGCCTTAATGCTTCTTTTCGCACGGTTGACAGCTGCGTCCTGAAACCATTCCCCTATTGAATAAAATGCCATCACGGCAACACCTTCACTGTAGGAACCAATGGCAAAGGCGCCAATTGTGGCAACGCTCATTAGGAAAAATTCATTAAAGAAGTCAAATCTTATGGCCTTTCTGTAAGCCATGTATAAGACATTGTATCCGGCAAGGAGATAGGCTGCCGTAAATATTATAAGGTCAGCTGGAAACGGCGGTACAAATTTAAAACCAAATTCAAGCACCAGCATGATCACAAGTATGACTATGGCTAGCAGAAGCTGCCAGTGACTTTTCCATCCCGAATCAGTATCTTCAGCCCCGTGGTCGTGTCCGTCACTGTCCGAGTGCTGCTCTTCTTGCTGGACAGTTGTTACTTTGTTGTTTTCTTCTAGATCTCCAACAGGAGTTCTATTTGGAGTATCCGTATTTTGGGTGTTTTCACTCATAATGTAGTTTTTTAAGGCGGTATTGGAAAATACCGCAAGGTTATTATATAACTAGTTAATGTAATAGTAAGAGTCTGTTTGAATCGCCGGTATGACTGTATCGCTGCAAATTTCCTTTATGTTGTTTTCTATAACAGTGCAGAGTGCAGTCATGGGTATATCGGTGGGACTGTTCTCAAAAGGGTCCTGCATAATGATGGCGGTTTTTTCCACTGCTATAAACGTAGAGGATATAACAATGGTCAAAACAATTTCAATTGCCGGAAAACTGTCTTCAAGTCCAAAGGGAAGGATAGAGGTAAGAAGATAAATCAGAAAGTGGATCAGTAAGCTGTAGGATTTTGGAAATACGGTGTTTTTAATTCTTTCGCATTTTCCCATAGCGTCGTTCAGCCGGGCAATAGTAGTATCGATCTGCACCTGTTTATTGTCATTTAGTCCGAATTTTTTTGTTACAAGTGCCAGCTGATCCGCATGTCTGTTCAAAAGCTCTGCGGGAACATTATTTGCCTTTATATAGTGCTGCTCAAGATAAGATCCGACCCGCTTGGAGAATGGAATCTTTCTCAGGCTTTCCGATAGAGCAAAACACCAGATAACCTGTCTCTGGGCAAATTCTTTTAATTCAGAATCTGAATCAGGCAGGAACTGTTTGGTCTGCCTGATTAATGTTCTGGAATCATTGACAATTTCTCCCCACACTTTTCTTGCCTCCCACCAGCGGTCATAGGACTGTGCGGTACGAAAAGCAAGAAGCAATCCTACTATTGTCCCCATTATACTGGTAATGGGAAGAGGTATTGCAATTTCACGCAATATGGTATTATGGTCAAGGGTACCGATTACCAAAGCATAGGTTATGATAGCTGCGATATCAACCCAGATCGATTTAATGAAAAACACTATGGAACTTTTGTTGTTTTTAACTAGCATGGTAGTCGCTTTTAGGGTTTTTATAAAATTAATTATTAGGAAAGCCAGATCACTAATCCCCAATAATTTATAGTTCCTTATGACTTGAATGGTCATAGTTTATCTTTTTTTTCCACCTGATATACCATTTCTGGTGATGTAGGGAAAGTAAAAAATACAATGCACCAGCACTTGCCACGGCAATTATATACATGTTCAGACCAACGGCTACCCCGACGGCCGATGTGCACCAGATTGTAGCAGCAGTTGTAAGGCCATGTGAAGATTCCCCGTGATTGTTTCGGTAAATAATGCCTGCCCCAAGAAAACCTACTCCTGTTATAATATTGGCTATTACCCTTGATGCAGCACCTGGGTCTGCTGCGAGATGAACTGTAATGGAGGTAAACAGTGTTGCACCTATAGATACAGCTGCGTATGTCCGTACCCCGGCATCATGGCCGTGTCGTTCCCTGTCCAAGCCTATGAAGAATCCTAAAATTAAGGAAACCAGCAGTTTTAGAAGTATAAACAGCTCTGTATTAATATCCATATCTATGTAAATTACGAATTTATTGCCAAACATGGCTTTTTTAATCTTTAAAACCAGGCCATTATATGCCGTACCTGGTGTCTTAGATTTATTCCAGCACTGGTTCATCAATTTTAGGTCCCTAAAACCTAATGCTCATGACCTTGATGGTTTTTTGGATCATGCTTATGTCCCTGATGGTTTTCCTGGTTCACTTTGATAAGTTTCATTTGGCATACCGGACATTTCCCTTTCGTTTTATATACTTTTCCTTTTTCACAATTCGTTGGGCATTCATAAGCCAGTGTGTGCAGGTCTGAATCCTTATGCTCATGTTTTTGGTCATCGTGGGCAGAAATTTTTCGGTCATTGTTCCTGCAGGATAAAGCTGTTAATGCGCTTAGTATCAAAATAATAAATATAATTTTGGTTTTCATAATGAAGGTCTTTATGATCTTATTAGTGGTCATGACCTCCGCCGCCTTCACTTTTTAATAAATGACTTTGGATATAATACGCGCCTTTGGTCACTATTTTGGAGCCGGCATCGATTTTCTGAAGAAGGGTAGCTTGTATGAATCCCAGTTGTGAGGTTCCTGTTTTTACTTCAATACGCTGGAAATGATAGGTTTTGCCTTCATTCTCTTCGTGTTTGTCTCCATCGTCGTGAGCGTGCCCCTGCTTTTCATCGTGGGCTTCTTCTTCTTTATGACCCTCTTCCAGAACAAATATAAATTCGCGGCCGTCAGCTTTAACTATAGCTTCCACAGGAAGAGCGCTCACAGATTTTATGCCGATGTCGATAAGGGCATTGATATACATTCCAGGAATTAACTGTTGCTTGTCATTGATGATATCCGCGTGCACGGCAACTGATTTGGTCTCATTTTCAAATGATTTGCCCACACTGAAAATTTTTCCTTTAATTTCCGTATTATCCTGATTGGTCAAAATAAACCGTACATCTTGGCCCGGTTTTACCTTGCGAAGGTCTTTTTCGTAAACCAGCAGATCGACATGCAATTTTGAATTATCTACAATGCCAAGCAGTGGTTTTCCGGCTTCAACGTTGCTCCCCAATTTGATATTAATTTCAGTTATAAATCCTGCAATAGGCGCCTTTACGGCTACAGTGGAGGTTGCAGGACCATTTGGGTTAATATTTAACGTTGATAGCTGCTTTTGAAGAGAATTGAATCTTGCCTTTTCAGTTTCATAATTGGATTTTGTCTGCTGGAATACTTTTTTAGAGTTAACTTCCTCAGCGCTCAGAATTTTTTGTCTTTCAAATTCAAGTTTAAGGTACTCTAAATTGCTTTTGGAGGTAAGGTAAGCTTCCTGCATTTTAGAGAATTCAGGACTTTCGATAGTGGCAACGACTTGTCCTTTATTCACATGCTGGCCCTCGATAACAGAAATGCTTTTGACGATTCCTGTAGTAAACACTGATACATCTGCCTGATTCTGTGGAGGCAGTTTTGTATAACCATTAGCGTTGATAACATCGCTTAAGTTTTTCTGGGAAAAGCCACCAAGCTCTATTTGTGAACCTTTAAACTGAGCTTCATTGAGTTCCACTTCCTTGATTCCGGCCAGCTTTTCTTCGGTTTTATCTGCTTCTTTTGGAATTTCCGCATCATCCTTGCCAAGTATGAAATAAAGAATTATTGCAATTACTACAGCAGCTGCTATTGAATATATTATGTTTGATTTTCTCATTATAACTTAAATTATTGATTTATTAAATATTGAATTGCAATCACTGTCTGATTGTATTTGCTGATAGCATCATTATAGTTTAATTGTATCGTTGAGGCTGTTTCAATACTTTGAACATATTCTACATAGGAAATATCACCGTTTTGATATCCCTTTGTTGCATTTCGAATTATTGAATTAGCATTTTCAATTGCAGTATTCTGATAAAAGTCAATCAGCGACTGATACGTCTGCAATTGTTTGGCTAATTGTTCAAATTGAGTTTTTACCTGAGCATAAAGATACTCCGAATTCTTTTTTTCTACCTCTATGGTAGTTTTGGCTGCTTTTGCTTTGGCAGCGCCGCTTCCGGCAAAAACAGGTAGGGAAACTCCCACTGAGAAACCTTGGAACTGCAATGAATTGTCTGCTATGGCAGTGCTGTAAGGGTCCTGGCTTCCACTAATGGATTGTATGAAATATCCGGCTGAAAAATCGGGAAGCAATACTGACTTTTGAACTTTATAATTGGCTTGTGCGACTCTTACCTGATTCTCCGAAAGCTGAAGTCCGGGATTTTGTTTCACAAGGGTAGTGTCTGCCGAAATAGCAAAAGGTATGGGAACAAAAGTGGTATCGGAGACTGTAAAATCACCGTCAAGGTTCATCAGCGTTTTTAAATTGGAGATTTCAACCTGCAGCTGTGTGCTGTTTTCCTTTATACGCTGCTCGAGTTCCTGCTGCTTGGCAATGGCAATAGATTTTTCAAGCGAGTTAGTTTCCCCGGTCTGGAATTTCAGAGCTGCGGATTTTACGAACTTCTGCAGAATCACATTCTGCTTTTCAAGAATACGGTTTTGCTTTTGAAAATACAGCATGGTGTTCCAGGATTGGCGAATGCTGTATTTTACTTCCTGTTTGGTGATGCCCAATCTTGTCTGGCTTGCCTTGCTGTATTCGGTCAGCAATCTTTTGCGGGCAGCAATTTGAAAAGGGCTTATGCCTTGGGTTATTGTAATATTTTTGTCGTTTGCCTGTGAGTTAATTTTTCCAAAAGTTCCCAGGAACTCGGTTTTTGGAAGATCCCACGCGGACCCCAGCAATTGCGATTGTGCTTGTGTATCTAGCTGGGACGCCTGTATGCTTTTGTTGTTTTTCAAACCCAGGTCAAGGGCTGTACCTAAAGTAATAGGCTGTACAGGTCCCTGTGCATTTGCTGCTATAGAAAACAAACCTACAACTGCAATAGTAAGGGCAGTTTTTCCAGGACCTTTGATCTTACCTATGCCTTTTTCAAAGTACAGATAAAGGATCGGCAGTACGATCAATGTAAGCAATGTTGCAGTGAGAAGTCCGCCAATAACAACAGTCGCAAGTGGTTTCTGAACTTCTGCCCCGGCATTGGTGCTAATGGCCATTGGAAGGAATCCCAGTGACGCTACTGCCGCTGTCATAATCACAGGACGCAGTCTGACTTTGGTTCCCTCTCTAATTCTATCATGTATATCCTGCATTCCTTCTGCTTTTAATTGGTTAAAATATCCTATAAGTACAATACCGTTAAGTACTGCTACACCGAATAGCGCTATAAATCCTACACCGGCAGATATACTAAAGGGCATATCGCGGATCCATAGGGCAAAAATGCCACCAATAGCCGATAAGGGAATGGCTGTAAAAATTAGCAGGGACTGCTTAATAGAATTGAAGGTAAAGTAAAGCAAAATTAAAATTAGTCCCAGAGCGATCGGAACTGCTATGGAAAGACGCTTGCTTGCATCGATAAGGTTCTCAAAAGACCCTCCGTAGGTAGTGTAATAGCCGTCCGGCAGTTTTAATTTAGTATCCAGTTTGGCCTGAATTTCCTTTACAATACTTTCCACATCACCTCCGCGCACATTAAAACCGACAACAATTCTTCTCTTGCCGTTTTCACGTGAGATCTGCATTGGACCATCTTCATAATTTACATCGGCAATCTGCTCTAAGGGAATCTGGCTTCCAGAAGGCAGTGTAATAAATAGCGTTCTTAAGTTTTCAATATCCTTGCGGCTTTCATTGTCGAGTCTCACAACCATGTCAAAACGCTTTTCGCCTTCATAGACAACACCTGCAGCTTCACCTGCGAATCCCATGCGAACAACCCTATTGAGGTCGCCTATTTTTAAGCCATAAAGGGCTAATTTATCTTTATTATAACGGATTGTAATTTGTGGCAGACCTGCAACACGTTCTGCTTTTGCATCTGCAACACCTTTCACGCCTTTTATAAGCTGTACAACTTCTTCACCTTTGCTTACCAGCATATCGATATCTTCACCAAATATTTTAATGGCAACATCGCTTCTTACTCCGGTCATCAGCTCATTGAAACGCATTTGAATCGGTTGCGAAAACTCGGTTGAAGCGCCTGGAATCTCCTCAAGGGCCTCTTCCATTTTTTCCATTAGTTCCTCTTTGGTTTCAGCAGAAGTCCATTCACTCTTATCTTTAAGGGTAATGATCATATCACCCGCTTCAATCGGCATAGGATCTGTTGGTATCTCGGCACTACCGATCTTGGTAACGATCATTTTGATTTCAGGAAATTTAGCCTTTAGTATTTTTTCTGCCTTTGTGGTCGCTTCTATTTCCTGTGTAAGTGAACTTCCTGATGCTATAATAAGATGTGTTGCGATGTCTCCTTCATCAAGTTGTGGTATAAATTCACCTCCCAGTGAATTAAAAACAAACAGGGCAACTACAAAAAGAGCCAGCGCAACGCCTATAACGGCTGCTTTTACTTTCAGGGCTTTTTCCAACAAAGGGCTGTAGAAGCGGTAAATGGAATCGATTATTTTGTCACTGATGTTTTTCTTATGTCCGGTTTCTTTTTTAAGAGCAAGGGCAGACATCATCGGAACATAGGTCAGTGAGAGTATGAAAGCACCCAATATCGCAAAAGAAACGGTTTGGGCCATTGGTCCAAACATTTTTCCCTCAATTCCTACAAGGGCAAGAATTGGCAGATAAACAATAAGAATTATGATTTCTCCAAAGGCGGCGCTGCTTCTGATTTTAGAAGAGGCCTGATACACTTCTTCGTTCATTTCTGCTGTATTGAGCTTGCCTTTATTGCTGACCTGAAGTCGATGTATAATAGCTTCTACGATGATAACCGCACCATCTACAATAAGACCAAAATCTATAGCTCCAAGGCTCATCAGGTTACCGCTAACACCAAATAGTTTCATCATCGTGATGGCAAATAACAATGCCAGAGGAATAACAGAAGCTACTACAAGTCCGGCCCTCCAGTTGCCAAGCAATAGCACAAGAATGAATATTACAATAAGGGCGCCTTCAATCAGATTTTTTTCAACAGTTGAAATGGCTTTATTAACCAGAACAGTTCTGTCCATGAACGGCTCAATTTCTACGCCTTCAGGGAGTGATTTTTTGATCTGTTCCATTTTTTCTTTTACGATCTTTACGATCTCACCGCTGTTTTCACCCTTAAGCATCATTACCATCCCTGAAACCTCTTCGCCTTTGCCATCCTTGGTAACAGCTCCGTAACGGATTCCTGCCCCAATTTGCACCTTTGCTACATCGCGGATAAGGATAGGGATTCCATTTTGGTTTTTGACTACGATTTTATTAATGTCATCGATATTATTAACCATACCAATACCTCTGATGAAGTAGGCGTAAGGCTTTTTATCGATATAAGCACCGCCGGTATTTTCGTTGTTGTTCTCCAGTGCATCGAAAATTTCCGTTATGGTGGTATTCATGCTTTTGAGCTTATCCGGCTGAACAGCTATTTCGTACTGTTTAAGTATACCGCCCAGCGTGTTTACCTCGGCAACTCCTTTTGTTCCGATAAGCTGGGGCTTGATAATCCAATCCTGAATTGTTTTTAATTCCGTAGCATTGAATTTGTTTTCATACCCTTTTTTGGGGAATACCACATATTGGTAAATTTCTCCCAACCCAGTACTAAGGGGAGCCATTTCGGGAACTCCTACGCCTTTTGGTATTGTGTTTTCTGCTTCTTTTATTCTTTCGGCAATTTGGGCGCGTGCCCAGTAGATATCAACGTTTTCCTCAAAAACCACTGTTACGACACTCAGTCCGAAACGGCTGATTGAACGAAGTTCAACCATCCTGGGAATTGATTTTACAGACTGTTCTATAGGATAGGTGATGAATTGTTCTACCTCCTGAGTGGCAAGTGTAGGGGAGCTGGTGATAATCTGCACCTGATTGTTGGTTATGTCCGGTAAGGCGTCGATAGGGAGCGTGTAAAGCGAATAGCTTCCTACAGCTATAAGTACCAAGGTGAATAATCCAATAATAAACTTATTATTGATACTAAAATGAATTATTTTATCTAACATTATCTTATTGTAAATTAAATGTATAAAAGCGGTTTTGATGATCTCTCCCTGTTTGATCTGCATTATTGATGGCATGCCAAATGAGGGGCACTGCTAAAAAAAATGGAAATGGAGGTGACTGCGATCTAAGTACAGTATACTGATCAATTTGCCTGTTCTTCTAAGGACGGTGTACAGTGAAAAAGTGATAAATTCTTGCACCGACTCCCAATAGCAGTAATAGGCAAATCAGAACTGTGATAATTGTTCGCAGAACAGCATAGGGTTTTTTAGGCTGTACAGCCTTTTTTTTTGATTTTATCATTTTGGCATAATTAATTGATACTATTATGAGACGACAATACAACACAATTGTGAAGCTGCCTGGGTCGCTATAATATTATGAATTGATCTGAGGGGGCTGCCAAATGCTTCCAGTGAAGCTTGATATTAAAGTAGATTGGTATTGTGATACCTTAGGAGAAATTTCCTGAATGGTAACGGGGAAATCAAAGGAAACAGTATTCACATTATTGACCACCTGAATTCCACAGCAGGCGCAGCTGCAAAAAGGGGAACATAAGTCTCTTTCTCCTTTGTGTGAATTACTGTCATTATGATGGGATTGTGATATCTCGGCAGCTTTTAATACAGCACTATACGCTTCGGTATCAGCGCAGGTAATCCCTGAGAGGCTTAGCAGATAGATAGTTAGTATAAAGCTTAGTATTTTCACGCAATAAAAGTAAATAATTATTTTTAACCTTCCAATAAAATTATGGAAAATTTATATTTCATGCTTTACAATATCGTATAGTGCAGTATTCAGAAGCCATACTATTATCTTTTTCAATAGTGCTGTTTTACAGTATGTTAGTTTGATATCTTACAATAGCATATGTACGCTTATTTATGTCGGGACATGCTATATTTAAGGTATTGGTATTTTTTACGTAGATAAATACAAATAATATTTGCAAGTATATCTTATCTTTGCGGTAATGAGCTGTAATGTAGGATTTTTTAAAGCAGCTTAGTGATAGTATGAAAATTTTATTAGTCGAGGATGAGCACTTTTTGTCCGAAAGCATCAAAGATTATCTCTCGGGCAATGGAATTTTGTGCCAATGCGTAGACAAAGTAGCCTCTGCACTTGAAAAAATTGCGGACTATCAGTACGATTGTGTTGTGCTTGATCTGGGGCTTCCTGATGGCAACGGGTTAGAGCTTCTTTTGACACTCAGAGAACAGAATAGAAATGAGGGCGTGATTATTATTACCGCTAACGGTATCACACTTGAAAATAAGATCGAAGGATTTAACAGCGGAGCCGATGACTATCTTACCAAACCTTTTGAACTGGCAGAATTAATGGTTCGTATCAAAGCGCTGGTACGCAGAAAGCAGTTTAACGGCAATAACATTGTCCTTTACAATGAAATCGCCATAGACATGCTTGCCAGAACAGTTAAAGTTGGAAACATCTTTATAGACATTACCAAAACGGAAATAGATTTGCTGCTTTATCTGGTTGCCAATGAAAATAAGGTACTCTCCAAGAGTACGATCGCTGAGCATATTTCAGGCGACATGGCAGATATGCTGGATAACCATCATTTCGTATATGCCCATATAAAAAACCTAAAGAAGAAGCTTGTTGATGCAGGTTATGATGATTACATCAAGACCATGTATGGGATGGGCTATAAATGG
The DNA here is from genome assembly GCF_039749035.1 of Flavobacterium olei. Classification (NCBI taxonomy): domain Bacteria; kingdom Pseudomonadati; phylum Bacteroidota; class Flavobacteriia; order Flavobacteriales; family Flavobacteriaceae; genus Flavobacterium; species Flavobacterium olei. The sequence goes on from NZ_JBDKWC010000004.1 coordinate 209,153, forward strand.
ACGATGAAAAATGAGTAAAAAGCTGCTGGCCAAGACCCTTAAATACTATATGGTATTTTCAATTACAATGCTAATTATTGCGGGCATCGCTTTTTACTTTTTCGGGACTTTGCTGTATGTCAATAATGCAGACCGCGAACTTTTAATTCTCAAAAAAGAATTTGTCAGTCTTTCTCTCCCTGCGCTCAAGCCAGATAAAATTGCTGCCTGGAATGAATTTAACCGTGATCTTAAGATTAGGGACAACGATAAGCAGCTTGCCGGGGATATTTTTTTTTACCACAGTTATTACAACTGCCTGAGCGAAACATACGAACGCTACAGGGTGTTGCATTCTCCTGTAAGTATCCAAGGTAAAAATTATATTTTTTCAGCCAAGATCAATCTGATTAAAGATGAAGCTTTGATAATAGGAATAGTCCGTCTCTTTGCTATTATCGGCTTTTTGCTGCTGACGGGTTTATTTCTGATCACCAGATTTCTCTCGATCCGTTTATGGAAGCCCTTTTACACCACACTCCAGCAAATGGAGCGTTTCGAAATTGATAAAGTAATCAAGCCTGAACTCCCCAATGTGGATATAGAAGAATTCGAAAGGCTTAATGCGGCAATTTCCAGGCTGATGGACAAAAATACAAGTATCTATGCAAGTCAAAGTGAATTTATTGAAAATGCTTCACACGAACTCCAGACCCCTCTTGCCATATTTAAGGGAATGCTTCAGACACTGCAGCAGCGTGATGATATAACCAAGGGTCAGTTTGAAATTCTGGAAAATATAAATGTAGCGGCTTGCAGGCTCGGTAAAATCAATAAGAACCTTTTGCTTCTTTCAAGGCTTGAGAGCAGGCAGTTCGATATAACCCAAGGTATGACAGTCAATGCTGTTGTGGAACACCAGCTGCCTTTTTTTACAGAACAGGCCCAGGCCAGAAACCTGGTGATACGATATACTTCCCAGGCAGTCCTATATGTTTCAGCCAATGGCGTTTTGCTTGAAATTGTAATCAACAATCTCTTTAACAATGCTATTAGGCATAATAATAGGGAGGGGGAAATCAATATAGTAGTCAAAGAAGACTCATTGTGCTTCAGTAATTCAAGTGGATCAGGACCACTGGATGAGGTGCGTCTTTTTAATCGTTTTACCAAAGCGAGCACCAGCTCTCAGGGAAGCGGACTAGGCCTGGCTATCATCAGCAGGATCGCTACCCTTAATGGATGGAGGTTCTCCTACAGATTCGAAGAAAAACAGCATTTTTTCCGCGTGGATTTCTAATCTTCTAAATATCTTCTAAATTGATACTGAAGTTTGTTGAAAATTTCAGTATCTATGTTTACAAGTTTCAAATCCGCAGGCAGGTTTGACCTGTTGCTTCATTTTACGCTTTGGTTTATTCTCAGTTCTCTGTTGCTTCGTATTGTTTTTATTCTCCTTCAATTTCAAGAGGTATCCATCGGATTCTCTGACTTGCTTCAAACACTGCTTACAGGACTGTTCTATGATTTGGGGACGGTAAGTTTTATTATTCTGCCTGCATCTTTTTATTATCTGATTATGCCCTCCCGATGGGTGGGAAGTTTAGCTGACACGACAATCATACTTTTTTTTACTGCACTTTCTATATTCATTCTGGTGCTTACCTTTTTTGCAGAGATTATATTCTGGGACGAGTTCAAATCTAAATTCAATTTTATAGCCGTGGATTACCTGATTTATACACATGAGGTAGTGGCCAATATCCAGGAATCTTATCCGCTGCCCATATTAATTGGAAGCATGCTTTTGATCACAGGACTTTTTATTTTTATTTTCTTCAAAAGGGGTGCCGTCATAAATACGCTTTTGGTCACTGCTTCAACGTTATCCCGTCTTGTTGTGTTTTTATTAGTACTTTCAATATCGGTAACATATACCTGTTTTGTCCGCAATGACATGGCTGAATGGTCTGCCAACCGCTATAATTCTGAGATTTCCAAGTCAGGGATTTATTCTTTTTTTGCTGCCTTTCGTAATAACCAGATGGAATTTAAGCAATTTTACAGCTCCATTGATGACGATAAGGCATTTGCTCTGGTAAGAAGCAGGCTTCAGGGAAGCGGAAATACCGGTGGAAAAACCCTGCGCACTGTCCGCCGTAAAATTATTGACAGTTGCGGGCTGCAAGAACAGCGAAAGAATGTTGTTTTTATACTGGTAGAGAGTTTTAGCGCAGGATTTATGAAAGAATTCGGCAATAAGGAAAACATTACACCTTTTTTGGACAGTCTGGCCCAGCAAAGTATTTTTTTCAGTGATATGTACGCTACTGGAACGCGCACGGTAAGGGGAATGGAGGCTGTTACGCTCTGTATCCCTCCAACACCGGGCCAGAGCATTGTTAAACGGCCGGAAAACAGTGACCTTTTTACTATTGGATCAGTATTCAGAAAAAAGAAATACGCTACAGATTTCTTTTATGGAGGGGACGGATACTTTGATAATATGAATGCCTTTTTTGGAGGGAACGGCTTTACCATTTATGACCGTGGCCGGGGAAGTGTGCTGAGTGATAAGATTAAAACAGTCAGAAACAACATTCAGGACAAAGAAGTAACCTTTGAAAATGCATGGGGCATATGTGATGGCGATATCTATGCCAAGATGCTTACAACGGCTGATTCGCATTACAGTAAAAAAGAGCTTTTTTTTAATTTTGTCATGACCACTTCCAATCACAGGCCCTATACCTATCCTGATAATGCCATTGATATACCTTCTGGAACAGGGAGAAACGGGGCGGTGAAATACACCGATTATGCATTGGGTGAATTTTTCCGAAAGGCCAAGGAGAAACTATGGTTCAAAAACACCGTTTTTGTAGTGATCGCTGACCATTGTGCAAGCAGTGCGGGTAAGGATGAAATTGATATAGCCAACTATCATATTCCGGCGTTTATTGTCAATATGCCTCACGATCAAAACCGAAAAGTGCTGAAACAGTGCTCACAGATTGATTTTTTTCCCACTTTTTTTTCCCTTATGCATTGGAGTTACAACTCCAATTTTTTTGGGAATGATATATTAAATTCCAATTATGAACAGCGTGCCCTTGTGGGTACCTACAGAAAACTGACCTTAATGAAGAAAAACAGGGTAATGATCCTCTCTGACCAGAAAAAGCAGTCTGCTTATTTATGGAATAAGAAAGACAACAGCCTTTCGCCAGTAGCTATTGACCCAAATATGCTGGAAGAAACTATTGCCTGGTACCAGACCGCGGATTATCTATTTACCAATAAATTATTACATTAAAATCATGGCTTCACACTATATTCATTTTATCGTCAATCCAATTTCGGGCGGCGGTACCCATAATATAAATGCTCAGATGATCAGAAATTTTTTCCCCAGCTATGTTGTGGTAGTCGAATATACTCAGTATAAGGGGCACGCCATGGCTCTGGCCACCGCAGCTATGGAAAATGACCCGTACTGTATTGTGGCCTGCGGCGGAGACGGCACAGTAAATGAGGTTGCCTCGTGTCTGGTGAAATCTAAAATCATTCTGGGGATTATCCCGGTGGGTTCAGGCAACGGACTGGCTTCGCACCTGAAGATTCCCAAGCAGATTGATAGGGCTATGGACATTATTTCCAAAGGCAGGACCATACGAATTGATGCAGGAAAGGCCAATAATTATTATTTTTTCAGCAATATGGGTATTGCCATTGACGGTATGATTATAAAAAAATATGAAAAGGCAAAAAGAAAAAAGCTGATGGCTTATGCATGGGCATCTTTTGTTGCTGCCTTTGAATACCGTACCGCAGAAACTCTCTTGAATATCAACGGGCAGAACATGTGGATCGAACCAATGCTACTGTTCATTTCCAATTCCAATGAAATGGGCTACGGTATGAGCCTTACTCCTAGGGCCAGTCTTACCGATGGAAAACTGGATATTTTTATGGTTCCAAAAATTAATTTTTTTGAAAAACTGCAGCTTGCTTTCAGCATTCTTAAAGGAACTACAGAAAGTTTTAAGAAAGCTAGAATGATAAAATGTGATACAATGAATATTGTTGTGCCAAAGAAAATATTCATTGATGCGCAGATTGACGGTGAATACCACTACTTGAAAACCAATAAGGTTTATGTAACTATACTAAAAGAGAGTCTTAGTGTTGCATTCTAATAAAGTTCCGGTCCCATAATTTACGTTATATAAATATTATTCTCTTTGGCAGCAATTTTTTTGAAAATGCGATTTGGATTGGCGGGGTTTTGCAGGTTATCTAACCATTGCCGATACAATAAAAGAAGATGCGCAGTTGACTGTTTACAAACTAAAATCCATTGGAGTTAAGACAACAATGCTGAGCGGCGATAAAACAAATGTTGTTCAATTTGTAGCCGATAAGCTTGGGATTGCGAGTGCTTTTGGAGATTTATTGCCGGAAGACAAAGTAAATAAGGAAAACGAAATCAAGGACAGGAATGAAACAGTTGCTTTTGTCGGTGACGGGGTCAATGATGCGCCGGTTGTGGCTTTGAGTACTGTCTGAATAGCGATGGGAGGCTTGGGAAGTGATGCCACAATTGAAACAGCCGATGTAGTGATCCAGGATGACAGGCCAAGCAAAATTTCGATGGCAATTAACATAGGCAAACAGACCCAAAAAATCGTGTGGCAAAATATTACATTGGCTTTCGTTGTTAAGGGAATTGTTCTGATTTTGGGAGCAGCCGGTCTTGCAACAATGTGGGAAGCTGTCTTTGCAGATGTCGGGGTTGCATTATTGGCAATTTTAAATGCGCTCAGAATTACTAAGCATTATACTATGCAATAAATAAACTGATAGAGTCCATTGTTTCGTGCAAATGTGATTTTTGTAAGTTAGCCTTTCAGAAGTTTACTTATAATTATGAATTTCTGCTATTTTTACTTCTTTATGACCTAAAGTATTAATATAATGCTAATTCGAAAATTCACCAAAGATACACAGGTTTTATCCCTCAAAGATATTCTGAAAAGTAAGTTCTTTTTGCTTATCTGCGATTTTCAATGAGCCACTGAGCCAACTCGATGATTTCCTTTGTTTGGAGGTCAACCATCATTTTTGCCATTGTGTTTAATTCCACATTGCTACCGTGATGTATGTATGCCGAAGCATTATCCAGAGCAGCCTGATGATGAACTATCATCATTGTAGCAAAATCGTTGTCAATATCCCCTGTAATTAATTGGGTATCGGCATCAGTACCCATCTTTTTCATCGACATCATCAACTCGGTGGAAAAATTTGCATCGGTGTTATCTAATATCAGACCTGAAAGAATGGATTGCAGCTGCTGTATCTCCTTTTGCTGCGCATCAATAATAGTTTTTGCTTTGGCTTTCATTTCTGTATTGGTGCCTTCCTGCAGCTCAAGGTTTGCCATATCAATTGCTCCCTGATGGTGCATGATCATCATCGTGGCAAAATCGATATCCGGATCGTCTTTCATTGTCATGCCATCCATTTCTGTCATCATGGTGTGCATTTTTTGCATCATTTTATTGCTGTCATGAGACTGCAGCTGGATCGCCTTGTTATCGTCATCATTGGAGCATGAACAAAGCCCAACAATGGTCATTGCCAGCAGTACAATAGTCTTTTTCATAATATTATATATTTAAATTAATTCATCATTGCCAAACAAGCTTCAGCGCATTTTCTGCACGCTACAGCGCATTTACGGCAATGTTCCATACCCATCTCTGCATGTTTATCGCACTCATTAGCACATTGATTGCATGCATCGGCACACAGTCTGCATAGTTCTGCACTTCGGATACTTCCCAGGCTCATAATAGAGGCGGCTGCACGGCAAAATGCTGCACATTCTAAATCAGTTTGGATGCATTTCGCTAAATGGTTTACATCCTTTTCTTTTAAACATTCTGTTGCACAGTGGTCGCAAGCTATGGCACAATCGAGGCATTCCTCGATACACTGTTGGTATACTTGGTGTGACATAATATTCTGATCTTAAAATTATTGATTTGCTGACAGCCATTTTTCCAGGTCTTCTATTTCCTTTTTCTGGTCAGCTATCATTTTCATTGTCATCGTTTTAAACTCTGCGCTTTTTGAATACTGAAGAATGTGTTCACCCATCTTTATCCCATCCTTATGATGCTTGATCATCATTGTTGCAAAATCCTTATCCACTGTACCTGTAGCTTCTGGTAGTCGCATCATTTCCTGCATGTTGTCCATAATAGCCTTGCCTAATCCGTTATCGGTTTTCGAAGGGTCGTAATTACTTGTCTGGCCATTGAATTTTGAAATCATTTTGTCAAGACTCGTTATTTCCTTTTGCTGGGCCTCTTTCATTTTGCCGGCCATCGCTTTTAGCTTTTCATCAGTTCCAGAATTGAGCTCTGCAGTTGCCATATCGATAGCTCCTTTATGATGCTCTTTCATGTTCATGGCCAAGTCGTAATCTATATTTCCTTTTTTTTGCATCTGGTGCATCCTGTCCATCATGCTCTTCATTGCCTCCATTATTGTGTTATTTGCTACGCCTGCACTTGCACTTTCAACTGAAGTGTCGTTAGAATCGGATGCCGGCATTTCAGTTTTAGTTGTTTGGGTAGCTGTTTCTTTTTTGCATCCTGCCAATGAAAAAAGGATGACAAATGCGATTATTGCATATTTTTTCATAATTGTTATTTATAAGTTAATATTATTGTAATTTTTTATGACAATGTACAAGTATATTAGACTTTTTAGTTACAAAATTTCCATTTGGATTTTCAAAATTTTAAGAACTAGATGAACCCTCATGCTAATAGTAACTGCCACACCCCATAATGGCTGGACAGCGGACTGTCATATCATTGTAAGGCTGCACCTGAATTAAAAATTTTAACGGCCAGCCAAAATTTAGTAATTGAGAATAAATCCGGCACCAAAGCCCATATCGCTATCGTAATGAGAGGAAAGGGAACCCCATCGGGTTATTATATAGCGTAGACCGGCCATATATTCCTTGTCTGTATTCCACATCAAATTCATTCTAAGCCTCTTAGAGACCGGGATGTCCTTGCGTTCAAACTGTAATCTGACTTTACCATCCGTGAAAACTTCGGCTTGTGCTACTATTAACATAGGAAGGGTATAGTTGACCCCTAGACTCGCCACTGCACGTTTATCTTTAGTATTTTTTTGTCCAAAGAGATTTCTTTCCTGTTCATCTTCTCCCATTTTTCTATATCTCCAGTCAAATCCTATAAATGGCATTAGCCATTGCATTTTTCCAATATAGCGTCCAATATGTGTTTCAGTTTCATAGCCATGCATATCATTGTAGCCTAATCTCCATTCGGTCCCTATACTCCAGCGTGTCCCCTGATACATTGCTTCGCCATCGTTTCCATTAGTAGCAAAATCGTTTTCAGCCATGAAATGGAATTCTCTATCATCAGCAAACAATTTTCGCTGAGCCAGTTTAGGGTCTGGTATTTCTGGATTTGGAGGTGAATCTTCATAAGAAAAAATTCTGCCCATACCAGCCATCATATGGTAGAGAATGTGACAGTGGAAAAACCAGTCGCCACCATCTTCGCTTGCGGCGAATTCAATAATATCTGTTTCCATTGGCATGATGTCGATGATGTTTTTCAATGGCGCAAAATCACCTTGCCCATTGATTACCCTGAAATCATGTCCATGCAAATGCATTGGATGCCGCATCATTGAATTATTATGCAGAATAATACGTAAAATTTCTCCCTTCTTGATCAGGATTTTATCAGCTTCGGAAACAACTTTGTTATCCAGGCTCCACACATAGCGGTTCATATTTCCCGTAAGCTCGAATTTGAGTTCCCTTACGGGCGCATCTTTTGACAATGCCGTGCTTGTAGGAGATTTTAGCATCGCATAATTTAATGTCACAATATCGGCAAGGGCATTGGCATTGTACTTATTTTCCATATTGTGCATGTCATGCATTTTATCAGGGGCATCCAATTTGGTTTCTTCTTTGTCCATATCCATTGGCATATCATTACTTCCTTTTGTTTGTGGGCCTGTAATTTCAGGATACATTACCGAGTTCATATCCATCTGATTCAGCGACATCTTCATCCCCATATCATTTAGGTCTCCATTCATTTTCATCATATCGTTCATCATTTGCATCCCTTCAAAGTATTTCAGTTTGGGTAAAGGGGAGGTGAGCTGTCTGATGCCATTTCCAATGTATAGTGATGCTGATTTTGTCCGGTCTTCCGGTGTGGCTAAAAACTCATAAGAGGTGTTTTCCGCCGGAATGGTTAAAACAAGGTCATAAGTTTCGGAAACTGCGATAAGCAAACGATCTACCTCAACCGGCTCAACATCATTGCCATCACTGGCCACTACTGTAATTTTGCCTCCGGCATACGTAAGCCAAAAATTACTGGATGCACCGCCATTAGAGACGCGTAATCTTACCTTATCACCGGTTTTGAACTGCGAAAGCTGGCTTTCGTTTTTCCCATTAATTAAAAATTTCTCATAATAGACATCGCTTACATCCATAGCGTTCATACGCTTCCACTCATTGCGGACCTTGGTTTTTAAATAGCCTTGTTTTATAGCTTCGCCATAACTTTGGGTCGTGCCTTTTTTTATCGCAAACCAATCCGAGGCATTATGGAGCATTCTATGAACGTTCTCCGGGTTGATATCGGTCCATTCGCTCAGCACAATCGGAATTGTGGGAAGATTGTCTATTCCCTGGCGAAAATTCGGATCGGAGTTTCGTTTGTTCATCACAAAAGATCCATACATTCCTATTTGTTCCTGCAATCCCGAGTGGCTATGATACCAATGGGTCCCATGCTGCCTGATGGGAAAAGAATATTTGTAGGTACTGTGCGCTTTTATAGGCATTTGGGTAAGGTTAGGCACTCCATCTTCTTTATTGGGTAGAAACAAACCATGCCAGTGTAATGAGGTTTCTTCGTCAAGTTCATTATGGACATAAATTTCTGCGGTATCACCTTCTGTAAAGGTTAATGTAGGCATTGGTATCTGGCCATTTACCGCTATTGCTCTTTTTGATTTCCCTGAAAAATTTACCACCGTATCGCGAACATATAAATCGTACCTTACAACTTTAGGTGGCTCATCATTTACCATCATTTTTTTTACTGGGGGATCTACTGTTTTCTTTTCCATGTTTGTCATATCATGCGCCTGGTGCATATCGATGTTATCCGCAGAGGAAGATTTAGCCTTTTTAGGCATTTCCTCTTTAACAGGAGTTGCAGCTTTAGGTTTTGCACCTGCCTTCGGCTTAGTGGTTTTAGACTTTTCTTTCACTAATGCCATGCCGCACTTTGGGCATTTTCCCGGTTTGGATTCATGGATATCGGGATGCATGGGACAAGTATAGGTAGTGGGATTCGACTCTTCTTTGACAGGCTTTTTATCTATTGCCATTTTCATATCCTGCGCCTGAATTAGGACAGGAAGCATAATAAATACGAGTATTGTCAGTATATTTTTCATATTGCTTTTTTAAAGAATAGTGTTCTATTATTTTTTTTTCATCTCTTTCAACTTTGCTTTCATTTGAGCAATTTCAGTTTGTTGTGCTTTTATAATGTCTTGGGCAAGTTGACTTATTTCCGGATCGTGAAGGGAAGCCTCTTTAGCCATTAGTATTGCTGCTGCATGATGTGGTATCATCGATTTTAAAAATTGTTTATCTCCAACAGCTGCTTGCTCTCTTATGCAGGAAAAAAAAATGATTGCGGCAAGGCTGCCTGTGGTAAGCAATACTATGTTCCATTTTTTATTCATGTACATACTATCCATTACTGTAATCTCAATAATCAGCATTGGCATAGTCATTAGTCCTGCCATGTAAAATTGGTTTACATTGGGAATGACATTAGCAAAAATATCGACCATCGAATACATTAGTATGTACATAGAAATAAATGATAATACTATCATAATGGCTAATTTTTTGTACATTTTGGAGTCTATCTCTTTTGAATGCTGCTGTGTTACGTGTTCCATTTTCATATTTTTAGCTTTAAAAGTTATTTATATTAATCGATTTCCCAAACCACAAGTCTAATGTTACTTTAACACAGCATTACCTTAAATGGCCGGGATTTTTTCCGTGATTGTATTTTTCAATGTGATACTGTAAGAGTTTAATATTTATTTGCTTTTAAGTAATAATTCCCACTCGATAATTTGTTTTTTTAATTTTTCTGCACTTTTCATTTTTTTCTGCTCTGCAATGACCAGCGCTTTTTTTGCAGCTGCAATAGCGTTGGGATAATCTTTCTGTCCTGCCGATAGTTTTTGTCTCAAGCTGGGATAATAAAAATTTTCCGGATCTAATTTTTCAGCTTCAAGTAGCCAGGCTATGGCCTGATTACTATCTCGGTTGGTAGAGGAATAATAATTTGCAGCCTGAAATAATAAATTGGCATCGTGGCTTTTCTCTTTGATGATATATTGGTCAATTAGGGCTAAAATTTCTTTGTCAGCTTTGCTTTTCATTGGTATTTTAACCATGGTATTTTCCCATTCTATTTTAAGGAAACCTTCCCCTTTACTATTGATATCGTTTAATTCGATAGTAAAAGTTTCGTAAAAATTAGTCGTTTTTTCTGTGGGTACGGTAAAACGCATAACATCTTTTTTCTCATCATAGCCAGTTTCTCCATGTAAAGTAATATCACTATTTATGATGATAGTCCACTCATTTTCAGAAGGAATTGAAAATATAGAATAGGTTCCTGTTTTTAAAATATTTTCTCCAAAGGTGATGTCCTCATTAGTACTGATGGTCGTGCAGTCACTGGCACCTGTTCGCCATAGTTTACCAAAGGGCACCAATTCACCAAATATTTTTCGTTCTCTTGCCAGGGGTCTGCTATAGGCCATTTTAATTGTTGAGCTTCCAATTTCTTGTTGAAATGTTGCTGAAGGGCTTGCAGAAGTAAGCTTAATTTGAACTTTTTCCTGTGCCGAAATTGATAACGATTGTATTATAATGAAGCTTAATAGAATTATTTTTTTCATAGTTTTTTAATTTTAAATTGATTTTGATATTTTTTCCATTACCGAATGGTCGGTTCCAAAGTTACAGATAGCATCACAATTAGCTCTTAATTCAGAAAACAGGATATATTGTATATTCATTTTCGAGTTTTTTATAACGGGCCTATTTAGCTGAAGCACTACATCCTTTTCCCTGTTATTGGGAATAATAATATAAAAAACTTCCTGTCCGCTTGAAATACTAAAGTAGAGGTCAGACAAGCGCAGTATGCCGGAGTAGATACTAGTGCTCTTTTCTACTTCAAAGGCACCTATAATTTTGTTTGTGCCTTTTTCGAACCAGAGCACATCAATAAGCTTGATGGTATTTTGAGTGTCCTTGTCAGTAGGCAACTCAGGGAATTTTACCAGTGAAATAAATGAGAAATTTTGTCCATTAAATGATTTGTTTTTATCATTGCTTGCCGGGGTAACATCGAAACCTAGAGAAATACCTATTTTTAGCAGATGGTATTGCATCTCACTATGCAGATTTTCCTCAAGTTTTTCTTCGAGTATTTCTTTTTGACGCTTGTATACGTTTTTTTCGAATTTTGAACGTTCTGCCTCGCTTAAATATTCATCGTTACCGATTAGCATTTTCTGAGTTCCAATTTCAAAACACAATCCTGCAATGGCACCCAAATCATTTGACAGCTGAGATTTATGCAAAGTGTTAGTTTCCATCAAAGTTTCTCTTATTTTAAGATATTCTGTCCAGCTTCCCAATTTTTTTTTGTCTTTAAAAAGAAAATTAAAACCATTGAGAATAGCAGTGTTGAATGGCGGGAACCAGGTTGGGTGTATGAAATACAAAATACTGGCAACCGCAGGCCCTAATCCTTTAATTTTTAATTCATCGAGTTTTATGATTTCTTTTACAACCTGCTCTTCAGACTTGGCATTGATACAATTTTCAAGGAATTGACCGAAAGCCAATTTATTGTTTTGATTTTCATAGATATCAGGAATGCGTAATTTGGGTTTCCAATAAAACGGATGGGAAACCCCTGCAAAGACTTGTTTTTGTTCAGCAATGCAACTCAGAACAAATTCTAAGCTGCTTTCTTTAAAATCATTAGGAAAGGTTTTCTTTTTAATATCCTCAATGACTTGTAAAACACCGCGTCTTATAGTCCGAAATGCCTTTAACCGTTGGTTGTTATCTATAAACCAGTTATTGTAGACACTTTCGTTATCGTTTTTATACTGCAGAATAATTTGTCCTAGATTGGTCATTTGTTTTTATAATAAATTATTTTTCTTTAGAGTTTTAAGTTTCTCAATCGCAATGCATTGACAATAACAGATACCGAGCTAAAACTCATTGCCAGGGCAGCAATCATAGGAGAAAGTAATATTCCGAAAAACGGATATAAAACTCCCGCAGCAACTGGTACACCTAAGACATTATATATAAAAGCAAAGAACAGGTTTTGCTTGATGTTGCTCATTACAGCGTGGCTCAGATTTTTTGCTTTTACAATTCCTTGCAAATCTCCTTTTACCAAAGTAATCTTGGCACTTTCTATCGCAACATCTGTTCCTGTTCCCATCGCAATGCCAATGTCCGATTGTGCCAAAGCTGGCGCATCGTTTATACCATCTCCTGCCATAGCAACAACTTTTCCTTCAGCTTGTAATTTTTCTATTACTTTTAATTTGTCTTCCGGTAAACAACCTGCTTGGAAAGAGGTTAAATGCAACTCGTCAGCAACAGCTTTGGCAGTATTTACATTATCTCCCGTAAGCATAATTACTTCAACTCCTTGACTCATTAATTCTTTTATAGCAGCAGCACTGGTTTCTTTTATAGCATCGGTTATCGTTACAAATCCCACTACGTTATTATCCACAGCGATATAAGAAACTGTTTTTCCTAATTTTTGTTCGGCAATAATTTTCTCTTCAATTGTGGCAGAAATAGCTGCGCCTACTTGCTCCATTAATTTTTTATTCCCTAATGCGATCTTTTTATCAATAGCAGTTCCAATAACTCCTTTTCCTGCAATATTTTCAAAATTATCGACTTTCGTTAAAGAGACATTCTTAGCTTTTGCAAATTTTACTACTGCTTGTGCTAAAGGATGTTCGCTATACTGATTTAAAGACGCAATGTATTGCAACAGTTCATCTTCTGAATATTGAAATGCAACAATTTTTTCTACCGAAGGTTTCCCTTCTGTAATTGTTCCTGTTTTATCAGTAATCAGAACATTTACCTTATCCATTTTTTCTAAAGCTTCGGCATTTTTTATCAGAATTCCCGATTGAGCGCCTTTTCCAACTCCTACCATTACAGACATAGGGGTTGCCAGTCCTAAAGCACAGGGACAGGCAATAATTAGTACCGCAATGGCATTTATAAAACCATAGACCAATGCCGGTTCGGGACCAAATTTCGCCCAAATAAAAAAGGTAAGAATGGAAATTACAACAACAATTGGTACAAAATATTTAGCAATACTATCGGCTAATTTCTGAATTGGTGCTCTGGAACGGCTTGCATTATTAACCATTTGTATAATTTGCGAAAGCAAGGTTTCCGAACCAACTTTTTCGGCAATCATGATAAATGATTTGTTTCCGTTTATAGTTCCTGAAGATACCATATCGCCTATTTTTTTATCTACAGGAATAGGTTCGCCGGTAATCATCGATTCGTCTATTGTACTTTCACCATCGGTTATTTTTCCATCCACAGGAATTTTATCTCCGGGTTTTACCCGTAATAAATCACCTTTTTTGATATCATGGATTGAGATTACTTTATCAACGCCATCAATTACCAAAGTAGCTTCGGTAGGAGCCAATTTTAACAATTCTTTTATAGCGCCACTGGTTTGACTGTGCGCCCTGGCCTCAAGCAATTGTCCTAACAAAACCAAAGTTAGAATAACTGTTGTGGCCTCGAAGTATAATAGTACTGTCCCGTGCTGGGTCTTAAATTCACTTGGAAAAATGTCTGGAAAAAACATTCCAACTAAACTAAATAAAAATGCCACTCCTGTACCAATTCCGATAAGGGTAAACATATTTAAATTCCATGTAATTATTGATTTCCATGCTCGTACAAAAAATACCCAACAGGCATAAAAGACAACAGGAAGTGATAAAATAAGCTGTACCCAATTCCATTTAGCCGCATCCATTAGCCCGAGTAAAGGATTGTTGTGTGCCATTTCTATCATGGCAATGGCGAAAATAGGAACTGTAAATACAACCGCTATTTTCATTTTCTTAACCAAACCCTTATAAATCCTTTGTTCTTCGCTTTCGCTTGGTTCCATTGGTACTAGATCCATCCCGCAAATAGGACATGAACCTGGCGCATTGGTTATAATTTCCGGATGCATCGGGCATGTGTATTGCAGTGCCTGAACCGCAGCTGGTTCTTGTACCAAATGCATTCCGCATACAGGACAATCTCCCGGTTTATCATACATTTTATCTCCTTCACAATGCATCGGGCAAGAGTATTGCCCGCCCGCATCATTATGAGGCACAGCCAACTTTTTATGATCCTGATCGCTAGCAGTACCACAGCATGATTTCTCGGCTGTTTTTTCTTGCGAATGAGTGTTGTGGGTCATTTCAATGGTGTACTTTCCAACGGCAGTCAATGCTTGCTGCAGTTGCTCGGTCGCAATATGTTTTTCCATTATAATGGTTGCCAATGGGGGATCTAAAGTAACATTTGCTTTTATTCCCTCCACTGCATTTAATGTTTTTTCTACTTTTGTACGACATCCATCGCAAGTCATTCCCGATATTGTATAGGTGTGTGTCATAAGGTTGTTTTTTTACAGTTTAGAAGTGTTATTTGTTTGGTATATAGAAAGTTAGTTTTTTTTTTAGTAAACCTGTAATTTTAATTTACTTAAAACGGCTTGTTGTTCATCAGCTGTTACAGCCTATTGTTAAGCAATGAAAAATAATTACAAATAGTTATGTATTTAGATTCTTATTATTTAATTATTTCTTTCACCTCACCACAGTTGAGCATTTTTTCTCCAAAGTAAGGATTACGCACTTCTTTCGTAGAACTAATCCATACAGCTCCTTTATTGTCGAAAGCCATGGGACAATATTCAACGTATAGTTCAGCCTGAGCCATTCCTGCTTTTTTTAGCAAGGCAACCATTTCATCACTTAGTTTAGAATAGGCAGCCCGCTGCTTATTGATATCAGGAGCTGAAACGATTGCTGCGGCACTTTCTGCAAGATTGCTGTTGTTGCTGATTTCCCTTGCTCCCGCTTCAATCGCATTGGCCGCCAGTTTTGCTTCCGCCAGATTATCCTGGGCAAGGGCTACTGTTAAATTGGCATACTGGCTGTATATCGCGTTTAATACATCATCATTTATCCTGATTTCGGGTTCCTTTGAAATTTGGACTGAAGTTTCACTATCCTGAGGATTCTCTTGCTTTTTGTTTTCATTATTACCGCAGGCAATAAGTAAGAAGATTGATACTATTGGGATTCCTATTTTGGTTATTTTTTTCATCGTCTGTTGTGAGATTGGTTATTACATTTTCATTCCTGACATTGGGTTTTTGCCCTTCTTTAATATAAATTCACTGTACAGGAGATAGGCTCCGGATGCAACAACGACATCGCCTTTTTTTAAGCCGCTGGTAATTTCGACTTCATCGAAGGTTTCCGAACCAATCGCCACCATTCTAGGCTGATATTTGCCTTTTTCGATTTCAATCCAAACATGTGTGCCGCTGCCGTCTCTTATAACAGCATCCACAGGTATTGTCAATTTCATTTTCTGTTCTGAGGAAGGCAGTAAAACAATTGCCTGCTGACCTGCCTGCCATTGATTGTTTGGATTGGCAATAGTACCGCGCAGCTGTATTAACTGCTTGCTTGTCTGCAGGGCAGGATTTATAAAATCTACGGTCATTGTTTGGGGCTGATCTTCATAACCCGAGATTATAACTTTAACCTTTTGGCCGGTTTTAATTTTACCTGCATCGGCTGGATAAACATCAGCTTCGACCCATAAACGATTATAATCTTCTAATTTCATAATAGAGGCTCCTTCTGCTACATATTGGCCTTCCGTAATGGAAAGTTCCGCAACTATTCCTGAATTAGGGGCATAATAAACAACATAAGGTGATGCTTTTTGTTTTCTGATTAATACCTGAAGCTGGGTTTCAGATTGTCCATACAATAATAGTTTTTGTTTTGCAGCATTTTTTATTTGGGCAAAGCGTTTATCCTCTGTAAAGCTTGCAGCCTGTGCTGTGGCAAGAAGATACTCCTGTTGCAGGGCTGAAAGCTGTTCTGAATATATGCTGTATAAAGGCTGTCCTTTTCGAACGGGAACACCAGTTTCTTTTACATACAACTCTTCAATCCTTCCTGCAACCAGGCTTGAGATGTAAACAGTTTGCTCAGGGTCAGTGACCAGACGCCCGTTTAGACGGGAAGAATTTGAAAATTCATTTTCCCCTGCAGTTATTGTAGTCAGATTGGCTAGAGCTTGCTGACTAGGTCCCAAGGTTAGAAAGTCCTGTGCGCTGTTTTTTTCGAAGGGCACTAAATCCATTCCACAGATTGGGCATGAGCCAGGACTATCTTTTACAATTTGCGGATGCATGGGGCAGGTATAGGTTTGAGCTTTTTCCTGACTGACTTTTTTTTCTTCTTTTTGGGCACATGCTGTAAATAGAAGTGGAAAAACCATTGCAATGAGCAAAATAGTACGAATTATTAATTTACTGTTCATGACTTAATTTTTTAATTTATTTTCTGAAGCTATCTTGATAAAACTCTCACTGTCTATCATATAGGCCGCATTGCTGGCAATACCCCAATCACTGATGTCTTGATCTATTAGGACCATTCCATCAGCATTGTTTTTCGTTTTAACTTCTCTGGGAACAAATACGTCCTTTTCTCTTTTGAAAACGATGGATTTATTACCTAGATTGAGAACGGCACTTTGCGGAAGCCACCAGCCTTTACTGACAATAGGAACGGCTGCAGTTACTAATTTTCCGGTCTGAAATTTATTATCCTGCAAATAAATCCTTGCTATAGTAAAGTTGCTTCCCTCTTTAAAGACGGGCTGAATGAGTCCGATAATACCAGTATATACAGTTTGCTTATCTGATGGTTCATAAAACACCAGTTTTTGTCCTTTTTTAATCTGGGGGGATACCGATGGATCAAAAGCAAACTCAGCGATAAGGTTTTTGTTGGTATAGATTGTAAAGAGTGATTGTCCAGCACCAATATATTGCCCTTCTCTTAGCATAATAGCAGGGGCAGCAGGTGCAGGTGCGCTACTTGTTGCTGCATTGCCACTTGAACCCATAGCGCCCATGCCATCATCTGATGATGCATTTTGAGGCGAAGCTGCCGGAGCTGCTCTAGAGGCGCTTGCTCTTGCAGTATTGTCTAAGATGTACCCGGTGGCATTACTGTAAACGGGAATGCGATAGGAAATTGTACCTGTCTTTAATACCTGTTGTATTTGTTTCTGCTGCATACCTAGCAGAGACAGTCTCTCTTTTGCTTTTTGAAGCATCGGATTGTTTGCATCGGATTGATAAATAAACAACAATTCTCTTTGCGCGGCAGCGAGGTCAGGTGAATAGATTTCCATGATTAGCTGTCCTTTTTTTACGGGCTGGTAATTGTACTTAATCAGCAGGCGCTCAATCCTTCCGCTTACCCTGCTGGAAATGCTGGTCTGCTCACGGGTATCGTAGGTGATAACTCCTTGCACCTGTATGGAGAATATTTTAGTGCCACGCTCAGGTTTTATAACAGAGATATTAGAAATGACCTGCTGGTTGACGGGTTTTAAAAGGTGCTTCAGCCCGCTGTCTATGGCTGTTTCCGTGCCTGGGGTATGTTTTGGCACCAATTCCATCCCGCATATTGGACAGCTGCCGGGCTTATCCTTTACAACCTCGGGATGCATTGGGCAAGTATATTGCTGGCCTGCACCATGCTGATCTTCAGGTGTATGGTTGGGCTTGGTTGTCTTGTTGCAGGCATTCAGTAATAATATCGAAACGAATAACAATGCGAGTAACTTAGCGATAGAGTTCTTTTTCATAATCGACAATCATTTGATATAGTTTTAATTTTTCATCCAATAAGTCATTCTGCAGCATATTTAAAGCTTCCCAGGAGTCAATTACTACAGGAATCTGCAGTTTGTTTTCCTGATAGTTCAGAAAGTTTACATCCAGGGACTTTTGCATAGAAGGGATTATTTTTGTTTCGAGTCCCAAAATCCTTTTTTGCATGGTCAGTATTTCATATTGCATACCGTACAACATTCCCTGGGTTTCCTGCAGCATGGCGGATTTCTCTTTCTCCATTGCCTGCACATTATATTGCATTGCTTTGGTATCTGATTTATACATTTTTGATGACCAGGGAGCAATAGGAATAGACATCATTGCCATTACCGAATAGGCTTTGGGCATCATTTTATCAAAAGAATTCATATGATCAAACTGGATTTTAAAAGAGGGATTTTTTTCTGCTTTCATGGCCTCAATACTAAGCTGCATCGATTCAATTCCAGCATCCATCTTCTTGATATCTCCACGTACCCCTGCAAGGCTTGTGGTGTCGTGTAAAGCTGGGTTGAAGACAGGATTAATACTCGTGTCTATGGCAAAATCAGCATTGCCGGGCTGGTTCATCAAGCTGTTGAGCCATGCTCTTGCTTTTGCAATTTCACCTTCCTGCATGCGGACCATATTTTTGTTTTCTTCAATCCTTGCGTCGATCTTGTATACATTACCCAATTGCGATTGGTTGTAGGGATAGCGCACTTCCTCAATCTTTTTCATGGTCAGCATTATCTTTTCGTTCTGATCCAAAACTTTCATTCGCTGTTCGGCCACCATCCAGCTGTAGTAGAGCTGTTTGGCCTTCGATTTATAGTCGTTAAGGGTAACGGCACGGGTAGCGTTCTCAATGTTTCCTTGGGACTGGATGAATTTTTTCTTCTTGTTTAGCTTTCCTACATTGGGGATGTCCTGTTCAATTCTGAACATTAAAGATCCTTTGTCGCGGTCATCCATAACTTCCTGAAAAGGATAAGGGGTCATAAAGGTTCCCACACCCACCATTGGTGCCATCCATGCTGTTGCGGCATCAGCACTGTATTTGTATCCTTCTGCCTTTAAACTATAGCTTTGCAGGAGCACATTTTTTTTATCAATCCTTTGAAGGATTGTATCGAGAGACAAGACCTGTTTGGTCTGGCTCCATAGCTGTATGGGCAGTAAAAGCAATAGTACTGCCAGTATTTTAATGTTTGACATCATGTACTTCAAGTTTGCCATATTTTCTTAGTTCATATTCTTTGGACATTAGGAAAATAAGCGGGGTTACTAATAAGATATGTACGGCAGAGGTAAATACGCCGCCAATCATGGGCAATACAATTGGTTTCATTACATCCATTCCAACACCATTGGACCACAGGACAGGTACTAAGCCAAATAATGAAACGCAGACGGTCATTAGCTTTGGGCGCAATCGTTTTGCGGCGCCGTGTACCACATATTCCCTGAGATCTTCTTTAGTGATGGTTTCCCTTGAGTTTCCTTTGGCCTTGATAAGTTGCTCCATGGCATCATTGAGATAGATAACCATCACAATTCCGGTTTCCACGGCAATTCCAAAAAGGGCAATAAAACCTACCGCTACCGCCACTGATAGATTGACATCCCAGAAAAAAATGATATAGGCACCTCCAATTAAAGCAAAAGGAACTGTTATAAGGCTTAAAAAGGCTTCTCTAAGGGAATTAAAGGCAAAATAGAGGGCGAAGAAAATAATAAGCAATACTAGTGGTGCAATGATTTTAAGTGTTTTTTCTCCGCTAATCAGGTTCTCATACTGTCCGCTCCATTCTATAAAGTACCCTTCAGGAAGTATGTTTTTGGCGCTTTCCAATTTTTTCATGGCTTCCTGTACGGTTCCTCCCATATCACGATCCCGTATATTGAACATAACAGCTCCACGCAATAATGCATTTTCAGAACTGATCATTGGCGGGCCATCTACGAATTTAATATCAGCAACGGCAGATAAAGGTACTTCTCCAAAGGTTGGAGACTGTAAGGGAATGCGTTTAATGCGTTCCACGCTATTTCTATAATCCTGCGCTATACGCACACTTATTGAAAAACGTCTTCGTCCTTCAACAGTATTACCAATGGATGCACCACCTAAAGCAAATTCCACCGTTTGGTTTACATCATCTACTGTTAATCCATATCGGGCCAATTCCTGGCGATTAACATCAACATCAAGGTATTTACCTCCGGTAATAGGATCTACAAATAAATCAGACACTCCTGGAGTTCCTTCTAAAGCCATTTTCACCCTTTCAGACACACGGGCAATGGTGTCGAGATTTTGTCCGTAGACTTTAATTCCTACATCGGTACGAATTCCTGTTGCCAGCATATTGATTCGGTTAATAATGGGCTGTGTCCAACCGTTTACTACACCAGGTATCTGGAGTTTGGTGTCGAGTTCCTTAATAATATCTTTTTTATCTATTCCTTCACGCCACTGTGATTTTGGTTTTAGCATGATAATGGTTTCAATCATGCTCATTGGGGAATTATCCGTAGCTGTGTTAGCTCGCCCTGCCTTTCCCAAAACACTTTCTACTTCAGGAACCGATTTGATTATTTTATCCTGGACCTGCAAAATGCGTTTGATTTCTCCATTAGATACATCAGGAAGGGTAACAGGCATAAATAAAATACTCTGCTCATCCAATGGAGGCATAAACTCCGTTCCCAGCCGCATCAATAATGGTATAGAAATCAATAATGCAAGAATATTGACTGCAAGAGTTGTTTTTCTCCATTTCAGAACCCAGCGTATAATTGGCTCATAACCTCTTTCCAAAAAGCGATTTACCGGATGTGAATCGGTTGGACGGAATTTTCCTTTCATAAAAAAAGATATCAGTACCGGAGCTAATGTAAGTACCAAGAGGGCATCCACAATCAATATGAATGTTTTTGTATAAGCTAAAGGATGGAATAGTTTTCCTTCCTGTCCGGTAAGCATAAACACAGGTAAGAAAGAAGTAATTATAATTACAGTGGCAAAGAATACGCCACGAGAAACCTGCTTGCTACTTTTCTCAATTATTTTGAGCCTTTCCTCTTCGGATATCCATTGTGGTTTTTTGCGAAATATATTTTTAATTCTTTTCATCAGAGTTTGTTTCATTTTTTTGTTCAGATTCCCATTGTGCATACCTTTGTGAGAGATGCTGGTAGGCATTTTCACTCATAATAATACCATTGTCAACTATTACTCCAATGGCAAGTGCTATACCTGTAAGTGACATAATATTGGAGGATATGTCAAAGGCATTGAGCAGTATGAAACTTGCTGCAATTGTAATTGGTATCTGGATGATAATACTCAGTGCACTACGCCAGTGAAAAAGAAAAATAATAACGATAAGCGACACTACAAGCATTTCTTCAATTAAGGTACGCTTCACCGAATCAATAGATTCTTTAATCAGATGCCCCCGGTCATATACAATATTGAATTTTACCCCCTTTGGAAGCCCTTTAGCAACTTCCTTCATTTTTTCTTTTACATTATCAATTACAGCATCTGCGTTTTCACCATAACGCATCACTACTATACCGCCAACGACTTCGCCAGTACCATTATGATCAAAGATTCCCAATCGGGTTTCCCCGCTCATCTGAACAGTTCCTATATCGCTGACTTTTATAGGAATACCATTTTGGTTTTTCAGTGGAATATCCTCAATCTCTTTGATGGATTTCAGATAACCGGATGTCTTAATGATGTAGCCAATATCACTCATGTCGAATTTTCTTCCGCCGCTTTCATTATTATTGGCACGTACAGCACTTATAACCTCCGGGACAGACAGCTTATAATATAGCAGTTTGTTTGGATCAATGGTAACCTGGTATTCTTTTTGAAATCCTCCAAACGAAGCAATTTCACTCACTCCGGGAACATTTTGCAACGCAAACTTGACGTACCAGTCTTGTAGGGCTCTTTGTTCGCCAAGGTCAATACCGGGTGCCTCCAAAGTATACCAGAGTATATGCCCAACCCCAGTTCCATCGGGTCCTAATTGCGGGGCAACTCCTTTGGGCAAGGTGCTGCTAATAGTACTGAGCCTTTCCAGTACTCTTGATCTTGCCCAGTATACATCAACATCATCTTCAAAAATGACATAGATAAAACTCATACCAAACATGGAAGCAGCTCTTACATATTTAATTTTGGGCAATCCCTGAAGGTTGGTAACCAAGGGATAGGTGATCTGGTCTTCAACGAGCTGTGGAGCACGTCCCATCCATTCTGTAAATACGATTACCTGATTTTCAGATAAATCGGGAATAGCATCAATAGGATTTTTTTGAATAGAGATGATACCCCATACAAATATTCCTGCCGATAATAGTAAAACGATATAACGGTTTCGCAGCGACCATTCTATTAATTTATGTACCATAGATTTAATTTATTTGTGCAAGACTATCGCTTACTTTTTCAATCCAATTGAGCAGCTGTTCTTTCTGAACAGTATTCAGCACTGCATTTTTATGGATAAGCGTATAGGAAGCCAAAGGCATTTCGTTGGCTTTTATCTGCTTGGCAATTCGGTCTAATTTATTTTCCTGTTTTCGTTTGGAATAACTTCCCCATTGGCTAAAATTCAAATTTTCTTTACCCTTAGTAATATGCCCCTCCATGAAAGTACGTGCCGGCTGTATGTAGGAGTACCATGGATATTGCGTGTTGTTGCTGTGACAATCATAACAGGAAGTCTGAAGAATCGTTTGTACATTTTTGGGAATAGGATAGACTCTCGAAATGTGAATTGGTAAAACCTGCCCGTAATCGGAATTTCGGGCAGGCTGATACAATTGCATCAGTAGAAAAATAATTAACCCAATAAAAAGAATTTTTCTGATGAATCGTTTCATTTTACAATTGTTTTTTCATTGATCCGCAGGTAAGCATTTTGGAACCATAGTAAGGGTTTTTTATGTCTTTTGTTTCACTAATCCAGATAGCTCCTTTCCCTGCATCATACATAGGGCAGAAGTCCTGATACAATTTTTGTTCTGACTTGAAAGATTTTATCAAATCATTCATGTCTTTACTGAGCATGGCGAAATGCTCTCTTTGGTGCTCAATATTTCCACCATTAGCTCCAATATGTTGGGCGTGTTCTTTGGCATCATCAGCTATATCAAGATATTCTGTCTTTAATTTCGCATCGATTGAATTGGGATTTACACTATTAAAAATTGTGTATAATGTATTTGCGGCATTTGCGGCACCTTTTGTATCATCTTTGGTTAATGCATTTTTTAGAGACAGGTAATTATTAACGATTTCGTTAATAGAAAATGTTGCCTGAGCAGCCTGGGTTGTTTTTGCTTCTGCGTTTTTTTCAGTAATAGTTTGCTTTACTGGCTCGGTTAATTCCATTGCGCACTTGGAGCATTTGTCTCCTTTTTTTCCTGTAACTTCAGGATGCATGGAACAGGCATACAATTGTGATGCTGTTTCTGTTGCTTCAGAGGTAGTTGTTGCCGCTTCGGTGTTTTTTTGGTTACAAGAAACCATTACTAATGCCATTGCTATAGTGGAAAGAATTACATTTTTCATTTTTATTGTTTTTATTTTTTTTTGATTGATTATTTGATTGTTTCTATAGTTGATCCACAGCTTAACATCTGGGAGCCGTAATACGGATTCTTGATACCGCTTTCTTTGCTGAGCCAATTCGCATCAACCATTGGACAATGGTTATAATAAACCGGTTGTGGCTGATTGGCAGTTTTTATAAGATCGTAAGTGCTTTTCGATAAGTTTTTGAAGGATTCTCTTTGTTTTTTAATATCCTGGGTCTCAGAAATATTTTTTGCATCCGTAGCTAAGCTTTTCATTACATTCATCCATGTGGTATGTTCTTTGGGCTTTAGCTTGTCCATTTCAACAGCATTGATCGCATTAAGAAGCTCTTTGGATTTCATTTTGGCAGTTGTAGCATCTGTTTTCACCAAAGCATCTTTTAGCTCAAAGTAGTTCTCGAAAATGGCTTTAAAGGGACTGTCTTGTTGTGCATCTGGAAGAACTGCGGTTGTATGCTGGGAATGATCCATTTTCTCCATATCCATTTTTGATTCTTTCATTGGGACAGCCATCTTATTTGTTCTTTCATATTGGCAGCATTTTGGAAGTTTTGCATAAGCATCACCAGGAGATAAGAATTGCTCGCTGTCGTATCCCGCTAAGGCAATTCGTTTTAGGATCTCATCTTGATTTGTTTTCTTCTGGTCGTAGGTAATTGCCGCAATTTTGGTGTTTTCATCCCAGTTTACCGATGCGATGTTTTTGATGTTTCCTGCTTTTTCAATAGCAGTTTTGCACATTAGACAATTGCCATAAATTTTTGTGTTTACGGTTTTTGCATTTTTTATAGGTGCACCAAAACTTATGGCTGATAACAATATAGTAATTGCCATCAATGCTTTTTTGATTGTTTTCATTTTAAAATATTTGAAGTGGATAAAGCCTTTGAGAATTAAGCGTATAGGCGAAGTGCATAGACTACATTCTATAAAAGCAAAAAATAAAAAGTAATGAAGCGCAAAGGGCTTCCTTTTTTGACACACTTATGGCTGTCAAAAATGGTGTTTTAGCTTATTTTAGGAATAAGCCAGATGGAATAGAAACCCGATAAAGGTGAGGTTTGGGAATCGGAAAATTTTTGTTTTTGAGAAAAAACACTTATGACATTGTTTTTGAATTCCAGCTCGCTTGTAAAACAGATACCTCCATTACAAACCGAAGCACAGCTGCACATCGAATGTCCGCATTTTCCACCGCAGCCATCATGTTCTTTGCTGCCTGAATGATTTGTTTTGGAACAGCAATTATCATTATCAGCATTAGGGCCTTTTTTGGTACAGGAATGATTTACCTCAATTTTTTCACATGCAAAAGTCACTGCCGGCTTTAAAAATAAGCCCAGCATAACAATTAATATGAGGTGAAATCTGTTCATGTAAAAAATTTAATGAAAACAAAAATACTTATATTATCTTATATTTTAACAAAAAAAATGTTAAAAAGCGCAGTTCTGCAGCGGCAAATTATACTGGATAGGTTAACCTGTTGTACTGCTCATACTCTTGCTAAGGCAATAAGAGGCGCTTTGCCATTTGGGTTAGGGTAAAGGCAATACGTTCAATGAATCTTTTATTGACCTATATGCCCCATATAAATATTATCCGTTTATTTTCTCCTTATGATATTCCTCGAGCCATTTTTCCATTTTTTGCAATAGCTGGATTTCTTTAGGGTTGCCGGCCGGATCTAAAAGGCCCGTTATGGTCCTTTTGTAATTGAATTTCTTGTCCTCAAAAAGGCAGGTGAACTTAGGGAATTCATTGTGGGAGACAAGCCATTTGTTCTGATCGGTATTTGTAATTGTAAATTTTTTCATGTCTAATAATCTCCCCAAAGCTGCCTGCAGGCAAGATTGCTTTTTTTTAGGTTTTTGCTGCTGGATATAAGCGCAAAATTAGCGTATTTATTGCAGTGGTTCAAGTATCTGTTTCAGATCGGGATATTTTTTCATGCCCTTTAGTATTCGTTGATGCAGCCTGATTAATATTAAAGACGGCAGACGAATGTTAGGCCTTATGTTGCAAGTAGCATTTACTGGTAAGCCTATGGGTTTCTTAAGAGTTAATTCACCCGGGTGCTTACTGCTTTTCTACCTGGCTATGTTTGTCCATAGTATCCCAATTGCTTCCCTTTTTTCTTTTATCAAAGACCTGTATGCTGTTGTCTTATTTCAGGAGCAAAGGTAGTCCGTGTCCTGAAGCAAAAGCAAGGCCGGGCCTTTCAGGTTTGCCAAAAAATCTCCACCCATCCGGGTTTTTCAAGCCTATAGGATACTTTTATAATACTTCGTGCTATTGAAAAGCGATTTAGATTGAGGGTTGCTAACAGCATAATTGTGTTTCCGCATATCGTAATTCATATAATGCCTATTTTTGATTATTGGGAATCCTCTTTTGTAATAGCGAAAATAATGCTATCTTTTAGGAGCTTTTCCCGCTATACGTTCCAATCTTTTGTGCCGAACCCCGGCATAAAAGGATTTCCACTGCTATCGGGGCTACGAAAGCTATAAATAGTTAGGGCCAATTTATTATTTATCATTATCTGGGGCACTTCCTGCACATTAATAGAGCTTTTATCTTAGGTGCTTTTAGTCCGTTTCGATTGCAAATTGATTTTTATAAAATGTGATGTAAAATTAAAAGGGGGTATTTTTAGTGTATACCGTATTTTTTTAATATTAGATTTGTGGCAGCGCTATAATTTCACTGTACTTATATTTGATTATTTGATCTGAATAATTCTCAATTACTGAAATAACCTGCTTAAAATAGCTTTGGAACACAATATAGGTTAATATAGTCCCAGAGCCTCTGAAGTAATAGAACGGTATGGATCAATGTTGAAAACAGATAAAATACAGAAAACTTATAATTTGTCTGTTAATTGAACATCATCTTCATTTAATTATAATTTACAGCGGAAAATAAATTGTGCTTCTCTGCTTTCTATTTTTTTTAGGTAAATATTGAATGTAGCCATACTCATGTAATTCCCTAATGCATTTATGGTAGGTGACTGGCCCTGTTATCTTTGCGATCTTCATGATTTCATATCTGTAAGCCTGAACAGGATTGGCAAACCCTTTATCGTATCTGAATTGCAATAGTGCAGCATATAACCCTATATGTGTTATACTGATACGATAATCATTTTCTATAGCCTTGAAGAAGTTGGATAAAGATTTTAAGGATTCCATAATATTATGCTTCATTAATGGACAGGAGAACTATTCCGTAAGGACAGGCTTGGCCTGCTCTGTTCGTTTTCTGCTTTCATTTGTTTTACGCTTCCCAGCGTTTTGTTTCCCAATGCAGCTGCAATTGTTATTTTTCTGGACCGGTCATCAAAAATGTTTACTGATTTATATTGGGGATTTGCTTCAATATAAAATCGATGTTCATTTCCGTCTCGTGCCATAGTTACAGCGATTCGGCTTCCTTGTTTTAAAGAATCTATCCAATTTTGTTCTTCCCTCTTGTCTAAGGTTCTTTTTAATGGCAGCTCCCTTATTACTTTTTCAAGATCATAGCCGTATCCCATGGGGAACTCTTTTATTCGATGGTTGCCCTGGGGATCTTTATCATTGAAATCAAGCTGTTGCCAGGAGGCCTTAATTTGCACCGAGCGGCCGGCTAGTAAATTGTATGCCTGGGTTAGGTCTGCAATTTCATCACCCTGCAGCTTAAAATATTGCTGTCTGTTATTTTCAGGATGTAGTTCATTTTGCAAAGTGCTTTTATACCCTTCCAATTGGTAACGGCCCGAGGTGTCCTTAGAAAAAGAAAGCTGATGATTTATTTTCTCTTTCTCGCTGATGTAATAGGACAGTGGAATACTAAACTTTTCTTGCCCCTCTCTGATATGCTGATTTATTCGGGCAGATAAATCAGGAAAACCGATTCGCTGCATCTTTGCATGCAGCAAATCGATGTTTAGTTCCAATTCTTTTGATTCCCGTCGTGCCAATGCCTGAATAAATAAGGGACTAATAACAAGTTTTCGGAAAAGCCGAACAAGCAGATTGGGATGAAGTAGCTTTATCATCCTTGCGTTTTCTTGTTTTAGAACTCTTAGCGTGAATTGTTCCTCAGTATTCTGTGTTGTTTTATACTTGGCTGCAATTCGCTGATAATCTCTCAGTTTTTCTTTAAGAAGTGACTTGTTATTCGAAAGATTAAATGAAAATACCTTAGTGAAACGATCCTCTCTAAGGCGCCACTGGTTTAATTCCGCCTCTACTCTGTTAACGGGAAACTGCTCGTTCATAACTCAACTTTTTGGTGTGCTACACTGAATTGGATTGATTTTTTCTTTTCTTCTTTCCTTCTTTAGGTAGGTCCGGACCGTCGCCGTCCTCAGCTTGGTTTTGTTTTTTATTTTCCATCTTGATCGTACTTTTTTCCCCTTCAGACTGCTTTTCATTTGCGGACTGACGAGTATCAATGCGTTTCAGATTGATATCATAGACGTTAATAGTCTTAAATTGTGGACTGGCTTCAATATATTGCTTAATCTCATTTCCTTCTTTATGGAAAGTAGCGGATTGCAGGTTTCCCTTTTTCAAAGAATTGATCAGGTCTTCTTTGTATTTTGGGGTTTCGAGTTCTTTAATTGGATGTTTGAAGAGTGCTGCTTCTAAATCATAGCCGTAATTCTGATGGTAATGGTTTAGTTTAAAGTTTCCATTAGCTTCGGATTGCTTAAAATCGATTTGAACCCAAGAATTGTAAATTTCTCCCTCCTTGTTGCTAAGATCTTTATTTACTGATCTGCCTTCCATAAGATTGTAAGCTTCTTTCATGGTTATGTTGCTGCTTTTATTGATATAAAATGTTTGCGCCAAATCTTCCTTGGAATTTTCCTTTTGCATTTCCACTTTGTAAGAATTAAAGAAATACAGGTCACTTTCTTTTGACTTATTAAAATTCAATGTAGCTGCAGCAGTATCATTGCCATATTGCGCATTATGCGTCAAAGTGAAAGTAGGCTCTTCTTTCTGCATTTTTTCTTTTAATTGAGACTCTAATGCATCTCCAAAACCAGTGTACTTTAACTGGTCGCGCAGGTATTCAAAATTTTTCTCGTTCATGATTTCAATTTTTTAATTATTAAATAGTTTATAGTTTGGGAAGTACAGTCACCTGTACCAGTTTTGTATTCTTGACATGTTCTTCTAAATGTCTGCCGCCATTTTTCTCCATTAACTGTATGACTAAATATTTTTTTTCCGGAATTGTAAATTTTGGCAGCGCAAACACAAAGATGTTTTCTGCTTCAGCTTGAATTTTATCAATATCATTGAGGATATAAATGGGCGTAATTTCAATTTCCTGTGAAGCCGTTCGTTTTACTTTTTTAGCATCACGAATAAAAAAACGAATCTGGTCGATATCGTAACTGATTTTAGAATTGTTGGTTACTTTTATCCTGTAGTACATCACCTGCTCACGAATAAAAATCCCGTTGAGCTTAAGGTCAATATCGTATTTACTTTCCTTTTGACCTCGCAGCTTTTTTTTGTCATATAGCGCTAACTTTGAATATTCCTGAATATCCTTCTCATTAGTAATTTCATCTGAAAAATAAATTTCCTGTACATCAGGCTTGGTTTTATTAAGTGTCAGATTCAGCTGTGGAAACTCTTCATTATAGTCCAATACGAAAGAGTAGAGTTTACCATCTGCAGTTACTACCGTAAGATTGGTCTGGAAAAATCCCTTTTGAGCTGCCTTAACCTGAAGGATGTTTTCAAGACCTTTAGCTTTTTGTACCAGTATTTCGGGACTTCCTTTGTCGACACTTTTTATGGCAAAAGGAAATACAATACTCGTCGTTTTTGAATAGGCTATCATTAAAGAGTCTGATTCTGTTTGGAATAAACGGTTTTTACTTGTTTGTTGTCCCAATACACTGATGGTCATAAATAATAGAGGAACCATCAACAATAGTTTTAAATTTTTCATCTGTATCATTTTTAGTTTTTAATTGGAATCTTTTTGTTTCTGTTTTTCATCACGCAGCAGTACCTTATAACCTGCTTTTACCACTACTTTAACCAGTTTTACTTTTTTGCTTAGCAGACTTTTAGCTGCTTCAATTCCTGCTCCCGCTGCTTGAGCTCCCCAGGAATCATCCAATGTTGCAACTCCTAAAGTTTGCATGGAGCGATCAGCCGAAGCTTTGGCGACATCACGATTAATGGCTCCCGGAATGTATATACCGACAAGTCCATCCATATCATAAACTGACAAGTCCACCGGAAATAGGGAGTTGTTGTATCTAATACTATTAATGTTTATTGTTAATCTTTCTCCTTTTAAGGAAGCTGTTCCAAATAAAAAATTGTCTTTTGAAATTTTAATGCCATTTATGAATATGGCGTTCATGAGTCGGAACTTAACTGTTGACCCATTTACAATTGTTTGTGTATCGTGAATCATAGCTTCCACGGCATTCTGCTCTAAATCATTATCTTCAGATTCATCTAAAGCGTAAAAACCATTCTGTTTGTACTGAGAACTTTTCAATGTTTTGTTTTGTAAAGAAGAAACAGGATCTTCATGCTCTTTGGTTGAAATAGTAAAGACTTGTCCACGCTGGGCTTCGGAAGCTTCTTTTAATTTTTCCTGTACCCTACCCGGATGTTGGATATCCAAAATACTCTCCAGCATTCCACCGAGCTGCTGCAGTTCCGGATCCTGACTGTCCTGCTTCTCATTCATTGAGTGCATCATTTGTTCGAGCCTGTCCACATCATTGGAATGTATTGACGTTTCATTTGATTTCGTATATCTTGCATAATCCCTGTTTTGCTCTGGGAGTGATACTGGAGTATTGATTGCTTTTTGCAATGCTTCCAATTTTTGATGCACTTTTTTTTCGTTTGGATCGCGGTAAACGGATTTATTTAAACCATGTTGTTCTTTTCCTGGAGTTACAGCACTACTGTCCTGAGTGGAATCAATCTGAAAGGACTGGCTTAAATAGTTGGGATCTTTTCGGAGAAGTTCATCAAGCTTTGCTGAATCAAGAGCAGCCAGATCGTAGTAATTCATTTTATCGAGCGGAATTCCTTCTTTCAGGTTCGCATTGGGAAGTTTTAGATTAAAACCTTTTTGCTGAGGTTCTGCCGGGTTGGCAGCATCCATTTTTCCACCGCCCAATGCCCAAAATAGGGCAGTCAGAAATGGCAACGCCAATATTGGCAGTATCAGGAGCATCTTGCGATGCTTTAAGGCCTTTAATGATTTTGTGTTTTGTTCCATGATATTAATTTTTAAGATGTGAGTAATAATAATTTTCTAGTATTGTTAAACTGTCCAGAAGTCCGGGACGGTCAGAGACAATACTGTCATACGTTTTTTTTCCTTCCGGACTTCGGCCCAGACTATCCATATATTTCCTAAAACCTTTAATTTTTTCAAATTCTGTTTTACTGATAATTGATTTGAGTTCGACAGGTTTTTCTTTTGTCGTTACTAGATTGGTTGGTTTGGTAATCGGGGTTACTGTTATATTTCTATTTGTATTACCTGAAAAACTATTAACGATCAGGTATATACTGCAAGTAGTTGTAAATACTATAAAACACAACAGAATCACAATCCAGTTAAGACGCGAGAAATGAGCTGTTTTGCGTTCCAGCCAATTGGCACATTTATACTGCAATCGCAGATTAGCCTGGTCAAACTTTTGCCACAGGTTATTTTGAGCAGTTCCAGGAACATCGCTCTTTTTGATATTTCGTTTAAAAGTGAATTTCATGATTGCAGCTTTATTATTTTCTGTTTTCGGTACTTATGTCCCTGTTCTCAATAGTATTCCATCGCTCGATTAAAAAGCCATGGGGATTGTTGTCACTTCTCGATACATTACGAAGGTTGCCTTCTGTTATAAGGTTTCGATGCGCAATACTGGTGGTACGAATGATATTTTGAGTAGCATAACATCGGAATCCATAGGGATAGCGGTTAAGGTCAATAGTCACACTGTCAATCTGTATGGTCTGGCTGACGTTCCCTGATATAATACCGGAGTAGTAACCGTTTTCCTTTAAATCGTCGTAAACCCGTTTGGCACTGTCATCGGCCAGATAAAGCGCCTTTGTTACATTGCTTTTAATGACTTTATCATCCGGGTCAAGTGTAAAAAACAGCTTATGGAACGTTTTTACATGATCCCTGGCCTCCACTGGAATATTATCTTTTCGGTCTGAAGCATAGGCTTCAAGGGCTTTTCCGTTAGCCAGTATATAAACCTTATTTTGCATTTGAGACACCAGTGAGAAACTCTTATAAAGTGAAAAACAGCTAATTATAATACATCCCGTAATGACCAGCAGGGTAAAACCACGAACATGCCGAAAGGCAGTGTCAATATTTTTCATTTTGCTAAACATAAACTTTGAATTTAGGGTTACGATTTACCTTTTAATTTATCAGCCATATAACTATCCCTGTCCTTGAAGTAAGGCGCAGAATTTCCGGAATCTGACATGCTTTGGTACATACGACCGGCAGCATTCCCCATAGCATCCGCTGCCATTGCTGTCCCTTGAGATGTAGTATTGACAATGGAAGTTGTAGAATTACTAAACATACTAGTCACTTTTTGTCCGAGTGCACCGCCACCGCCGGCATGAACAATATAATTGGCAACAGAGGGAACAGTGAAATAGCCTATAATTCCAATAATCATAAAGACCAAGTAGGCAACATCAGTTCTGCTAAAGAAAGTATCTCCATATTCTCCAGCTTGCGCAATATCAATCTTTAGCATATTCTCCTGAATTTTTCCAATGATGCTTCCAAATATGTTAGCCACAGGAAGCCACAGATAGATATTGATGTAACGTGCCAGCCAGACGGTAAGGGTGTGTTGAAAACCATCGAAGACCGAAATGCCAAAAACGATTGGACCTAAAATAGAAAGTACCACCAATTGAAAAGTCCGCAGCGTATCGATGCACAGGGAAGCAGCTTCAAATAATACGCGCAGTACCTCGCTCATCCACTCCTTTACTGAATTTCGGAAATTATAAGAGGCCTTGCTCATGGCAAATTTGATATCATTTCCAATACCATCGAGCATTCCCTGCCCACTTGGATCTGCATCATCATGGGTATAGCGGTACCATTTATCCTGGTCGCCGCTTCCAGTAGAACCCACATACATTTTCCAGGGATCTGTTTCTTTGAGTGCTTCTTCTTTATCTTTAAGCAGTCTTTCAATCGCTTTGTTGGATCCTTCTACCATTGCAGAAGTTGCTGTAACGGTAGGTTTCATGACACCATTTATCATATAGAGGACAGAGGGAAAAATCATAATGCAAAATCCGATAACAAAGGGACGAAAGAGCGGGTAAAAATCTATGGGTTCAGCACTGGCTATATGTCGCCAGACTCTTGAGGCGATATACCAAATAGCTGCAAAACCGGCAAGTCCCTGTCCCACGCCAATCAGGTTACTGCATAAAGGCATCATTTCATCATACAATTTTTCCAGTACACTATGCAGGCCGTTCATGTCTTCAGCAATTCCTTGTGCGTGAATGGTAAATGGCATTATCATTGCAAAAAGAGCAAGTAGTAATGGCTTACTTATCTTTATCATAACCGTTAGATTTAATTATTTAGCTTATAAATACTGCGCATTGCGCGGGTATCATTGCGCTCTTTTGCACGCTGCAGAGCCAGTACCGCAGTATTATTGTTGAAGTTTCTCAGGAATAAAAGTTTGTCCTGCATATCGGCATATATTTTGTCAATAGAGGCCAGCCTTTCATCATCTGACATTCGCATTTTATTTGCGGTAATCACAGAGGTCAGTTCATCAAGATTTCTGAGGCTTTGCTTAAAAAGATTATCGTACACCTTTTCGAAATATTCAATTTCTTCAGCATTGAAATTTTTACTGTCCCTAAAGCGACTAAAAGCGGACTTGTATTCTTTTACCAGCAGCACCTGATAATTCACAATGTCGCCAATACGCCTGTAATTCTTAACTGTGGGACTGACTTGCATCAGCGCATCAAGAAATGTTTCATGAAGGCTGAAATTCCCTTCAGACAAATCCTTTACCGTATTATAACCTCCATTAAGTATTTCATAGCCCTTTTTCATATCCTTTAGAATCTGTTTGAACTGGGCCAACTTCTCTATGTTCAAAATCAATTGTTGGATTTCCTGTTTTTGGGCTGTTATCTGCGATGGGAATAAGAGTCCCATAAATACCATTCCTGTAATCAGTAATTTTTTCATGGCAAATCAGTATTTATGCCGTTTAGGTCACGGCTGTTTTTTGCTTCTTGCAATTCGGCTGCTCTCGATACAGCCAGGATTTTGGTTTCATTACTGAAGCTCTCAGAGAAAGCATAGTTATCAAGCATACTCTGGTAAATCGTATCGATTCGTTTCATTCGCTCATCGTCTTTCATTTCTAACTTTCCGTCCGTAACGATTGTCAGTAGCTCATCCAGATGGGTATCACAGTTTTTGAGTAGCCTTTCAAAGACCCTTTTGATATAATCGACCTCATCTCCGTGAAACAAATCATCCTGCCGGATTTGCTGGTGTAAACTCTTGTAGCTTTTGAAGATTTTTATCTGGAGACCTATAATTTCCGTTACCCTGGCATACTTTTTTATTTTGGGATTGACGACCTTGAGCGAATTCAGGTAATCGGTATGAAGATTAAATTCTCCACGTTTGAGATCTCCTATGGTATTGAGTCCTTTTTTGACTGCGGAATAGCCTTTTTGGGCATATCCGATGTAGACCTGCAGGGCTACTATTTGCTCTAAAAGCATCCTTTGCTGTTTGGCCTGTGCCTGCAGATTCCCTGCACATAGTGCCGTAAAAAGCACTAGTAAGAATATTTTTCTCATGATTTATTGGTTGTTTACGGAATTCCGTAAAATTGTTTAACGGATTTGACATCATGTTCTGTTTTGGCCCTTTGAAGACTCAGTAGTATGTTCTGCCTGTTAAAGAGTGTCAGGTCATCATAATTGGCATCAATCTGATCTGCAGCAGCATTTATGATCTCCAGCCTTTTGGCATCACTCATCTGTGTGGTGAAAGAATCCAACACAAGGAAAATCTGATCAATGTTTTTTAAGCTTTCATCAAGTATCCCCGAATACACACTTTGCATATAATCCAGTTCGCTGGCCTTAAAATGAGCATCCTTTTGAAACAAGCTCCAGGCTCTTTCGTATTCATCTACCAAGCGAACCTGCTTTTCACTGATATCTTTGATTCGCTGGTAATAGGTAATAATGGATTTAACTTTTGCCAGTTCCTCATAATAATTCTTATAGAGTTCTTTTTGTTTCTGGGTCCAATCGGAAATCTCATCCAGCTTTAGTTTGGAGAGGATATTTTCTATTTTTTTCTGTGCATTCTGCAGCCAGATCGTTTTGTTCTGCAATTTTTGGATCCTAAGGTCAATAGCCTTAATTACCTTTTTGGCAACTGCTCTTACGATTTCCAAAATAGGTATTGCCGCAACTGTTGCCGGTCTTGCCGGAGTGCTGATCAGTAAAAAGCACAACAGGCAAATCATGATTTTCTTTTTTGTTTTCATAATTATTGTTGTTTTGTTTTCATAATTTTTCTGCTCTTAGATCATTGGCAAGTGCTGCAATGCCTTTTCTGATATCACCATCAAATTTCTTTGCATACCCCTGTACTTTTACTTTTTCGGTTTCTTCGGTTGTGTAGGCGTAATACTCCTCAAGGGATACCTCGGTGCGGTATACTTTAGACTGCATGCCCCCAAGGGAGATAAACACTTCTTTGTATTTCTTATCAGGATCATTGGCTTTGTTTACAGATAGTACGAGCGCCTTTTCTTTTTCTGTAAGCCCAAGCAGTTCCTGAATCTGCTCGAATTTGTTTTGATACTTGCTTTGGTCCAGTAATATCTTGCAGTCACTGTTATTGATAATAGCCTGTTTAACGACAGGAGAGGATATAATATCTTCTACTTCCTGGGTGACTACTATGGCTTCTCCAAAGAATTTACGCACAGTCTTGAATAAATACCGAATATATTCGGCCATTCCTTCCTTGGCAATAGCTTTCCAGGCTTCTTCTATCAGGATCATTTTACGCACTCCCTTAAGCTTGCGCATCTTACTGATAAAGACTTCCATGATGATGATAGTCACCACTGGAAAAAGTATCGGATGGTCTTTGATATTATCAAGTTCAAATACAATAAATCGTTCTTTTAACAGGTCCAGATTCTCGGTAGCATTGAGCAGGTAATCGAATTCACCTCCCTTGTAGTAAGGACGCAGTACATACAGAAAATTGTTTACATCAAAATCCTTTTCCTTTACCTTGTCACCTTCCAATATGGATACAAACTCATTTTTCAGAAATTCATAAAAGCTGTCAAAGCAGGGAAACAAATCAGAATTGCTGTCTAACTTTTCATAGTACAATTGAAGCGCATTGGACAGTGCAACATATTCACTGCGGTTGAATGTCTCATTGTCTTTTTTCCAAAGTGCTAATAACAATGTTTTAATACTTTCTTTTTTCTCGGTATCAAGCAAGTCGCCTTCACTGATATAAAAGGGATTAAACCGAATAGGGTTCTTTTCATCGTAGGTAAAGTAGTAGCCCTTTACCATATCACAGAGTCCCTTGTAGCTGTGTCCCACATCCACAAGTACAACATGGGTTCCCTGCTCATAATAGCTTCTGACCATATGGTTGGTAAAAAAGGATTTACCGCTTCCTGAAGGCCCCAGTATAAATTTGTTCCGATTGGTACAAATCCCCATCTTAACAGGTTCGTCACTAATATCAACATGGACCGGTTTTCCAGTCAAACGGTCTCCTAATCGAATTCCAGTCGGACTAAGGGAAGAACAATAGCCCGTTTCCAGATTCAGGAAGCATGTCGCTTGTTCTGTGAAGGTATCAAAGGTGTCGTTCATTGGGAAATCTGCGGAATTCCCGGGAATTCCTGCCCAGAAAATTTGCGAGGCCCCTACCGTTTCCTGTTTAGCCGAGGCATCCATCTGGGCCAGTGCTGAAGAAACTTTGTTTTTCAGGTCTTTGAGTTCTTCTTTATTATCGGTCCAGATCAGTACATTAAAATGAGCTTTTACAGGCAGTCGCTGCTGGCCTATAGCCTCGTTAAGAAAATCATTTGTAGCATCCCGCGCTATCAGGTTCTCCCTGCTGTAGGCTGATAAGGATTGCAGGCGTAGTCTTTTGCTTTCGAGCTTTTGCAGTGTTTTCTGGAAATCTTCTATAAAAATGTATTGGTTGTATATATGGTTGCAGGAAAGTAATTGTCCCAGAGTGGAAGCAAATCCGATGCTGAACTTGGTCTTATCAGTAGAATACCGGTCGTAATTAATCCTGGAACCGCATAAGGCAGGAAGATCAGCTGCATCTCCCAATGTGTAAATCTGACAATGTTTGTCACCAACCTGCAAACCGTCATCAAAAGCGATATCTTTAAAAACAAATGAGTTTTGTTTTTCAGACAGAAAACAATATTGCTCTATTATTCCGATCTTTCTGCTGTGGCTTCTGAGCTCATCGTTTCCAAGACGGGTAATTTTTACAAAACCACTGTCTTCCAATATGCGTCTGAATTGCCCGGTACTGTCTATAAAATCCTGGCGCAGTTGCGCTTTTAAAGTTTCTTCCGGGACAAGGGATGGTCTTAGTAGATTCGAAAATAAGGAGCTGGATGTTTTTCTCCCTGCCGGTTTTTTGGTCAGGAATATATAACAGGAATGATCCAGAAAAGGACGTTCATTAAAAAAACGATCACTGCTTCGGGTCAGAAAACTCGAATCTTCACTGGTGAAATCAGGCTCAAACCTGCTATCGATAAACCAGTCCTGTTTATGTAAAACAGTGAACTTAGGCAGTAGTTTTATGGCTTTCAGCCATGCCTGGTGGAATGCCTCATATTCCTGATCCGACAGGGTAAATATCTCAGGCAGTTCCGCTTTGAACACCACTGTAACATCTCCCTGTTTGGATAGGATGCAGTCGTGCTGCACATCCATTATCGGTAAAATATCATCTATCATCTTTTCCATCTTCATCTTATTTACCAGTTTATTGTACTATCAAATGTTTTTCTGCATTTGAAATATTCTCCTGCTTTGTGTTCTCACTGCACTGGGAATCTGCCGTTTTGCCAAAGTTTTCATGAGTCCGTACTCGCCGTATTTGTGACTCATCTTATATATCTTAAGCACCCATAGCGTACCTGAAATTCCAATGACAGCGATACAGAGAAAGGAGGGCAGCCCCGCTATGTACATTGCGGCAAAAAGAATCATCAGCAGTATAATGCCGCCGCCTAAATACCAGATGTATTGCGCTTTTAACCCTTTGAATTCTATACTTTGATTAATCCCTTTGTTGATTTGGTATACGCTGTTTGACATCATTTTTGCTTTTAAAATTATTTGAGCTATATCCTGATTTCGATAAGCTGTCGCTTTTCTGAAGCCTGTTTAGATAGCCCGTTATTTTTGGGATCAGCATATTTTTGAAGTTGGGATCTGTTAGACTTCCTGCTGTAAAACCATTTGTTTCAAATAATTCACTGCAGGCGCCCATAAGGTTCAATACTTCATAAGTGAGAGTCCCCGAACGGGTAAAATCCACGTAGGTGTCCTCAAATTCTTCAAAGAGCAGCGAGCGCAGGTATGTAAATCGGGAGGGCTTTAGCTCGGCAGTAAGTACATTAAGGCATATTTCTTCAATGATCTCCCTAGGGGTGTACTCGGAGGCCATCTCGTCTGCCAGGGCAAGGACGCTTTTTACTTTCTGGTCAAGATATTCCGTAACGCTATATTGTTCCTGCAATTTGTACATCAGCTCAGGATTGTTATGAATGATGTACTCCCACAACTTTTCTTTGAGAATGTTTTCCATGATTGCCCATTTTAAATTCCAAAGAAAGATTGGATAACGGTTGCTACAACAACCAGAAACACGCAGCTGCCAAACCACGCGGCAGCCACTTTTCCGGTATCAGGATCGCCGGCGTTCCATTTTTGATATACTTTTACCGCGCCGATTAAACCCAGAATTGCCCCAACGGCATACATAAGTTCGGTTCCCGCATCGAAATAGCTTCTGACTTTCTCATTAGCCTCATTGATCCCGGCAAGTCCGTCTTGGGCATAACTGTGATAGTTGATAAATAACAGCAGAAAGTGCAGGGTAACAATAATAATTTTTTGTTTCGTTGATTTTCTAAAATTCCAGCTCCATTTTTTCATAACGCATTATTTTAAAGTTCAAATAATCAGATAAAAAACGGAGGAGCTGCCGCTGTCACAATTCCATTTCCATTGTCACATAAGCCATACCGCACAGGAATGGACAGGGGATTTCCTCCGTAATATTTTTGAATTTCCTAACCCCATAAAGCTTCAGCTTCTGGTTGGGTTACGATGGAATATCCGAATTTGTTACATTCTTGGACTATCAGTTCACTTATTGAGGAACTAAAAGAGGAATCTCTAATTAAGGGATACTGCTGAAGGACGGATTTTAGCCTATAGGCAAATTCCTGTTTGACAAGTTTTGTTTTGGCCGCATCGGCAATAACAGTTTTCAAGTGATCAATTAAGGCATCGACCTGTGTAAATGTGGTATCAAATTCTTCTGAAGAAGAATCTGTTGCCATAGTTTTTGGTAAATACGGTGTATTTAATTGGGATTCGAACTCCTGATAATTATCTTTCTGGAATCCGTGAAATTTTAGTTTTCTTTTACCTGCAGCGATTTCTTTAAGGTCATTAAAGTAAAATCGTACTCCAACAAATAGGTACCAGCCCGCTGTTAAAAGAACAATCACAACTATGTAATTGTTCCATGAAATGTTTGTAAACATACGCTCTTCATTTTATCGTTCGACATTAGTTCTCATCATCCTTTCTGATTAATTTTTCAATACGGATGTTCATCATTACAGGGCAAAGGAACGATAGTCAAAAAGGTGCTACAAGTCCAGCTTTTTGTTGTACCCCTGCTGGACTCCGCTGGACTCTCTGTAAAACCGGGAGAAAAAAAATGAAAAAATTTTAAAAAAAATAGAAGCCTCCCTGGGGGAGGCTGATTTTTAATTGGGTAAAATGTTTTGAAAATTGATTAGAATTATAATAAGATCAATTTAATATTCTTTTATTTTTTTAATCATTTTTTCAAGTGTCTCTATTGCTATTTCCTTATCCCGGTCCTCTGCCACATAAGCTTTGCTTCGCATCGAATCATAGGAGAGGAAATCCTTATTAGGGGTCGATAAATAGGGAACGATTGTCTTGAATAGCTGATTCATTGATTTTGAAATTAAGATGTCCAGCTCACCCGATGCCCTTAGAATCAGCGCTGTTTGATCTGTTGACAATCGGCAGAGAACCTTCTCACTTTTGTTTTCTGCTATAGTGGGTGCAGGCTGTTTATGAGCTGTAGAGGTAGAGGATGTTGAGGTACTGAGCTGCTGTTTTTTTTCTTGAAAGATTATTTCCTGTTCAAACCAGTCTCGCAGTATTTTCTTTAGACTTTGACAATTGGGATACAAAGCCACGCCTTCAATAGTACTGATTTGATTGAATTCTTTGAAGTAAAAAAGCAGGGATTCCATTCTATCGTGCATTTGTTCAAAAGCATCAATTTTATTTGAAATGGTCTGCGTGAAATAGTTGATAAAAATCTTGCTGTTAAAATTCATATAAATCAATAATTCTTTGAGGCTCATATTAGCGGCATCTTTACTGTAACTGTGCGTTAAAGATTCTAATTCCTTTACGAGTAGTTTTTGGTAAAGGATTTCCCGAAAAGTAATTTTCTTTTTCTTTTTTGGACTGGCAAAACAATAAAGTGTGTTAAAGACAATATCGACCAATACCTTTTCCTGAGTTTCAAAAAACAGACTGTTTCTGAGTTTGTCAAGCCTTTGCTTCTGCTTTTTATTGGATGTAGTCAGGTAAGATGCAGGAATTCTCGAATCTAAACTCAAAAAGCGGTTAAATCTGGACTCTATAAAAGTCAGTAATTCATCAAGTGATGACAGCAATGCAGTGACAACTTCCTTTACATCATCCCGCTGTAGATGCATGGTGGCATTTATGGCGATAAGTTGCTCCCATAGGTTAATTAGGGCTGAATGGTAATTTTTCACAAGCACTTTAATATGCTTTTCTCTGTTAAGCGAAAAAACCTGAATGGTAAGCTGGGTCTGGATTAATTGTGTTTGCTCTATAGCTTTATTAATTATTGCTTTGCACTGAAGGGATGTCAATTGATTAACATCATTTTTTTTCGGGTTTAGATGTAAAGTAACAACCGAATCCAGCCACTCTAAAAGATAGGTTTGAGTCATGTCTTTAATTTTTTAGTAAATACAGCTCTATTTCTGAATTCAGGTGTCCTTAAATCAATTTCTTCAAAGCATTTTTAACGGTTAATTTTTTGTGCAACTTTAACGAACATTTAATCTTATACGATATTCAGAGGGCGACATTGAAGTATGTCTTTTAAAAAAAGTACTGAAAAAGGAGGTATTGGCAAATTGAAGTTCTTCAGAAATGTATAAAATGGTTAAATCATTATTTTGAAGCAATATTTTGGCTTCCAGGATTATTGCATTTTCTATACATTGTTTTGCAGTTATCTCGGTAACTTGTTTTACAATTTTGGTAAGGTGGCCGGCAGAAACATGCAGAGAATCTGCATAGAATTTTACACTGTGCTGTTTTCTGCAATTGAGTTCTAATAGCCGGAAAAAATGAACTACCAATTTTTCAGTACTGGAATGTTTTACATGATTGTACCAGGATGATATATAATAAGCTCTGGCAAGTTCGTATAGGAAAAGATTAAAACTTAAAAGTAATGTTTCCCTTTTATAGATATGTTTGTTTGAGCTTCTCACCTTGCTGCGAACCAATTTAAGTAAATCGATTAGAGGCATTATATCTTTGTTCTTAAGAAAAATTTTGGAAACATATTGTGAAATGAAATATTCAAAATATCCAACATGCGGCCATCTTATGCTGTTCTCCAAAGCGAACTCTGAGGTAAAGGAAAGTAGGCAGATCTGCAATTGATGGCTCATTATCAAAATTTCACAGTTCGACCTCTTAGGTATGACGATCACCTCATTTATAAATAAATGGATTTTTCTGTTGTTAATTTGTATGCAGACGGCCCCTGAGTTTATAATTAGGACTGTAAACCGGTCCATTATAAGTAATTCCTTAAAAGCAATTCTCGAGTTGAATGTTTTAAAGATATAGACCTGAATGCCTGAAGGGTTATATTTTGATTTCCGTGATGCCAAAATAGATGCTTTATGATTTTTAATTTGTATGTATAGGAAGGAAAAGAGTTTGTTTCTTGTATGTATTGGCTGTTTAATTTTTAAATAATCTGGACATGAGTATGACGCAGACAAAAAATAAATTTGACATACCATTTACAAAAAACAGAAACGCTAATTTGCGGGAAGAATCACTTTGTATGCCTCCCTCTGTCAGATGGCCTGATATTTCATCATAGACTAAAAGATCTATGATGAAATAAAGGCAGATAAGATTGAAAAGGATCAAAAAAACACAGTATGCGTACTGCAGTTTTTTTTCAGCCAACTCCGTTATATACATGGCTACGGCGTTTGTAGATTTTGAATCATAATTCCGGCTACAGTTGATCTCTTAACTGCGGCAAAGGAATTGGCAACAGCACCCTGCACAGCTCCAACGCGATTTCCAACTGATGTTTCCCAATCTTTATCCTTGCGTTCCCGGGTATAGTATATGGCATATCTTGTAATGGATGAGGTGGTCAGAATAATCCTTTTTTCCTCATTGCTAAACTGGGAATTGGACATAACAGAAGCCTCAAATGAAATGATGGACTGATGAATAACGCTATAATCATTGACCTGCCATAAAAGCATCGAGGCCATAAAACTGGAAAGGCAGTCCTTTGCAGTACTTGTCATAGGTGAATTTGCAATTGCCTGCTCTAATTCTATTTGGGGATTATCAATAATCTCCTGTATGTCACTATGGATTATAGGGGAGCTTGTTTCTAAACTAAACAGATCATTATTCAAAGCTGAAATAGAATCGACTTTCTGGCTGACTTGTGCAATTGTGCTGCAGGTATGGTATCCTGTCAAGTAGGCGTCCAGGATGTCATTGTGTATTTTGCCCGCTATATCATAAGGGTTAGCCGTGTTTTCGGGATTGAGTCCGGTAAGCATTTTTCCTGCTTTATAGGATTCATCTTTAGCAGTGCTATTTTCTAAATTTTCAGTACTCTCAATATTCTCACTTGTACAGGAAGCTAGGAGTGATGTGATGATCACTAATGATAAAAGATTTTTCATGATAAATTTGTTAAATGTAAAGACTGCTTTTTCGCAGTCAGTTCATTTCACCCGGGTTAGCAGAACTTTAATCGGGCACCTTGCCCAATATTTTTTGCTTTTGAATTCATGACAAATCTATAGGCAGAAATCCAGCCCCGCAAAACATTATGTGTGGATTTCCGGTAATTGGGATATGGATTTTCCGCAAATCCACACATGATTTTTTGTATTAAATATCTTGACTATCAATATATTACGTTATATTTGAGGCTCTTTTTTCGCATTCGTTACATTATCCTTATCGAATTGCGTTTTTTTCCTGTAAAACTGTATTTTGTGTTTAATTAGTGCCCTAAATTTAATTAAGCTTATGATCAAAAAGTATCTCTTATTAGTTTTTCTTTGTTTTGGAGTTCAATTTTATGGCCGTGATTTACATCCTGAAATTCTCGATACGTTGCAGTCAAAAAGTTATGATTATCTTTTTGAACGCATTGAAGCCGAAGCTGAGGATAAATCAAAACAAGCTTATTATCTAAGGTACTTTCTCACTAAGGCAAATAAGGAGGGAAATGCCGATGAAATCGTAAATGGCTATAAAAATTATCTGCACTACGCGACCGATAAATTAAAACTCATATATGCTGACAGTATGATTTTTGCTGCCAGGCGGTCGAAAGACAATGCACTGATTGGCTCTGCTTACCTTTCCAAAGGAATTGTTTACTACGGTCAGAAAAAGCATAAATATGCTCTTGATAATTATCTGATAGCAGATAATTATATTTCTAAAACCGCCGACAAATACCTAACATATAAGGTTAAGTACAACATCGGAAATATAAAATACTATCTTGGATTTTATGACGAGGCAATTTCTCTTTTTAGTGAGTGCAGGGATTTTTTTAAAGGCAAAAATGAAAGGGCGTACCTTAATTCATTGCATTTGCTTGGCTTGTGCTATAATAAAATTGGCAATTATGGTCTATGTTCTGAAATAAACGGGAAGGGTCATGAGGAGGGGAGAAGACTGGAAAATAATGATATGAGAGATTACTTTATTCATTCAGAGGGAATCAATCAGTATTTTAAAAATAATTATGGTACAGCGATCCAAAAAATCAATCAGTCACTTCCATCCATATATAAAAACAAGGATTTTGGAAATATCTCTGTTGGATACTTTTACATTGGTAAAAGTTATTGGGCGCTTGGAAAACCCGAAATGGCATTGTCCTATTTTATGAAAGTTGACCGGATTTTTGATGATAAGCAATACATACGCCCGGACCTCAGGGAGAATTACGAACTGATAATAAAATATTATAAGTCTAAAAAGGACCTGTCCAAACAGCTTTTTTATATTGAAAAGTTGCTTAAAGCAGACAGTGTACTGGATAACAATTTTAGATATCTTTCAAATAGGGTACGTAAAGTATATGATACCAATATACTGGTAAAAGAGAAGAAAGA
This sequence comes from Flavobacterium olei, assembly GCF_039749035.1. Lineage (NCBI taxonomy): Bacteria > Pseudomonadati > Bacteroidota > Flavobacteriia > Flavobacteriales > Flavobacteriaceae > Flavobacterium > Flavobacterium olei. The sequence continues at coordinate 253,808 of NZ_JBDKWC010000004.1, forward strand.
GATTCAGGACTCTTTTAATAGAAGGAAGCATAATGACCTTATTTTTACGGGTATAACTGTACTATTATTTTTAATTGTTTTGTTCATGGCCTACAGGCATATCAGAAATAAGAATATTTACAGACAGAATTTTGAAGAGGCAATGAAGCAAAACGGTTCTGCCCCGAAGCTGGAAGTAAAAAATGGGCATAACGGAATTGATGATATCCATAAAGATACGGTTGCACTTATACTAAAGCAGCTTGAGAAATTTGAAAGAAATCAAAAATTTCTTGAAAAAGATCTGACTTCAATAAAACTTGCCGCAGTATTCAAATCCAACCCTAAATATTTGTCAAAGATTATTTATCATTTCAGGGGAAAAAAATTCACAAACTACATAGCGGATCTGAAGATAGATTATGTAATCTCCTTATTGAAAGAGGATCCTAAAGTGAGGAAGTATTCCAACAGGGCATTGGCAGAGGAGGCTGGTTTTAGCAGCACGCAAAGATTTGCACAGGCATTTTTTGCAAAAGCGGGATGCCCAACGTCTTATTTTATTAACGAGCTTAATAAGATATCGGAGTAAAATATATTTTTAACAAGCAACTCGGGAAAAAATTGCGATCCGGTCGATTCAGTAATAGCTTTTATTTTTTCTTGGAAAATTAGGGTCTATGGTAAGTAAAATTATATTTTTGCTCACTTAACTTAAATAAATAATCATGAAAGATTTAGTAGCAAAAATAAACGCCGAAATCGAAACATTTAAAACAGAATCTGAATCTTTAATTGAAAAAGGTGTTAAAGCAGCAGGCGCAAGAGCCCGTAAATCAACTTTGGAAATTGAAAAACTTTTGAAAGAGTTTAGAAAAGTTTCAATTGAAGAATCGAAAAAATAAGAAATACTTTCAGAATTAAATCCCGTTAGTTCTAGCTAACGGGATTTTTTAGATTAATGCTATTTAGAAAAGTTGCAAAAAAAATAAAACAGCCTCCAATTTTTTATTCATCTTTTGCCCATTTAATAATTAGATCAAATGGTGTTTTTTTCTTATTCCTGCCAATTATTTCAATATCCAAAGTATTATTTAGATTTAATCCTAAATTAAATCTAAACTGGTGGTTATAAACTTGAAAAATTGGACTAACAGAGGGGAAATATTTACAATTTTCTATTCCATCTGTAAATAACGATCTATATCCTGTTTCTTTTTTAAGCCAACCAAAATTGAAATTATGATTCTTGAAAAACTGGCTGTATGATAGATTATAAACTCTTTCGCTAATTATATAATAAAGATATAATTGATCTGTAACGAATCTTATTTTTGAAAAGTCTTCATATTTACCTGTCAATTCTATAACGTATTTTTTTTGAATCTTTATTATATATTCAGTTAATCCCAGTTTAGACATGCTAAATTTTTTAGCAAATATAAGAACTGCCGGATGCTTTTTAAAAAGACCAGAATAAACCAATCGGGATTCATAGGTTTGTGAATATAGGGTAGTGATCAAAAGATTTCCCCAAATAATATTAAAATCTTTTTCAGAGATTTTTTTATAGCCTTTGTATATTTCTTTTAACATCCCTAAGTGTTTAGCCTCATATTGGTTGATATCTAGTTCCACACCATTAAATTGAACTTCAGAATCAATAAATGGGGTTAATAAAATATTTGTAATATTTCCTTTGAAATTTTTGTGATCTTCTATTTCATGAATTAATGCTTTGGATTCAGTAAATTTGTTTATTAAAATGGCTTTAAAAATTTCTTCTTTTCTCTGGTCTACATTTAAACCTATTAATTTATTGTCATCCTTTAATTCTTGTAATGTCGTGTAAACATTTTTATCAGAAATAAGATTTTCTAAAGATGATATTAATCTTGGCCATTCACGTCTCGAATTATCAGGCGTATTTTCTACTAAATTTCTGACCACTCGAATAAAATCACTTAAATTTACTTTAGGTTGTTCGTTAAAGGAATATATGAGAGTTAGGAAAAAAATAATAGATTGATTTGTATCACGCTTATTGTTTAGAATATCTTTTAAAATGCCATGTATAGATTCTTCTTCCCACATTATAGAGTTATTATAGCTCTTTGTTTCTTCTATAAAATCAAATGAAAATATTAAAAATTCAAGATTATATTCTATCGAGTATACTTCACTAAGTACTCTAAAATCTAAAAAATTGCTCTCATAAGATTTTGCCCTAAATTCTGCGTTCTTATAATACAGCATTTCAGTTAAAAAACTCAAATATGCCATAAATGGGCTATCAATTATATATGAATTTGCACTTCTATAATCCCATAGATTGTCTACCCACTTGTATTCTATTTTATCTTTTACAATCTCTAATAGTTTGTGGTTATAGCGTATGATTTTTGTAAATTCGGATTTGAAATTCTCGAATTCAGTAAGCATTTTACCTCTTGCATTCATTCTAATATAAAGATTCTCAGTCAAGCCAAATTGGTCTAAATCTGTGAAATAAAATGATACGAGGTTACTTTTTTTACCAATTAGTTTATCAAGTATTCCTATGGGGGCATTTATTAGCTTTACATTATTTGCTAAAGTATCCAACATATTGAGCATACCCGATACAGTAGGATCATTTTTCCATTCTTCATTAAACCAAACAGAATCTTCAATTTCAGATTTTATTTCAGATAAATCCTTAAAATTGCTAAAGTCTAAAAGGATTCTACAGAAATCATGAGCCGAAGGCCTTGTTTCATAGGTGAACTTTTTTAAAACATCTTGTACTTCGTTTAAGCGCCCTTCTTTTACTGCAACAAAAAAATGAAGCAAAAATAGTGTAGTCAATCTTTGCTGGCCATCTAACGGTATAAATATTTTTTTCTTTTCATCCTCTAATACTTCCGTTAAAATTGAGCCGTAAACAAAATCCAGTTCTATCTTTTCATCTTCTAAAATTGATTGTATCAAATAATCATCTACAAATTTATTTCTTAGCTTTAGTACGTCCTCCGTATTTCTCCCTTGCGCATAGTCTCTCTGAATTATCGGGATTTCAATTTTGTCATAAAAGTTACATAATTCCCAAAAGGTATATTTACTGTTCATGATGATTTGATTTGTGAATTTAAATAAGGCTCGAGTTTATCTTCAATGTCTTTGTAGTAATTTTTTTTATCAGCCTTACTCCAATAAAATGGTTGTAAATCAGAGTCAGTATAATACTTTAAAAAAATATTTTTTGTTGTGATAGGTATATATTTACCTTCCTTTTCTAATTGTAGGATTTTGTTTCTTTTGACAGGAAATATTGCATTGTTCAATGAGGAGTTATGCTTTATTGATAATAACGATAAATTATCTAAGACGTGTACCGATTCAGAATCAAAGACTTGAATAAGATCGTTTTTTAGTTCATTAAATAACTTTTCATCGATCTTATCTTGGTTTAACAAATTCAAAATTCTAGTTATATATTCTTCATTTATCAAAAACGATTCGGATATTTGCTCGTCATTTTCTTGTGATTCCACATCTATAGTTTTAATATCCTTAATTACTTCATATGTGTCTTCAAGCCATTTTCTGATAGCTTTTGGATCTTTCATTTCTTTTGATTCTTGTGCGTGTATGTGTTCTATACTCCACCCTCCATCACGTTCAACTTTCTTATATAAATCAAAAGGGAATCTGTTTTTTTGAGCTGTTTTCAGTGTAGAGGATGCAACTATATTATGTAATAAAAAAATTTTCTTCAATTCACCAGTCCCATTTTCATAGGATAGCTTGTTTAAATCAATATCAGAAAGTTTCATCCGGACTTCATCTAACGCCCATTCCTTAAAGTCTGTTTTACTACACTTTGAATTATCGATTATATGACGAATTTCTTTTATTGGATTATCGTCTATTGCTAAAAGAAATCCTAAATGATGATATAAATAATCATTTTCAAACCAAAACTTTAATTTTCCGAAATATTCTTTGGTTTGGTTCCATAATCTAATGGCATTATTTTTTTCATCCTCCAAATCTTCGGATCTAATTTCCTTTTCAAACCATAAATAAGTTGAATATTTTTTTGCATTATTTTTGGCAATTAGCCTAAAAATAAACTCTATAGTGGAGGAGGTTTCTTCTAAATAATTACTATTGAGAAAATACCAAAATTCTTCATTTCGAAGTTCCATTTCAATTCTGTGCCATTCATTTGAAATTTCAGCTTGTCTCAATATTGCTTCGCGTTCAGTTAGGCCGTGTTTGATTTTAGAAAGTAATAACGCTCTGATAAGCTCAGCGTCAGTTAAGGGGATTTTACCTATATTTAAACGATTGAAAATATCAATTTTTTTACTTTCAACTTCATCTATATTCTCAATTTCCTTTAGCTCTTCTATTTGATACCAAATAATTTCGACTCTTTTCGTTAAGGTCGAATTAAAGTCATCTATATAACCTACATCATTTTTTGTTTTTTCTTCAAACCATTCTTTTACAATACTATAAGCCTGGCTCATAAAGTGAAAATCAGGACTGTCATGATTATAAGTTTCAGGCGATAGCATATCTAAAAAGATAGTGCTTTTTGCTCTTTTTTCAAAAATTATAGCATATCTGGGACGCTTTAGATAATTAAATATTATATTCATTGTTATTAGACGCTGCTGTCCATCAATTACTTCCCATATATTCATAACATGCTCATCCTTTGCAGGAACTACAACAATCGGCTGCAAGCAATACTTTTTTTCATCCGTAAGCATGAAATTATGTATATCATCAAGCAAAGCAGAAACATGTTCTCTGTCCCACCGGTAGCCTCTTTGGTAGTAAGGAATCAGATAATGTTCAAATCTTGGATTTCTATCAGGTGTCTTATCATTCAAGATGATTTTACCCACGGGTTTTAATTCTATTATATTCATTTTTTGTCTTTAGTTATTATAGAATTAATCTTTTATTTTTTTATCTTTCTTTTAGGTAAGTTCGGCATCTTGCAATAGTTAATCTTCTTATATTCTTTTTTCAGTTTTTTGAAAAAATTATATTTAGCTCTGTTAATTAAAAATGTATTAAGAGGATTATTTTATTCTAGATATCGATCAAAATTTAATTCTATAACTCTAAGAAAATTAAATTTTAATATAGTTTCTCTTTCAATAATTTCACCTAGAGTAGCAGTAGGAAACTCAGTATTTATCTTTACAGTAAATAGCGATTTACGCTTAAATAGAATTTCACCTTCATAAGTATTATTGTCAAAATCTTTAATTTTGTCTACGTCAAGTACTTCAGATCCTTTGGGAATGGTGATAGTTAAGAACGCTGGCTCATATTCAAAGGACGGATTCTGGTAGAATTTTTGTGTATCACCAATATTTTTAGATGTAGACATATAACCGTAGTCTATATATTTATCGTCTCTAAGAGTTTTTAGCATCTCACGATAATTACAGACCCTATACACTAACAAATCTTTATCAGTCCTATTCCCAGCAAAACAAGTGTCAAGGCATTCTACCAAAGTTTTTGAATTTTTTACCAATTGTAAGTTAGCCCTCAGGATTCCGTTTAATTGGAAGGTAAATCCCTGTGTTGAAACCTCAATTTCTTCTATTTTTTCCTCAATTGATAAGATTTCCGAGGAACTTTGAACATAACTTTTGATAGCTCTGAGTTGTGAAGGTTGTAATTCTATTCTCATTTTTTATTTTTTGAAGCTTATATGAAGTTTTCTTTTAAGATTATTTGTTAGAATTTATAATAATTATCAAATTATTATAACTCCTGGCATTTCTTCATAAACTACGGTGACTTCAAAGTCTTTAGTATTGTAAGGTGCAACTAGCAAAACTTCAAATTGATTGCAAAAAGGTGGTAGCGATTGCATGTTATTTTCGTTTTGCGTTGGAAAGAAAAAATTAACAACAAAAGTTGGATGGATTTGATTGTTAATTAGGGTTAATGGTTGAGCAAAGCTATCTACTGACCCATTTGTGGATATAGATGTGAAATTTAAATAAACTCCATTTATCCACCCTAACCATAAGTGTGGTGGCTTATCAGATAAAAATGGGATATCAATTTTTAAGATTTTTACACCACTGAAAGAATGCTGACATTTAAATGTAATCTTTGGCCTCGTTGGGCTTAATGTAAAGGTTTTAAAATGGCTCATATGTTATTATTTCTTAATATTCCTTTTAGTTAAATTATGAAATTACTGGGGCTATAATTTATATCCCAATAAAAAAAGCATTTTCGATTCGATACTACAGAACCTTAAGGCTTTCTATTAAGGTTTTCCGCAGTAGTATTATTGCAAATGATAATTTAACATCGTCTAGCTATCAGTTTTTACTGAAGTTAACAAACTAATAGTTTCCGGAAGTTCATCTCGGAATTTTTGATATCGGTCGATTAATTTACTAAAATTCGTTTTGATGTAAGATTGTTCCGCTTTAAAAGCTTCGACTGTGTTTAAAATTGCATTGCACGACAATCGAAGAGAATTTGTTCTTAAATCATCACGAGTGACAGCCAATATTAAAAGAACAGGCTTGCATAAGTTTTCTGGAAGTAGAAAAGGATTAATACTTTCACCCTTCAATTTTTTATCAATAAATTCTCTTTTAAAAATTTCATTAAGAGGTTTCAACCGTGGATCTGTATCGAAATTGAATCCTGGTTCTTGTTCAATTTCAATATGATATTGTGAAAGTTGGTCACGAAAATCTTGTAGCAGTTTATTAAGTATAGTAGTGTTTACACTTATGCCATTTAAATAGCTGTTGTACTTTTCTTTTATCAGGTCAAAATTAAATTTTAAAACTTCTGTATAACTGGCAACTCTATTTGTAGTTAATACATATTCTTTATAATTTTTGTTTGCTTCTTCTTCGCTAATAATTATATTCGGCTTCCAATTTCCATACTTAAATTCAACATATTGTAATAATTCAGCTTTATCCATGGAGTCAAAATTTTTCCCATCTAATGCTTCATATATTTTTAAATCTGGAATTTCAAAACTATTATCTGTAAAAGATGCATTAAAATTTTCAAGAGCTGCTTTTTGAGATTTAAGATTTTCCTCGAGACTAATTAGCTCGGCAATCCAGCGCCTGCCTGTTCGCTTAATTTTTTTTCTATTTGTAAAAAAATCAATAACCCTATTAGCAAAAATACCTAGAAACAATGTGAAAACAGGAATTATATATTTCCAATAATCAGGTTCTAATGTTTCTTTTACCATTATTAGTGTGGCATCTTCTTTTACTTTAATTGGTATTATAGTTTTCTCTTTTAGATCAATTTTTATCGTATCACTTTTTTTAGACTGTATATTTGATTTAATTTTGGAAATGTTACCCTCTTGAGGAAACGTTTTTGAAGACGATAGTAAAACAGCTGTAAGAAATATTAATTTAAGTAATTTTTTCTTCATATCTAATTATGTTTGTTATTTTTAACTTTCCAAACTTGATTATTCAAAAGAATTTTCGTTATTACTCTATTAAGTATAGTGTCTCTTTTAAATACTCCTTTTGTTCGTCATTTATTGAATTTAATAAAGATCTTTCATCTGTTAAATTAGTTAGAATTAATTTGGCTTTCCCATTCATTATCTCTTCGTTATATTCAGATGCAGTTTTTGTATTTTTCTTAGATTCTGCAAAAGATAATATTATCTGATTATTACTTGGTTTGTTTTTGAAGATAAATTCAAGTATTAATTTTCTATTATCTTCATCAATATCCTCTTTAAAAATTGCATCCATCATAAAGGGGAATACGTGAACATAACTTGTTTGCTCAATTACTTTATTGAAAGCAAAGTAATATGAGAGTAAAGTTTTTAGTAATTCAACTCCTTGTTTTGGGAATATCTTCATTTGATATAAAAGGAGATATAACTCATTGTCAAAAGGTTTCACTTTTAACTCATTCAAGTAATCTTTGAAATATTCTTTGAAAATATAATCCCTACTATTACGCTCTTTTTTTAGCTCATCATCTGTTTTAAATGCTTTTAATTCTATGTTTTTTTTATTTAATTCTATAGTAGTTTCTCCAATTTGAAATAAGATATTATTTGATAATTGAACTTTTGTTTTGTTATCTAGCCAAGAAGTGAAAGTTAAATCGGCGATTTTGTATTTATGTAGTAGCGCATAATCGTTAGCGACAATTTCTTTTTGTGTTGACATCGCTGTTTCCAAACTATTTATATTCCCTTTTATATCTTTCAGTTCATTTTTTAATTTAGTGATTTCTGATTCAGTATTGTTGAAATCTTGGTAATATTCATAAATATTTTCTATGGAACTGGGCAAATTTTGCTGGCAAGTAGGACAATCATTTTCTATTGGATTTTCTGCTTTTAAAGCTTTTTTAACTATTCTAAGAATTTTTAATCTTTCTTCAATGAATGTTAATTTATTACATTTGGTTAAGTACTCTTTTTCTATTTGAATAAGTTCATCTTTATTTTTTTTATAGTACTCAATATATTCGAGAGATTTTGAGATAAACAATTCGTCTTTTAACTTAGAAAGTTTAAATTCATCATCATGTTGCTCTGTATCCGTTAGAAACTTTATTTTGGCTTCGAAATTTTTTTTATCCCTCTCTAATTCCTGTTTTTTTAACCTATCAAATTCGTTCGTTATACCAAGATAATAGTCATAATAGTCAGTTTTAAAATTTTTAAAAAAATCTAATCCTCTAAAAGATTTTAAAGCTAAAACCCATCCATAATCTTGTGATACATAGTAAGGCAAAAACATTGCTTCTAACGAGGCTAATTTATATTCGCCAGCTGATTCTAAATTTAATGTAAATCCAAATAATTCGCTTAAATATTCTTTAAGCAATATATGTTCCCTAGAGTTATTTGCTCCAATACCAGAATATTTAATTAATGGACGGTTTTCTCTTTTGATATAGATAAAATCGTTATCTCGAATAATACTGATATTTTCGTTACTTTCTCTTCTCATAATAAAGTCAAGTCTAAAAATCACACCTTCATCTAAAATTTCAAATAATTTGTGTTTTTCATCATTTATTCCAAATGTGTATTGTATAGCTTGTAATACTGTACTTTTTCCAGAAGTGTTTTTTCCATGAATAATGTTTATGCCTTTATCAAATTTTGTAAAGAAACTGGTGTTGTTTCTTTCACAGTAGATAAAGAAGCTTTTATAGAATAGTTGAGTCTTCATTATTAATTTCTTTAATATTTAATACTTCAAAAAGTGCAGCAAATAGGATTGCTTTAATTTGTAAATCATTGAAATGTGTAGTGTAATTGCTTTGAAATAAATCAAACAATTCAATTACATTTTCTTCTTCTGAATAAGTTGTGAGACTTTTAATTTGTTCTTTTGTGAAACGCAATATTTTTTGATGTTCAGCCTCTTGAATGCTTTTAAATAAATCAAACGCACTATCAAACGCTAATTCAAAATTTTCTTTTTCAACTGGTTTGATTCGTAATTTTGAAGATATTTCATATTTTCTTAAATGCCAATAATCAAAACATTTTGCTTTCGTTGTTAAAATTTTTAAAGCATTTTCTATTTTATGACTTTCAACTCTTTTGGTTTTATCTAACAATTGGACTTGATTCCCATGATTATAGATTACCTCAATTTTTCTAAAAAGACTAATAAGTGAATCTATTGCAGCTCTTTTATCAAATATTTTGTTACCAAAAACTTCACTAATTTTCCCTTCTAGTTGATTTTCTTGTTCTTTTGCAGTAGTTGTAAAAGGGATCCATAAAAAATTCAATTTTTCCAATTGATCATGTAGACTTGTTTCAGTGATGTTGGCTCTAAAATGTGCTTGTAGATCATTATGTAAATTTCCAAATTGGATATTGGGATTATCATTTTTTATAGATACAACTATATCTTTTTTATTCTCTTTTTTTGGATATTTTTTCTTTATCTCAATAGTTTGATTGGTGGAGAAATACAGAATATGTTTATAATTGTCAGATTTCAACATTTTATCCAAAATTAACTTTTCACCAGTTTTTAAAAGTTTGTTTAAAATTTCAAATAACTCAGGATTAGCGCGCCAAATACTAGGCGATTTCTTCTTAGATTGATATGCTTCGATTAAACTAACTTCTCCCTCTTCATTTAAAAAGCAAAACAAAAAATCGTCGTGATGTTCGAGACATATAAAATAGTTTTTATCTTGGAACCTATTAATGTAATTATCTAAAAGTAAATAGATAGCAGTATTTCTCTGTAATGCAAATCCATTATGAGCATCCGGTCCTGAATTTATTGTTTTATCTATCATTTTCGATTTCTTTGATTTGAATTGCCTGACAACAATAAATCTAATTTTTTTTAGGCTATAGCCTGTTAATTACTTTCCAAACAAACAAAAGTGCTTTTGTATTCACTTATGGTTTTCCATAATGTTCTTTCTCAAATGGAAATTAGCTTTTTAATTTATATAGGAATACCGTATTAATACCTGTTTTTAGTTTCCAGAAGACAAAAAAAAGATGCACAAAGCATCTTATTTATGAATATCAATTTTTTTTAAGTCAAAATCAAAATCAAGTAATTCCTTAGGATGGATTCCGAGACCTGTTGCGATACTTACGATTGTTTCGAGAGTTGGATTACCTGTTCCAATTTCATATTTATGATAATTGCTTGAATCAAATTTTGTTGTACTATCAACTCCACTTAAAGTTTTTATTTTTTCCGCTCTAATTTTTTTTAAGTTTTCGCCAAAGGCTTTCTTATATGCCTTCAAAAGTTCTTCCTTAGCCATAATACTATAATTTGAAGGAACAATATTTGACTTTTATTAAAATTATTTATGGTGATATATCACCATAAATAATTTTTTGCATATATTTGTAACAATTCAATTGAAAATGAATTAATATCTTTGCGATTCTTCAAAACAAAATATTGAAGCATTCGCTTTGAATCTCGTTTCAGAAAATTGGCGTTTTTAAAACCACGAGATGATAAGTAAGATGCTCACGACCTTTACGGGCGTGGGCTCACTTATTTGTGGTTGGGTATGCCAATGCCTCTGAAACAATAAGCTGAGTTCGCGCCTTTTTTATAATAACTCAGATAACATTCAAAGTAAAATCTTCCTTTATTTTAAAGTTCGCATTGCAAGTGTTGAACCTTTAATCAATGTTATGTGAACTAAACAAATTAATTCCCTTATGATCATTAAGCCGTTTACTTAATGCATAAAAAATGGCCCTCTACCACAGCGACCAAACTAGTATAGAGGACCGTAGCTAATCAAATTATTGTTTAACTAACCAATCCAATATTATGAATAATTTTTCATATTACAAGGATGGGAAAAATCTTTATTGCCTAATTTTTATGGCGGTATTGTTGTCTTTTTCATCTTTACAATCCAAAAATTTAGTCCGGCACAAAAACACATTTACTCAACAAAATCAAATTCAAGGTACTATAACAGATGGCAGTAATCCTTTGCCTGGCGTAACCATTGCTGTTAAAGGCAAATCGAATGCTGCAGCTATTTCTGATTACAGCGGACAGTTTGTTCTTTCTGTATCTCCGCAGGATACGTTAATTGTTTCATTCATCGGCTTTAAAACAGCTGTTATACCTGTAAAAGGAAGAAGGGTAGTGGATATTCAATTGTTATATGACACAACTACCTTACAGGAAGTGAGGGTAAATGCCGGATATTATTCTGTTAAGGAAAGCGAGCGTACCGGAAGTATTGCCCGTATTACAGCCAAGGATATTGAAAACCAACCTGTGACGAATGTATTCGCTACCATGCAGGGGCGGATGGCAGGAGTAAGCATTACACAAACTACAGGAGTACCCGGTGGAGGATTTGATATTAAAATTCGTGGACAGAACAGTATTCGAAGTGATGGTAATAATCCCTTATACATTATAGATGGTGTTCCATACGCCTCGGATCCAATCGGCTATAATCAAACAGCCTCCACATTTCCTACCGTTACAAGTCCACTCAACAGTATAAATCCCGATACAATTGAAAGTATCGAGATACTTAAAGATGCTGATGCCACCTCGATTTATGGGTCAAGAGGCGCCAATGGGGTGGTGCTTATCACTACTAAGAAAGGAAAAGGCGGAAAAACTGTTGTGAGTGTTAAAGCTACAACAGGGGCCGGAACAGTTACTAAATTTATGAAACTGATGGGTACCGAGCAGTATCTTGCTATGAGGAGACAGGCTTTTGTCAATGATGATCTGACCCAGTATAATCCTTGGGACTATGATATTAACGGGACATGGGACCAGAATCGTGAAACAGACTGGCAGAAAGAATTTTTGGGTGGTACTGCCCAAATAACGGATTTGCAGGCAACGCTCTCGGGCGGGTCTGATAAAACGCAGTTTTTATTAAGCAGTAGTTATCACACAGAGTCTACTGTCTTTCCCGGCCAATATATGTACAAGAAAGGAGGGACACAGTTCAGCATGAGTCACCGCTCTGAAGATAATAGGTTCAAACTCACTTTTTCAGCAGGATACAATATTCAGGACAATGATCAGCCTGCATATGATCTTACTGCAAGCTCAAGGTATCTCGCGCCAAATGCTCCTGCGCTGTATGATGAGGCCGGAAATTTAAACTGGGAAAATGGAACTTGGCAGAACCCGCTTCGTTACAGGGATGCAAAGTTCAGATCCAAAACAAATGATCTTGTTACCAGCGCCGTTTTGTCTTATGATTTACTGGATAATTTAGTTCTGAAAAGCAATTTCGGTTTTACAGATTTAAGGCACGAAGAAACCCGAACTTCGCCTTCTACCATCTATAATCCTGCTTATCAGCTGACAAGTGCCTTTTCCGGTATTTACTTAAATAATACAGACCGACAGTCCTGGATAGTGGAGCCTCAGATAAGTTGGGAAAAAGAAATGACTTTTGGTAAAGTCAATATTCTTGCCGGAGGAACTTTCCAGAGCCAGATAACGGATCGGCTTTATCAATTCGGAAACGGTTTCACATCAAATGATCTCATCTATGACCTTGCATCTGCAAGTACTGTGCGGGTTTTATACAGTGATGATGTACTGTATAAATATCAGGCCTTCTTTGGAAGGATCAACTATAATTGGCAGGACCGTTATATTGTAAATCTGACGGGAAGGCGCGATGGCTCAAGCAGGTTTGGTCCGGGTAACCAGTTTGCCAATTTCGGTGCCGTGGGAGTGGCATGGATTTTTACCAAAGAAAGATTTTTGAAAGATATTTCATGGATGAGTTTCGGCAAACTGCGCGGCAGTTATGGAACAACGGGAAATGACCAGATTGGTGATTACCAGTTTCTCGATACCTATACCTCTTCGGGGCTTAATTATGATTCCAATGTGGGATTACAGCCTTCACGACTTTATAATCCTGACTTTGGATGGGAAACAAATAAAAAAATTGAAGCTGCTTTGGAAATGGGCTTCCTGCAGGATAAAATATTTCTAACCGCCGCCTGGTATCAGAATCGTTCATCCAATCAGCTAGTGGGCATACCTTTGGCAGGAACTACTGGATTCCAGTCCATGCAGGCCAATTTAGATGCTGTTGTGCAAAACACAGGATTTGAATTCACTGTCCGGACTCAAAATTTCAATACTCAGAACTTTAAATGGACGACCAGCCTTAATCTTACTTTAGCCCGAAATAAACTTATTAGTTTTCCGGGACTTTCCGCATCTCCTTACAATGAGAAATATCGTATTGGAGAACCCTTAAATATTGAGCTAAATTATAAATATACCGGTATTGACAGCCAGACAGGTGTTTATCTTTTCGAGGATATTAATAAGGATGGCGCCATATCGTTTCCCGAGGACAAACAAAGTGTAGTTGATTTCAACCCGCAGTACTTTGGCGGACTGCAAAATCAGCTCTCCTATAAACGATGGAAGCTTGATTTCCTTTTTCAATTTGCAAAACAGGAGAATCGCGGCTATTATAATGGTTTTGCCGGACAGATGTCCAATCAGCCGGCAAGGGCTGCGGACAGCTGGATAAAGTCCGGTGATAATGCAGCACAGCAAATTTATACCAGCGGCTACAATGAAGATGCTGTCACTGCTGACTATCTCTATAACCAGAGCACGGGTTCTATTACTGATGCGTCTTTTATTCGCCTAAAGAATATAGCTTTTTCCTATGACCTGCCTTTAGGTACGAAAAGTACACAGTGCCAGCTAATCCTGCAGGGGCAGAACCTGCTCACTTTTACAAAATATAAGGATGGCGATCCTGAATTTATAGCCTCAGGTTACCTGCCTCCCCTGAAAATCATTACTGCTGGAATTCAACTCACTTTTTAATTATCTGTCATGAAAACAATCTCGTTTAAAATTATTTCTATACACCAATTATTGCTTTTTCAAGCAATAACAATAGTGTGTCTGAGCTCATGTGATTCTTTTGTAGAAGTTGATCTGCCAAAATCACAATTAACAACAGTTTCAGTATTTGATAACTATTCAACAGCAAACGCTGCACTGTCGGATATTTATTCTAAAATGAGGGATCAGGGCTTACTTTCCGGTACTGCTTCAGGAGTTTCTAATCAGCTGGGCAGTTATGCTGATGAGTTAACCTGCTTTGCAAGCCCTGGAGATCCGACGCTTCCGTTTTACACAAATACACTTTTGCCTGCAAATTCAACTATCACAGATTATTGGAATATCAGTTATAATCAGATTTATGCAGCTAATGCAGTTATGGAAGGAGTGGAGTTAAGTAATGAATTAACTGCAGTTGAAAAAGGGCAGTTAAAAGGTGAAGCTCTGTTTATAAGGTCTTTGGCGCATTTTTATCTAACAAATCTCTATGGAGACATTCCTTATATTACTTCGACGAACCATAAGATCAATAACGCAGCTGAGAAGATTAAGGTCAAAGAGGTTTATGCCAAAGTTATTGTGGATTTGGAATCAGCGATAGCCCTGCTTGCACCGGACTATAAAAATGCAGAAAGAATACGGCCCAACCAATTTACGGCCAAAGCATTATTGGCAAGGGTATATCTGTATAACGAGTCATGGGCAGAAGCAGCAAACGCTGCATCAGCGGTATTAAATGCTGTAAATCTCTATGCTATTGAAGATAATCCAGCCATTGTATTTATAAAAGGTTCCAAGGAAACACTTTGGCAGTTTCAGCCATCAGCTTCCGGAAAAAACACAGATGAAGCAGGTATTTTTATATTTTTTTCAAGCCCTCCGCCCCTTGTGGCTATAAGTAATAATCTGATCACATCATTTGAAACAGATGACTTGCGAAAAACTAATTGGACTGCATCTATTAGTGACGGTACTACTACGTGGTATCATCCCTATAAATATAAGGAGTTTGATTATACAGCTTCCTCAGTTGAGTACTCGGTGATATTTCGCCTAGCTGAACAATATCTAATAAGAGCAGAAGCAAGGGCACATCAGGGAGATCTCATAGGTGCTAAAGAAGATTTAAATGTTATAAGAAAGCGCGCGGGGCTGGCCGCCACAGAGGCTGTCTCCGGGCAGGAAATTATTAATGCTGTTTTACGCGAAAGGAGATGGGAATTATTTACAGAATACGGACATCGTTTTTTTGATCTCAAACGCTCGGGAGAAATTAATAGTGTTCTCTCTGTGTCAAAAGCAGGATGGAATTCGACAGATGTTTTATTCCCACTGCCTCAAAATGAGTTAAGTATAAATCCCAACCTGCGTCCACAGAATAGCGGATATTAAATTATGATACCTCAAAATATTTTACCAGTCGGAATCAAGAAACAGGAATCTCTGTATATGAATCTCAATTTTTTTTTAGTTTTATTTGTTATTTTGCCATTAGTAGCCTGTCCCTTATGGGGGCAGGTGGTGCAAAAGAAACCGTTGACTGAATTCGATTATCAGAAATGGGGAGAACTAATAGTTGAAAATATTTCTCAAAATGGGCAGTGGATAAGTTACAGGATGATTTATGATAATGATATAGATACTTTATTTGTACGCAATACAGCTAACCTTAAAACTTATAATTTTCCAAAAGGGATATTTCCTCGTTTTGCGGGTAATGGACATCTGATCTGTAAAGATAAAAATAACCTCAGGACTTTAAATTTAACTTCAGGAGATCAGGAAGCTTATCCCATTGATACACAGGTTGAATATTCATCTGCGAGAGACCAGATAATTACACTTTTAAAAAAAGACAAAATTCTGCAAATCCTTAATTTATCAACTAATGAGGTCAAAACAATTCACGAAGTAGTCCACTTTTCCCTGAGCCCTAATGAAAAAGGACTTATTATTTTAATAAAAGAGAATTCAAATTATTCTGTTGGACTTTTAAGTCTGAATAATACCTCGGCAATAAACTGGATTTTAAAGCAGCAGAGCGCTGATTTTTACAACTTTTCATGGGAGGAAAATGGAAAAGCAGTCGCTTTTTACACCGCATCGGATTCAAATGATGATAGTATGAGTCTTTGTTTGTATAATCTGCAGCTAAAGAAATTGTATAAGCTTGATGCAGGTGAGCAAAGTAATTTTCCTTTGGATAAAAATTTTGACAAGGATGGGACTTATCCATTAAGCATATCACCTGATTTAGAAAAGGTATTCTTTGGACTTGCTCCAAAAAACAGGCCTGCTCAAAAAAAAGCCAGTGATACAGTGGAAGTTTGGAATACTGCAGATAAGTGGATTTATCCCCGAGAACAAAGATCTGGGAGGTTTTACGAAAAAGCAAATCTGGCTGTGTGGTATCCTGCATCGGGAAATATTGTCCAAATTTCATCTGCGGATTTCCCCAGCGTTATGCTCAACGGCAATAAAACTATGGCAATTGTATCGAATCCTAAACAATATGAACCCCAGTTTGAAATTGAAGCTCCCAGGGATTATTATATAGTGAATCTGGTTACAGGTGAAAAAGATATACTGGTCAGAAAACAGAGCGAAATCCATTCGGATCTGCTCCCATCTCCTTCGGGCAGGTTTATTGCGTACTATAGGGATAATAACTGGTGGATTTACGATGCTAAAATTAAATCTCACAAGAACATCACACAGAAAATCAAAGTGCCTTTCTTTGGCAGAGTCTTTATATTGGGTGGTGATTCCGCATATGGTAATCCCGGATGGACTCCAGGAGACAAAGAGATCTTATTGTATGATCAATATGATATTTGGGCGGTAAGGTATGATGGAACTTCATTTAGAAGACTTACGAAGGGGAGGGAAAATAAAAATAAATTCAGATTAAGTACTCTGGGAGATTATGATCTTCTGGTCCAAAATTATGACGGCTGGAAAGGAGTTACTATAGATTTAAATGACAAGCTGATTCTTCGTGCAGAAGGCGATGACGGCAAGACTGGATATTACAGCTTGGAGAAAGACAGTGGCATGAAACAAATATTGTATGGTGATAGTTATTTTGATAATATGCATTACATAAAAAAACATCATCTATATATCTATCAGCAGCAGAAATTTAATCTTCCGCCGCGGCTGGTTGTAAAAGAAAATAACAGTGTGGAAAAAATCATTTTTCAAAGCAATTCCCATTACAATAAATTTCAATGGGGAACGTCTGAACTTATTTCATACAGCAATTCAAAAGGAAAAGAATTACAGGGCATTTTATACTATCCAGCAAATTACAGTCCAAAAAAAAAGTATCCAATGATTGTTTATGTTTACGAAAAGCAATCTCATGGACTTCATAAATATATTAATCCTACCTTATTTTCCGGCAGTGGCTTTAATGCATCTGTGCTAACAACAAATGACTATTTTATTTTATGTCCTGATATTGAACATGAAACTGGAAAAGTTGGAGAGGATACGGTCGATTGTACTGTTAGTGCAACCCATCACATTATAAATAAAAATTTGGTTGATCCATTAAAAGTCGGTTTGATGGGACATTCTTTCGGAGGGTATGAGGTAAATTTTATAATTACCCAGACAGACCTTTTTGCTGCAGCTGTTTCTGGCGCTTCAATTGCAGATCTTTACAGTTTTTATCTGACTGTAGGTTGGGACCTGAATATTTCTGATATGAGCCGTTTTCAAAGCCAGCAGTGGCGCATGGGGAAAACTCCTTTTGAGGATCCTGATTTATATTTAAAAAATTCTCCTATAGTAAATACAGACGCTATTAAAACCCCTATTTTGTTATGGGCTGGAAAGGCAGACTGGCATGTCAATTGGCAACAGAGTGTGGAATTTTATATGGCCCTGAGAAGATTGGGGAAATCTGCAACAATGCTTTTGTACCCGAATGAAAAGCATGTCTTAATGAAAGAAAAAAATCAAATAAATCTTAGTCTCAGAATCAGTCAATGGTTTGATTATTACCTTAAAAATGATGAGTCTGTTACATGGCCAGAAGAGGCAGTTAATTAATTATTTAAACAACAATGCAGTTCTTTTTTAGAACTGCATTGCATTTAAGCATCCTTTGATTAATTAGGACGATAAAGAACCTCCTGGCAGTTATTATCCTTTCCAAAAGCCTGTTGTCCATTGGCCTGACAGATTTGAGGTCTCGGTGTAGTGTTACAACTTACCGGAACATTACAGGGCAATTGAGCGCTGTTTATATATCCAGTTTTAGGGGCAGCCTTTGAAGCACTCTGCATTGAAGTGGTCAAAAAAGCACCTGAGATTCCCATTACTGCAACTAGTGCAAAGGGCATTGTCGATTTTAAAAATGTGGTTTTCATAATAATATGTATTAAGGTTAAAATGATCTACTATTTTATACAGGTGTTCGATCTTATTCCTGGTACCGGCCGGTATACTTTTGTAAATTTTTATGAATGTCTGTTAATCAGTTTCCATCTCTTTTTTAAGGTTTTCCCTTAGCTCATACATCAATAGTTTTGTACCGATCATAACATACAAATGTCTATCGGTTAAAAACAAAGATTTAAGTTTGTCATCTCCAATTTCAAAAATGGGAAAACTTAAAATATAACTGTTTTTTCTAATGTTATAAACATCAATAACCGAAGCATGTTTCCAGATGGCAGGATCTTCATAAAGTCCTGGAATTTTTGATTCTACAAGCAGCAGGTTGTTATGCAGAGTGCTTTGGGAATTAACCATAACCGGCGGAGCTGACATCTTACGTACAGTTTCGTTTTTGAGATATGCTACCTTAATTTTTGCTTTGGAAATAGTATCGATGGTCTTGCCGCGGTAATCTAATTTTCCATTCTTGTCTGCTACTATAATTTCATTCCGGTAAAAATACACATACACAGCCCTTTCCATTTTATTGCTGTACAGCAACATGCCATCGGTATCAAAAATTCCGTCAATCTGCTGTATTAATAAATCCGGCGCATACTTGATTTTAGTGCCGTTTTCTGCTGAATATGTACCAAGAATGTTAGCAGATTTGACCCCGCTATTATTTCGAAAAATAAAAGTTGATTTATCAATTGGCTCCGCTGATGTAAAACGGGGAGGCTCTTTTAAATGAGAAGTAATCTTCCAGTTTTCAGTGCTGCCTGCATATATATAGGGAACAGTTCCATCCATTAAGTAAAAATGTTTTTCCCTTACTAAAGTTTTGATGGCACCAAGGGCAATACGGTGGCCATTAAGATCTATTTTATTTCTTTGCTGAAACTTGAATGAGGTATCGATCGATAAAATTTGAGAAGGTGTTGTGTAATTGCCCAAGTACAGTTTGCCTGTGCTACTGCCTGAGAAATAATAAGAATTATATTTTAAATCTGTGGAATGTACAAGGTGTACTGATCTCTTAATATAGCGTCTGATAAATGGATTTTTATGGTGCATAATTTCTTCAGATGATAGAAATAAAGCTATAACAAAGAATATACTTAATAGTATCGAAAAAGGAATAGTTTTAGCTGGCGACAATTTGTTTTTTAGACTATTATTCTCCGTTTTATATCGATGACTAAAAACTATTCCCAGCACCGCTATTCCAACAAAGAAAAGATTAAAGACTAAATGAACATTCCAGCTCATTTTCTCTAAAATTCCGCCACAGGAACAGGGAACGAAAGAACTGTAATGCAGGACAATATAAATATATGCCGTAAACATAGTCATCAAACAGAGACAGGCATACAAACCATAATTGCGGAATTTCGGAACAAAGAGTAGAAACGCAATTAAGAGCTCGAGAGTTGGGACCATCCATGATACGTACGATGCATAAGAACTCAATAATGGGGATTGTCCAAGCTGCACCTGAAAATTCTCAAAATCCAATAATTTGCTCACAGCTGCATAAACAAATAGCATCACGTATAAAAGACATATTATTTGTATGGTAATTGTTCTTATGTTTTTGTTTAATTCCATGACTTCAGGTAAAGTAATTAGTTGAAAAGTTCCTGATGAGTTATTAGGACTTGATAGGACCTCTATACTCTTTTGTAAATCTTAAAAAGCATCCAATAGGATCATGTATTTTGTTGATTACAACTAAGACAAATTTACAATGATCTGTTATTTTGGTTGTTATCAAAAACAGGCACAGATTATTCAATAGCATTCAATTGTTAGTTAAAAAATAAGATTGCCTCCCAGCATAAAAAGGAGATGCCAATAAACAATATTTGTTTATTGGCATCAATTGATTTTTTTAACTTTAATTACTTTCCGGTATCGCTCAGTGTACTGAATTTTTCGCTGAATTCTATGAGTCCGGCTTTGTGAAGAAATTCATCTCCAAATTGTTTTAATTCCTGAAGATTTTCCTGTGGAATAGTTGTCAAAAAGAGCGATGATTTATCATCACCTTTTGCCGCGAGCCCGCGTTCAATTACATGGTTTAATAAAAGTACATTCTTCCGTGAAATTTTTAAATCCATCTTCACTACTTCATTCATGCCCGGGATACTAAATATAGTATCGAAAACCTTTGCTACATCATTTGTTGTCATCATAATTTCACGTCTTTAAATTAATATTTATTAATACAAAGATATATATAGGCTTCTTAATTATCATGGACATAATATGTCCATGATAGGCTCAATAGGCAGAGCTTGCCTAACTTCGTACAGATTAAGAAATAATCTGTAAATATTTACTCAAGGCAGTTTATTGTGATTGGATTTCAGGATTGCTTCAGAAAATGCAAAAATCCTAAAAGACATTAATAAAGCTGAAAGATCGCCACGTTCCTGCAATCGGCCAGATGTCCGGTTGTTAAACAACCGAATCTGGCTGCCCTGTACTCGGAACTCGTGGGCAGTGACACTGGAAAGAGAAAGAGAGTTTGAAATTAATGAAAAGGAAAGAAGATGGAAAAAGAAAATTCAAACAGAACACGTATTGTAGGCCTGCGTTTTACACCTGCAGAGTACGCAAAAATTGAACGTAGATGGAAGGCGACAACCTGTCGAAAATTAAGTGAATACATCCGCAAATATTTATTTAATAAAGCCATCACAACCAATTATCGAAATGAGTCCCTAGACGAATTAATGGGTGAAATTATCCGCTTACGCAATGAACTTAAAGCAATAGGAAATAATCTAAATCAGGCCGTGAAAAAACTGCACACCCTTAACCAGGTTCCTGAGTTTCGAACCTGGATTATAAGCCATGAACTCGAGCAGAAAATATTGCTTGGTAAGATTGAAGAGATAAAAAAATGTACTCAAAAAATTTCTGAAAAATGGTTGCAATCATAAAGACAGGATCCTCTGTTCATAATGTTTTTAATTATAATGAGAACAAAGTGAAACAAGGTGTTGCAGAGTGTATCGCAGAAGGAAATTATCCCGTTGATCTGGAGCAGATGAATGTTTCAATGAGGCTCAACAGATTGCTGAAACAAAATGCTTTGAACCAGAATGTAAAGAGAAATAGTGTTCATATCTCACTGAATTTTGATCCTTCTGAAAGTACATTATCCCAAGAGAAATTAATTGCAATTGCACATACTTACATGGAAAAAATTGGCTTTGCAGAGCAGCCCTATTTGGTATACCAGCATCACGATGCAGCTCACCCGCACATCCATTTGGTATCCATAAAAGTGAAGCCGGACGGAAGCCGTATTGACATGCACAATATTGGTCGGAACCAATCTGAAACTGCCCGTAAAGAGATTGAGAAATCTTTCGGACTTGTAGAGGCACAAGGCCGTAAAAACAATACTGATTCCTCGCTCAAACCTATAGCTGCATCCAAGGTACGTTATGGCCGGATACAATCAAAAAAAGCAATTTCTGCAGTGCTCGACGGTGTAGTATCTTCCTATAAATATACCAGTCTTTCGGAATTGAATGCAGTATTGCAGCTATATAATGTAATGGCTGACCGGGGAAACGAGAACTCCAGGGTGTTTAAGGCAAATGGACTGGTATATCGAATACTTGACACGGAGGGAAAGCCTATTGGTGTGCCCATTAAAGCCAGTGACTTTTATAACAAGCCGACGCTTAAGTTTTTAGAGCAGAAATTTGCATCCAATAAGAATGTAAATACGGGAATGAAGAACAGGATAAAAAATGCAGTTGACCTTGCTCTTTTGTCGAGAAATGTTCGATTATCCCAGCTGACAAAATTACTCGAGAAAGAAGGAATTAATATCATATGCAGAAAAAATACTGAAGGATTAATTTACGGAATTACCTATGTAGATCATGCCACTAAATGTGTCTTTAATGGCAGCGCATTAGGTAAGCAGTACAGCGCAAAAGCAATACAGGAACGCTGTATTTTAATGGGCAGTAACAAGTTCAATTTCGATAATGGAAGTTCGGTAAGAACGCATAACGGTAAGATTACCGATATTAACAGCGAGGATTTATTCCAGGATAATAATGCGACCGGTACAGATCTACTGGGCAGAATAGTGGATGTTTTGACCCAGGCAGAACAGACCATAAATTATATTCCAAATCAGCTTAAAGGCAAGCGAAAAAAGAAAAAAAGAAAAGGACAGTCCGATAATCAATAACACTAAATATAATGGCGATGCAGACAGGAGAAAATGAACAGGCGCTTAGAAAAATACTTGATATGACAAGGCTTATTGGCATTATCATTCTTATAATTCACTTTTACTTTTATTGCTACTACGCTTTTAGGCAATGGGAGCTCACTAGCGCGTTTAGCGATAAAATATTGGGCAATATCTACCGTACGGGATTGTTCTCGCATTTCCACAAATCTAAATTTTTCGCACTCGGTTTTTTGATGATTTCGCTCCTGGGTGCAAAGGGTCGTAAAAATGAAAAACTTAATTACAGAACGGCTTTTACCTATTGTTTAACAGGTCTGGTTACTTATTTTATTAGTTATTTTTCGCTGTACCTGTTTTCACTTGGCTCCCGTAATGCTATTGCTTATATGACGTGCACCTCAGCGGGGTTTCTATTGATTCTTTCGGGAGGCACTATGCTTTCAAGGATTATAAAAAACAGGCTCAGCCAAAAAGATGTTTTTAATAAACTCAATGAGACTTTTCCACAGGAAGAAAGACTTCTGGAAAATGAATATTCCATCAACCTTCCAGCCAGATATTATCTAAAAGACAAACAGCGTAGCAGCTGGATCAATATTATAAATCCATTTCGGGCTCTTATGGTTCTGGGCACTCCGGGATCGGGCAAATCTTATTTTGTTATCCGTCATGTGATAACCCAGCATATAAAAAAAGGTTTCAGCATGTTTGTCTACGATTTTAAATATGATGACCTCTCCAAAATTGTTTATAATACATTTGAAAACAACAAACATGTTTATAAAATAGTGCCTAAATGTTACTTTATCAATTTTGATAAGATCATGCACCGCTGCAATCCGCTGGATCCCCAGAGTATGGAAGATATAACCGATGCCTCGGAATCGGCAAGGACTATTCTGATGGGGCTCAACAGAGAATGGATTAAAAGGCAGGGTGACTTTTTTGTGGAGTCGCCAATTAATTTTTTATCGGCGGTAATCTGGTATCTCAGAAAGTATAAAGACGGCGAATTCTGTACCCTGCCTCACGTAATTGAACTCATGCAGATGGATTACGACAGTCTCTTTACGCTGCTCCGGACAGAGAAAGAAATTGAAGTACTGATAAACCCGTTTATTAACGCTTACCTCAACGAGGCGACTGACCAGCTTGAGGGGCAGATTGCTACTGCGAAAATCGCCATGGCCCGGCTTTCCTCCCCGCAGTTATACTATGTCTTATCAGGAAATGATTTCACTTTGGATATCAACAATCCTGAGGAGCCTAAAATTGTATGCATGGGAAACAACCCGCAGAAAATACAAATATACGGAGCCGTATTATCCCTCTATGTAAACAGGCTTGTTAAGCTGGTAAACAAAAAAGGAAAAATGAAATCAAGTCTGGTCTTTGATGAATTCCCTACTATATATCTCAATAATATGGACAGTTTAATCGCCACTGCAAGAAGCAATAAAGTGGCGACCTGCCTGGGTGTTCAGGACTTCACCCAGCTTCGAAAAGACTACGGGCGGGAACAGGCAGATGTTATTATGAATATTGTCGGAAATATAATTAGTGGACAAGTGACAGGAGATACTTCCAAGCAATTATCAGAGCGATTCGGAAAAATTATGCAGGACAGGGAAAGCCTCTCTATCAATAGCGGAGACACTTCAATCAGTCGCTCCAAACAATTGGAATCTGCTGTCCCGCCATCGAAAATCTCGGCGCTGAGTTCAGGAGAATTTGTGGGCATGGTTGCCGATGATCCCGATTGTAAAATTGAGCTCAAAACCTTTCACAACGAAATTATAAATGATCATGAGGCACTTAGAAAAGAGATGGAGAATTATAAGGAAATACCACCTGTCCGAAAACTTGACAACGTAATGATCCAGCGTAATTACCTTCAGATAAAGCAGGATATTCAGGATATAAATCATTCCGAAATGGAACGCCTGCTGAACGATCCCGCGCTGGCTTATTTAGTATTAAAGAAATAACATGAACAATAAGAAACTTAAAATTTAAAAGCGATGTTACAGGAACAATTCTCAGATATAATCCAGTTAATAAAACAATCCAGATCCAAAGCAATAGCAGCGGTCAATACCGAGATGATAAATCTGTACTGGAATATTGGACAGTACATCTATATCAGGCTGGAAAACCAGCAGTGGGGACAATCGGTGGTTAGCGAATTAGCACTGTTTTTAAAGAATACCGAGCCTGAATTAAAAGGTTTTTCAGATAAAAATCTTTGGAGAATGAAGCAGTTTTATCAGGCCTATAAAGATTTTCCAAAACTCTCAGCACTGCTGAGAGAAATTAGCTGGACAAATAATCTTATAATTTTAAGCCGGACAAAATCCATGGAGGAGCGCGAGTTTTATCTTGCGCTCTCAAAACAGGAGAAGTTCAGTTCCAGAGAACTCGAGAGACAAATTAACAGCGGTGTTTTTGAAAGGACTATTCTGGGAAATACAAAACTCTCATCAGCGATGAGAGAATTACATCCGGATATCGCCAATACATTTAAAGACAGTTATATTTTTGATTTCCTTAATCTCTCAGATTCCTTCAGCGAGAACGACCTTCAAAAAGGCCTTCTCAGTCAGATGAAAGATTTTATACTTGAACTTGGCAAAGATTTTCTATTTATCGCAGAGGAATATAAAGTTCAGGTTGGACATAGTGATTTTTTTATTGACCTGCTTTTTTATCACAGGGGACTTCAATGCCTCATAGCCTTTGAACTAAAATCAGATAAATTTAAACCGGAACATCTAGGACAGCTCAATTTTTATCTGGAAGCATTAGATCGTGATGTTCGCAAACCTAATGAAAACCCGAGTATAGGAATCTTGTTATGCAAAGATCAGGATCATGCTGTGGTGGAATATGCACTAAGTAGAAGCCTTTCTCCAACTATGGTAGCAGAATACAAAGTACAGCTGCCGGATAAAAAAATGCTTGTCACCAAGCTTAACGGTCTTCTTTAAGGTGCGATTTTATTAATGAAAAAACGATATATTTGGAAGTAATGAATGAATGATTTTTCATATAAATAATAAACTTTCATTATTTTGACCATGCAGCATGCGATAGACATTAGTGGAAAAAAGATTACTCCTGCTTATTCCGGCGAAAAAGCCGTATGCGGCTTCTGCAAAAAGGAGGTAAGAGGAAAATGTGGAGAAATTTATATTTGGCATTGGCAGCATGTCCATAACCAAGATTGTGACTTATGGAAAGAAGGTGAAACCGAGTGGCATCGGGACTGGAAAAATAAATTTCCATTTGACTGGCAGGAAACAATTATAGAAAAGAACGGCGAAAAGCACATCGCTGACATTTTTACGCAAAATGGTATTGTAATAGAATTTCAAAATTCCACGATTTCTTCAGTAACTATTGCCGAGCGGGAAAAATTTTATGAAAAAATGATTTGGGTTATAAATGCGCAGACGTTTAAAGATAATTTGATTACTGAAAATTTATCAACTGAACAGCTGGCAGAAACCGAGCTTCGCTATGCAAAACAGAGAAGTCTGTTAAGTAAACACAATTCTGTTGGACTGCAGAATATAAAGAAAAAACAAAACAGTTTGACTTCGGAAATCCAATCTAGGGAAGATGCGTTAGAAGAATTAGAGTCTATGACTGACCTTTTTAAAAGCTACAATAAAAATGCAGAAACATTTGCCGAGCAGATTATAATTATCTGGCAAAGCGAAAACTTATTTGTTGATTCATCTCTTATAGAAATTCTCAGTGACGATACAATTTCTACTAAAAAAACATTTTTTAGGTTATTGGGGGACTTGAAACGCAACAAGCACTTTTTAGGGGCAGCTATCAAAAATAATATAAAAATTGAGGAGCTTTACAAGGAACGTAATGAGATTCTCAATGAACTTGAAAATCTGAAACCAGCCCTGAGGAAGGAATTAAAATCCATCGCCTCGCAGTATCTAAATCTCGAAGTCGAAATTGCCCAGTTTAAAAGAGAAATTTCGTTTTTGAAGTCGGAGAACGCTGAGAATGATAGGGAATATCAGGATCTCAAAACCTCAATCGACAATTATATCAATACAAATTTGAAAAAAATAGAAGCTGATTTTGATGAAGAAAAAAATAAAATTATTAAAGATAAGGACAAATTGACCCTGTCATGGAAACGCGAAAGGAAAAGCTGGGGTTCAGCAGGTGCGCCAATTTTCTTTGACATCGGGGATGGCAATTTGCTTTACAAACATCCCGACAATAAAGTAAGCATAGTAAAAGTTTGTGATTTTATGAGTAAATATAACCCTGACGAGAGCTAGCCAACATAATTTTTCATGATTTTAAATGTTGAATTTATAATTTCTTCTTGAGTATACTTTCTTCCCATTTTTTTTTCAACGGAGACTAATTCTTCCATAATCTCCTGCTTCATTTCTGCAGGCATTTTATCCGCTTTACCACCTGCAGCAATATGTACTTGGTCGAAAAACTCATCCAGTCCTCCCACATAAACATCTAGTAATTTTTTTACAATTTTTTGAGTGAATTCAATAAAAATAGATTTATCAAAAGGTTTGATCATTTCTTGACCTCCCACATTATTAGTAGGGGCATCCAGAATCAAATCATTTATTCCAAAACAATCTGTTTTTTCCAGCTCGTCATATCGTCCATCTAAACTCAAAATGACAACAAATTCATCTATAAAAAGACACAGTGAATTATAAAAGTCTGGGTGAAATAAAAGCCACTTTCCTTTTTGCCGCTCACAGTTATTACATCTGATTATTTTATATGATAATGTTTTTAACAAATCACTTTCAGAGATTAAACTATCATCGAGGCTTTTGTTTTTTATAGGAAGGAAAGTATCTAATATTATTCTTAACTGTTCGTTTTGCCCGGCAGTTAATTTAACACCACTTTCTCTATGTATTGACATCCGCCAGAATATACTTATCCAAAATAAGATTCCCTCTGAGCTGCTAATTCCGGATTCGTAATTAACTTCATCCAGCGTTTGCAATGTTTGTGAATATCTGCTTTCAATTTAAGCGAGTCTTTCTTCACAATCAGAACACAGCAAATGGTCTGCTACCAAAGGATGATTGTTATTTTCAATATCCTTATCGCTGATTTGTCCAAATGTTTCTTCAAGTTTTTCTGGCTGTACAGCCCTTCCAAAATGGGACTTAGAAAATAATCTTCCAATCTTAAATCCTATTTCATAATCACGTCCAGTTTTCCCCTCTATATTCTCAATTCTTTTAAGTAGAAAGTGCGGTACAATATGAGAACCTTTTTTATCGGCATCATTTTCTTTACAAAGATTACATTTTTCCATTTTTTCAGATTAATTTTATATTAATGTAAAAACTAATTTTTTCGATTTGCTTTTGAATTTATTGAATCTCTAATTTGTTTCAATTCTAATTTCAAAGTTTCAATTTCGTTTTCGTTTTTTTTACTGGCGTTCCAATTGCCGGCAAACGTAATTATAGCAAGTATTAATAAAATTAGGGTAGATAAATTTTTTGCAACATCATAAGTATTCTCCCAGAATTCCTTTGTTCCTTTAGTTAGATATTTCTCATCACTGTATGATGCAATCCCTGCTTGAGAAATATAATAATAAGAGGTATGGGAAAATTTTTCTTCTAATATCTCTTCCAGTATTTCTTTTTCGTTTTTTAAATAATATAATTGTTGTAAAACCTCGGATTCCCGAAGCTTAGAAATTTCTGAAAGTTTATCGAAACTCAGGCCTATGTCGCTGATATCAATTATATCCGGCTCACCATGAGATTTTCTCTTTTTGTACAAAGTTTTTAGTATCAAATGACGATGGCGATATTTTTTGATCCTGATAATCGTGTTATATTTATTAATACAACGTTTTACAACTTGTCTCAATGTTAATGCCATAAACTTTATTTTTAAAACTTCTGTTTTATTTTTTTTGTTAATAAATCTAAAAATATTTCTTTTGTCTTTTCTTGATCGTGTGAATGAACTTAGAATTGAAAACATTTCTTCTTTAGGGTACCAATATAAGCCATGCAGATAATCCCGTTTTTTGAAGTATTTTATAATTTTTACTTTTTTATGTCTTATGAAATAAACATGTATTTATTATCATCTAATAATTTTAAAACTTGTGCTAGTTTATAAGGCTTTGATTTGTGACTGTAAAGTAACTCATGGACGTCACTTTTTAATTTGTTCAAATAGAATAAATCAACATTCTGTGCCTTGAGTGTCCCAGTGTCTATATTGTTGAGCAATTCTAAGGCTTTTACGCAGGTAGCTTCATCATTTGCTTTACAAATGTTGCTGATGGTCTCAAAACACACTCTCAAAGGCGAATAATGATCGCCAAACAGATCTTCTGTTTTCGGAGCTGAGAGGCATAAATCAAATGTAGAGACCAGTACTTCTAAAGCACTTGAATGGGTGAAATTCAGCCATTCCTGATTTCTAAAAGCAAATTCTCCTGTTTTATTATCAGTAATCTGATTTTTTATTATTTCGTGATATTTTGCAAAACCATCCTCGTAATTTAAGCCGATCAGGTTTCTTGCGATTTCTTTTTCTGTATAAATATCATCAGCCAGTAAACTTGGGCATTTATTAATTAAAAAATCCCTAGCGATGTCCTGCCTGTCTGCTTTTGTTAACAGTGATACAATGGAGTCGTATAGAGAGCGATTGGTTTCTCTGTTGTTTTGTAAATTATAGTTCAAAAGCTCTTTTAGGGTTTCCAAATCCCTGCTGAAAAAGTTTTCTAGTATTTCTCCTGCATAGTAATATCGTCCAGCCTCTAAAAAAGCATATATTTTTGATTTTAAATCGATATTTAACCTCTTAATATCAATTTGATTTGCCAGGCAGTATTTTAAATGATTACAAAAATTTGGTGCTGAAAGCTTTGCATTTAACAAATTGTATTTGACGCGCTCATTCACGTTTCCAATATCCACAATACCTTCCAGATATTCAGTCTTAATTCCTTTCTCGAAATTATTGAGCCACAGCATGTTCAAAAGCAATTCTGGATCAAGGTTAAAGTGAAAAAACTTTTGAAATTTATAGATAGCTTCAAAGACATAATATTCGTAGCTGTGTTCATTTTCTCCTATAAAAAGATGATTCGAATAATACTCTTTCACTAAAGGAGTGTTCTCATCGCACCAATCTTTAATAAATTGTTTTTGTTTATCCGAGATTTCAATTTTCTTGCTTTTTTCATCTTTCGGAAGACTGTTTAAAATATCCTGCATTATATTGGATTTTGCCTCCGCTATTTCTTTGTCGACATCTGCTTTATTAAGCTTTTCGCCTTCGGAGTAATTATCTCTGAGAATTTCATATAAAAGCTGTTTTGCATTGCCGGTAACGGTTTTCTGCAGTTCAAAGTCGTTGTAGTACTTATGGTAGAATTTATCAAGATCTTCAAAACTTAAATCTGTTTTACCAAGGTATTCAAAGAGTTTGGAAATTTGAGCAGTAATTTCTTCATTGTCAAAAAGGACATCAAAATCCTTTTGTTCTTTGGTTTGCCAATGTTCGGTTCTTACATTAAGCTCCTCTTTGCTGCATTTTTCCTGAAAAATGTAAGAGCTTCGCGACTCGATATAATTTTCAAGCTGTTTGCTTAAATCAAAATTCCTATTGCTTAATACATTTCTAAATTGATGCAGGAATTCGTCATTTAAGATGCCCGAACTATATTTCTGTAGAATTTTTTCAAAATCATCTTCGTTGATAATTGCTGCTAAAAAATGTCTGTCAACGTTGTTTCCGTGAACGCATTCTATTATTATATCAAATAGGGGCGTTTCAATACTACAGGCTTTAGCAACATCTAATAGCAGATCATCATCATAATGATTTGCTTTATCGTCTATGACTGCATTTGAAATAATTCTAATTAAATCTGGATGGAATTGCTTATTGTATTTGAAAAACTCTTTTATATGAGCTGAAAATTCTTTAATTAAACTTTCTTTAAACGAATGGTTTTTTTGCCTGTCAATGCAGTATTCATAAATTTTCAATAGTACAGCACCATTCTCAATATTGGTAAATAAACTGAATACATTGTCCTTTGTTGAAATAATAGAGCCGTATTTTGTTATTGAATTCCATTTTTTCATCCCAATTGTTTTGTCTAATATTTCTAAAAAATAGTCAATATTGTCTATTGTAGATGCAACGGGCACACTCGATAGGATTGCGCGTATAATTTCTTTTTCATCTCTGTTTTTAAGCAGTTCGATTATTTGATTAAAAAAAACTGAATCTTCATTCAGGCCCAGGCTCTTGGTAAGCATAATGGCATCCTCCACAACATATACGTAATTTTCCTCAGCAGAATTGTTTTCGCGGATGATTTCCAAAACGACCGTCTTTATCTGCTCAAAGTATACGGGAGTAACGTTCATGTAAGACAGAAGTTTTAAAGCGGACATTCTGGCTCTTCTATGACGATTGCTACTGTTTATTTCAGAAATCAGAAATTCAATATTCTCCTTGCATTCACTAAATAAAGCAATGTTTTTTAGATCGTTAATCCAAAGATTCTCTTCTATGCAGTTTTTAGTAAAAAAGTTTTGTAAAACCTTAGATTTTATCTCATCTGTAATCCTGTCTGAATCCGCATTAAAAAGTAATTCAAAATCATTATCCAGCAGCCAGTCAATCAGGGCGTCATATAAACTTCTCCTTGAAAAAATAAGATTCAACAGAAAAGTAACAACATTATGCCAGGTTGGGTGAACTTTATTTGTCTCTACATCAATCTTAATTATTTCAATAATTTCATCAAAATCTAAGTCGGACAAAATACTGGCAACAAAATATTCCTGAATATTTTTAAGTACAAAACTCCAGTTGTCTGCCAGGTTTTCTTCCAGAAAAGAGTTTTTAGCCAGAGTTATTTCATCCACCTGAGCCGCTCTTTTAATTTCACCGGCAGTTAAAAACGGTTTCTGCATAGCTTCTAATACAAATGCTATTTTTTTTGTATAGCTTAAAATCCTGTCTTTATCAAATACGATGTCATTGCTGAATTTATTCATTCTGTCATCATTCAATCTTAAGTCGACAAATTCCTGAATTAGTAAGGCTTTGTTAGTCAGTAGCACTTTATGAATTTTATAGTGGCTTCCTATTAAATCAAGGTAAAAGGGATTTTCTAAAATTTCCCTGTTTTTAGAGGTGTCAAAATTTCTGTGGTTTTCTAAATCTAAGTCATATTTAGTTTTAAGGAATTCTATTCCGCTGGAAACACTGACCTCATTTTAAAAGTATATATCAAGATCATGTATGGTTTTTATATATTTTTTGTAAATATTAGTTCGACAGCTAATTGTAAGAGAGAGGCTTTTATTATCAAATGATCCTTTATTCTCAGAGATAAAATTTCTCAGCTTACTGCTGAAGTCTGTAATGTTTTCAATTTCATCAACACCATCAAAAATTATGGCTAGTCTTGGAATTAACTTGAAATTTGGTGGCAGAAAATTTTCAATCTGAGAGGACATTGTAAAATTCTTTAATGTCTTAAAGAAAGGGATTATGTTTGTGATTTCCCTTTTATTCCATAGCTCTGCAGCTAACTGTTTTAATTCGGAAGTTTTGCCATATCCCGGATTGCCCAGTAGAATAATGCCTTTTTTACTTTCCAGCTCAGAAAGTAAAGTTTTCTGATTCGAAGTTGACATATAAAACTCATGCTTCCTTTTTTGGCTCTCCCTTAAACTCCTTTTAATGTGATATTGGTCAATTTCAATAGTTTCGATATACTTTTCTTTGTCCGACTCATCAATGACAATCTTCTGCAAATTTTTGTCCGAGAAAATAAACTTGTCAAATTGGTTTAAAATATCTTCTCTTTCTTCTTCTGTTAAAACTTGGGCTTCCTTCTTGTATGCTCTTTTGTAAATTTCAGGATAAAGAGAAAAATACTTTTCAACGTCTGTTTCCGGACTTAAAATAGCAACTTTAAAATGAGAGTTGGCAAAACTTTCCAAAAATGGTTTGTTTTTGGTTTCTTCATAAATATTGCTAAATTTTCTTCTGGGTGATATAAAAAGTACTAGATCAACCTTATCGTGAGAAGATGCAATCTGAGGCAACTTAATCATCGCATCCGTATAATTCAGCTCTGAAGTATAGTCTTTACATTCACTATAAATAGATTTGTTTATGTATTTATTATTCACAATTTCTATCAGATTGTCGTACCCATTTTGAGTGCCTGATAATTGAATTCTTTTACGTACAACTTCAAACTGTAATTCCTTAAAAATCGTTGACAGAAAATCCATTGCCAAAATTTCTAAATCTTCTCCCTTTTTTGCCATAAAACAAATTTTTAATGTATTACAAATATAGAGTAACTCTTGCCAAAAGAGTGGAGATTTTATTCTTTTCATATTTGGAGTTTGGCGAAAATTGTACTTGCAGGTTTTAGTTTAAGGAGAAAAGTATTTTATAGGTTTTCACTCGAAACGGACTAAAAGGGCAGCCAAATTAGTGTCCGCCGGGTACTGCATGCGCATAACAGCTTTGCTGCCCTTCGGGACTTATAGCACTCCGTACCCGTTAACCGGACACTGGATTCTTGCTTTCTTTTTTTCCGTTTTTTCTTTTGAAAACAATTTTTGCGGAGCAGGCGGGAAGAAGCAGTAATAATTTAAAACTTTTAAAATCATGGAAATTACAGGACGCTTAACCAGAGATGCTGTTGTTGTTCAAACAGCAAAAGACAGACAGGTTGTTAACTTCTCCATTGCAGTTAATGAGACCTACAAAACCAAAGACAGTAATGAAGTTAAAAAAATAGTCACTTTTATTGACTGCTCGTACTGGCTCACTGCAGGTATAGCCCAGTGGCTCAAAAAAGGCACAATGGTGGAACTATTCGGAAGAGTAGGAGTGAACGCCTATCTCAATTCAGAGGGCAAAGCTGTGGGAAGCCTCACTTTTCACACAAGCAACATTAAAATACTTGTTTTTGCATCAGACACTCAGCCTGCGCAGGCTAAAGCCGTTCCCGCAAAAAACAATAAAAGCGAACAGCCTGACGACCTGCCTTTTTAATTCGGATGATAAATGTATAAGCCTAAAGAAATGAGTTATGAAAACCTTAGAAAAATCAGTATACGCCCATTACGATGTGAGCCTTGCGCTTAATAAAATTATTCTTTCCGAATTGGAATCCTATGACGGAATTAAAAAAGAACAGCTTAAATCTTTCCTTGAAGACCTGCAGAACGGCGGATGCATTAGCGGTATGATTTCCGAATTTATTTATCATGCGGATTGCAAAAAGTTCTATATCCAGCATCTTGAAGATCTGGAAAACATCAGGGAAGAAATCGAAGATTCGCTTGGCGAAGCTGTAAAAAACAGACACCGCCTTCCTCACTACACTTTTATGTGTTGGCTGTGTTTCGAAGAGTACTGTTTTGACATCTATAGAAACAGTTTTGAATAACAGGGACTGTTCAATCTTAAATCAACTTTTATGAAAGCTTCAGAAAAATTTAAAACCGTTATAGAAAATTATCTGAGTGAAACTGCGCAGGGCGATACCGCCTTTGCGCAGAACTTCAGTAAAGCATCCAAAAACTTGGAGAGCTGTTTCAATTACATTTTTGCAGAGGTGAAAAAGACCGGATTCTGCGCCTTTGACGATTCTGAAATATTTGACATGGCGGTCAAATATTATACCGATGACAGTATTACTCAGCCTGAGCCTCTGCAATGCAGGGTGGTGGTAAATCCCCCTGAAAAGGCTGATTTGTTTAGCTCCGCATCCGACGTTCCCCAAAACAGCATCGTTCCAAAAACGGAAGTGCCTGCTCTAAAACCCGCACCAAAAACCTTAACACTCTTTGACCTATGATACCTAAAACCATCATCGAAAAGCAGATTACAGCGCTGAGCGTCTCCCTTAAACCTGTAACAGAAAACATGCAGAGGAGAGCGGAAAGAGATATTTTCCTGAAATGGGCTGTGCTCTCAAGGGGAAAATTCCATTGTTTGGAATGCACCCATACTTGGAAACCTGACGCGCAGAAAGCCTCCTGCAAAAACTATATGAACTGCACAGCATGCAGGGGAAAACTCAAAATACAGCAGTACAATCAGGTGCATTTCAAAGAAATAGAGTATTGGGCTATTTTGAGTGTATGCGCAGGATTTCAGGTAGTGCGTATTATCTGCTCGCATAAAAATATGAAAAAGAATTTCATGCCGACTTACTTTCACAAAGAAGTCATACAGCACTGGATAAATCCAAAAGGGGAGGTGCGTACACTCTCGCTCGGTACCAACGTTTTTTCAAATAACTATGATGCCTGGAAATATTACTCGCCCCTTGAAATCCGTCCCCCAAATTTTGAGGATTCTCCCAAATACCGCATTAATCCTTATAAGGTTTATGCAGGAAGACAAGTGCTTGATGTCCTGAAAAGAAACGGCTTTAAAGGCAGTTTTTACACCATTGCCCCGCAGGTGCTTTTTACGGCTCTTTTGAAAGATTCATATGCCGAGACGCTCCTTAAAGCAGGACAGACAGATTTTTTGAAGCATTATCTGCTGTCGCGCGCGCAGTATATCAGAGAGAATTGGCAGGCGGTTAAAACGTGTTTAAAAAACAGTTATAAGGTGTCAGATTTTACGCTGTGGGAAGATTACATCTCACTGCTGAGATGGTTTAAAATGGATTTAAGCATTGCAGAGAATGTCTGTCCTGAAAACTTATCTGAACAGCATGATAGGCTAGTTGAGCGCAAACGCAGGATTCAGAGACGTCTTAAAATAAAGGAACTCCGCTCGGAAATACAGCAAGCGCAGATGATCTATGAAAAGCAGAAAAAACAGTTTTTCGGACTCGAGTTCACAAAGGAAAATATCAGTATAAGTGTTATGGAAAGTGTGCAGGATTTTCTCGAAGAGGGTGATATGCTCAGACACTGCTTATTTACCAACGAATATCATAAAAAGGAAAGCTCCCTTATTCTTTCTGCAAAATTTGAAAACAAGCCCGTAGAGACCATAGAGGTAGCACTTCCCTCACTGGAAATTGTGCAGTGCAGGGGAAATAAAAACAAAGTTTCACCGCATCACAAACAGATCCTAAAACTTTTGAATCAGAACCTGTATCAGATTAAAAAGCGTATAAAAAATAAAAAAACAGTCAGAGCCGAAAATTAATTTTCGGCTTTTTTTTAACAAAATGTTAAATTTTGGCGAGCAGACACTTAAAGGCGGGGGTATTGTCTCAGGGGTTCAGGCTTAATTTCAGAACAAAGTTCGGGAAGGAGAGTCGGTTCGCCGAAAAAAATTCCCCCATAAATGCAGGTGAAAAACCTGCTTTATTGCGTTGCTTTTTTCGCTCGCTTTCTCATTCCCGGCCGAGGTTCCATAATTAATCTTAAAACTTTAGAAATCATGGAAACTTCAAAAACACTTCAGAACTGGAATCAGGTAGCAGAAATTGAACTTATCTACAAAACAAAAGTAAAAGCATCCGAAAGACCTTTTATCAATTCTTCCAAGACGGTTTACCAGCTGGCGCTCCAGTCCTGGAATCCTGATACAATAGAATTTTTCGAGCAGTTTAAAATCATGCTTTTAAATCAGTCCAATAAAGTGCTTGGTATTTACGAAGTATCTTCTGGAGGTATTTCTGGCACTGTGGTTGACCTCAGACTGATTTTTGCAGCAGCACTTAAGGCCAATTCCGTATCGCTGATTATGATTCATAACCATCCTTCAGGACAGATCAGACCTTCTGAAGCTGATAAACAGATAACCAGAAAAGTCAAAGAAGCCGGCGGAATACTTGATATTGCACTGCTGGATCATTTGATCATTACTCCTGAAACTTATTATTCCTTTGCAGATGAAGGTGCTATTTAGCACCTTTATTATTATCTGTTTGAAAAACAAGTATTTATACTTGTTGTGTTTATTGGTATCTGTATTATTTTTGAGTAGTAAATTATTTATACAAACAGATTCTAAATTTTAAAGATCATTAAGTACGAAAACTGGTATATAGTTTTGATTTAGTTTTGACGACATGTGTATGAACATACTCATTAGAATGTTTCATTTTCTCGATCCCTTCTTCTAATTATCGTAGTGCGCCAGTATTTGATTTTATTAATTGCAATAGTCGGGTTGAACCCCATAAGATATACCTAATCAATAAGATGAGAATTAACATAAATAAAAAGAGCACTTATGAGATACTATGGATTAAAAACGGACTTCGATGTTTCTAAAAGGGAAAAAGTGGTTAAGCATCTTATCGATTTAAAAAAGGACATATGCAGTTATGTGCCTGAGAAACTGACTAACAGTAATTTACTGATTGCTACTTGGAATATACGGGATTTCAATTCTAACAAATTCGGACATGGTTATCGTTTAAAGGAATCTTTCTATTACATAGCTGAAATTCTATCTGCTTTTGACTTAATAGCTGTACAGGAAGTTAATAAGGACATGTCGGGGCTTTCTAAATTGATGTATATTCTTGGGCCGGATTGGGATTTTATATGCACTGATGTGACTGAAGGCTCAGGCGGTAATATGGAACGTATGGCTTTTGTTTATGACAAAAGAAGAGTAAGCTTTAAAAAAGTTGCCGGTGAAATTGTGCTCCCTAAAAATAATCCAATATTAAAAGGTGCTCAATTTGCGAGAACCCCCTTTATGGTTTCATTTCAGTCTGGCTGGTCAAAATTTAGTCTATGTACTGCTCATATTTATTTCGGCAGTGATACCGGTGAAGATCTGCAACGCAGGATTGATGAGATTGATAGTTTATCGGCTTTTCTTAGAAAGCGGGCAGACAGTGATCTTGAAAATTTGATATTACTCGGCGACTTTAATATTATAGATCGTGATCATGCTACAATGAATGCTTTGAGAAACAATGGTTTTGAAATTCCTGCTGAAATCGAGAACTTGACGCTGGGTAGTAATATGTTGCGTACCAAATTTTATGACCAGATTGCTTTTTACTCGAAATTCAGCCAGCATTTTAGGCTTGGTGAAAACAGTAAGAGTTCAGGATGTTATGACTATTATAAACAAATTTTTAGAGCAGAAGATTTTGAATATTTCAAACCCAGTATTGTCAAGATACTAGAGAAACAGAAAGCGGATACAGAATTAGGCCTTCAAAAAGAGAAGGCAAAAACTGAACCTAACACTTCGATTGTCAATAGCCTTGAGTCTTCAATTAATAAGTTTAACGGTAAACTTCAAGATGACGACAAATTACAGGAATATTACTTTAAAGAATGGAAGACATTTCAGATGTCCGACCACCTTCCGCTTTGGACTGAACTGGTTATCGACCACAGCGAATCATACCTAATGAGTATTATCGAGAATCAAAATGGAGAACTTTAAATGAAATGTAAGATCTAAAATAACAGACGCACTACTTTAGCTTTGGATTTAATTTGTTTTTCTTTTGCAGCAATAATTGTTGTTTCAATTGTTTATATGAATATATTAGAAGACATAGAATGGGAGGTAGACTTTTTAATGCGCTCCTGCATCTGGGGCGGAACAGTAATTGTATTTATATGGTGATAGGTACTTAGTCCCGAATGTTTCCTTCCACGTTTTGTGTTATTTAATAGCTCTATTGATTTGTTTCTTGCTGGGCAGCTTCAATAATCTTAGAAATAATATCCTGATCTGACCATAGCTTTTTTGAATGTTGGTTTTCTTCATACCAGTTTATAAAACTATCGTTAATGTCGCTTTCAGGAATTAATTTAATGTTTTTTTCGATTGTTTGAAGATGTTTGTCTTCAAGCTCTTCAAGCCATTCACTCTCAAATGTAGTATGGCCGGTCAATATTGATCTTGCCTGCGATAATTTCCATAATTCTAATAAAATTCTATATTTGAGATCCGCTGAAGACTCTGTAACCTGCTTTTTTATTTCGACATTTAATATCTCAGCATGCTCCTGATCTGGAATTATAGGTAAAGGGAGGTTTAAATTTAAATCTTCAAACTTAGTGTCATCAAAATCATTTAAAATTTCAAAAAGATCCTTTTTAAATCTAAATCCGTTTACAGCTATGTTGTTTTGGATAGATAGTATGGAGAAAAAGTAGGCTGGATAATCAGCTAAGACTCGAAGTGCATATGCCAGTAGAAAGATGTTGTTTTCTTTTGCGAAATCAAAATCTTTAATGCCGATTATCACTGTGGCAGCACTTTCCATTTTATTAATTCTCTTGGGTAGTATGAAATCATAGCCGATTTCCACAGTCGCTGTTTCCAGAATTTCTTTCAGCTCATTCATTTCGCTGTTCAGAAATTCCATATACCACTTCTCGATAGCCAAGCGCCCAATTTTGACAGGAACCTGGGTGCTGAATGGAAAATGATTCATTAAGTAGGTTATACTTTTGTAGAGCCGCTCATATATGATGTTTTCATCTTTATCTACTGATAAGGAATCAAAGTGAACAGCGGTAAGGTTTTCTATATCGTGAAAAGCAGTCTGCATTTCTGTAAGTTTTAGGAAAATGGACTTAAAGTTGTTTGAGGCAACATGCTGGTCATTTTCTCCTTGTGGATTAAATAAGTTTATAAATTGAGAATTAGAATTCCTAATTGTACCGAACCACGAAGTGATTGATTGTTCTGCCTTCTTTAAGTCGGCTTTATCAGGCATCGTATTGGCAAATTTTGGATATGGCTTTATGGGTGTCATTGAAGCGCTTAGTTTCTCGCTGGACAGCACATAGATTTCTGTTTCCTTGTTTCTTTTTGCCACATTTCCTTCAAAAGATGAGTCAATGATCCGCAGGACACTTTTGCACCATTCCACAGCTGTAGTTCGTATTTGCAGAATTTTTTTCTGCCATTCAAAAGCTGAGTTCTCATTATAATTTCTGCTGATTGTTTCAATCCACACATTACTATATGAAGCTTCGGAGGAATCTGGTATGTATTCAGGGCTGATGCTTTTGCTGCCATCACTTCTGGTAACCCTGATGATTTCTTCAGTTGGGAAAGGAAGTATTATAGGCTGGGTATTGTATTTTTGATAATATGGTAGAAAATTATAAACATATTCAATCCTTTTCATGCTTTGATTGACGGTTGTTTGTGATGATTCACCATCCCATATATATTGTATATCAATATGGTTGTCATTTTCTTTAATGCTTAATGATTCAGTATTTTTTCTAAGATAGTTTATAATAGTTTGTTTATTCTCCAAAACATACTTTTCATAAAGTGAAGGATTTGAAAGATAGGCATATTGAAAAAGTCCTACTGCTTCTGCAATAGTAAGATTTTTTAAGTTTTCGGATAAGAAATTTTTGTCAAATGGAATAGTTATTTTTAGATCAAGCTTTGTAAACCATTTCGCTAAATGACCAAGACCCAAATATGATGGCTTGAAAGAATTAGAGTTATTGATTTTCTCGATTAGGGCAGTTGCTAAAATATCTATATCACCTCCCTTAAAATCATATTTTGATAATTTTTTTAGAAGATCTCTCTGCTTGGTCATATTTGCAGTAAACTGACTTGGCATAATTTTTATGAGTTCATCAAAGGTATCGATTTGCTTGCCTGGTATAGTATGCATTATAAACAAATCCAATGCTCCGGTTTTAAAGGCGTCATCAAACTGCTTTTGATTCTCGAGCCAGTATTTTTGAGGTTCGGTATGAGAAACACCATTTAGGGCATACACCATATCCATATAAGTTCCATGGCTCAGGACTTCTGATATGCTATTGTAGAACTCAAAAGATTCTTCTTTTTTGACTAAAAGAGCTGCATTCTGGAAGAAATTTTGCTTGTCGGAATCGTGTAATAATTGGTAAAGATTAATAA
Source organism: Flavobacterium olei (assembly GCF_039749035.1). Taxonomy (NCBI): domain Bacteria; kingdom Pseudomonadati; phylum Bacteroidota; class Flavobacteriia; order Flavobacteriales; family Flavobacteriaceae; genus Flavobacterium; species Flavobacterium olei. The sequence continues at coordinate 294,686 of NZ_JBDKWC010000004.1, forward strand.
AAGTATCCGGCAGAGCCAGCGTTTTGTGCAATAGCTGAAGCAGATGAGTAGAACGGATAGGATGCAGTCCCTCAATATTTTTGCTGTCAAAATTAATAAAATACTCGTTTTGAAGCTCGTGCAGTACTTCCCCGCGATCTTGGTTAGAAAATGTGACAGATTTATCAATGTAACTAATTAAGTCTTTTGTTCTTATCTTAAGCTGAAGACAATCAGCGGCAGATACAATTCTTAGAATTTCAGTTTTAGCTGCCGGACTTCTGTCATCTTTTAATTTTTTAATCTGCGATCCAAGACGTTCGCTGATCATTGCACCTCTTGTCAATAAATAGGTATATTCAATCAGGAGTCCTTTCTCCAACACCTGCTCCCAGACAGGCTGCCATTCTTTAATTTCTTCATGCAGCTTGCCTTTTTGTTTTAATTGATTATAGATTTCCTGAGCTTCTTCTCTCCCAATACTAATATCTACGGGTTGTAAGCTTATGGTTGAAATATCACCGCCAAATCGTGTCCAGTCTTCATGTCTTGAGGTAATGATATAGCGAACAGGCAGCAAGGATGTACGCTCAACAAGAATCTGCCAGTGATCTAGATCATTATCAAGCCCATCTATTATTACAATTGGAAATTCTCCGATTAAAACCCTTGATTGTAAGAATTCCATAGCTGAGTTTGCCTGCTCCCAGCTCTTTGAAATATGAAGCTGATAAATATTGTATTTTTCCCTTAGTGAATAGCCGGTCTGCCAGGCCAGAGTTGATTTGCCCTGTCCGCTGGAAGATCTGATTAATACAACATCATTTGTCTTTAATGTTTCAATTATCTTTTTTTCCCAGAATTTTCTTTGAACAGGTAGCCCGTTGGAAATATGGTACGGTTTAGCCGCTTTACCATCATAATAATTTAAGAGTTCAGAAGGAGAAGGAGCTTTGGTATAATCGACACGCTCGATCCAATTATTTTTTACAGCTTCATTTTGGACAGCCTTGGAATACGAATCTTTAACATCTTCAAAAAGAGCACGGACATTCTGATGATTAATAGTCTTTCGTTCCTTTGACCATTCCAGTACATTATTGACTAATGCATTTATAAATTGTCTTTCTGTTCCGGGATTAATGTTCCAATGTTTAAATAAGCATTGAATGATACTATTTGAAATTTCATCAAATGAGATTCTTTCATAGGAAATTTTACTAAAAAAATCCTGGCAATCAAACGTAATGTCACAACTGCTCTCTAACTTTGTCTGCCAGTATTCAAGAGAACTTGCTGTGTGCTTGTTTTCAAAAAGGTGACTCAAAGATCCGTCTGCTATTTTAAAATTATAAACCAGTCTGAACTTACTTGAATTTTGTGCTAGATATACCTTCAGGAAATTCTGAAGTACATTCATGGTCCAAAAATCACCTGCATTTAATTTATTATCCGAAGACTTTAATTGTATGAATTCCGAAGAGTTTGCGGTTACTGAAATATTTTTATAATCGATATCTTCAAGCCCTTCAAGCATTATGCTTTCCTTTTTTGATGAATCATTTAGATTTTTAAGGATCAGATGGCAGGAATACAGAATCTGATAATGAATACCCCTAAAGTTAACTGATCCGCCGCTTCTTTTCTTTAGAAGCGTATCCAAGTCCTCTACGATACTAATTTTTTTTGTTTTGTTATTTTGAATCTTCATAAAGGATTAATTTAAAAAGTAGCTGATTTTTATTAGGAAATTGTTAACTGTTACGAATTCCTTTCGAGTAAGTGGCTCCCGTCAATTACTATTGTTTAGTGCTTATAAAACTAATCAAAAACAGTTTAAAAATATGAATATTTCAAAAACAGGTATTTCTACTTGGTTTTTGGAAAAACGATACGGATAAATTTATCAGAAAAAATTTAAAGAGAAAACATGTATCTTTAATCTCTATACATACAAAACTTGGACACGTTTTGCATTCCTGTGGAGATTTACATAATTTAACAAAGAAAAAAAATAGATGGAACCATTATCAATTACTGTAATAGCATATGTATCTATTAAATTTGTTGATCAATTTATTAAGGAAGAAGGGTATGGAAGATTTAGGAGATTTATATTTCCAATAAAAAGCTATCAAAATAAGCTGGTTGAAATAATATATGAGACCATAAAGGAATTTGAGTTAGAAAAATCAATTGAAACTAACTCTAATAAATTTCCTTTTTATCATTCGCAAATTTTGTTTAGTGAGCTAAACAAGTATACTCTATTCACGAATTCACAGGCAGATTATAATTCGGTCATTAAATTATTAGAAACTAATTCTAATATTATAATTCCTAGTACAATTGACTTGGTTTTGTTTTATGAAATATTTATAAAAAAAATTAAAAGTGACAATAAGCTTAAGAAGCTGTTTATTGAAGAAAATTATAAGTCTAAGATTTTTGATTTAGGAGAAGGAATCAATAGAATAGAGAGTAAAATTGAAACTATAAGTTCCACGATTGAAGCCCTCCGCTCTGAATTGACTTTTCAGCCTGATGAGGAATGGTTCATCCAACAATGCAAATCATCTATCGTCGACCTTAGCAAAAGGTATACGCCTGAAATAAATGTAAAACTTGAAGTATCAGAAATCTTCGAAGGGCTGGGAAGAACCGAAGACTTTAAAAGAAAAGTGACAAAGCAGTTTGATGAGTTTCTTATAAAAGGTAAAAAAGTTTTAAAGAATCAACTTGAAATTAAGGAAAGTCTTGAGAGTTTAGAAAATACCTTTGATGACTTATATAAGTTGTTTCATAATACTGATTTCTTGGGAACTACTCCAATTCCAGTAAATGAGTTTGAAGGCTTGCATGATATAGCTTATAGCTCCGTTCAACAAATTTATAACTATTACATTTCTGAAGAACGTAAAGTACAAAAAGAAAAAAATGATTACCAATATTATCATAAGTACGCTTCTGAATTAAGAAACATTAGAGAATTTGAGCAAGAGCTCTCTTCTTTTCAACGTTTGCTTCATAGTTCTTCGATCGATCTTGCAAATAATCCTTTTTTACTACTAGATGGTGAAGCTGGTATTGGGAAATCTCATTTGATTGGAGATATAATTTCAAGAAGAATTGATAAAGGACACGAGAGTGTTTTTCTTCTCGGACAACATTTCGTTACAGAAGAAGACCCATGGACGCAAATTTTTAAAAGACTTCAAATTAATTCTAAAGCTAAAGATTTTCTAAACAAAATAAATCATCGGGCTGAAGAGTCAGGAAAGAGAATAGTTCTTTTTATTGACGCTATCAATGAAGGGAAAGGTAATTACTTCTGGAATGAGTATGTAAAAAGCTTTATTAATGAGATAAAAAAATACAATTGGCTAGGGCTTGTATTGACGGTAAGAACTTCATACAAAAAAATAATTTTTCCTGAGGAAGAAAGGTCTAATCTGGGTATACTAGAACATCAACACTATGGTTTTAGGAATAGTGAATATGAAGCAAGCAAATTATTTTTTGATAATTATAAAATTGAATTGCCTAATGTACCATTACTACATCTCGAGTTTCAAAATCCACTCTTCTTAAAACTATTTTGTGATGGAATTAACAAAGCTGGATTAACACGTATTCCTGATGGTCTTCAGGGAATTTCCTCAATTATCAACTTTTTTGTAAAAAACGTAAATATTGTTTTATCAAAGCCAAAGAGAGTTGGATACTCAGATAGCTTGAACCTTGTGCAGAAATCTATTTATGCATTAATTAAATGCAAAGTTGACAATCAGCTTAGATATATTCCATATGAATTAGCTTATCAATTGGTTAACGAGTCCATTTCAAGTTTTATTGATAAAAAAGGTTTTATAGATGAACTAATTACCGAAGGTGTACTATCAAAGAATCTTTTTTGGAAAGAAGATAATAATTATGAGGAAGGAGTTTATTTAGCATATGAGAGATTTGAAGACCACCTAACTGTTCAATATTTACTTGAACAATTTCCTGATTTAGAGAAAGAGTTCAAAGAAGACGGTAAATTCTATAATTTAGTACGAGGTGAAAATGAAATTTACAGATATAAAGGATTAATTGAAGCTTTTTCAATTCAGGTTCCTGAGAAAAACGGATATGAATTTTATACTCTTATTCCAGAGCTGAAAGATAAATATCCGGTAGTCGAATCTTTTGTTCAAAGTTTACTTTGGCGAAAGTTCGATACCATCAATGAAGAATCAGAAGAATATGTAAATAAATATGTTTTTTCTTATGATGGTACTCACGATCTTTTTTGGGAAACTATTCTTGCAGCAACGGGAATTCCAAAACATTATTTTAATGCTCATTTTCTACATAACTATTTAATTAATTTCTCTCTTGCTGAGAGAGATGCGAACTGGACACAAGCTCTTAAATACAAATATACAAATGAATCATCTGTAAAAAGACTCATTGATTGGTCATGGAATCAAACAGACAAATCGCACATTTCTGACGAATCCATATTACTCAGTTGTATCACTTTGACATGGTTTCATACTTCTACTAATAGAAAACTAAGGGATTGTTCTACTAAAGCTTTGGTCTCTTTACTAGAAGAAAGACTTGATATATTGGTGCAACTTTTAAAACTATTTGAACAAGTTAACGATCCTTTTGTCTATGAACGACTATTTGCTGTTGCTTATGGATGTGTAATAAGAACAAATCAAAAAGAAAAAATTAAAGAAGTAAGTGAGCATATTTTCGAAACTGTATTTAATGATATAAAAGGTGTAATTCCGCACATATTATTAAGAGATTATGCTAGAGGAATAATTGAATATGCCAATTATCTTGGTATAGAATTAAGTTTTGAATTATCAAAGGTTCGCCCTCCGTATTTTAGTAATTGGCCAGAATCAATTCCATCATTGGAAGATTTGAAGGAAAAATATGATAATGAAAAATATTATCATATATGGAGCTCTGTTATGGGTTTTGGTGATTTTTCAAGATATACAATTGGTACAAATAGTAATTTTTCTGATTGGTCAGGTTGCAAAATAGGGGAAGCTCCTATCGATAGAAGACAAGTCTACAAACATTTTAAAAGTAAATTAAATTCAGAGCAATTGGAGTTATTGAAGAAACTTAATCCTATAATAACTGAAGATCCTAAAGATGATTTTATGATAGGAGATGGTAAAATTAAGTTTAAAATTGCTGTTGGTCGAAAAACAGAAGAGGAATTAGAGGAATATAGAAATGACTTTAAAAAGTTAATACATGGTGAATTGTTGGCGGAATATGAGGATGAAGTAGAACCGTTTTTAGATCATAATCATAAGATTATAAATACTGCAGAATATTTTGATTTAAGGATTGCTCAAAGATTAATCCTAACAAGGGTTATAGAACTGGGCTGGAATCCTGATTTGCATCTTTCGTTTGATAAAGAAATTGGCACTGGTAGAGGAAGAAGTACAACTCCCCATGAAAGAATTGGAAAAAAATATCAATGGATTGCATATTATGAATATATGGCCTTGTTATCTGATAATTTTATAAAACGTGAAAGATGGGGAGGTAAGAAAGAAAAACCATATGAGGGACCTTGGGATCCATATGATAGAGATATTGATCCGACAATGTTAATTAGTGAAACTGGAAGCTACGATGATGAACAGTCACAAGAATTTTGGTGGGTTAACAACAAAATATTTGACTGGGATTGTACAAATGAAAACTGGGTAAATGACTCAGCTACCTTGCCTGCTATGGAAGATATCATCCAACTGAAAGACGATAACAACGAAGAATGGCTAATATTGGAAGGTTATCCCTCGTGGTCAGAACCCAAAAAAATTGGTGAAGAAAAATGGGATCAGCCTCATAAAGAGCTTTGGTGTCATATTAGAAGTTATCTAGTTAAGGAAGATGATTACACTTCATTTAAAGATTGGGCAATTCAGCAGGATTTCTCGGGAAGGTGGATGCCTGAAAGCGGCGATAGATACGAAATGTTTAGTAGGGAATACTATTGGTCACCAGCTCAGAATCATTTTATGAGTGAATATTATGGAGGATGTGAATGGAGGGAAGTGTACGACAAGGAGTCAGGAGATTATATAGCAGAGGTAAATGTTACAGCTATATCATTTTTATGGGAAGCAGAATTTGACAATTCTAAAGAGCAAGTAATTAGCTTTTTAAAACCAAACACAATAATATATAATGGTATGGAATTAAATTACAGTAAAAGAGAGGGAGAATTTATTAATGGTAATAATGAGATACAATGCTTTGCGGCAAACGTTTACAATGACTCAAAGTCGTACTTGCTTGTTCGAAAGGATTCTTTTTTGAAGTTTTTGAGGGATAATAATTTGAAAATTGTCTGGACAGTATTAGGGGAAAAACAAGTAATTGGTGGCCGTTCTTTCGAAAATGAACATCTTGGAAGATTAGAAATTAGTGGAACATATTATTTTGAAAATTCAATTTTAACAGGTAAGTTGCAAACAAGAATTAGTTAGACAATTGGGTGAATATGACTACATGGGAAAATATGGTTTATAAATAACTGAAGTTTCTTGCCCGACTTCTCTCTGTTATTTACAAGAGCAGAATCATGACTTTTGATTAATTTGTATAGGAGATTTGCATTTACAGATCTTTACAGATGTTTGAAAAACAAATTTTTAGGAGATTTGTAGCGTCTAACACTCAGTTCCTGATTATTTTGGATTATTGGTGTATTATGACAGAAACTTTGATTTTTATAAGAGTTGATTCTTTTGCTACAAAGATTGCCACAGTTATTCTTGCAATGTGTTTTAATTGTGCGTGTTACAAAAATGCTTATTCGAATCCTTATGACTCTCCGTATTCTTCCAAGTAATCAGATAACCATGTTCCCTGATTTGGAGGAACTTTGAATCCAAGAGAGAAACTTACCAATGAAAATATGGCCGCAAGCCTATGTTCTATAGGAAGATTGTTGGCTTTAGTTATATTTGACTCGAGCCTTCTAACTTCATTAAACTGCTCAGGCATTTCTTTGATTTTTTTTGTCCAGTATTCGAAATAAAATGGAATTAGAATACTGTTGTTTACGACACCCGAATACAAAGGGAAGCACTGGCTTATTTTAAAATGTATAGCTATTGCATTTTTTGGATCCATTTTCATAGTGGTGATTAGTAGACCTAATATCTCTAAATGTCCGAATGTTGGTTCTGGTATTTTGCTAATTTCATCAAAAAGGTGCATGCTTCCGGAGTTATCAACCGGAAGATTATGAACAATTTTTTGCATATAATTGAGAGTAGGTTTATTTACAAATGTGTGTTTGCATTTTAATAGTACAGCATTAAAAATAGCGTACAGTTCTTGTTTATTGATTTCATTTTTTAAAAACCTTGTTAACAAGTGAAAGAGTATTGGATTAAGAACCATAATTAGAAACTCAAAATCTGGGTCTGTAGAAGTTGAAATGTTCTCTGTTGCCTGTTTTATTCTTGAGGTAATTATTTGTTCTTCTTTATTTTGAATTTTTTCAACTTCAGTTTTTTTTAATTCCTTTTCCAATCTGTCTACCTCAAATTGCTGTTCCACAGTTTCTATGTACCTTCCATGGATTATGTAGTAGCCATATAGTTGGGTCAACATTTTTCCGAAGATTTTAAGATCGACTTTTTCTTTTAAATTAAAAATTTTCTCTGCCCATCGATAGGCTTCGGACATATTGTTTTCCAATTCATAAAAGTTTACAATTATAAAACTAACCAAAAGTAGCTTTTCATGGAAGAAATAGATCTTTAAATCTTTATCAGCTGTAAACATTGTTCTATATGGAGTGGTAAATTTATCTGCACTTGGGGCTGTTCCTTTCTCAATCAGCGCCTGAAGATATCCAATTGCGTTTCCAAATTTCAATTGTAAATTGTAATAATCATCGCTTTCTTCAAAAGTATCCAGTAGCAACTCGTAACCTTCTATAAACTTTATAAGTGCTTCTTTAGGTCTTCCAGTGGTAAATATCGAAGTAGCATATTCTCCGATATATTGAATTAGAACTATTTCAGAGATGAAAATATTTTGCTGAATAAATTCATACAACTCTTCCATGTATGCATGAGCTTTGCGCTGTTCAGTTTCAGCAGTAATTAATGCTAATATGTGAAGGCTTTCAGCTTTGGACGTTACAAATTTTTCTACTTCCTTTTGTGCTGCAAAATCCAAGTACTTTTTTGATTTTTCTATATCATTTTTAAAATAGAATTGACGGCCCAACTCATCATATATAAGGAAGATTTGCAGATCATTTTTAAAATCCGAAATGTAGTCCACAAACAGCTTTTCAGCCGCCTCGATATCATTTAACATTTCAGATTGAATTCTTATTTGATATCTGATTGAGAGTGCTTTTAAAATTTCAAAATTATGCGTTGATGCAAGGTCATAAATCGTAGCAAATTGTTGCGACAGTTTATTCCAGTCGGGAATTTTAGCAGCTGATTCGTGTTTTATAAAATTTTGAAACAGTGAATTGGAAAGCAAAAACGGCTGTTCATTTTCACTCTCGTCTAACATACCTGGCAATAGTGTAGTATTTTTAAACCATTCAATTAAAGAATGAACATTGTCTATTGTCATCAATAGTAACCAACTCATACTATTGTCATAAGTTGAGATCATATTAATGTCCGAAATGGATTTCTCGGGCAGATTTTTGTAGCTGCTGGCACTGATGTAATACGTGAAATATTTCATTGCGGTGTCACTATCCTCTTGAAGAAAACTTGAAGAAAGGGCTAGTGCCGGTAGTGAAACATCAATTTTATTCTCTAAAGCTTCGGTAACTAATTCAATTAAATCCTTCCTCAGGAAATTAATTGCATGGCTGTACTCGGACTTGCGCATAACAGCAATATTAAATTGTAATGTCCTAATAAATAGTCTTAAAATTAATGCCATTTTTTCAGGAAGAGTTTCAAAATACCAAGTCTTATAATGTAGCTTACTATCGTAATATAAATCTGGATTTTTATTACATTGCTGAAGTAAAGTTAAGACAGCATATCCGGCGTTATCATATCTTTGTGCATCTACAAAATAATCTATCAAATCTCTGAATTCGTATTGGGATAAATTCTTCTTTTTCATCAATGATTTTCCCAAATTGTAGCTTATTTGACGAAATAATTTTTGTGAAATATTGCCAACACCAAGTCTTTTGAAGAGCGGTGATAATGTATAGGTGTCAAGCTTTTTTTGAATCCACGTTCCAATTACTTTATTAATTTTCTCAATCGGTCTTTCAATCTCGGGACTACATTCAGCTACAATTTGTATTTCTTTTGCACTAATACCATTTTTAATAACATTAAGTCTATACATCAGATCGCGGGATTTGCCATCTTCGATACTTAGGGTGAACTTTGACTGTGTTTCCTCATTTATATCGTTAAAAAGATTTCCCGAAAGAAAACTTAATAATTCTTCTTTTTTAATCAGCCAATTTCTATCTTCCAGATATCGGCAGACAAATTGAATGTAGGATGGATGTCCTCCGGTAATGTGATGAATTAGATCTTTTAAATTAAATTCTGCGGCATTAGGATATGTTTCGATAACTTCTATGGTTTCTTCCTGTGTCATCGGTATGATTTCAATTTCCGCAATATTATCAGTGTGGACAGCAGTAATTGAACTTGAAATTTTATAATTAGATGTTGATATAAGATTAATGCCCTTTGATAAACAATAACTTAAAAAAGAGTTTAAGAAGTTATCTACTGACTGCGAATGCCCTAGTTTTGGAAGATCGTCTAGAATTATTGTTTTTTTTCCTTGCTCTGCGATTTGATCAATTTTAATTTTTAAAGTTTCAAAATTATCAGCAGCAAACGTTCCGTATATTTTTGTTATAATATTTTGCTCATCAAATTTAAAATTTAACCAAATGGAATCAATATTTAAAAACTTTGTAATTAGAAGAGCTAACTGGCTTTTACCGGTTTCTCGCATTCCATAAATTGCTAGCCAAGGTTTAGTGTTTTCTGAAAGTACTTTTTTGATAAAGATTTTTCTTGAACTGCAATGAGCTGCTGTAACTGGCTCGTCAATGAGATCCAGATCCCGGTCACTTATTGAAAGTGTATTTGCTCCAATTTTTTTTCCAATTTTCTCTGAAATTAATTCTAATGACTCTTCACTTAATTGCGCATTAATTAATCTTTTTTCAGTATTAACTTTTTTTTTTAATGTTCCCAGAATAGCATCTGTAATAGCAACTAGCGCAATTGACTCAGAATCAACAGGCGTTAAGATTGATGAGTGATCATCAAACGAATAAACAGTTTGCACTACTCTCGAATCGTAACCTTCAGATGATTCATTAGGAACGACCAAATCATTCTTTCCCTGGAAATAGATTGTTTCTGGAAGGTTTTCTGCGGTTTTTCCGTCAATCCAACCTCGATTTACCTGATCAATTATTGCACTTAGGGGTGCTAAATCAGTAACGTTAGGATTGCTTAAGATTAGTTTGCCAAGATCTGCGATTTTCGATCCATTATGTGGAACACACAGAGACAAAAAAAGTTCAATCTTATTTTTATCTTCAGCAATTAGTTTTAGGATTGTTGCCTTTGAAATCAATCCTCCCATGCTATGAGCAACGATAACAATTTTATTATATCTTCGTAGATTTATATTTAAATAAGAATAGAGAATATCAGTAATATCATCTATTGAGAGATTTTGAGTAAATTTCCTTTTATCTATCCATGGTAAAGGAATAAGGCCCCAAAAATATTTGGTTTTTTCTATTTTTGAACTTAGTTGAGTGTAGTATTGAAATTCCGCAAGATCAAAATTTTCAGCAATTTTTGGATTTTTGATAAGAAAATCAGGAATTTTTTCCACTCCTTCTTTTCTCCATGTATCTTTTCCTCCCATAAAACCATGTACGAAAAGAATTAGATTTTCCTTATTAGATTGATGTAAAAAATTAATCATACGTAGATTTTTTTATTAGGAGTAAAAGTAAAAAAATATATCTTCGGGAAGACGTTCCTTTGTACTTTTCGTGATTAGTTTGAAGTTGCTCTAGTTCAGCTATATTTAGAAATATATAAGCTTAAGATATATATGTTGTGGGACAATAGAAAAATAAGGTCCAGAGCATAATGAATATAATAGTAAGATTTTATAAGAGATAAAAATGGGAGGCATAGTTTCCTTTTTAATAATCAGTGATAATTTCTTTCTAATTAAAAAAAACTTAGTTTATTCAGAGATTAAGTCTGTCTCTAATAAAGTTTGAAAATGATTGGCTTTCAGAAAGAAATATGCTGTTTTGTGAAGTAAAATAATTACTTTGTTCCATATTTGTACCATTGTAATGTAATGTATTGATAATCAGGTGTTGTTATTTTTGAAGAAGTAAAATAATCTTTAGTACTAAGTAGTTAGTACAAAGTATTAAGATAGAAAACCGGGTCAGAAATGACCCGGTTTTTTTTGTTATATCTTAAGTTAAACAAACAGGTATTTAAAACTTATCACTTTATTATACATCTAGGATTTAAGAATTGGTCCACTTGTCGCATAGATTTATAGCGTAGATTCTGATATTTTTCTACATCTTTTGTTATTGGAAAATTATTCAATTTACAAGCCCAAAAGCTTTTAACACCTGTCGGATATAATTTTTTAAAGTAATAAAATAAGATTACGATTGTATGTAAAATCATTTTCACAAACTGATAAATATCATTTCCCGTTCGGATTGTTTTTCGTAATATTACTATTGGTAAATTTTTTTGAATGAGAAAGATTAAATACAAGAAAGGCAGGAAGCTACAGCATGTTACTTTAGAGTATACAGGCTCTCATAAGCATCATGAAAGTGAGATGCAGCTTTTTGTTTATAATGATCAGGATGTTATAGAATATGATAAATTTAGCGTTCAGGCCTTAAATTCTTGCTTTGATTATAGTAAAAATAACTGGCTGAATGTTCATGGTCTAAATGATATTAATCTTATTAAAACAATTGGTACGGGTTTTAAATTAGATGATTTTCTTCTTGGTGATATTTTAAATACTACTAAAAGGACAAAATTAGAAGAGCAGCAGGATGTTTTGTTCTTTAATATTAAATCTCTTTTACCTTCGGAGTATTCTGATAATCTTAGTTCAGAGCAAATTAGCTTTATCCTGAAAGATGGGATTTTAATATCCTTTCAGGAAAAAAGAAGCGACTTCTTTACACACATTCGAGAAAGATTACGTACACATGCAGGAGTTGTCAGAACCAAAAAGGTAGATTATCTATTGTATTTGCTATTGGACGCTGTAATGGAGAATTTTTACATTACACTTGAAGACGAAGAAGATAAGGTAGAAGAGTTAATTAATCTAACCAAACAGGACGCAAAGCCTGTTATCTTAGAAAAAATCGAAAATCACCGCGATAATTTAAATTTTCTAAAACGTTCCATCGTACCTCTTCGGGATTCGCTTTATTATTTGAAAACCAAAAAAGATGATGACGAAGACAATGGTTTAATTCAAAAAGAAACATTCAATTACTTCATTAGGCTGCATCAAAAAAGCTTAGAACTGCTGGAACAAATAGAATCAGATATGAGTTCTCTCGAGAGCGCTTCAAATTTTTATTTTTCTGAACAAAGTAGAAAAATGAATGAGATAATGAAGACTCTTACGATAATCTCCGCCATATTTATTCCGCTTACTTTTATAGTTGGAGTATATGGAATGAATTTTGAAAACATGCCCGAATTAAAGACCCGGAACGGTTATTTCGTGGTTATGGGTATAATGTTTTTGCTTGTAATTGCCTTAATAGTTTATTTTAAAAAAAGGCGTTGGTTTTAGGCAGCAAATTTCAAATTCAAATTTTTATATAAATAGTTTTTTAGAAGAAATATAGTAATTATGAGTAAAGCAATATATATAGCCACAAGCGATCACAACAGTGGTAAATCGATTATAACGCTCGGATTAATGAGTATTTTAATTGGTAAAACTGCAAAAGTTGGATATTTCAGACCGATAATCGAAGATTTTGTTGACGGTGAAGTTGATAATCATATCGAAACAGTTTTGTCTTATTTTAATCTCGATATTAAGTTTGAAGATGCATATGCCATCACAAAAAGCAGGCTGATAAAGAAAAAAAATAAAGGTAAAATAGGTGAAGTTCTGGATTTAATTATCGAGAAATATAAAAAACTGGAAGAGCGCTTTGATTTTGTTTTGGTTGAAGGAACTAGTTTTACCGGAGAAGGAACTTCTATTGAGCTAGATCTGAATGTTTTAATAGCCAAAAATTTAGGCATTCCCACTATAATTGTAGGTTCGGGAGTCGGGAAAACTTTAGAAGAATTGCTTGATAGTTTGTATTTGGTTTACGACTCCTTCAAAGTCAAGGAGGTAGAAGTTTTATCTGTATTTGCCAATAAGGTGCAGCCAGAAAACATTGAATTGGTTACAAATAGCTTACAGAAAAGTTTACCGTCAAATGTTTTAATCAATACCATTCCGCTTATTTCTAGTCTTAACAATCCTACAATGCAGGAAATTGTAAACGAACTAGATGCTAAAGTATTGTTTGGTGAAAATTATCTCAATAATGAAATTGGTCACTTTAGCGTTGGAGCAATGCAATTGCATAATTACTTGGTTCATTTAAATGAAAATGCATTGGTAATAACTCCCGGAGACCGCTCAGATATTATTTTAGGAGCTTTACAAGCCAATGAATCCGCTAATTATCCTACTATTTCAGGAATTATTCTAACGGGAAATATAGTGCCCGAAGAAAGCATTTTAAAACTTATTGAAGGACTTTCTGCCATTGTTCCAATTATTGCGGTTGATGGCGGAACGTATCATATTACCAATAAGATTGGCTCGATTAAATCTGAAATTTATGCCAATAACACGCATAAAATTGAAACTTCCATTACTACTTTCGAAAAATATGTTGATAATGATGCGCTTTCAGAACGATTAATCACCTTCGTAGCAGAAGGAATGACACCGAAAATGTTTCAGTACAATATGGTTAAAAGAGCCAAACAGCATCGTAAACATATTGTACTTCCGGAAGGAAATGACGACCGTATTATTACTGCAGCATCCAGATTACTGGATATGGACGTGGTCGATATCTCTATAATCGGGGATAAAAAACAAATAGAAAGTAAAGTGCTGGAATTGGGCCTGACTTTAGATTTTTCTAAAGTAAATATCATCAATCCGATCGAGTCTGAACTGTATGAGGATTATGCAAATACCTATTACGAGCTTCGTAAAAATAAAAATGTCAGTATCACAATGGCACGCGATTTAATGGAGGACGTCTCTTATTTCGGAACCATGATGGTGTATAAAGGTCACGCCGACGGAATGGTTTCAGGAGCCGCGCATACCACACAACATACAATTTTACCGGCATTGCAATTCATTAAAACAAAACCAAACTCATCTGTCGTTTCATCCGTGTTTTTTATGTGTTTAGAAGACAGGGTTTCTGTTTTTGGAGACTGTGCCATTAATCCAAATCCAACCGCTGAACAATTGGCAGAAATTGCAATTTCTTCTGCAGAATCAAGTTTGGCTTTCGGAATTGAACCTAAAATTGCCATGCTTTCGTATTCTTCCGGTTCATCGGGAAAAGGAGATGAGGTAGATAAAGTAAGAACAGCAACCGCAATTGTCAAAGAGAAACGTCCTGATTTAAAAATTGAAGGTCCGATTCAATATGACGCGGCGGTAGATTTAACTGTCGGTAAAAGTAAAATGCCCGATTCGGAAGTGGCAGGCCAGGCAAGTGTTTTAATTTTCCCTGATTTAAATACCGGAAATAATACTTATAAAGCGGTTCAGAGAGAAACCGGAGCATTGGCTATTGGTCCGATGTTGCAGGGATTAAACAAACCGGTAAACGATTTAAGCCGTGGCTGTACTGTGGATGATATTATCAATACAGTTGTAATTACGGCCATTCAGGCGCAAGGAATGTAAATTCAATTAAAAATTTATAATTAAAAATTAAAAAATAAGGATTCTTTGGGAAAACTCAGCACCTTAGAAACTTAGCATCTTAGAACCTTTTAATAAAAAAATGAAAATACTAATTATAAACTCAGGAAGTTCTTCAATTAAATATCAATTAATGGTAATGCCCGAAAACGAAGTGATTTGTTCCGGAATGATTGACCGTATAGGTTTAGAAACTTCAAATATCACATTTAAGACGGCAACAGCTTCACGTGAAGAAATGCTTTCTATTCCGAACCATAAAGTCGGTTTGCAAAAGGTAGCCAATATGCTGCTTGATGCAGAAAAAGGTGTTATTAAATCAACTTCAGAAATAACAGCTGTCGGGCATCGTGTTGTGCATGGCGGAAATGATTTTAGCGATACTGTTAAAATTGATGATAAGGTAAAAGCAAAAATAAAGCAGCTTTTCGAATTGGCGCCATTGCATAATCCTGCAAATCTGGAAGGAATTAATGTAGCAGAAGAAATTTTTAGTTCTGCAGAGCAAATTGCAGTTTTTGATACTGCTTTTCACCAGAGCATGCCGGAAGTAGCTTATAAATATGCTATTCCAAATTATCTTCTAACAGAAAATAAGGTTCGTGTTTACGGTTTTCACGGAACAAGTCATAAATATGTTTCAGAAAAAGCAATTAACTATTTAGAAAAAAACTCCAATATAATTACGATTCACTTAGGAAACGGCTGCAGTATGTCGGCTGTTAAAAATGGAAAAAGCATCGATACCACAATGGGATTTTCTCCTTCTAATGGTCTGATTATGGGAACAAGAGCCGGAGATATCGATCAGTCGGTTATTTTTTATATGATCAAGAATCTGGGATATTCTGCAGACGAAGTAAATGCTGTTTTATTAAAACAAAGCGGAATGCTGGGCTTAACAGGTTACAGTGATTTGCGCGATATTGAATCTAAAGCAGAAGAAGGCAACAGAGAATGCCAGTTGGCTTTATTGATGAATGCATATAGAATTAAAAAAACTATTGGTGCATATGCCGCAGCTTTAAACGGATTAGACGCTATAATTTTTACGGCGGGAATTGGAGAAAACTCTTCGTATATGCGAAACTTAGTTTGTACAGATATGAATTATTTTGGAATTGAAATTGATGCAGCAAAGAATCAAATTCGTTCAAAAGAGGTAAGGGAAATCAATACAGAAAAATCCCTGGTAAAAGTTTTGGTTGTTCCTACAGACGAAGAATATGAAATTGCCAATCAGGTTTTCAAATTATTAAACTAATATCTAAATACTTTATAAAAAGAAGCTTCTCTCAGAGAAGCTTTTTTGCATTTAAATATTTGTCATTACCTTTGAATATTAAAACAGAATATTTTGAAATCGATACTTTATAAAATTATTTTCTTTTTTTTCATCGCTTTACAACTTCAGGCCCAAGAATTACTTCCTTTCGTAGAAAATTACAGCAAATCTGATTATCAGGGAGATAATCAAATCTGGAATGTAGCGCAGGGAAATGATGATGCGATGTACTTTGCAAATAATCATTATCTGCTTCGATATGATGGTGTTAAGTGGGAAAAATATACGCTTCCTAATAAAACAATTATTCGTTCTATTCTAATTGAAGGCGATAAAATTTATTCTGGTTCTTACAAGGAATTTGGTTATTGGTACAGAAAAGAAGGAAAAATGCATTATGTTTCAATTACCAAAAATTTGAGATTATTTGATGAAAAGGATAATGAAGAAATCTGGAAAATATTTAGATTCAATGGTTCGTTATACTTTCAGTCTTTCAATGATGTATTTGTTTATAATGGAAAATCGATTAGAAAAATTAAATTTCCATTTCTAATTTCTTATTGTTTTGCGGTCGATAATAATTTGTACGTTGCCTCGGTGCAGGACGGAATTTTTAAAATGAACGATAAATATATTGCAACTCCCCGCGGATGGGATGTTCTTAAGAATACTGTAGTTCATGCGATCGAGAAATATCAAAACAAAACGTATATTTTTTCACAAAAAAAAGGAGTTTTCATCGTGGAAAAAAATGGTTTAAAAAGTTGGGATAATCCTATAAATGAAGTTTTAAAATCTGCAACAATCAACGTTGCCCGGTTTATTAAAGGCGATAAGCTAGTGATTGGTACAGGAAACAGAGGAATTATTATTCTGGACTTAAAAACAAATCAATACAAAAACATTGAAAGAGATAATGTTTTAATGAATAATTCTGTTCTGAGTCTTGGTTTTGATAAGGAAAATGATTTGTGGCTTGGCTTAGATAACGGCTTGGCTCATGTTGAGGTTAATTCTCCGATTACTTTCTTTTATGATAATTCAGGACTCTTAGGTTCTGTTTATTCTGTGGCGGCAATCGATAAAGGATATTTAATTGCCTCCAATCACGGTATATTTAAATACAGCTCAGGAAAATTTAATATCATTCCCAATACCCAGGGACAAGGCTGGAATATTTCATTAATAAACGGAAAATATATTATCGGTCATAATGATGGCACATTTTCCTATGAAAACAATACGTTAAGTAAAATAAACGGGGTTAGCGGTGGCTGGAATATGTCTAAAAGCAGTATCACTAATACTTATTTCCAGTCGACTTACAGTGGAATTTTAGTTTACGACAATCTTTCCAATCTTTCACAATATAAAGTGATAAAGGATCTGGCAAAACCAATCAAATATGTAGCGCAGAATAAAAAGAATGAAATTTGGGCAGCAGATAATTATCGCGGACTGTACAGAGTTTTACTAGATGATAATTACAACACTCTAAAAGTTGAAAATGTTACCCAACAAAGTAAGATTGCAAACGACTTTGGGATTAAAATTTTTGAATTTAGAAAAGAAATTCTTTTTCTGATTAATAATACATGGTATACCTATAATTCAATTACAAATAAATTAGAGGAAAATGAATTGTTTACTTCTAACTTTAAAGATGTAACAGATGTGGTTTCCATAGATGAAGATCATTTTATGGTTTTGCAGAATGGAATTTTATATCATATTTATGCGGAAGGAAATAAATTTATCTGGAATATTATTCAGGAGAAATATTATAAAGGAAAGCTAATTAATGAAAATTTAAGAATATTTAAAAAAGATAAAGATTATCTTTTTAATCTGGATGACGGGTTCATTTCCTTAAAACTCGAATATGAAAATAAACAAAAATCGAAAGTTGAGATAGAAGCCTTCAGCAATGAAGAGTTGATTGCCGATGATTCAAAAATAAAATTCAATACGGAATTAAAAATTAATGTAATCTCAGGAATCTACGGAGCCAGCAAACCAAACCTGTTTTATATATTAAATAAAAGCAAAGAATATATTCCAATTTCCGACGGGCAAATTGTTTTAAACAACTTAAGCAGTGGCTATCATCTGGTTGAAATTTACAAACATGATGGCGCAACTTATGATAAAGTTTCCGAATATAAATTTAAAGTAGCACAGCCCTGGTATTTTTCATTTTGGATGATTTTGCTTTATTTTCTAATAATTGGGGGTGTGTTGTTTTTATATTATAAATGGAATAAGCTCAGATATATGCAGAAGCTAAGATTGCAGGCTGAGGAATTAAAGCATCAGAGAGAAATTCTGGAAATGGAATTAAAAAAAGAGAATGAGATGAACATTCAGGAATACGAAAAACATATTCTTGAACTAGAATTGCAGACCAAATCTTCAGAAGTTGCCGGGAAATCGCTATCAATTGCAAAACAAAGTGAAATGATCGAGAAAATTCAGGGAATTTTAGATACAGAAAAAGATTTTAGTAAGCTTAGAAGTGAAATAAAAAAGGCAATTAAAATAAACGAAGTGAACAAACATGAATGGGAAACATTCGAAACAAATCTGAATCAAATTCATAATGAGTTTATAAATAATTTGACAAAAAAATATCCCAATTTGACCCCGAAGGATATTAAACTGTGCATATATTTAAAAATGAATCTTTCTTCAAAAGAAATAGCGCCTCTCATGAATATCTCTTTTAGAGGGGTTGAACTCCATCGTTATCGACTGCGAAAAAAGCTAAATTTAAATCAGGACGAAAATCTATCTAAATTTTTACTAAGTATTTAAGACGGACATGCGTTTTTTGATGATTAATTATTTTTTAATAACTTTTTTTATCAAATTCTAATACATCATTACTACATCATAATGGTATGTTAATGTAATATTAAAATTATCTAAACTTCTATTTTATAATACATTAGTCAGGTTTAATGATGTAGTGATGTAGCTATGTTGTAGTAAACCATGATGTACTACAACGTTGTAATTGTTTAATTTGGCTGAACTAACTTAAACGATTACGTACTGTATGAAAAATTTTATTTTTAGCTTTTTAGCACTCTTGTTGCTGCCAGCATATATGATGGGGCAGGCGCAAGCAATTAAAGGAAAAGTAGTAGACAGTAGTGGTATGGGAATTCCGGGAGCTATTATCAGCGCTCCAGAATCCAGAGCTACCGCTGATGCTGACTTTGATGGTAATTTTACAATTAATGCTAAAGTAGGAGAAACCATTAAAATCTCTATGCTTGGCTTTGATTCTGTTTCTATTCCTGCAACTGCCGGAGTAATGTCAGTTACATTAAAGGAATCCGGTGATACTGCTTTGAAAGAAGTTGTTGTTATTGGTTACGGAACCAGAAAGAAAATTGATAATACTTCTGCTGTTAGCTCATTAAAAGCAGAAGAAATTACCAAAATGAAGGTTTCAAATGCTTCTCAGGCAATTCAGGGTAAAGCCGCCGGTGTTCAGGTTACTTCTTCTAATACACCTGGGGGAACACCTTCTGTAGTTATTAGAGGGGTTGGTACGGCACTTGGAGGTAGAAATCCTTTATATGTTGTAGATGGAATGCCTACTGATAACATTAACAATATCAATACTAATGATATTACTTCTTATGAGGTTTTAAAAGATGCATCTGCACTGGCTATCTATGGTACCAGAGGTGCGAATGGGGTAATCATGATTACTACTAAAGCAGGAAAAGGAAAAATGACTGTCGATGTTGATAGTTATGCCGGATTTAAAACTGCTTTGAAAAAAGTAAAAATGGCTAATAGCGAGCAATTTGCACGTTACAGTAATGCCGCCTTTAATGACCCAAATAAGTTTTCTCTAAATCAGCCATTTAATACAAACTGGTATGATGAAATTACAAGAACGGGAACTTTTTCAGAAAATAATATTGCAATTTCAGGCTCTTCTGAAAGTGTAAAATACTTTTTAAGTGCTTCAAATTATGAGGAACAAGGTATTTTAAACGGTACAGACTACAACCGTACAACAATTAGAAATAATAATGAATATAAAATTTCTGATAAATTAAAATTAAGCCAAAATTTTAGTGTTACTTCTATAAAAAACATTCCAATGCCATTGTCTGCTTTTACAAATGCATACAGACAATCTCCAATAATTCCGGTAAGATACGCTGACGGAAAATATGGTGTGCCGTTTGTTAATAATGGTGTAGCTGCCGAAACTGGCTCGCAGTATAATTCAGTGGGTAATCCGGTAACTGCTATAGATTATAATGACGAAAAACAGCAAACTGTAATTCTTCAGGGAGGCTTAAAATTAGATTATGATATTTCTAAATCGTTAAAATTTACCTCTCAATTTAATGGTGAATTTTATACTTATAAGCAGTATAATTATGTAGATAATTTAGCGCTTTGGTTAGCAGCAGATCCTAACAGAACTGCATCTGCTTATGATACAAAAAGTTTGAATACCAATACATTGACTAGAAATAGAGATCAATATTTCAATTGGAATTTGTCAAACTATTTTACATATAATAAAATATTTGCAGAAATTCATGATGTTGAAGTTACTGCGGGTATAGAAGCGAATGTTATAGGCACCAGAGAGAAATTGACAGTTACTAGAAAAAATGTTGAGGCTAACTCTAATTACTGGGCACTAGATGGTGTACAATATGCGCCGAGTGTAGTAGGATATAACGATGTAGCTTTAAATCAGTCGAAATTATCATCTTATTTTGCCCGTTTTCAATATAAATTAATGGATAAATACCTATTTACAGGTACAGTTAGACGTGATGGATCTTCACAATTTTCTGAAGGAAATCGTTGGGGAACTTTCCCATCTTTTGGTCTTGGATGGATTGTTTCTAAAGAAAGCTTCTTAAAAGATGTTGAGGAAGTTAGTTTATTAAAATTAAGGGGTTCATGGGGTAGATTAGGTAATCAAAAAGTGCCGTTAAATAATCAGACATTTACTTCTGGTTTAAATTATGGTCCAGACTCAGATTCAGGAATAACAGTGGACTCTTCTGTAGACCCTAATTTATCATGGGAAATTGTAGAAGAACTTTCTGCAGGTTTCGATCTAGAAATGTTCAACAATAGGTTTAAAGGATCTTTTGATGTTTATGATAAAAATACAAAGAATGCTATTTTGTATGTTTTACCATATTCAACTTCGGGGCTTACACAAAGAACTGCAACACACGTTGGAGAAGTGTCTAATAAAGGATATGAGATTGCATTACGTTGGGACGATAAAATCAACGATAATTTGAGTTATTGGATTGGAGGTAATTTTTCTCATAATAAAAACAATTTGGAAAGTTTAAGTAATCCAAGAATTGCACCAATCGTTTCAGGAAATTTAGGAAATGGACAAAATACTAAGTTACTTGATGCAACTTCTGTAGGGCAGCCAATTGGTAGTTTTTATATGTATGAATATGCTGGTGTAGATCCTGCAAATGGACAAATGTTATACTTTAATGCAAATGGTGATAAAGTTGCTCAAGGTGCATTAAATGAAGTGAATGATAAAAAGTATGTAGGTTCTGTTTTACCAACTTCTAACTACGGAGTTAGCTTAGGTCTAACTTACAAAGCTATTGATTTCTCTGTTGATGGTTATGGAACAGGTGGAGCAAAAGTTTATAATGGAAAAAAAGCACAACGTTTTGGAGGAGAGAATATTGAAGCTTCTATGACAAATAATTTTTGGACTCCAACAAATACAACAGCTTCTAATCCCGCACCGTTTAATCAGGTTCCGGTTGCCTCAACTTATTACTTAGAATCTGCTGATTTCTTTAGAGTTAACAACATTACATTGGGTTATAAACTTCCTCTTAAAGAAGAAGGTTTTATTAACTATTGCAGAATTTATGTGAATGCTGTAAATCCATTTATTACTCAAAAATTCTCAGGATTTTCACCAGAAGCATTAGGCGACGGAGAATTAGTAACAGGAACTCAAGGTGTTGAGCTTGACGCATATCCTTCATTGAGATCATTTGTTATCGGAGCTAATTTAAAATTTTAATATTATGAAAAGAATATATATATCATTGTTTGTACTTACTGGACTTTTCTTTTCAGGATGTTCAGAAGATTTTTTAGATGTAGATCAAACAGACAAAATCCCGGTAGACACAGAATATCTAAATACAGATAGTAAGGCTACAGAATTAGTTACATCAATTTATAACCAATTTTTATCATGGGATATGTCATCTTTTGGATGGAATGCAGTGACAAGTATTATTTCTGATGATGCTGATAAAGGTTCAGATCCAGGTGATACGGGAACAGATAAAGATGTTATTGACGCCTTAACTTATAATGCGTCGACGCCATCATTTGAAAGTGTCTGGAAAGCAAATTATGCAGGAATTAACAGATGTAATCAAGCATTAACTTACCTTCCTCAGTTGGATAAAGTAACTCCCGCATTAAGAAACAGATTGATAGGTGAAGCGAAATTCATGAGAGCATTCATGTATTTCACTTTAGTAAAAGGATATGGAGGAGTTCCTATTGTAGATCGTTTAACAAATACTCCATTAACTGAAGATGATAAAGTAATGCAGTTAACCCGCAGAACTTCGGCTGAGGTTTATGCTTTCATATTAAAAGATTTATCCGAAGCTGCAGAAGCTTTACCAGAGAAATCAACTTACGCAGGAAATGATAAACAAAGAGTTTCAAAAGGTTCTGCTTACGCTTTATTGGCAAAAGTAAATTTATACCAAAAGAACTGGCAAAATGTAATTGACAATTGTGACAAAGTAACTGGATATTCTCTAGTTTCTGATTATTCCCTTCAATTTAAATTAGATGGCGAATTTGGTTCTGAATCTATTTTTGAAATAAACGGCGTTGGATCACCAACTTCAGATTTGAAATTAGGTATTGGTAATTATAGTGTTTCTCAGGCACCGCGTGGAGCCGGAGGATGGGGCTGGGGATTCAATACTCCTTCTCAAGGGTTAGCAAATGCGTATGAAGCTGGGGATGTAAGAAGAGCGGCAACTATCATTTTTAGAGGTTCAGTTTTATATGATGGAAGAGTTGTAGCTTCTACAGTTACAAATCCAATGTACAACTACAAGGCTTATTCATCAGATTTCTATAATGTTGAGTTTACTGATACGAATCTAAGATATTTAAGATATGCAGAAGTTTTATTAATGAAAGCAGAAGCATTAAATGAGTTAGGACAAACAGGAGCAGCACTTCCAATATTAAACCAGGTAAGACACAGAGCAAATCTTGGTGATTCTCCTGCAGTATCCCAGGCAGATGTAAGAACTGCAATATGGAAAGAAAGAAGAGTAGAATTAGCATTTGAACATGACAGATGGTTTGATCTGGTAAGAACAGGTCAGGCGCAGGCTGCAATGGCCGCTGATGGTAAAACATTTGTTGTAGGAAAACATGAGTTATGGCCAATACCAACTTTCTTTATTAGAGAGTCTGTTGGTTATTCAACGCAAAACCCTGGTGGTTATTAATTTGAATACTTTAAAATCACTTCCTTCAGAATTACTGAAGGAAGTGATTATTATTAAATCTTAAATTTTTATAATGATTAGAATTTCAGTTTTATTTTTAGCTTTTACTTTTTTTAGTTGTGGATCAAATGCCGATAAGTCGAAAGGAAATGAGGAAGAAAATACTTCTGGTGTTACTGCATTATCAGACGAACAGCTTTTAGACGCTGTTCAAAAACAAACATTCAAATATTTCTGGGATTATGCTGAACCTAATTCAGGATTAGCAAGAGAGCGTTACCATCCAGACGGAAATTATCCTGAAAACGATTCGAATATTGTAACTACAGGCGGTTCTGGTTTTGGATTAATGGCTTTGGTTGCTGGAATAGACCGAGGATATGTTACAAAAGAAGAAGGAGTAAAAAGATTAGAAAAAATAGCAGATTTCCTTGCAAAAGCAGATCGCTTTCATGGAGCATGGTCACACTGGATTGATGGAAATACAGGAAAAGTAAAACCTTTTGGAACTAAAGATAATGGAGGAGATTTAGTCGAAACATCATTTTTAGTATCAGGATTTATTACCGTTCGTGAGTATTTAAAAACAGGTAATGAAAAAGAGAAAGCTGTAGCAGCAAAATACGATGCACTTTGGAAAAGTGTTGACTGGAAATGGTATACTAATAATAAAAATGTATTGTATTGGCACTGGTCACCATCTTATGCATGGCAAATGAATTTTCCTTTGCAAGGCTATAATGAGTGTCTGATCACTTACATCTTAGCAGCATCTTCCCCAACACATGCAATTGATGCAAAAGCTTATCACGAAGGCTGGGCAAGAAGTGGCGAAATTGTTTCTTCGAAAACAAAATACAATTTACCCCTAATTTTAAAGCATAATGGGGCAGAAGAATTTGGGGGTCCTTTATTCTGGGCACATTATTCTTACGTTGGTTTAGATCCAAATCAGTTGAGCGACAAATATGCTAATTACTGGGATTTAAACGTAAATCAGACCAAAATCAATTATCAGTATTGTGTAGAAAATCCGAAGAAAATTGCAGGTTACGGACCGGAATACTGGGGACTGACGGCGTCATATTCAAGAAATCCTGATGGTTCTATTGGATATAATGCTCATATGCCAAGTAATGATCAGGGAGTGGTTTCACCAACTGCTGCGATTAGTTCAATTGTTTACACACCAAAAGAATCAATGACATTTATTCGTAATCTGTATGAGAATCACAAAGAAGAAACCTGGGGAGATGCAGGCTTTTATGATGCTCTTAGTTTAGGGAACAAATGGGTTGCAAAACGTTATTTAGCAATTGACCAGGGACCAGAAGTTGTGATGATTGAAAATTACAGAAGTGGTTTATTATGGAAATTGTTCATGAATGCGCCAGAGGTAAAACAAGGACTAACAAAACTTGAATTTAAATCAGGTAAATACGGAATCTAAAAATTGATATGAGGAATTTAGTTGCTTTTTCATTTCTGTTGTTTTCATTTTTAGGCTTTAGCCAAAGCGAAACAACCGGAAAAATAAATACGGTTGTAATGGCAAAGTATGAGTTAGGCTACGCTTTGCATAAACCGAAAAATACCAAAGAGAAAAAGCCATTAATAGTTTTTATATCAGGAGACGGAGAAAAAGGAACTGATATCGAAAAGGTAAAAATTAACGGTCCTTTTAAATATCTGAAAACACATGAGTTAGATGCCTACGTATTGGCTCCCCAATGTAAAGAAGATGAAAATTGGGATATAGAATCTATATATCAATTGATTTTAAAAATTCAGAAGGAAAATAAAATCGATTCAGACAGAATATATGTTACTGGTTTGAGCTCAGGAGGCTGGGCATCATGGAATTTGGCTTTTTCACATCCGGATCTATTTGCAGCAAACGTACCTGTCGCTGGTTTTGTAGATTTAATTCAGTTAGAACATGCTTGTGAAATAGCCAACATTCCAACCAGAATTTTCCATGGATTATTAGATGATGTGGTGAATGTAAATTACGCCATCGCCATTTATAAAGAATTGAAGAAGTGCAATGCCAAAGATGTGAAATTAACCATTTTCGACGATGCAAATCACGATAGCTGGACAAGAGTCTATGAGAACAGAGAAATCTATGACTGGATGTTGCAGCAGAAGAAAACGAATACAAACAAATAAATAGAATAGAATGAAAAACAAATTAGTCTTGCTTTTTTTAGGATGCGCGGTTTTGAGCTATGCTCAAAAGAAGAGTCCTAAAAATACAGTAAAAATTAAACCAAAGTCTGAATTTGTGGCGGAGTTAATGTCAAAAATGACTTTAGACGAGAAATTGGGTCAGTTAAACTTGCCGACATCCGGTGATATTACTACGGGACAGGCAAACAGCTCAAATGTGGCAAAAAATATCGCTGAAGGTAAAGTAGGAGGTTTGTTCAACATTAAATCAGTTCAAAAAATTAAAGAAGTACAGAAAATCGCGGTTGAAAAGAGCCGCCTAAAAATTCCGTTGCTTTTTGGTATGGACGTTATTCATGGTTATGAAACTACTTTTCCAATTCCGTTAGGATTGTCTTGTACCTGGGATATGAATCTAATCGAAAGAAGTGCACAAATTGCTGCGAAAGAAGCAAGTGCAGACGGAATCAACTGGACATTCTCTCCGATGGTTGACGTTTCCCGTGATCCTCGTTGGGGAAGAGTTTCTGAAGGTTCAGGAGAAGATCCTTATTTAGGAAGCCAAATTGCAAAAGCTATGGTAAATGGTTATCAGCAACATGATCTTTCAAAAAACAATTCTATTCTGGCCTGTGTGAAGCACTTTGCACTTTATGGTGCTCCTGAGGGCGGACGTGATTATAACACAGTCGATATGAGCCATATCAGAATGTTTAATGACTATTTTCCTCCTTACAAAGCTGCAGTAGCTGCAGGTGTTGGTTCGGTAATGGCTTCTTTTAATGAAATTGATGGAATTCCGGCGACTGGAAATAAATGGTTAATGACAGATATCTTAAGAAAGCAATGGGGGTTCAAAGGATTTGTAGTGACAGATTTTACAGGTATTCCGGAAATGATCGAACACGGAATGGGTGATTTACAACAAGTGTCTGCTTTAGCAATGAATGCAGGTGTTGAAATGGACATGGTTGGAGAAGGTTTCTTAGGAACATTGAAAAAATCTCTGGACGAAGGAAAAGTAAAAATCGAAACCATAGATAATGCAGTTAAACTTATTTTAGAAGCAAAATATGATTTAGGATTATTTGAAGATCCTTATAAATATTGCGATGAAAAAAGAGCTAAAACTGAAATTTTTACAACAGACAGCAGAAAAGAAGCGCGCCAGATTGCAGCCCAATCTTTAGTATTGTTGAAGAACCAAAAGCAGCTTTTGCCTCTTAAAAAATCCGGAACAATTGGTTTAATCGGACCATTGGCAGATGCAAAAGAAAACATGCCGGGAACCTGGAGTGTTGCTACCAAGATGGAAAATGCAGTTTCACTTATGGCAGGAATTAAAGAGGTAGCAGGAAAAAACACTAAAATTCTTTATGCAAAAGGAAGTAACTTAGATTATGATGAAACGTTTGAAACGAATGCAACAATGTTTGGAAAAACATTACACCGTGATGCTCGTTCAAAAGAAGACTTATTGGCAGAAGCTTTAAAAGTGGCTGAGCAATCTGATGTAATTGTTGCAGCTTTAGGGGAATCTGCAGAAATGAGCGGAGAATCTAGCAGCCGTACAAATTTAGAAATTCCTCAGGCACAGAAAGATTTATTAAACGCTTTATTAAAAACAGGAAAACCTGTTGTTTTAGTATTGTTTGATGGTCGTCCGTTAGTTATTACAGACGAAGAAAAAAATGTACCAGCAATTTTAAATGTTTGGTTTGCCGGAACAGAAGCTGGTTATGCTATTGCAGATGTTTTATTTGGAGATGTAAATCCTTCAGGAAAATTAACATCAACTTTCCCTAGAAGTGTTGGGCAATTGCCAATTTATTATGCACACAAAAATACCGGAAGACCTCTTTCTAACACAGAAGGAAAATTCGAAAAATTCAGATCGAATTATATTGACGAAAGAAACGAACCTTTATTCCCATTCGGATTTGGTTTAAGTTACACCACTTTTGATTATTCGAATTTGAAAATTTCATCTGATAAAATGAATGCATCAGGAAAATTAAAAGTAACGGTAGATGTTGCCAATACAGGAAATTTTGATGGAAAAGAAACGGTTCAGTTGTATATCAGAGATTTAGTTGGTTCTGTAACAAGACCGGTTAGAGAATTAAAAGGTTTTCAAAAAATAACACTTAAAAAAGGAGAAAAACAAACAGTAAGTTTTGATATTACTGCTGAAGATTTAAAATTTTATAACTCTGATTTACAATTCGTAGCAGAGCCGGGGCAGTTTGATATTTTCGTTGGCGGAAATTCAAATGCCGATAAGAAAGTTAGTTTTGAGTTAACTAAATAGTTGGTTTATTGATTAGTAATTAGCCCTTCGCGTTTGGTTAGCGAAGGGCTTTTTTTTAAACTGAAATTTTATTTGTAAATTTTTAACTACGTTTTATTATGAATAATTCTAATATTTTAAAACAAATCTCTGTTTTCGCTGTACTTATTGTTTTTTCTTCCTGTACTGCACAAAAGAATGCAATAATAGCGCATCGCGGTGCATGGAAAAAAAATAATCTTCCCGAAAACTCTATTGCAGCATTGAGACATGCAATCGATTTAAAACTTCCGGGCTCGGAATTTGATGTCTGGAGAACTGCCGATGACTCCTTAGTCATTAATCATGATGCACATTACAACAAGTTTCTCATCGAAGAAACGAATTATGCTGACTTATTAAAGTTTAAGCTTTCTAATGGCGAAAAACTCCCTACTTTATATGAATATATTTCAGAAGGAATTAAAAATAACCGACATACACTTTTGGTCTGCGAAATAAAACCTTCAGAAATTAGTAAGGAACGAGGCAAAAAGACAGCTGAATTAGCGGTCGAAGCCATCAAAAAACTGCGGGCAGATAAAAATACCTGCTACATTAGCTTTGATTATGACATCCTAAAACAAATAAGGGCAATTGATGCTAAAACTTCTTTGCAATATCTGGAAGGAAATAAATCTCCAAAAGAAATTAAAGCAGATAATATTAACGGTGTAGATTATCATTACTCAGTCTTTAAAAAGCATCCTGAATGGATACAGGAAGCAAAAGACAACGAAATTATACTAAATGCATGGACAGTAAATGAAACTGCCGATATGGATTGGATTATTGCTCAAAAATTCGATTACATAACAACAAATGAACCTGAACTTTTAAAGGAAAGATTAAAGATTAAAAGGTAATCCGGACTTTATACAAAAATCCAAATCATGAAAAAAACAGTAAAAATCCTGAATGTTCCGACTTTATTGTTTGTGATGCTTTTCACAAATAGTATTTTGGCACAAAATGCAATTGGCAAAACAGAATGGTTTGACCCAACTAAACCTGCTACAACGTATTGTAATCCGATCAATATTGGCTACAATTACACCACGTTCAATCATAACAGAATTCCGGAATCCCGTCGTTCTAGCGCCGATCCGGTCATTGTAACTTACAAAGGCGAATATTACTTATTTGCGACCAATCAGGCTGGTTTCTTTTGGAGTAAAGATATGTCAGACTGGAATTTTGTTTACGGAAGTTTTCAAAGAGAACCAGGAGATGATGATCAATGTGCACCTTCGGCCTGGGTAGTTAATGATACTTTATTTTACGTAGGATCAACCTGGAAGAGAGATCATCCTATTTGGAAAACCGCTGATCCAAAATCTGGCAGATGGACACGTCACGTAGATAAGGCAATGCTTCCGACCTGGGATCCGGCCATATTTCAGGATGATGATAAAAAAGTTTATATGTACTACGGTTCAAGCGGAAAGTTGCCTCTTGTGGGAGTTGAAGTAGACTATAAAACATGGCTTCCGAAAGGAAATCAGGCAGATTATGCAAAATTATACAAAGCGACAGAAGTAGAAGATATTCAGCGTCCGTACGGTGAAATTAAAGAAGTGGTGGGATTAGATCCTGTTGCACATGGATGGGAGCGTTTTGGGCCTAATAATGATATGGAACCTGCGCCTTGGGGAAATTTTATTGAAGGAGCATGGATGACAAAGCACAATGGCAAATATTATATGCAGTACGGAGCGCCTGCAACAGAATTTAAGGGATATGCAAATGGTGTGCATGTAGGAGATAATCCACTGGGACCTTTTACTTATCAAAAGCACAATCCGATGTCTTATAAGCCCGGAGGATTTGTAATTGGTGCCGGACACGGAAATACTTTTGCAGATAATTATGGGAATTACTGGAATACCGGAACCTGTAAAATATCCATAAAAGATCGTTTTGAACGCAGAATTGACATGTTTCCTGCCGGATTTGATAAAGACGACGTAATGTATTCTGTTACTTCCTACGGAGACTTCCCAATTGTGCTTCCGACAAATCAACGTGACCAGACAAAAGGAGCTTCGTCCGGCTGGATGCTGCTTTCTTACAAAAAGCCGGTAACAGTTTCATCTTCGGAGGAATGTATGGAAGTTGAAACGCACAGAATGGACCACGGAGGTAAAAAAGTATACGAGAAATTCTGCTATAATGCTGAAAATCTGACTGATGAAAACATTCAGACCTATTGGTCGGCTAAAACAAGCAATCCGGGCGAATGGCTTCAAATGGATTTAGGACGAAAAATGGAAATAAACGCTTTGCAGATTAATTATGCAGATCATAAAGCGACTCAGTACAATAAAGCAATGGATATCTATTATCAATATAAAATTTACATGTCTGATGATGCAGTGAACTGGACTTTGGTAGTAGATAAATCTAAAAATGATAAAGATGTACCTCATGACTATGTAGAACTTACAAAATCGATTAAGGCGCGTTATATTAAAATGGAAAACATTCACAATGCATCCGGATTATTTGCGATTTCAGATTTCCGCGTATTTGGAAACGGATTAGCGGCAAAACCCAAAACGGTTTCTTCTTTTAAAGTGGATCGAAATAAAGCAGACTCGAGAAACGCAATGATTTCATGGAAAAAACAAAATGATGCAATAGGTTATCATATCTATTACGGAATTGCTCCTGATAAATTGTACAACAGCATAATGGTTTATGGAGAAAGCTCATACGATTTTAGAGGATTAGATAAAGGCACAAAATATTATTTTACTATTGAACCGTTTAATGAAAACGGAATTGGAACAAAAAATAAAATTATTGAAGTAAAATAATCTTTATTTATTGATAATATAAAAGCTCCGATTACAAATTGCAGAATTTGTAATTGGAGCTTTTTTTTGACAAATGTTAGAGAAAAAAGCTTCTGAAATGTTAATAATTTTGTTCCTTTGCTAAAACTGCCAATAGCAGAAATAACTCCCAAAAACCACAAAATAACTATGAAAAAAACGATTCTTTTAACTGCTTTGGTTTTAAACGGATTGACATCTTTTGCTCAGTCAAATGATGAAAAAAATATTAAATTATTTTATAAAAAGGCTTTGACAGAAGCAAAATGTTACACATGGCTGGAATATTTATCTAACGATATTGGAGCTCGTCTATCAGGTTCTAAAGGAGCAGAGCAAGCCGTACAGTACACCAAACGTCAACTGGAAACATTAGGTCTTGATAAAGTTTATTTGCAGGAAGTTATGGTCCCTCACTGGGTTCGCGGAGAAAAAGAAACGGCTTATATTCTGGATGGAAAAGTAAAAACTGTTGTTCCAATCTGTGCATTAGGAGGTTCTGTTGGCACGCCAAAAACCGGACTTACCGCAGAGATTATAGAAGTGCAGGGAATTGCGGAACTGGCAGAGTTAGGAACGGATAAGGTAAAAGGGAAAATTGTTTTTTACAACAGACCAATGAATCCTGAGAATATTGAAACTTTTATTTCTTACGGAGCCTGTGTAGACCAGAGATTTGCCGGTGCCAAAGAAGCTGCAAAACTGGGCGCTGTTGGAACAATTGTTCGTTCTATGAATTTACGATTAGACGATTTTCCGCATACGGGAGCTCAGAGTTATGGAGATCTTCCAAAAGAACAATATATTCCGACTGCTGCAATTAGTACAAATGGTGCAGAACTGTTGAGTAAATCATTAAAAGTAAATCCTGCATTAAAATTTTATTTCAAGCAATCCTGCGAAACTTTGCCAGATGCGTTGTCTTATAATGTAATTGGAGAATTAACAGGATCGGTAAGTCCGGAGAACATCATGGTTGTTGGCGGACATCTGGATTCCTGGGATCTTGCAGATGGTTCTCACGATGATGGAGCAGGAGTCGTACAAAGTATGGAGGTAATAAGAATTCTTAAAAACTTAAACTACAAACCAAAAAACACCATTCGTGTAGTTTTATTTATGAATGAAGAGAACGGCGGAAAAGGCGGTGCTAAGTATGAAGAAGTTTCAAAACAAAAGAAGGAAAATCACATTTTTGCTTTAGAAAGCGATTCTGGCGGATTCTCCCCACGCGGATTCTCAATTGAAGCCGATGATGCTAATCTAAAAAAAATACAGACTTACAAAGATCTTTTTGAACCTTATCTTGTTCACAGTTTTACAATTGGTCACGCAGGCTCAGACATCAGTCATTTAACATCACAAGCAATTGTAAAAGCAGGTTTAAAACCAGATTCTCAACGTTATTTTGATTATCATCATGCAGCAAACGATACATTTGATGCTATCAACAAAAGAGAATTAGAGCTGGGTGCCGCGACAATGACTACATTAATGTATTTGTTGGATCAAAATGGAATTGAGATTAAAAAAGCAAATTAAAAGACTAAAAAAAAGTAATTAAACAAAAGCTATAAGTCCCCCGACTTATAGCTTTTTTTTATAAGTTCAATGACAATTACGGTTTTATAGCGATTAGATAATACATAAAAGTGACCGGAATATTAGAAAGTAAGATCAGGATTTTAAAACCAATTTCTTTTCGTTGCTGAGGCAAGTGAATAAATTTATCTCCTAAATGAAAAAACATAATTGCATTTACCATTATTGCAAATAAGGCAAAAGGCCAGGCCATAACCAAAACAGTAGAATTTTCATCTGAGATAATATAAAAAATAAATAAAATTGTAATAATAATAAAGGTTCCAACAGTTAATTCTATAGACTGTTTCTCTTTAAAAGGATGATGAATTGTTTCCATATTTTAAATTTTAAAAGTTCGCTGAATAGTTTTAACAGGTAAAAAAAGCATTTTAGAAAAATCCAGATAATGAAAAGGAAGCGCTTGTTTCCCTTCCCTATATTGCTGCATGAAATAAGAAATACGTTTGGGATAAAAAATCGATCCTGATACTATAACCATATACAAATACAGACTTCTTTTTCCGTTTCCAAACAAATAATATTGCATTCCAATTTCTTCAAAAACTGAAACTCCTGTATTTGTCAGCACATGTATGACGTCGTGATCTTCCAGTTTTTCCTGAATATCAAAATGATTGGTTCGCAGAAAATTCCCCAGACCAAATCCTAAACTTTCTTTTGGATAATCTAGCAACACGGTTTTATTAATTTCCCAGGGTTTATTTTTCTTGAAATATTTCTGATACGGTTTTTTAGAACATTCGTATAGTTTTTCAATCAGATAATCTCTCATAATCTATTTTTTAAAAGTTCTTTGAATTTCAAAGTAAATTGGTAAATAAAAAAGCTGGAAATAAAATAACTAGCTTTTTTGAAATATTAATAGGTGTCTGCTACAGTTTTCAATAAATTAGAGTCGGCAAGATCAGAAGGAGCAACGACTTTCTCGTGCAAAGGAATATCATTTCCATAACGCTCTTTTAATATTTTTTGAACCATTGGGTTTTTTAAATTAAAGTCCTTCAATTCACGAAGTTGAGATAATTCAATTCCAACATGCTGGTAAATTTTCCAAACGAGTTCAGAACAGTAAATTCTGTTGTCTGTCCATTCAAAATAGGCATCATATTCCTTGCCTTCAAACTGCTGACTGTAAGCTTTCATTTTTTCTAAAACATCCGGTTTTAATACCCTGTCGTTTTTTAATCGCTTTATAACATATTGGCTTCCTTTTCCATGTTTGATCCAGTCTTCAATAGGCGTCAGCTTTACAGGCTGAACGGCTTCAAAAACAAACCATTTTCCATTTAAATCATAAATTATTCCACAGTGTGAAAATTTGGAATTGGTGGCTATTCTAACTGCTTCGCATTGTTTCGATTCTGAAGTCTGGAAAATAATATCGCCATCTCTATATGGAGTCTCAGTTGCTTTTTTGGTAACTGCTTTTTCCTGTTGGCCTCCGGTGAAAGGGTTATTGGGAAAAACTTTTATGGCAATAAAAAGAGCACATCCAAAACTTAGGACAAATGTTATTATCGAAAAAAGATATTTTTTAGATTTCATAGCAGTATTTAAAGTACTTTGAGATACAAAGTAAATGATAAAAAAAATAGCTGCCAAATAAAATGACAGCTATTTTTAAATATTTTGAGAAAATGATCAGACTTTAAAAATTCCGCCGACAGCGATAATTCTTTGAAAATAATAAAAGTGCTGTGAAGCTTTATCTTCATTGCTTGTAGTTGTTCTAATATCTTTCATATCAATATAACCACCTTTTAATTCTCCCTGAATATAAAAATGCTTGAAAAAAGTAACATTGATACCCGCTTTTGCAGAAATACCATATCCGGAAACGTGAAAATCGTCATGACGTTCTTTTCCTAAAAGCATTGTATTGGTTTTTGGATATAAGACTCCCGCACCAAGACCTTCAGTCAGATTAATTTGAACCTTGTCAATGTTCGGAAGGTTGAAAATTTTAGAAATATCATCAAATCTGGAAACTTCTGTGTTAATATAGTTCAAACCGTCTGTATGCTCGTAAGTCAAAAAGGTTTCGTCTGTAAAATTAACCGGAGTATTATTGTATACACCATTGTGAACAGGACCGTCGATATAACCTGTAACATTTGCAGTTTGATCTTGCGTCATAACATATTTCATGTGATCAACCCCAATTGCAACGCTGTAATGATCGCTGAAAAAATAACCAAGTCTCAGGTTTGTCTGCGGAATGGTCATATTTGCCGGATTGATATAATCAATATGCCAGCCTTTTGGTTTATCATGAGCAGTCATATTATCGACTGTAAAGTTATAATCCTTACCTCTGAAATTTACATCAGATTTAGAATAACTTTCCCGGTTTCCGCCCCACATAACAAAGAATTTACCTTTATTGTGAGCGGTATATTTCTGTACCGGAATTTCTTCTTGTGCAAAAGTGCTTAGTGAAAATCCCAGTAAAACGAAAAATAAAAATTTTGTTTTCAAAGAACTTAAGTATTATATTTAAAATGAGTTAACCGTTTTTCTGATAGCTACTAATTTGTTCATCAGACCTTCAAAATAATCTAAATGAAGCATATTTGCGCCATCACTTTTTGCATTAGCAGGATCAAAATGTGTTTCAATAAAAATACCGTCAACACCAACAGCAATACCAGCTTTTGCCACCGTCTCAATCATGTCCGGTCTTCCGCCCGTAACACCGGCAGTTTGGTTAGGCTGTTGTAAAGAATGAGTAACGTCAAGAACCGTAGAAGCATATTGCTGCATTGTCGGGATACCTCTAAAATCAACAATCATGTCCTGGTAACCAAACATAGTACCACGATCTGTAACCATAACACTCTCATTATGACAATCTAAAACTTTTTGAACAGCGTGTTTCATGCTTTCCGGACTCATAAATTGTCCTTTTTTCAGGTTCACTACTTTTCCTGTATTTGCCGCCGCAACCACAAGATCTGTCTGTCGAACCAGAAAAGCAGGAATTTGAAGTACGTCAACATATTGTGCTGCCATATCGGCATCTTCATTGGTATGAATATCTGTAACAGTCGGAACATGAAAAGTTTCCGAAACTTTTCTTAAGATTTTTAATGCTTTTTCGTCTCCAATTCCAGAGAAACTGTCAATTCTGGAACGGTTTGCTTTTTTAAAAGATCCTTTAAATACATAAGGAATCTGAAGTGTGTCGGTAATGCCAACTAATTTTTCAGCAATTCTCATCGCCATTTCTTCTCCTTCGATTGCACAAGGCCCAGCCAATAAAAAGAAATTCCCGCTGTCAGTATGCTTAATTTGTGGAATATTTTGTATGTTCATTGTATAAATTTTTGGTAGTGCAAAGGTAGTCATGATTTATGAATACCAGATGAAGATTTAAGATTATTTTATGAACCCCGAAAGCTTTCGGGGCTGCTATTCGCTACAGTCTTTTTCTGCAAATCTTTTTTTCTTGGTTACTTGCAGGAGCTTCCGTTGGTCGCTATGCAGTAACCAGAAAAAATAGATTTTCTCAAAAAAGGATTTCTCCTGAAATTTCAGGACTATCAGGGTTGCAAGTGTAGTGGAATTATGAAAAATTAAGTTAATTTCTATTTCCTATTTGCATCAGGATTTGGATATAAGAACATCCATTTATGTGATGTAAAAAAGGTCTTTTTTACTGAAATCTTGTTCACTTCTAATCATATCTCATTCTAAGATGATATCTTAAATTGTTTGGGTAAGATTCTTTAATCCTGTTATTGCTTCAGCCTCAATCCCAGCGGGACCATTAAAATTCCTTTTTCATAAATGTTTAAATAAAGTTTAACCGGCTTTTTTTGACCTTCCCACTTTAGTTCATAAACATTTAAAAATCCGGCTCCCATATTACTTCTTTTAGTTGGAAACGGACAACAGGTTTCCAGTCTTTCATATGTGATTTTTTCGCCGTTTGGTCCTGCCAGAGCGTTTAGAAAACGGGATTCATTTAAGGTCTCGCTGTTCGTATTTTGAAAAAATAAATTAACAGGGTAGTCAGGATCGTAACCGTATTTTTTGTCCTTTGCAAATTGAGTAATTGCAAAAGTATTATCCTTCTTTAAAATTAAATCGGGCGCATTGTCATCCACATTTTTCAAAGTCGATTTTGTACTTACGCAGGAAGAAGCCGTTACTAATAAAACAATAAAAAGAGCTAGTTTTTTCATGAGTTGAGGTTATTGCAGCAATTAAATTATTCCTGTATTTCTTTTGGGTTTAGTTTTAAAATACCGACTACAATCAGATATTGTGCCAGAAGATAAGTTAACATAATAAAAAATGAGCTTTTAGGAACCGGAGCATAAAATTTGTTAACTGCTAAAATACTATCAGAAATAATGAATAAAAATGCTCCTGAAAAAACAATAAAATTACCTGGTTTTTTCCAAACGAGCAAACCGTTAAGAGCAAATAAAATCATGATGGAAATTACCGAGGCGTATAGAATTACCGGGACCTCAAGATCTCCTAGAAAGGGCATTAAAATGCTAACCATCCCGATCAGGTAAAATGCAATCAAAATACTTCCAATTACAAATAGCGGTTTATTTTGTTTTTTTCTGATATTATGCTGCCTGTTAAACAAAATGCAATAAATAATATGCGAGATCAGAAAACAGACAAGTCCGATAATGAAATAAAGTTCTCCAAGGTCTGTAAAAAGCAGTATCACATCTCCGAACCAGGAAAAGATAAGTGCCGTTATTAAAGTATTCTGAGTTGGAAATTTTCTGTAAAAATAAGCTCCAAATCCAATTATAGGAATTAACAGAGGTTTTAGAAAAAGATCGAAATATTCATAACCTGCAAACAGAATGATGAGGTAGGCGACGCTCAATACGAGGTAGATTTTAAAAAAATAAGAGTTTCTCATCATTAGGGGTTGTGAATTAATATATTGGTTTGTCTGGTCTTAAATTCAAAATTTACAAAATAAACGGTTGTTACAAAAGATACTGCCAGGTAAGTAAGTATAATATAATTACCTATAGGAACTGTATTATTTAAGCCGAACCAATCTCCGTAATAAGTAATTATACCAATAACAACCATCATTCTAATACCTTCCCAAACAACTGCAAATCTATTTTTGTCCATTAGTACGGTATAGCTGTAAATCGTCAGGAAAATAAAAAATCCATAGACAAATATATTCGGCAGACCAATTCGGGCTATATTATCAAATAAATAGCTGACAAATAACAAGGTAATTAAAACCTGGATAACAGACCACAATATAAGTCTCTGAGAATTTTGGATACCATATTTTTCAAAATTAAAAACATTTTCAATTTTGTGTACCGGATATTTTTCTTCGAAATTTTCGGGTCTCCAGCCCGTTGGTTTGAACCAAATAGTTAGTTTATCTTTCCATTTTGGAGCACGCCATGCATCTTTAATTAATAAAGTCAAATGCTGAAAATTGATTTTAATAGGATTCCATGTATTGGCAGGTCTTGTAATTCCGAAAACCGGCGGTACATCGTCAAGTTCTTCCTGGAAAGTTCCAAAAAGCTTGTCCCAGAAAATAAAAATCTGAGCATGATTTTTATCCAAATATTCCGGATTAATAGCATGATGTACACGATGATGTGATGGCGTTACTAAGATATGTTCCACAAAACCCATTTTTTTAATGTGTTTTGTATGGTACCAAAACTGCAAAAACAAATGCAGCGGAAGGGTTATTGCAATTACCGAAGCGGGAACGCCCAACAATGCTGCAGGGATTAATAAAAACGTAAATAAATTGACCAGACCTGCAATAGGCTGACGCAGTGCACAAGCAAGATTAAACTCTTCACTACTGTGATGAATGGCATGTTTATTCCAGAGAAAATTTATTTGATGTGCCAGCCTGTGACTCCAGTATCCGTAAAAGTCAATGGCAAAAAAGGCGATGAAGTAGGAGAGAACAGTAACTTCCAGATGTTGCAGAGCAATTTTAGAAACCAGCCATTCGTAAGAAAGAAAAGTGATACTGAGGCCTAAAACATCTTTTACAGAATTGGTTATCCCGGAACTTATGCTCGAAACACTGTCGATAAGCGGCGAAGTGTCGTTCTTTTTATAGATGCCGTATATTTTTTCAATGATAATTAAGGTCAAAAAAACAGGCATTGCAATGATCAATATCTTTCCATATTCCTCCATAAAAAAAGCATTCTATTTCATTCAAATATAGAATAAAATAGAATGCTTTTTAAATTATTTTAAACTAAACAATTTCGGCGCTAAGACCAGCTTCCAGAAGTTGCGTGCATTGTGGTTTAAGTTTTTCAATCGGACCTGTTTTTACAGTGCATTTTCCGTTGTAATGAACAATCAAAGAACATTGCTCAGCTTGTTCGGCCGTGTGGCTGCAAACGCGCATAAGAGTATCAATTACGTGATCAAAAGTATTTACATCATCATTGTAAACGATAATCTCGTTATTAAAAGCAATTGTTTCTTTCTCGCGAACCTTTTCTCTTACTTTTTCTTTAGTACTCATATCTTAAAAGTTTTTGTACTGAATTTCCAGTATCTAATTTACGTATTTTAGGGATACCCAGTTGTTTCTTTGAAGTTTTTTAACATACGTCAGACCTTTTTCAACGCATGAGGCATCGATAAACGGAATGTCCTCTTCGTAAAAACCGCTAAAAAGTATAATGCCTTTTGGGTTCAAAGCGTCGACGTACGACTGCATGTCATTCAACAAGATATTTCTGTTGATATTGGCAATAATCAAATCGTAGTTTTTTCCTGCCAGTAAAGCCGCATCGCCCTCATATACGCTGATGTGTTTGCAATTATTGCGTTCGGCATTTTCAATAGAATTTAAATAACACCAATTGTCAATATCAATAGCATCGATAGGTTCTGCACCTTTCATTTCTGCTAAAATGGCTAAAATTGCAGTTCCGCAGCCCATGTCCAAAGTTTTCAAACCTTTTACATCCATTTCTAATAAATGCTGAATCATCATGTGAGTTGTTTCGTGATGTCCGGTTCCAAAACTCATTTTTGGCTCAATTAAAATATCAAATTCAGCGTCTGTTTTTGGGTGAAAAGGTGCACGAACGTGGCATTTTCCATCAACATCAATCGGTTCGAAGTTTTTTTCCCATTCTTCGTTCCAGTTTACCTGCTCGATTTCTTCAATAGTATATGTAATTTTAAACTCTTCAGATTGTAAAATGTAAATGTCATCCAGAATATTCTCGTCCCATAAATCTTTCTTCACAAAAGCCGAAATCCCGTTCTCTGATTCTGTAAAACTTTCAAACGCTTTTTCTCCTAATTCTGCAACTAAAATTTCAGAACCTAATTCTTTTGGTTCAATAGTAAAGTGATATCCTAAATATATATTTGACATAAAAAAAATTTTTGCAAAGGTAATTGTTAAATTATAAAATTCAATTTAAAAATTCCAAATTCCAATTTTAAAACGAAAAACCATTCGCAACGCGAATGGTTTTTTGTAAAATCTATCCCGAGGAATCGGGACTAAAATCTTAAATTAAATAGCGGTAACAATAGCTAGGAAATCATCTGCTTTTAAAGCAGCTCCTCCAATAAGACCACCGTCTACGTCTGGTTTCGAGAAAATTTCTTTAGCGTTTTCCGGTTTTACAGAACCACCGTATAAGATAGAAACTTCATCTGCAATTTCAGCTCCAAAAGCTTTGCGGATTGTTTCTCTGATAAATTCGTGCATTTCCTGTGCCTGTTCCGGCGAAGCTGTTTCTCCCGTTCCGATTGCCCAAACTGGTTCGTAAGCCAAAACTACTTTAGACCATGATTCTTTTGCAATATGAAAAACACCGTCACGTAATTGGTTTTCAACAATGTTGAAATGACTATCTGACTGACGGTCTTTTAATTCTTCGCCAAAACAGAAGATAAC
Organism: Flavobacterium olei; assembly: GCF_039749035.1. Lineage (NCBI taxonomy): Bacteria > Pseudomonadati > Bacteroidota > Flavobacteriia > Flavobacteriales > Flavobacteriaceae > Flavobacterium > Flavobacterium olei. The sequence goes on from NZ_JBDKWC010000004.1 coordinate 335,409, forward strand.
AGTCATATCATGTTTTAAAGCTGTGTCCACTTTATTAGCAATCAAAGCGTCAGTTTCGTTAAAGATCGCTCTTCTTTCAGAATGACCTAAAATAACTGTGTTTACTCCGATGCTTGTTAACATATCTGCAGAAATTTCTCCTGTAAAAGCACCGCCTTCAGCCTGGTGAACGTTTTGAGCAGAAACTCCGATAGTTGTATTTTTTAATTTTGCAGCTGCCGCTTGTAAATTTACAAAAGTTGGTGCTACGATAACTTGTGCATTTGTTTTTGCTGGAATTTTAGCAATTAACTCATTCAATAATTCTTCAGTTTGAGCTGCATTTTTATGCATTTTCCAGTTTCCTGCAACAATCGATTTTCTCATTTTGGTAGTTTTATATTATTTTTTGTTTTTTGTTTTTTGAAAGTAAGTCAAAGTTCAATTTAAAATTGCGATGAATTTTAACATTGCAATTGTCATTGAATATTTATTTCAGTGTTTGTAAAGTAGAATTGATTTTATCAAAATCGGTTTCGATTGCACGGTATAAGACAATTTTTCCTGCTTTGTCTACCACAATATATCTCGGAATCCAATCCAGATCAATCGCTTTACCAAAAAGCCCCTTCATACCATCATTCATCATATAATGATCCCCTTTATTTAATTCGTGTTTTTCTATTCCAGCTTTCCATTTCTCAGCCGTTTTATCAGCAGAAATAAATAAATAAGAAACATCAGGATTGTTGGCTTGCAGTTCTTTTAATTTTGGCATTGCTTTTACACAGTCACCACACCAGGAAGCCCAAACTTCGATTACTAAAGTTTTTCCTTTGTATTTTTTTAAAATGTTTTTGAATGTAACCTGACTTCCGTCGGCGGCTAATAATTTTTCGGATAATGCCTCTTTAGAAAAACTTGTTTTCTGAGCTTGTGAACATGAAAATGTAATAAATGCGATTAAGGCTAAAGCAATTTGTTTCATATTAAAATATAATAATTTTTAAAGTCGTGAATTCACAAAGTTAAAGAAACAATTTGAAAGCCAAATACAGATTAACAAAATTTGAAGAGTCACTTATTTTGTAACAAAAATGAAGTTTCAGGTTAGAATAAGCCGAATGAAATCGTAATAGTAGAGAAGAATAATAGTATGTTTTTTGAACTCTTATTTTTCAGAAGGAAAAAAAGAAAAATTTTTTGAGATTCAGGTTAAAATTTTAATCAAAAAAACGTCAGGTTATAATCAAAAAGCCGTTCATAAAAATAAAATTATGAAAGACTTTCTTTTGGTTATTTTTTGAGTAAAAAAAAAAGAAGTCCTGAAAAGGACTTCTTTTAATTATAATAGATTTAATTTGAAAGTAACTTTAATCGCTTCTTTCTGCTTATCGGATTTCAAATTTAAACCATCTAGCTTTTTAAGGTAATTTTTATATAGTAAATATTAGAATCTCAAATCATCAACATCATTATAATGTACTTTCTGAACAACTACGCCTTTACTGAGAACAACGATACTAGGATTTGCTCTTTCAATTGTTTTTAAGGTTGTTGCGTCGCAGAAATAAAAATCTGTATTTAAGTTATATTGTTTTTTTGCTTTTGCGATTTCATCTGCTCCAGAAGCGGTCATTGCAATTACTTTGTATCCTTTTGCTTTTGCATCGGCACTAACTTTTGCTAATTTCTGCATTCCTTCCGGATTTGATTTGGCTAAATCATAAGTAACAAAAATAACCAGTTTTGGTTCCTGAAGCAATTCTTCCTTATAATCAGAATCGTCTTTTGTCATAGTGAAATCGTGAATAGGAGGAACGTATCCTTCTGAAATCACTTTGTCCTTTCTGTCTACAAAGACGGCGCCTTCTGGTATGTTCATTAAATCTTTTTCGGTAAATTCTTTATCTACACCATTTACTTTGTAAATGAAAATCATTTCTACAACCGATTTTGGAGCGCCTTCCGGAATTTCCATTCCTTTTTGAATGCTGGATCCCACTTTGAACGGACGGAAATCTTTTATCGGATTGTGATTTAAAACCCAAACCGCCATAAATACACATAAAACTATACTTAGTAAGGTGATTAAGTTGGTAACCAATTTTGAAAATAAAGGTTTGACTAATTTTTTATTAATGAATAAAATCAAAATAAAGAAAAGCAAAACCACATCTTTTGTAAAGGATTGCCAAGGAGTTAAGTGTAAAGCGTCTCCGAAACATCCGCAATCTTTTACCACATCAAAATAAGCAGAGTAGAAGGTAAGGAAAGTAAAGAAAACGATTAAAAGCAACAGCGCCCAAATGGTCAATTTAGATTTATATCCAACTAACAGCATCACACCCAAGACAACTTCCAGAATAACTAAAAAAATCGCTAAACCTAACGCTAAAGGTTCTAAAAACGGCATATTAAAAACCGGTTCGCTAAAATATTCTGCCAGTTTATAAGAGAAACCAACAGGATCATTTAGTTTTATTAGTCCGGAAATGATAAATAGTACACCGACAAATAATCGGGAGAATTGAGTAATGATGTTTTTCATATTATTATGTATTTTGCAACGAATTCACGAATAAGCAAGAATTCATTTGTTGGGAATGCGTGAATTTGTAGCTAATATTTATTTGATTGGATTTAAAATTAGAGCAAAAACAGAATAATTAATCATATCCTGATAATTGGCGTCAATACCTTCAGATACAATTGTTTTGCCTTTATTGTCTTCAATTTGTTTTACACGAAGCAGTTTTTGCAGAATCAGATCTGTTAGAGAACTAACGCGCATATCGCGCCACGCCTCACCGTAATCGTGGTTTTTGGCTTCCATTAATTCTTTAGTTATTTTAACCTGTTGATCGTATAATTCGGTTGCTTTTTCTACGTCTAAATCGGGTTGGTCTACAACGCCTAATTCTAATTGAATCAATGCCATAATCGAATAATTTATAATTCCTATAAATTCCCCTTTTTCATCTTCGTCCACTTTGCGGATTTCATTTTCCTGTAAACTTCTGATTCTTTGTGCTTTTATAAAAATCTGATCGGTAAGTGACGGCAATCTTAAAATTCTCCACGCACTGCCATAGTCGGTCATTTTATTAATAAACAAGGTTCGGCAAACCGTGATTACATTATCAAATTCTAAGGAAGTATTCTTCATTTATATGCTGTATATTTGCTAAAATTTCTTCAAAAATAAGGAAAAAATTTTAAGTTTCAGGTTTCAGGTTTTCTTTGTTTCAGGTTAAAATCTGATGAAAACGTTTGCCAACCTGAAACCTGAAATTAAAAAACTTGAAACTATGTTGATTAACTGTAAAGGCCGGCTTATAGATTTGACAATTCCGAAAGTGATGGGAATTCTCAATATTACTCCAAATTCTTTCTTTGACGGCGGAAAATATAAAAACGAAACAGAGATTCTTTCGCAAGTACAAAAAATGCTTGCTGAAGGCGCTGATTTTATTGATATTGGGGCCTATTCCAGTAAACCAAGCGCTGAATTTGTTTCAGAAAAAGAAGAAATTGGCAGAATTGTTCCGGCTATTGAGTTAATTTTGAAGCGCTTTCCAGAGACATTATTATCAATCGACACTTTCAGGGCTGAGGTTGCCAAAGCCAGTATAGAAAATGGCGCTGCAATTATAAACGATATTGCAGCGGGAGAATTAGACGATAAAATGTTTGACATGATTGCTAAATACAATGTTCCTTACATTATGATGCACATGCGTGGAAACCCGCAAAACATGCAGAGTTTAACGGAATATGATGATATTATAAAAGAAATGCTTTTTTATTTTTCTGAAAAAGTAGCAAAAGCCAGACGTTTAGGAATTAATGATTTAATTTTGGATCCGGGTTTTGGTTTTGCTAAAACAACCGATCAGAATTATGAAGTAATGCAGAAAATGGAACTTTTCAATGGGTTGGAATTGCCTGTTTTAGCGGGGATTTCGAGAAAATCGATGATTTATAAAACCCTTGATATTTCACCACAGGAAGCTTTAAACGGAACCACTTTCTTAAATACAATTGCATTGACAAAGGGAGCGAAAATTCTTCGTGTTCATGATGTAAAAGAAGCGGTAGAATGTGTTACTTTGTTTAATAAACTGAGTTTTGAAATATGAAAAGGAAAAATTTTTTAATCTGTCTGATTTATTTTTTGGCGTATATTGGTTATGGACAAATCCCGCCTTTACCGCCACCACCGCCAAAACAAACAAAATCATCAAAAGATAAAATTTACGGTGATTATTCTTCAGATAATAATAAAAAGGATAAAAGCAAACAAAAGACCAAAATAGTTGAAGTTACGACCTATAATGAACCTGTCGTTGACAAAAAAATCTTTGTTTCTGATTTTAAAGTTTCATTAGAAGAGTTTTATAATGTAAACTCCAATTTTTATTATAAAAAAGTGGAAGACCTATTATCTAAATTGGATACAACATTGATCTCTGATGAACAAATAATAAGTTTAACCAAATATAAAATTCATGCAAATGCAATAAATCCAAGTAATTTAGATAGTTTGGCACGTAAAGCATATAAATTGAATGAAGAGAAAAAGTATGATGAAGCCCTTATTATAACCAAACAAATTCTTTATCAAAGTCCAAATAATATTACTGGGCACAAAGAAAGTTCTTATGCTTACAAACATCTCGGCAATACTGAGTTGTCGAATGCTCATTTTAAGATGATGGTAAAATTAATTAATTCTGTTATGAAATATGGAGAAGGAATTCGTTCTTCACCTTATATTTTGAATAATTTTTTTGAAGGAGTATCGATATATGAAGCTAAATTTGGCTTATATCCACAAAGGACCCGATTAATTCTAACAAAAGAAAAAGTGCTCTTAGCAGGTTATGACAGCTATCATATTATGCGTTTTGCCAATTTAACACATTGGTTTCCGATGCTAAAAGAAGAAGATTATAAAGTTGAATTAGATTAGATTAATAAAATAATAAATATGAAATATTTTGCTGTACTTATTTGTTTGTTTCTTTTCTCCTGCGGAAAAAAAGAAGATGTTCTGCTGCCGAAATCAAACATTACGATAGTTAAAAATGTCGAGGATCACTCGCCAATTTACATCTTTTTCAAAACAGAAGGAAAAGATACAATCGCCGATGTAAACCGTAAAAGCAGTATTATTTCAACGAATTGGATTTTTAACATCGACAAACGTTTGCCTTTAAAATTGGTAATTCCCCAAGTGATGAAGCTGCAGGAAAAGAAAAGAGCCGACAGTGCCCATAAAAATAAAAATGCTGAAAACTACTATTCCTACGCAGATTCTGTAGGGAAAAATTTAGCTTTTCTACCATTCACCAAATTGTTTTACACAACGGGAATAGCTAATAACAGAAGTCAATTGTATTTTAAGAAAAACGGAAAGATTCTCTTTACCAGCTATAGAAATACGTACGATTTTCCTAGAAATGATCTAAGAGCATTTATAGATAGTTTAAATATAAATCCAAAGGCTGAAATTAAATTTTCTTATGATAAAAATATGACGTACGGAGATTATATCCAATGTAAAATTCTTGTCGAAAAAGTGATGCAGACAAAAAAGGACTATGTTTTTATAAATAAAAATGAAGAATTTATTTTCTAAAGTTTAGATAAATCAGCGTTTTAAAACTAAACAACCTGAAACAAAATCGCTACTGATGATGATAAGGTTCATTCCTTAATATTGTAAAACCTCTATACAATTGTTCGATAAAAAATAGACGCACCATCTGATGTGAAAACGTCATCAGCGAAAGCGAAATTTTTCCCTGCGCTTTGCTGTAAACCGTATCCGAAAATCCGTAAGGGCCACCAATTACAAAGACAAGCGTTTTAATTCCGGAGTTCATTTTCTTTTGTAATTCTTCAGAGAAACCAACGCTGGAAAAGTTTTTGCCATTTTCATCTAATAAAATTAACTGATCTGTCGGTGTTAATTTAGCTAAGATTAATTCGCCTTCTTTTTCCTTTTGCTGACTTTCGGATAAGTTTTTTACGTTTTTGATATCGGGAATAATTTCCAGTTCAAATTTTATATAAAAAGACAGGCGTTTAGTATAATCGTCGATTAAAGTCTGCAGTGATTTATTGTCGGTTTTGCCAATGGCGATAAGCTTGATGTTCATTGTTTTGTAGTTTGCCAAGAATTTCACGAATTAGCACGAATTTACATTTAATTTTTTTCAAATCTGCTTTAATCTTTTTTAAATCTGCGTGCAATTTTCTGTTTGATTAAACAATTTAGTTCTTAGAAAACTTAGCTTCAAAAGTTTTAAAACGATTATCTAAATCTTTCAGTAATTGTTTTTTGACGGATTCATCCTGAATAAAACTATAATTGATACTGTTGTAAACATATTTCTTAATTGTCTCATACGTAACATCAGGATATCTTTTTGCAAGCAAAACATATTGTTCGGTCATATTGCTTCTCAAAATACCGGCATCGTCTGTACTGATTACGATTGGCACATTAAACTCTTTGTAAAGCGTAAACGGATGTCGGTTTTCTTTCACTTTTAGAATAAATTCGTTACTCACTAAATTAATTTCGATCGGAATATTGTTTTTAGACATATATTTCAACAAATCATACGAATTTGATTCGTAGGCAATGTCAACTCCATGGCCAATTCTGTTAGCGCCTGCAATATAAATGGCGTCGTTAATATGCCATGTCAGTTCTTCGGGCTGAACGAGACCTAAAGTCAGTTCGCCCGCATGAAGCGTATATTTTACATCCGAAAATTTAGAATGGCAGTATTTAAACATCACCATGTGAAGCCAGTAATCTTTCATCGAATTTTCGCCATGTTCTGGAGAGACAATATTGACTCCTGCAGTTAGTTTACTTTCGCTTGACGAAATAAAAGCAATAGCCAGATTTTTGAACAAATCTACCGGTTCCATAAAGCGAAGCACAAAATTCTGATAACGCATGGTAAAACGTTCGTCATCAATTTTTAAATCTTTATGAAGTTTGGCCAGGAAATTAATGTTGAAATCCTCAGCATATTTCTTTGCGTCTTTTTTCTGAAAAGATTTATACAATTCGTCTAAAAGTTTTAAAACAGCTTTTTCGTCTCTTTGCGCAGCAGCTTTTCGAAGTTTAGAATTAAAATCTGCCAAATCAGCAACATCCATATCACACGGAATTGTACTTAGCTGCGTCTCAATGTAACTTACATTTTCAGCAATTGCACGTTTTTTTAATTCCAGCATTCCTTCTGCAAAATGACCCTGAATAGTGGGTTCGAATTTCATAAAGGAATCAAAAAACAAATCATCAGAAGGAACCGAGCCGTTATAATCTTTAACCGACCAGGTTTGCATGATTTGCTGTTGATAAAAATCCAGTTTTCCGATATTTTTTAGCGAAGAAAAAGTTTGCCAGTTTCCAGTTGCAGGTTTGGTTTTAGAAACTGCCATAGTTTCGATATTCAAATAAAAATCTTCTGCGATCGCTCTTTCTAAAAGCGGCTCTGCGTAAACTGATCCTGAAAAGTGATGATGTAGATCGCCTCCTTTGGGCATTTGTTGAAAAAAAGCAGTTAAGAGCGCTTCATTATTTCTGTTTTTTTCTAAATAACTCTCAGCCGATTGAGAAAAGCCGATTTGTGTTATAAAAATACAGAAAAGTGTAATTATCCTTGTCATACTCTAAGTTTAAATTACATGCAAATATAGGAATTTCTGCGAAAATTTGAAAATGGTTTTTTTTTGAGGGGCAAAGGTTCAAAGGTTCACAGCGACATAGGATAAACTTTTTAAACAATTTATCTTTTCGGTGAAAGACACATCACTGTACGTCTCTACTTTTAAAGCTTTGAACCTCTGTCCCTCTGAACCTTTGTACCTTGTTGGAGGACAAAGGTTCAGAGGGACAGAGTAAAAGGTTCTAAACAATTTATTACTTATGGGAAACAAAAAAAGACGCACTCTGTACGTCTCTACTTTTAAAATCTTTGAACCTCTGTCTCTTTGAGCCTTTGTACCCTTAAGAAGAAAGCACATCTCTAATGTCCTCAACCTTATCAAAAACACTTTTTGCAAAAGGGCAAAGCGGAATAATTTGCACATTATTTTCTCTCGCAAATTCTACAGTTGCCATAAGGAGTTTTTTGCCCACGCCCTGACCGGCAAAATCTTCGCTCACTTCTGTGTGGTCTATAATAAATTTAGAATCTCCCGCCCAGGTATAGGTCATTTCGCCTGCTTGTTTGCCATCTTGTATTGCTTCAAAAGAGCCTTTTCTTTTATCGTCTGTTTGTTTTATTTCCATGATTATACTAAATGAGTTTCTATCTTAATTGTGTTTACTAATGTTTTATGCACCGGACAGCTGTTTGCGATTTTTAAAATTCGCTGTTTCTGTGCATCGTCTACATTTCCTGTTATCTGAATTTTAGTTTTGAATAAAGAAACAGTATGTTCCTCATCCTTTTCAAAATCTACCCAAATAGTTAGTTCTGAAACGTCCCAGGCTTTGCGGTCTATGTACATTCGTAAAGTGATGAGAGTGCAGGACGCAAGGGAAGAAGCCAGAAGTTCAAACGGACTAAAGCCTAAGTTTTTACCTCCCATTTCCTGAGGCTCGTCAGAAATCAGAATGTTGCCGGTTGCAGATGTTATTTCTGTGCGATATTTTCGGGTGTCGATTTTTGCTGTAATTGTATTCATAGAAATTATTTAATTCTTGGTTCAGGAAGTGGTACAAAATCAGTTTCGCCCGGCACTTTTGGAAAAGTCTGTGCTGTCCAGTCTTGTTTGGCTTTTTCAATTAATTGCTTGTCTGAAGATACAAAATTCCAAAAGATAAAATGTTCTTCAGGAAAAGGTTGTCCTCCAAAAATATAAACTGTCGTATTTGCTGCAATTTCAAATTCACAAAGTGTGCTGTCATTGGTAATTAGAATCTGTTTTGGATCGTAGATGTGTTCGCCACTTTTCATACTTCCTTCAAGAATGTACAATCCGCTTTCGCCGAATAAGTCTTTACCAATATTAATTTTAGCAGCTTCTGTACTTTTAATTTCTATAAAGTATAACGGACTGTAAACGGGAACCGGAGATTTTTTGCCGAAAGCTTCCCCGGCAATTAATTTATAAGAAACGCCTTTTTCTTCCCAGGCCGGAATATCCTGTGCTTCTACATGTGTAAAATTCGGGTCCATTTGTTCTAATTCTTTCGGCAGCGCAACCCAAATCTGAAGTCCGTGAAGCATTTTGTCTGAATGTCGAAGGTATTCCGGAGTCCTTTCAGAATGTACAATTCCTTTTCCTGCTGTCATCCAGTTTACAGCACCTGGCTTAATTTCGAGTTCTGTTCCTAAACTATCGCGGTGCATAATGCTTCCTTCAAACAAAAAAGTAAGTGTCGAAAGTCCGATATGCGGGTGCGGCGGAACATCCATATTTTCGTGGTCACTTAAATGTGCAGGTCCCATGTGATCGATGAATACAAATGGTCCAACGGCTCTTTTTTCGCGGAAAGGCAATAATCTTCCCACCATAAAATTGCCAATGTTGGCAGCGCGTTCTTCGATGATTAAACTGATATTTGACATGTGGTATTTTTTAGTTGAAAACAAAATTACAGTTATTGGGTTTGTCTGTAACTTAATTTAGATTAAGAAAGTATTTTTGGATTTTTAGATTATAAAAATAAGGAAAATAGATGAGTAATCAATTCATTATTGTTATTGAAAAAAGCGTATTTTTTGTCAGACTGAGCGTAGTCGAAGCCCGCAAAGTGATTCAGCATACGTGGCTTCGACTTCGCTCAGCCTGACAATACTTTGTTCAAATAGATAAAAATGAAATTCGTATTTTTAATTAATCAATTCAAATTCCAAAACTTCACTTTCAGTGCCATTAATAATAATCGACAATTGATGCATTCCGGTATGAAAAACACGCGTCGTAATCAATTTAAAAGACTGATTTCGTTCTACTTTAATTAGCTGATTTGGCTGATAGATTTTCTCACTGATTTTGAAGACTTTTTTCGCCAGATGCCCTTTTGCTTTTTTGTAATGAATGGCGTATTCTAAACGAATTGTTTTAGGTTCTTCGTTTTTATTATTCAAGTGAAAATGAAATTGAAGATAATCTCCAATATTTACTTTTGGCGTTTTAATTTCGAATGAGGAAAGTTCAATATTTGTACTTTCCAGACCGTAATGATTGAGGATTTCGGGATGACCTTGTTTTAATAAAGTCCGGCATCCGTGTTTTATAATGGCATCTGTTTCTTTGGTTTGTCCTTTCCATTTTGAAGCAATTTCTAAAACAATCTGCGGATTATCTTTTGCAATATCATTTAAATTATTGGCCACACTTCTGCGCACATATTCTGAAGGATCATTCTTTAGATTTTCTAAAATCGGAAGAATGGAAACCGGATCTTTTTTAAGAAACGGAATCGCCATTGCCCACGGTAATCGCGGGCGTGAACCTTCGCTTGCTAATCTTCGAACGTGATGATTTTCGTGCAGAGACCATTTTACCATTTCGTCGATCATTTTTTCTTTATATTTTAAAATAAAAAGACGAACGGCAAATTCGCAGCTTATAAATTGTGTTATTGTAACAAAAGCTTTTGCTGAGGTTTGAAAATCTTCTAAACCATATTGTTCGATATAATCTGCAAAAAATATAAACGCTAAATTGCTGTCTGTAAAATTATTTTTTCTGAGGTTTTTAATGATTTTGTCAATTAAAGAAACGGCTTCAGGAAAATTTTGCGGCATAAACTGATGAAAAACAACGGTTGTATGTTTCATTCTTTCCTTCCATTCTTTTTGCTCAAAATCTCCGTTGTAAATGGCTTCAATAAATTTTTGTTTATCGAAGGTCGGATGGACTTCCTCGACTGCAAGACCAAATTTTTCGTAGAAAGCAACGGAGTAAATATCTTTAATTAATCCCATGTTTTGGTTTGTATAAAACTCAAAGATATTTAATGTTCTTCTATTTATGCCAATGCGATAGTAAGTTTATGAAGATCTGTACTCCAATTATGACACGACGGTTCTGGTGTGCCGTTTGCGTGAGGGATAGGAGTGAAAAGCCCGCAGCCTGACGAAGGAAGAGCGAGGACTTGGAGTGGATAGCCCTGCCCGTAGGGACACGCCCATATTATTTTAAAGTAATTTGCCGGAATATCTGGATGGTTAAAAATCAAATTTTAAATGTTCGATCTGTTTTTTCATGTTGTTTAAACTTTTAATTCCATAAAATATGTTCTAATTTAGCATTTCATAAAATATAGAAAATATGATTAGCGACGCACAATTTGAAGCCGAATTACAACTAATGATTACCAATGCGATTCGCGAAGATGTAGGCCCGGGCGATTACAGTTCGCTGGCTTGTATTCCGGATTCAGCTTACGGACAAGCTAAATTATTGGTAAAAGATCAGGGAATTATTGCCGGTGTGGAGCTCGCTAAGATGATTTTTGAGCATGTAGATCCTCAATTAAAAGTAAAAACCTATATAGAAGACGGTACTCATGTAGAATACGGTGAGGTTGTTTTTGAGGTTTCGGGAAGTTCACAGTCTATTTTGAAAGCCGAAAGAGTGGTTTTAAATACGATGCAGCGAATGTCTGCCATTGCTACAAAAACCAATCAGTATGTGCAATTGTTAGAAGGTACGGGCGCTAAAATATTAGATACAAGAAAAACGACTCCCAATTTTAGAGCTGCTGAAAAATGGGCGGTAAAAATTGGAGGAGGCCAGAACCACCGTTTTGCGCTTTATGATATGGTGATGTTAAAAGACAATCATATAGATTTTGCAGGAGGAATTACGCTAGCAATCAAAAAAACCAAAGAATTTTTGAAAGAAAATAATCTGGATTTAAAAATAATTGTAGAAGCCAGAGATTTAGACGAAATTCGTGAAATCCTTTTAAGCGACGGCGTTCATAGAATTCTGATCGATAACTTTAATTATGAAGATACCAAAACTGCTGTGCAATTAATTGGAACTAAATGCCAGACAGAATCTTCGGGAAATATAAATGAAAAAACAATCCGCGAATATGCTTTGTGCGGTGTAAATTATATTTCGTCCGGAGCGTTAACGCATTCGGTCTATAATATGGATTTGAGTCTGAAAGCTTTTTAAATTGCAAACTATCAATTTGATTGAAATCTAAAAAGTCTAACGATCTAAAAAGTCTAAAAATCTAAAAAAAATATGTCTAAAGAGATAGAAGACCGGATTGAGAAAATTCCTGTGATTCGTTCTGCAGCCCGATTTTTAAAAAGAATAAAACTGCCGTGGCTGGAGGGTTTTTCGCTGTATGATTTAATGGAAATGTATACTTTGGGTATTCTTGAAGGTGCATTCTCGTATCATGCCAGCGCGGTTTCTTTTAGTTTTTTTATGGCATTATTTCCTTTTACTTTATTTATTTTAAACCTGATTCCGTTTATGCCGATAGACAATTTTCAGGAAGATTTTTTGCAATTCGTGCAGCAGGGTGTTCCGCCAAATACCTACGATGCAATTAGTAAGATTATCAGCGATATCTTAAATAATAGTCATTCCGGGTTATTATCGTCGGGATTTTTACTTTCTATTTTTTTAATGGCCAACGGAATTAACGGTATTCTAAGCGGTTTTGAATCTTCTAAACATGTATTTGACAAGCGCGGTTTTTTTAGTCAGTATCTGGTTGCGCTGGCTATTTCGCTGGTTATGACAATTATACTGTTTGTAACAGTTGCGACGATTGTTGTTTTTGAGGTTTTTATTCAGAAGACAATTATTCAGGATGTGTTGAGCGACAGAATTCCGCTGATTATTTTGGGCCGATATTTGTTTGTTATTTTAATGATCCTGATAACATCTTCGATATTATTACGTTATGGAACAAAACAGTACAATAAAGTACCTTTTATAAGTATCGGTTCTGTTTTTACGACCATCTTAATTGTTATATCTTCGTTCTTTTTTGGGATTTGGGTTATAAAATTTTCAAAATATAACGAACTTTATGGTTCTATTGGAACATTATTAATTCTAATGTTTTATATTTGGATAAACTGTATGATTCTGCTTTTAGGGTTCGAACTGAATGCTTCTATCAGAAAATTAAAACAAAAAAAAAATAAATAGTATGAAAAACTGGATGCTAACTATCGGCGTTTTCTTTATTGCACTAACCATGCAAAGTCAAAGTGTTATTGGAAAATGGAAGACAATTGATGACGAAACAGGAGAGGCAAAATCTATTGTGGAGATTTACGAAAAATCAGGAAAAGTATATGGTAAAGTAATAGAGATATTGCGCGCAGATCATAAAAAAGATCTTTGTGTAAAATGCGAAGGTGCCGAAAAAAATAAACCTATTTTAGGAATGGTTATTATAACTAATCTTAAAAAAGACGGTTCAGAATATAATGGAGGAACAATTCTCGATCCTACAAGCGGTAAAAAATACAAATGTTATATTACTTTAGAATCTGCAGATAAATTAAAACTTAGAGGTTATGTGGGCGTTTCAATTATGGGAAGAACACAATACTGGTCAAGAGTAAAATAGGTTTAAATGCGAAAAACAGTTTTCTTATTTTTATTGTTCTTTATGGCTTTACACAGCTTTGGACAATCTAAAAATTTGCCATTACAAATAAGTCATCTTACGGGTGACTTTTATATTTACAGGACTTTTAACGATTATAAAGGTGCAAAAATTTCTGCCAATGCCATGTATCTTGTCACAGAGAAAGGTGTTGTGTTGTTTGATGCTCCATGGGATAAAAGTCAGTTTCAGCCATTATTGGACAGCATAAAAATAAAGCACAACAAAAATGTTATTATGGTTTTTGCGACACATTCGCACGATGATCGCGCCGGTGGATTAGATTTCTACAGAAAAAAAGGAATTAAAACCTATTCCTGTAAACTGACAGATGAGATTCTAAAAAAGAAAAACGAAAAAAGAGCCGAATTTATCCTCCCAAACGACACAATCTTTAATGTCGGGAAATATAAATTTGAAGCGTATTATCCGGGTAAAGGTCATGCGCCTGATAATATTGTGGTTTGGTTTGAGAAAGAAAAGATTCTTTACGGAGGCTGTTTTGTAAAAAGTACCGAGGCAAAAGACCTGGGTTATTTAGGAGATTCTGATGTTAAGGAATGGGCGCAATCAATTAAAAAAGTACAGGCGAAATTTAAGAATCCGCAGTATATTATTCCCGGACACGATGGCTGGACAAATATAAAATCTCTGGATCATACTATGAAAATGGTTTATGATTATAATCTTTCCAGTACAACCTCTCAAAAATCCGGTCAGAAGTAATAATTTTACTGGCTTATAAAAACATTGCATGTATTTCATTGAAGTTATTTTACCACTTTCTTTAGCCAAGACATTTACTTATAAAATTTCTGAAGCTGAATACGATTTCATTAAAAAAGGAATGCGTGTCGCCGTACCTTTTGGTAAAAGCAAAATATATACTGCGCTTGTGCTGGATGTGCATGAAAATGCTCCCACATTGTATGAGGCAAAAGAAATTCATCAGATATTAGATGAACAGCCAATTGCCACCGAAATCCAGATTAAACACTGGCTTTGGGTTGCCAATTATTATATGTGTGCTATTGGAGATGTTTATCGCGGTGCATTTCCAAGCGGATTGTTATTGGAAAGCGAAACTATAATTTCGCATAAAGCAGATGTTATTGTAAACGACAGCGAACTTTCTGATGATGAATTTTTAATTTATGAAGCTTTACATCATCAAAGCTCTTTGAAGGTTCAGGAAATTGCTTCCATATTGAATAAAAAAAATATTCTTCCAATTCTGCAAAAATTAATCGCGAAAGATATTATTTTTCTGGATGAGGAAATAAAAGAAACCTATAAACCCAAATTAGTTCGATATGTAAAATTACATTCGAAATATGAGTCTGATAATGGTTTGGCAGAACTGCTGAATGTCTTAAAAAATGCCAATAAACAAAAGGAAATTGTTTTAATGTATTTTCAGCTTAGTGCTTCTGAGAAAAAACCAATTACAGTAAAAAAGCTGACAGAAGTAGCAAATGCTAGTGCAACAGCGGTTAAATCTTTGGTTGAAAAAGAAATTTTTGAAGAGTACTTCCTGCAGCAGGATCGTGTTTCTTATGAAGGAGAAAAAACAGAAAAAGAACTTCAGTTAAGTGAAGCGCAGCAAAAAGCTTTTTTAGCGATTAAAGATAGTTTTACAGAAAAAGAAGTTTCACTCCTTCATGGCGTCACTTCGAGTGGAAAAACAGAAATATACATCAAGTTAATTGAAGAATATCTACAAACAGGGAAACAGGTTTTGTATCTGCTTCCGGAAATAGCGCTGACTACACAATTGGTTTCTCGTCTGCGTCTTCATTTTGGAGATAGAGTGGCTGTATTTCACTCCAAATACAGTAACAATGAAAGAGTTGAGGTTTGGAGACAAACACTCGAAAATTCTGAAAAAGCCCAAATTGTAATAGGAGCAAGGTCGGCTTTGTTTTTACCATTTAATGATTTAGGATTGTTAATTGTAGACGAAGAACATGAGCAGACTTTTAAGCAAACCGATCCTGCGCCACGTTATCATGCAAGGGATGCCGCGATTGTCTTGGCCAATTTTCATAATGCGAAGGTTTTGCTGGGCTCTGCCACCCCAAGTATTGAAACGTATTTTAATACCCAAAACAATAAATACGGATTAGTAACTCTTGCAGAGCGTTATAAAAATGTTCGTTTACCGGAAGTGGTTTTGGTTGATCTGAAAGACAAGCATTTCAGAAAAAAAATGACAGGACACTTTAGTGATGTTTTGATTGATGAAATTGCCGAAGCATTATCGCTTGGAGAACAAATTATACTTTTTCAAAACAGAAGAGGCTATTCTCCTATAATAGAATGTCTTACTTGTGGACATGTACCACATTGCCAACAGTGCGATGTGAGTCTGACTTATCACAAGAACAAAAATCAGCTTCGGTGTCATTACTGTGGCTATTCCATTGCCAAACCGACCAATTGCCATAGCTGTTCGAGTATCGACCTGACTACAAAAGGTTTTGGTACAGAACAGATAGAGCAGGAGTTGGTCTCGCTTTTTCCAAAGGCAAAAACAGGAAGAATGGATCAGGACACTACGCGTGGTAAATTTGGTTTTGAAAAAATAATTGACACTTTTAAAAATCGTGAAATCGATATTTTGGTCGGAACACAGATGCTGGCCAAAGGGTTGGACTTTGATAATGTAAGTCTGGTTGGAATTATGAATGCCGATAATATGCTGCATCATCCTGATTTTAGAGCTTTTGAGCGCAGTTTTCAAATGATGACCCAGGTAGCAGGAAGAGCCGGGAGAGCAGAGAAACAGGGTAAAGTCGTTATTCAGACTTATAATCCAAGTCACAATACCATTCAGCAGGTTACAGACCATAATTATATAGGTATGTATAAGGAACAATTGTATGATAGACAGATTTATAAATATCCGCCTTACTTCAGAATCATAAAGCTGACTTTAAAACATAAGGATTTTGATAAATTGAAAGAAGGATCTATGTGGCTGTATCAGGTTCTGAGTCAAAATCTCGGAATGCCTGTTTTGGGACCTGAAGAACCGGCAATTAGCAGAATAAGAAATGAATATATAAGGACTATCGTGATTAAGATTCCGCAAAATCTGCATTTGGGTAATACAAAAAAAACTATTCAGAAAATGCTAAATAGTTTTGAAGCTGTTGCTCAGTACAGAGCTATAAAAGTTGTCGTTAATGTAGATTTTTATTGAAAATTAAGAAGAAGTTGAAAGAGCTTTTACGAGATCTTCTTTCTTGTTTCTGCTCAAAGGGATTTTAGTAATTCCGATTTCGGCAAATTTACTGTTAAAACGCTCGACCTTATCTATATTTATAATGTATGATTTGTGGACACGAATAAATTTATCTTTAGATAAATCATTTTCAAAAGATTTCATTGTAGAAAGAACCAGATTACTGTCATCTTCGGTTACTACCCGTACATAATCTCCAAAAGCCTCAATCCATTTAATTTTAGAAGTAAAAATTTTAAGTTTTTTAAGATTACTTTTGATGAATATATGTTCGCCTTCTTCTTCTTTGACATCCTTTTTTAACAAATGCATATCAATCGCTCTTTTTACGGAAGCATTAAAACGGTCTACGGCAATTGGTTTCTGCAGATAATCAGTAGCATCGTAATCAAATGCTTTTAAAGCGTATTCAGCTTTAGAAGTAATAAAAATAATCTGAGGTTTGGATTTAAGTCCGTCCAGAAAATCAAAACCATTAATAACCGGCATTTCGATGTCCAGAAAGATAAGATCTATATTATTTAATGAAATACAGCTTTTTGCCTCAATTGCATTCGAAAAGTCGCCAATTAAATGCAAGCCTGGGTGATTATTTACCAGTTTGGCAATAATTGTCCTTTGTATAGAACTATCATCAACAACAACACAGTTTAGTTTCATAACTTTCAAATTTAGAATAAATTCAGGATAGCAGTAGTAAATGTATTATTTTTTATAGAAATAAACTAAAATGAACCAATAATTTTTGCATTATGACGAATAAGAGGAAAAAAATGTTGCAGATATAAATTTAATCATTACTTTTGCACCCAATTTTAACAAATAAATTTTATTATTTATGAATCATTATGAAACTGTTTTCATTTTAAATCCCGTTTTGTCTGAAGTTCAGGTGAAGGAAACAGTAACGAAATTTGAAGAATTTCTTACTAGTAGAGGAGCTGAAATGGTATCGAAAGAGGATTGGGGTCTTAAAAAAATGGCTTACGAAATCCAAAACAAAAAAAGTGGTTTTTATCACTTATTCGAATTCAAAGTACCTGGAGAAGTTCTAATTGCTTTTGAAACTGAATTTAGACGTGACGAAAGAGTTATGCGTTTCTTAACTGTAAGTTTAGATAAACATGCTATTTCATGGGCGGAGAGAAGAAGAGCTAAATTAAAATCTACTAAAGCGTAATTATTATGTCTACAATTGAGCAATCTGCAAAAGGAAAAAAAGACGGAGATATCAGATATTTAACGCCTTTAAACATTGAAACTAACAAAACTAAAAAGTATTGCCGTTTCAAAAAATCAGGAATCAAATACATCGATTATAAAGATGCTGATTTCTTATTGAAATTCGTAAATGAGCAAGGAAAAATTCTTCCTCGTCGTTTAACAGGAACTTCATTAAAATACCAAAGAAAAGTTTCTGTAGCTGTAAAAAGAGCTCGTCACTTAGCTTTAATGCCATACGTGGCCGATTTATTAAAATAATTAAAAACTCTAGTCGCTGGTTTCTATTGAATGTAGAACCTAACTTCTAAAATATATAAGGACAACAACATGGAACTTATTTTAAAACAAGACGTACAAAACCTGGGATTTAAAGATGATGTAGTATCTGTAAAACCTGGTTACGGTCGTAACTTTTTGATTCCTCAGGGATTTGCTTCTTTAGCAACTCCTTCTGCTAAAAAAGTTTTAGCTGAAAACTTAAAACAAAGAGCTCACAAAGAAGCTAAAGTTGTTGCTGATGCAAAAGCAACTGCTGAAACTTTAAAAGCTCTTGAGATTAAAATTACTGCTAAAGCTGGTGGAGAGAAACTTTTTGGTTCTGTTACTAATATCGATATTGCTGAAGCATTAGAGAAATCAGGTAACGCTATCGATAGAAAATTCATCACAAGCGGAATCGTAAAACGTACAGGAAAATACAACGCAAGCATCCGTTTACATAGAGATGTTATTGTTGACTTACCATACGAAATTGTTGCTGAAAAGTAATAGTTTAAATTACAATATTAAAATCCCGATGTAAATCGGGATTTTTTTTTATAATAAATAGTTTAGATTTTAGGTTATTTGTCATAACAGATTTATAACTTAAAATGTAAATAGTAAAGCTTAAAATAAATGAAATACGCAAGATTAACAAAGGAACAGTTTGATGAATTACATGCTGAATTTGCAAATTTTTTGGCAACACAAACCATTGACAGAAAAGAATGGGAAGAACTTAAAATTAACAAACCAGAAGTGGCAGAGCAGGAGCTTGATGTTTTTTCAGATCTAATTTGGGAAGGGGTTTTAAGCAGAGCAGAATATTTAGAACACTTTTCTAAAAATCATATTTTTTTATTTCACTGTCTCGACACAGAAGTGAAGTCAATCGTATTAAAATCTTTATCTCCTGAAACTGATTTTTTAACTAAAGAAGGGCTTCAATGGTTAAGTGATAATATGTTTACGGACAATATTGAGATGAAAATTGGCAAAAAAGTATTTACTGAGGAAAGAAATTCTTCCCTCTTCGAACTGATCAAACAAGGTGCTTTTTTAAGCGATGGTCAATTATTTAATCAAATTAATCAAATTATAGAGTCATAATTCGAATTTTTGAAAGATTAAAGGGCAAACAATTAAATGTTAATTGTTTGCCCTTTTTTAGTTTATTTTAACTTTTGTTTAAATATATTCAAAAATAATCTACGTATATCTACTTGTTTTGCTAAAATTAATTTAAATAAATGGCTTTCGGTCATATAGTTTTTATTTTAGACTGTATTTGGTCTGAATAACGGATAGTTTTGTCGATACTACTAAAAATAATATAAGTTTTTACTTACTTATTCTCTATTTAACATATTTTAATCATTATTTTGTTTAAGAAATTATTTAGTTTATAAATTTGTTAAAACTACCGTTTTTTCTGATGTTTTAGCGCCTTAGAAATCTTATATTGATTTTTTAAGATTAAATTATAAGAATTTTATGTTTGTTTTGTGTTTTAGTTTTTTTTAATTTTATAATACAAAGGTTAAACAAAGTTTTGCTTTTAAAAAATTTTAAATTTCTAATAACATAATAGTCTGTGTATGGAATTGACAATTACTTTCTTAATCCAGTTTACTTTAACTTTTTCTATTATTTTAGTTATAGTTTCAATTCTGTCCAACTTTATTCTTCCTTCTAAACAAAAATCTGATCGTTTTAAACTATATAAATTCAACTGTCTTCATTCTAAATGGATGTTTTTTAATTTTCCTTTTCTAAAGATGAATTACGAGAAGTATCTTTTTTATGATGATATAATTTAAATCACGAGAAAGTTTTTTCTCCTTGTTTTAAAAAAGATTAATCAACTTTTTTAGAATATTAAATCGAGTAATTAAAAATAGAATCCCCATTCTACTCCAACTAAAATTTTCTAATATGAAAATTGGATCTACTGCAAATCACTCCTTTCTGGAAAATGATTTAATTCATTTTTCATCGCAAAAAGAACAACTTTTTTTATCTGATTAAGATAGAATTGTTCTCTGGTACATGCAGATGTACCAAACTCAACATATATTTTTTTTGTAAAAGCTAGTTTAAGAGCTTAGTTATAAGTTTTTAAATTTTGCTTTAAGTATTTGATTTTTAATTGATTATTTAATTGCGTAAGTACTTGTACTTATTGCGAGAGTTGTTTTATTGTCCATTTTCTAATCTTCCAAATTATGAAAAAAAAATTTACTTTTTGTAGTCTCCAATTTCAAAAGAGATTATTAGGGCTTTTATTTTTATTCTTACTAGGTAGTAATGCATTTTCGCAGACGATTTGCAGACCAGTGTCTCAAACCAACAGCCAAGGTGGATTACTATGTGTGGGACTAAATGTAGATAGCCCTGCTAACGCTTACGACAGCGCTGGCTTAACAACCTTTGCAACTTTAACCAATTCGGTTGGAGTAGGATGTTTTGTTGAAGAAACGTTGACTCTGAATCAGACAGCGAGAGCTGGAGATCAGATTGCGATTTATTTTGGTACCGGAAACGGTTTGCTGGACGTTGGATTATTATCAAACGCCTCTTTACAGGCAAAACTTTCAGGTGATAATGTGGGTTCGAGTGTGGCTTTAAATAGTCCACTTTTGAATTTAAATCTGCTCAATGGGAATACGGTCGCAGTTGCAAAATTTAATGTGACGGGTGACACCAACCAAATTCAGATTCAGGTAGGAGGTCTTCTAAGCCTGCTGGTAAGTTTGCGTATTTATGATGTTCGATTAGAATTTGCACAGCCTACTGTAACAGGCGGTTTGACTCAAACTGTTTGTGCAGGATCTGCAACTACTTTAACTGCAGCTCCGGCTACTGGTACTACACTTGCCTGGTATAGTTCAGCCTCTTCTACTACCGCATTGGCCACAGGAAATACTTTCACAACTCCGGTGTTAACTAACAATACGACTTATTATATCGGAATTTCCAGAGCAGCCGGCTGCGAAGGGAATGTTCGTGTTCCTGTTGTTTTAAACGTTTTAAATCCGGTTGCACCGGCAGTTAGCAATGTGGGAACTTCTGTATGTTCTACAGGCGCGCCTCAGCAAACTACTTTATCTGTTATAAATGCTGTACCGGGAACAACTTACAATTGGTATTCTGATCCTGCAGGTGGTACACTATTGGCATCTGGAAATACATATGCGCCAACTGTTCCCACAGGAAGTACAACTTTCCATGTTGGAGCTGTAATAGGAGCTTGTTCAAGTCCTACACGTACTCCGGTAACCGTGAATTCTACTCCGGTTCCGGCAACGCCAACTGTTTTGACACAAAGTGTAACGATCCAGTCTGGTCAAAACGCAACTTTGAATGCAACAACTTCAGAGACCGGAGCGCAGCTTAATTGGTTCGATGTGGCAACAGGCGGAACACCAGTAGCGACCAATACTCAATCGTTTACGACGTCTATACTTACGGCAACAAAAACATATTATGTTGAAGCAGAAAGTGCAAATGGCAATTGTGTAAGTGCAGCGCGAGTACCGGTAACTGTTACTGTTATACCGGCAGCTTTAGGCGGCTGTCTTGAAGCCAGCAGTCAGCAGACTTTGCAAAATGGAATATGTTTATTGTGTAGCTCTACAAATGCGAATAATTCGGTAGATGGAAATCCTGCTACTGCTGCAAGACTTACCGTGCCGGTTGGTTTGATTAATGGATATGTTCAGCAGACTTTACAATTTACGAATCCTGGAAAAGCGGGTGACAGAGTAGATGTTGAGTTAGAATTACCAGGAGGTTTGGCAGATGTCGCATTATTAGGTGCTGTTAGTCTGGCAACTTATAATGGGGCAACTTATAATAACGACAGAATTCAGATTAATAATCCGTTAATCACTTTGCAATTATTATCAGGAAATCGTTTTAGAGCTAGTGTTGTTGCTGGTGCTAATTTTGATCGTGTTGAAATTCGATTAGGAGGTTTGGCATCGGTTTTAACTAGTTTAGATATTTACCAGGCAACTTATAAATACAAGGCTCCTGCTATTTCAGGAAACGCAAGTATTTGTAGCGGACAAACAACAACTTTAACTGCTGCTCTTGCAGTAGGAGAAACTATAAATTGGTATAGTACAGCGACAGGCGGAGCATCTTTGGCTAATACCGCAGCGTTTACAACTCCAACTTTAACTGCCGATACTGCTTATTATACCGAAATAACCAGAAATGGTTGCGTTAATGGAGAGAGAGCTGCGGTTCAGGTTTCTATTGTTAATCCAGTTGCTCCAGCTTTAAGTGCTACTCCGGTTAATTTATGCGCAGGAGGTACTTCTACAATTACAGTTCAAACTCCTGTTGCAGGAACAACTTATAATTGGTACGATGCTGCAACTGCAGGTAATTTAGTATTTACAGGAACTTCATTTACAACTGCGCCTTTATCTTCTACTACAACATATTATGTTGAGGCTGTAATTGGGGATTGTGCATCAACCAGAAATTCTATAACATTAAATATCACTCCGACACCAGCTGCACCAGTTGCATTGTCTTCGACAGTGATTATTCAGTCAGGACAAAATGTAACATTGCAGGTAAGTCCGGTTGCAGGTATCAATCATGATTGGTTTGATGTACCAACCGGCGGAACAGCAATTGCTGTAGCTACAGATAATTTTACGCCAACACCAGCTTTAACTGCTAATAAAACCTATTACGTTCGGGCAAGAAATACTGCGGGAGATTGTTTAAGCAGTACTAGAACGGCTATAAATGTGGTGGTGATAAATACTGTAAGTACTTGTTTGCAACCAAGTTCGCAATCTGTTGCTCAGTCAACTCTTGTTGCTTGTGTTTTATGCGGTAATAATAATCCTCAATTTGCAGTTGATGGAGATATAAATACGGCCTCAAGACTTACACTTGGTGTCTCATTAGCCGGAGGTTATATTCAGCAAACATTAATTTTCGGTACTCCGGGACAGGCAGGTGATATTATTGATGTTGAATTGAATTTACCAGGAGGAATTGCTGATGTTAATTTATTAGGTTCCGTGAGTTTAGCAACATTAAATGGTACAGTGGAAAATGGAGACAGAACATTAATTAATGGAGGTTTAATAAATCTTCAATTATTATCAGGTACCAGATTTAAAGCCAGTATAAAAGCTGCAGCCACTTTTGACAGAGTTGAAGTGAGACTCTCAGGAGGCTTGCTTACCGCTTTAACAAATTTAGATATATACGGTGCATCTTATAGATTTCCAGACGCTGTGATTACAGGCAATGCTGCCCCAATTTGTACGGGACGGAATGCTTTACTTTCAGCTTCATCAACAGGTTCTGAAACATTTGCATGGTACGCTACTCCAACAGGAGGCGCAGCACTTCCAACTACTCTGGTAAATGGTGTACAGACATTAGATACAGGAAATTTAACATCTACAACAACTTATTATTTAGAAGCTTCAAGAGGAGCTTGTGTTAATGTGGCCCGTCAATTGGTTACTGTAAATGTAAATCCGTTTGCTCTGGCATCTAATATTGTCGCTACAAGTCCTTTAGAAGCATCTTGTGCAGGAGTTGAGGTAATTTCACCCAGCTCTGCTTTGCCAGGCGCCCAATTCAGATATTATACAGATCAAAATAGGAGTACTGAAATTGTAAACGGAACCACAATAGGTTCAGTTTCTTTTGCTAAGAATGCTGCAACCGGAGCTCTTACAGTATCTGGTTTAAATGCTGGAAATTCTCCTTATACTTATTTTGTATCCGTTTCCAGTCCGACAACTTGTGAAAATGCTAACGGAACACTGCTTCCAATTAGTATAACTTTCCCAACAACTACGACTTTGACGGTAAATCCTTCTCCGGCACCAGGCTGTGGTAGTTTCAATTTAAGAAATGCAATTACTAATTTTGACACGACAGGAAGTACAACTTATACTTTTTATGATGCTTCAAACAATGTAATTACTGCAGATGCTGCAGCAAATTTAACAACGGGAGGAGTCTATTATATCGAAGCTCACGGAACAACTGAAACTTGTCCATCTGCGAGACAATCTGTAACAGTAACTATAAATGCCTTACCAAGTTTAGTCATTACAAATCCTTCAGAGTCAGTTGCTGTTGGTACAAATGTTACTTTAACTGCAACTTCAACAGGAACAATAACCTGGTTTGGTCCGCAAGGAAATGCATTGGCCGGACCGCCGTTTACTACGGGGCCATTAAGCACGCCTGGTGTTTACACCTATACTGCTGTTGCAAATAACGGAACTTGTACTTCAACTGCAACCAAAGTGATAAATGTAATTGATTTAAGCAGCTGCCAGACATTAAATGAGAGAGTCTATGCTACTGCACAATCATCTGGGTTTATCCTTACTGGAGGTGTCAGTAACAATGGAAATGCTGTTGATGCAAATCCACAGACTTATTCGACTATAACTACAGGTTTAGGACTTTTAGGAGTTGGAACAACCTGGCAAAATCTGACTTGGCCGGCTCCTATTGCAAAAGGTACTCCTGTTACCGTTAAATTAGGTTCTAAATACAGTTTATTGGCTGTAGGACATAATTTGTCAGTAATTGGAACTATTGGTGGAACTGATATAGGAACCATGCAGCCTGTTTCCGGGTCATTATTAAATTTAATTTCCGGAGACAATACATATGAATTTACTTTTGTCCCTTCAGATGCTTCTGGTCCGCAAAATTATGACGGAATTAGAATTCAGTCAGCTTCAGTAGTTAGTGTTGCTCAAAACACAAAAGTATTCGATGCTCATTATAACAGATCGGTTACAAGTGTAGCTTGTACGCCTGGCGATATACAGGATGTTTTTTATGGAGCAACAGATTTAGGACTTCCTGTTGGTGCAGCAACTGCTTTGGTTGGAGTTAGTGACGCTTTCAATGTTGCAGATAGTGATGTCAGTACATTTGCCACAATGTACAGCGGCGCAGGTGTTTTGGCTGCGTCTGATTTAACTGTTCAGTTTAAAACACCATCTGTGATTAGTGATAGTTTACGAATTATAATCTCAAAACCGGGAGCGCTTTTAGATGTTAATCTTCTTACCGGTTTGACTATTCAAAGATATCTTGGAAATGTTGCCGTAGGAGCACCAATTCAAAATACAAGCAACTTATTAAGCTTAAGATTATTACCAGGAAATTCTCTCGCAGTAGTATTAGTGTCTTCCCCAACAGAAATTTACGATAGAGTTAGAATTCGTTTTGGTGGGGTTGCAGGAGTACTTGAATTCTTAAGAGTTCACACTGTAGAAAGAACAGCAAATACAACGATAGTAGGAGCCGACCCTACAAATAAAATAGCGATTTGTCCGGGTGAAACTCTGACACTTCAGATTCCGGAGCAGGCGTGCTCTACTTATATCTGGTATGATGCCGAAACAGGAGGAAATGTGGTAGCAAGTGGTCTGACATTTACATTGCCAGCAAGCCTTACTGCGGGAATTTATAAATATTATGTACAACCGGTACGTTACGGTTGCGAAACATTTGCAAGAGGAGAGGTTACTGTAGAGGTAAAAGCTACTGCTCCTGTAAATGCTATAACAAATATTACATTAAATGGTGGTACTACAACTTCAGTTTGTTCACAGTCAGGAACAGTAACTCTAGCCACAAGCTTAAGTGGAACACCTGCCTTAACTAATCCGATTTACACATGGTATACTTTTGCTGGTACTACACTTCAGGCGGTTCCGGGAGCAACAACAGCAGAATTAACAATTAACGGATTAACTCCGGGAACCTACACGTATTATGTTGGAGTGAGCTCAGATGAGTTTTGTGAAACTGCAGCAGCAGACAGAAGACAAATTACGTTTACTATTCTGCCTCCTTCAACGGTAAATGATATTTTGGTTGATGATGTAAAAGTTTGTCATAGTGTACCAGCTTCGCTAACCCCAACTGCACCAACATTGACTACGCCAGTGTTCACCTGGTATTTAGATGCCAATAAGACGCAGGTAATTTCAAATGGTTTAATCCGTAATGGAGTAACGTATACAATTGATGCTAATGGAGTATTAACAGCAGTTGGATTAACTAAAGCCATAAGTCCAATTACCTATTATGTAGCGGTGTCAAGTACCACTACTTGCGAAAATCTTGCAGGTACGTTACAAGAGGCTGTAATTATGGTTAGTGATCCAAATACATCGACAACTACAGATGATACTCAGGATTTCTGTTTATCTACAGTTGCGACAGTAGCCAATATTCAGGTAAATGAAAGTAATATAATATGGTATGATGCAGCAACTGGTGGAAATCTAATTGCTTCAACAACTCCATTAACCAGCAGTATATACTATGCTGCATCTACAGATGCTATAACAGGATGCGAAAGTTCAGTAAGACTGGCGGTGACTGTTACAGTAACTGACCCAGGAACCCCAACATTGGTAACAGCAGGAACGCAAAACTTCTGTACAGTAAATGTACCGACTTTTGCAAGTGTTCAGTTTACTCAATCTAATATCGTTTGGTATACAACAGCAACAGGCGGAACTATTATTCCATCTACAACATCTTTAACAAGCGGAACTTATTTTGCAGCGATTTCAGATCCGGCAACAGGTTGCGAAAGTGCTTCAAGATTAAGTGTTGATGTAATTATCAGCGATCCGGGAACACCGACATTGGCAACAGCTGGAACACAAAACTTCTGTACAGTAAATGCACCCACTTTTGCAAGTATTCAGATCAATCAGCCAAATATAGTTTGGTATACGGCTTTAACTGGCGGAACTTTGATTCCTTCAACGACAGCTTTAACTACAGGACAATATTTCGCAGCGATTTCAGATCCAACAACGAGTTGTGAAAGCGCTTTAAGATTAGCAGTTGATGTAATTGTAAACGATCCGGGTACACCGACACTGGTGACAGCAGGAACACAAAACTTCTGTACAGTAAATGCACCAACCTTTGCGAGCGTTCAGTTTAATCAGACCAATATTGTTTGGTATGATGCGCCAACAGCAGGAAACGTAATTGCTCCGACTACAGCCTTAACAAGCGGAACCTATTATGCAGCTTTAACAGATGCTGGAACAGGTTGTGAAAGTGCTTCAAGATTAGCAGTTACTGTAATTGTAACTGATCCTGGAACACCGACATTGGTGACAGCAGGAACACAAAACTTCTGTACAGTAAATGCACCGACTTTTGCGAGCGTTCAGTTTACTCAATCTAATATCGTTTGGTACACAGCAGCAACAGGCGGAACTGTTATTCCATCAACAACAGCTTTAACAAGCGGAACTTATTTTGCAGCGATTTCAGATCCGGCAACAGGTTGCGAAAGTGCGTCAAGATTAAGTGTTGATGTAATTGTCAGCGATCCGGGAACACCGACATTAGTAACAGCGGGAACACAAAACTTCTGTACAGTAAATGCACCCACTTTTGCAAGTATTCAGATCAATCAGCCAAATATAGTTTGGTATACGGCTTTAACTGGAGGAACTTTAATTCCTGCTACGACAGCTTTAACTACAGGACAATATTTCGCAGCGATTTCAGATCCAACAACAAATTGTGAAAGCGCTTTAAGATTAGCAGTTGATGTAATTGTAAACGATCCGGGTTCACCAACATTAGTAACTGCAGGAACACAAAACTTCTGTACAGTAAATGCACCAACCTTTGCGAGCGTTCAGTTTAATCAGACCAATATTGTTTGGTATGATGCGCCAACAGCAGGAAACGTAATTGCTCCGGCTACAGCTTTAACAAGCGGAACCTATTATGCAGCTTTAACAGATGCTGGAACAGGTTGTGAAAGTGCTTCAAGATTAGCAGTTACTGTTATTGTAAATGACCCTGGAACACCAACATTAGTGACAGCGGGTACACAAAACTTCTGTACAGTAAATGCACCGACCTTTGCAAGTGTTCAGTTTACTCAATCTAATATCGTGTGGTATACAGCAGCAACAGGCGGAACTGTTATTCCATCTACAACAGCTTTAACAAGTGGAACTTATTTTGCAGCGATTTCAGATCCGACAACAGGTTGTGAAAGTGCTGTAAGATTAAGTGTCAATGTAAGTGTAAGCAATCCTGCTACACCAACAACTACAGCTGCTTCTCAAACTTTCTGTACTGGTACAAATCCAACGGTAGCCAATATCCAGGTGAATGAACCTAATGTAGTATGGTACACAGCAGCAACTGGCGGAACTGCATTAGCTTCTATGGCAGTACTAACAACAGGAACTTATTTTGGTGCCATAAAAGATCCGGCAACAGGATGCGAAAGCAGCGTGAGACTGCAGGTAGCAATTACAGTTGGTAACACAGTAAATCCGACAACAAATAATGCTTCTCAAACTTTCTGTTCAACAAATTCGCCAACAGTGGCAAATATTCAGGTTAATCAAACCAATGTAACATGGTTTGCAACAGCGACAGGAGGAACAGCTATTCCAACAGGAACAGCACTTACTTCAGGCGTATATTATGGTAATATTCTTGATCCTGTATCGGGTTGTGAAAGCGCATTCCGTTTAGCAGTTTCAGTTACAGTCGTTGCACCTGCGGCGACTCCGACAACTGCTAATACAACACAAAATTACTGTACATTGAATAATCCAACGATTGCCAATATTAAGGTAAACGAAGCCAATGTTGTGTGGTATAATACAGCGACAGGAGGAACTGCACTTCCTTCAACAACAGCCCTTGTAACACGAACTTATTACGGAGCAATTGCCAGTGCAGTTGGTTGTGAAAATCCGGTAAGACTAGCCGTTACAGTAAATGTAAATACGCCAGGTGTGGTAACAACGCCAAGAACATCACAAACGTTCTGTTTAAGTGCATTGCCAACATTAGCTAATATTTTAGTAAATGAGACCAATGTTGTTTTCTACACTACGCCAACTGGCGGAACAGCGTTAGCAGCAAATACACCATTAACTGCTACTACTTATTACGCAGCTGCTTTAAACAACACAACGAATGGTTGTGATAATGGTCCAAGATTAGGAATTACAATTTCATTTGAAGATGATGCTGCAGTTCAAATAGCAACTACAGATGATACTCCATGTGTTTTCAAAGGAGTAACGTATTCGATCGCAAACGGAAAATCCAATTATGTGTGGACGATCACTGGTGGAACAATTATCTCTGGAGGTTCAACAGCTGATGGGTCTGTAACAGTTTCCTGGTCAGATGTAGGTCCCGGAACAGTAACTGTTTCTTATTTAAATAATTGTAATGAGAGAACAGTTAAAACATTAAATGTTAGTGTAGCAAGCTGTTCAGACTTAACAATTACACATACTGTAGATAATCCGACACCAAATTTTGGTGATCAGGTAACATTTACTATCACGGTAAATAATGTGGGTGAAGGCGATTTCATAAATACAATTGTCAGCGATTTACTTCCTAGCGGATTAGAATTAATTAGTTCATCTGCATCTTTAGGAATATACGATCCTGCCACACAACTTTGGACAATACCTGTCTTAAATGCAGGTCAGAGTGTAACACTGACTATTGTTGCAGAAGTACTTTCAAGCGGTAATTATACAACTGTAGCTTCTGTAGAAATTTCAACACCTTTAGATGTTGATACAACAAACAATTCAGCATCAGTTACTTTAGAACCAATTTGTTTGACTGTCTACAATGAGTTTACGCCAAATAATGATGGTAAAAATGATTTGTTCCGAATTGATTGCATCGAATCTTATCCGAACAATGAGCTGAAAGTATTTAACAGATACGGTGCCTTAGTTTACAATAAAGCAAATTATGAAAATGATTGGAACGGAACAGCTAATGTTTCCGGAGTAGTTAATAGAGGAGATATGTTGCCAACAGGTACTTATTTTTATGTGATAACCATTGGAGATGGAACGGTTAAAAAAGGCTGGTTATCTATAATGAGATAAACCACTCTATTAATCATCTAATTAATTAAACTAAATAAGTATCGTTATGAAACTATATATAAAATCATTAGAAACGTATTTCATTGCAATATGTTCTTTTATCACAGTGTGTGCCACAGCACAACAGGAACCACAATATACCCAGTATATGTACAATACTATGTCGGTAAATCCAGCGTATGCCGGATCTGCCGGTACAGTAGAAGCAGCTCTTTTATACCGTTCTCAATGGATTGGAATAGACGGAGCACCCGAGACACAGTCTTTCTCTCTTCAGTCGCCACTTAGAAATGAAAATTTAGGATTAGGTCTAAGTATTGTAAACGACAAAATTGGCCCTTCAAACGAGCTATATGTTGATGGAAACTTCGCGTATTCGGTGCCGTTGGGGTATGAAAAAAGGCTGGCTTTTGGTTTAAAAGCCGGTATGAGAATGTTAAACGTCGACTGGTCTAAAGGGAGATATTATGATAATGATGATGTTTTGCTGAATCAGAATATCAACAATCAAATGAAATTAGCGGTCGGAGCCGGAATTTACTACTATACTGATAGATGGTATGTAGGACTTTCTGTTCCAAGTTTTATTCAGAATAATTACTATGACGACGTTCAGGAATCTATAGATTACGATCGTATGCATTATTATTTAATGGGAGGTTATGTTTTTGATTTGAATCCAAATTTAAAATTCAAACCTGCATTTTTAGTAAAAGCTGTAAGTGGAGCACCCATTACAGCAGATGTATCTGCGAATTTTATGATTATGGAAAAGTTTGTTATAGGAGGAGCGTATCGTACAGATGATTCTGTTAGTATACTGGCAGGTTTTCAAATCTCACCAAGTTTTTATCTTGGATATGCGTTTGATTACACAGTAAGCGAGTTGAACAAATACAATGATGGATCGCATGAAATTATCCTGCGTTATCAGTTTGTAAAAGGCAAAAGCAAAATTAAATCTCCTCGATTCTTCTAAAAATAAAACTTATGAGAAAGCTATATATCCTATGTTTAATTTTGAGCGTTACGTTTAGTTTCGCTCAAAAAACAAATCTGAAAAAAGCAGATGCTCTGTTTAAAAACTATTCGTATCTCGATGCTTCCAAAGCTTACGAAGAAATTTTGCAAAACATCAAAAATCCTTCAGCACAAACCCTTAAAAATGCTGCAGATTCGTACTATTTTATTTCTGATTCCAGAAATGCGCTTAAATGGTATAAAAAATTGTACCAGGTTCAGGGCAACAATCTGACTGATATTTATTATCTGCGTTATATTCAATCCATGAAAGCAGTCATGGATTACGACGAAGCAGATAAAATCACAAGAGAATATCTGGAGAAAAAAGGAGATAAAAAAGAGGTTAGTCGCTATGTTGCCCAAAAGAAATATATGGACAGCGTTGCAAAAGCAAAACCACTTTATACGATTAAAAATCTGGATATAAATACCAGTAAGTCAGATTTTGGAGCCACATTTTTCAAAGATAATATTGTCTTTACCTCTGCGCGCGATACCACCAGTTTCAGTGATAAATTGTACACCTGGAACAATCAGCCGTTTCTTAACTTGTATTTTGCAGAAAGAAACCCCGCAGACGGAAGTTTATTCAACGAAACGGTGTTTCTTCCAAATGTAATGACAAAATATCACGAAGCAACGGCGAGCTTTGACAGTCAGGGAAAAATCATTTATTATTCAACAAATATTGTCAAGAAAAATAAGTTGGTTGTGGATGAAGCAAAAGTTAATAATTTTCAGATTATCAAGGGATCGATTGTAGATAATAAATTAGAAAATCCGCAGAAGGTATTCTTTGACAGTGATGAATATTCGGTAGGACATCCTGCTTTAAGCGATGACGGACAATGGCTATTCTTTGCATCAGATATGCCTGGTGGATATGGAGAAACAGATTTGTATGTGGTTAAAATTGCCGCTGACGGAACAATGAGTTCTCCAAAGAATTTGGGTCCAAATATTAATACCATAGGCAATGAAGTATTCCCGTTTTTTCAGAATGGCATTTTATACTTTTCTTCTGATGGACATTATGGCTGGGGAGATTTAGACGTTTACGAAAGTAAATTTCTCGCAGATGGAAATTTTTCATCTCCCAAAAATCTCGGAGCTCCGATTAACAGTAATAAAGACGATTTTTCTTTTATTATTGATAAAGCAAATACAAACGGATATTTTTCTTCTAACGGAGCAGGAGGAAAGGGAGACGATGATATTTATTCTTTTGTGAAAGGAAAACCGGTTTGTAACCAAAGTATTTCGGGAATTGCAATTGATCATAAAACTAAAAAACCATTACCAGAGGTAACTATTATGGCGTACAATTCTTTTAGTGAAGTTTTGGGCGAAACCAAAACCAATTTTGAAGGGAAATATGCCATTGAAGTGCCGTGTAATAAAGTAGTAAAAATGATTGCGGCCAAAATCAATTACAGCAGCGACGATAAAACAGTAGAAACTACCAAAGAAAACGGAGGAGAGGTTAGAGATGTCAACTTCGAATTAAGCAATTATGACGATTTGGTTGTGAAGAAAAAAGGCGTGGAAAAAGTGGATGTTAATCCAATTTATTTCGATTACGACAAATACGATATTACGCCAAAAGCAATTGAAGAATTGTCAAAAGTAGTTTTCATTATGCAGAAATTTCCAAACATCAGAATCAAAATCGAAGCTCATACAGATTCGCGCGGAAAAGATGCGTACAACCTGAAACTTTCAGACAATAGGGCCAAATCTACAAGAGATTATGTTCTTTCTCAGGGTATCGACGCTTCACGAATTGAGAGTGCAATTGGTTATGGAGAAACACGACTAATTAACAAATGCAAAAACGGTGTAAAATGTACCGACGAAGAGCATGTACTAAATAGACGTTCAGACTTTATCATTATTCAAAAATAATTTTATATTTGCGCTGTAAATTTTTGATTATCAGTTGAAAATATAAAACGGCGAAACCATTTGGAAGTTGGTTTTATTAATTCTTTTTTTAAGAATAATGGACAAGGAGGAAATCAGACTGCATGAATGTGCAGTCTGATTTTTGATTTTATAAAACTTTCAATTTTGATTCTTTTGAACAAAAAAAATCCTAATTTTGGTATTACGTTATTCACAATTATAATCTGCAATATTTAGAAATTTATGAGCATTCAGGAGACCATTCAAACTTTACGAGATGAACTTAATCAGCACAATTACAATTATTATGTGTTAGACAATGCTACAATTTCAGATTATGATTTTGATATAAAACTAAAAGAACTTCAGGATCTGGAAACGAAACATCCTGAATTCTTCGATGAAAATTCTCCAACACAACGAGTAGGAGGTTCGGTGACCAAAAACTTTAAAACTATTGCGCACCAATACCGAATGTATTCTCTCGACAATTCGTATTCTAAAGAAGATCTTCTGGATTGGGAAAACCGCATCCAGAGAATTCTCGGAAACGTTAATTTGCAATATACCTGCGAACTGAAATACGACGGCGCATCAATTAGTATTACTTACGAAAACGGAAAATTAGTTCAGGCGCTCACACGTGGCGACGGTTTTCAGGGCGATGAGGTTACCAATAATATTAAAACGATAAAATCGATCCCGCTTCATCTCAAAGGAAATTTTCCGGATAAATTTGATATTCGCGGAGAAATAATTCTTCCCTACGCCGGATTCGAAAAAATGAATCAGGAATTAATTGAAATTGGAGAAACTCCTTACTCAAATCCAAGAAATACAGCTTCAGGAAGTTTAAAATTACAGGACAGCGCTTTGGTTGCCAAACGTCCGTTAGAATGTTTATTGTATTTCGTTGCAGGAAATAATTTGCCCTTTAAATCTCAATTTGAAGGTTTAGAGTCAGCAAGAAGCTGGGGTTTTAAAGTGCCAAAAGAAGCGAAGCTGGTAAATAACATGCACGAAGTTTTTGACTTTATAGATTATTGGGATACGCATAGACATAATTTACCTTACGAAACCGATGGTGTTGTTATAAAAGTAAACAGTATTCAACATCAGGAAGAATTAGGTTATACGGCAAAATCTCCACGTTGGGCAATTGCTTATAAATTCAAGTCAGAGCAGGTTTCTACAAAATTAAAATCGATTTCCTATCAGGTCGGCAGAACCGGAGCCATTACGCCAGTTGCTAATCTGGAGCCTGTTCAGCTTGCGGGAACAATTGTAAAAAGAGCTTCGTTACACAATGCAGATCAAATCGAAAAATTAGATATTCGTGTAAATGATACTGTTTTTGTTGAAAAAGGTGGAGAGATTATTCCAAAAATTATTGCTGTAGATCTGGAAAAACGTCCGGAAAACTCAGAAAAGACACATTATATATCTTATTGCCCGGAATGCCATACCGAATTGGTGAGAAATGTGGGAGAAGCCAATCATTATTGTCCTAATTTTTACGGATGTCCACCTCAAATTATAGGACGAGTGCAGCATTATATTTCCAGAAAGGCAATGGATATTGAAGGTCTTGGCGGAGAAACGGTTGCATTACTTTTCAAAAACGGATTAGTTCATAATTACGCAGACTTATATGAACTTAAAGTAGAAGATATTCTGCATTTGGAAAGAATGGCGAAAAAATCTGCTGAAAATCTGGTAAACGGCGTAGAGAAATCAAAAGAAATTCCATTTGAAAGTGTCCTATTCGCGCTCGGGATTCGTTTTGTCGGAGAAACTGTAGCCAAAAAATTAGCGAAGCATTATAAGAATATCGATGCTTTGAGCCAGGCTTCTTTAATGGATTTGATTTTAGTGGATGAAATCGGAGAAAGAATAGCAAAAAGCGTTATTGAATTTTTTGAAAACGAAGAAAACAGAAGAATTATCGAACGTTTAAAAAGCTACGGAATTAAGTTTGAAATTGAAGAAAAGATTAATCCGGATGCAACAGATAAATTTGCCGGAAAAACATTTGTCGTTTCCGGGGTTTTCAGTCAGTTTTCAAGAGACGAATTAAAGAAAGTCATTGAAGATAACGGAGGAAAGAATGGAAGTTCGATCTCTGCAAAAACCGATTTTGTAGTTGCCGGCGACAATATGGGACCAGCAAAATTAGAAAAAGCCACCAAATTAAATATACCTATATTATCGGAAGAAGATTTTATAAAAAAATTGAATGAAACTGAATAAGCCGTCATTAATTTTATTCTTTATGGCATTGTTGTGCACTATTATTTTAGATTGGGCACAACAGGATTTGCTTGCAACTTATTCAAAGTCAGTAGTTCTGCCTGCTATTTTTATTTATTTTCTGATAAGCTCTGAATTCAGAATTAGTATAACAGAAGGTTTGATCTTTCTCTTTTGTTTCATTGGTCAGGTTTATATTTTGATGGATATAGAAAGCTCTGAAATTGCCGGAGTTGTTTGTTTCTTAATAGTTTACAGTTTATTGATCGCCATATTTCTAAAAGAGCATGATGGAATAAAACTGAAAAGACGAGATGTTCTGCCAGTCTCTATAGTAATCATTTCTCTGGCATATCTATTGATTTCTGTATTAAGCCTCGAATTGGAAAACATGAAGAAATTCAATTTTCTGTTCACTTTTTACGGAATTGTTTTGAGCGTGTTAAGCTATTTTGCGTTTGTAAGTTATATTACAAAAGGAACATACGTAAGTTTATTAATGTCGCTGATGACCATTAGCTACATTTTCTCTGATATTTTCTATATTTTTAATCAATACTTTTCGTATCCGGTTGTGCTGGTTTTGATACGGGATACAACTCAAATTCTGGCTTATTTCTTTATGGTACAATACTTCTTAGAAAAAGCCAGAATTCAAAAAAGGGCTACACAACAATAGTTCTTCCCAGATTGGTATGCGCTTTGTCTTTATCAAAGTAAAAATCAATTCGGCCCAGGTTAATTCCATAACAGCCCACCTGATTAACCAAAACATCTATTCCGGCCTTATTTTTTACAACTGTTGGTTTGTCTAAAAAAGTATGAGTATGACCGCCAATAATCAAATCGATATCCTGAGTTTGTTCTGCAAATTTCAGATCACTGATTTTTGTTTCGTCATCCTTGTATTTATACCCTAAATGCGAAAGACAAATTACCAGATCACATTTTTGTTCTTTTTTCAAAAGCTGTGTCATATCCTGTGCGACTTCAACGGGATTATTATAGACAGTTTCCTTATATAATTGTTTGTCTACTAAACCCTGCAATTCAATTCCAACACCAAAGACGCCTACTTTAATTCCGTTTTTATTAAAAATCTTGTACGGTTTAACGTGCCCGTCCATGATGGTATTTTTAAAATCGTAGTTGGAGTTGATAAAATCGAAAGTTGCGTGAGGAAGTTGTGCATATAATCCGTCAAGACCGTTGTCAAAATCGTGATTTCCAATTGTTGAGGCATCGTATTTCATCATGCTCATCAATTTAAATTCCAATTCGCCACCATAATAATTAAAGTACGGAGTTCCCTGAAAGATATCTCCGGCATCTAATAACAGCACATTGGGATTTTCTCTGCGGATAGTTTCTATAAGTGCAGCACGACGCGAAACTCCTCCTTTATTAGGATTACGGGGATCATCAGCAGGAAAAGGATCGATATGACTGTGCACATCGTTAGTATGTAGAATTGTTAAATGTTTATTATCGTTTGTTTCAAAACTGCTCAAAGACAATCCTAAACTTAATAGGGCAGTACTTGCTGCTGTTTTTTCGATAAACTCTCTTCTTTTCATTTTATATTTTTTTTGCAGTAATGCTAGTATACTTTGTAAATTTTATTCTTCTGTAATTCTGGTATTTTTCGGAGCAGCAACGGTGTCTACTTCCTTAAAATAATCAATCAGAACATTTCTCAGCTTATAATTAAGATCAAATTTCTGAGTGCTTTTTGCAAAGAAACTGATGCTGTCACCGCCGTTTGCCAGATAATCATTTGTAGCAACATAATAGGTTTTGTTTAAATCAAGAGGTTTTCCCTGGATCATGATATTTTTTGCAGTATTGTCTTTTACAATTGTAAAAGTCATTCCCGACAAAGGCTGAGGTTTTTTCTCCTTTATAATATAAGCAGCAATTTCTAAGATCTGATTTCCTTTTAGAGCCAGGACAACCAGATTATTTTCAAAAGGCATAATTTCAAAAGCCGTTCTCGTAGTTACATTTCCTTTGGGAAGTATCGCACGAATACCACCATGATTTAAAAGACACATATCAATATCTTTTTTTTCTCTCGCATTAAAAACAAGGTTTCCTCTCTGCAAACAAACATCCGCTAATAAACTTCCAATACTGGTTTGCCATTTTCCAGTACTCTTATCTAAAGTTTCAGGAGCATATGCCAGAATATTGTCCAGATCTGCATTAATGTGATCGCGATAAGGCTTAATAAATTTTTCAATTTCAGGAGTTTCAGCAGACTTTTCGGTGACCGGAAGCTGTTTCCCCTCAATTTTGGTTAAATTATAGTTTTTTTGACTGCAAGAAACTATAAAAAAAAGTGTTAAGAATATAACAAAAAGTTTTAAAAATCCGTTATACTTTTTTAGTTTTACCATTTTAAATGCAACTTAAATAATTAATTTTGTAATCTGGTAAAAGTACTATGTTTTTAAATTACATAAAGGAATTTTTTGTAAAAAAATCATTAAAAAATAACTTGCAGCAGGACAAAAGCAAAGTGTTTTCCAGAGACGTTCAAACAATTGGTTTATTGATAGATGAAAGTAATTTTGGGCATTCTGAAGCTCTGATTAATGAATTAACACTTCACAAAATTGCTCCGGAAAACATAAAAGTCATTGCTTACACCGGAAAATTCAAAGAAAAAGAAACGTATTTAAGGCCTTCTTTTGGTAAAAAACACATCAATTGGAAAGGTGAAATTACCGAGGATTTTATAAATGAATTTTTGAATAAAGAATTTGATATTCTACTGAGTTATTATGACGTTGAAAATATCTTTTTAATGCTTGTAACAAGTAAATCAAAAGCTAAATTTAAAGTGGGATTTTCTGCAGCGGGTCAAAATTTAAACCGTTTGATGATACATACAGAATTAGCAAACTATAAACTATTCGTTTCGGAACTGTTTAGGTATTTAAAAAATATAAAATAATTTAATTAAAATATGCAATCATTGATAGGAACTGGTGTTGCACTTGTAACACCATTTAAAAAAGATTTTTCAGTTGACATTGAAGCTTTACAACGAATTGTAAACTTTTCTATAGATGGAGGAGTAGAGTATCTTGTTGTGATGGGTACAACTGCAGAAAATGCAACACTTACAACAGAAGAGAAAGAATTGGTTATAAAGACTGTAGTCGATGTAAACAAAGGAAGATTGCCTCTGGTTTTAGGAGTTGGAGGAAATAATACTATGCAGATTGTAGAAGAACTAAAGACAAGGGATTTTTCTGCTTTTGAAGCCATTTTGTCTGTTTCTCCCTATTATAATAAACCGACTCAGGAAGGAATTTACCAGCACTTTAAAGCAATTGCAGAAGCTTCTCCAATACCGGTAATTTTATACAACGTACCGGGTAGGACTGCAAGCAATATGCTTCCTTCAACTGTGGTGCGTCTGGCAAATGATTTTGAAAATGTTGTCGCAATTAAAGAAGCAGCCGGCGATATGGCCCAGGCGATGCAGATTATTAAAAATGCTCCAAAAGATTTTCTGGTAATTTCCGGAGACGATATGTTGGCACTGCCAATAGTTTTAGCGGGCGGAGCAGGAGTAATTTCTGTGATTGGACAAGGTTTTCCTAAAGAATTTTCAGAAATGATACGTTTAGGACTCAATAAAAAAGCAGCTGATGCGTTTAAAACACATTATTTCCTGTCAGACAGTATAGACATGATTTTTGAGCAGGGAAATCCAGCCGGAATCAAACAAGTCTTTCAGGCGCTTGGAATTGCTGACAATACCGTGCGTTTACCGTTGGTAACTGTGGACGAATCTTTGGCTTCGAGACTGAATGAATTTGTAAAAAATAGTATTAAATAATCTCAAATTTCACTGAAATTTATCGATACTAAAAAATATTTTGTAGTAGCTAAATTAATAACTAAATTTGCCACCGAAACTTCGGTGTGATTTTGCTTTGGCATAATTGTCTGAGCGATCATAATAAAAGTAAGAAAATGAAAAAAATAGTATCGCTATTAATTGTTGTTGTCCTTTTTTGTTCTTGTAGTGAGTATCAAAAAGCTTTAAAAAATGAAGATGTTGCAGCAAAGTTTGACATGGCAACAAAAATGTATGATGCTGGTAAATACAATAAGGCAATTCGTCTTTTTGAACAGTTATCTGCTTCTTACCGTGGAAAACCTCAGGCAGAAAAGCTATTTTATATGTTTTCGCAATCGTACTATAAAACGAAACAATATTATCTGGCAGGAT
Source organism: Flavobacterium olei (assembly GCF_039749035.1). NCBI lineage: Bacteria > Pseudomonadati > Bacteroidota > Flavobacteriia > Flavobacteriales > Flavobacteriaceae > Flavobacterium > Flavobacterium olei. The sequence continues at coordinate 375,131 of NZ_JBDKWC010000004.1, forward strand.
ATCAGTTTGAATCATTTGTTTCTGGATATCCAAGAAGTGAAAAAGTTCAGGAAGCCGCTTTTTTAGGCGCTTACAGTTATTCAAAATTATCTCCTTCTTACAGCTTAGATCAGGCGGATACTATAAAAGCGTTAGAAAAATTACAGGCTTTTATTGATAATTATCCAAATTCAGAATATGTTGCGCAGGCAAACGAAGCGGTGCAGGTTCTTAATGGTAAATTGGAGAAGAAAGCATTTGAAAATGCGAAACAATACAATACAATTTCAGAATACAAACCGGCTTTAATAGCTTTTGATAATTTTATTGCTGATTATCCCGGAACTCCATTTAAGGAAGATGCGTTGTTTTATAAATACGATTCAGCGTATAAACTTGCGATCAATAGTGTTCCTTCTAAGATGGAAGAACGTCTTAATATAGCAAAAGTTGCTTATAACAATCTGATGAAGTTTAAAAGCGACACAAAATATAAGAAACAGGCAGACGAAATGTATGCCAGAGTTGAAACAGATTTACAAAAATTTACTAAATAAATAAAGTCATGGATTTAAAAAAGACGAATGCTCCTGTTAACACAATAACTTACAATAAAACAGTTATTGAAGAGCCAACAGGAAATGTGTATGAAGCAATTACCATTATGGCTAAAAGAGCAAATCAAATTAATTCTGAAATTAAAAAAGAATTAACTGAGAAATTAGAAGAGTTTGCTACTTACAATGATAGTCTTGAAGAAGTTTTTGAAAATAAAGAACAAATTGAAGTTTCTAAATTTTACGAAAAATTACCAAAACCACATGCTTTAGCAGTTCAGGAATGGTTAGATGGTAAAACTTACCACAGAGGTTCAAACAAATAATAGTACAATGTCAGTTTTAAACGGGAAAAAGATTTTACTGGGTGTTTCCGGTGGGATCGCAGCGTATAAAACAGCCAATTTAGTACGACTTTTTATAAAAGCAGGTGCACATGTCCAAGTGATAATGACACCTGCTTCTAAGGATTTTGTAACCCCGCTTACATTATCGACGTTATCAAAAAATCCCGTACATTCCAGTTTTTTTAATCAGGATGATGAAGATGAAGTATGGAACAATCACGTAGAATTGGCACTTTGGGCCGATTTAATGCTGGTTGCGCCTGCAACTGCCAATACATTATCTAAAATGGCTACGGGCAATTGTGACAATCTTTTAATTGCCACTTATTTATCTGCCAAATGTCCGGTGTATTTTGCACCTGCAATGGATCTGGATATGTATAAGCATCCTTCTACACTGTCAAGTTTTTCAGCATTAAAGCAATACGGAAATACAATGATTCCTGCTGAAAGCGGAGAATTGGCAAGTGGCTTATCTGGCGAAGGCAGAATGGCTGAACCTGAGAATATTATTGCTTTTTTAGAGGCGGATCTCGAAAGTAAATTACCTTTAAAAGGAAAAAAAATACTGGTTACTGCCGGACCAACATACGAAGCGATAGATCCTGTGCGTTTTATAGGAAATCATTCTTCGGGCAAAATGGGGTTCGATATTGCCAACGAGGCGGCAAATTTGGGCGCCGAAGTTTTTCTCATTGCGGGACCAACACATTTTAAATCTAAAAATAATTTAGTAAAAGTGGTAGATGTTGTATCGGCCCAGGAAATGTATGATGCCTGTCATTTGTATTTTGATGAAGTAGATGCAGCTATCGCGGCCGCTGCTGTTGCAGATTACAGACCAAAAGTTGTTGCAGAACAGAAAATTAAAAAAACAACAGACGAATTTTCGATAGAACTTGAAAAGACAAAAGATATTTTGTCTTCTTTGGGTGCTGTCAAAAAAAATCAGTTTTTAATTGGCTTTGCTTTAGAAACTGAAAATGAAATTGAAAATGCTAAGTTGAAAATTCAGAAAAAAAACTTAGATTTGATTGTTTTAAATTCCTTACAGGATAAAGGTGCAGGTTTTAAAAAAGAAACCAATAAAGTAACATTTATTGATAAAAATTTTGAAATAGAACCTATGGAATTAAAGTCAAAAGAATCTGTAGCGGCTGATATTTTGAATAAAGTTATTATTCATTTTTCGAAATAATATATTACACTATAAGCCGGAAAACATAAGTCTGAAATGACGTGTGTTATAAAATTAAATGTTAGATGATTATGAATAAGATAGTTACACTGTTAATATTTTTAAGCTTTGGTTTTGTACATGCTCAACAGCTAAATTGTACAGTAACTATTAACACCGATCGTCTTACAAATCCAAATAATCAGGTTTTTAAAACGCTTCAGACTTCCTTATCGGAGTTTGTCAATAAAACAGACTGGACTGGTTCAGCTTTAAAGCAAAACGAAAGAATCAACTGTTCGATGTATATTACTTTGTCGTCAAACAGTTCAGATCAATTTACCGGAACCATTCAGGTGCAGTCTTCGAGATTGATTTTTAATTCTACTTATTCTTCTCCGATTTTAAATTACAACGATAAGGATTTTAATTTTAGATATACGGAGTACGAGCCTTTGTTGTTTAATCCAAGTGTCTACGAGTCGAATCTGGTTTCGGTAGTATCTTTCTATGCTTATGTAATATTAGGTATGGATGCTGATACTTTTCAAATGGGAGCGGGAAATCAATATCTTCAAACCGCGCAAAATATTGCCAATGTTGCACAGCAAGGCGGATTTAAAGGCTGGAACCAATCGGACGGACTTCAGAATCGGTATTATTTAATTAATGATATGATTGCTCCTACATACAGTGATTTACGTCAGACCAGTTATTTGTACCACAATGGTTTAGACGGAATGACTGTGGATTTAAAGGCATCCAAAGAAAAAATAAAAACGGCGTTGATGCTTATTGGAAAGCTGAATTCGGTTAAACCAAATGCTTTTATTACCCGAGTCTTTTTTGATGCAAAATCTGATGAAATTGTTTCTGTTTTTTCAGGTGGACCCAGCATCACTATTACTGATTTAACAGACGTACTGAATAAAGTATCGCCGTTAAATTCTACTAAATGGTCGCAAATCAAATATTGATTTGTTACTTTTAAATATCTAAACTATCTTCTTTAACTCTTATTTTTATAAAATTGCCCTATGATTACGTCACTGTCAATTAAAAATTATGCTCTTATTGAAAAGCTTGCAATAGATTTTTCTAAAGGTTTTTCTATAATTACAGGTGAGACAGGTGCTGGAAAATCTATTATTTTAGGAGCTATTGGTCTTGTTTTAGGAAAAAGAGCCGATCTTTCTTCTTTAAAAAATAAAGAAGAAAAATGTATCATTGAAGCGCAGTTCGAAATTGGAAAATACAATTTGAAAGAATTTTTTGAAGCCAATGATCTGGATTATGAGGATGAGACAATTATCAGAAGAGAAATTCTTCCTTCGGGGAAATCGCGCGCCTTTATAAATGACAGTCCTGTTAACCTTCAGGAATTGCAGGATTTGAGCCTTTATTTAATTGATATTCATTCCCAACAGCAAACTCAGGAATTATCAGATGAAAATGTTCAGTTTAAGATCATTGATGCCATTGCTGACAATTCAGATGTAATTTCAGCGTATCAAAAACGGCTTAAAGCTTATAAAGCTGAGAAATCCAAATTGAATGCTTTACTGAAAAGGCAGAGTGATTCCGGAAAAGAACAGGAATATAATACTTTTTTGCTAAACGAATTAGTGGCTGCTCAATTGAAATCAGGAGAACAGCAGGAATTAGAAGAAGATTATGAAAAGCTGAACAACGTTGAAATCATTAAAGAAGCTTTAGATAAATCGTTGGCACTCGCTAACGAAGAGCAATTTGGTGTTTTTCACACCCTGAATGAAATTAAGGCATCCATACAAAAAGTCGCACCGTTTTCTGTTGAATATCAAAATTTATTTGAAAGAATTACAAGTCTCGCAATCGAGTTTGATGATGTTTCAAAAGAACTTGAAAATGCTACAGAGAAGCTGCTAAACGATCCGACGCAATTAGAGTTTGTGAGTCAAAAATTGCAGGTAATTTATAACTTACAGAAGAAACATCAGGTTGATTCTGTTGATGACTTGCTGCAAATTCAGGCAGATTTAGGAAATACGCTTCTTGATCTGGAAAATATCGAAGAAGAAATAACAGCTTTAACCAAAATAATTGAACAAAAAACAATTGAACTGGATGATTTTGCAGCAAAAATTCACGAGAACAGAATCAATGCTATTCCAAAATTATCAGAACAGTTAATTTCAATTTTAGAAACATTAGGGATGCCTAATGTCCGATTTAAAATGGAATTACAGCCATCAGAAACGTATTTTCAAAATGGTAAAGATGAATTGCAATTTTTATTCTCTGCTAATAAAGGAACCGATTTTGGTTTATTAAAAAAAGTAGCTTCAGGAGGAGAAATGTCTCGTATTATGTTGGCGGTAAAAGCCATTTTAGCAAGATATTCTAAACTCCCAACATTGATTTTTGACGAAATTGATACGGGTGTTTCAGGAGAAATTGCCATAAGAATGGGAGAAATTATGAAGGAAATGAGTAATACGATGCAGATCTTTGCAATTACGCATTTACCGCAGATTGCCGCAAAAGGAGATTCGCACTTTAAGGTTTCTAAATCGACTGTTGGAGATCATACGCAATCTGAATTGAAACTTTTATCACAGGAAAATAGAATTTTAGAAATTGCCCAGATGTTATCGGGAGCAAATATTACAGATTCGGCTTTAAATCACGCAAAAGAATTATTGAATTAAAATATGGAAATGGAAAATTTGAGTTTTTACGAAAATCAATTTATAAAAGCAGATTCATTAATCTCCGAAGGAAATTCTGCCGATGCAAAAGAATTGCTGGAAGAATTATTGTCCCAGTATCCTGACTTTGGTAAAGCCCACAATCATTTGGGGTGGATTTATTATAATAAGTTAAGTGATTACGAGAAAGGCGTTTACCACTACAAATTAGCCATGAAATTTGATCCTAAATATCCTGCGCCTTATCTGAATTATACTTATTTACTAATTGATCTTGGCCGCTATGCCGAAGCAAAAGAACATATTAGGGCTACAATGGCAAATTTAGAAAATGCTGATAATTCTTCTTATAATAGTGAATTAGGCAGAATGGCCGAATATGAAGGACAATATGCTGCCGCTTTTACTTATTATAAAGAGGCCCGAAAAAATGCATTAAACCCAAATTTTATCGACAATATGAATGCTAATATGAAAAGGGTTAAAGATAAAATGTCTATTTTTGAAAAATTAAAACTAAAACTGAAATAATACAAAAAAATATACACAAATGATTATAGAGCCTAGAATGAGAGGATTTATTTGTTTGACTGCCCACCCTGAGGGAGCCGGACAAAATGTAAAAAATCAAATCGAATATGTAAAATCAAAAGGAGAAATCGCAGGTCCTAAAAAAGTTTTAGTGATTGGTGCTTCTACTGGTTTTGGATTAGCTTCAAGAATTACTAGTGCTTTTGGTTCTGATGCAGCAACAATTGGAGTGTTTTTTGAAAAACCGCCTGTTGAAGGAAAAACGGCATCTCCTGGATGGTATAACTCTGCTGCATTTGAGAAAGAAGCTCATAAAGCAGGATTATATGCAAAAAGCATCAACGGTGATGCATTTTCAAACGAAATAAAAAGAGAAACTCTTGATTTAATCAAAGCAGATTTAGGACAGATTGATCTTGTAATCTATAGTTTAGCTTCTCCTGTACGTACAAATCCAAATACAGGTGTTACGCATCGTTCAGTTTTAAAACCAATCGGACAAACGTTTACAAATAAAACAGTTGATTTTCATACAGGAAAAGTTTCTGAAGTTTCTATCGCTCCTGCTAATGAAGAAGATATTGAAAATACAGTTGCTGTAATGGGAGGTGAAGACTGGGCAATGTGGATTGATGCTTTGAAAAACGAAAATTTACTGGCTGAGGGCTTTACAACAGTGGCGTATTCCTATATCGGACCATCTTTGACAGAGGCAGTTTACCGTAAAGGGACAATCGGCCGTGCAAAAGATCATTTAGAAGCTACTGCATTTACGATTGAGGATTCTTTAAAATCAATTGGAGGAAAAGCCTATGTTTCTGTAAATAAAGCTTTGGTTACTCAGGCAAGTTCTGCAATTCCTGTAATTCCGTTATACATCTCTCTTTTGTACAAAATTATGAAAGAAGAAGGTATTCATGAAGGATGTATCGAGCAGATTCAGCGTTTGTTCCAGGACAGATTGTATAATGGTTCTGAAGTTCCTGTTGACGAAAAAGGAAGAATTAGAATTGATGACTGGGAAATGCGTGAAGACGTTCAGGCAAAAGTGGCGAAATTATGGCTGGAAGCTACGACAGAAACTTTACCTGAAATTGGTGACTTAGCAGGTTATAAAAATGATTTTTTAAATTTATTCGGTTTTGAAGTTCCTGCTGTTGACTACAATGCAGATACAAATGAAGTCGTTGAAATTGAGAGTATAAAATAATACTACTTTACTTATTATAAAACAAAAACCATCAATCGAAAGTTGATGGTTTTTTGTTAATATACGCTATCTTTGCTGAAATTTTAAAACTAAAAATACACCTTTAATAACGCGCATTCTGCTATGATTTTCTCTTTAATTATACCCGTGTATAATCGTCCGGACGAAGTAGATGAACTTTTGGAAAGTCTCTCTAAATCTGATTATAATGAAGCTTTTGAAATTGTTCTTGTTGAAGATGGATCTTCAATACCTTGTCGTGATGTGGTGCTGAATTATCAGGGTAAATTAAATATATCCTATTATTTTAAGGACAATTCAGGTCCCGGGGATTCAAGAAATTTCGGGATGCAGCGGGCCAGAGGTGACTATTTTATCATTTTTGATTCCGATTGTATTATTCCGTCACAATATTTAGACGAAGTCCGAAAAGAATTAGAGATAAATTATGTAGACTGCTTCGGAGGACCAGATAAGGCATTAGACAGCTTTTCTGATATTCAGAAAGCAATCAATTTTGCCATGACATCTTTTTTAACAACAGGAGGAATTCGTGGCGGTTCTGAAAAGATTAACAAATTTCAGCCGCGTAGTTTTAATATGGGGATTTCTAAGAAAGCTTTTGAAGCTTCAAAAGGATTTGGAAACATACATCCGGGAGAAGATCCTGATTTATCCATACGTTTATGGAACCTGGGCTTTGAAACAAGACTGTTTAAAGAGGCTTACGTTTATCATAAACGAAGAATTGACTGGGAAAAATTCTCTGTTCAGGTAAATAAATTTGGCATTGCCAGACCTATTTTAAATAGTTGGTATCCAGAACATAATAAGCTTACTTTTTTCTTCCCGAGCTTATTTATACTAGGGTTATTATTAGCTTTTTTATTGTTAATTTTCAATTTTGATATTTTATTACAATTATATTTCGTATATTTCGTTATAATTTTTCTTACAGCAAGTATTCAAAATAAAAGTATCAAAATTGGATACTTATCTGTAATAGCAGTTTGGAAACAGTTTTATGGTTACGGTACGGGATTTTTAAAATCGTACGTAAAAGTGATTTTATTAAAGAAAAAACCACAAGAAGCTTTTCCTCGTATGTTTTTTAAATTGTAAGAATGACAAAAGTAATTGGCCTTACAGGAGGAATTGGCAGTGGCAAAACAACAGTCGCAGCGTACTTTGAAAAAATGGGAGTTCCTGTTTACATTGCAGACGATGGTGCAAAAAGAGTGATGCAGTCACCCATTATCGTGGAGCAGGTAAAATCTGTTTTTGGTTCTGATATTTTTGAAAATGAAATTTTAAATCGTACAAAACTGGCACAGATTGTGTTTGGTAATAAAGAACGTTTAGAACAATTAAATGGAATAGTGCATCCGGCTGTAAAACAGGATTTTGAATCCTGGAAAGAAAATCATAGGGATTATGATTTTGTGATTTACGAAGCGGCAATTCTATTTGAGAGCGGAAGCTACAAAAACTGTGATGTGATCATAACAATTACGGCGCCGGAAGAACTAAGAATTGAAAGGGTTATAAAGAGAGATAAAACAACAAGAGAGCAAGTTTTAAGCCGGATGAAAATGCAGTGGAATGACGAAAAACGAATTTCTATGAGTAATTTCGTGATTAATAACGTTAATCTTAAAATTGCTCAAGAAGAAGTTGTTAAAATTCTTAAAATTTTGAAGATAAAACAAAATCAGTCTTAAATGTTAATATTTGGTTAATGTATTATTTAGTATATTGTTAAAATATTAATTTTGTTTCGATGAATAAATTATTTTTTAGAATACTTGTTTTATTAATGAGTTTGTCCTTAATCGGGATAATTCTGGTTCAAGTATTTTGGTTCAATTCTTCGTTCAAAAATAATGAAGAGCAGTTTAAATACCACGTTACTCAAGTAATTGGAAATGTTGCAGATAAACTGGAACAACAAGAAGAGTACAGTTTCTACGACAAATACAACCGTATAAAGGACAGTACCGGAAAAATTCCCAAAAAAGAAGATTTACTCGAAGTACTTTATGTACAAAGAAATCCAAAAACAAACAAAACAATTGTTTACTCGAGTACATTGACTTCGGAAGATTACGATATCAGCGGCTCTCTTTTTAATAAAAAGTTCAGTAACGAACGTTTTAAGAATTTTAGCGCCAAAAGAACCACTGAAGTTTACAATGGTAATACGGGTATTGACAATAACAGCGTCAATTTAGGGGGAAATATAATTCCTGATCTTAAAATTGAAAAATCGGGAAGTCTTGATGTTTTAAATAAGGTTCAACAGCAAATTCAATATAAAGATATAGCTTCGTTAACTCCAATTGAAGGCAGAATAACTAAAGACAAGCTTTATAAGTTGTTAAAAAAAGAGTTGGAAGAATATCAGGTTAAAACAAAATTTGAATTCGGTATATATAGTAATGGCGTTCCAACAAAAATAAAATCAGATGGATTTCATTACAACAAAGAGGCAACTTATGATATTCCGATTTATACCGACAATGAAGGAAATAGTAAATATCAGTTATCTGTTACATTTCCGCACAAAAAAAAGTTCTTATTATCTGAATTACTGAGTATTACTATTTTATCAATAGTTTTTACATTGATTATAATTGTTGCCTACACAAGTGCATTAAATCAGTTATTGCGTCAAAAACATATTTCTGAAATCAAGACCGATTTTATTAATAATATGACGCATGAGTTTAAAACGCCAATTGCAACTATAAATTTAGCACTGGATGCTATTAGAAATCCCAGAATTATTGAAGATAAAGAAAAAGTTTTTCGCTATCTTCAGATGATTCGAGATGAAAACAAAAGAATGCATGCACAGGTTGAGAATGTTCTTCGTATTTCTAAATTAGAAAAAAGAGAACTCGATATAACCAAAGAGCCAACAGTCGTTCATGATATTATCGAAGATGCTATAGAGCATGTAAATCTTATCTTAGAAGACAGAAAAGGTACAGTTGTAAAGCATTTTAATGCCGCGAGAACAACTTGTCTTATTAACGAAGTTCACTTTACAAATGTATTGGTCAATATTTTAGAAAATGCTATTAAATATTCGCCTGATATACCAGAAATCGAAATCTTTACAGAAAACATTAAAGATATGATTTTGATAAAAGTGAGAGATCATGGCTTAGGAATGAGTAAGATAGCTCAGAAACGAGTATTTGAGAAGTTCTATAGGGAACACACAGGTGATCTTCATAATGTTAAAGGACATGGGTTAGGACTTGCTTACGTAAAGAGAATTGTTGAGGACCATAATGGTCAAGTATATGTAGAAAGTGAAAAGGGAAAGGGTAGCACCTTTATAATAAAAATACCATTAATAAATTAAAATATGGAAAATACTAACAAAAGAATACTTTTAGTAGAAGATGACCTAAATTTTGGGGCAGTTCTTAAAGATTATCTAATGTTAAATGACTTTGAAGTTACTTTAGCTAAAAACGGTATGGAAGGTTTCGAAAAATTCAAGAAAGATGTATATGATTTATGTATACTTGACGTAATGATGCCTTATAAAGATGGATATACTTTGGCAAAAGAAATTAGAGAGAAAAATAGTGAAGTGCCAATTATATTTTTGACAGCAAAATCTATGAAAGAGGATGTGTTGAAAGGGTATAAAGCTGGTGCAGATGATTATCTAAATAAACCTTTTGATTCTGAGGTACTTTTAATGAAAATTAAAGCTATCATTCAAAGAAAATCTGCTGATACGAAAGCAGAACAAGTACAATTTGAATTTAATATTGGTAAGTTCCACCTAAATTCAAAATTAAGATTTTTGACTTTCCAGGATGAAGAGCCAATTAAATTATCTCCAAAAGAGAATGAATTGCTTAAAATGCTTATTCTTCATGAAAACGACTTAATGCCAAGAGAACTAGCATTGACAAAAATCTGGAGAGATGATAACTACTTTACTTCAAGAAGTATGGACGTTTACATCGCGAAGCTTAGAAAATATCTAAAATCTGATGAGGATGTGGAAATCTTAAACATTCACGGAGAAGGATTCAGATTGGTTGTAAAAAGCAAAGTTTCTGAATAAAAAATCACCTTTACAATATAAGCCCTGAGAAATCAGGGCTTTTTTTTATGTCATTTTTTTAAATATTTTATTTCCTTTTATTTTGAAATATTTTTATGTAATCGCTTGTTTTCGATGTGTTTAAATTAGTTGTAGAGGTTTTGATTTTGGAATGTGCATTTAATTTTGATGAATTTTCTTTAAAATTATTTGGAAAATCAAAAAACAATTTACAATATTTGCAGACGAAAAAAAATAATAACCTTTTAAAACGAAGAAAAAATGTTTGTACTTACATTGACATCTCAGAGCTTTACATCAAATGTATTTGGTGAAGCAATTCTTCGTGGCTTATTTCAATCTTAGAAATACATTTCAGATATAAAAAAAAGCCCGAAGACATTTAGTTTCGGGCTTTTTTTTATTCTAGACACTTCAAAATTTTCCCGAAAATCGATTTTTAGTTTTTATCCACAGGGATAAATTAGTTAGCCTAATGGCTTTAATTTAATGCACGATAATTTTTTATGGAAAATTATACGTTAGACGAGTATGCATTATGCACTCGTTTTAAAAGTAAAAAAAGAAAGAAACGACTAGTAAAAGAAGATTTTGAGAAACAATTAATTCAGTTAAGAAAGCTTGAGGTTTCCCTTTGGAAGAAACGCAGAGATTTACCTTTAGTCCCTTTAGAAAATCCTTATCAAAAAGGCTGGCAGCGTAATTTTAAATTAAGGGATGATATTGCAAAATCAAGTGAAGCTCCATTTTACATAGAATTATTGGAAAAAATTAATACATGGCAGTTTTCTCCGGAAAAATATTTTAAGGAAAAAAAGAAACGAAAGAGAAGGCGTGTTTATATTGAAAAAATCCAGACTGTAAAAGAATTTTCAGAATGGGAATGGAGAAGTCCCAAACTAGAATTGACTGAAAAAGAAAAAACACATTTTTATAAAAGGGAACGCTGGTGCAGCAATTTTAAACGCTACAAAATTCATTATGTGTTTGATGAACCCTGGAGATATGTGTTGCGTGTGAGTCCGTATATGATCACACATACAAAAATGGTAGATTCTGATTTAGAAAGTCAAATTAAGCTTATTGACAATTATATTGTTAATCATAATTTAAGAAATAAAATAAACAGATTAGTAGATGGTTTTTCTCGTAGTTGGAATTATTATGAAAAAGAAAATCCAAAAGAGATCAACCCGATTAAAAATAAAAGTCTGCACCTGTTGTATCAGGAATATGCAGACGAAATGATAGAAAATCATGGGAAATAAATTATCCGGAAAAGACCTGATTAAGTTAGGATTTCCAAAAAATAATTCAATAAACATTGCCTTGGGGCAGATAAACCGATATAGAAAGAGAGAAAAAAAGGAGTCCATTTTAACAGAAGCTAAAGACGTTTTGCTGCATCCTGAAAAATACGAAGGAAACGGAACCTGGGGAAAATTGGCAGAAGGTTTAATTAAACCTGTACAGGTGAGAATGCATCAGCTTAAAACGACAAGAGTGCCTTTTAGTATTTTTGGTGAAAATGAAATTGATGATCAGGCGAAGTTTCAATTGTACGATTCATTAAAACTTCCAATTTCGGTTGCAGGGGCTTTAATGCCAGACGCACATTCAGGATATGGCTTGCCAATTGGCGGGGTTTTAGCGACGGATAATGCAGTGATTCCGTATGGTGTCGGAGTGGATATTGGCTGCAGAATGAGTTTGTCGATTTTCGATATTCCAGCGTCCTATTTTAAAGGAAAAGAGCATCAGCTGCAAGCTATATTGAAAGACAATACCAAATTCGGGATGAATGAAACGCATGCTAACAGAGCAGATCATGATGTTTTTTATAAAAGCGAGTTTCAGGATATACCATTGTTAAAGAACCTTTTGCCAAAAGCGTACAAACAGTTGGGAAGTTCAGGTGGAGGAAATCATTTTGTAGAATTTGGAATCGCTACAATTGACAATCCGGAAAACGATTGGAAATTAGGGGCAGGTGAATATTTTGCGGTACTTTCTCACAGTGGTTCACGCGGATTAGGTGCCAACATTGCAAAACATTATACGTATCTGGCAACAAAACAATGTCCGTTACCAAAAAACGCACAGCATTTGGCCTGGCTCGATTTGAATACTCACGACGGTCAGGAATATTGGCTGGCTATGAATTTAGCAGGAGAGTATGCCAAAGCCTGTCATGATGATATTCACAGGCGAATTGCAAAAGCGATTGGAAAAAGAGTAGTGGTAACTATAGAAAATCATCACAATTTTGCATGGAAAGAACTGGTAAACGGAGAGGAATGTATTGTGCACAGAAAAGGTGCGACGCCTGCCGCAGAAGGTCAGTTAGGAATTATTCCGGGATCTATGACGGCGCCGGGTTACATTGTAAAAGGAAAAGGCAATGCCGAAAGCTTAAACTCGGCTTCGCATGGTGCCGGCCGTTTGTTTTCGAGAGCGAAATGCAAAAGTACTTTTACGCAAAGTGAAATCAAAAGGGTTTTGAAAGCTAACGATGTAAGCCTGATTGGCGGTAATATCGACGAAGCACCAATGGCGTACAAAGACATTAAGAAAGTAATGGCCAACCAAACAGATTTAGTAGAAGTTTTAGGAACATTTACGCCTAAGATTGTTAGAATGGATCGCTAAATTGAAGATTATGAAAAGATTTCAAGATGAAAATAAATGGCTGGGAAGCTTTTATAATGAGATTTGGGTAAGATGCCCAAAATGTGACTCTAAAGCAGCCATTAAAGAAGAGTTAAAAGAAGACTGTAAGTGTGGGAGATGTCACAATATGGTTTTTGAATGCAAGAATTGTTTTTATAAAATAACAGAACCCGTCTATCTATATATAGCTTACGGAAAAGAGTATTGTAATAATTGCTTTGAAAAATTTGAATATCAGTCTCAACCACTAAAAGAAAAGCCGTTAACGTATAAGACTAAATGTCCTCATTGTGATTTTCAGGAAGAATGGAAAACAAAGAGTTACAGGCTTAAAGAAGAATCAAAATTAGATAACGGATTAGTAAAGGAAATGTGGTACGACTTACCATTATGGTTTCAAAAAGAAGTCAGCGGAGATATCTTCTGGGCTTACAATCAGGATCATATTAATTATCTGGAAAGATATATCGCTGCAGATTTGAGAGAACGAAATGCGAAAGGAAGTTACAGTTCGACATTAGTTGCAAGACTTCCGCAATTTGTAAAAGCAGCAAAAAACAGGGAGAAACTCCTCAAAATTTTAAAGAAATGGAAAGAATAATTCAGATAACAGCGGGTCGCGGACCTGCAGAATGTACCTGGGTGGTTGCCCAGGTGCTAAAAAAAGTTTTGGATGAAGCGCGGGAACAGCAGCTCGAAACCGTTTTACTTCAGAGAGAAGCTGGTGAAGAAAACGGAACTGTAGCCACAGCTTCTATTTCCATAAAGGGAAAGAACGCCAATCAGTTTGCGAATTCCTGGATTGGAACAATTCAATGGATTGGTCAGAGTCAGTTTAGGAAAATGCACAAACGTAAAAACTGGTTTATTGGTATTTTTGAAATTGAAGCACAGAAAAATATGTCAGTATCAGAAAATGATATTCAGTATCAGGCTATGCGGAGTTCGGGTGCGGGCGGACAGCACGTCAACAAAGTAAGTTCTGCTATTCGGGCAACTCATATGCCAACTGGAATTGCGGTAGTTTCTATGGATAGCCGTTCGCAGCATCAAAACAAAAAACTGGCAACAGAACGATTAATTAAAAAATTAGAAGACGAGAAACTCAGTCAGCTTAAAGATCATGTTGGAAAACAATGGGAAAATCAGCTTAATATTGAGCGCGGAAACCCAATACGTGTTTTTACAGGAAGTGATTTCAAGAAAGATAAAACGGAGAAAAGTTACAAAGGGACTCGTCAGAAATTAAAAAACGATTTACGAAATGAAAACAATTGATAAATACCTTTTTCAGGCTTTGGATAATTATCCGTATTCGCTTGAAGAAACTATAGAATCTTTGGATTATGCTTTTTCTTATGATTCTAAAAACACAATGGTTTTATGTTTGTACGGAAGAATTCAGGCGGAGCAGCTGATGAATTACGAAGAAGCTAAAACTTATTTTCAGGAAGCTTTGGCAATCAATATTTATGCTTTGGAAGTATATCCGTACTATCTACAGACTTTGATTTTGAACGAAGATTATGAGGAAGCTCACAAATTAATTGAATTTGCCCTGACCATAAAGGGAATTAATAAATCTGAAATTTATGTAAAGAAAGCATTCTTGTTTGAAACTCAGCAAAAATTTCAAGATGCTTTAAAAGAAATTAAATATGCTAAACTTTATTCTGTTCAGCATGATTATGACTCTGGAATTTCTGATTTAGAGAAAAGAATAAAAGGTAAAATGGATGTCCTAAAAGACAAAAAGAAACCACAAAAAGCAAAGAAAACTCCTAAAAAAATCAAGTAAAAAATAAATAATTAAATTGCAAGTTTCAGGTTTAAAGTTTCAGCTTTTGCGAACTGAAATTTAAGACCTGAAACTTTTTTTATTTCCAGTGCAGTTCCAGAGCGAAACAGGTTTTGTCACCTTTTGCAATGCTGAATGTCGTTTCAGTAAGAGATTCATTATCACTTTCGTGAATGATAACCTGATCGTTTAAAGAAAGCTCTTTTAGGAAATTCATTTCAAAACTTTTTATTTCCTGGTTTAAAATTCTTTTCGGATTTACATGATCCAGACACCATTCCAGATATTTTACATTATTGGCGTGATTAACAATGTCCAAATCAGATAAATATACTGTTTTTTCGAAAACGGATTCTTTTTCAGAATTGATATTAATTTTAGAAAAGCCTTCTGTTGTTGCTCTCTTTTCGGGAAAAAGTTCAAAGTGTTCGTAAGGTAATGCAAGAGCTTCGGGGCGACGTGCTTTTGTATTAAAAACAGCCCAAAAAGTTTCACTTCCTACTATTTTTTCTCCGTTTACATACATCTCGAGAGCACGGACAGAACGGGAGTTTTCAAGACTATTTATCCATGTTTTTACTGTGACAACATCCTGCCATTTTGGTAAAGCGGTTATCTCTACACGCATGCGGCTCAAAACCCAAGCCTGATTAAATTCCTGCATGTCTGTAAAACTGATTCCTCCAACTTCAGAATGTGCTGCTGCCGTTAATTGCAGTAAGTTACACAAATCGGTATATTTTAAATATCCCGTTGGTGTGCATTGGGTGAAATTGATTTCCCAGTCTTTGCTTAATACTGATGTGAAATTGGGTGCTATTGGCATTTTGGGATTTTATTTTTAAATAAACGAATAAAGAAGATGGAAAAAGATTATTTTATTTGTTCTTCGATATAATTAATGATTTCTTTTTTGTCTTTTGCATAATCAAACCATTTGGTATTTTGGTTTCGTCTGAACCACGTTAATTGTCTTTTTGAAAATCTTCTTGTATTTTTTTTGATTTCTTCTATGGCAAATGGTAAAGAAAAATCTCCATCAAAATAACTAAATAATTCTCTATACCCCACGGTTTGCAGCGCATTTAACGCTTTGTTAGGATACAATGCTTCTGCTTCCTCCAATAGTCCTTCGCTCATCATAATATCAACACGCTGATTTATCCGCTTGTAAATGATTTCGCGATCGGCTTCTAAACCAATTAACACAGGAGTGAAGTTTCTGTTGTTTTTCTTTTGATTTAAAAAGGAGGAATACGGTTTTTGAGTTCCAACACAAACTTCTACAAAACGCATCATTCGCTGTGGATTTTGTAAGGTCTGCGGATTTTCGGCTGTTATTTTTTGATAATATTCAGGATCCATATGTTTCAATTGTTCCTGAAGATATTCAAGTCCGAGTTTTTCATAGTTTGAATTTACTTCGGAGCGAACTTGTGAATCGATTTCCGGAAATTCGTCAAACCCTTTTAAAACGGCATCAACATATAAGCCTGAACCACCAATAAGAATGGCAAAATCATTGTTTTTATAAAGTTCTTCTAATTTTAAAAGTGCTTCTTTTTCGTAATCACCAACAGTATAATTTTCAAAAATGGATTTATTCTGAATGAAATGATGTTTTGCTGCATTCAGTTCTTCCTGATTTGGAACTGCTGTTCCGATGGTCATTTCTTTAAAAAACTGACGGCTGTCGCAGGAGATAATCTCGCATTTAAAATGTTGTGCTAAAGCAATACTAAGGGCTGTTTTGCCTATTGCTGTTGGTCCGACGATGGTTATTAGATATTTCATGTTTTTAGCCCGGATGGAAATGGAAACCCCGGACTTATATTTGTCCGTTTTTTTTGGAATAAAAAAGCGACTGAAAGAAGCTCTTTTTATGACTTAAAAAAACACAAATATAAGGAGGAGTTGCAATGTACAGCCGGATTAACTTCTAAAATTAATTATTTTGGTAATTCAGTTCCACATTTATAACAATACTCGGCATTGTCAAAATGGACTTGCGAATTACATTTCTTACATGTTTTGCCGGTATTTACAGCGTTGTTATTTAAAGTCTTTTTTGCAAATTCAGCCGTTACGATTCCTGTTGGAACAGCAATAATTCCGTATCCTAAAATCATAACCAGAGAAGCAATAAATTGTCCCAAAGGCGATTGCGGAGAAATGTCTCCATAGCCAACTGTTGTTAGGGTTACAATAGTCCAGTAAATGGATATCGGGATGCTTGTAAATCCTGAAGATCTGCCTTCTACCAGATACATTACCGAACCAATGATAATGGTACTGATTAAAACAAAATAAATAAAAACCAGGATTTTTTCTTTACTGGCATCAATGGCTTCTTTTAATTGATATGATTGATGTGAGATCTGCGGAATATGTAAAATTTTGAATAATCTAAGGAAACGCAACGCCCTAACGATTGATAAGATACTAGCGCCAGGAAAAAATATCGATAAATACATGGGTAAAACGGCCAGAAGATCGATGATTCCGTAAAAACTGAAAATATATTTAACAGGTTTTTGAATTGAAATTATTCTTAGAATATATTCTATTGTAAAGAAAATGGTAATAATCCATTCGCAAATCCATAGATAATTATGATATCTGGAACTGATGCCTTGCACAGTATCCAGCATAATTAACAGCACACTTAGTAAAATAAGTCCGAGGAGAACTAAATCGAACATGCGGCCGGCTAAAGTATTGGTCCCGTAGAGAACGATTTTTATTTTTTCTCTGAAGATTTCGTATTGCGATTTGTGTCTTTTCATACCAATTGGATACGTTTTGCGTTAAAAATGAAGTATTTTTATCGATTTGGTTTTACGGACATAACTTTGAATAATATTTTTGACATCACGATTATGTTCCATTGGTATAAGAATATTTTTGAGGATTTCAATATTAGTAATCTGGTAATTCAGATCATAATACGCGTACCCTTTGTAGATACCGTTTTCTATCAGAATTGCACTTCTCTCATTTATAGTTCGGCCTCTGTCAATGAGAACCATATTTTTGTTTTCGAAACTGTTTTCTGAAATGAATTGCTGAACTCTTAAATTATAAATTTCGGTTGTTATTTCTCCTATGCAGGCACCATCACATTCTTGTATTGCATATTGAAAACATTCTTTTTTGGAATGATACAAACCGGTTAATTTTTGGCACAGCTGGTATTTTGCCGTAAATTTAAAAAGGGCATTTTTTCCTTCCTGCAGGGAAACGAACGAAGTAATTTCTTTTTTTCTGCCGTCTGCTTTTTCCAATTTTAGATTAATATAGCCATTCGAATCTTTTTCTGGATATAAAGCAAATGGAAAATACGCTTTTTTCTGAGAACGATTATGTTTTGGTTTGTTAACCTTTACTTCCTGACTTTCTTTTAAAAGTGCGATTAATTCGCTTCCTGTTTCGTCATACGTAATGGTAAAAACTTCAGCCTGAATTCTTTTGCTTTTGGTTGTAATTCCTGTAAAATGCTGATTAACCCTCTTTTTTATATTCTGGCTTTTGCCGATGTAAATTAAAGTTCCGGCTTCGTTGTAAATATAATATACGCCTGTTTTTGTTGGCATTTGATTTAGCAGATCCAAAAATTTTGGTGCAATTCCTTTTTCAACTTCAAGTTTTATAAAATCTTTTACGATTGTTTTTTCGACATCTTTTTCTAAAAGCATTTTAAAAAGCTTTGTTGTTGCCATGGCGTCTCCGCTGGCGCGATGTCTGTCTGCCATAGGAATACCCAGTGCACGCACCAATTTACCCAAACTGTAAGAAGGTTGTTCGGGAATTAACTTTTTGGCCAATTCGACAGTACAAAGTGTTCTGGCTTCAAAATCATAACCTAAACGTCTGAATTCGGTTCGTAATATTCGATAGTCAAAAGAAGCATTGTGAGCCACAATTACGCTGTCGGATGTGATTTCTATAATGCGTTTTGCTACTTCATAAAACTTTGGTGCAGAACGCAACATAGCATTATTTATCCCGGTCAGTTTTACAACGAATGGCTGAATCGGAATTTCAGGATTAACAAGACTAATGAATTGGTCTATTACTTCATGACCATCAAATTTGTAAATGGCGATTTCGGTAATTCCCTCCTCATTAAATTGTCCTCCAGTGGTTTCTATGTCAAGTATTGCGTACAAATTCAGTGTTAATATCAAAAATCAATATCAAAAATCAATTCAATCTCAAAATTCAATTTCAACATCAATATCAATGGTATAAAATTGAAATTGTTTTCTGAAATTAAAATTGTAATTGCAATTATATAATTGTTACTGAAAAAATTATTTTTTATTAATTATCATTTTTGATGAAATTGCGATAAGCTGTTCAACTTCGGTTAGAAGTTTATTTCTTTTTTCGTTATCACCTTCTTTTATGTAATCTAAGATTTTTAACGAATTTCTAGATTCTTTTAGCTCTTTTACAACTAATGAAACTTTGAAAATAAAATCTTTATCAGTTATTGTTCCTTGTGCTTCCCCAAAATTTAAAGAGGCACTGCCTGATGATCTAATTAACTGATTTTTATAATATTCATTTTCGAATAATTTTGTTAATTGTCGTGTAAAGAAAATTGATTCTCCGGCAAAGCGAACTAATCGATCTTCAAAATTGAAAATTTTTTCCATTATCTCTTTTGTTTCAATTGCAATTGATTTTTTATATTGCAATTGATATTGAAAATTATCGCCCTCCAAAAATACTGCTTCCAATTCTAACCATTGTGCTGCCGCATTCAATCGCTAATTTATAATCGCCGGACATTCCCATTGATATTGTATTAAACTGGCAGTTTGCAGTTTCTAATTTTTGAATGGAATCAAAAGTAGATTTTAGATTTCTAAATTCTTTTTTTATCTGGTTTTGATCGTCTGTAAAAGTTGCCATTCCCATCAATCCTAAGATACGAATATTTTTCAACTGTTTGAACTCCAAAGAAGTTAAAAGTTCGTTTAATTCACTTTCATCCAAACCAAATTTAGATTCTTCTTCTGCAATATATATTTGCAGCAGACAATCTATAATTCTATTGTTTTTAAGGGCTTGTTTGTCTATTTCCTGTAACAATTTTAAACTGTCTACACCATGAATCAACGTTACGTAAGGCGCCATGAATTTTACTTTATTCGACTGAACATGACCGATCATATGCCATTGAATGTCTTTGGGCATTTCTTCCCATTTATCGGTCATTTCCTGAATTTTGTTTTCCCCAAAAATACGTTGCCCCGCGTTATACGCTTCCATTAAATCTGAAACAGGTTTTGTTTTGGAAACCGCCACAAGAGTTACATTTTCGGGCAAACTTTTTTTAATTGTATCTATGTTCGATGCTATTGACATTTTTTTATTTTTTTAAAAGCTGAATATGCAATCTTCCGTTTCTTTCTGATGGAACGTAAAAATCGATCTTTTTATTTTCTATTTTTAATTTACTGTCAAATCCGGGTCCTTTTGCATCATCTTCTAAATAAGTGTAGAACGAGCCCATATCACTTTGAAACAGGCTGCCAAATACCTTATCATAGCAATTAACAGAGCCACAGAAGTAACCTGTTGCTTTTTTATCAATATCAACAGCAATTATTTCAAAAGGCGGTTTAATTTCTAAATCTCTTAAATATAAAATTAAAAGATTGTGTTTTCGTTTTTTATCAAAACTCTCTGTGCTTTTAAAAACACAATTTTCGTATCTTTTATTATTGATATATAATTGATAACCGTTTTCAGGTTCTAAAACTCGTGTTATTCCAAAAAAGTAATTAATTGTTACAGGTTTGTAATAATAAAGAGCAGCTAAACTACAAATTATTAAAATGATTAAAAAGAGTACTTTCTTCATCGAAATAACCAAATGCTATAAAAACTGTTTCGAGATTTTCTCTGCTTTTTTACTTTCGCTGTAATCATAAAAACCTTCTCCCGATTTCACTCCCAATTTTCCTGCCCGAACCATATTCACCAATAATGGGCAAGGAGCATATTTCGGGTTTTTGAAGCCGTCGTACATTACGTTTAAAATCGCGAGACAAACATCAAGACCAATAAAATCAGCTAATTGGAGAGGTCCCATTGGGTGTCCCATTCCCAGTTTCATTACGGTATCAATTTCGTAAACACCGGCTACTTTATTATATAACGTTTCTATTGCCTCATTTAGCATTGGCATCAGGATTCTGTTTGCCACAAAACCAGGATAATCATTTACTTCAACCGGAACTTTACCTAGTTTTTCAGATAATTCCATTACGATTTTGGTCACTTCATCGCTTGTGTTATAACCACGAATGATCTCAACTAGTTTCATAATGGGCACCGGATTCATAAAATGCATTCCGATAACACGTTCAGGATGTGCAACAACGGCTCCGATTTGGGTAATCGAAATAGATGAAGTATTGGTTGCTAAAATCGTATTGTGCGCACAATATTCGTTTAATTGTTTGAATATATTCAGTTTTAATTCTACATTTTCGGTAGCGGCTTCCACAACCAAATCTACACCAACAACACCATCTTTTATATCCGTATAAGTGATAATATTAGTAATGGTTTTGGCTACTTCTTCTTGCGTAATAGTTCCTTTAGACAGCATTCGGTCCAGATTGGCAGCAATAGTTGCCATTCCTTTATCCAGTGATTTTTCAGAAACATCAATTAATTTTACGGTAAATCCGCTTTGCGCAAAAGTATGTGCAATTCCGTTACCCATTGTTCCTGCTCCAATTACAGCTATTGTTTTCATTTAATTTGGCGTATTATATTTTACGATTTAGCCACGAATTCACCATTTTAAAGTGAATTTCGTGGCTAACTTTTATTTTAAAATTCTATAAATTACTTATTGAAACAATCAATAATTTGATACGCCACCCGTAATGCATCTGTAGCTTGTTCAAGAGTTACAACAGGAGTAGTGTCTGTTTTGATTGCATTGGCAAACGATTCCAGTTCGTCAAGAATTGCATTGTTTGCTTCTACGTCGGGATTGGTAAAGTAGATTTGTTTTTTTACGCCTTCAGCATTTTGAAGAATCATATCAAAATCTCCGGGAACTTCCGGTGCATCTTTCATACGGACAACTTCACATTTTTTCTCCAGAAAGTCAACTGAAATGTAAGCATCTTTTTGAAAGAAACGTGATTTACGCATATTTTTTAACGAAATTCTGCTTGCCGTTAAATTGGCAACACAGCCGTTTTCGAACTCGATTCTGGCGTTTGCAATATCTGGCGTATCGCTGATAACCGAAACACCACTTGCATTTATATTTTTAACTTTTGATTTGACAACACTCAAAATGGCATCAATATCATGAATCATCAAATCTAAAACCACAGGAACGTCAGTACCACGTGGATTAAACTCGGCCAAACGATGTGTTTCAATGAACATCGGATTTTCGATCATGTTTTTGGTTGCGATAAAAGCAGGATTAAAACGCTCAACGTGACCCACCTGTCCTTTTACATTGTATTCATTCGCTAAAGCGATGATCTCCTCAGCTTCTTCTACAGTGTTGGCAATTGGTTTTTCTATAAAGATGTGTTTTCCGGATTTAATGGCCACCTTAGCACATTTGTAATGCGAAAGGGTAGGAGTTACAATATCAATCACGTCGACAGCGTGAATAAGTTTTGCAATTGTACTGAAGTTTTTATAGCCAAACTCTTTTGAGATTCTTTCGGCATTTTCCTGATTTTCGTCGTAAAATCCAACTAATTCGTATTGGTCAGATTGTTGTAATAAGCGTAAATGTATTTTACCAAGATGACCAGCACCTAAAACTCCTACTTTTAACATGAGAATGTATTTTAAACAAAAATATAATTTATTTGTTTAACGTGAAAAAGAATTTAGGTAATTGTGAGTTCTGGGTTGCGAATTGCCGTTTATAGCTTTAGACCTTTGACTTTCGGTTTTATTAATTTAATAATTAAAAATCAATATTTGAAATCCTGTTTTGTTTCTTATTTTTGCGAAAATAAATTCTACCCATTTTGAAAGACACTGCCAAACATCAAGGACTTCGTAATCAATTAGTAACAACTTTAGAACAAAAAGGAATTACAGACAGAGCGGTTCTGGAAGCGATTAAAAAAATTCCAAGACACCTTTTTCTGAATTCAAGTTTTGAAGATTTTGCTTATCAGGACAAAGCATTTCCTATTGGTGCCGGTCAGACTATTTCGCAGCCTTATACAGTTGCATTTCAATCGCAGTTACTTGAAGTTCAGAAAGAACACAAAATTCTGGAAATTGGTACAGGATCCGGTTACCAGACAGCTGTTTTATGTATGCTTGGCGCGAAAGTGTATAGTGTAGAAAGACAAAAGGAATTGTTTAAAACAACATCGATTTTATTTCCCAAATTAAATATCAGGCCAAAGCATCTTTCGTTTGGTGATGGTTATAAAGGATTGCCAAATTTTGCTCCGTTTGACAGTATTATAGTTACTGCCGGTGCGCCGTTTATACCGCAGCCGCTCATGGCCCAGCTAAAAATAGGAGGAAGACTTGTTATTCCGTTAGGAGAAGATGTTCAGATTATGACGTTACTGATTCGTAAAAACGAAACTCAATTTGAAAAACATGAGTTTGGAGAATTTAGATTTGTTCCTTTATTAGAAGATAAAAATTAATGACAAAGCCCGATTAACGGGCTTTTTTATTGTGTTAGAATTTCAATGTAACGTTCGAGGCTTTGTTTTTCGATCTGCGCTATAAAAAGTAAAAAATCTTCTTTGTTATTTTTGGTCTGAGCGGTTTCTAAAGTTTGATAATACTGCATTCGGTTTTCATAATCTCCTTTTATATTGGCAATTAAATATCCTTTCTGTAATAAAATTAAGTTCATGATTAAGCGGGAAGTCCGGCCGTTTCCATCAATAAAAGGATGAATTTTAACCAGTCTTTCATGCATTTTTGCAGCTAAAACAACAGCATGAAGTCTGTTTTTGTTAATTTCATACCAAAGAAAATAATCTTCCATTTCTTTGGCGATCATATAAGGTTGTGGTGGCATATGCGTACTTCCTTTTATCATCACCTGAACTTTTCTGTAGCGTCCTGCATCTTCCGGAATAATTCCTCTTAAAATTAGATTATGTATGGATAAAAAATCCCGCTCGTTTAAAGGAACATTTCGTTGTATTAAATCTTTAATAAAGCCAATAGCTTCCTGATGATTGATAGCTTCAAGATGTTCGCGCATGCTTTTTCCGGAAATTGTCAAGCCTTCATTAACAACCATATCGGTTTCGCGAAGTGTCATGGTATTGCCTTCAATACGGTTACTTTCAAAAGTATATTCGAGTTCTAATGCCTGCCTGATTCTATGACTGTCATATTGATGATAACTATCTAATTTGGCTTTTAAAATATCAATCTCTTTAAGAATTTTTTCTAAAGTCGTTGAGATTTTTAGTTTTGAAACTGTTTTATTGTACCTAATTTCCTGTTCGGCCAGAGAAATAGCTTTTAAGGCAAATTCATCGTCGCCAATTTCATATAAAATTTTCTCCTTAAGCCAGGCAACTATTAAGGTTTCATAATCAATCTCTAAAAACTGAGCTAACCTTATAATTTGCTCTTTGGTAGGTTTACGTGCACCCGACTCAAATTTACTAATAAGTGCCTGATCGATACCAAGTTCCTGAGACACCTCTCGGGTTTTTAAGCCTTTTTGTTCTCTTGCTGCTTTTAAAAGTGATTTCATAATTTGATTTATGACTAATATTGTCTTGACAAATTTAGTCTTTTTTATAAAGTAACTTTAATTTGCAGAAAAGCTCTATTATTTTGAAGGAAGCGAACCGTCTTTTTTCATTTCTTTAACCACCGCCTGCATTATGGCGTCTACCGTTTGTCCCAGATCTGTAACATATTGTGATTCTGTTGTTCCGGTCCAGATTAATTTGTTTTGTTTTAATGAAAAAATATTGGTTTCAACCATATATGATGTGGTTTCCTGATAATAACCGGGATCATAGAAGGCAGGCGAATACATTCCGTACCAATTACCAAAACCATAGCCGTACATGCCGGTATACATTCCGTCAAAGCCGCCATAGTACATTCCGGTATAAGTTCCAGGTACATAATTTACTTCCTTTTCCTTACTAACCAATCGCATGGTAATCACGCCATCGAAGTTTTCATCCTGCAGCACTTTTAATTTTTGCTCTTGTGTTAGTGTAGTAGTTGCATTCAAATATTGATAAGAAGTTTTAAAAATAGGACTGCCCGAAGCTATTCTGTTCTCGGTAATTCTTCTGGAAGCTTCGTCTTTTACCAAAGCGACCACTAAAACCTTTTTGAATTGCTCCTGTGCAACGGTAATATCAGGATCTCTCCAGCTGTTTACAATAGAAGTGTTGCTCCCACAACTCATTAAGCAAAATGCAGAAATCAAAGAAAGTAAATACTTTTTCATATTTTTACGGTTAATTGGTTACCAGTAAAAATAAGTATAAAATATTAATTAACAGGTGTTTAGTTAATTAAAAGTTTTAATTAATTGTAAGCTTTTTTTATACGGTCCAAATCTCGTTTGGTATCCTGCTCTTTGAGAGAT
Source organism: Flavobacterium olei (assembly GCF_039749035.1). Taxonomy (NCBI): domain Bacteria; kingdom Pseudomonadati; phylum Bacteroidota; class Flavobacteriia; order Flavobacteriales; family Flavobacteriaceae; genus Flavobacterium; species Flavobacterium olei. The sequence goes on from NZ_JBDKWC010000004.1 coordinate 400,792, forward strand.
TCACGTTTATCGTAATTTTTCTTTCCTTTGCAAAGACCAATCTGCAACTTTGCCAAGCCTTTTTCGTTGGTAAATAACTTTAGGGGAACAATAGTTAATCCTTTGGCCTGCACATTTTTATGAAGCGTTTTTAATTCTTTTTTATTCAAAAGCAATTTTCGTTCACTTCTGGATTTATGATTGAACTGATTTCCAAAAGAATATTCTTCTATATAGGTATTAATTGCAAAAAGCTCCATACCGCTAAACTCGCAAAAGCTTTCTGTAATATTGGCTTTTCCTAAACGTATAGATTTAATTTCGGTGCCTGTCAGAACTACTCCGGCAGTATATGTATCGATTACCTCGTAATCAAAACGGGCTCTCTTATTTAATATATTGACTGATTTTAACATAGATGCAAATGTAAGACAAAATTGAAAATTTTCTGTATTACCAAAGATAATTAAAGATTTTTTTTAATCTATGATTTTCGTCATCCCGATTAGAAAAGCTTAGTACTAAGTTTGCTTCATAATTTTAAGGAAGAATTTTTAAAAATTTTGCTTGGCTCAAACTCGCAATTGGGCCAGCACATAAATGAAGTTTTCTACTCGGCAGTTCAGGCACAGACTTCTTCATTTCGGTGGGATTTTAAATTCTTGTTCTAATTTATTCTTTATTTGATTATCGTAAAATTCTATTTTAGTAATTTTACAAAAAAGAAAGACCGTACAAAAAAGTACGGTCTTTTGATATCATAAAAAGAAATAAAATGCAAAACCAGTCAAAAGATCCTTTACACGGAATCACACTTCAAAAAATTATTGAAACTTTAGTCGCTCATTATGGTTTTGACACTTTAAGAGAGCTAATCCCGATTAAATGTTTTCAATCTAATCCGAGTGTGAAATCAAGTCTTACTTTTTTGAGAAAGACAGATTGGGCCCGCAAAAAAACAGAGGAACTATATATTAAAACACTTCCTAAATTAGACTAGCTTTATAATTTATAAGAAATCATTACGCCGCCGCGATACGGAAGCCATTCACCGCTTTTATTCCAGTTTTGGGCTTTTTCATATCTTCCCGGCGTTCCATCATTATAATAACCGTGATAAAATCCCTGATGCCAGCCGGCGCCAACAAAAAAATCAAGTAAAAATTTGTCACTTAGTTTTAGATTATATCCTACTGTAGCACCAAGTCTGTAACCAAAGCCATCTTCGTAATGATTACTGTTCCAGTAATTCCATTTTTGTAATTGGTATTTATCGACACCAATATGTCCTCCAACGTAAAAACCGTCAAATTTTTCTTTGAAATGATAGCGGATTTCAGGTGTCGCCGTGATAAATTTCATTGGATGCTTATTGTCAAATGATTCCCAAAAAGAAGCCATTACATCAAAACTGAAAGTTGTTTTTTCTCCAATACTTGTTTCGATTCCAATGTTTGGGACTAAAACTAGTGCGGTTGCTCCATTAAATTTCACAAAAGTCTGACTTTGTAATTGAACGCAAAATAAAAGAACAATTAGGGCTGGTATTTTTTTCATAAAAATGTTTTTGAACTCAAACAGCTATTTTTGCCGATTTTGAGCGCAAATATAACGGATAATGACAGATAAGTATTGTATTATATTTTAAATTAATAACAATAAAATCTATTTCTCTAGTAATGAATAAATTACCTTGTCGACGAATTTTCCTTCCCAAAAATCTGCTTCTTTTAAATGTGCTTCCTTAACAAAACCACATTTTTGCAGTACTTTTTCTGATGCATAGTTGTCAGGATCAATAACCGCTTCGATAGAGTGCAGTTTTAGCTCTTCAAATCCAAACTGTATAAGTCTTTTAACAGCTTCCGGAACAATTCCCTGCCCGTGAAATTCCGGTAAAATCATATAACCAATTTCTGCGCGGTAATTTTCAGGCTGCAATCTGTAATAACCAATAATTCCAAGAAGCTTTGGATTGTTTTTTAATCTGATGCCCCAGTTAATGCCCGTATTGTCTTCAATTTTGGCGTCGATCATCTTGAAGTGCTCCAAAGCCTCTTCGTGATTTTTTACCAGAGGCCTTGGGATATATTTCATCGTTTCAGGATTAGAACGCAATTCAAAAATTTCTGTTAGATCGTTCTCTGTAATCCGGTCTAAAATTAATCGCTCTGTCTCTACATTAGGAAATGGAGTAAAATTAAAATTCAGCATATTGAGTTGTTTATAAAATAGTTATGGTAAATTTTGCAGTAAAAGATTCATTTTCCGGCAGAGTGAGAATCCCTTCCTTTTCATATAAATCGCCCGAATTTTCATCTGTATCCGAATATCCCAGCCAAGGCTCTATGCATACAAAGGGAGCATTTTCTTTGGTCCAGATTCCTAAACTTGGAAAATCATTAAAAGAGACTTTTACGTATGGTGTTGAATCTTTCAAAATTGTGAGTTCTTTTGATTCCAATGTTTTAAAAATCAGCGCATCGTTCTTGAACAATTCATATTTTAAAGGAACAGTATTGTTTTTTGTTTCTAAAATTTTTGTTTTAGAAGAAATCAAATCATTTTCAAGAAGATAATATTTTAAATTTTCCTGCTTTTCAAACTGAAAGGCATAAGTTTCAAAATTACCCGGAAGAGCAATTGCAGGATGTGCTCCTACAGAGAAAGGCATTTGGAATTTTCCATGATTAATTATTTTGTATTCCAGATTTAGTGAACTTTCGTTAAGGGTATAAATAAGATGTAATTCAAATTCAAATGGATATTTTTGCAGTGTTTCTTCAGACGATTTTAAAGAAAAAACAGCTTTGTTATCTGTTTTTTCGATCAGATCAAATTCCATATCACGGGCGAAACCGTGACGCGGTAATTGGTATTCTTTTCCGTCAATTTTATAAGTATTGTTTTTTAAAGTACCAACAATCGGAAAAAGAACAGGAGAGTGCTTCCCCCAAAAATCTGGATTGCCTTCCCAGATATATTCCTGGTTTTGATTGTCTTTAATTGAAAATAATTCTGCTCCCGCGTGATTTATAGAAGCTTTTATCGTTGAATTTGAGATCGTTGTAGTCAAAATAATATGTCTAAAGTGGATATTGTTTATATAGATGTAAATATATTTTATAAAATTTAGTTTTCTAAGAAAATAGCTTAAATTATTTTATGGATATAATTTTGCAAAAAATAAATTTATGTTCTGAAATTTCTCTGCAAATAGCTTTTTTTTTCATTAATTTGCTACATAAACAGCTAAAAAAATATGAAAAAGCAATCTGCAAAAGCCATTTTAACTGCGGCTTTATTTTTTGGGATTTCTTCTGTCTGGGCGCAGCAAACTCCGTCAGCAACAGCAAATAATCCGGTAAACAACTACAATTATCATGATGCCTTTGGTCCTCATTTTTACACCAAAAACGGAACGGCAACCCGCACTGCAAGTGGACAACCGGGTACAGAATACTGGCAAAACAGAGCCGATTATCAAATCACGGCTAAACTGAACAGTACTACAAATGAAATTGTAGGAACAGATGAAATTACCTATACCAATAACAGCCCGGATAAACTTTCTTTTTTATGGCTGAATTTAGATCAGAATTTATTTAAAGAAGATTCAAGAGGAAATGCTGTTGTGCCTTTGTCAGGAAGTCGTAACGGTGCTCAGGGTCAGGTTTTTGATGGGGGAAATAAAATTAAATCGGTAAAAGTAATTGCTGTTGGGAAAAAGAAAGTAGAAGCCGATGCAAAATATATTGTAACAGATACCAGAATGCAAATTTTTCTTCCGGAAGAATTGGCGGCAAAAGGAGCATCTGTAAAAATCAGAATAGAATTCTCTTTTATTGCTCCATTCGAAGGATCGGACAGAATGGGAGTTTTAGAAACTAAAAACGGTAAAATATTTACAATCGCGCAGTGGTATCCGCGTATGTGTGTGTATGATGATGTAAGAGGCTGGAATACGGCACCATATCTGGGAGCTTCTGAGTTTTATTTAGAATACGGCGATTTTGATGTAAAACTTACCGTTCCAGGAAATCATTATGTCGTAGCTTCGGGAGAATTATTGAACGGTCAGGAAGTGTTTTCTGCAGATCAGTTAAAAAAATACAAAGAAGCAGAGCAAAGCGATAAGACAGTTATAATTCGAAGTGCTTCAGATGTTGCTGCAACTGCAAATACGAATGCTGCAACAGAAAAAACATGGCATTATAAGATTAAAAATGCACGTGATTTTTCATGGGCTTCTTCACCGGCTTTCATTTTAGATGGTGCAAAAATTAACCTTCCAAGCGGTAAAAAATCTTTAGCTTTATCTGCTTATCCTGTTGAAAGTGATGGAAAAGATGGTTACGGACGTTCTACAGAGTACGTAAAAGCATCCATCGAACATTATTCTAAACAATGGTTTGAATATCCTTATCCAGCGGCTACAAACGTAGCAGGAAATGAAGGAGGAATGGAATATCCTGGAATTGTTTTCTGCGGATGGAAATCGAAAGGACAGGATTTATGGGGAGTAACTGATCACGAATTTGGTCATATATGGTTTCCAATGATTGTGGGGTCAAACGAAAGATTATTTGCATGGATGGATGAAGGATTTAATACTTTTATTAATTCCTTAAGTACTGCAGCATTTAATAACGGAGAGTATAAAGAAGAGCCAACAGATTTGCACAGACAGGCAGAGCCGTTTACACGTCCTGATTTAGAAACTATAATGAGTTCTCCGGATAATATGAAAGAAGCCAATATTGGGATGTTATGTTACTTTAAACCTAGTGCAGGTCTTGTGATTCTGAGAGAACAAATTCTTGGAAAAGAACGTTTCGATACCGCTTTTAGAACTTATATTGAGCGCTGGGCATACAAACATCCGCAGCCGGATGACTTTTTCAGATCTATGGAAAATGTAGCAGGTGAAGACTTAAGCTGGTTCTGGAGAAGCTGGTATGTTAATAACTGGAGATTTGATCAGGGTGTAAATTCAATTAAATATGTAAAAAATGATCCGGCAAAAGGAGCTATTATTACAGTTGAAAATTTTGATAAAATGCCAATGCCTATCGTATTAGATGTGAAAACGAAAAGCGGAAAGGTAACAAGAGTTAATTTGCCGGTAGAAATTTGGCAAAAGAATAATTCATGGTCTTTCAAACATAATTCTACGGAAGAAATTGAGAGCATTACTTTAGATCCGGATCATGTATTCCCTGATAACAACGGAGCAAATAACGTGTGGACAGCAGGAAAAAGCAAAATAGAAAAGGATGTAATTTTAGATAGTTATCTAGGGGTTTTTGCTACCAAAATGGCGCCATTAACATTAGATTTTACAGAGAAAGCAAGTACTTTATACGTTGAAATTACAAATTATCCTAAATTTTCGCTTAAGCCTGTGGCTAACGAAAAAGATGTATTTCAATCTGATGCGGCTGGTTTAAAGTTTAAATTTAATGAATCTAAAACTACTGTAGATATGACTGTTTTAGGAAATGGACAGGTAATTCCGTTTACTAAAAAGTAACATTTAAATATAAAACACTAGAAAGCCCGATAATTAGAAATAATTATCGGGCTTTCTTTTTTAGTGATTTTGCTAAAATCACACATACAAAACGTAGATACTTAAAGCCTTATCTTAAAGCAAAAAAAAACAACATTTCATTAAAAAAATGTTAGAATTTGTTTTTTTTGTTTTGTAAATAAAAAAATAGTGTACTTTTGCACCGATGAATAAAACAAGTTTACATATAACTTCTTTGTCACGGACAAACTCACCGATTACTTCTCCCGAAGTACGGACACTATCTCTATAGTATCCACTGAGTTTTTCAACCGTATATTTATTCATATCCATTTTTCATTTTGAAATCAACCCATTTGTCCATTGGACAATCATATCCTGAAAATAGTTATTTTTTTGTAGATTTTCTTAATCAAGTTTTTGATTTTGAGAATGTTACTTCTATTAGGACTCTTTTTATCGGATTGATTTCAGAATTTCAGGCTAAACAACAAGTTTTTATTTTTAACTCTAACTTCAATTATTGAAATGAAGATCTCTATTGTTGTAACTCAGGAAGAACACTTCAAATTCGCGCAGGAAATTTGCGATACGATAGAATCATCTGCCTTATTAAGAGGTACGGGGATTGCTAAAAGAACTCCTGAATACATTCAAAAAAAAATGGCAAACGGTGATGCAATGATTGCACTGGCTGATGGAAAGTTTGCAGGTTTTTGTTATATAGAAAGCTGGCAGCACGGAAAATTTGTAGCCCATTCCGGATTAATTGTTCATCCGGATTACAGAAGTTTAGGTTTGGCTAAAAAGATAAAATCAAAAGTTTTTGATTATTCGTTGGAACGATTTCCGGATGCTAAAATATTTGGTATTACAACGGGATTAGCGGTTATGAAAATTAACTCAGAACTTGGATATAAACCTGTTCCTTTCTCTGAATTAACTACAGATCCAAGTTTTTGGGCGGGTTGTAAAACCTGTACCAATTTTCAGATCCTGCAGAGTAAAGAAAACAAAATGTGTCTTTGTACCGGAATGTTATATGACCCTAAAGAAAAGCAAAAAGTTCCGCCAAGGCATCCTTTTAATGAGGCTGTTTTAAAAAGGCTGAAAAAAATCAAACAAGCTTTATTTTTAAATAAAATACTGGCATTATTTGTTTAATGCATTAAATATAAAAAATCTCAAACTGCTATATACGAAAGTATTAGCCTAAATTATAAAAAATGAAAAAAGTAGTATTAGCTTATAGCGGAGGGTTGGATACCTCGTATTGTTTGAAATATTTAAAAAATGAAAAAGGATACGAACTTCACACCGTTCTTGTAGACACAGGTGGATTTTCTGCCGATGAATTAACCGCTATTGAAAAAAGGGCTTACGAATTAGGAAGCGCACAGCATGCGAACTTAACAATTGTAGATAAATATTACGATAAAGCCATAAAATATTTGATTTTCGGTAATGTCTTAAAAAACAATACATACCCATTATCTGTGAGTGCAGAACGCGTTTTCCAGGCAATTGAAGCTATAAAATACGCTAAAAAAGTAGGAGCAAGCGCAATCGCACACGGCAGTACAGGTGCAGGAAACGATCAGATACGTTTCGATCTGATTTTCCAGACCATCGCTCCGGAAATCGAAATCATTACGCCAATTAGAGATTTAAAATTATCAAGACAAGAAGAAGTAGATTATCTGTCTAAAAACGGAGTTCATTATTCTTGGGAAAAAGCGCAATATTCTATCAATAAAGGACTTTGGGGAACAAGCGTTGGAGGAAAAGAAACATTGACTTCAAGCCAGCCTTTACCAAGCGATGCTTATCCTTCGCAATTGCAAAAAGAAGGAGAAGAAAAAGTAAGATTACATTTTGAGCAGGGAGAATTGGTTGGAATAAACGGTCAGTTAGACAAACCTTCAAATAATATCGTAGCGTTAGAAAAATTAGCAAACGCTTACGCAATTGGAAGAGATATTCACGTAGGTGATACCATTATCGGAATTAAAGGAAGAGTTGGTTTTGAAGCTGCTGCGCCATTAATTATCATCAAAGCGCACCATTTATTAGAGAAACATACTCTGGGTAAATGGCAGCAATACTGGAAAGAGCAACTAGGAAACTGGTACGGAATGTTGTTTCACGAAGGTCAGTTTTTGGATCCGGTAATGAGAAACATCGAAACTTTCCTGCAGGACACACAAAAAACGGTAAACGGAGTTGTAACGGTGTCGTTAAAACCATATCATTTTTCGCTTGACGGAATAGAATCAGATAATGATTTAATGAATACAGGTTTTGGACAATACGGCGAAATGAACAATGCCTGGACGTCTGACGATGCAAAAGGATTTATCAAGATTTTAGGAAATGCACAAAACATATTTTCATCTGTAAATCATTTAGATCATGATTAATTTTATAGAGCAATAATGACAGCTGTAATTCTGGTTTTGGTATTTATAATACTAATAATGTTGGGACTTGCGTTGTTTTTTCAAGACAATTTAGGTGATGTATTTCTAACGAATAGAAATTTTGTTGCAGCTATTATCTCTGTAGCAATAATAGCTATAAGTTATGTTATTTTGCTTTATCCAACCCCATTCGAGCCTTTAAATCAGTTATTTTCATTATTTAGCACTGCACCTTTTATATTGGCACTAGTTGGAGGTGGATTTATGATGTTTTTTGGATTTCTAATGGAAACAATAGTTCTCTTTTTTGTGATTAGAGCATTTTTGAACACGAAAAAGGATTTAAATAAAAAAAATTTTAGTTAAAAAATTAGAAACTATGATTAATGTCGGAATTATTGGTGGTTCAGGCTATACAGCCGGAGAACTCATCAGAATTTTAATGTATCATCCAAAAGTAAACATTGATTTTGTTTACAGCACAACAAACGCTGGAAAGCCACTTTCTGTAGCACACCACGATTTAATGGGCGATATCGAAATGAACTTTACTGATGAAATCAATCCAAATGTAAATGTGGTATTCTTGTGTTTAGGACACGGAAAATCGATTTCATTTTTGAAAGAAAATCAATTTGCTGGTCATACCAAAATCATCGATTTAGGAAACGATTTCAGATTGAACAAAGATGCGCATTTTGAAGGAAAAGATTTTGTTTACGGCTTACCTGAAATCAACAAAGCCGAAATTAAAAAAGCAGACTATATCGCAAATCCGGGTTGTTTTGCAACGGCTATTCAGTTGGCTTTATTGCCTTTAGCAAAAGACGGATTGTTGAATAATGATGTTCATATTAATGCGACAACTGGAAGCACAGGCGCTGGAGTCGGACTTTCTGAAACTTCTCATTTCAGCTGGAGAAATAATAATTTTTCCCATTACAAAGCTTTTGAACACCAGCATTTAGGTGAAATTGGAGAAAGTTTGGTACAGCTTCAGGATGATTTTGACAGCGAATTGCTTTTTATTCCGAACAGAGGAGATTTTTCAAGAGGAATTTTCGCCACGCTGTATACATTATGCGATGATAGTTTGGAGCAATTAGTTGCAAAATATGAAGAGTTCTATAAAAATGAACCTTTCGTAACCGTTACAACAACCAACATCAACATGAAACAAGTTGTACAAACGAACAAATGTATCATTAGTTTATTGAAAAAAGGAAACCGGGTTCTCATAACATCAATTATAGATAACTTAACAAAAGGTGCTTCAGGACAAGCGATTCAGAACATGAATTTAATGTTCGGATTAGAAGAAACCACAGGTTTACATTTGAAACCAAGCGGATTTTAGAAGAAATTTGTTTCAGGTTTTAAGTTTCAAGTTTCACGTTCTGTACGTGACTTAAAATGAATAAAAAGAAACATAACAAGTTTTAGTTTTAAAGTCTCAGTTTTCACAATTAGTGAGGAACTTGAAACTTGAAACCTGAAACAAAACAAACAAAAAAATGAACTTATTCAACGTTTACCCATTATACGACATCACTCCGATAAAAGCAACAGATTGTACAATCATTGACGACAAAGGAGTAGAATATTTAGATTTATACAGCGGACACGGTGTGATTTCTATCGGACACACACAGCCGGATTATGTGGCTAAATTGAAAAACCAAATTGACAATTTAGGATTTTATTCGAATGCCATTCAGAATCCTTTACAAGTTGAATTGGCGCAAAAATTAGGAAAACTTTCCGGATTAGAAGATTACGAATTGTTTTTATGCAGTTCCGGAGCCGAAGCAAATGAAAATGCTTTGAAATTAGCTTCTTTTCATAACGGAAAATCAAGAGTAGTGGCTTTTCATAATTCTTTCCACGGGAGAACTTCTGCAGCCGTTGCTGTTACGGATAACAAAAAGATTGTTGCGCCAATCAATGCACAACAAGAAGTTACTTTTTTACCTTTAAATCAAATCGAATTAGTTGAAGCTGAATTGGCAAAAGGAGATGTTACTGCTGTAATTATCGAAGGAATTCAGGGAGTTGGTGGTTTAGATCAAGGAACAACAGAATTTTTTCAGGCTTTAGAAAAAGCATGTAAAAAACACGATGTAGTTTTGATTTTAGACGAAGTGCAATCCGGATACGGAAGAAGCGGAAAATTCTTCGCGTTCCAACATCACGGAATCAACGCTGATATTATTTCAGTAGCGAAAGGAATGGGGAACGGTTTCCCGGTTGGAGCGATTTTAATTTCGCCAAAATTTGAAGCCAGTTTTGGATTATTAGGAACAACTTTTGGCGGAAGCCATTTGTCTTGTGCAGCTTCAATCGCAGTTCTTGATGTAATGGAGAAATTGGATTTACAGAAAAATGTAAATGAAGTTTACGAATATTTCTTAGAAAAAATTAAAGAAGTTGAAGGAATCAAACAAGTAAAAGGAAAAGGATTAATGCTTGGAGTAGAGTTTGATTTTGATGTTGCAGCTTTAAGAAAGAAATTAATCATCGAAAAACACATTTTTACAGGAAGCGCAAACAACAAAAATCTGTTGAGAATTTTGCCACCATTAACGGTGAAAAAGGCTGATATTGATACGTTTGTAAAAGCTTTAAAAGAAAGTTTAGAAGAACTTAAAAACTAAGTTTGCCTATAACTGTTAATTCGTTTAATCGTTTAACTGGTTAATCGATTAAACGAATTAACGATTAACCAACTAAACCAAAAAAAATGAAACCATTATCAATTGAAATGCGCAATGCTGTTTTACGGACCATGGCAAAACTGGTCGAACAGGAGCGGAATCAGATAATCTTGACCAATCAGGAAGATCTTGCTGCTTATGATGGTTCAGACTTAGCAATGGAAGAACGGCTGAAAGTTGATGAAAAGAAAGTTGACGAAATGATTCTGTCCTTAAATCAATTAGCATCTCAGGAAGATCCCGTTGGAGTCGAGCGTTTTCATTTTACACACGATAATGGAATCAAAGTCATTAATAAAACTGCCGCTTTCGGAACAATTCTAATTATTTACGAATCACGTCCAGACGTTACAATCGAGGCTGGAGGAATCGCTTTTAAATCCGGAAATAAGATTTTATTAAAAGGCGGAAAAGAAGCTTTAAAATCAAATCTAAAAATTGTTGATTTATGGCATCAGGCACTTCAAGAAAACGGAATTTCGAAAGACTGGGTTGAATATCTAAATTATAACAGAACCGAAACGCAGGCTTTTTTAGAAAAACCAACACAAAAAGTAGATTTAATTGTGCCTCGCGGCGGTGAAAAACTAATTGAGTTTGTAAAAGAACACGCAACCTGCCCGGTAATCGTAAGCGGACGCGGTAATAATTTTGTTTACGTTCATGAAAATGCAGATACAGATTTGGCTTTAAAAGTAATTTTAAACGCTAAAACAGCTAAAATTTCAGCTTGTAATGCAGTCGATAAAGTTTTAATAGATTCTAAACTTCCAAATTTTGAAGGTTTTACAGCAATTCTAATCGAAGCATTAAAAAAACATAATGTTGAGGTTATTGTGGATAAATCTTTAGAAAATTTTGAAGATACAGAAACACTTCAAAATGAAGATATTTGGTACGAAGAGTTTTTAGATTATAAAATCGTAATCGGAACCATTGATTCTGAAGAAAATGCAATCGACAAAATAAACAAATATTGTGGAGGACATTCAGCAGTAATTATTACAAAAGACGATAAAGCTGCTAAAGAATTTATGGAATCAATTGATGCAGCAGCTGTTTATCAAAATGCTTCTTCAAGATTTACAGATGGCGGACAATTTGGCTTGGGCGGAGAATTAGCGATAAGCACGGATAAACTTCATCAACGGGGACCTATTGGTTTGCAACATCTTGTAACGAATAAATGGTACGTTTATGGAGAAGGACAGATTAGGTAATTGAGATAATTAGATAATTTGTCAATTAGATAATTGGAATTTAAGAATTGGTTTGCCACAAATTACACTAATTCTCACGAATTATATTTAAATAAATTAGCCGTAATTAGTGTAATTCGTGGCAAAAAAAAAACTTAGTGCCTTAGCGCCTTCGCGGCAAAAACAAAAGACATGGCAAAAAAAAGGATTTTATTAAAAATAGGAAGTAATACTTTAACCAAAGAAACCAATCATATTTCGCGGGGAAAGATTGAAGACCTTGGAATACAGATTGCAGCTTTAAACGACGAATATGAATTTATCATCGTAAGTTCCGGAGCAATTGCGGCGGCAAAGCAATTTGTGAAGCTGGATAATCAGGATAAAGATGTTTTTGTAAAGCAGGCTTTGGCATCTATTGGACAGCCTCATTTAATGCGGATTTACAATGAAAACTTTAAGGATCTAGGATTAAATACTTCGCAGTGTTTACTTTCTTATTCTGATTTTGAAAAAGAGCAGACCAAAAAGAACATTGTAAATACGATTAATGTATTAGTTAAAAATAATTACATTCCGATTATCAATGAAAATGATACTGTAGCGACAGATGAAATTCGGTTTGGAGATAATGATAAATTAGCAGCATTAACAGCAGTTCTTTTAAATGTTGATATTCTGATAATTGCAACCAATACAAACGGGATTTATACGAAAGAATCAATTGATAATGAAAATCCGGAGACAATTAAATTAGTTGAAGATTTAAAATTATTAGAAAAAGAAATCGGAGAATCAAAATCCTCACACGGAACAGGAGGAATGCAGTCAAAAATAGAAGCCGCCGGAATAGCAAAAGCAGCCCATATAGAAACCTGGATTGTCAACGGATTAAATGATAATTTTATTTTGAAAGCATTAAAGAACGAAATTCCATTTACAAAAATAATATAATGAGTCAATTAGAAAATTAGATAGTGTCACAATTATCTAATTACCAAATTATCACATTTTCTAATTAAAAAAAACATGAACTATATCTCAATAAATGACATCAACTCATTATCAAAATGGGTAAACCAAGCGATTAAAATCAAAAAAAATCCGCTTAAAAATCAAAGCTTAGGTAAGAATAAAACCTTAGGAATGTTATTCTTTAATCCAAGTTTAAGAACGCGTTTGAGTACGCAGAAAGCGGCTTTGAATTTAGGAATGAACGTTATGGTAATGAACTTTACCAACGAAGGCTGGACTCTTGAATTTGAAGACGGAGCTGTAATGAATTCGGGTGCTTCAGAACATATTAAAGAAGCAGCAGAAGTAGTTTCGCAATATTGTGATATTATTGCCATTCGTGCTTTTGCGGGTTTAGACGATAAAGAAAAAGACTATTCAGAAACCGTTATTTCAGGATTTTTAAAACATGCCACAGTACCAATTGTAAATATGGAAAGTGCTGTGCGTCACCCGCTTCAATCTTTGGCAGATGCAATTACGATGGAAGAATTCAAAACGAAACACAAACCAAAAGTAGTGCTTTCGTGGGCACCGCATCCAAAAGCTTTGCCACAGGCGGTTGCCAATTCATTTGTAGAAATGATGCAATTACAAAAAGATATGGACTTTGTAATCACACATCCGGAAGGTTATGAGTTAAGTCCGGAAATTACAAAAGACTGCCAAATCGAATACGATCAAAACAAAGCTTTTGAAAATGCCGATTTTGTGTACGTAAAAAACTGGAGTAATTTCAACGATTACGGAAAAGTAACCAATTCAGATCCATCTTGGACGGTTACAGCTGAAAAAATGGCTTTAACCAACAACGGAAAATTCATGCATTGTCTTCCGGTTCGTCGTAATGTTATTGTAAGCGATGAGGTTTTGGACAGCGAGAATTCAATCGTAATTCAGCAAGCAAATAATAGAACGTATTCTGCGCAATTGGTGTTGCAGAAGATTTTGAAGAAATTGTAAATTAAGGTTCAAAGCTACAAAGGCTCAAAGGCCCAAAGGTTTAAAAGCCTTAGAAAACCTTTGTTCCTTTGCACCTATGAACCTCCGAACCTTAAAAGTATGAACGTATCCGTAATAAAAATTGGTGGAAACATCATCGATAATCCAACAGAATTAGAACAATTTTTAACTGATTTTTCTAAAATAGAAGGATACAAAGTATTAGTTCACGGAGGTGGAAAATCGGCTACTAAAATGGCTGAAAGTATTGGTTTGATTCCCCAAATGATTGACGGACGACGCATTACAGATGCTCCCATGCTTGATGTTGTGGTAATGATTTATGCGGGACAAATCAACAAACATATTGTAGCGCAACTGCAGGCAAAAGACAATAATGCAATTGGATTTTCGGGAGCTGACGGAAATTTAATTCAGTCCACAAAAAGAAATCATCCAACAATTGATTACGGATTTGTAGGCGATGTAAAACAAGTCAATACCAAATTACTGGCTACATTATTAGAAACCGGAATTGTTCCTGTTTTCTGTGCGATCACACACGACAAAAACGGTCAATTGTTAAACACAAATGCTGATACAATTGCAAGCGAATTGGCAATTGCATTATCAGAAGTTTTTGATGTAACGCTTACTTATTGTTTTGAAAAACAAGGAGTTTTGCAGGATTCAGAAGACGATTCATCGGTAATTACAGAAATAAACGAAGAATTATATAACAAACTAAAAGCAGAAAAAGTTATCCATTCCGGAATGATTCCAAAATTAGATAATTGCTTTAATAGTTTGTCACGCGGAGTTCAGAAAATCAAAATAGGGCATCACAAAATGCTTCAAAATCCTGATGTTCTGCATACGACGATTACATTATAAAAGATGTTGTCGTTAATTACACAAATTGACACTAATTTTATCAGTTAAAAGAGAAAATAATTTTAGTTGCATATTAAAAAAAATATTTTGATTTTAAATCTGTTACAAAAAAACAATTTGTGGAAATCCGTGTAATTCGTGGCAAAAAAATAGAGCGCACAAGGTATTTTAAATAAATTTGCGCCAATTAAAAATGTTACAGATTTAATTAAAACTTTGTGACTTCGAGCCTTCGCGGCAAAGAAACCATACTATGAAAAACATTGCAACGCTTACCAAAGAAGCAATTGATTTATTAAGAAACCTGATTGAGACTCCTTCATTTTCAAGTGAAGAAGATCAAACAGCACTATTAATAGAAAATTGGTTCCATCAAAATGAGATTCCATTTAAGAGAGAAAACAATAATGTGTGGGCTTTCAACAAATATTTTGACGAAAATAAACCAACACTTTTACTAAATTCTCATCATGATACGGTAAAACCAAATCAGGCATACACCAACGATCCGTTTAAAGCAATCGAAAAAGACGGTAAATTATTCGGATTAGGAAGCAATGATGCCGGAGGATGTTTAGTTTCTTTACTGGCAACATTTGTTCATTTCTATGAAAATGAAAACCTGTCTCACAACATTGTTATTGTGGCTTCCGCCGAAGAAGAAAGCAGCGGAAAAAACGGTCTAAACAGCGTTTTAAAACATTTACCAGAATTAGATTGCGCGATTGTAGGCGAGCCGACTTTAATGCAATTAGCAGTTGCAGAAAAAGGTTTGTTAGTTCTTGACGTGAAGGTAAAAGGAACGGCTAGCCACGCGGCGCATCAAAACGACGATAACGCATTATACAAATCAATTCCGGTAATGGAATGGTTTAAAAACTATAAATTCGATAAAATCTCTGAGGTTTTAGGTCCAGTAAAAATGACAGTAACGCAGATCAGTGCCGGAAAACAGCACAACGTTGTGCCATCAGAATGTGATTTGGTTGTTGATATCCGCGTAACGGATTGTTATTCGAATACTGAAATTCTCGAAGTCGTAAAAGCAAATGTAAACGCCGAAGTTACACCAAGATCAATGCATTTAAACGCTTCGTCTATTCCAATTTCACACGGTTTAGTTCAGGCCGGAATTGCTTTAGGAAGAACAACTTATGGCTCGCCAACACTTTCAGATCAATCGGTTTTAAGCTGTCAGTCTTTAAAATTAGGACCTGGAGAAACACTGCGTTCTCATTCGGCAGACGAATTTATTTTTGTTAATGAAATAGAAGAGGGAGTCGATCTTTATATTAAAATATTGACTGGTTTCTTTAAATTATAAAAAAGAAAACCGCCACGAATTCACAAATTGTTTTTTTTACTATCTAAACGAAATATTAATTCGAATTAATTCGAAAAGGATAATCGCAAAGATTTGAAAAAACAATTTGTGAATTCGTGGCGAAAAAAAAACACAACCTATGAAACTTTGGGAAAAAGGAATACCAACCGATAAACAAATCGAACAATTCACCGTTGGAAACGACCGCGAATTGGATTTAGTTTTAGCAAAATACGATGTATTAGGCTCAATCGCGCACGCCAAAATGTTGGGACAAATTGGATTATTAACTGCAGAAGAAACAACTTCTTTGGTTGATGCATTAAACGATATTATTGCAGATATCGTAGTTGGAAATTTCGAAATCGAGGACAGTTTTGAAGATGTACATTCGAAAATAGAATATTTACTTACTGTAAAATTAGGCGATGCCGGAAAGAAAATCCATACCGCGCGTTCTCGTAATGATCAGGTTTTAGTAGATGTTCATTTATATCTAAAAGACGAAGTAAAAGCTTTAAAAGAACAGGTAAAAACACTTTTTGATTTGTTGATGGAATCAGCAGAAAAACATCAAAATGTACTATTGCCGGGTTATACGCATTTGCAAATCGCGATGCCGTCTTCATTCGGGATGTGGTTTTCTGCTTACGCCGAAAGTCTGATTGATGATATTACCATGCTGAATGCTGCCGGAAAAGTTGTAGATCAGAATCCGTTAGGTTCTGCAGCAGGTTACGGAAGTTCATTCCCAATCAACAGAACATTTACGACTCAGGAATTAGGTTTTGAAACCTTAAAGTTTAATGCTGTTGCGGCACAAATGAGCCGTGGAAAAGCAGAGAAAACGGTTGCTTTTGCGATGAGCAGTGTTGCTGCAACCTTATCCAAATTTGCAATGGACGTTTGTTTGTATATGAGCCAGAATTTTGATTTTATTGGTCTTCCTGCACATCTTACGACAGGTTCAAGTATTATGCCCCACAAGAAAAATCCGGATGTTTTTGAGCTAATCAGAGGGAAATGCAATAAGATTCAGGCGCTTCCATACGAAATTACTTTGATTACCAATAACCTTCCAAGTGGTTATCACAGAGATTTACAGTTATTGAAAGAAGGTTTATTTCCAGCAATTCAAAATTTAAAAGCATGTTTAGATATTGCTATATTTTCTATAAAAGACATTACCGTAAAAGACCATATTTTAGAAGATAAAAAATACGATTACTTGTTTACAGTTGATACTTTAAACGAAATGGTTGTTGCCGGAATGCCCTTTAGAGATGCGTACAAAGCTGTTGCAGAACAATTGGAAGCCGGAACATATAAGTC
This sequence comes from Flavobacterium olei, assembly GCF_039749035.1. Lineage (NCBI taxonomy): Bacteria > Pseudomonadati > Bacteroidota > Flavobacteriia > Flavobacteriales > Flavobacteriaceae > Flavobacterium > Flavobacterium olei. Next base: position 418,143 of record NZ_JBDKWC010000004.1, read on the forward strand.
TCCAAAGGAAACCAGACATACACACGAAGGAAGTATAAATAATTTGTGTCTAGAGAATATAAAAGAAAAAATGAAAGCCGCTTATTAGCCGTTTTTACTCAAATAAAAGCCGATTTGCATTTCGATGTAAATCGGCTTTATTGTTTTTCTCTTTTAGCTTTTATGACCGAAAACTTATTACACCCATAGAACTAACCTGAAGCGTTGCGCCGGCGCCAGATGTTTTATTAGATACAGAATTTCTAACTTTATCCAGCGAAATTTTGCTGTAATTATAATTAGGTTTTATAACTTCTTCACCAAAATTTGAAGCACCATTGTGACAATTATCAAAAGCGATTCCTACTTTACCGCCATCTGTGCTTATGTATTCTTTAAATACTTTTTCTACTTCTTCAAAATCAGTTGCCTCCACGTAACAAGTGGCATTTTTCTGCCCGCCTCCAAGACCAATGGCAACCGAACCGGATTCTGATGTTTTATAAAGACAATTTAAAACGTGAATTTCTGCATTTCTTGCGCGTGGCATTCTCTGTGTGCAACCCTGTGCCCAATAACAATTTTTAAAAGTAATGCTGTAATGCCCGTCAGCCGGGAAATCATTTTTGCCGGAACCAATTAAATTACTAAATCGATGATCATCTGCTCCACCAGTTCCATTAGCTTTTGGAGTTTTTAGATATGTAAATTTTGTCCAGGAAACCGTCACATTATCTGCGGCACCTTTATTATCAAAATTCCCATCCATACCGTCCTGGAATTCGCAATGATCGACCCATAAATTAGTCGCTTCAGAGGTAAGATTATCATGTCCGTCAACATCATACGCTCCAGGTCCTTCAAAAATCAGATTTCGAATGATAATATTATCTGATCCTGCTTTTAAATTCAAAATTCCGGAACCCGCAGTGGTTTGATCCGTATTTACCAAACGAGCGCCGGGAAGTCCGATGAGTGTTTTGTTTTTTACAAGTACACTAGTATAAGAGCCTTGTATAATTCCGGAAACTAAGATTACCTTTGGAGAGGCAGATTTTAATTGTGCGGTCAATTCTCCCCAGGAAGATACTGTTACAGAAGGAGTGTCTCCACCTCCGGTCGCAGCAGCGCCAAATCCTTCTGGTTTATTCATATTATAATTTTGAGAAAAAAGACAGGAGAGTGGAACGAGCCATGTAATTAATAATAATTTAATTTTCATTTAAACATTTTTTGGGTTTGATAGTTAATGTAATCGATTGCACAAATTTATAATAATATAAATAATTTCAAATTAATATTTTGATTTATGATCTACAGTTTTGAAAAACAAGTGTTTTTAGTATTTCTTCTGAACTACTTTAATTTTATTTTTCAATTCCTCTTTTTAAAAGAATAAAATAGAAATTAGAAAACACTAAGAATGTATTTTGATCATAAAACACTTATATTTGAATACACCAATTTATGTGCCAATGAAAAAATTTAGCGAGCAGGCTAGTAAAGATCTTTTTGAAAAAGGTTTGATCACAGAAAATCAGTTTAACGAAATTCAGACTTACAAAAGTCTTCAGATATTTTCGTTAAATGCCGAATTAAAGCTCTTTTTGTACCTTTCTGTCATTCTTTTTACATCGGGAATTGGAATTTTAATCTATGATAATATCGATACAATTGGGCATATAGCCATTCTTTCTCTGTTACTAATTGTCATTGCGGTTTGCTTTTTTTATTGCTTTAAACATTCTAAAGGTTTCGAGAAAGAAGAAACAAAATTCGAACATCCTGTTATAGAATATCTGGTTTTGGCCGGTAATATATTAACCTGTATTTTTATTGGTTATCTTCAGTTTCAATACAAGCCTTTTGGAGAACATTATGGTTTGGCAACACTGGTTCCCACAATCGTCAGTTTCTTTTGTGCGTATTATTTTGACAATAAGAGTGTGTTGACTATTGCAATTACGGGACTGGCAGCGTACGTCGGACTCTCTGTTACGCCACAAACCTTATTAGGAAATAATGATTTTTATGCCAGTCAGAGCCTGAGTTATTCAGCCGTAATCCTGGGCGTTCTGTTAATTTTGTGGACTATTTATTCTCGTAAAATTTCGCTTAAGACACACTTTGGATTAATTTTCCTCACTTTTGCACTGCATATTATTAGTATTGCCGCCATAAGCAACCTTCTCAATTATGATATTTTTATCGGGATGATTTTTGCAGTTGTTTTAGGAGCTTCGACCTATTATTTTTATAAGGCAAGTTATGATTATAAGGCAATGTCATTGTATGTATTCATGATTATATATGCTTACGTTGGGGGAAATATATTGGTGTTTAGAATTTTTGAAAATATTGATTTTTCAGAGTTATTTACACTGATTATACTAGGACTTCCGATTTACTTCGTCGGATCCATTATATTATTTATTAAACTGATTAAAAACTTCCATAAGGAAATTGCAATATGATTGTATTCAATAAACAATTACTAGATAATGAAGCTTTAAATGACGAAGCAGATACTCTATATAAAGGCGGATTTATTAGCAAGGAGCAAAAAAAATTAATTGAAAAAGAATTGCCTGTTTTAAAAAGTCAACATAATATTTTAGTTAGACTGGGGTTCTTTTTGTTAGGATCTTTTCTGTATTCCTCAATTTGTGGTACTATTTCCTTGCTGGGATTAAGTGGTGAAAATGTATTCTTTGAAATCTGTTGCTATCTTTTTGCAATAGTGGGCTTTGTCGGAGCTGAATTACTTGCTAAGCAGAATTATCACAACCACGGGTTAGATGATGCTTTTATCTTGGGAGCACTTTTAAATCTTGGTGTTGCTGTCGGCATTACAACTGACGGCTATGAAATTGTGATCGCCTTGTTTCTTGCAGCCGGATCAATGTTTATGTTTTTAAGATATCTCTATTTATGGGCCATGTTGGTTTTTTGTCTGGCAGTTTCGGCTTTGCTGTTTTTTGGAATGTTCGAATTTGGTCAGATTGGGAAAGCAATTTTACCATTTGTAACAATGATTTTTGCAGCGGTTTTTTATTTTTTCACAAAAGAAAAAATAAAGCATTTAAGGGTAATCTATTATTACAACGGACTGCTTTTAGCCAATAGTTTTTGTTTAATTCTGTTTTATTTTTCCTGTAATTATTTAATTGTACGGGAACTTTCTGTAGAACTTTTAGGAACAGATGTTAAACCCGGAAGCGATATACCTTTTGCATATTTCTTTTATATATTTACATTCATCGTTCCCTTAATTTATCTGTTTCAGGCTTTAAAAACCAAAGACAGAATCATGCTTTGGATCAGTTTTTTAGCAATAGCATTTTCAATTTATACCATACGTTTTTATTATTCCGTATTACCAATTGAAGTCGCTTTAACTTTTGGTGGTATTATTTTATTTGGAATAGCTTATTTTTCAATAAAAAATTTAAAAGAAAAAGAAAGTGGTTTGACATTCAGGCCAGACCGAATCAATCACTCAGAAGCTCTTTTAAATGCCGAAGCCCTAATTGTGGCTTCAGCCTTTGGAATGAAACCAGAAGTAAAACCCGAAACTTCGCCAATGGAATTTGGAGGAGGCGGTTTTAGTGGGGGAGGATCCGAAGGAAATTTTTAAGCATTATGAGTTATGAACGCTGTCGAAATTGCTTATAGTTCATAACCCATAATTCCATAACTTTTAAACTTTACTTTTCAATGCATGTGCATCGATTTCACTGTGCGATGCATTGTAAACTGCTTTTCCATTTTTGATTAAAATCAATTGTGGCGATTCGTGATACACACCAAATCTGCTTGCAATTTCATTAGAAACATCACGATGTGCAATTAAATCCAGGAAATAGGCATCTACAACATCTGTAAGATCATATTCTCTTTCAAATTGTTTCAAAGCCATTCGGCTGATGCTGCATCTTGTACTGTGCTTAAATATAACAACAGGTTTTTCAGCGGAAATGGCCTGTATTTCTGCTAGTTGAAGTACATCTGTTAATTCTGTCCAGTTTACATTACTTTTTGGGGTTTCTGAATTTTCAGAACTTCCAAATATTGAATTAAAAAAACTCATATTGTCTTGATTTATGACTTTTTGACATTTTTAAAGTGTATGAAAACAACTTTAAATGCCATTTTGTCTGTTTTATTAGTGTGGAATATCTTTTGTCTATTGGTACAAAGTTAGAATAATTGACGAAAAAATGTAGCTCAATAAATTGTAACTTTAATCTAATAAGTAATTAAAGATAATCAATCATAAATCAAAAAGATATGAATATAAATAAGTTTACCATTAAATCGCAGGAAGCCATACAGTTGTCGCAGCAATTAGCACAGCGAAATGGTCAGCAGCAAATTGAAAATGAACATATTTTCAAGGCAATTTTTGAAGTTGATGAAAACGTTGCGCCTTTTATATTAAAAAAATTAAATGTGAATGTGCCGTTGTTTTTGCAACTTCTCGATGCAACAATTCAGAGCTTTCCAAAAGTTTCGGGCGGTGATATTTTACTTTCAAGAGATGCAAATAAAGCATTGAATGAAGCAGAGATTATTGCGCAAAAAATGAACGACGAATACGTTTCTATCGAACATTTGATCCTGGCAATTTTTGACTCAAAAAGTAAAGTTTCTCAAATCTTAAAAGATCAGGGAGTTACAGGAAAAGGGCTGAAAGCTGCCATTGAAGAATTAAGAAAAGGTGAAAGAGTAACTTCGGCTTCAGCAGAAGAAACGTATAATTCGCTAAATAAATATGCTAAAAACTTAAACGAATTAGCCAGAACAGGAAAATTAGATCCGGTTATTGGCCGTGACGAGGAAATTCGTCGTGTTTTACAGATTTTAACCCGAAGAACCAAAAACAACCCAATGTTAATTGGTGAGCCTGGTGTTGGTAAAACAGCAATCGCAGAAGGTTTGGCGCATAGAATTGTAGACGGCGACGTTCCTGAAAACTTAAAGGATAAAATCGTTTTCTCACTGGATATGGGAGCTTTGATCGCCGGAGCAAAGTTTAAAGGAGAATTTGAAGAGCGTTTAAAATCGGTTGTAAAAGAAGTTACCGCGGCAGAAGGTGATATTGTTCTTTTTATTGATGAAATTCATACGCTTGTTGGTGCAGGTGGAGGAGAAGGAGCCATGGATGCGGCTAACATCTTAAAACCAGCTCTGGCACGTGGAGAGTTACGAGCTATTGGGGCAACGACTTTAGATGAATATCAAAAATATTTTGAAAAAGACAAAGCGCTGGAAAGACGTTTTCAAAAAGTTCTGATTGACGAACCGGATACTGAAAGTGCTGTGTCGATTTTGCGTGGAATTAAAGAGAAATACGAAACACACCACAAAGTTCAGATTAAAGATGAGGCCATTATTGCCGCAGTGGAACTTTCTCAAAGATATATTACCAATCGTTTTTTACCGGACAAGGCAATCGACTTAATGGATGAGGCAGCTTCTAAATTGCGAATGGAAATCAATTCTAAACCAGAGGAACTGGATGTTCTGGATCGTAAGATTATGCAGTTGGAAATTGAGATTGAAGCCATAAAACGTGAAAAAGAAGAAAGTAAATTAAAAATTCTTCACATGGATCTGGCAAATCTTAAAGAAGAACGCAATGAGATCTATGCCAAATGGAAATCTGAAAAAGATATTGTGGACGGAATCCAGGCTGTAAAACACGAAATTGAAGATTTTAAATATGAAGCAGAGCGTGCAGAACGCGATGGTGATTACGGAAAAGTAGCTGAGATTCGTTACGGAAAAATAAAGGAAGCGCAGGAACGTCAGGAAGGGTTACAAAAACAATTGCAGGAATTTCAACAAGGTAATTCCTTAATTAAAGAAGAAGTTACCCGTGAGGATATTGCAGAAGTTGTAGCCAAATGGACCGGAATTCCGGTAACAAAAATGCTTCAGACAGAAAGAGAAAAACTGCTGCATTTAGAAGATGAGTTGCACAAACGTGTTGTAGGTCAGGAAGAAGCTATCGAAGCGGTAAGTGATGCCGTTAGAAGAAGCCGCGCAGGTTTACAGGATATGAAAAAACCTGTTGGAACATTTTTATTTTTAGGAACAACCGGAGTGGGTAAAACTGAATTAGCAAAAGCATTGGCCGAATACCTTTTTGATGATGAAAATGCCATGACCCGTATCGATATGAGTGAATATCAGGAACGTCACAGCGTGAGCCGTCTGGTTGGTGCGCCTCCAGGGTATGTAGGTTATGATGAAGGTGGACAATTGACGGAAGCAGTTCGAAGAAAACCTTATTCTGTGATTTTACTGGATGAGATCGAAAAAGCACATCCTGATACTTTTAATATTTTATTGCAGGTTTTGGATGAAGGCCGATTGACAGATAACAAAGGACGTCTTGCCGATTTTAAAAATACAATTATTATTATGACCTCTAATATGGGAAGTCAGATCATACAGGAAAAATTTGAAAACCTGAAGGGCGGAGTAGAAGCAGCCACAGAAGCAGCTAAAAACGAAGTTTTAGGATTGTTGAAACAAACTGTTCGTCCGGAATTCATAAACCGTATCGATGAAATTGTAATGTTTACACCTCTTACGGTAGATAATATTTCAAGAATTGTAAGCTTACAACTCAAAAGCGTTACGAAAATGCTGGCACTGCAGGGCATTACAATGGATGCAACTCCGGAAGCTATTGCTTACTTGTCAGACAAAGGTTATGATCCTCAATTTGGAGCAAGACCTGTAAAACGAGTTGTGCAGAGAGAAGTACTAAATCAATTGTCAAAAGAGATTCTGGCAGGAAATATTACGACAGAAAGTATCATTTTATTAGATGCTTTTGATGGCAAACTGGTTTTTAGAAACCAGACTGCACACTAATTATTTTTTATGTTAATCCTGAAAAGCATCAGTTGTAAAACTGATGCTTTTTTTTTTTGCCGTAAATTCTGAAACTTTTGCTGTGATTCATATAACGCACTATTTTTAAAAAATAGGCAACTTTAAATTTATAAAAATCAGCAAATTATTAATTAAAATTAAAAATCATGAACAATTTATTTAGAGGATTACTTGCAGGATACGGTGCTAAAAAATTAGGCGGAGGATGCTTCGGAACCATTATCGTTTTTATTATATTATGGGTTTTATTAGGACAGTGTAACTAGAAACCAAATAGCGGAATTAAAAGTTTAAAAGGTAATTTTGATGTGATATTATTGGGAAGATTAAGCCAAATTGTATAGATTCGCATCATTAAAATAAATTAAAAATGGCTTCAGGTTTTTTCGTTCTATTAGATGATATCGCAGCAATTATGGATGATGTTGCAGTAATGAGTAAAATTGCAGCAAAAAAAACAGCCGGGATTCTTGGCGATGATCTTGCAGTAAATGCCGAAAAAGCTTCGGGTTTTGCATCATCCAGGGAACTTCCCGTTTTGTGGGCAATCAGCAAGGGTTCTTTGCTTAATAAAATCATTATTTTGCCAATTGCATTTTTACTTAGTGCTTTTCTGCCGGTTGCAATTATTGTTATTCTTGTTTTAGGCGGACTTTTTCTGGCTTACGAAGGAGCTGAGAAAATTTACGAATTTATTTTTCCCCATAAACATGATGAATCAGAAGGAATAACTCAGGAAAATTTTACTGAGGAACAAATTCTTGAAATGGAGAAAGGAAAGATAAAATCGGCCATTATAACTGATTTTATTTTGTCTGTTGAGATTGTCATCATTGCACTTGGAACCGTAATTGAAGAACCGCTTACACAGCAGATTATCGTTACTTCTATAATTGCCTTAATTGCTACAATTGGGGTTTATGGTATAGTGGCTCTAATTGTTAGAATGGATGAAGCTGGCTATAAACTGATTAAATTCAGTAAAAACGAAAAAAGCATTTCCAGATTTATTGGAAATATTTTAGTAAAAGCGCTTCCGTTGGTTATAAAAGGTCTAACTGTTGTGGGTACAATTGCTTTGTTGCTTGTTGCGGGAGGAATTTTTGTACACTACATCCCGTTTTTCCACCATTATGTTCCAAGTATTAAGCTGCCTTCCATTCTCAAAGAATTTGTAATTGGTCTCGTATTAGGTTGTATCGTTTTGGGTTTTGTAAATCTTTTCAAGAAAATCTTCAAAAAGAAAACGGTTTAAAAGTCAATCAAAATATACTTTCAATTTAAAACATCAGTTTACAGCTGATGTTTTTTTTTTTTTGTTTAGATGTTGCCTGAGATAAACCAGAAACTTAATTTTAAAAGAAATAATGGTAATAAATATTTTTTTTAAATAAATAAGTTCTTGATTTATAATTCCTTAAATATTAAATGTAATTTTTTAACATTTTATTTAAGCAACCATTGCAACGAAACTGCATCTTCATAGTAATTAACAATTAATTATTATTTTATATGAAAAGTTTTAGATTAAAATCGGTTTTGGTAGTATTATTTTTATCAATTGCATTTGTTTCATGCAGTAATGATGATGACGAAAAAACTGCTCCACAAACTGAAAAGCCAGCATTAGTAACAGAAGTTAAAGGACCAGCGACGGGGAAAGTAAATGACGAATTAAGCTACGAAGTTACATTTGTCCTGGATAATGCTTGCGGAGAATTTGAGAAAATCTCTGAGGTAACTATTGGTGCTGTAAAAGGATTGCAGGTAATTGCAAAATATCCAACCGGCGTTTGCACACAACAGGTTCCGGAACCAAAAAAGACAATTTATAAATTTAAATCTGCCGCAAAAGGAACTTTTGAAATCAAATTCAAAAAATCAGAAACAGAATTTATAACTCAGAAAGTTGTAATAGAATAACAGCTTTTTTCTTTGATATTTTTAAGGTTGAAAGCTATTTTACAGAGTTTTAGTTTTAAAGCTGATGGAAAATATTTTTAAAAATTAATGCAAGAAATGTCATTAGTTAAATAGTTCGAATTCGTTAAAATACTTTTTGTAAGTTTTTTTTCTTACATTTGCATACCAATCAAAAACAATATGCAGAAGACAATAATCATAAAGCCAAATTCAAAAACAATTTCTGTTTTAAAAAAAATGGTTGATTTAAAAGAAGAACATCGAAAAGAGGTTTTAGCTAGAGCAATGAAAAAATAAAAAGTCATTTCTTAATGTATCAGTATATTTCAGAAGAGGGTTTATGCCCTCTTTTTTATTTTACAACAAAATATAATTTAAAGTATTTTGTTAGTTTTAGAAAGATAGATTTTGAAAATGAATATTTTCGAAATTTATTTTTTGTTGATTTTTATGAGGCAGACAATCAAAAATTTTTTAATGATCCAAATATTGAGATTACAATAATTAATATCATAAACAAATACTTTGATGCAAATCCGAATATAATATTAAATTATGTTTGTGATGTAGTCGATTATAAACAAGATTTTAGAAAAAGACTATTTGATAAGTGGTATTTGAATTCTAAAACAAATATGTTTTCCAAGATAAATTTTCAATATAAGATTCCGGAAGATTGTATTAGTTATCATTTAGGTTTTATTTTTAATAGTAAATTTTATAAGGAAGAAGAATTAATTGAGAATGTTACTTCTCAATTGGACGAATTTACTAACCTAAAATAATGTCTGTTGACTTTTTTGCGAAAATGTAAAACTTTGACATTCCTTCAAAATTTACTATTTTTGCACTCTAAATTTTATGTCATGCCGAAAAGAAAATATAAAATATCTGTTATTCAGTTAAATCTGAATGACAATGCCGAAAATAATCTTAAAAAATGTATCAGCTGGGTAAAAGACGCTGCAAATCAGGGCGCAGAGGTAATCCTGCTTCCGGAATTATATAGCAGTCATTATTTCTGTCAGAGTGAAGATGTAGATAACTTTGCATTAGCGGAGCCATTGTACAGTACTTCATTTATAGCATTTAGTGCACTGGCAAAAGAACTGGGTGTTGTAATTATTGTTCCTTTCTTTGAAAAAAGAATGGCTGGAATTTATCACAACAGTGCGTATATTATAGATGCAGACGGAACAGAAGCTGGTTTGTACAGAAAAATGCATATTCCGGATGATCCTCATTTTTATGAGAAATTCTATTTTACGCCGGGTGATTTAGGTTTTAAGGCTATTGAAACTAAAAAAGGAACTGTAGGAACTTTAATCTGTTGGGATCAATGGTATCCTGAAGCAGCTCGTATTACAGCGCTTAAAGGTGCAGAAGTTTTATTTTATCCAACAGCAATTGGTTGGCATCCGAAGGAAAAAGAGCAATACGGCGAAAATCAATATGGTGCCTGGATGAATGTAATGAAAGGTCACGCTGTTGCAAACGGAGTTTTTGTGGCTGCCGCAAACAGAATTGGTTTAGAAAAATACATTGAAGGAACAGAAGGAATTCAGTTCTGGGGAGCTTCTTTTATAGCAGGACCGCAAGGAGAAATTTTAGCTCAGGCTTCTCACGATAAAGAAGAAATATTAATTGCAGAAGTTGATTTGGATTTACAGGAAAATGTTCGTCAAAACTGGCCATTTTTCAGAGACAGAAGAATTGATGCTTTTGAAGATATTACCAAAAGAGCAATCGATAAATAATTTATCAATAATAAATATAGAAAAGGACAAAATGCAAATTTTGTCCTTTTTTGTTTGGAAAGTTTTATAAAAAAAAGGGCGGATTCAATTTCTGAATCCGCCCTTCTATATATTTGTATTAGAATTATTTCACCTGGAAAGTAACTCTTCTTACGATTTGACGTGCTTCTTTAGAATTCTTGTTAACAGAAGTATCTTCTCCATTAGCAATTACATTCAGTCTTGATGCATCAATTCCAGCATTAACTGCTACAGCTTTAACAGCTTCAGCTCTTTTTCTGGATAAAGTTGTGTTGTATTCAGAACTTCCAATTTCATCAGAATAACCAATAATATCAGCAGATTTACCAGGATTATTTTTTAGGTATTTCACTAAGAAATCAACTCCGGATAAGGAAGCATTTGTAGGTTTAGACGAATTGAAATCGAAATAAACATTTACATATCCTCCGTTAATTAATTGCTCAACAGTACCGTTACTTGCAACCTGACTACCTTGTTTAACATAAGTTTTGTCTAAGTAGCTTTCTAACTCATCAGGAACACCATTTTGATTTGTATCAATAGATTGTCCTTTTGTATTAACAGCAACTCCAGAAACTGTATTTGGTTCTAAATCGTATAAATCAGCAACTCCGTCTTTATCTGTATCTAAAAGACCAGTTTCAACTAAGTCCACTCTTTTTTCCAATTCAGTAATTCTGTCTTCTTCACCAACCCAGTCAGCATGTTTTTCGTTTTTACCTAAGTAGAAGGTTAAACCAACAGAAGCGTTTAATAATACACCGTCAAAGGCTCCTGTAGAGGTATTACCCATTCCGTCAAAGTTCCAGTTTTGTCTTCCGTTAACGATTCCTGTAAGGTCACCAGTTAACGCAACTCTGTTACTTAATCTAATTTGTCCAGTTAAACCAGCAATTCCGTGTGCAACATAATCTTGTCCTCCAAAACCAGTTTCAGTACTAATTTGACCAACCCCAAAACCACCATGAGCTAAAATTCCAATTGTGTTTGTCCAGGTTTCAAAATTTAAAGCACGACCTACGTTTATTACCCCTTGCAAACTTGCTCTAACATATCTGCTTTCAAAATCAGGAGTATTTTTTTTCTCTTTAAACTGATCGTAACCAACGTCTAATTTTAAACCAAATTTTGGACTAAACATATATCTTACACCTAAATCTCCGTGAAAGAAGTTTGCAGTTTCTGTAGCGTAACCAGGAGTCATTGTTCTTGTTGGTTTATTTACACCACCATTAAGTTCAATAGACCATTTGTTGAATTCCTGGCTTGTACTAGGTGTAGTAGACACTGTAGACGTGGTAGCCATATTTTGTGCGCCTGCGGCAAATGATAGTAATAATAAGGATACTGATACTAATTTCTTTTTCATGTTATCAAAAATTAAATTGTTTTTTATTTTAACTGAGAACAAAATTAGACGTCGAATTCCAGAATGTGTTGTATATGCCGTTACATAATTTCCATCTTTTGGCTTTTAATTGTGTAAATACGTTAAAATAAGCACAATAGAAAGCAAAAAAAAAAGGACAAATTCACATTTTGTCCCATTTTGTAATTTTTATAGTTTATTATTTCAGGTCTGGCTGAAAGATTTTAACAGTTCCGTCACCCTCACTGCTTACAACTAGCAAGCTTCTCTTAGTCGGACTTTTTGAGGCTGGAATAAATAATAGTCCTTCTGGTGCATCGCCTGTTTTTACCGTTTGCAGGTATTGCGGCGCTGCAGGATTTGTCACATCATACGTCATAAAGGCATCAGATCTTTCAAGTCCGACAAATAAAATGTTCTGATTTCCCATTTTTGTAACATATACAGCTTCAGGTTCAGATCCTTTGTCATCACTTCTTTTATCGTCATAAGTACCTAATTCATTTGTTTTTTTATCTATGTCATTTTTACTGTCATAAACAATTTTTCCGGTATTGCCGTTCCATATAGAAAATGATCGTGCCCCAAAACTTACCAGTTCGTCAAGATCTCCGTCTCCGTCAGTATCTCCCATATCGGTAACCAGATTAAGCCTTCCCAAATTAGCATCCAATTTTAAAGTAGCAGCATCCGGAAAAGCAATGGCGTCCAATTGCATGCTTTTCATACGTTTAACGTCAGAGTAGGCATTGTATTCTCTTGCATCTCCTTCATTTGCAGTTACAAAATAAGGAACATTATTCATAGAAAAATGACTTATTGCATCTGGCATATAAAGACCCTTTACTTTCCATGGATTAAAAGCAATTTTATTATCACTGTCACTTACATCAATTGCGTTTTCGGCATTATTGTAATCTTTTAAACCTAAAGGATATATAGCAGTTATGGTTTTAGAAGCAATATCAACTTTTGCTACCCCATTGTTTTCCTGTAAAGTAACCCAGGCGGTTTTAGAATCGTCAGAAATTGTAATGTATTCCGGTTCAATATCCTGAGCAAAACTCTTGGCAAATTTCGAAATTCTGAATCCGTCTTTTGCCAATGCGGCTGCCTGTCCGCTGAAGGAAGCGAAATCTAAAGTCGTTACAGAGAAAGTAGCAGTATCAATAATCGAAATAGTACCGTTTGGATCTAGTAAATAGTCGGTACTTGGTTCTCCTTCATTAGCGGTCATAATATATTTGCCATCCGGAGAAAAGGTTACCATATCAGGTAAAGCACCAACTGTAACCTGTTTAATTAAAGTGTAATCAGAAGTATTAAAAACGACTACTTTCCCATTTCCTTGTTTGTTTACAGTTGATTCTAAAGCCACAGCGAGTTTACCATCAAAAACAGATACGCTGTTTGCAGCTCCTTCGTAGGCAGCTAAATCAATTTTTCCAATTTTAACCGGTTTTGTCGGATCGCTAATATCAATAACATCAATTTGGTTTACACCACTATTATTTACAGTAAAAAGTCGCTTTGTTTTTTCGCAGTACGCAGAAATTTCTGCAGCAGCTTCTCCGCCAATTGTGATAGAGCCAATTTCTTTAAATGTGGCAGGATTCTCGTTTGCAACTACTTCAGGTTGCGTGTTTGAGTTGTCTTCATTATTACAGCCAGCCAAAATAGAAAGCAGTGCCAATAATGAGATTGATATTTTTTTCATGTGTTAGTTTTTAGTTGTGCCAAAAATAGTGGGAGGTTTTATGTTGAACATTAAGGATTCATTATTTAATCTTTAACTTAATTTCTAAAAGATACATCTGCTGAAGTTTTGAATTGCTTTATAAATTTTCATAGTCCTTGCGAATGTTTATCTTTGCATTCTCTAAATAAGAACATATTTATGTCAACAAATAATAGAAGGTTTCCGGCAGAATGGGAAAAACAACAGGGAATTGTATTGTGTTTTCCGCATAACGGAAATGATTGGCCGGGAAAATACGAAGCCGTGCAATGGGCTTTTGTAGAATTTATAAAAAAAGTAGCCACTTTTGAAACTGTTTTTTTGCTTGTAGCAGACGATAAACTTAAAGACAAAGTTGCCACGATGCTGGAAATGGCGCGGGTTAATATGCCAAATATTTCTTTTATTATTCATAAAACAAATAGGAGCTGGATGCGCGATTCGGGACCCATTATCGTAAAAAATGGTTCAAAAAGAGAAGCTTTAAATTTTAATTTTAATGGCTGGGCGAAATACAAAAACTATCAGTTAGACAAATTTGTTCCGGGAAAAGTGGCCGATTTTATAGATATTCCCCTGACGCAGGTTATGTATAAGGGAAAGCCTGTAATTGTAGAAGGAGGAGCAATTGATGTCAATGGAAAAGGGACTTTGCTAACTTCTGAAGAATGTTTGATGCATCCTACCACGCAGGTTAGAAATCCCGGTTTTACGAAAGAAGATTATGAAGCTGTTTTTAAAGAATATCTCGGAGTAACGAATGTAATCTGGCTCGGAGACGGAATTGAAGGCGATGACACTCATGGACATATTGATGATTTGTGCCGATTTGTAAATGAAGATACGATTGTAACAATTGTAGAGACAGATAAAAACGACTCGAACTACAAACCTTTACAGGATAATTTGAAACGTCTTCAAAATGCAAAGTTAGAAAATGGAAAATCTCCCGTAATTGTAGCCTTGCCAATGCCAAAACGTGTCGATTTTGAGGATTTACGCTTACCGGCAAGTTATGCTAACTTTTTAATACTTAATAATTGCGTTTTAGTACCAACATTCAATGACAGTAACGACCGGGTGGCTTTGAATATTTTATCAGAATGTTTCCCTGATCGTGAAGTGATTGGTATAAGCTGTATCGATTTTATTTGGGGATTCGGAACATTGCATTGTTTAAGCCAGCAGATTCCGGCGTAATTATTGCAACGAAGACACAAAGTCACAAAGTTTGTTTATTGTTTCGCGGCGATTTGAGCGTATTTAATGATCTCAGTATTTGCTCAAATCTTTTTAAATCTGTGTGAAATAATTCAAATATTATGAAAAAATAAAAAGCTTGTTAGAACATTACTAACAAGCTTTTTTTATGGTTATAAATAACAATTAATCAATTTTATTCGTTCTTCACGGTCTGATATAGGGAGGTAACAATTGACTGCATACTTCTCCAAATCCAATTCTTACTTCTGCATTTTCGCAGAAACCGCGAATAATTACCGTGTCATTATCTTCAATAAATTTACGTTCGCTTCCGTCATTTAATTTTAACGGATTTTTCCCGCCCCATGTTAATTCTAACATCGAACCAAAACTATCGGGAGTTGGACCAGAAATGGTCCCTGAACCCATCATATCACCAGAATTTACACGACACCCGTTAGATGTATGGTGTGCCAATTGCTGACTCATTGACCAGTATAAATATTTAAAATTAGATTTAGAAATTACAGTTTCTTCCTGATCTTCCGGTTTTATTGAAACTTCTAAATGAATATCAAAAGCCTTCTTTCCTTTTGTCTGTAAATACGGAAGTGGAGTAGGATCTTGTTTTGGACCTTTTGTTCTAAACGGCTCTAACGCATCCATAGTAACAATCCATGGAGAAATAGAAGTAGCGAAGTTTTTGGCTAAGAATGGTCCCAGTGGCACATATTCCCATTTCTGGATATCACGTGCGCTCCAGTCATTCAGTAAAACCATACCAAAAATATATTCTTCTGCTTCATAAGTTGGGATATTTTCTCCCATAACGTTTACATCTGTAGTAATAAAAGCAGTTTCCAATTCAAAGTCTACTAATCTTGAGGCACCAAAAACGGGCGTTTCGTGACCAGCAGGCAACGTTTGTCCCATTGGTCTGTGTACCGGAATACCAGAAGGTACAATGGTAGAGCTTCTGCCATGATAGCCAACCGGCACATGAAGCCAGTTTGGTAACAGCGCATTTTCCGGATCACGGAACATTTTGCCAACATTAGTAGCATGTTCTTTACTGGAATAAAAGTCGGTATAATCGCCAATTAGAACCGGCAATTGCATTTCTATATCTTCGATATTAAATATAACAATATCTCTGTCTTTTGTTGAATCCCTAAGCTGCGGATTGTTTTCGTCAAAAATATCGGCAATACGATTACGAACAAGGCGCCATGTTTTTTTTCCGTCAGAAATAAAATCATTTAGCGTATCCTGCATAAACATATCGTCTGTTAATTCTATTCCTTCAAAATAGTTTAATTGTTGTAAAGCCCCTAAATCTATAGCATAATCGCCAATTCGGGTTCCTACCGTAACGACATTTTCTTTAGTAAGAAACACGCCGAAAGGGATATTCTGAATGGGGAAGTCACTATTATGAGGCACTTCTAACCATGATTTTCTACTTGTATCGTTGGCGGTTATAGGCATGTTGAATGTTAATTGTTTGTTGAAAAATTACATGTCAAATATATCATAATCTAGCAGTTTGACAAACGTTTTTTTGTATTTTTGCGTGAAATTAACGAAAAACAAAAAAATGCAACGCGACGAACAAATTTTTAATCTTATCCAAGAGGAGAAAGAAAGACAAATTCACGGACTAGAACTTATTGCTTCTGAGAATTTTGTAAGTGATGAAGTAATGCAGGCAGCTGGGTCTGTTTTGACTAATAAATATGCCGAGGGTTATCCGGGCAAAAGATACTACGGCGGTTGCGAAGTAGTTGACGTTATCGAGCAAATTGCAATTGACAGAGCTAAAGAATTATTTGGTGCTGAATATGCAAACGTACAGCCTCACTCTGGTTCTCAGGCCAATACAGCAGTTTATCATGCTTGTTTAAATCCTGGTGATACTATTTTAGGCTTCGATTTATCTCACGGTGGCCACCTGACTCACGGTTCTCCTGTAAATTTCTCAGGTCGTTTATACCGTCCGGTTTTTTATGGTGTAGATGCAGAAACAGGTCGTCTAGATTATGATAAAATTCAGGAAATTGCAACAAAAGAGCAGCCTAAATTAATTATCGCAGGAGCATCTGCTTATTCCCGCGATATGGATTTTGCACGTTTCAGACAAATCGCAGATAGTGTAGGAGCAATCTTATTTGCTGATATTTCGCACCCGGCAGGTTTAATTGCAAAAGGTTTAATGAATGATCCAATTCCACATTGCCATATTGTTTCTACAACAACTCACAAAACATTAAGAGGACCGCGTGGAGGTTTGATTCTTATGGGTAAGGATTTTGAAAACCCACAAGGTTTAAAAACGCCAAAAGGGGAAATCAGAATGATGTCTTCTTTATTAGATTTAGCTGTTTTTCCAGGAAATCAAGGTGGACCGTTAATGCACATTATCGCTGCTAAGGCAGTTGCATTTGGAGAAGCGCTTAAAGATGAATTCTTTGCATATGCAATGCAATTACAGAAAAATGCGAACGCAATGGCAGATGCCTTTGTAAAAAGAGATTATAAAATTATTTCTGGCGGAACAGATAATCACATGATGCTTATTGACTTAAGAAATAAAAATATTTCTGGTAAAGAAGCAGAAAATGCATTAGTAAAAGCAGAAATTACAGTAAATAAAAACATGGTTCCTTTTGATGACAAATCACCATTTATCACTTCCGGTATTCGTGTAGGAACAGCTGCAATCACAACGCGTGGATTAGTTGAAGCCGATATGGAAACTATCGTAGCCTTAATTGATAAAGTGCTTTCGGATCATACAAACGAAGATGTTATCGAAGAAGTAGCAAACGAAGTAAATGAAATGATGAGCGAAAGACCGATTTTCAAATACTAATTAAGTTTCAGGTTTAAAGTTTCAAGTTTAAAGTTTTGTGACGCGTAAAAAACGTAGAACAAAACTTTAAACTTTTTTAGTTTCGGATCGAACCTGAAACTTGAAACAAAGAAAACCTGAAACAAATAATACTAAAAAAAAAATGGGCGTATTAAGATTACAATTGCCAACCGACCCAAGATGGGTCAATATTGTGGAGAAAAACATAGAAGAAATCCTCACAGATCACGCCTGGTGTGAGCAAAAGGCTGCCACCAATGCGATTACAATTATTACAAACAATTCTGAGCATCAGGATCTAGTGAAGGATTTATTAGCTTTAGCTAAGGAAGAAATCGACCATTTTGAGCAGGTTCATAATATCATTATCAAACGCGGACTAAAATTAGGTCGCGAACGTAAAGACGATTATGTAAACGAACTTTATCAATACATGAAAAAAAGTGGGGACGGGAGCCGTGTGTCAGGTCTTGTAGAAAGATTACTTTTCTCTGCCATGATCGAAGCCAGAAGCTGCGAACGTTTTAAAGTGCTTTCTGAAAATATTCAGGATGAAGAACTGGCTGTTTTTTACAGAGAATTAATGGAAAGCGAGGCTGGTCATTACACTACATTTATTACATACGCGAGAAAATACGGAACGGGAATTGACGTGGAAAAACGCTGGAGAGAATGGCTCGCTTTTGAAGAATCGATTATTACGAATTACGGAAAAGGAGAAACCATTCACGGATAGTTATTTAGTTTCAGGTTCTTTTTGTTTCAGGTTGGCTTCAACTTCGCTCACGTTGAGCGAAGTCGAAACGCGCTCTAGCTAGAAAATACTGGTTTTCAATTTCTAATTTCAAGCCGCTAAACTTTGCGAATTTCTTTGAAATCTTTGCGCATCTATGTGGAAAAAAAATCTAAACTCTAAATCTAAAATCCCTATATTTGAGAGTAACCAATATTCAGCACAATGAGAATAGAAATGGACTTAAAATTAGGGTTTAAAGATGTAATGTTCAGACCCAAAAGATCAACGCTTAAAAGCAGGTCTGAGGTTAATCTGGAACAAAATTTTAAGTTTTTGCACAGCACAGCAAATTGGACAGGAATTCCCATCATGGCGGCAAATATGGATACGGTAGGAACGTTTGAAATGGCTGAGGTTTTGGCAAAAGAAAAACTCTTCACAGCTATTCATAAACATTACACTTTAAAAGAATGGAATAATTTCCTAAAAAAGGTAACGCCGGATTTCTATGATCATATTGCAGTAAGCACGGGAACCGGTAAGGAAGATTTTGAGAAAATCGGAAAAATAATAACGGCAAATCCGTTATTAAAATTCATTTGTATTGATGTGGCAAACGGATATTCAGAACATTTTGTTCAGTTTTTACAACAAACAAGACAACAATATCCCGATAAAATAATAATTGCCGGAAATGTAGTAACAGGAGAAATGACCGAAGAACTTCTTCTGGCGGGAGCAGATATCGTAAAAGTTGGAATTGGCCCTGGTTCGGTGTGCACAACTCGCGTAAAAACAGGTGTTGGATATCCTCAATTATCTGCCATTATAGAATGTGCGGATGCAGCTCACGGATTAGGCGGACATATTATAAGCGATGGCGGCTGCAGCACACCTGGCGACGTAGCCAAAGCTTTTGGAGCCGGAGCCGATTTTGTTATGTTAGGCGGGATGCTTGCCGGACATGCCGAAAGCGGCGGCGAATTGATCGAAATTAACGGTCAAAAATTCAGGCAATTTTATGGAATGAGTTCGAAAACTGCCATGGATAAACATGCAGGAGGAGTGGCTGAATATCGAGCAAGCGAAGGAAAAACGGTTCAGGTTCCTTTTAAAGGAAATGTACTAGAAACTGTTTTAGATATTTTAGGCGGAATTCGAAGCACTTGCACTTATGTAGGAGCTTCCAGATTAAAAGAATTAACTAAACGTACGACTTTCATCCGCGTAAGCGAACAGGAAAATCAGGTTTTTACAAAATAAAAAATACTTTTTTAAATAGAATATGATTACAATTTCAGAAGCAGGTTTAAGTGATATTAAAACAATTCAAAAAATCACTAATATTACCTGGCCACTTACTTACGGCGAAATCTTGACTAAAGAACAGTTAGATTATATGTTAGATTTATTTTATTCTGAAGAAGCTTTAGCAAAGCAAATTGAGAATAAAGAACAATTATTTTATCTAATTTCAGATTCAGAATCTACAATTGGCTTTATCGGAATCGAACATAATTATAAAAATGAAGCTATAACCAAAATCCATAAAATCTATCTTCTGCCGGAAACACAAGGAAAAGGTTACGGAAAAATAGTTTTTAAATCGATTGAAAAATTAGCTTTAGAAAACAATTCGAAAGCTCTTTTATTAAATGTAAACCGTTTTAATACGGCATTAAATTTCTATAAAAAGCTTGGTTTCGAAATTAAGGAAACAGTTGATATAGAAATTGGCAATGGGTATTTAATGGAGGATTATGTGATGGAGAAGAAAATACAAGATTAAATTTATAAGTAGTCTTGTCATTTCGACGACGGAGAAATCTTCGTAAGAAACTCTACAAAGATTGGACAGCTTTTCTATGCGGAGTTACTTGTGGAGAATTTTCCTTCGTCGAAATGACAAACTGTGTGTTGAACCATTTTATTGGTGATTAAAATAAAAAAATGCCAGTTTTTTAACTGGCATTTTTTTTATTCAATCAAACAATATTATTTCAAATCATATTCTTCATCAATCTGTTTAATAATAACTTCTCCAGATTTAATCAAATTATTGTAACGCTCGTAAATCTGATTCCACGGAATAAGATTTTTTGCCAGTTTTTTACCTTTTGGCGTTGTTAAAACCCTGAAATTATCTGTGGTACTTTCAGGATCAATTAGATTTTCATCTAAATAAGTTTGCAATTTTCTTTGATTTGAAAGCCATCCAGATTCAGATGAATTAACTTCAGAAAGTGTTTCCTGATAAAATTTCAGGATATTTAAAGAAAGAGAATCATTCTCTATATTTCCAATTCGGCCTGAAGAAACAAAACCATTAAATCTGTAAATTTTAGGTCTTAAATAAACATTTGTATTAATATATGCCAGTTGCTTTTTTAAAACTTCCTGATCGTAAGGATTGTTTTTATCTAAATTACTAAGTGAAGTGTATACTTTTCCAAAGTCTTGATATTGTTTAATGATCGTTTTGCTGTCATCAACATCACTTTGAATATCAGATTTTAATCCAAGCAAAAACTTTTTAACCTGTTCTTGTTCGTGTCTGTGTTCGCTCCATCCGTGAAGCCAGATCGATAAAGAAACAGCAAAAACAATAATGAAAATTTCTAAACCAATCTCTTTGATTTTTTCTACAAAAGTATGTTTTTTGTCTGTTGCTATTTCGTGCATTTTTTTGGTATGTTTAATTACTTCTAGTTCTGCCATTTTTATTGTTAAATATGGTTTAGTCGTGTCAAAAATATATTAAATGAATTTAAAACCGTGAAATATATTTAAATTAATTATTAAAAGATATTAAAAAGGGTATATGAAATATTTGTTAATCTGATAAAAAATGGCTTTAAAAATAATTCAAAACAACTTCTGGGAAAAAGCTATGACAGAACAGAATGCGGATGACACCGATTTGCTTTGTTAAAGCGCAGATGAAACTGATTTTTTATCATAATTTGAAAAAATTAAATCCGTTTAGATCCGTGTCTTGCAAAGCAAATCGGTGTCATCCGCGTCTATTTATTAGAACCTACGTTACAATTACATCATGCTTAAACAATAACCCTTTTACTTCATTCAGAGAAAAAACAGCTTTCTTAAGTTTCGTTTTCGATGGATCAATTGTATAATTATAACTCGTTTTAAAATCGGCTTTATTGGCAATTGCTTTATTAAACTCTGAACGGTACAGATCGCAACTATCGAAAAGCACGTTTGTTAGATCTGCTTGCCATAAAATCTACAGCTATAAGACTGCAGCTGTTAAAAGTTGTTCCTTTTAGTTTTAAAGTATAGAATTTAGAAAAGTCGAGAACACAATCGTAAAAGTGGACTTCAAAAATCAATTTATCACACATCGCAAAATTAACTTCTTTTATTTCACAGTGATAAAAAGTGACACCTCTGAAAGCGACATAATTAATTTTGGCTTCGCTAAAAATACAATCGTTAAAAGTACAATCGATAAAAGTTACGGCTAAAAAAGTGCAGGCAGAAAAGTTACAGTTATTAAAAACGCAGCATTCGAATTCTTTAAAATTAAGATCATCTTGGGCGTAAATAATCGCATTATATTCTTTATCAAGAAAATATTCTGATTGTTTTTTCAATTGGTGTTTAAAAAATTTAGCTTTAAATTGCTGTATAGGTTGTATCAGCAAATGTAATTTATTTTAAAAACAACAGAAAATAAAAATACCTCTCAGGAATTTTCTGAGAGGTAATTAATTAGTGAATTAAATTATATATAAAACCAATAGCAAAAAAATATAAAAGGCAACATAAAATATTTACACCCAGTACTTTTATGTATTTATTCGCCACAGGAGCTTCTTCTCTAAATATGGTATAATTAAGTACAGTTGCTACGCCGCCTGCAGCTCCGCCAATTAATCCTCCTCCGAAAATAAGTACAATTGGTAATCCTCCAAATACATATTCGTACCATTTAAGAGACTCTGTCATTTTATACTTTTTGTCGTTTATTTTCAGGACCGGAGCAGAAAAATCAGGGAAACTTGCTTTTGGAAACGCCTTGACAATTTCATCATTTTCTGTTTTAATCAAAAAGGGTTTTCCCTTCTCCTTGCTTTGTTCAACAAAAGCACCGTTTTGTTTTAATGTAGATTTGCCGGAAAAGATATTACTTTCAAATTCAAAACTGTTATTTGAATATTCAGGAAGTGTAAATTTAAAATTTGTTTTCATTTGATTGTTTTTACAGTCTCATAATGAGATGGAAAGATTTTTTATTTTTTCGCGAAATTACGTTTATTTGATTTTTTATATGACTTTTTAAAGCCACAAAAATATCATAATAAGTCAAAAAAAAACCTTTTACAGTATTTAATTTTGTATCCATATTTTTGATTTAATTTCTTTTTTCATCCTGTTTATTTAATGTAGATTTACACTGATTTTAAGCTAATAATTATGGGATCAACAAGAAAAGAACATGATTTTCTGGGAGAATTAGAAATCCCCGATCATTTATATTACGGAATTCAGACTTTTAGAGCCGTAGAAAATTTTAATATTACAGGTATTCCAATTTCAAAAGAACCTTTGTTTATAAAAGCGTTGGGTTATGTAAAGAAAGCTGCAGCTTTGGCTAATAAAGACTGTGGCGCCTTAGATCCAAAACTAACTGAGGCAATTTGTTACGGAAGCGATCAGGTAATCGCGGGTAAATTTGATCAGGAATTCGTTAGTGACCTGATTCAGGGAGGTGCCGGAACCTCTGTAAATATGAATGCCAATGAAGTAATTGCCAATATAGGCCTGGAATATTTAGGTTATAAAAAAGGAGAATACCAATTTTTGCACCCAAACAATCATGTAAATTGTTCGCAGTCTACAAACGATGCTTATCCGTCGGCTTTTAGAATTGCACTTTATTTAAAGATGGAAACTTTTATTAAAACCCTGGCTGGTCTTGAAACCGCTTTTGCTAAAAAAGGGGAGGAGTTTAAAGAAGTGCTGAAGATGGGAAGAACGCAGCTTCAAGATGCGGTTCCGATGACTTTAGGACAGGAGTTTAAAGCGTATGCGACAACGATAGGCGAAGATATTCAGCGTTTAAAAAATGCGCAGGAATTGTTATTGGAAATCAATATGGGAGCAACAGCAATTGGCACAAAAGTCAATGCACCTAAAGGTTATCCTGAATTGTGTGTAAAATATCTTGCGGATGAGGTTGGAATTCCATTAACACTTTCGCCAGATTTGATTGAAGCAACGGTAGATACAGGAGCTTACGTACAAATTATGGGAACATTAAAACGTTCTGCGGTTAAGATTTCTAAAATTTGCAACGACTTACGTTTATTAAGTTCGGGGCCAAGAACAGGTTTAAATGAAATTAATCTGCCTGCGCGTCAGCCGGGATCTTCAATCATGCCGGGGAAAGTAAATCCGGTAATCCCAGAAGTAGTAAATCAGACTTGTTTTTATGTTATTGGTCAGGATTTGACGGTTACTATGGCAGCAGAAGCAGGTCAGTTACAATTGAATGTAATGGAACCGGTTATTGCTTTTGCTATGTTTACGTCGCTGGATTATCTTTCAAATGCGATTCAGACTTTAATTGACAAATGTATTAACGGCATTACAGCAAATGTTGATCACTGTTATAATCTGGTTATGAACAGTATAGGCATCGTCACGCAACTAAACCCAATTATTGGTTATGAAGAAAGCGCAAGTATTGCGGGAGAGGCATTAAAAACCAATAAGAGTGTGCATCAGATTGCCGTTATAGAACGAAAGTTGATTACACAGGAGAAATGGGACGAAATTTATTCGCTGGAGAATTTAATCCATCCAAAGTTTATCACAAAATAAAATTGAAAAAGCTGTCACTAAAACGACAGCTTTTTTATTAGAGAAAAAAACGTAAAATATTGAAAATAAGGACTATATTTACATGAGTATTGGAGATTTTACAGCAATATAAACTTCGTAAATGATAAAATTTTTAAAAAATAATGTCGTTATCCGTAAGTATAAGATCTTAGGATTATTATTTTTTATTGCATCTCCCATAATTGCACAGGAAGAAATTTCGAATCCTGAAATTTGTCCGCCTAAAACTATACTGGAAATTTTCAAGAAGAAGGAAGACCTTTTGGTTGTTAAGCCTACAAAAAATAATTTCTTTCTTATTATTCCCGCGATTGGATCGCAACCCGCCACCGGATTTTTCTTTGGTGCTGTGGCACAATATACTTTTAAGGGCAAAGAAGAGAAAGCAAAATATTCTATTGCCAACGTCGGAATTACCTATACTTTAAAAAATCAGTGGCTAGTTAATATCAAAAACAATATTTTATTAAAGAACAATAAAATCTTTCTGAGTGGCGACTATAGATTATATCTGTTTTCGCAACCTAATTACGGATTGGGAACAGATATAATTCCGCCCAGGCGCGATCGCGATCCGGGTTTTAGTATAGATTCCCTTGCACAGCCCATGGATTATAATTACTTAAAATTTCATCAGACCGTGTCTTTTGAAGTTAAAAAGAATTATTATGTTGGTGGAGGTATTAATATCGATTGGTATTCGAGTATTCAGGATAAAGAACTGGATGTTGAAAAGGGCAATTTTACACATCATTACAATTATAGTCAAAAATATGGTTTCGATGATTTCGAATATTTCCTGAATGGAGTAAGTCTTAATTTAGTTCACGATTCCCGTGATAATCAGGTGAATGCTTCGCACGGATGGTTTGCCAATATCAATTACAGATTTAATCCGGTCTTATTTAACAATCAGGAATATAGTAATGTTTTGTTTGCCGAATACAAACATTTTATTCCGGTTTCTTCAAAAAATCCGCATTACGTTTTAGGATTTTGGACTTACGGGCAATTCGTAACCCGCGGAAAAGTTCCATATTTAAATTTGCCGGCAATTGGCTGGGATCAGCGCAGCAGGAGTGGAGAAGGTTATACGCAGGGACTTTTTCGGGGCAACGGATTGATTTACATGTCAGCCGAATTCAGATTTCCCATTACCTGCAATCAGTTGTTGAGCGGCACGGTATTTACCAATTTTGTCACAGCCAGCAATTCAGATAATAATCTCAGACTGTTTCATTCTGTTCAGCCGGCGGCAGGTATTGGCCTAAGGATCCTCATTGATAAAGCAACAAAAACCAATTTAATTTTAGATTACGCCTGGGGCCATAGTTCAAAAGCTTTTTATTTGAATGCCGGTGAAACTTTCTGATTTGTATGACAGTTATTTTTAATTATATGCTAAAGATTGCAGTCTTTATAAGGTCATAAATAACAAAAAGCGGGCAATCCGGGATGCTTTTTTGTTTCTTCACAATAAAATCATAATTTGTAAAAATGTACTGAATTATATTAATTTCTATTCTTATTTTTGTTGTATATACAAACTTCTTAAGATGAAATTACTGATAGTTGAAGATGAACCAAATCTCTTATCGATTCTGCGCAAAGGATTTGCAGAAAATAATAATGAGGTAAGCGTTGCTATGGATGGTACAACTGCCTTAGAGATGATTCATAATTACACTTTTGATGTTGTAATTTTAGATGTGATGCTGCCGGATATCAACGGGATTGAAATCTGCCGAAGACTTCGGGCCAGCAAAAATTTTGTGCCCATTTTACTTCTCACGGCTTTGGGAACTTCAGAAAATATTGTAACAGGACTTAACGCCGGCGCTGATGATTATCTGGTTAAGCCTTTTAAATTTGGTGAGTTAGATGCCAGAGTCAATGCTTTGTACAGAAGATCACATCAGGAAACTGAAAAAATTGATACCATTACTATTGGCGATTTGGAAATAAACGGACGTGCTAAAACAGTTAAAAGAGGTGCCGAAAATATCATTTTAACAGCCAAAGAATTTAAGCTTTTATATTATCTGGCAAAAAATACAGGCCGAATCGTTTCCCGTGATCAAATTCTGGATAATGTCTGGGATATTAATTTTGATATGAATACCAATGTTGTAGATGTCTATATTACCTACTTAAGAAGAAAAATCGATAAGCCTTTTTCAACCAAACTCATTCATACAATGAAAGGTTTGGGCTATGTGATAAAAACATAATATGGATATTAGAAAAAAAATTACTTTTAACTACGTTGCCCTTTCTACATTTAGTACGTCGCTTTTGTGTATTATTGTCTTTTTCTTATTTAGAGAAAACAATCGATACCACTTTTTAAAGCGTCTGGATGACCGTGCAAAAATTGTTTCTTCTATTCATTTTCAAAAAGATCCGGAAAAGATAAAGTACTATCAAAACCTTAAAAAAAATGGTCTCGAAGAATTGATTGAGGAAGAAGAATATGTTTTAAAAATTAATAGTAAAAATAGTTTTGATTACAATATCAATCTTAATCTTCCCAATACTTTTTACAGCAATATTTTAAGTACAGGAAGAGACTCTTATGAAAGGGACAATAAATATTATCTGGGACAAATTTTTCAGGAAAATAATCAAAAATACATTGTTATTGTAGGTGCAAGAGACCGTAAAGGAAAAGATACCACGATTTATATTGTAAAAATTATGCTTTTTGGCGGAATCGGTTTTGTGATTCTGGCTTTCCTTCTCGGAAGATTTTTGGCTAAACGTGTGATCAATCCCGTGGCGCGAATTACCAAAGAAGTTAAAAGAATTAGCGCATCAAATCTTCATAATCGTCTTCCGGAAGTTAAAAATTCTGATGAAATATCAGATCTTACCAATACATTCAATAATATGCTGGATCGATTGGAAACGTCTTTTGAGATTCAGGCCAATTTTATTAATAATGCTTCTCACGAACTAAAAACGCCAATCACTACCATTATTGCCGAAGCAGAAATTATGCTGCTCAAAGAAAGACAAGTTCATGAATATGTAGAATCTTTAGAAAATATTTACAGTCAGGCTTCCAGATTAGGAAACTTAACGGAAAGTCTGCTTAAATTAACACAAACAGGTTATGACGGTCAAAAGCAGGTATCTGATGTGGCACGAATTGACGAATTGTTAATGGATGTCAAATCTGACCTGAATAAAATTTATCCGGATAACCGCGTTAGTATTAAACTTAATTTTGCTCCCGAAGATTCTAATTTATTATTGCTTCCGTGCAACAAACCGCTGTTAGAACTGGCAATAAATAATATTATTACCAACGGAGTTAAATATTCTGATAACAATGAAGTCTTTGTAAATCTTTCGGCTAACCGGGAAATGATCAAAATTACAATCAACGATATCGGAATCGGAATTCCGCCGGAAGATATTCCGCACTTGTATGAACCTTTCTTCAGAGGTAAAATTGCTGCGAAATATATCGGATACGGTTTAGGACTTCCTCTGGCTTCTAAAATAATCCGAATGCACGATGGCGAACTTCAGGTGCAATCTGAGCAAAACAAGGGAACCATAGTGACCATCATCTTTAAAAAACTGAACATTAAAAAATCTAATGTTTAATTTTAGGAAATTCTAATTTTAGATTAATAACAGTCTAATCTGTCATTGGTTATTTTGTAAGTATAAACTAAACGATTATACTTATGAAAAATTTTCTTATACCTACGACTTTAAAAGATGATACAATCTCGGCTGTTAAATCGGCGGTGAATCAGTCGAAAGATACTGAATCAGAAATTATTTTAGTATTAGTTTCAGAGGTTCCGGACACCTTTTCGTCTTCCAGTTTTTTGAGGGAAATGCGATCCGGACTTTCCAGAAGTCAGGAAGATGTACTGGAAACCTGTCGTTATATTATTGATCATACTCCAAACGTAAAATTAAAAGTCCACAACCAATACGGACTTTCAGCACCGATTTTCAAACGACTGATTGAAGCTTTTTCTGTTAAGTTGGTCATTCTTACGCATTCTTATAAACAGGAAACCAAGAAAATCTATCAGTATTTGATACAATTAGCTGGAAATCAAAAATGTCCAATCCTGCATTTAAGTACAGAAATTAATAAAGAGGTCTTTAATAAAGCACTTTATATAGAAAATTCAAGTCGGAATATCCATGTAAAAGATGTTCAGGAGTTTCTGAGTGCTAATTTTTCCTTCGAAATTGTAAGTCAGACGGCCAGTTTTGAAGATAACTACGAAAATGTAGCACCACTTTTATCAGAAGCCATTTCAAAACATAATATCGATATGTTGGTAGAAACCAGAAAAGGCGAAAAGATCAAATTCAATAAAAGAAAAAAAGAAAATGTCAATGAAAAACTGGGACTTCCTGTTCTTTCATTGTATGAAGAGATGGTGTGAGATCTGAGTTACTAAGATTCTCGGGCTCTAAGTTTCTTTAATTTTTAGTTCTCAGAACCTTAGCATCTAACACCCTTATGCCTTTAAAAAATAATTTAAAACCGAAAATATGTTATTAAAGAAAAGAATACCAATGAAGTACGTTCTCGGGAAAATTAAAGTAGAAATTGCTCTTGTATTGGCTTACACTATTATATTTGAAATTTTTCATCACTATTTTGTAACGCTTCCCGTAGATATTCCAATTGCAATTCCGACCATGATCGGAACTATTATTTCACTTTTATTAGCTTTTAAGTCCAATCAGGCATATGACAGATGGTGGGAGGCCCGAATTGTCTGGGGCGCAGTTGTAAATGATTCCAGAACCTTAATCCGCCAGGTACTTACATTTTATAAAGATCCTGATTTTTCTGTCGAAGCCAGCGAATTCAAAGAGAATTTTGCCAAAAGACAAATTGCCTGGTGTTATAGTTTAGGGGAATCTCTGAGAAATAAAGATGCTATAAAACCGCTTAGAGGTTTAATGAGCGAAGAGGAAATCAATTATATCAGGAATCACCAAAATGTTCCTAATGCTATTTTAATGCTGCATGCACGAGATTTAAAAAACGCAAAAAACGAGAAAAAAATCAATATGTACCAGCAGGTCGAGATTGACAATACCTTATCAAGGCTTTGTGATGAAATGGGAAAATGTGAGCGAATTAAAAACACCATTTTTCCAACTACATACAGTATGTATATTCGATTAACGCTGTGTCTGTTTATTTTGCTGCTTCCTTTCGGATTAACCAGCGTTTTGAGCTGGTTTGCAATTCCGTTGATTACTGCAATTGGAGGGGTTTTCTTTTTGATTGAAAGAATGGCCATACATTTACAGGATCCTTTTGAAAACAGGGCAACAGATACTCCGGTAACAACGATTGCCAATACAATTGAGAAAAACATCAAACAAATGCTGAATGAATACCAAAGTGAATTTGATATTCTAAATGAATTCCACTTAAAAGACGAGCCTAAAAAAGTCGAAAAAGGCGTTTATTATGTCTTATAAAAAATTAATTAGGTTATGTTAATTGTTGACCGGACAGTGAGTAGTTGCGCTGTCCGGTTTTTTTGTTCTAAAGTGAAGGTTTCTTAGCTAAGCTAAACTATGTTGTCTATTTAAATAAATGACAATATTAGCTTGTTAGCTGTTTATGTGCCAATTGACCCAAAGTCTGAATTGCAGCACGAAGCTCATTAGACCATGGTAATCCAAAACTCAATCGCATACAATTTGAAAATTGATTCTGGAACGAAAAAATCCTTCCAGGCGCAATACTAATAGTATGCTGCATCGCTAAATGATACAAAGCGGCTGTATCGATTTTCTTATCCAATTCGACCCATAGGAAAAATCCACCCTGAGGCTGACTCACCTTTGTTCCCGCGGGAAAAGATTCTAAAACGGTATTGATGTAGTTGATGCAGTTTCGATTCAAAATCTGACGAATTTTTCTAAGATGATTTTCATAACGTCCGTTTTTTAGAAAATCGCCAACCACTTCATGAGTAATAGTAGGAGAGGATATTGTATGGTATAATTTTGTTCTCAGAATTTCCTTTTTAAATTTCCCCGGCGACACCCAACCCACGCGGTAACCGGGCGCCAGTGTTTTAGAAACAGAGCTGCAGCAAAGTACAATTCCGCTTTCGTCATACGTTTTGCAATTGGTAGGCCGGCTGGAGCCAAAATACAAATCACCGTGAATATCGTCTTCAATTAAGGGAATATTATAAAAGTCCATTAAACGAACAATTTCCTTTTTATGCTCCACTGGCATGCTGCTTCCCGACGGATTACTAAAATTACTCATCAAAACACAGGCTTTTATTTTATTGGATGAAAGCGTTTTTTTAACGGCTTCCAGTTCTATTCCCGTTGTCATATTGGTAGGAAGTTCCATCACGTATAAACCTAAAGATCTGGCCAATTGCAAAATACCAAAATACACAGGACTTTCGGTAATTATGGTATCTCCGGGTTTTGTCAAAGTCAGTAAACAATCAGAAATAGCAGATATGCAACCGGGAGTTGTAATAATATCATCTTCAGTAAGTGAACCGCCCCATGAAAAAGACCATCGCGCAATTTCTTTTCGTAAATTACTATTACCCTGAATTTCTTCATAACTCGTACCGCTGTTGGGCAGCTGGCGCATTGCCTGAACCATTCCTTTGTTTAGTTTTGCAATCGGAAGCAATTCATTAGAAGGAAAACCAAGTGAAAGCATGGTAACATCTTTGGCCCGCATATCGCCATACACAAGATCGATTAAATCTTCCCGTTCGATATTTTCCAGACTCAAAACAGGTTTACTGGAAGAAGGTTCTGCAATTATCCTTGCCGAAATATTACTAACATAATAACCCGATTGTGGACGCGCCTCGATTAGCGAACGGCTTTCAATTTCGTAATACGCCTTACTAACCGTACTCATACTGTAACCCGTTTCGGCACAGACTTCACGTATTGAAGGCAATTTGTCACCCACATTCAAAACGCCCGATTTAATTTGTTTTTCGATTCGGTCGGCGAACTGTAAATATAAATAGCTGGAATTTTTCATAAAATGAAACTGTTATGCTGCAATTTACAAAAACTGTATCTGTATTGCTGTTTTATTTTTTAGAAATTTGCTGCATCAAAGAAATAAATTCAAAAATCGATTTTGTGAAAACAACAAAATATTACATAACAGCCATTTCCGCCTTTAGTATTTGGGGACTTTTTAGTTTGGTTTTGAGACCAATACACGATTATCCGTCATTAGATATTCTGTTTTATCGTGTTTTTAGCTGCGCTGTTTTAATGGTTTTAATTGCTCTTTTGTTCAAAAGACAAAAAATAAAAGAAACGATCGCGATTTTTAAAGCTTTACCAAAATCAGAACAGAGAAAATCAATTTTGCTGAATATCGGCGGAAGCGCTTTCCTGATGGCCAACTGGTTTACTTTTATTTATGTAATGAATCATATTAGTGTAAAAGCCACTTCACTGGCGTATTTGGTTTGCCCGATTTTAACCACTTTGCTTGCTTATTTTATACTTCACGAAAAGCTTTCCAGAATCCAGTGGATTGCTGTCGGATTAAGTATTTCCGGATGTTTACTCCTGTCTTACAGCGCTATAATGGACATGGTATTTAGTATTATTATTGGTCTGACATACGCTTCTTATTTAGTAAGTCAGCGCGCCAATAAAGGCTTTGATAAATTTGTTGTGCTTACATTTCATATCACATTAGCCGCTTTGGTTTTGCTTCCTTTTTTTCCGGTTTATGCAGGACCGGTTCCCACAGAATTGAAGTTTTATTTTTGTATCGAAACCATTGCGGTCTTATTTACAATAGTGCCGCTTTTCTTAAACCTGTACGCGCTTTCGGGAATCAATTCGTCAACCGTGGGGATGTTGCTGAATATAAATCCGATGATTGCTTTTGGATTGGCGGCCTTTGTTTTTAAAGAACATATCAGCCCTTTGCAAATTACGGCATACGCCATTATTTTTATTGCGGTGTTAGTTTTTAATTCACATCATATTTTTGCAATAAAGCAAAAAATGACTTCCATATCCAAAGATTCTTAACTCGTAGTTTTCATATTTTTTATTGGTTTAAAATCGAAAATTATAAGAACCTTAACAGGATATGTAAGCAGGAATGATTATTTTTCATTCCTGCTTTTTTATGCAAAAAAGTGAAAAAGGTTGCCACTAATTCACGATTAAATTATCAGAATAAAAATTGATGTTATTCGTGAAATTCGTGGCGAAAAAACTATTACAAACCGAATCCCGTTTATATGAAAAGTTCTAAACTTCAAGCTTTTACTCCATTATTTTATTTAGTCTGGTCAGATGATTTATTAACCCCAAAAGAATTTGCAACTTTAAAGGAGTTTATAAATTCCTTGACCGTTTTATCTCCAGACGACAAAGAATATCTCATTTCAAAAGCTGATATTTCAAATCCGCCTTCGCGAAATGAACTTACACAATGGAAATCTGATATCGAGAAAAGTATACAGGATACATCGTCCATCAAATCGATTTTTGATATTGCAAAAGCACTTTCTGCAGGAGATTTGGATTTAACGCCAATTGAATCTGATTTCATAAAACTCGAAAATGATTTAGGTATTTTAGGCGAAGAAGCTCTTCAGAATTTTAAAACAAAAGCAGGTACCTATACAGCAGATTCCCAAACCAATGCCAGTTTTGATATTCAGAATATAACAAAAATTCTGGACGGAAAAGAGGCTGCAATAATTGCGAAAGTAAAATCGGTTATTTCAAGACCCGAATTTGCGTATGAAACTTCTACAGATATCCATGTTTTCAGGGAGACTGTTTACAGATGGTGCAAAATTCTGGCAGATGAAAATCTGGGAAATATGGCCTATCCAAAACGTTATGGCGGAGGTGAAAATATTGCCGATTATTTTGCGATCATGGAAACACTGAGTTATCATGATTTAAGTCTGGTAATAAAATTCGGAGTCCAGTTTGGACTTTGGGGAATGAGCGTTCAGTCTCTGGGAACAGAAAAACATTATGCAAAATATTTAAAAGATATCGGTTCGCTGCAGCTTCCGGGTTGTTTTGCCATGACCGAAACACATCACGGATCTAACGTAAAAGGTCTGGAAACTACCGCGACTTACAATCACACAGAGAAAACGTTTACGATTCACACACCCAACAAATACGCTCAGAAAGAATATATAGGAAACGCAGCGGTTCATGGACAGGCGGCTACAGTTTTTGCCAAATTGATTATAGACGGTCACGATTATGGTGTAAATGCCTTTATAGTTCCATTGCGCGATTCTCACGGAAATGTGGCAGCTGGCGTAACTATCGGAGACTGCGGACATAAAATGGGTTTAAACGGTGTAGATAATGGCACGATTAGTTTCGACAATGTGGTTATTCCGAAAGATAATATGCTGGATCGTTTTGCTTCTGTAAATGAAAAAGGCGAATTCGAAAGTCCGATTCCTAGTGATAACAGACGTTTTTTTACAATGTTGGGAACTTTGGTTGGCGGCAGGATCGGAATTCCTCGCTCGGCTCTGGCTGCTGCGAAATCAGGTTTAACAATTGCCATTCGCTACAGCGATCAAAGAAAACAATTTGGTCCGGAAGGCGGATCTGAAGTACCAATTTTAAATTACAGAATGCATCAACGCAGACTTTTGCCTCATTTGGCCAAAACGTACGCTGTTCATTTCGCACTTCAATATCTGACGAACCGTTTCCTAAACAGGACAGAAACAGAAATGCAGGAAATTGAAGCTTTGGCCGCGGGAATGAAATCGTACTCGACCTGGAGTACCAGAGATATTTTGCAGGAATGCAGGGAAGCGTGCGGTGGAAAAGGATATTTATCTGAAAACCGAATAGATGCCTTAAAAAATGATACAGAAATCTATACCACTTTTGAGGGCGATAATACCGTTTTAATGCAGTTGGTTGCCAAAAATCGTCTGGCAGAATTCAGAAAATCGTTCGGAGAAATGGGTTCGCTGGGCATTATAAATTATGTTTATGAAAATGCTAAAACAGTAATTGCAGAGAAAAATCCAATTGCAACGCGCCGAACCGATGACGAGCATTTATTAGATCCCGAATTTCATTTACAGGCATTTGTTCATAGAGAAAAAACAATTCTGGCTTCGGCAGCAAGACGTATCAAGAAATTAATTGACGGAGGATTGGAACCTTATGATGCTTTTAATGTTGTTCAGCATCAAATGATAGATGTGGCGCAGGCGTATTTAGAAAGAATTGTGCTGGAACAATTTCAAATTGCCGTCAACAAGATAGAAGACGAGAATTCGAAAGCAATTCTAACCAAATTAAATCAGCTCTATGCACTTTCGCAAATAGAAAAAAATAAAGGCTGGTATCTGGAAGACGGTTACATGGAAGCAGTTAAAACAAAAGCAGTGCGCAAAATTGTAAATCAGCTTTGTTGGGATATTCGTCCGGATGCCGTTGCTCTGGTAAATGCCTTTGATATTCCAGAAAGCTGTTTAGCTGCGCCAATCGCCGCTAATCTTTAAATTCACACTCAATCTTAAATGATTTCAAGATGTTTCTCTGAATAAAAGCAACATCCTGAAATCATTTTTATGTATAACAAAGTTCTGTTGTGATTTTATTTATTATATATAAAAACTAAAATCACCCCAAAATTAGCACATCCTGACCCTTTGTAAATATTTCGGTTTTTATATTTTTCACTTTGTTATATTTGTAAATCCTTATATTAAATCCATTGAAAAATTATCGCTTATTTCTGTTCCTTTTTATTATTAGCTTTCCGGTTTTTGCTGTCGAAAGTACTGATGTTATTATAAAAGAATTAAATGATGCTTTAAAAAATAAACAGCATTATGTAAAAATTAAGGAAGAGCGTATTTTAAATTTCAAGAAGATAAAATCTGAAAACCTGACTAAAGAGCAGGAGTATAATTATAACAAAACACTCTATATTGAATATCAGAAACTAAACTCAGATTCGGCCATTCAATACGTAAAAAAGAATCTCAAAATTGCGGATGAACTTCAGAATAAAGAGCTTTATAACCTCGCACAATTGCAATTGGTGACACTTTATTCTTCATCTGGAAAATATCGGGAGTCTGAAGCTATTCTGAAAAGCATCAATAAAAAAAATTTAGCAGTTTCCTTAATTCCCGCTTACTATATTGCGAATCGCGAATTTTTTGAGCATTATGCTGCAAATAGTTACAGTCCGGAATACAGGAAACAAATCGGAAAATACAGGGATTCGTTATTAGGCGTTTTGAATCCCAATACGCTGGAATTTCAGATAAACAGAATTCAGCAGGATATTTTCAACAGAAAATTCGATAAACCAAGAAAGCAATTGCTTGATTTGCTGAATAAAACAAAAGAAGAAAGTCCGCAATATGCCATGATTACCTATTTGCTGGGCAAAATTGCAGAGGCAACACATCAGTTAGAATTGCGTAAAAAATATTATGCACTTTCGGCCACATCAGATCTTAAAAATGCGAATAAGGACAATGCATCGTTGCAGGAACTGGCCTTGGTTTTTTATGAGATCGGCGATGTAGACATGGCCTATAAATTAACGCAGTCCGCAATTGAAGATGCTCTGTATTGCAATGTGCAATTTAGAACATTATTAATGTCAGAGGTTTATTCGATTATAAATACGGTTTATCTCGAGCGTGAAGCCCAGAGAAAAAGCGATTTACAAATTTATCTTCTTTGTATAAGTTTACTTTCCCTGTTTTTATTGATTGCCATTATTTACGTGTATAAACAAATGAAAAAGGTTTCCAGAATTCGAACAGAATTATATGAAACCAGTCAGAAATTGGCTGAATTAAACAAAGATATTACAGAAACCAATGGTCAGTTACAGGAGAGTAATCTGCAATTGTCTGAGTCTAATTTAGTTAAAGAAGAATACATAGCGCATTTTTTTAATCTGTGTTCTACTTATATTAATAAGCTGGAAAACTACCGCATCATTTTAAATAAGAAAGCCACAGCAAAGCAGTTTGACGAAATTTATAAAATATTAAAGTCCACCACTTTAGTCGACAATGAATTGGAAGAGTTGTATAAAAACTTTGATATCATTTTTCTCAATTTATATCCCACATTCGTTAAGGATTTCAATGCCTTATTAATTCCCGAGGAACAAATTGTCCTTAAACAAAACGAACTATTAAATACAGAACTTCGCATTTTTGCACTCATCAGACTGGGAATTACAGACAGTGTTAAAATAGCAGCATTTCTTCGTTATTCTTTAAGTACGATTTACAACTACAGAACCCGTGCCCGAAATAAGGCTGCAGTTTCCCGAAATGATTTCGAAGAAATGGTCTCAAAAATAGGTATATTGTCTTTGAAACTGTAAATATTTATTTTAAAATCACTACTTTTTTTGCTGTTTTATTTTGCTTAATAGTTTGTTTATCAGGTAATTAATTTTTTAATTTACTACTTTTTTTAGTCTAAAAATCTAAGTTGTACGATAACGTTTTAGTTTTACAATATCATAAAAGTTCTTTTACAAAAGAATCACTTTATAATAACCTAATGCTTTAATAAATACTGTTATGTTAAAAAACGTAAAAACAATTGTTGTTTTACTTTTACTAAGTTCTTTGGGAATAAATGCTCAAAGCAAAGTTCCGGTCTATCTGGACGACAAAAAACCGATTAGCGAGAGAGTAGAAGATGCGCTTTCGCGGATGACAACTGCAGAGAAAATCGCGATGATTCACGCACAGTCTAAATTTAGTTCGCCAGGTGTGCAGCGTCTTGGAATTCCGGAAAACTGGATGACAGACGGACCACATGGTATTCGTACAGAAGTAAAATGGGACGAATGGGATCAGGCGGGATGGACAAACGACTCCTGTATTGCTTTTCCTGCGTTAACGGCACTTTCTGCAACCTGGAACAAAGAATTGGCTTCTTTATATGGTAAATCTATTGGGGAAGAAGCACGTTATCGTAACAAAAATGTATTATTAGGACCCGGAGTTAATATATACAGAAGTCCGCTAAACGGCCGTAATTTCGAATATATGGGCGAGGATCCTTTTTTGGCTTCAAAAATGGTGGTTCCTTATATTAAAGGTGTTCAGTCAAACGGAGTTGCGGCCTGTGTAAAACACTTCGCTTTAAACAATCAGGAAACCAATCGTAATTCGGTAAATGTTGTTGTAGATGACCGTGCATTATACGAAATTTATCTTCCGGCTTTTAAAGCGGCGGTACAGGAAGGTGAAGTTTGGGCAATTATGGGTTCATATAATAAATATAAAGGACAGCAATGCTGCCACAACGAATATTTGTTAAACGATATTCTTCGCGGAGAATGGGGTTTCAAAGGGGTTGTAGTTTCTGACTGGGGTGGAGTAAATGACACTAAACAGGCAATACACAATGGTCTGGATATGGAATTTGGTTCCTGGACAAACGGACTTTCATGGGGAACCAGTAATGCTTATGATAATTATTATTTAGCAAAACCTTATTCTGAAATGATCAGAAAAGGTGAAATAGGAACCAAAGAACTGGACGAAAAAGTACGTCGTATCCTGCGTTTATCGTTCCTGACTACTATGGATAAAAATCGTCCTTTTGGATCTTTTGGAACAGAAGAACATGCCGTTGCAGGCCGTAAAATTGCAGAAGAAGGTATCGTATTGTTGCAGAACAATAATAACATCCTGCCAATCAATCTTTCTAAAACCAAAAAGATTGCAGTAATTGGTGAAAATGCTATTAAAATGATGACTGTTGGAGGCGGAAGTTCTTCGCTTAAAGCAAGATATGAAATTACGCCGTTAGAAGGTTTAAAGAAAAAAATTGGAAATAAGGCAGAGATCGCTTACGCAAGAGGTTATGTAGGAGATCCTACAAGTAATTATAATGGTGTAATTGCTAAAGTAAGTTTAGAAGAAAAACGCACTCAGGCAGAATTAACTGCAGAAGCGTTAAAAGTTGCCAAAGATGCAGATATTGTTCTTTTTATCGGAGGATTAAATAAAAGTCCAAATCAGGATGATGAAGGACACGATCGTAAAGAATTAGGATTGCCTTATGGTCAGGATAAATTGATCAGCGAACTGGCGAAGGTTAATAAAAACATTGTTTTTGTAAATATTTCAGGAAATGCTGTGGCAATGCCATGGAATAAGGAAGTTCCAGGTATTGTTCAAGGATGGTTTCTGGGAACAGAAGCGGGTAACGCACTGGCTAATGTTTTGGTTGGAGACGTAAATCCGTCAGGAAAATTATCTTTTACCTTCCCGGTAAAACTGGCTGATAACGGAGCTCACGCTTTAGGAGAATTTCCCGGGGGAGACGAAGTGAAGTACAACGAAGGTATTTTTGTTGGATACCGCTGGGCAGACAAGCAAAAAGTAAAACCTTTATTTGCTTTCGGTCACGGATTAAGCTACACTACTTTTGCATACGGAAAAGTAACTGCAGACAAAAAACAAATGAATGCGGGAGACAAAATTACATTTTCGGTTAATGTAAAAAATACCGGAAGCAGAGAAGGATCAGAAGTAGTGCAATTGTATATTACAGATGTTAAATCTTCATTGGTTCGTCCGATCAAAGAACTAAAAGGTTTTGAAAAAGTTTCGCTGAAAGCGGGAGAAGAAAAAACGGTAAGTATTACAATCGATAAAACGGCTTTAAGTTTCTTTGATGATAAAAAACACGACTGGGTTGCAGAACCTGGTGATTTTGAAGCTATTATTGGAGCTTCTTCTACAGATATAAAATCTAAAGTGAATTTCACACTTAAATAGTTTATTTCTAAACTTTGGTTGGTTGGTAGAGCTGCAATAGTAAAATGTTGCAGCTTTATTTTTAAAATTTAAATAACCTATTAATAGTAAAATGTAAAAAGTATATGAAAAGTATATTATTTTTTGCAGGAATTTTGTTTTCGATACAGAATCTTTCTGCACAAAGTCTGAATAAAATGCAGTGGTTTAATGAACCTGAAAAGTGGGAAATTAAAAACAATGCCTTAATTATGAATGTTACCGCAAACAGTGATTACTGGAGGATTTCTCATTACGGATTTACAGTCGATGATGCTCCTTTTTACTACGCTAATTACGGCGGCGAGTTTGAAGCAAAAGTTAAAATCACAGGAAATTATATTGCACGTTTTGACCAGATGGGATTAATGATTCGTGTCGATGAGAAAAATTACATCAAAACCGGAGTTGAATTTGTAGACGGAAAATTTAATATCAGTACAGTCGTAACACATGATAAAAGTGACTGGAGTGTAACAACGCTGGAAAAAGCACCTCCCTTTGTATGGATTAAAGCCGTTAGAAGATTAGATGCAATTGAAGTTTTTTATTCTTTCGATGATAAAAATTACATCATGACAAGAAATGCGCCTTTGCAGGATAATACACCGGTACAGGTTGGTTTGATGGCTGCCTCTCCCGACGGAAAAGGTTTTGAAGCTAAATTCGAAAATTTCTCTGTAAAACATTTACCAGATCAGAGAAGGGCAGAATGGCTAAAGAATCACCAATGATAATTGTCAATTATTAATTAAATAACCATTATAATTAACCATTTTATGAGTTCCATTTCTACAGATATTAAACCTAAAAAACATTACGAAATCTTAGATGGATTGCGTGGTGTTGCGGCAATTCTGGTAGTTGCTTTTCATATTTTTGAAGCCTTTGCCGGTGGAAACCGTTTTGTTCAGATTATAAATCACGGATATCTTGCAGTTGATTTCTTTTTTCTCTTATCGGGATTTGTTGTCGCTTACGCGTATGACGATCGTTGGGTAAAAATGAGCCAATGGGAATTTTACAAACGCCGTTTAATCCGCTTACAGCCCATGGTTATTTTAGGAATGATCATTGGTGCCATATTTTACTATTTTCAGGCATCCGACATTCTCTTTCCTATGATTGGAGGAATGGAGGTGTGGAAAGTTATCTTAACAATGGTAGTTGGTTTTACCTTATTGCCGATTCCGCCCTCTCTGGAAATCAGAGGCTGGGGAGAAATGCATCCTTTAAATGGTCCGGCGTGGTCACTGTTTTTCGAATATATTGCAAACATCCTGTACGCCCTTATTTTCCGTAAATTTTCGAATAAAGTACTGTCAGTTTTCGTACTGATATTCGCCGGACTGTTAATTAATTATACCGTTTTCGGACCAAAAGGAGACGTAATCGGCGGGTGGTCGCTCAATTTGGAGCAAATGAATGTTGGCTTTACGCGCTTGTTATATCCATTCTTTGCCGGCGTTTTATTATGCCGTTTAGGCAAATTAATCCATGTAAAAAATGCATTCTGGATCTGCAGTATCCTGATAACAATTGTTTTGGCTTTACCAAGATTCGGAAATGAAAACAGTCTTTGGATCAACGGTTTGTATGAATCTTTCTGTATTATTTTAATCTTTCCCATTATTGTTGCAATTGGAGCAGGAGGAGAGCTTAAAAATGAGTTTTCATTAAAAATATGCAAATTTCTGGGGGATATTTCTTATCCAATTTATATTACTCATTATCCATTAATTTATTGGTTTACAGCATGGGTTGTCGACAATAAAGTAACAATGGAAAACGGCTATATAGAAGGAATCGGAGTTTTGATTGCCAGTATTGTAATGGCTTTTGTCTGCCTGAAGTTGTATGACGAACCGGTTAGAAACTGGCTGCAAAGTAAATTTCAGAAAAGAGTTTCTTAAAGAGAGGAACAAACAGGGATAGGGACAAAGAAAGAAAGGTCACGAAAGTCCTGAACCTTAACCTTTCTAAATAAAAATCAAAAAGCCTCAAAGGAAAAACTTATTTCCCTTGAGGCTTTGTCACTTTGAACCTTTTTAAATATTTATTCTAAAACCAGCTGTCCTAAAGCTTCTTTGCTGAAACCTTTAAGCTCATCGGTTTTTCCGGCTTTAATTTTAGCGACCCAGTTAGGATCTGATAAAAGCGGTCTTCCAACAGCGACCAAATCAAAGTCACCTCTGTCGAAACGTCTGTTTAATTCTTCTAATGAAGTTGGTTGTGAACTTTCTCCTGCAAAAGCACCAAAGAAATCTCCCGAAAGTCCAACAGAACCAACCGTAATTGTTGGAACGCCTGTAACTTTTTTAGCCCATCCGGCAAAGTTTAAATCAGAATCTTCAAATTCCGGTTCCCAGAAACGTCTTTGAGAAGCGTGTATAATATCTACGCCGGCATCTACAAGCGGTGTAAGCCAGGCTTCTAATTCAGTTGGGTTTTTAGCCAGTTTATAATTGTAATCAGAAGGTTTAAACTGAGAGAAACGCATGATAACAGCAAAATCATTCCCCACTTGTTTTCTGATTTCTTTTATCACTTCAATAGCAAAACGGTTGCGTTCCGGTAATGTTTTTCCGCCGTAAATATCTTCACGAAGATTCGTTTCAGGATTAAAGAACTGGTCGATTAAGTACCCGTGTGCACCGTGAATTTCAATTGTATCAAAACCTAATCTTTTCGCATCAGCGGCAGCTTTACCAAAAGCAAGAATAGTTTCTTCGATATCTTTTTCGGTCATGGCAACACCATTTCTAAAATCAGGTCGGTTTAATCCCGACGGACCTTCAAAAGGAACTGGCGGCACCCATCCCGAATGATGGTTGTCCATAATTCCCATGTGCCAGATCTGCGGTCCCATTTTTCCGCCTGCAGCATGAA
This sequence comes from Flavobacterium olei, assembly GCF_039749035.1. Classification (NCBI taxonomy): domain Bacteria; kingdom Pseudomonadati; phylum Bacteroidota; class Flavobacteriia; order Flavobacteriales; family Flavobacteriaceae; genus Flavobacterium; species Flavobacterium olei. The sequence continues at coordinate 460,244 of NZ_JBDKWC010000004.1, forward strand.
CTTCGTTGATCACTTTTTTCCATCCTTCTAAAGCTAAATCACCATAAAAATGTGGTACGTTAGCATCGTTAGATGAGGAAGGTCTGTCAATAACAGTTCCTTCAGATAATATTAATCCAACTTCGCCCTCCGCTCTTTTTTGGTAGTAAGCGGCTACTTCGTCTGTTGGAACTCCGTTTGGAGAAAATGAGCGCGTCATTGGCGCCATTACGATTCGGTTTTTTAAATTTAACGTTTTTAAGTTAAATGGAGAAAACAGGTTGTTTGTACTCATAGTAATTTTACAAATTAGATTGAATTAAGTTACTGAGTGCTTCAAAGGCACCTTCGTTGCGTTTATAGTAAGTCCACTGACCAACGCGTTTCGATTCTATAAATCCCGCGCGCTGCAAAATGGACAGGTATTCGGATACTGTAGACTGCGTTAAACCCGCTTTTGCCTGAATTTGTCCCACACAAACTCCGTGCTCAAATCCGGCATGCTGTAACTGGTCCGGAAAGTTTATTTCGGGTTCTTTAAGCCATTCCAGCATCTGCAGTCTGGATTTATTCGATAATGCTTTAAATATTTCGATCGTTTCCATGCTGCAAATATATCGACTTTTCCCGATATACCAATTTCCCGATATTGCATTTGTGAAAATTTTATGATTGAGGGAGAGAAAGTTTTTTTCTGAAAGAGAATTTTGTCAAAGAAAAATTATATTTGTTTTTAATTTAATTGCAAACTCAAAAAGAAATTAAACCATAATTTATGTAATATAATTTAAGTCTTGCATGAACTTAAATACCTTACATGTATTGGAAAAAACTTTGCGCTATGGCGGTTTTGCGATATTAATATGCCCAAACCAATAAACTTAATCTATGAAAAAAATCTACCTACTTTTAATTTTTACATTTTTCAATTCAGTAATAGCAAACGCACAGGTGGTTGGAACTGAGATCGGAGATATTGCTCCGGAAATTGATCTTCCCAATACAAAAGGAGAAAACATCGCACTTACTTCTTTACGAGGTTCTTTAGTTTTAGTGGACTTCTGGGCATCCTGGTGCGGACCTTGTATTAAAGAGCAACCTTTGTTGTTAAAGCTGCACAATGCTTACCCTGAGAAATTATCAGTTTACGGCGTTTCCATGGATACCAAAAAGCCTTTATGGACAGCAGCAATAGCAAAAGCTAAATTACCATGGATCAACGTAAGCGATTTAAAATACTGGACTTCTCCGGTTGTAGGAGATTATATGCTGCAATCCGTTCCGTTGAACTTTTTAGTAGATAAAAACGGAATTATCATAGCGAAAAATATTCATGGAAAAGCTTTGGAAGACAAGATAAACAGCTTGTTGCAATAGTTTTGTAACGGCAGGAATAAAGCAAAGCCGCAGGTCGCAAAGGCAATAAACCATATAAGTTATATAAGCATGCTGTAGTGAGCTTATATAACTTATATGTTAAAAAAAAAACTCGGCGACTCTGCGGCTTTGCGAGATAAATTACTTCGCGCTACTGGTGTATTTTTGGCACCTTTACGGTTAAGCCAAACTTCAAAAACACAAAATTCCAATTGAAACCATTGCTTCAATTGGAATTTTTTAATTTGAAATTTTGCTTCTAAGATTCTTTCGTAGTTTTTTTAACACCTCCAAAACTCGTTTTCAGCATTTCTCTTATCTGAAACTGGGTTTTGTTTCCCGATGCGCTTTTCCAGTCTTTAAGATCATAAATATGAATTTGTTCTGCATACGGATTTGTAAGAAATGAAATTCTCGAAATCGTGTATTTATAGTATTTCAGTTCGTGAGATACATGTCGGTTTGGGACTACAATCAATATGTTTTCCCAACTCAAAAAGTCCTGCGGAACGTCGTTTCTTTCAAGCAATCCTAAAGATTCGAAAAAAGCATAAATCTTCTGATCATTAAGTTTGTGTATCTTAAGATCGAGGGTTTTAAAAGTACTCTGGAGTCTATTTTCGTTAATAATAGTACTCATAGTGGTAATTGCTTTTTAAGATTTAAATATAAAATTACATCAAAAGAAAATAATTTCTGAAAGTTATGCCATTAGATTCATTCTAAATTTTGTTCTCCCTGTTATCCACATTATTACAAAAGAGTTATCATATTTTGATAAAATACTATCGGTGTATTAAATGTAAATGCTATAATTTTATCGTTCTATGATTTCTACTAACTACCAAACCTTATGAAAACTACTCTGAAAAAACGATTTACTTACTACTTCTTTATAATATGTTTTACCATTTCTGCACAGACAAAATCGCAAAGAGAACTTCTGTTAATTGATACAGACTGGAAGTTTTCGTTCGGGCATTTATATGATACTAAAAAAGATTTCGGTCATGCCGAAGGCTATTTCTCCTATTTAACCAAAACCGGATTCGGAGACGGACCTGCAGCCAAAGATTTTGATGATCGGGCGTGGAGACAATTGGATCTTCCGCATGATTGGGCAGTAGAGCAGCCTTTTAGCGAAAGCGCAAGTTTTAGTCACGGATTTAAAGCGGCCGGAAAAAATTATCCGGAAAAAAGTATTGGCTGGTACAGAAAAAAAATCAGCATTTCTAATGAAGATCTTGGACGTATTATTTCTTTAAAATTTGATGGCGTTTTCAGGAATTCAAAAGTATTTTTTAACGGATTTTATTTAGGAACCCAACAAAGCGGCTACAATGGTTTTGAATATGATGTGACGGCGTATGTGAATTACGGAGGAGAAAATACAATTGTAGTCCGCGCCGATGCTTCGATGGAAGAAGGCTGGTTTTATGAAGGTGCCGGAATTTACAGACATGTTTATCTTCAGAAAACAAATCCCGTTCATGTAGTTACAAATGGAACTTATGTGACTTCAGTACTTAAAAACAATGATGCGGATGTTACTGCTGATGTGACGATAGAAAATAAGGGAAATTTTAAAGGTTCGATAGAAATTATAAACACAATTTTTGATGCCGAAAAAAAACAAGTTGCCTATAGTTCTGAAAAAGAACTGGCTCCGGAATTTTATCAAAAAAGAAATTACAGCTCGAAATTATATGTCAAAAATCCGCTTTTATGGGATATTGAATCACCGAATCTGTATCGTTTACATACTGAAATCAGGCAGGATGGAGAAGTTATCGATAGTTATGAAACAAATTTCGGTATCAGAACAATTGAATTTAATGCAGAAAAAGGATTTTTCTTAAACGGAAAGCCTGTGAAGTTAAAAGGCACAAACAATCATCAGGATCATGCGGGAATAGGTACAGCCTTGCCGGATGAAATGCAGTATTACCGAATTAAAAAACTGAAAGAAATGGGTTCGAATGCCTATCGCTGTTCCCATCATCCGCCAACACCAGAATTATTGGAAGCCTGTGATCAACTAGGAATGCTGGTTATAGACGAAACCCGTTTGATGGGAATAAACGATTATCATCTAAATGATTTACAAAAAATGATCGAGCGCGACCGTAATCATCCCAGTATTTTCTGTTGGTCTGTGGGTAATGAAGAATGGCAGATAGAAGGTGGCATTACCGGCGAAAGAATTACAAACGTAATGCAGCATTTTGCGAAAAGTATTGATCCGACAAGGCCTGTAACAGTTGGAATTAGCAGCGGGTTTAAAAGCGGAATTTCGTCTGTGGTAGAAATTATAGGATACAATTATTTGGGTAACGGAGATATCGATGCACACAGAAATCAGTTTAAAAACCAGCCTGGAATGGGAACCGAGGAAGGTTCTACTTTTGCAACTCGAGGCATTTATTTTACCGACGACGCAAAGCATTACCAAAGCGCTTACGATAAAAAACCGCGTCCCACATTTTACAGCATCGAAGAAGGCTGGAAATTCTATGCAGAAAGGCCCTATTTAGGCGGAATTTTTATCTGGACAGGCTTTGATTACCGCGGTGAACCTACCCCGTATGGCTGGCCGTCTGTAACATCTTATTTTGGAATGATGGACGTTTGCGGTTTCCCTAAAGATAATGTTTTTTACCTCAAATCCTGGTGGGGAACTGAACCTGTCTTGCATTTGCTGCCGCATTGGAACTGGAGCGGAATGGAAGGCAAAGAAATTGATGTTTGGGCGTATTCGAACTGTGAGGAAGTCGAACTTTTCCTGAACAAAAAAAGTCTCGGCAAAAAGAAAATGCAGCAAAACGGACATTTAGAATGGAAAGTTAAATACGAATCAGGTGCATTGGAAGCAATTGGTTATAAAAAAGGTAAAAAAGTTTTAACGGAAATTCAAAAAACAACCGGAAATCCTGAAAATGTAAAACTGACTCTGGATAAAGAAAACAAAGCCAACTCAAAAGTTAGTGTTATAACTGTAGAAGTTACCGATAAAAAAGGTCTTCATGTGCCAACCGCAGACAATGAAATTACTTTTGATATAAAAGGAGGAAAGATTTTAGGAGTAGGAAACGGAAATCCGACTTCTCTTGAGAACGATCAGTTTATTGCTGATTTAAAATTAGTTTCCATTACGGATTTTGAGGAACAAAAGGGAAAAACTGCCGATCTTTCTTTGCAGTCCGGTTATCCTGAAAATGAATGGATTTCAGCGTTTAAAGATCGGGATTACAAAAATCAGGCACTATCGTATATTTACCGTGGAAATTTTGAGTTGACATCGGTCTCAGAGAAAAATCAGGTGAATTTCTTTTATAAAAAAATCGGAACCGCGGCTGAAGTTTACATTAACGGAAATAAGATAAATCCAAGTAAGGAAGATCCGCAAAGATATATTTTGGATACAAAACTTTTAAAACAAGGTAAAAATTCTGTTAATATCATTACAACTCCGTTGCAAAAAATAAAAGACTGGGATGTAATGAATACAGATCCCGGAATTATTCAGGTTATTATTCCGGCAGAAAACTGGAAGAGAAAACTTTTTAATGGTTATGCCCAGATTATTATTGAGAAAGAAAATAGTACCAAAGAAGTTGTTTTAACCGCTTCCGAGAAAGGGTTAAAGAATGCCACAATTGTGGTGAAGTAAACGCAAAGCACGCTAAGATATACGCAAGGTTCGCAAATAATATTTAATATGGCAAAATCGCGAAGACGCAAAGTTTGTTTCAATTGCCTCCAGCTTTAGCTGGATTAAATTGATTATCCGCAAAGTTTTGTCATTCTGAGCGAAGTCGAAGAATCTCCTTAAGGAACTCTACAACAGAAATTGTAAAAAAACTTTCCAAACTCTCTGATTTTGAGTTCACATTTAGCTTTAATAAGATAAAAACTTTTGAGAGCATGCGTAAATTTTAACGCTCTTAGCGAAAAACCTGAAACCTGAAACAAAAAAAAACAAAGCGAAATATTGTTTGATTTTCATAACTTTGCAAAATGGAAAAGCAGACAGAAATACAGAATTGTGATTTTACATCAGATTTAAAGCTCAAAGGTTTCAGAGTATATCAGATAAATGGGGATCTGAGTAAAATTCCGGTTTACAGCCGAAGAGATTTTTACAAAATCTGTATCAATACAAGTAAAAGTATTATTCAATATGCCGACCGCGGAATAGAAACCGATGGAACTATTCTGTTTTTCGGAAACCCGATTATACCTTATTCGTGGGAAACAATATCCGAGGAATTTGAAGGATATGCCTGTGTATTTACCGAAGAGTTTTTGAAAACAAAAGACCGTTCAGAAACACTCCATGAATCTCCTTTGTTTAAAATAGGAGGGACGCCGATATTTACTTTAAATCCTGACCAAAAGGTGTTTATAGATTCATTATTCCAAAAAATGATTACGGAGTATGAAACTGATTATGTTTTTAAAGATGATTTAATGCGCAGTTACATCAATCTGATTATTCATGAATCTATGAAGATGCAGCCATCAGATAACTTCTTTAAACATAAAAATGCTTCGTCTAGAATTACCTCTTTGTTTCTGGAATTGCTGGAAAGACAATTTCCTATCGAGACCAAAGATGAGCCTTTAGCATTAAAAACACCTCAGGATTATGCTCAAAATCTGGCAGTCCATGTAAATCATCTCAACCGTTCGGTCAAAGAAGTAACTGGGAAACCAACAACGGCGCATATCACAGAAAGAATTATTACAGAAGCAAAAGCTTTATTGCAGCACACCGACTGGAGTATTTCGGATATTGGTTATTCTCTCGGATTTGAATATCCGAGTTACTTTAATAATTACTTCAAAAGACTTACAGGAACGGTTCCAAAATCGCTTCGCATGTAAATTGTTTGAATTTCATAATTTATTGTTTGATTATTATTAATTTCGATGCGAATTGCTGCTGTAATTTTGCATCAAATAATTAGTATTAATCCTTTATCAGTTTTTAGATAACTAAATAAACTTCACAAAGCACATTCTTGCTTTTAATTTAGTTTAAAAACCGATTTCAAAAAACAAATTAATTATGAAAGCAACAGATCAAATTAAATCAACCATTTTTTCCAAAGGAGATTTAGCTTCTGCGGATTATTTTACCGGAAATGCATGGGTTAAAATGTTGGTACCCAACGATCCCGTTTTGAATACCGCTGTAGGTAATGTGGTTTTTGAGGCAGGTGCACGCAACAACTGGCACACACATCCTGGCGGACAAATACTAATTGTAACCCAAGGAACAGGATATTATCAGGAAGAAGGAAAGCAAATTCAGCTATTACAAGCAGGAGATGTAGTTAACATTCACCCTGAGATAAAACACTGGCATGGCGCCGCTCCGGACAGTGAGTTTACACATATTGCAATTAGTACAAATACAGACAAAGGAATCGTAGATTGGCTTGAACCTGTGACAGACAAGCAATACAATAGTTTCAAAAATAATTAACTTAAATAACATTTTTATGGCAATACAGTATTCAGCAAAAATAGAAGAAGGAACAGTCCCGAATACCTTTATGACCGGAAATGTTTCTTATAAAAAGCAAACTAGTGATATCCATCCTGAAAACACGATAATCAAAGACGTTTCTTTTGCGCCGGGAGCAAGATCCAACTGGCATAGCAATGCAGGTCTTCAATTGATTATTGTGACCCAGGGCGAGGGTTACTATCAGGAAAGAGGCGGGAAGATCAATCTAATTCAGAAAGGGCAGGTTCTAACCATTTTACCAGGTGTAGAACATTGGTACGGCGCAACGCCAGAGCGTTCTTATTCTCACATTACCATTGTTACAGAGATTGATAAAGGTTCCGGAATCTGGATGGAAAGCGTTACAGATGAAGAATATTATTCTTATTAAGCAGCTAAGTTTTATAAGTTGCCAGTATATACAGTTTTTAAAAGCGATAAAAAGCTAAAATTTTATTAACTTTATATCTGTATCTTTTTGATATATAATTAATTGCGTTTTTATTTATTATGTGTCTTGAATTAATCTTCGCGAAATCTTCATTCAGATAAAAAACTATTCTGGTATTTAAGATAACAAAACCTGAACCTGATCCCGAAGCCTCGGGAGAAACCTGAAACCTGAAACAAAAAACAAAAAAATATATGGAAACTAAAAACATCAAAGCCTTTGGTACAGAAGCTGCCGAAGCACCTTTACACACATTAGACATTAAAAGAAGAGAAGTTTTGGCACACGATGTTGAAATTGAGATCTTATATTGCGGAATTTGCCACTCTGATCTGCATTCGGCCAGAAATGAATGGCATGGCACCACTTACCCAATTGTTCCCGGACATGAAATCGTTGGGCGTATCACAAAAATTGGCGATCATGTAAAGGGTTTTAAAGTGGGAGATTTAGCCGGAGTGGGCTGTATGGTAGATTCTTGCAGAGAATGCGAGCATTGTAAAAACGATTTAGAGCAATTTTGTGACGAAGGAAATATCCAGACTTTCAATTCGCCAGACAAACATTTAGGAGGACAAACTTATGGTGGTTATTCGCAAAGTATTACAGTAGATGAGAATTATGTTTTGCATATCTCAGATAAGTTAGATTTAGCCGGAGTTGCCCCTTTACTATGTGCCGGAATTACAACCTACTCTCCTTTAAAACACTGGAAAGTCGGTCCTGGCCAAAAGGTGGGTATTGTAGGAATTGGCGGTCTTGGTCATATGGGCATCAAAATAGCCAAAGCAATGGGCGCACACGTGGTGGTTTTTACCACTTCTCTTTCTAAAACAGAAGATGCACAACGTTTGGGTGCAGATGAGGTTGTTTTGTCTACAGACGAAAATCAGATGGCGCAGCATGCCAAAAGTTTAAATTTTATTCTGGATTGTGTTTCTGCAGAACATAATATTGATGCCTATTTAAATTTACTAAAAGTAGACGGAACACTTACATTGGTGGGAGCACCTATGGATCCGCTTCCTGTAACCTCTTTCAGCTTAATTTTAGGAAGAAGAAGTTTTGCCGGGTCTCTTATCGGAGGAATTGCCGAAACTCAGGAAATGCTTGATTTCTGTGCCGAACACAATATTACGGCAGATATCGAATTAATTGGTATCAATGAAGTAAACGATGCCTACGAAAGATTACTAAAAGGTGATATTAAATATCGTTTTGTGATTGATATGGCTTCTTTAAAATAGTTTATAAGATTTAAGCTGCTAAGATTTTATGCTTTAAAGTTAATTTTGAAAAATTAAAATCTTAGCAGCTTAAAAAAACAAAACCCCTCAAGCAATTCAACTCTTGAAGGGTTTTTAAAAATAAATAATAACCAATTAATTTATTTTATTTTTTGTCCAGACTTTCTTTTAAGGACTTTGCGTGTTGTAAATGCGTTGTAATTACAGGGATACTATTAGAAGCCCATGTTTTTACTTCAGCATCAGTTGCTTTTTCAGAAGCATCTTCTAGTTTTTTAATGGCTTTTTCGTGACCGTCAACCATCATTGAAACGTATTTTTTATCGAAGTCAACTCCGGATTTTTCGTTTAACTTGTTATATTCTTCCTGACCATCTTCTGTTAAAGCAGTTGGTAGTGTAAAGTTTTTTGCTTTTGCTAAAGCACTAACTTCAGAAGCAGCTTTGGTATGTTCGTCAACCATCATTTTACCAAATTTTTTAACCTCTGGGTTTGTACTTTTTGTCTGAGCCAATTTGCCAAGTTCAATTTCAGCTAAATTAATTTCAGCCTGATCTACTAAAAATTCAGAATCATCTTCTTTATTGTCAACAGAGTCAAATTTAGTTTCGTTAGCGTCTTCTGCAACTTCTTTTGGATCTTCTTGTTTGGTTTCATTTTTACAAGATTGAAGGAATAAAATAATAAGTCCTGCTCCTAAAATGGCTTTTCCGGCTAATAATAACTTTTTCATAATTTGTATGGTTTTAATGTTATGATGTAAAATTACCTTCAATGTGTAAGAATATTTTACAGGATTTTGCAGAAATGTTATAGGATTTGTATGGTTAGTATTTTTACATTATAAAATGTATTAAGTATATTAGCCTTATAAAAAGCGTTTCTGATGAAAATAATAAAGAAAATTTGTGGATGTATTCTAATTGTACTGGCATCGATATTATCGCTGACCACTTTTGCCGGACTTTCACAAGCAATATTTATTAATAGTATAGAGGAAATTAAAAAATCTACGCCTCATGGAATTGGATATTTAATAGGAACATTAATAATGGGGTTTCTCTTTATTCTTTTAATACGCTTTATGTTTAAGTCCGGGTTTCGATTAATTAAGCCTGACAACAAATATGTTGAATTGATTGATGATATCGGATTATGAAAAGCACCTTTATAATTTTTTTTCTTGTACTGAGTAATTTTCTTTTCTCCCAAATAACTTACTCCGGTTTTATTGATAAATACCCGATAGAACTCGTCACCGATATTTATTCTGATGGTCCGGGCTCTGCAATTTATGCCTATTCTAATGTTGATACGCCAATTGTTCTTAACGGAGAATTGAAAGGAAACGTACTGGTTTTTACAGAAAAGAACCAGGATAAACAAAATGCAAAACTTACTTTTAAAAATTATGATTCCCAAAGCGGGCAGTTAAATGGAATCTGGAAAGATTTAAATTCTAGTAGAGAACTTCAGATTAGCCTGAAAAAAGAATTTGATATTAATTCTAATCCCGAGCAGGCAGAAAGAGAAATCCTGCAGTCTTCTTCTTTAAAAAACAGCTATTTTAAACTCATTATCTCTAAAGATTCAAATGTAAGCGGAGTCAGAATTATTGAAAAGAAGACCGATAAATTAATTCAGAAAATAACGGTACAATGCCAGCTGTGGGGATTAAATAATATAGATACCGGCGATTATAATTTTGACGGATTTGAAGATTTCTCGGTTTTTGAATCGAGTTATGCGGGTCCTAATACTTCCAGGATTTATTTTCTATATAATCCGAAAACGCGAAAATATTTTGAAAGCAGTTATAGCGGAACTTCTTTGGAATTTGACAGTAAAACCAAAAGAATTTATGAGCACAACCAATGTTGTGCCGGCAGAAGTATCGAGCGGGCAGAATATAAATTAGTCAATAATAAAATGGTTTTGGTAAAAAAGACCTGTCTGGAATATGACGATAAAACGCAGGATTATAAAAAGATCATTTGTGACTGATCGCTATAAATAAAATTATTTAGTAAAAATCCCAACTCATTCGAGGCGGGATTTTTTTTTGTCTCAAATCCAAATAATTCATAACGATTTAATTATAGAATTTCTCTGAAAAATTATGTAACACTTTTCTTGTGTTATTGATGGAACTTTGACTTAACAGATTTTTGAAATCTTTAATCCAAAATTTACAAGTCATGCCAGATGGAATAAGAAATGAAGAGCAGTACGAAGCACTTATAAAAAAGGGTTACAGTAAAGAAAAATCTGCACGAATTGCTAATACACCCGATTCTGGGGAAAAAGGAGGAAAAGCAAAACCATACGAAGAATGGACAAAGGAAGAACTCCTGAAACAAGCTGGTAAAGCAGACATTAAAGGTCGTTCTTATATGAACAAAAAAGCCCTTATTCATTCTTTGAGAAATAATTAAACATTTAACAATTCGCCAAAATGAACGCCGCAGCCAGAAAAGAAAATTTAATGAACCAATTGATTAAGACGCCTCATCTGGTGATTGATAAACTGGATTTGGAGTATGTTAGTGATAATCGGTTGACAATTGTACGCTGTCGTGAAGGTGAGAATTTCGTTTATAAAAAAAATGGCAGAGATGTAAAGTCTAAGTCAGAATTAAAACGAATTAACAGTTTGGTTTTACCGCCGGCGTGGCAAGATGTAAGAATTGCAGATTGTACAAATGCTCATTTACAAGCGGTCGGAATTGATGATAAGAACAGAAAACAGTATCGCTATCATCCGAAGTGGAATTTAATTCGAAACCAGACCAAATTTTATAAGATTGCCGAATTTGGAGCCAAGCTGCCTGCAATTAGAAAGCAAGTGGATCTGGATCTGGAAAGGAAAGAATGGTGCAGGGAAAAAGTTGTGGCTTTGGTAATTCGATTAATGGAAGAGACGCACATTCGAATAGGAAACGAAAAATATGCGAAAGACAATAAATCGTACGGGCTTTCGACTTTAAGAAAACGCCACATCAACATTAATAAAAATTCGTTGCGATTTGAATTTATTGGAAAAAAAGGAAAACAGCACACCATAACCACGCGAAACAAACAGCTGATTAAACTGGTTAGCCGTTGTGAAGAAATTCCGGGTTGGGAAGTTTTTAAATATTACGATAAAAACGGCGAAAGAAAAGTACTCGACAGTCATATGGTAAACGAATATTTGCATGCCATTTCGGGACAATATTTTAGTGCGAAAGATTTCAGAACCTGGGCAGCATCGATCATATTTTTCGAAAGCCTCATGGAAATGGGAGTAACGGCTGATGAAAAAGAAGCCAAAAAAAATGTGGTTGCCGCTTTTGATATGACTGCTGAAGCACTGGGGAATACCAGAAAAGTATGCAAAGATTATTACGTTCATCCTTTATTGATTTCAACTTATGAAGACGGATCAATTCAAAAGTATTTCGATGACGTTAAAAAAAGCAGAAGCAATAAAAAATATTTCACAAGATCAGAAACTGCATTCTCTGAATTGATTCAGAATTATGAAATCAATTTGATAGACTGCAAATAAATAAAAGAGTTAATGCTCTCTCTAAAAGCTTCATACAGAATCATTATTAACTAAAAAACTATTATTATGTTACGTTGGACAGTCACCTTTATTATTCTAGCCATAGTGGCGGGAATATTTGGTTTCGGAGGAATCGCCGCTGGAGCCGCAAGTATAGCTAAAATTTTATTCTTTATATTTTTAGTCTTATTCATTATTTCGTTAATCAGCGGAAGAACAAGAGTTTAAAAAAGAATAGCATTCAATAACAATTAAAACGACACATTCATTCAGAGTGTGTCGTTTGTGATTTATAACAAAATAAAATAAAATCATGGGAACAAAAAGTGGCGCTTATCAGGATGTTTACGTTAAGAGGGAAGATAAAATGGTAAGCTTAAAAAAAGATGTGACAGATTTTTGTGAAAAGTATATAAAACCTGTTCATCCGGAGAATTGGGACTGGTCGGTTCGTGATTTTGAAAATCCCGAAAACGACCCAACAGTTGAAGAAGCAAGAGCCATTGCAAATGTTATTCTTAAAGATTTAAATTATAAAGAAGACACAGACGTGGATCTTTCTACAATGAATAATGTCCACGCCATAAAAGCGTATTTAGATCCCGACAGCAAACATGAAGCTTTTAATATGGAGGAATTTGCTTTTGCATTAAAAGTAGAATTAGAACACGGAAGGATCAAAGATGTAAATGTGACTAATAATCATCCTTTTTTGACAGCCATGATTGCACTTGCTCACATGACAGAAACATTAACTTATTATAAGAGGCTGAAAGTGATGGAAGCGGAGGGAGAGATCTACGAGATTACCAGAAAGATGCAACATTCTACAATCGATAAGGAGAAATGGCAGGCTGAACTTCACGACGCCGAAGAAGAACTAAAAGAAGCCAGAGCAGGACTAAAAGAACGCCTGGAGAAAATGGACGATATTCCGGTATTGAAAATTATTGGAGATTGAGTTATTAGATTTAAGCCAAAAAAACCGTTAATATCTTAATTAACGGTTTTTTTATTATCGCTGAGAAGGCTTAGAATTTTCTCGGATCATTTTCAGGATACTCTTCGTCATCATTGTCTTCCTGAACATCATCTTCGATGTATTCGTTGTCATCCTCTTCGTCTATATCTTCTTCAATAAAATCGTCGTCTTCGTCGTCAATATCTTCAAGCGCAGCTTCTGTTTCATTGAAATCATATTCTTCCTCTCTCAGATCTGACGGATTGTCGAATTCGTCATTTTCATCTTCCAGTTCCACTTCGTAAATAGCATCGCTATTGTCTTCTAAATCTCTGTCTGTATGAAAATCATCATCCAGATCATCCAGATCAGAATCTCTGGTAAAAATTTCCTCATCTGGATTTGGTCCGTCAGGATTGCTGCCATTTCTCACGGTATAGCCACGTTCTGCAATTTCGCTGGCATCGGTGTCAGAATCCTTTGTGTCTTCAATATCGTACAGATCTTTACCTAAATTTCTGTCATTAGAGATGTGGTTATCAAACTCTCTGTTTTTGCTGTCGTTATTATCTATAGTGCTCATGATGTCTTTATTAATAATTAGTATAATACAAATCTAGCACCGATGAAGGGAAATTTATTATAGAATTATAAAGTCTAATTGTATAATTAACAGATGTTTAGAATAGAATTTAAATTGATAATTTTATAACCAGTCCCGCATTTGTCTAAGTAATTTTATAATCTAATTAATTCTTAAAATTATTATTATGAAAACTGCAAATAGTACAAAGAAAACGGAAAGCACTACAAAGAAAGCACCAGCAAAAGAAACCACACCAAGAGGAGTTACAAAGCCAAAAGCCAATGCAGCATCTGGTCTTACAGAATTATTTGAAGATGCATTAAAAGATATTTACTGGGCAGAAAAAGCACTGACTAACGCGTTGCCTGTTATGTCTAAAAATGCTACATCGCCTGAGTTAAAAGATGCTATTGATAACCATCTTACAGAAACCGAAGAGCAAATCGTTCGTTTGGAAGAAGTTTTTAAAATTATCGGTCAAAAAGCTACAGCAAAAAAATGTGATGCAATGGAGGGCTTAATTGAAGAAGCAAAAGGAATGTTGGAAGAAACAGAATTAGGCGTTGTGCGTGATGCAGCAATTATTGCAGCCAGCCAGAAAATTGAACATTACGAAATTGCTACATACGGAACCCTAAGACAGTTTGCAGAAACACTGGGATTGCAGGAAGCTGCAACTTTATTGGAGCAGACACTTGATGAAGAAAAAGATGCAGATAAACTATTAACAGATGTTGCTGTAAATGCAGTAAATCTTGAAGCTGCTGAATTAGAATAAAAAATCAGAATGCAAAGAAAGTGCAGTTTTAGGACTGCACTTTTTTTAATTCAACTAAAATCAATTGTATGCCAGAAGGTCCTTCCATAGTAATCTTAAAAGAAGAAGTACAGCAATTTACAGGACAGAAAGTAATTTCTGTTTCCGGCAATACTAGTATTGATATTTCTGGTTTAAAGGATAAAACTGTAATTGCTTTTAAAACCTGGGGAAAACATTTTCTCATTTGCTTTGATTCTTTCACCGTTAAAATTCACTTGTTGATGTTTGGTACCTACCGGATCAACGAACGAAAAGAGTCTGTACCAAGATTAAGCCTGGTTTTTGAAACCGGTGAACTGAATTTTTATACCTGTTCGGTCAAAATTTTAGAAGGAGACATCAATTCTCATTACGACTGGAGTGTCGATGTAATGAATGAAATTTGGGATCCGAAAAAAGCACAGACCAGTATTGAAAAAATGCCGGATAAAATGATTTGTGATCTCATTTTAGATCAGGATATTTTTTCGGGAGTAGGGAACATCATCAAAAATGAAGTTTTATACCGCTGTTATGTGCATCCTGAATCTGTTGCAGAGAAAATTCCGCCACATATTATCAGTGAACTCATCGCAGAATGTTCCACTTACAGTTTTGAATTTTTATATTGGAAAAAGAAGTTTGAACTTAAAAAGCACTGGAAAGCCCATACAAAGAAGACTTGTCTGAGGTGTAATCTGCCGTTTCAGAAAAAACATACCGGAGTAAAAAAACGCAGAAGTTTTTTCTGCACGAATTGTCAACAGTTATATAAATGAAAAATAAATTAATAATAGGATGTTCCAGCTATTACAATAGTTTTTGGAAAAATGTTTTTTATCCGCAAAACCTGCCTTCCAAAAAATGGTTTGAGTTTTACTGCCAGCATTTTGATACTTATGAATTTAATGCCAGTTTCTATAAATTTCCAACGGTCCGCGTTTTTGAAAATTGGTATAACAAATCACCGGAAAATTTTCTGTTTTCTGTTAAAGTGCCAAAAGAAATTACACATCTTAAAAAACTTAATGACTGCGAAAGTCTATTGAATGAATTTTACGAAGTCTGCAAAACCGGAATGAAGGATAAACTTGCCGCAGTTTTGTTTCAATTTCCGCCAAGTTATGCTTATAGCAGAGAAAAATTAGATGCAATAATTGGAATACTCAATTATGATTTTAAAAATGTAATCGAATTTAGACATGAAAGTTGGTGGAACGATGAGGTTTGGAATTTATTCAAAGAAAATAATATTACATTTTGCAGTGTAAGTCATCCCAGTCTTCCGCAAACAATTTTCACTGATTTTCCAATGATTTATTTGCGTTTTCACGGAATTCCGAGATTATTCCATTCCAGTTATTCTACTGATGAATTACAGCATATAGACAAAAAAATCCACTCTAAATCGGGATTTGTTTACTTTAATAATACCGCCAGCGAAGCAGGAATTCTAAATGCCCTGGAGCTAAAAAGAATGATTGATTAATTATTTAAAGCAATAATAAAAAACAAAGAGCGCAAAAGGTTTACTTTTGCGCTCTTTGTTTTTTATAGAAATAAAAAGTCTATAATTTAAGACTTCCTTCAATTCCGTCATCCATTGTTTTTCCGGTTACAAATGCCGCGGTCATTTTAGCAATAGCTACCATTTTTCCGTTTTTATTATTCCAGTAATATCCATCCTCAGGAACTACTTTAATAACGCTCAAGTTGGGATCATCAACTCCGCCCGGCATCCAGACTTTTACAACCGGACTCCATAATTCCTCAATAGTTTCTCTGTCATAAGAGATAGAAGCTGTTCCGTGTAGTGTTAAAAACTTATCGTGAGGTTCAGAAAAGAAAATTTCTACCATCGGATTCATAGTAATTTCTGCATTATGCGTACTGTTTCTGTCAGATAAAAACCAAAGTTGACCTTTATCGTCTATTTTTTGAACAGACATTGGTCGTGATTGTAATCTGTATTCGTTGTACGTACAAAACATACATGTTTTAATATTTTCAGCAAGATCTTTTATCTTATCTACTGCAAATTCATCTGTAAGGTCTTTATGATCGCCCATAACTTTATATTTTTTGTTTATATTTTTACTATCAGACAAATAAATCATCTGTCTTTTGCTACATATAAAGTTGCATAATTTTGCTGTTTTACGGCTTATATAATTAAAGTTATAAATTATGAGATTCCAATTTTGAGTTTTGTACGAATTTTTGTTTATTACTCATTTGGTATTCAGATTTATATTATATTTGAATTGTATAACTCTAAGCCGAATAACATGACAAATTTTACTATTTTCTATACTGATGATGATGAAGATGATTTGAGTATTTTTGCCGATGCGGTAGAGTCGATTCCACAACAAATAACACTTCAAACTTATTCGGAAGGGCAAAATTTCCTAAACGCCATTGCAGAAACACCAGCGACACCTTATGTTGTGTTTTTAGATTTAAATATGCCGGGTAAAAATGGATTTGATGTTTTGGAAGAACTTCGAAATTCATACAAAAAAAACATTCCCGTTGTCATATATTCTACATCCAGCGAGCCGGGTATTATAGAGAAATGCAGAAAACTTGGCGCCAATTGCTTTATAACAAAGCCTGTTTTAATGAGCGATATTAGAAAAGCAATAGAATATGCCATACAAATCGACTGGAACCAATTTATTCCAACTCCGTCCAATTTTGTTTTGAAATACTGATTCTAAGTTAAATCCGGAATATAAATATTAAAAACAGAACCTTTGTCCTTTTCACTCGTAACAGTGATAAAGCCTTTGTGATTCTCTACAATTTTTTTGACGATTGCCAGACCAATTCCGGTTCCTTTAAATTCGCTTTCTGTATTTAACCGCTGGAATACTTCAAATATTTTTTCTTTATAAACAAGATCAAAGCCAATACCGTTGTCCGACACTTTTAGATGATGATATATTTTATCTTTATATTGTGCATCGGGAAGTGAGCTGCCGTTGACTTCTGTAAACGAAATTTTAATTTTGGGAGCAACATCTTTTCTTGTAAATTTTAATGCGTTTTCAATTAAATTATGCAGCAATTGTCTAAACTGAAACTGAATCAGAGTAGCTTCTCCTAAATTTTTATACTCAATTGTAGCCTTTTTTTCTTCAATACGATCAGAAAAATCGCTTATTACTTCTTCTGCAATTTCGTCTACCTTCACCACGGTAAAAACCCTGTCGGCAGAATTTGCTCTGGAATACGTTAATAAATCCTGTATTAAAGTCTGCATTTTTTTTGCCGAAATTTCAATTCTAGAAAGATAAGTCTTCGCACTAGCCGACATATTTTGATCGTCTAAGTCGGAAAGACGGCTCGCAAAAGTTTGTATTTTTCGTAACGGTTCCTGCAGGTCATGGCTTGATATATAGGCAAAAGACTGTAATTCGATATTCATATTGACCAAATCCCTGTTTTTTAATTCCAATTGAGTTGTACGCTCAAATATTTGATCTTCAAGCTGATTCGTGAAGTTTTTTTGTTCTTCGATATCCGTGCTGGATCCTACCCACATTTGTATTTTTCCAGCTTCATCCAATTGCGCTATAGCGCGGCTCAATTGCCATCTATAGGTGCCGTCGTAACGTTTAAAACGATGAATAAACAAGAAATCACGCCCTGTCTTGACAGACTCCATCCAGAGTTTTACATTCTCTTCGCGGTCATCGGGATGAACAATTTGAAGCCATCCGTCTTTTTCTATATTTTCTCTGGACAGACCCGAGAAATTGTATAAAGTTTCATTAAAATAATTTAAATTTCCAAGGGCATCGCTTGTCCAGATCAGCTGTGGCATAGAATCGGCGAGAAGCTTGAATTTTTGCTCGTTTTTAATTAATACGTCCTGAATGTTTTTATCTTCTGTAACATCCATCAGCGTTCCGATCATTTTTAATGGATTATGATATTCATCAAAGAATATTTTTCCATGTACCTTAATCCAGCTGACAGAATTGTCTACTTTAATTATTCGGGCTTCATATTTATATATGCCATTTTTTAAAGCTTCTGAGAAAGCATTTTTTACAATATGGTCATCTTCGGGCAAAATTCGGTCGCGAATATCCTTGTGCGTAATTTTTGTGTCTTTTTCGAACCCAAAAATGTGCAGTAAACTGTTGCTGTAAATTATTTTTTTCTTGATGAGGTTTAAATCCCACATCGCAATTTCGCCGATTTCTGCCGCCAGACGGACTCTTTCTTCTGCAGTTTCTACTTTTTTTCGTGCCTTTACTCTGGAAGATACATCGTTAACAGTACACATAATACCCGATGTTTCGCCATTTTTTTCATAAAGCGGGGTATATTCGTAATCGAGATAGAATTTTTTTAATCTTCCTTTTATATCATAGTAGGCAAGAGATTCATTTTCGCGGATTGTTTTTCCGTTATAGAAAACTTCCCTTAATAACTCGGGATATTTCTGATTGAGCAATTCCGGAAAAACTTCTAAAACAGGTTTTCCTAAAAACTCCTTTTCTTCTTTTTGCCAGACATCACGCATCATCGTTTTGTTGGCCATTTCGATAATATAATCTTTGCCTCTGAAAATTGCCATTGCAATAGGAGATTCGGTAACTATATTTTTAAAAGCGTTGGCGCTTTCTGTCAAAAGATGTCTTTCTCTGGCTTCAGAAGTTACTTCATATACGACCGCAATTACGCCGGCAATTTCGTTTTCTTCCTTCAACGGATAAAATACAAGATTAAAATAGCCCTGTTCTTCTTTGCCGTAGCGGTTTAAAGTTACGGGAAGCTCGTCGGTGTAAT
The DNA here is from genome assembly GCF_039749035.1 of Flavobacterium olei. NCBI lineage: Bacteria > Pseudomonadati > Bacteroidota > Flavobacteriia > Flavobacteriales > Flavobacteriaceae > Flavobacterium > Flavobacterium olei. Next base: position 479,515 of record NZ_JBDKWC010000004.1, read on the forward strand.
AAGGGATTCCGGTTTCGTAAACATTCTTCAGTAACGGATAAACAGTCTCTTTTGCCTCCGGAATTGCCTCGAAGATTGGTCTATGCAAAATTTCGCTTTCTTCTCTGTCAATAATATGAAGATAGGTTTCATTAGCCATATCTGCGACAAGCTCCGAACCTTTTAAAATGACAACTCCCAGAGGAATCTGCTTTACAATATTTTTAAAACGCTTTTCGCTGTCTTCCAGTTTACGGCGTGTTAGTACTTTGTCTGTGGTTTCATTGCAAATTACAAGAACGCCTGCCGGTTTACCATTTTCATCTATAACCGGGCTGTAGCTAAAAGTCCAGTGTGCATTTTCTATCTGGCCATTTCGATAAATTGGCAATAACTGGTCTTCGTGCCAGGTTGGTTTACCTTCAGCCATAACCTGATCTATTAAGGGCTTGATAAAATCCCAGATTTCTGGCCAGAAATCTGCACCTTTTGCTCCAAGAATATCAGGATGTTTACCGTCTTTACCCAAACTGGGACGATAAGCGTCATTATAAAAACAAATATGCTCTGGTCCCCAAAATAAAAACATAGGAAATTTAGAATTCAAAAGAATCCCCAAAGTAGTGCGAAGGCTTTGTGGCCATGATTCTACAGCTCCAACTTCCGTCTTGCTCCAGTCTTTGGAACGGGTAAGCTGTCCCATCTCTCCGCCATTTGCCAGAAAATCATAGTTACTATTCATGGTTATATCTATTGTCGTAACGACTTTTTTTGTTTACTAAATTATCAAATAAATTTAACGTTTATTAAAATTAATAAAAATAAATAGCCCTTTAAATATGAATTTTGAATGAGGCAAGATTAAAATCAATTGAGTTAATTTTATTTGGTATCAAAACGGAAATTTGATATACAGATAAAAACAAAAGATATGAAACGAGAAGATTCAAAACACGAAACCGATAATATCAAGATCTATCAGGAGGAAGGATATACCGCTAATTATCTTTTCCAGAACGATCATTTAGTAAATGCAGAGACTAAGGAGATATATAATCCCGAAGATATATTTATTGTAGCACATCACCGTTATGAAGGGATGAGTGATCCGGATGATATGTCTATATTATATGTAATCGAAACTAAAAAAGACAATCAAAAAGGAACCCATTTATTAGGATACGGACCAATGGCAGATTTGGAAGAAGCAGAATTCTTTAAAGATATTCCGAAAGCCAACTATTCTAAAAATTCTGACATAAACGAATTGACTTAAAAAATAAAAATAGATTGGTATTTTTATTTTGCTGATGAGCAGTTGTTTCAAATTTATTTGGAGCAGCTGCTTTTTTTTTTGGAGGTTTATTCATTTAGAGGGACAAAGGTTCAAAGGTGGGAAGGTGCAAAGGTTCAGAGGGACCAAGGAACAACAAATGATGAATGACAAGGCTTTAAGATCTAAAGCTTGTCCTACTTACAATAATCTTTTTAAGATTTCCTAATTCAATTATTTTTAAATGCCGTGTAAAAATTAAAAAAAACAAAAGTTATAGATACAAAGCAAAGCAAGCGAAACCTCATTTGTTGTTCTTTTTCCCTTTGTCCCTTTAAACCTTTATTCCTCTGAACCTTTTTTCCCCTTCTTAAAATCTAATAATAAAATTATGAAATATCTCACCGAAATTGTATAAATGTTTGAGTTACAATATGAACGAAATTTGGTTTAGAATTAAGACAGAAACCAAGGCGGGTAATTGACTTTCTAAATAAATTACCTGCAGGTTATAAAACCAAACCAAACCATGAAGAAACTTTACATAAATACAGGAGGATTTGACTCTATTTTTGATAATCTTAAAGAAAATTTTGGAGGAGAATTATTTATTTCTTCAAACGAGTATAAATTGACAATAAAATCAAAATGGGCAAATGGAAATATCACCGGTGTACGTTTTGAAAAAGAAATGTCATATCTCAATTTTGATTTAACTTTTAATCAGGATGTGAATTTAAGTATAGAATCTAATCCTTTTGCGCCGGTATTTTTTGCTTACTGCGAAAAAGGAACTGTTTATCATAGTTTTGGAGCAAACGGTACTGTTAAATATTTGAAGAAGCAGCAATCCGGTATTATGAGTAATTCTTCTTCTATCAATAGTGTATTGTATTTTGAAAGTCATAAACACATACAGTTTTCGTTGGTTGGAATGCCAACAAACAGTGAAACGGCAAAAAATAACTTTACCTCTCAGTTAAAAAACAGATTCACTAACGAATCCGGTAATTATCTTTATATCGGCGCAGAGAATCCAAAAATAGGAGAAAAGCTTCAGGAACTTAAAAGCATCCCGCAACAGGGAACTGTTCGTTATTTATTGATGAAGAGTATTTTAAGAGAAGTATTAGAGTTGGAGATAGCGCAACACAGTTATAATTATTTAACTCCTTTTGAGCCTATTTTAAAGTTTGCTATTAAGCAATTAACAGAAATTAGAAAGATTTCAGATATAAATTTTGGCGCTATAATGACTCCTGTATTGTACATTAAAAGAAATTTACAAACCAAATTGCTACGACAAAAGTATCATTTAGAACTAGAGCCATTCAACCAAAAATTAGCTAGCTAGTAAGCATTATCATATCCTCATCTACAAAAAAACAGCTTCTATCGGGCTGTTTTTTTTTATCCTTTTATTCTTTTTCGTAATAGAGAATAAAATAAACCATGGTTAGATTTAAAAGTAACGAAATACTGTTTGTAATTATAAGTATTATGTCACTTTTTAAAATTCCGTACACTACCCATACTGCAATTCCGAAAGTCAGAATGCTGAACATTTTAAGTGAGATCTCTTTTACTTTTTTGGTTTTCCAAACTTTCAGGATTTGAGGAATCGTCGCAATTGTTACGCAGCCTCCTGCAAAAAGTCCTATGATATCGATGTAATTCATGTTTATGGATTTGTTTTGCTCCGCAGATGTAGTAGAATTTTTTCAACCAAAAGTCCGTTACATCTGTGAGGCATTAATAATATTAAAATAATATCTTAGAACTAAGATCTTATCATCTTTAAAAACTACCCGCCAACCAATTCTCCACCATTAATGTGAATAAATTGGCCTGTAATATAACTGCTGTCTTCAGAAGCAAGAAATACATAGGCAGGTGCAACCTCAGACGGCTGTCCGGCTCTTTCCATCGGATTGTCTTTTCCGAAATCGGATAATTTATCAAAACTGGCTACAATCAGAGGTGTCCAGATTGGACCCGGAGCAACACCATTAACACGTATTTTTTTCTTTGCCAGCATGCTTGATAATGATCTGGTAAAACTAACAATTGCACCTTTTGTACTTGCGTAATCTGCCAAATGTTCGCTTCCGCGGAAGGCGGTAACAGATGTCGTGTTGATAATGACATCGCCTTCCTGTAAAAAAGCAAGTGCTGCTTTTGTAATATAGAAATACGGATAAATATTGGTTTCAAAAGTTTTATGAAGCTGCGTGCTGGTTATTTTTTCCAGTTCGTTTCTCGGGAACTGAATTGCTGCATTATTCACAACAATGTTAAGTCCTTTAAATGTAGTATGGCATTTTTTAATTGCCGCTTTACAAAACTTTTCATCTTTTAAATCTCCGCTTATCAAAAGACATTCTTTTCCTTCCTTTTCTACCAGAGCTTTGGTTTCCAGTGCATCTTTATCTTCTTTTAAATAAACAATCGCGATGTTGGCACCTTCTCTTGCAAAATGAACCGCAACACTTCTGCCGATTCCGCTGTCTCCACCTGTTATAAAAGCAATTTTGCCCAGTAATTTTCCGCTGCCCACATAATTATCGCGAATAATTTCGGGTTCGGGATTCATCATATGCTCGTTTCCGGGAAGATTTTGTTTCTGTTCCGGAAATGTTTGTTTCTTTTTCATGATAACTTCTTTTTAGCTAATTAAAATTAAACTCAAACCCTAAAAATGCTTATCTTGAAAGAAATTTTGTTTGCCTCAATAAGTTCATAATGTCATATTGTATGAAAATACAGTCAATTAGAAAAAAAGTGCTCTGGAGCGGGGAATTTCTAATATCTTCAAAATCATATAGGAGATCATACAACAAGCTTAAAAAGTGGGAATTTTGTAAAGATTTTGGATTAAAATAAAAAAGTCGCACCTAATTTTTTTTATACATTTGAGAATTTGTACGTTGTTTTTAAGATTTGATTATACATTTCTTCAAAAAAATAAGAAAATTTTTAGATTCATTTAAATTCACAAGTTTTGATTTATAACCGATTTAGTTTTAAAGCATGGTATTAATTGTAGACGATATAAGGGCAAATATTATTGCCTTGAAAAAAACATTAGAGCTGCATAATATCGATGTTGACAGTGCCGAATCCGGAGAAGAAGCGCTGAAAAAAATTCTAAAAACAGAGTATTGCCTCATTATCATGGATGTTCAGATGCCGGGACTTGACGGATTTGAAGTTGTTAAAATTCTTTCGGGCAATAAACGCACAAAAGATATTCCTGTAATTTTCCTTTCGGCACTTAATACCGAAAAAAAATATATTTTTAAAGGATACGAAACCGGAGCTGTAGAATATATTACAAAACCTGTAGATTCAGATTTACTGATTTTAAAGGTAAAAACTTTTATTAAAATATACGAGCAGCAAAACGAACTCAAAGCCATAAAAGATCTCTTATCCAAAGAAATCAAAATCCGAAAAGAAGCGCAGGACAATCTTGAAATTAAAATTGCAGAACGAACAAAAGAACTCGTGCAGAAAAACGAAGAACTTGAACTTCGTAATCACGAATTACAGCAATTTTCCTGGGTAGTTTCGCACGATTTAAATGAACCTATCCGTAAGATTCAGATCTTTATTAAAATTATTAAAGACCTTTATTTAAAGACAGACGAGAAAGCCATCGATTATGTAGACAGGACTATACGATCGGCAGAAAGAATGCAGACTTTAATTACAGATCTTTTAGCTTATTCCCGACTTTCTGCCCAGGTTAAACCTGAAAAAACCGATTTAAATATCGTTTTGCAGGAGGTTTTGGGTGATTTTGATTATCTCATAGAACGTAAAAATGCTACAATAAGAAGCAGCGAACTTCCGACAGTGGACAGTATCCCAAGTCAGATGCGTCAGGTTTTTCAAAATTTAATTGGTAACGCTATTAAATTTTCAGGTCATGATCAAAATCCACTCATCGAAATTACTTCTGAAATAATTCTGGATAAAGATATTGAGAGCCCGACATCTCCGGACGGTAAATTTTGCCGAATTACGGTAAAAGACAACGGAATTGGTTTTGACGAAATCTATCTCGACAGAATATTTATTATTTTTCAAAGTCTCAACGACCGCCAGAGCTACGAAGGTACGGGTATCGGACTCGCAATCGCAAAAAAAATCATAGACAAACATAACGGATTAATTACCGCCAAAAGTAAACCAGGCGAGGGTGCAAGCTTTATTATCGTCCTGCCGCTAACCAATAAATAATACGATATAACAAAATGGACAGCAATTTTAAAAGAAATTTACTTGTCAGCTCATCAGTTTCCCTGCTAATCTTAATGATTAGTTCAACGGCCTCCTTTTTAAGCATTAAAAATCTTCTTGACAGTAATGGATGGGTCAATCACACACAAGAGGTTATTTATAATCTGAATGCAGCATCTGCGACGATTACAGATGCGCAGACCACCATGAGAGGATATTTAATTTCCGGAAATACAGATTTTCTGGATGATTACAGTATCGCCGAAAAAGTTTCGGCACAATATTTTGAAAAGCTTGAAGAACTTACTGTAGATAATGTTTCCCAACAAAAGAGACTGGACGAATTAAAGCCGCTTCGTACCAACTTTTTCATGTATCTCCATAATCTTTCGGTAAAAAAACAGCTTCAGAAAGATAATGCCACTTTTGATCTGGCCGAAGGAAGAAAAATGATGGATGAGCTTCGTACTAAATTTAAAAGTATCGAAAACAGCGAACAGCGTTTACTTTCAGAACGTATACAAAATTCAGAACGCTTTGGTAATTACAGCTTTATTCTGATTATTGTAGCGTTTATAGTGGCACTGATCATTACAGTGGTGTTTTTTGCCAGAATTCTTAAAGATAATAATGCGCGCACACTTCTGCAAAAAGAACTGCAGCGTAAAGATGCTGAAACAGCAGAAAGACTGGAAGTTATAAGCGGTATTGCATCACAGATTTCTAAAGGTAATTATGATGTTAAAATCGATGATACCAAAGCAGATACTTTAGGTGCATTAGGAGGTTCTCTTCATGAAATGAGAGATTCTCTTAAAAATTCTTTTGAATTATTGTCGCAAAAAGAATGGCTGCAGACAGGAGTCGCTTCTTTAAATGATAAAATGCTGGGCGAGAAAACAATTCAGAAATTATCAAAAGATGTTATTGAGTTTTTATGTCAGTATACCAACAGTAGTGCGGGAGTTTTGTACATCGTAGACGGCGAGGAAATTACCGTTTCCGGAGGTTACAGCTATATTCCGAGCAAAAACCGTGAAAGAATTAAGAAAGGCGAAGGTCTTATAGGTCAGGCAATTGTGTCCGGAAAAATGCTGGAACTGAAAACTTTATCGCCAGATGATATTCAGATTAATTATGCGTTGGGACAAATTAAACCAACTCATATTGTGGCATTGCCATTGATAGATTTTAAAGTGGAAGGTGCTGTCGAATTAGCAAGTATTTACGGTTTTTCTGTTCTGCAATTAGAATTTTTAAATATCGTAGCCAATAATATTGGTATTGCCATAAAGGCAACCCAGAACCGTAAACGTGTGATGGAACTTCTGGAAGAAACAAAATCACAATCAGAAGAATTACAAATCCAGCATAGTGAGTTAGAAGCTATCAACGCAGAACTTGAAGCACAGACAGAAAAACTGCAGGCTTCTGAAGAAGAACTTCGCGTACAACAGGAAGAACTGGAACAAACCAATGAGGAACTGTCGGAAAGAAGTGTTTTATTAGAAGAAAAAAATACAGAAATTCAAAAGAAATCAGAAGCATTAGAAGTTTCAACACGCTATAAATCTGAGTTTTTGGCCAATATGTCGCACGAATTAAGAACACCTTTAAATTCGATTTTACTATTGAGCCGTCTATTGTCTGAAAATAATAACCAGACCATGAACAATGAAGAAATTGAATTTGCAAAAGTAATTCAGAGTTCAGGAAACAGTTTGTTAGGCTTAATTGACGAAATTCTTGATTTATCTAAGATCGAAGCAGGAAAAATGGACCTTGAGTTCCTGGATGTTTCGACTAAAGAAATAACAGATAATTTGCATAATCTGTTTAATCTGGTAGCAAAAGAAAAAGGAATTAACTTTGAGATTATTACCAACAATGCACCGATTGTTATCAAAACAGACAAAATGCGTTTGGAGCAAATTCTGAAAAATTTAATTTCGAATGCAATCAAATTTACAGAAAAAGGAACAGTAAGCCTTGAAATCAGAGTAGATTCAGACGATGATAAAATCATCTGTTTTATTGTAAAAGATACCGGAATCGGAATTCCGTTAGACAAGCAACCGTTAATTTTTGAAGCTTTCCAACAAGCAGATGGTTCAACCAAGCGTAAATACGGAGGAACCGGTTTAGGTTTATCTATCAGCCGTGAACTTGCCAAATTACTACAGGGAGAAATTACCCTGCACAGTAAAGTAAATGAGGGAAGTACATTTACTTTGTGTCTGCCGGTTTTAGGATTTGCAATGAATAAAATGTCTGTTGATAAAATTCCATATGCAGAATTTACTGAGGAGGAACCGGAAGCAGAAGCAAATGAGCAAAAGCCAAGATACATCAGTGAAGTAATTCCGGACGAAATTGAGGACGACAGAAACAATATTGAAGAAGACGATAAAGTAATTTTAATTGTCGAGGACGATATAAATTTCGCAAAATCGTTATTGGCTTTTACTCAGAAAAAAGGCTATAAAGGAGTAGTTGCCGTGCGTGGTGATTATGCCCTAAATTTTGCGCTGATTTACAAACCGGTCGGAATTTTATTAGACATCGAACTTCCAATAAAAAGCGGCTGGCAGGTTTTAGAAGAATTAAAAAATAATTTGCACACCAAACATATCTCGGTTCATATTATGTCTTCGCATAAATTGAAACAGGAAAGTTTGTTAAAAGGTGCTGTTGACTTTTTAGACAAGCCTGTTGCTTTTGACAGAATTCCAGATGTTTTCAAACGTATTGAACACATTGTGAATAAAGAATCGCAAAAAGTTTTAATTATTGAAGACAATCCGAAACACGCTAAAGCATTGGGTTATTTCTTGGGAACTTACAATATTAATTCAGAAATCAAAAGTGAGGTTTCCGAAGGTTTGTCTGCTTTAAATAAAGAAGATGTAGATTGTGTCATTCTCGATATGGGTATTCCCGACAAACAAGCTTACGAAATTCTGGATGGCGTTAAGAAAAGCCCGGGCTTAGAAAATCTTCCTGTAATTGTGTTTACTGGGAAAAGTCTGTCTATAAATGAAGAATTAAAAATTAGAAAATATGCTGATTCTATTATTGTAAAAACAGCACATTCGTACCAAAGAATGCTGGACGAAGTTTCGCTTTTCCTTCACCTGGTAGAAGTTAAAAAAGAAGGAAAAGATAAGGATAGCACTAAAAAACTGAATTCGCTAAATAATATTTTATTTGAGAAAAAAGTATTAATTGTAGACGATGACGTTCGCAATATTTATTCACTTTCAAAAGCCCTGGAAGCTTTTAAAATGAATGTTATTACTGCTTTTGATGGAAAAGAAGCAATTAAAATATTAGAAGAAAATCCAGATACAGATGTGGTATTATTAGACATGATGATGCCAAACATGGACGGATATGAAACAGCAGAGAAGATTAGGAGCAATCCTAAATTTCTTAACTTAGCAGTTATCGCGGTAACAGCAAAAGCAATGACCGGCGACAGGGAGAAATGTATTAAAGCAGGTGCTTCAGATTACATTACAAAACCTGTCGATGTAGATCAGCTATTGTCTTTATTGCGAGTTTGGCTGTATGATAAAATAAAATAAGAGTACTTTAAATGGGAAAAAAACGTGTGTTAATTGTGGATGATGATTCCAGAAATATATTTGCTTTGGTGAATACACTAAAAGCGAAGTCGTATGACTGTGTGTCTTGTTTAAGTGCCGAAGAAGCTTTAAGGATATTAAAAGACGATGCATCTATCGATGCTATTTTATTAGATATGATGATGCCGGAAATGGATGGTTATGAGGCAATTCCTCTTATAAAAGCAATTCCGTCACACCAGTCTACCTTAGTTGTGGCCTTAACAGCGCAGGCTATGACAGGAGACAGAGAAAAATGTTTAGAGGCTGGGGCAGATGCATATATCTCAAAACCAGTAGATGTGGATAAATTACTTCAGGTTTTGGAGGAAATTTAAATAATTATGATTGAAGATATTGAATTAGAAACTCTCATAAATGAAGTTTACGAATATTATGGTTTCGATTTTGGGAGTTATTCCAGAGCGTCACTTAAAAGACGTGTAAGCCGGGTTTTTTATTTAGACGGATTTAAAGATTTTCACGATTTCTTGTCGAAAGTTCGTACAGACGAAGAATATTGCAAAACCATGATCGACGAAATAACGGTTAATGTAACCGAGATGTTTCGTGATCCGTCTTTTTATCACACGCTTCGCAAGGATATTCTTCCATTATTAGGAACAAAACCATTTATAAGAATCTGGCACGCAGGATGTTCTACGGGCGAAGAAGTGTATTCTATGGCTATTATGCTCAAAGAAGGCGGTTTGCTGCATAAGTCCATTTTGTATGCAACAGACATTAATGCAAAAGTATTGGAAACGGCTAAAAGTGGTATTTTTCCATTACGAATGATTAAAGATTACGCAGATAATTACCGAGATTCCGGAGGACAAAACGACTTTTCTGATTATTATATCGCAAACTACGGATTTGCAAAATTTGATGAGAGCCTGGCAGAAAAAATGGTTTTTTCACAACACAATCTGGTTTCAGATACATCGTTTAATGAGTTTGACCTTATTATGTGTCGTAATGTTTTAATTTATTTTGATAATAACCTGCAAAAAAGAGTAATTAATTTATTTGATGACAGCCTGGCTGTATTGGGTTTTTTAGCACTGGGAACAAAAGAAACTATAAAGTATTCTATATCTCCGACCAAATATAAACAATTTGAAAAAGAGAAAATATGGAGAAAAATAAAGGAATAAAAGATTGTAAAGTAGTAATAATTGGAGGCTCTGCAGGAAGTTTGCAGGCATTATTACAAATTCTGCCGTTTGTAGAAGATACTATATCTTTTGCTGTGATCATTGTCGTGCACAGAAAACATTCAGACGAGCAGACTTTAGAAGCGCTGATCGCTTTAAAAGCCAAGATAAAAGTAAAAGAGGTAGAAGATAAAATAAAACTGAAATCAGGATTTATCTATATTGCTCCTTCCAATTATCATTTATTATTTGAAAAAGAAGGAACCATTTCTTTAGATACCTCAGAAAAAGTAAATTACAGCAGACCCAGTATCGATGTTTCTTTTGAGTCTGCTGCCGAAATTTATGCCAGTCATCTGGTCGGAATTTTACTTTCAGGCTCGAACTCTGACGGAACATTTGGTTTAAAAACTATTCAGGAAGCCGGAGGGACAACCATTGTTCAGGACCCGCTTTCTGCAGAGATGCCATTTATGCCCAACAATGCCATTGTACACAATAAACCTGATTTTATTTTAAAAACAGAAGAAATTTTAGAATTTATCAATGCAATAAATAAGGCTTAATTTTGGTCTTCCGGTAAGATGACTTTATTCAGTTCAGCTTCTTGTTCTGCTTTCTTCTTAGCCGCTTTACCTTTTCCAATCGGAATTCCGGCCGTAACATATAAGGATCTGTTAAATTGATTATTCGGACCGTCGCCTTTCATTACAGTAACCAGACCATGATAGTATTGTACGGTAATATTTAAACCGTTTCCAACATTTAAATGATAACCCGCACCGATGGCGACGCCGGCATCAATAACGTGAATCTGATCCCTGATGTTTTTTTTGAAAACTACTTCGTCCTTATCAATTTCATTTTTAAATTCATCAAATGCTCTGGCCAGCAATCCAAATTGAGGTCCGGCTTTGAGATAAATATTATTTTTAAATTGGTATTTAATTAAGATCGGAACATTAAAATAACGTATTTCGCGATTGACACTTCCACCGGAAAAAGTATTGTCCAGATTAGGATTATTGAGAGAGTACAGCGGAATTTCCTGCGCTCCCATAGGTGACTTCACAATTACGCCGGTATTGATCATCCAGGCGGGATTATTTTTAGACTTAAAGTCGAAATAAAAACCCAGATTAAATCCGGTATTGGTGGCAGAAGATCCCATATTTGAAATCGTGGAAAAATTTACGCCACCTTCTAAGCCAAACTCCAAAAATTCTGAATTGAGCTTATCTCCAAAAATTAAGGAAATCAAAACCTGTGACCGAACTGGTGACATGCTTAGACAAGCAAAAATTACCACAAATGTCTTTTTCATAAAATGGGAATTAAAGTCCAAAACGATATTGTAAACCTCCTAAAACCTGCGTACGGCTACCCAGAAATCCGGCTTCAACTCGAAACATAATGTGTTTGTTGTATTGAAATTGCGATCCAATAATAAAATTCCACATGTCTTTTGGTGCCTTTTGAAGCGAGTATTGTATTGTAGATGATCCTGCGGTACTTAAGGCGCCATCCATGCTGGTCAGGAACGTTCCTGCACCTTCCAAAGCTCTGTTTGCCGTGTTATGTCTGGCAATATTCGCCGGGTTTTGCTGTTGTGCAGGCGAAAGACCGCTCCACCAGTCATCAACTTTCATCTGATTTTCGGCTACTTTAGCCAGACCATCATCCACTTTTTGCTGTGCATCTTCCAGCGGAAGTACATCACCCAACGCTAAATTACCATTGGTATCTCCGGAAATATGAACACGAAAAGCTCCGGTCCAGACGGCAATATTTTGATCCGGTTTTTTAAATTTGAATGCTTTTCCCAATCGTGGTCCAAAAATAAAAGAGAACGCGGGTTTGTCCAAAGCATCAATATCTGTCCATGCCATATTCATATCCAGAGCAAGCCACGCACCGCCAATGCCAATAGTGGGAGTCATCCCAAGACCAAAAGTAGTTCCGTTAAAATTTTGCTGCGTCTTAAACGATGCCGCTTCAGACCAGTTGTTATCGGCATCGGGAATCCAGATACCTGCATTTATTTTAGTAGTAGAATTGACTTTTCCGAGTATTCCATATACATTTAGAAAAGGAAGCAGCCATACATCGGGCCGGATATTAATGGCGGTTGCCTCGACAGAACTCTTGTCAAATCTGACAATTTCATCTAAGTTGTGAAGCGGTCCATTGTTAAAGCCAATCTGTAGATTATTGATAATGATTTCAGAATCCTGCCAGAAATAATTTACTGAAATCCCCGCAGAGTAAGGTAATTTATATCCCTTTTGAGCAACTTTTTCACCCCAAATGGGCAACGCGTATGGATATTCTTCTGCTTTTAAACTGTCCTTCAGGACCTGATTTTTTTCCCCAACAATTTTATCTGTATAAACTTGCCCAAATATGGAGAAACTGCATAATAATAAAAAGGCTGATATTAGTTTGTTACATTTCATTTTTATAGAGTTTTAAAATTAATTTAACTGCTTAGAAAATAGATGACTAACGTATTATCGAAATTTTGGCTTATTATGTGTTTTACAGGTATATAGAAAGGATTTTAAATTTTAATTATATGTTTATTTTGTTAAAGTTAACTAAATTTCTTTAACATTTTAAAATTATTGAAAAAATAAATTTAATAAGAGCAAGAGTATCAGAGAGTTTCGTGAAGAAAGTTGAATTTTTGGATAGTATTAAATACTTATGAGTCTAAAAAGTATTATTTTTACGAAAGTGAAATGGATAGCAATCATATTATCAGTTTACCTAATGGCACTTTCTAACATGCCATGTGCTGATATGGAAATAAACAGTGCTATGCATAAAACGGCTCAGTTTGCTTCAGAAAATAATCATTCTCACGATAAGGAAAATGATCTTTGTTCGCCATTTTGTGCCTGCAATTGTTGCGGTGCACAAGTTTTAAGTCATCAGTCTGCTGTAATTTTTGAATTTCCAATGGCTTATACTCAAATTACGATTGCAGAACCGAATTATAGTTCAATATTTATTTCCAATTTCTACGGAAGTATTTGGCAGCCGCCTCAAATCGTATAATGATAGCCGGGTAATTCCGGTATAGAGAGTTGTGACTTTATCGCAACATTTTATAAGGCAGTAATCTGCCTGATTTCTCATATCATTATATCATTCAAATGCTAGATAAAATCATTCAGTTTAGTATAAGGAATAAGTTCGTTATACTATTATTTACCCTCGTTTTAATTGCGTGGGGAAGCTATTCGCTTAAAAATTTGCCGCTCGATGCCTTGCCGGACGTAACCAATAATCAGGTTCAGATTATTACCACTGCACCAACTTTGGCGAGCCAGGAAGTCGAACAATTAATTACCTATCCGTTGGAAAGGGCCGTAAAAACCGTCCCCAATATTTTGGAGCTGCGCAGTATTTCGCGTTTCGGATTATCGGTTGTAACTGTTGTTTTTGACGATGATGTTGATGTATACTGGGCACGCGAGCAGATTTTTCAGCGCTTAAAACAAGCCGAAGAAAACATTCCTGATTATGTCGATTCTCCGGAACTGGCACCAATTACAACGGGTCTGGGCGAAATTTATCAATATGATGTGTATGCCCAAAAAGGCTATGAAAACAAGTACAGTGCTGTAGAATTGCGAACCATTCAGGATTGGATTATCATTCCGCAGCTGCAGGGAATTAAAGGAATTGCCGATGTAAGCACCTGGGGCGGAAAATTAAAACAATATGAAATTGCCGTAAATCCTAACATGTTGAATAGTTTAGGTGTCACAATTACAGAAATTTTTGATGCCTTGGCAAAAAACAATCAAAATACCGGTGGCGCATATATTGAAAAAGATCAGTATACGTATTTTATTCGCGGTGTCGGAATGGCCAGAGGCGTCAGGGATTTAGAAAATGTAGTAGTAAAAAACCGTAACGGTTCGCCGGTTTTGGTGCGTAATGTAGCAGAAGTCCGCGAAGGCGTAGCGTTACGTTACGGAGCTTCTACAAAAGACGGAAAAGGAGAAATTGTTTCCGGAATGGTTTTAATGCTTAAAGGCGAAAATTCCAGTGCCGTTGTAAAAAGGGTGCACGAAAAAATGGAACAGATTAATAAAAGCCTGCCCGAAGGAGTTGTGGCAGAGGCTTTTATTGACAGAGGCAAATTGGTCGATAATTCTATTGCAACAGTAACAAAGAATCTTCTGGAAGGTGCCTTAATTGTCATTTTTGTATTGATTTTATTTCTGGGGAATTTGCGCGCCGGACTAATTGTCGCTTCTGTCATTCCGCTGGCGATGCTCTTTGCTGTGATTTTAATGAATGCTTTTGGCGTGAGCGGTAATCTCATGAGTCTGGGTGCAGTGGATTTCGGAATCATCGTCGATGGTGCTGTTATTATTGTAGAAGCCACTATGCATCACCTTCAAAAAATAAAAAATAAAAAAGAATTGACGCAGAATGAGATGGATGATGAAGTATATAATTCTGCATCAAAAATTAGGAATAGCGCCGCTTTTGGCGAAATAATTATATTAATTGTATATCTTCCAATTCTTGCATTGATCGGAACCGAAGGTAAAATGTTTAAGCCGATGGCGATGACTGTTGGTTTTGCCATAATCGGTGCTTTTATTCTTTCGTTGACGTATATTCCCATGATGAGCGCGTTGTTCTTATCCAAAAAAACAGAACATCCAACCAATTTCAGCGATCGAATGATGTTGTGGCTGGAAAATCATTATATGCCTTTGCTTAAAAAAGCGCTCGAATTTAAAAAGGCAGTTCTTTCTTTTTCTATTGCCTTGTTCGCTGTGGCGTTTATAATTTTTCAGAATATGGGAGGCGAATTTATCCCCACAATAGAAGAGGGAGATTTAGCCATCAATGCGACCATTATGACAGGAAGTTCGCTTACGCAGATGGTCGAAACTACAACCAAATTCGAACAAATTCTCAAAGCAAAATTCCCCGAAATCAAAACGATTGTGACGAAAATTGGAAGTGGCGAAATTCCAACTGATCCGATGCCAATTGAGAGCGGTGATTTAATTATTGTTCTAAAAGACAAAAAAGAATGGAGAAGTATGTACCGAAACTGGGAAGAACTGGCGAACGCGATGAAGGAAGAAATGGAAATAATTCCCGGCGCCAATATCGAGATTTCGCAACCCATCCAAATGCGTTTTAACGAATTAATGACAGGAAGCCGATCTGATATTGCGATCAAAATTTTTGGTGATGACCTGGAAATTCTCGATGCCAAAGCCCTGGAACTGATTTCGAAAATAAAAGGAATTGAAGGAATTGGAGATTTAAAAGCAGATAAAGTAACAGGTTTACCACAAATAACCGTTAAATACGAGTACGATAAAATTGCACTTTACGGATTGAATATTTCAGATATCAATCAAATTATCCGTTCGTCTTTTGCCGGAGAAAGTGCCGGAAAAATTTACGACGAAAGCAAAAGATTTGATGTTGTAGTAAGAATGGATGAAAAGAATCGGGAAGATATTACCGATGTCAGCAATTTATTTATACCGCTTCCGAACGGTCAGCAAGTGCCTTTATCTCAGGTTGCTTCAGTAGATTACGAGCAAGGTCCGGTGCAGGTCATCCGCGAAGACGGAAAACGAAGAATTACTGTCGGTTTAAATGTACGCGGGCGAGATATTAAAAGTGTTGTTGAAGAAATTCAAAAGAAATTAGATAAAAATTTTAAACTTCCTGCGGGCTATTATGTGACGTATGGAGGCCAATTTGAAAATCTGATCGAAGCTTCAAAAAGACTTTCCGTAGCGCTTCCAATCGCTTTGGGATTAATCCTGATTTTATTGTATTTCACTTTTAAAAGTGTAAAGCAGGCTTTCCTGATCTTCACTGCGATTCCGTTATCGGCAATCGGAGGTGTTTTTGCTCTTGCTTTACGCGGAATGCCATTTAGTATTTCTGCCGGACTCGGTTTCATCGCACTATTCGGAATTGCAGTCCTTAACGGTATCGTATTGATTTCGTATTTCAATCAGTTAAAATCGGAGGGAATTTCAAATGCCTTTCAAAGAATTTTGATTGGAACCAAAACGAGATTACGTCCCGTTTTAATGACGGCGGCGGTTGCATCGTTAGGTTTTCTTCCGATGGCATTATCAACAAGCGGCGGAGCAGAAGTACAGAAACCGCTCGCTACAGTAGTTATCGGCGGATTGATCTCTGCTACATTATTGACTTTAATTGTTTTGCCGATTTTGTATCTGATGCTGGAAAAAATTAACCGCGAGAAAGTTAGTAAAGGGGAAAATTAGTAAATGAGAAATTAGTAAATGAGAAAATTAGTAAATGAAAAAATTTGATAATTAGATAATTTATTGCTTGTGAAGAAAAATAATAATTTCTCTCGCAGATTCTGCAGATAATTTAAATGAAAAAAATTAGCTTGAGATTAAACGTAAGCAGAGTAAAAAATAAGCTGTGAAAATCATCTTAAATCTGTAGAATCTGCGTGAAATAAAATTTAAGAAAAAATGAGAAATTCAATATATATAAAGAAGAAAATCACCTTAACGAACTTTGCGAAAAAAGCCTTACGAACTTTGCGGTTAAGCACGTTCTTGTTAACAGGAACAGTACTATTTGCACAACAATCTGTAAGTCTTGAAAAAGCAATAGAACTTGCCAAATCCAACAATATTGATTTAAAAATCGCCAATCAGGAGATAGAGAAACAAAATGTTCTTAAGAAAGCCGCTTTTCAGCCAGACGCCATGCAGGTACAATATCAGGGCGGGCAATTTAACAGTGTCGATTTTGATCATAACGTTTCGGTACAGCAGTTTTTTCCGTTAGGAAATAGTACCAAGGCAAACCGAAAATGGCAGGAAGAACTGGCAAAACTGGCAGAAAAGCGAAAAGCACTATCTGAATATGAAATAGAAAAGGCCGTAACATTGGCGTATTATCAATATCTGTATGGAGTTTCCATTCAGAAACTTAATGTAGAACTAAATGGGATTTACACGAAATTTTTGAAAAATGCCGAGCTCCGTTTTAAAACCGGAGAAAGCGGAAATATCGAAGTAATAAGTGCCAAAGCTAAAGTTAAAGAAATCGAAACGCAGAGAGTACAATTGGAATACGATCTGGCGATTTACCAGAAACAGTTACAGTTTTTCATTCAGACTAATGGAGATATTATTCCGGATCCAAATACTGCATTGCAGTTTGCATTTATTGACACTCAGGAAAGTTCTAAAGCAGAAAATTTAATTACCGCTTTTTACCAACAGCAAATATCGGTTTATGAAAAAGAAGCCGGAACTTTTAAGGCTTCGAGAACTCCAAAAGTTGGGTTGGGATATTTTACGCAGACGATAAATACAGCATCCTTATTTCAGGGTTTCACAGCAGGATTACAAATTCCTTTGTTTGGCAGCGTTAATAAAGCCAAAGCAAAAGCAGCAGAAATAGGTATTTCGCAGTCACAACTGGCTTTAGACAAAAATAAATTGATTTTAAAACTGCAAAGAGAAGAACTGCAGAACAACTTCAAAAAACAACAAAGTAATTTAGCTTATTATCAAAATGAAGGATTGCAGTATGCGGATCAGATTATTGCAACTGCCCAAAAAAGTTATGAGAATGGCGATATGAGCTATTGGACCTACATTAGTTTTTTAAATCAGGCTATTGATATTAAAAAGCAATTTGCAGAGGCTACGCACAGTTACAATCAAAGTGCTATAGAACTGCAATTTCCAAACATCAAAAACAATTAAGAAATGAAAAATATATTGAGTTATTTAACAGCAAAGAAAGCTAAGTTGTTTAAGCAAAAAACGCAAAGTTTATTTTTTTTGAATGCCTTTGGCTATGTCTGTGTGATCCTTGCGGTTATCCTGACAGGTTGTAATGAAAAGAAAACGGAAGAAGCTCACGAAGAAGAAAAATCAACAACAGAAGTTACCTTAACCGCTTCTCAATACAAAACAGTGGGCATTGAAACGGGATTTATTGAGGACCGAAATCTCAATAAGATCATCAAGGCAAATGGTTACACCACAGTTCCTCCACAGAATTCTGCAGAAGTTTCTACACTCATTGGCGGAACCAT
Organism: Flavobacterium olei; assembly: GCF_039749035.1. NCBI lineage: Bacteria > Pseudomonadati > Bacteroidota > Flavobacteriia > Flavobacteriales > Flavobacteriaceae > Flavobacterium > Flavobacterium olei. The sequence goes on from NZ_JBDKWC010000004.1 coordinate 497,893, forward strand.
AAAGGATATTTATGTGCTGGAAGGAACTTATGTCAATAAAGGGAAAGTTTTAGCAACCATTCAAAATCTGGAAGTCATTGAGATGCAGGAAGAATATCGTTCCGCTGTAGCGAATATCGAATATCTTCAATTAGAATACAATCGTCAGAAAACATTAAGTGACGAAAATGTAAATCCGAGGAAAATATTTCAGGAAGTCAAATCTAAATTAGCAACTGAAAAAGCACGTGCCCAAGCCGCTAAAAATAAATTAGAAGCCTTACATGTGAGCACAAAGGGAAGCTCAACTTTGGTGCCTATAGTTTCTCCAATAAATGGTTATGTGGGGAAAATTAATATTGCGAAAGGTGCTTTTGCCAATACCGGAATTTCACTTTTTGAAGTCGTAGACAATTCACAAATGCATCTGGATCTCAATGTGTATGAAAAAGATCTGGGTTCTATTTCGATTGGTCAGGTCATTGATTTTGTATTGACCAATCAGTCCAATAAATCCATTAAAGGAAAAATTTTCGGAATCAATAAATCTTTTTCTAACGAAAGTAAAACAGTTGCGGTCCATGCTAAAATTGAACCAGCCGACGCGAAAGGTTTGATTCCGGGAATGTATGTTTCGGCCAATATCAACATTATCAATGCGACAGTTCCGGCATTGCCCAAAGATGCTGTTGTTCGCAATGCCGATAAATATTTTGTATTCGTGCAATCTGAAGAAGGAGAAGAAAAACACGAACATAGGACAGAAGAAAAAACAAAGGCGCATGAAAAGGAAATTTACTTTCGGGCGACAGAAGTAATTCCGGGAACCACAGATTTAGGTTTTACAGAAATAAAGTTTGTGAGTGAACTTCCGTCAAATGCTAAAATTGTGACAAAAGGTGCTTTTTATCTGCTTTCTGCAATGAAGGGCGGGGGAGAACACGAGCATTGATCTTTTTAAAGTTTCTGAGGTTTTAAGTTGCTAAGATGCTAAGTTTTGTTTCAGGCAGATTTTGCAGATTTAAGCAAAATTTTTTAATTCTTTGATCTTGGTAATTTGGGGCAAAAACTTTATGTCTCTGCGACTTTGCGAGATTAAAAAACAGCTTTTGCTCAAGCAAAAATTGGCACAAATTGATTAAATTTATAACACTATTAAAACCCAAGTTTGAACTGGAAACCTGGAAACATAAAACATGAAACTTCAACCATGATGCATCAAGATAAAGACATAAAAAACACAAAAAATAAAGCTAAACCTTCCTGCTGTTCGCATGATAAACCTGAACATTCAGATCATGACGCACATGATCACGAAGGTCACGATCATGAACATAATGTCGAGGGAAGTTTATTCCAACTATTTCTGCCTTCGATTATTTCATTTGTTTTACTGATAATTGGAATAGCAATTGACCATTCTTTTCCGCAGGAATGGTTCACCGGATTTGTGAGAATGGGATGGTATGCGATTGCGTATCTGCCGGTTGGAATTCCGGTTTTGAAAGAAGCTTTTGAAAGCATGATGAAAGGAGATGTTTTTTCGGAATTTTTACTAATGTGTATTGCAACAATTGGTGCATTTGCGATTGGCGAATATCCCGAAGGTGTGGCGGTAATGCTGTTTTATACCATAGGCGAAACTTTTCAGGGAATGGCGGTCAGCAGGGCAAAATCGAGTATCAAAAGTTTACTGGATCAGCGTCCGGATGAAGTTACTGTTCTGGAAAATAATACTGGTGTAAAAGTAAAGGCCAAAGAGGTTTCAATAGGACAAATAATTCAGCTTAAAGCAGGTGAAAAACTAGGTTTAGACGGGCAATTATTATCTGATTCTGCTTCTTTTAATACAGCTGCGCTGACAGGAGAAAGCAAACCTGATACCAAAAAGAAAGGGGAGACCGTGCTTGCGGGAATGATTAACGGAAATACTGTTGCAGAAGTAAAGGTTACTACCGGCTACAACGACAGCAAGTTGTCTAAAATTCTGGAAATGGTGCAGAATGCGACAACCAAAAAAGCGCCTGCAGAATTGTTTATTAGAAAGTTTGCGAAAATATATACGCCCATTGTAGTTTTTCTGGCCATTGGAATTTGTTTGCTTCCGATGCTTTTTGTAAACCCCTATGTTTTTAACGTCTGGTTGTACAGAGCGTTGGTTTTTCTGGTAATTTCGTGCCCTTGTGCATTAGTTATCAGTATTCCATTGGGTTACTTTGGCGGAATCGGTGCGGCGAGCAAAAACGGAATTCTCTTTAAAGGAAGTAATTTTCTGGACAGCATAGCTACAATTCAGAATGTGGTGGTGGATAAAACCGGAACTATGACAGAAGGTGTTTTTAAAGTACAGGAAGTCGTTATAAAGCCAGAGTTTAATAAAGAAGAAATCCTTAAACTGGTAAATTCTTTAGAAAGCAGAAGCACACATCCTGTTGCCACAGCGATTCATAATTATGTGGGACTAGTCGATTCGTCTGTAGAATTGAAAAATACAGAAGAAATTTCCGGACATGGCTTAAAAGCTACCTATAACGGAAAAGAACTTCTGGTAGGGAATTTTAAGCTTCTGGATAAGATTGGAATTCAGTACGATGCTAATCTCTCTTCAATAGTTTACACTACAATTGCAATTGCTTTTGACGGTAAATTTGCAGGTTATCTGACTATTGCTGATGAAATTAAAGAAGATGCGAAGGAAACAGTTTCGAGGCTGAAAACTCTTGGTGTAAAACTCACAATGTTAAGCGGCGATAAAAATAATGTGGTTCAGTTTGTGGCACAAAAAATAGGAATTACGAATGCTTTTGGTGATTTGCTGCCTGAAGATAAAGTCAATAAAGTAAACGAAATAAAAGCCGGTAATCAAACGGTGGCGTTTGTCGGTGACGGAGTTAATGATGCGCCTGTAATCGCGTTAAGCACAGTGGGAATCGCAATGGGAGGTTTAGGAAGCGATGCAGCAATAGAAACCGCCGACATCGTGATTCAGGATGATAAACCAGGCAAAATTGCAATGGCAATAAACATCGGGAAACAAACCAAAAAGATTGTCTGGCAGAATATCACATTGGCTTTTGTTGTTAAAGCTTTTGTTCTTATTCTCGGCGCAGGCGGACTGGCAACCATGTGGGAAGCAGTTTTTGCAGATGTCGGAGTAGCTTTATTAGCAATTTTGAATGCCGTTCGCATTCAGAAGATGCGGTTTTAATCAAAAATTTTCAGGATGAAAAATCTTTTATTTATAATCGAGGCACGCGCCGGCAGAGAAAATGAATTACCTCCCGTTTTAACTAAAGGTTTTTATGAATTCTAAATGTGGCTTTAGCCTGATAATTAAGTTTGGCTAAAGCCTTTTTCTGTGCGATTTTATTTCCGCCTTGAATACTGGAGGAAATTCATTCGGCTGTTTTTTATGAATTTAAAACTTTAACTCAATTATCCTTTCATCATTTTCCAAAGAAACTTCAGTCCGGTTACTTTCACAAGGAGTCTGAGTGGGATACCAGTTTCTGCCCGCTTTTACCATAATTAATAAACCGTGATCATCTCCAATGGCAGAAAAATTTTCATTATTATCATTTTTAGAAAAATAATGCAAACCATGGTCAGCAATTAATTGATCTCCCAGTTCTAATGGATTCTCTGTTACAATTCCGATTTCGCTGATATTTAAAATAGAAGCCGGAGAAAATTCCCCAACGTAATCAATATTAAGGTCATGTCGGGCAATGAACTCTAATAAATTCCCATTATTATCATAAAAATAAACGGCGTGTGCATTCCAGTTTTCAAAATGCGTAATAATATATTTGTCTTCAATTAAAATTAAATCAATTTTGTTTTTGCACCATTCCATCGCTTCACCAAGCTGATTTTCCGGAATATTAAATGCAAAGTGATAAATGGAATTGAATTGCGGATCCTCAACGAATTTTAATATGGAAGTCCCTGCCTGAATCGTAACCGAATTTTTGTCATTTTCTAAAATAAATAAGCCTAAAACTTCCTGGTAAAATGATTTCGTTCGCTGTATATCTCTCGTGCTGATTTGAATTTGGTCTATTTTCATGGTGCTCTGTTTTCTTTAATTATTGAAGGATAATTTCGTTCTAATCAAATTTAAGAAATACCATTGTGATAGAGGCTTATTTTTATCTTTTACTTCAATGAATGGATAGGGAAATGATATGGAGTACTAAAAAAAATATACAATTTTAATAAAGGTATTTTCTTTTTTTGTTACTATTTCGGCATTTCAGGTACCATAATTCTTCTGGTGGGCGTGCTTAAAGTTTCAATAAATGCCAATAAATCGCTTATTTCCTCTTTGCTTAAATTTAATTTTCGAAGCATTGGATCTGATTTTGGAATTAGCGAATCTCTTGCTGTTCCCAGATATTTTTTCTGAACCGGGGATGGATTTCCCAGATTGTATAATTCTACAACGTCTAATAAAGTGGGGAAGTGCCCATGATGCATCCACGGTTTTGTGTTAGCGACTTCGCGTAAAGTAGGTGTTCTAAATTTACCAATATCTTTTACATCTTTAGTTACATTATAACGCCCGAAGTCTTCATTTTTTGTTCCAAATAAAGTTTGTCCGTCATTATGAAATTGATTATCACTAAAATAAGGCGTATTGTGACAGTTAATGCATTGTGCTTTGGTCCTGAACAAATGCAGGCCTTTTACCTGCTGATCAGTATAAATTTCTGATTTTCCGCTTACAAACTGATCAAATTTACTTTTCGGACTATTTATAGATCTTTCGAATGTTGCTAATGCGTATTGAATCCGCTCCAGCGTCACCTTTTTATCTCCAAAAGCAGTAGCAAACAAGTTGTTGTAACCTTTTATTTTAGCAATTTTATCCACTGCAATCGTGAGTTTTTCATTCATTTCTAAAGGATCTGAAACAGGAAACTGCGCTTGATCTTCTAAGCTTTTCGCTCTTCCGTCCCAAAATAAGGAAGTGGCATAAGCCGAGTTTAGAATGGTCATTGAATTACGTTTTCCGGTTTGGCGATCGTGTCCAAACGAACGTGTTAAGTTATCTGTCCAGCCCAGTTCCGGATTATGGCAGGAAGCGCAGGCAATTTGTCCGCTTCGTGATAATCTCGGATCAAAAAACAAAATTTTTCCCAGACTTTCTTTTTCCTTGGAATAGGAATTATAGGCAGGATAAGGAACTGCAGAAAGCACGCCAATATCCTGAAATTTAGATTTATCGACATTTTCGTGTAATTCTGCAGCAGGCCATTTTGAGGAATCTCCGCTCGAATAGACTTTTCGTAATTCCTGAATATCGGTATATTCATTTCGTTCTGCATTTTTATAAGCCGTCAAGCCCAGCAGAAACAGGATTGGAAGGATTAATTTTTTCAATTCTTTTTTTTTTTTGATTTGTTTCAGGTTGCTAAAAGGGCTTGAAACGTGAAACTTTAAACTTTAAACCTTTTCTTTAGACTCCAAAAACTTTGTCAAAGTTTTAAACTTTGACAAGCTCAACGAGATTTTTTGGTTTCAAGTTTCAGGTTTAAAGTTTCAAAGTTACTTCAACCTGAAACCTGAAACTTGCAACCTGAAACAACTTTAAAAGTTACAACGTAACCTCTTTAGGACATGGAATGCTTAAAGGAGCTGGTTTTGGATAAACCTTGTTGTTGTACATTCTGTATTGTGTAGAAACGGTTCCTCCAAAAAGTTTCTCGTTTGTTAATTTTAATTCAAAAGAAATTTCAAATAAACCATTGCTAATTTCTTTATACGTTCCTTCGCCGGAAATGGCAATAATATGTGTATTTGTTGCACTGGACCCGATGGTTAAATCCTGCGGAATAACCAAAACAGTTCCTTCAGTTTTACTGTTTCCGTTGGCAGGAAAAAATTCTAAAGCTGAGGTAATATTAAATCCTGGAGATATAGCTGCCGAGCCGCTTTCGTTAGAAAACCATCTTTTTAAACCAAAAGAATTTACAGTATTCGTTCCGCTGGCAACATTAAATCCGATTTTGAAAGCGTCGTGATACACATCATCATTTGGGTTCGCCGTTCCTTTATCGCTGTAAAGTATTGCATTTTCATTATCTTTTGCAACAATAACAGGAAAAGTTAAAGCATTAAAAGTCTGCCAGGCGCAATTACCAGTAGTATTACTAAACCAATGTTCTCCATACGTTAAATAAAAGGCATTCGTCGGATCTGTAAATTTGGATGCGGGATATGCCTGTACGTCTCTAAGAGATTTTATTGGTTTTACAACCGTTAAAGTTATATTACCAGTCGCGATGTAATTAGGAGTATTTACTAAAGTAATTTTGGATTCATAACGAGCATCGTCGTTTTGAATATCTTCCAACAACGTCAAATGATAAGTTATGGAACTTCTGTTATCTCCATAATCATCATGAGTCAGAGAATATTCGAAACCGTTTTGAAATTTGAAAATAGGATTACTTTCTATTTCAGATGGGATAAATCCGTTTGGGAAATTTACTTTAAAATCGACTTTTTCGCCCACTTCACCTTTTACGACGAATTGATTTACCGGAAAAGTATAGTTGGTGCTAATGTCGCCTAAAGTAATTGTAAAAGTGTCATTTGGATAAGTTGTGTTTAGGTTTCCAATATGAATGGCAGGATCTGAGGCGCTTTCCAGTTTTAAAGAAATGGTTTGTTTTTCAGCCCATCTTTTTTCAAAAGAAACAAAAATGGTATCTGTCAATTTATTTCCTTCAAACAATAATTCTGCTGCTGGTTCCAAACTAAAACTGTTTGGATCTCCAGAAGTTTGTGCGCTAAAATTTACCTTAACAGCAGATTTTAGACCTGTTGAAGTCAAAGCTACCGGTACTTTAAAAGTTTTGACAGACTTGTTTTCAAATGTATTTACTGGCAGGCCAGAGGTGTTTTTCGCAGGATATTCTAATGGTATATTACTTGTGCTTACCAAAAAGTTAAATCTCACAAAAGGATCTGTACTGGTAGTATCTAATCTATAATCGTCTTTTGAACAAGAAACGAATAATACAGCAATAATGCTTAATGCAGCTATAATTTTAATACGATTCATTTTGCTTTAAATTATGGTTAAGGTTAAGATTGCTTTTTGGAATTGGCAGAACAAATTTTGGTGAAGGGTAGGTTAGACTACAAGCTGCAGACAGACAGCCGTCATTTCGGGAAACATCTTTATGATTTCTAACGATGTCAAAAAATAAATGACCTTCAAAACAAAGTTCTTTTCTTCTTTCCAGAAATAGTGCGTCCTGTAGATTCTCCGAATCTTTTAAAGCAGTTGCATTTGCTCGGGATCTTATAGTATTAATATCTTTTTTAGCTTGATCAGTATTGTTTAGTTTTAATGCAGCTTCGGCACGAATTAAGTATTGTTCACTTAATCTGGAGACTACATATCCTGGATTTCCCTGGAATTTTTTAGTAAAATAATAATTCAATTTTACTGGCTGCAGATTCACTAAGGTCGTTAATGGCTGTACAAGAAATAATTGTCTTCTAATATCTGAAGCTTCGTATAAAGCTATTAAATCTTGTGAGGCCACATATTTCTGAAAATTTTTAGTATCGGTATAACCAAAAAGTGCTGCTAAAGATGAACTTGTCGTACCCTCTTCATTTTTTGATACCGTAAACTCCATTAAAATTTCAGAAACAGGAAGATCCGGCTGCTCCCATTGGGCTATATAATTAGCAGAATCTACTAAATTTACACCAGAATTTGAAATGACATCATTAGCAGTATCATAAGCCTTCTGCCAGTCATTTTTAGATAAATATACTCTGGATAATAAAGCTTTTGTATTGTTTTTGTTGAAATAGCCGTAAGCAGGTCCGCTTAAAAGTACATTATCTGAATAAAGGCTTATTGCAGTTGTAAGGTCTTCGACAATATGTGTATAAGTATTGGAAACAGTTTCCCGAGAAGCGTATTGAAGACCATTTGTTATTGACTTGGTACTGTATACAATTCCTAAATGAGATGCATCAGAAGTATAACTGTAGTTTTGACTATAAAACTCACTTAATAAAAAATGCATATAAGCTCTCGCAGTCAAAGCTTCTGCTTTTATTTGTTTTTTCTCAGCTTCTGTAGCATCCTTTAAACCGTCAACAAATTCTATAATTAGATTTGCTTCGTTGATAACCTTATAACCATTTCCATAGAAATCACTTAAATCAGAATCAAGAGATTGATCATTAAAAGAGTAAAATCCTTCGAGAATCGTAGGAACGGTAATTATTCCGTTTCTGTTTACATCATCAGAATAAGTTGGAGAGAACTTAAGGTTCCCGCCTTGTAAATCTGAATATACTGCAAAAGTCGGACTCGTGTGAATACTTCTAAGATCGTAATAAACACCATTTAATGCGGTAAGAACTCCTTTTTTATCTGCTAATTGTTCATTTATAGAAGTTTGTGTTCCCGGTTCCTGTTCTAAAAAGTCGCTGCAGCTTTGTAGTAAACATAGCAGCGCTAAAACAACTGAAAATTTTAAGGTTTTTATATTTTTAAAGTATTTCATCTTTTTAAAATTTTGTATTAATGCCACATGAAATAGTTCTGGCTTGTGGATAGGTGTAACTCAATTCTCTAATACCGTTCATTCCGGAAGGACTTTTTTCTTTATACCAATACAGTAAATTTGAAACATCTGCAAATACAGTTAAGTTATCCAGAAAAGTATTTTTCACAGGAACATTATAACTCAAATTGATATTACTGATTTTAATATAAGTAGCATCAAAAACATATTTACTCATATTTGCTATCAAAGTGTTATTACTCGGAGCAGGCTGCGTAACATTATCGCCCGGGTTCCTCCAATAGTCATAAGCGTTTGTTGACATATTTCTATTCGAAGTAATTCTGTATTTACCGATGATGTCATCTGTAACCAATTTATCGCCGCCCAATTGAAAAGCACCCGTTATAGACAGCGTGATATTGTCATTTAATGAAAATCGGTTACTGAAACCTCCAAATGCTTTAGGCTGTGTATTTCCGATAGGTTCCCAGTCGGCATTAGTAAATAGTTGACTGTAAGTTGCTGCATCGTAAACCTGACCATTTTTTCTAATAAGATCTCTACCCGTAGCAGGATCAACCCCAATCCAGTTTACTCCCCATATGGTACTTGTGCTGTAACCAATTTTTTGTGCCAAAGCAATATTCGCCTGAGAATAATCACTGCCAAGCCCCAATAAGTCGGTTACTTTATTTTCTACTGTTGAAATATTAAAAGAGGATGACCATTTGAACTTTCCTTTGTTAAACCATTTTATTCTTGTAGTAAATTCAAAACCTTTATTATACATGCTTGCAGCATTTAATTCTAAAGTATTATAACCATTTTCTACCGGAATATCTCTGGCAACAATCAAATCTGATAAATCATCATAATAATATTCTAGTGATAATTCGATTCTGTTGAAGACATTAAAGTCAATACCAGCATTAAATTTTGTATTTTTTTCCCAGCTTAAATTTCCATTTGGGGCATCGCCTACAGTGGCATATTCTGTACCATTATATCCATTTTGTGAAATGTTATACAAACCTTTTGAACGGTAAGATCCAATCCTTGAGTTACCTGTTGAACCGTAGCTTAGTTTTAATTTTAAAAAATCAATCCAGGAATTTGATTTTAAAAAATCTTCATTACTGATTATCCATGCTAAACCTGCACCACTATTTAAAGCTACATTGGTATCATCGCCAAATACTGAACTTTCGTCACGTCTGATATTTCCTAAGAAAAAGTATTTCTTTTTATAATTGTAATTGATTTGAGAAAATAAAGAAACCCTGGAACCGTTGCTGATATCAGATCTGTAACTTTGTTTTTCATAGGTTTCATCTTCAAGAGTGGCATTATTATCATCTTGTATAGCCTCCGAAACGGCATGAATAACATTCGGATTAATAAAACCAGTAGCTGATGCATAATGAAACTTTCCTTTTTCTTCTGCTAGTTCAAAACCTAAAACACCATCTATTCCATGATTCTCAGTAATCTGCTTATCAAATAATGCTTGTCCCTGCCAGTTCCATTTAGTAGATTTACGTTCGTTAATTGCTCTTCTTCCCCAATTTGGATAGGTTTGTCCATCAAAAATAAAAGTACCGCTGTTTCTGCCGCTTTCATTTTCTCCAGAGAAATAACGATCTTGTTCTTTGTCTTTATAATCAATTCCAAATAAAGACTGAAACTTTATAGATTTATTTAATTCATAACCTAAATTAATACTTCCTAATAGTCCGTAAGTATTGGTTTCATTTTTATTCTGAGCAATAGCAGCCAACGGATTTCCTCCAGTTACTCCCGTTACTCCGGATAATGAATAAGATCCATCTGCATTATAAGGTGAGATAGTTGGAATATAGGCATAAGAATAATAAGTATTAGGAGCCACTTTTTGAATGTAACTTGGATTCAATGAAAGATTAACATCCCATTTTGATTGTCTGTAACCTAAATTGATTCCGGCATTTAATTGTTTGGTTGTATTTCCTAATTGTGGTTCGTCAATATTTAAATACGAAACATTTGTTCTGTATGAGAATTTAGAATCAGCACCAGAAACATTAAAGTTATACTTATTATAAATTCCGTCTTTGTTTAAAAGATCAAACCAATCTGTATTTATTCCGTTATAAGTTAGCTGCGCAGTGTTAGGAGAAGTATTTCTTAAATATTGATTTCTCATTTCAGTATATTGTTCTCCATTTAAATACTTAATCTGATTGATGGCAGAAGAAATTCCCAATTGGTTAGAGAAACCGAATTTAGCTTTACCAATTTTTCCTTTTTTTGTAGTAATTAAAATAACACCATTTGCACCATCAGCCCCATAAAGACCAACAGCTGCGGCATCTTTAAGTACTGTAAAAGTTTCTATGTTTTCTGGAGCAATTTGGGCTAAAGGGTTAGCCAAATCTTCAGAAAATGCACTTTGTCCATTAAAAAAAGAGCTATCAATATAATTTTCTTCAGACATAATAACACCGTCAATGATAATAAGCGGCTGTGTAGAGGTTCCTACGATTGAATTTCCAATAGGTTTTAAACTTCCTTGTCCGCGAATATTAATTTTAACAGGACCTCCAACCCCAGAAGTATTTTCGATAAGAACACCAGCGATTTGACCTTCAAGCATTTTATCAACACTTTCAGAAGCTTGCTGCACGGGAATATCTTTAGAAGTCAAGGTAGAAATACTTCCTACAATTTCTTCTTTAAGCTTTCTAGTTCCATAAGAAGAAGTAATAATTACAGGATTTAATTCGTCTGCAGCTTCTTCAAGGAAAAAAGAAAATAGTTTTTTAGTGCCTGCTTTTTGCGATTGCATCTGCATGCCTAAAAAGCCAGCTTCAATTATCAGATTCTGAATATCATCGCCGGTTAACTGATATACAAATTTTCCGTTAAGATCTGTAATAGCACCCATTCCTCCATTTCCTGTTCCTTTTACTCGAATGGTCGCACCGGGAAGAGGCAATTTACTTTTGGCATCATAAACAATTCCGGTAATGAAACGTTCTTTTTCTTTAGCATCCGTATCTGACGCATTTGCAGCATTTCGCGTTAATAAAACCTGCTTTTTCTGAATGTAGTAGGAAATGTTTTTATCTTTCAGCAATTGCTTTAAAACAGTTTCTAAAGTTGCATTATTTATATTTAAATCAGCCAACTGCTCCGCATCAATTTTTTGGGCGTTGTAGATGATTCTAAAATCAGTTTGTTCTTCAATCAGTTTTATAATGGTACTAATTGGTTTGTTTTTGACCTGTATTGTGATTCGCTTTTCTTGCGAAAAACCTTTTAAGCCAGATATAAGAAGGGCTAAGAAAAACAGCACTTTTCTTAATCTATTGGGGGTTAGTAATGTCATGTTTATTAGTTATGGAAAATAGGTGTAATCGTAATGGTTTTTTGTTGTACAGAATAATTAAAAGGCGTGTCACGTTTTAGAAGTTCCAAAATGTTTTCGACACTAGATTCACTGATTTTTATTGAGCCGGTAAAACTCTGTTTGGCCAAAACAGTATTTTCATTGATTATTTCAACGTCGTAGGTTCGTTCAATCATTTTTGTTATTGTAGAAAATGAAGTGTTGTTAAATGCTAGTTCACCTTTTGTCCAGGCTTGATAAAAAGAGGTATCTACATCTTTTTTGGTAATTTTTTTAGACTGACTCTGCCATACTGCCATTTGACCTGGTTGTAGGAGAACTGCATTTAGAGGATTGTCTTTTTCAGACATTTTTATACTTCCTTCAACCAAAACACTGCGTACCGTGTTGTCTTCAGAATAAGCACTCACGTTAAATTGAGTTCCGAGAACTTCAATTTCAGATTGTTCGGCATGAACAATAAATGGATGCTCTTTGTCTTTGGCAACTTCGAAAAATGCTTCACCGCTTAAATAAACATTTCGTTTACCGTTTATTCCAAATTGTTCGGGATAGCGAAGAGTTGTACCGGAATTTAAACTGACAAGTGTACCGTCTGAAAGTTTAAGTTTGAATGTTTTTCCGTACGGAACTTTAAGAGTATGATATAAAACGTCTTTATCGAGAACTTTTCCGAAATAAATAATGTGACCGGCAAATTTTTTAGCAACCAATTCGCCTCTATCATTTACCAAAGCAGTCTCATTTTTTTCGGTAATATATTCTAAAGTTCCATCGCCTAATTCCAGAACAACTTCTTTAGAATCTGTTGTGCTTTCAGTAAAATAGAAAGCCAGTTTTCCTAACCCAAACAAAACAACAAGAATAGCCGCATATTTAAAATACTTTCTTATTCTGTTTTTTGGTGGTAAAGCAATTACAGGAACCTCACTGGAAACAGTTTCGGAAAGTGTGCTTAGCGCCCAGGTCTTTTTTAAAGTTATAAATTGCTTTTTGTTTTCTTCAGAAATATCGATCCACTCAAAAAGTTGTTCAACTTCCTGCTCTGAAGCTTCATTAGATAAGTATTTATAAATTAATTCTGATGTCATAAATGCGTTTTTAATTTCCCGCTTTATTTAGTACACTTCAGAATTACAATACCCTATTTTTTATTTTTAATTATTACAAATAAAGATAAAAATCAAGAACAAATAATCGGATAATTTTGATTTCAAAATCTTTAAAGCCTTTGTCATGTGGGCTTCTACAGCTTTTATAGTTACCTGCATTTCTTCGGCGATTTCTGAGTTTTTTTTATTTTCGAAACGTTTTTTAATAAAAACTTCCCGGGTTTTACGTGGTAATTCATTAATAGATTCCTGAATGACGCGCTCCAATTCGTTTAATTCTAAAGTATCAAATGAAATCGAATTTAAGACCTCAATATTCAATTCACGCTCTGTTTGATTTAGTAACTCATTTTTGAATTTGTCTTTGACTTTATTATGACGAATAAGATTTAAACATTTTGATTTGGAGTAGGTGTAAAGAAAAGACTGAATCCCGTTAATAGATTCGATACTTTCATGGTTTTGCCACAAATGCACAAAAGCTTCCTGTGCAAGATTTTCTGCTTCCTCTGTATCATAAATAAACTGGATGCAGAAAGATTGAATTCTTCTGAAGTATTTTTCATAAAAATAACCGAAAGCCATTTCGTCTCCTTTCCTGAAAGATTCAAAATTTTGGTTCTCTAAATTGGTATTTTTATTCATTTAATGAAATTACTTGAAAGCAATATAAGTAATTAATTTTAGGACTACTTAATAGAATTTGCCGTGGAAAGCGACAAATATAAAAGTTTATTTATATTAGTTCTAAATAAAATAAGATTATTAATTGTTTTGAGGAATTTTATTCAGAATAAGTTTAGAAAGCTTTTTTTTAACCGCAAAGACCAAAAGTTTTTCACATCCTGAAGCCTCATGACGCAAAGATTTTTAGGTTGGATTATTTTAATCAAAGTCCGCAAAGCTTGGGTGAGACAAAAATTAATTGCCTCCAGCTTTAGCCGGAGGTTAAAAATATTGAATTAGCAAAGGCTTTAGCCAAACTTTATCATTTAGCTACAGCCTGAACAGCATCTTCTTAAAACCTCCAAACCTGGAGAAATAGATATTTTTGAACAATAGATTTTAAATATAGCCAACGGTTTCAACCGTAGGGCCATAATATGTTTCCATAAATATATTTCCATAACAGGTTTCCTTTGCGAACCTTGCGTTCTGGAAAATTAGCAGGAAGCTCAAAAAACTTTTGCGGTTAAATAGAATTAATAATCAAATCAATATCTTCAGATAATCTTTTTGCCAATTCAGGTGTTGTGCTGTTATTCAGAACATAGCGAACCAGCTTTCCGTTGTTTAAGATTTCTTTTTTAGAATAAATCATGTCAAAATATTGTTGCGAATCTACAGGAATATTGGTTACTTCATAATAATAACGCGAATCTTTTAGTGCGGGATATTTTTGCAGTAAATAGTCATTAATAGTAAAAGTGGCTCCTTTTTTATACAGATCTTCAGAAGTAATAGGAGTAATGGTAATTTCCTTAATGGTTTGCTTTAAGGTTTTATAATCTTCCTTCGAGGTAGAAAAATCAGAAGAGGTCAGTTTGTCTTTTTGGGATAATCTACGCATCACAGAAAGACGAACATAGTCGTTGCTGATAGCTGTTACTTTAAAGACAAAATAATAATTCTGCATACTCTGACTTCCGTTTGAACCTCTTTGTTTGCTAAAAATAAAACTTCCCAACTGCAATTTATGTTCGGGAGTCTTGATGTCTTTTTTCCATTTGTATGGATTATAAACGAATTGTTTAACAAGGTAAAAGGCAATAATCAGAAGTAAACCGGCAATCAGAATTTTTTTCATGTTTTTAAAACTTAGTTAAAAATACTAATGCTTTTTGACTTAATCGCAAAGCACGCAATTTTTTTTTAAAAAGTGGTTTAAAACGCAAAGTCCACAAAGCGTATTGATACAGCTTTGCGGACTTCCCGAAAAAACCTTATGTTCTTTGCGGTTAAATAGCTTTCCGGCTAAAATTCCTCCATCCAAAACCAATCAACAATAAATTGAAAAGTAACAACGGTAAAAAAGCCTTTAAAAAACCGGTTTCAGTTGAATCTGTAAAAGTCTCTACTTTAAATTTTCCCCAGTTTTCCTGCGTTACAGGTGCTTCTTCAAAGATTTTTGGATAGAAGTACAATCTCATTTTTTCGTGGAAAAGCTTGGTTTCTTTCAAAAATAAAAGCTGATTTCCAAGATCTGACTTTGCCGTTTCATTCAGCTGAATCTGCGTGTGAAGCGTAGGGATAAACATTGCAATGGTTTGGCTGGCCTGGTTTCGCTGTTCCAGTTTCGATTCCAGTTCGCGCGACTGCACCGCCGATTCGTCGTCTCCCATTTGCTGCATGGCATAATACCAAAGCCAGGTAAATTCGGCTTTTTCATCCAATTTGTATTTTCTAAACTGCGGATAATGCTGGTAGAATTTCTCCATTGTTTCTTTCTTATCCATATCCCACTTTTCGTGATATGCGTTTCGCTGTTTCAACGTTACTTCAAGTGCCTCAGGAACTTTATATTTGTTCACGATGTACGTATTAATTGCAGCCGGCAAAATAATAATCAGGAAAAGCCAGATCGTTAATAGTATTACAGCATTAAAATTCGAATGCTTTTGCAGTGAAACAATAAAGAAGCATACTGCAAACCAAAATAGGATATATAAAATCGCTAATCCAAAGAAGATAAAAAACGACTGATCCAGGGGAATGTTTAAAAATAAAATACCTGCAAACAATAGAACAGATAACAGGACAAGCAAGCTTATAATTCGGATATAAAACAGCTTTAGAATATAAATAAAGGTGTTCCGACTCTGTGTGGCAACTATTTTCCAGGTTCCGCTTTCTTTTTCTTCTGAAATAATATTGTATGAAAAAGCGATGATCAAAAGCGGAAAAAGATAGATCAGTACAAAACTAAAATCGATATTTCCGGACAAAAGATTATTCGGATTGTTGAGTTCTGCATCGTATTTCTGAGCTTCGAGTCCGCGAATCGTAACACTCTGAATCGACGGGTTTATATCACGCTGGCCAATTGCCAGGCTGTTTATAGCCAAAGTTTTATTGACTAATGAAAACTTGATGTAATACAGCAAAAGTCCGATTTCGTCTTTATGAAAGGCGGCATTTCTCGCAATATGCTCTTTTTGATAAACTGCTGCTTCCTGGATGTTATTCTGTTGTTTTTCCTGAAACTGTTTTCCAATCAAAAGGCTTATAAAACCAATACAGAGCAGGAAAATCAATCCTGTCTTAGTTCCTTTCGATCGTATAAAATTTTTATATAATAATGCTAACATATTAAATGGCTTTAAGTTTTTTGGCTGCGATTTTGATGAGAATAAAAAGCAGCGTAATCCAGAGAACAATGGAGATAATCGAGATAAATTCGTTTTTAAGAACGGTCAGTATTCCTTTTGGTTCGTAATGAAATTCTTCGACATCGGCCCAGTGTTCTTTACCAATAATTTTGGGTTTATCCGATTTTGTATTGCTGATGTATTTGATCTGGAGCGCATTCATCTTCTGCGCCATTTTATAACGATAATCTTCCGCCTGCTTTTGAAAATCGACATACGAATCATAATCGGTGTTAGAAAGTCCCATAGACAGGTTCTTCATCGCTATATAGGGATTAAAGAAAGAAACTGTTTTAGAAAAACTATTTTGTTTTTTATAGACTTTCAAAAGTTCTGCTAAATGTTCATTATAAATCCGCGAACTGATTTTCTCTCCTTCAGTCATAATAAAGCCGGAATAATTAAACGGGAGTTTTTGTACAGAATCGACATTATAAGCTCTTAAAAGAGAATCTTTTATTGCTTTATAATGCGGATCATTGGGATTATGGCTGTCGCCTTGTTTGAGAATATCTTTTTCTATGTCGCTGTTAAATTTAATTTTAGAAGGCGCTTCATAAATATAAGCTCCCAAAGCCTGAGTTGTTCTTGGAAGAATAATGGTGAACAAAAGCCAGATTCCGATAAGGGACACCAAAGCGTTTTTGGAAGTTTTGCTTATTGCCGAAATTAAGACCGCAATGGTGCAAAAGAAAATCAGATAAACAAAATGAAAGAAAATAAACAAAAGCAATTTTAGTCCTTCGTCTGCCGACACCGAAAAGTTTTGCAGAAAAAGCCAAAGCAAAACCAAAACAATAATAGTGGGAATAAACAAAAGCATAATAACACTGGCAATTCCCAGAATTTTACCAAAGAGAAGTTGTTTCCAATTAATTCCCTGAGTTAAAAGTATTTTTAAAGTGCCATTTTCACGTTCATATGCAATTGCATTAAATCCTAAAAAGAAAATTAAAAGCGGTAACAAAACCTGCAAAACCATAGCAATACTGATTTCACCAAAACGGAGCATACTGTTCGAAAAGCCGGCTTCAGAAAAGTTGGCAGTATTCTGTTTGTGTGCTTCCAGGAAAATCGCGTTTCCAAAAAAGGGTTCCATTCCGAATTCGAAAACACTTAACGAAGTACTTTTTCTAAATGCAAAATTCCCGTAATGCGCCATTCTATGCGGGTTCTTATCCGGGTTTTTCAACCAGTCTTCACGCGATTCGTGCTGGTATTTTTCGCTGGTTTCGTTTTGTGCTGTATAATTTTCCCAACCTGAAAAAGCAGCGTATAAAAGTAAAACACCAATAAAAAGTGTAATAATAAAAACGGCTTTATTTTTAAAAACAGAATCCCGCAGCTGTTTGGCGATTAAAATTTCTGCGTGTAATGATTTCATAAAATTAAAATTTATAAGTTACGGTAAGGCTCGCATTTCTAGGACTTCCGGGAAATAACCTCAAATAATTCTGAGCGCCCAGCCAATAGGTTTTATTTAATAAATTGCCTGCGTTTACAGCAATCTGCATGTTGTGGTTTGGTTTGTAATAAAGTGCTGCATCAAAAATTGTAAAGTCGGGCAATGTAAAATCTCTTGTAAACCACGGCACTTTACTGCTTTGATACTGCATCCCCAAACCAATTCCGAAGCCTGTAAGTTCAGAATCTGTGGCAAAATTATAGCGTGTCCATAGATTGGCACTGTTTTTCGGGGTGTTTTGTTTGCGGGCACCAATCAACGATGCGTTTGCGTCGTTTGTGATTTCAGCGTCGATATAACTGTAAGATGCGTTAATCTGCCAGTCCGGTGTGATGTAGCCAGCCAGATCACATTCAAAACCACGGCTGCTTTCGGAACCTCTTGTAACCAGTAAATCAGGATTTACAGGATCATTGGCATTCATCAAAATATTGCGCTGATTGATTTCGTAAATTGCTGCATTGAAACTCATTGAATTATTTAAAAATGTAGCTTTAAAACCTGCTTCTTTCAAATCACTTTCCAGAGGCTTAAACAAACTTCCCGCAGGTAAACTTCCCGTCTGCGGCATTAAACTCGTAGTGTTCGACTGAGGCTGGTAACCTTCAAGATAGGTCGTGTAGACATTTATCGAAGAATTTACAGCGTATGTGATGCCAATACGAGGTAAAAGAGCCGATTGTTTTACTTTCAATTCGTTATTGGTTTCATAATTTGTAATATCTTCAAACCATTCGTTTCTTAAACCCAGTAAAAAGGTAAATTTTTGAATCTGAATCTGATCCTGAATATAAACCGCATTTGTTGTCGTTAGTGCCGATGGCAGCGCTGTGCGTACGTTTAAAACATAATCTTCGGTATTTCTTAACGCATAACTAGGATTATTCAAATCGAAAAAATTGACATTTGGTTTTGGTAAAACAGTTCCATTTATGGTAACGGTCTGATAATTTGCAGCATTGGCAGGTACAAACGAACCAGCGACTGTTCCGTCGTTCAAGAGATAACCTCGCGCTGCATTTTGTCCGCCGCCTTTGTTTTTATTCCAACTGCTCAAATCGTGACCTGTAAGAAGTTTATGTTTTAAAGGTCCGGTTTTAAAATCAAAATTAAAATATGCCGTGACGTTATCAATATCCCAATATTGCTGACGCTGAACATATTGCATCATTGCCAGACTGGTAACCGGCACATTGTTCATATCAACAGCAAATGCATTGGTAGTGCGGTGTTCTTGGAGATCTTCTGTCCAGGTTTGTTTCATGTAAGAAGCATTAAAACCGATTTTTGAACTGAATTTATGCGAAAAATTAGTCGTTAAAATCATTTCTTTCGATTTAAAATAATCTCCCGAAGCTCCTAAATTTAAGCTGATCGGTGTTTTATTTAAATTCGTAACACCTGCTGTTGCTCCAAAAATGGGCTGTCCGCGATCGAGCACTCCCGTCATGTCGCTTAAAATTAATTCAGTATTAAAAGCCGTTTTTTCATTTGGTATATAACTGAAAGAAGGCGAGAACAAAAACGATTTATTATGAACTAAATCACGAAATGATTTGGCTTCCTGATACGCGCCGTTTACACGGTACAATAGGGTTTTAGACTCATTTAATGGACCTGTAAAATCTAAAGTTCCGCGTAAAGTACTGAAACTTCCAACTGTAAAACTGACTTCTTTTCGATCTGTTGCCAAAGGTTTTTTGGTTACCATATTGATGCTTCCGCCCGGATCTACAGACGAAAAAGTGGCGCTCGATGGTCCCTTTATGACTTCGACACGCTCAATATTGCTCGTTAAAGGCTGTAAAAAATAATACTGACGGGTTCGCATTCCGTTAATAATCTGGCCTTCTTCATTTTGTGAAATCCCCCGAATCGTATATTGATTGTAATAACTGGCCGGAATTACTCCGCTGGCCATTTTCACGGCATCGGCTAGGTAAATGGCGCCTTTATCTGCAATTAATTCTTTGGTAATCGAAGAAATAGACTGCGGAATATCTTTGTTTAAAGCCGCAATTTTAGTAGCCGAAAACGAATAATCGCTGTTGTATTTTCTGGTAGCGCGACCTACAATTTCAACCGTCTGGAGTTCGTTACGCTTCTCGTTCAAAGAATCTGTAGCGATACTGTCCTGCACTTTTCCGGCATTTTGTGCGTGCAGGAACATACTGCTTACTAAAAATAGTAAGGCAAAAAAATGTTTCATTTGTATGAAAGTGGAAAGCTCAGTTTCCTTTTAAACGGTTTGTAAATAGAGATCTTCGAGCTCATTTGCCGAAATTTTTGAGGCTTCGATAACGGTAACCAGATTTCCCTGTTTCATAATTCCGATGTGCGATGCCACTTCTCTGGCTCTGAAAATATCATGTGTTGCCATTAATATTGCCGTCCCATCGGCCGAAAGTTCTCTTAAAATCTGCGAAAATTCGTTGGATGCCTTAGGATCCAAGCCGCTTGTAGGTTCGTCTAATAAAAGCACTTTTGCTTTTTTTGCAATAGCAATAGCGATTCCAACCTTCTGACGCATTCCTTTAGAATAACCTCCCAGATTTTGATCGTGAGCTTTAACCTGAAGTCCGGCTTTATTCAGAAAATAGGTCAATTCTCCTTTTGAATATTGAAAACCCGCAAGTGACGAAAAGAACTTAAGATTTTCTAAACCGGTGAGATTTGGATACAGCATTACAGTTTCCGGAATATAAGCCACAAATTCTTTGGTTGTCACGGCATTTAAGGAAACAGGAATATTATTTATAGATAAACTACCTTCTGTAGGGGCAATAAAACCAAGGAATAAGTTGATTGTTGTTGTTTTTCCAGCTCCGTTTTGCCCTAAAAGCGCAAAAATTTCGCCTTCTTTAATTGTTAAATTTAGCGCGTTCAAAGCAGTATAATCACCATATTTTTTGGTGAGATTTTCAGCTGTAAGCATAATTGTATTGTTTTGATTGAGGTAAAAAAAATGATAGAGTCCGCATACTGTTAAGCTCACGAATTCTACTATTATAAAATGAATTGATTTACGAGAAGTATCCGCGAAAGCGCAATCTTACTATAAGATTTCTTTTTAGAAATAGCGCGGAAAACTAAGAATTAAAGCAGGGCAGGAGGTGCTCTTAAAGCAAACAAACTGCCTTTGAAGAATGTAGAAACAGATTTTGTATAAACAAAATGCGCTTTTATTTTAGTCTGTATTTTTTGAAGAGTTACAGATTGATAAACGTTCGGAATATAAGTGCTGAAAGAAAAATAACAAATTGGGCATTTTGTATCAGCAGAATGACTGTGGGTTATCTGGTGTTGATTTGAACTAGTATGATGTTTGCAGGGTTTCTCTGTTAACTGCTTAAAAACATGCTCGTAAGAATGAATAGTCTGAAACAGCATTGCAGACAATACTATAAGAGACATTAGGAAATTGACAATAATAATTTTCTTTTTCATTCTTAAACATGTTGATTTTCTAGTGGTAAAAAAACGCAACAATGTTGCAAATATAGAAATCTTATTTAGAATGCAGGAACAAGAATTTATATTTTGTTTACAAAAGAGTGAAGATTTGAGTACTTTTAAATGAATTCAGCTTAATTTCAACATCTGTTAGGCAACTAAATATTTCAGCAGAATAAATATTTATGTTGTCTGATCATTATAACATTTTAGCATACAGCGATAATAAGGTATAAAGCGTTGAACCTGTAAACCTTTAAACCTCTGTACCTTTGTAGCTTTGTACCTTTTAAGAAAAGCTATTTCTCTATAATCATAGTTACACCTTGTCCGCCGGCAGCACAAATGGAAATAAAACCTCTTCCTGAACCTTTTTCATTTAATAATTTTGCCATAACACCAATAATTCTTCCTCCGGTTGCAGCAAACGGATGTGCTGCGGCAAGACTGCTTCCTTTCACATTTAATTTTTCGCGGTCGATGGTACCCAATGTTTTCTTTAAACCAATTTCGGCACTCAGTTCCGGACTTTCCCAAATTTTTAAAGTGGCTAAAGTCTGCGCGGCAAAAGCTTCATGAATTTCATAATAATCAAAATCCTGCAGGGTCAGTTCTGCTTTTTCGAGCATACGCGAAGCAGCAAATAAGGGTGCTAATAAAAGGTTTTGCTGGTTTTTAACATACTCAATCGCAGCAATTTCGGCAAAAGTAATATAAGCCAATACAGGAAGACCCTGTTCTTTTGCCCATTCTTCGCTGGCCAGAAGAATACACGAAGCACCATCTGTCAGTGGTGTAGAATTTCCGGCAGTTAAAGTTCCGTTTACTTTATCAAACGCAGGTTTAAGACTTGCTAATTTTTCAATTGTACTGTCGCGTCTTAGATTATTGTCTTTTTCCAGGCCGTTAAAAGGCGTAATCATATCATTAAAAAAACCTTCATCATAAGCTTTCGCCATATTCAAATGACTTTTCAATGCAAACTGATCTTGTTCTTCTCTTGAAATTTTATAATATTTGGCTGTAATCTCAGTGTGGCCGCCCATAGAAAGTCCGGTTTGAGATTCCTCATTCTTCGGCACCAACGGACTAAGATCCTTCGGTCGCAGTTTTAGAAACGTCTTAATTTTACTGCCCATAGTTTTAGCTTGTCTGGCTTCTAATAAAATTTTTCTCAATTTCTCACTCACTGCAATCGGCATATCGCTGATCGAATCTACACCGCCGGCAATTCCAGATTCAATTTGTCCAAGGGCAATTTTGTTGGCGATATAAATGGCACTTTCGATTCCGGTATCACAGGCCTGCTGCAGGTCGCAGGCAGGAGTGGCAGGATCGAGACTGGTTTTCATGACACATTCACGAATTAAATTGTTGTCGTAGGTGTGTTTGATTACCGCACCTCCGGCAACTTCACCTAATAATTTTCCCTCCAGATTATATTTATCAATAAGACCGTTTAGTGCTGCGGTCATCATTTCCTGGTTTCCCACATTCGCGTAAGCGGTATTTGCACGCGCAAACGGAATTCTGTTATAACCTACAATTGCTACTTTTCTAATGGTATTTGATTTCATATCAGGGAATTATTTAGTAATTAGTTTCTGAATTTGGAAGTATAAAGATAAAAATAGAATTCGGTAATTGGCTTAATCCAGATTAACATTTATATAGAAATCACCGAAATTCAGTAGTCCTGAATTATTTTCTTTTGAAAATAGTATAAATTGTTAGATTTATTTAGAATGAATAAAAATAATTTGGAAAAGCGAATATTTGAATTTACTTTTGCGCAACAATTTAAAATCAAACCCTAATGAAAATAATTTTTAACCAAAGAATTTACTTTTTTGTTTTTCTGATGTGCTCTTTAAATCTAATGGCACAGGATTTTGGAAAAGTAGCCGGAAAGATTTCGCTAAGTGGAAACACTGCAGCAGAAAATATTTCTGTAACACTTAAAGGAACAAAATATGCTGATGTGACCACAGTTTCCGGACAATATGAAATTACCAGAGTTAAACCCGGAAATTATACTATTGTAGTTCGTGCTGTTGGTGTTGCTCCGATTGAAGATAATGTTGTAGTAAACGCCAGACAGACAACAACGAAGAACTTTTCGCTAAATGAAAGTCAGGAAGATCTTCAGGAAGTTGTCATCACTAAAAATAAGTACAAACAAGATAAACCTTCCATGTCATTGCGACTGCAAACGCCGGTTTTAGAAATTCCACAAAATATTCAGATCGTAAGTGCCCAGACTTTAAAAGACCAGCAGATTACAAGTATGAGCGACGGTGTAATTCGTAATGTGAGCGGTGCTGTACGTCTGGAACACTGGGGAGATTTGTATACTAATATCACCATGAGGGGATCTCAAATTCAGGCTTTTAGAAACGGATTTAATGTAGTTTCGTCTTTTTGGGGACCTTTAACAGAGGATATGAGTTTTGTAGATCACATCGAATTTGTGAAAGGACCAGCCGGATTTATGCTTTCAAGCGGCGATCCAAGCGGATTGTATAATGTGGTGACGAAAAAACCAACCGGAGTTACAAAAGGCGAGGTGAGTGTTTTGGGCGGAAGTTATGATTTTTACAGAGTGAGTGTGGATTTTGACGGAAAATTAGATAAAAAAGGAAAATTATTATATCGTTTTAACGGAGCAGCACAAAAGAAAGGTTCATTCCGTCCGTTTGAGCATAATGACCGCTATGTAATTGCGCCTGTAATCTCCTATCAATTTGATGATAAAACGAAATTAACTTTTGAATATAATTTTCAATATGCAAATATGACAGAAGTGGGTTCTTATTATGTTTTTGGACCTGAAGCCGACGGCTACGCTACTTTGCCACGTGATTTTACAATGACTGCTCCGGGATTGCCGGATACTAATATTCAGGATCATAGCGGTTATTTACAATTTGAACATAAATTTGATGACAACTGGAAACTGACAGCACAAACTTCTTATTTTAAATATATTCAACAAGGTTATAGTTCCTGGCCAAGTTTAGTTGGATCAGCGGATAATGCTCTTGGTGCAGGAAATATTATTAGAAACGTTGGGATCTGGGATGCAGACAGTAATATGTTTTTAGGGCAGATTTTCGTAAACGGAAAATTTAATACGGGATCAGTAAGTCATAAAGTGCTGGGTGGGATAGATTTAGGAAGCAAAGATTATGCTGCAGATTGGGGACAATCTCATGATTTGGATACCGCTGACAATCCTTTTAATGTTTTTAATCCAAATTATGGAACTCCTTCAAATGGTTTTCCTCAATTTGACCATACAACGCCATTGAGCCAGAGAGCCGGCGGACTTTACGGAACGGAATATGCAGCTGGTTACATTCAGGATGAACTTGGCTTTTTTCAGAACAAACTAAGAGTAACACTTGCCGCAAGATATACATGGATTAGCCAGACCAGCAGTTATGAGGTTGATCCGGTTGAAGATAGTCATATAACACCTCGTGCAGGATTGAGCTATTCTATTACTGAAGATTTAGCGGTTTACGGATTGTATGATCAGGCTTTTACTCCTCAGTCGGGAGTTGTACGTGATGGTGAATTAAAGCCATTAACGGGTAATAACGTTGAATTTGGCATTAAAAAAGACTGGTTTGATGGTTCGTGGAATACTACTTTATCAGCTTATAATATTATAAAGAAGAACGAATTAACAGCAGATCCATTAAGTACTCCTCAAAACCCAACAAAAATTGTATTGGGAGAAAAAA
This sequence comes from Flavobacterium olei, assembly GCF_039749035.1. Taxonomy (NCBI): domain Bacteria; kingdom Pseudomonadati; phylum Bacteroidota; class Flavobacteriia; order Flavobacteriales; family Flavobacteriaceae; genus Flavobacterium; species Flavobacterium olei. The sequence continues at coordinate 522,953 of NZ_JBDKWC010000004.1, forward strand.
GAGCGCAGGGAGTAGAATTTGATTTGAGAGGAAAAATATTTGACGGTCTTAACTTGATTGCAAATTATGCTTTTACCGAATCTATAGTAACAGAATCTAATATAACTTCTATTAAAGTAGGAGATATTGTTCCGGGATATGCAAAACATACAGCAAATGCATGGCTGAATTACATGGTTCAATCCGGTAAAGTAAAAGGACTTGGAGCTTCTATAGGAGGAACTTTCCTTGACGGCCGCCAGACTGATACGTGGAGTGAAGGTCTTCAAAAATTACCTTCTTATTTTAAATTGGACGGAGGTTTGTCTTATGAAACGGGAAAAGTAAAAGTTACGGCAAACGTGTTTAATATTTTAAACAAATACTTGTACAGCGGCTCTTATTATTCCTTCTTAAATGCTTACTACTGGCAGGCAGAACCGGGAATAAACTTCAGAGTGGGCGTAACCTATAAATTCTAGGATTTGTTTTCGTTGAAAAATTACAAATCTCAAAAAAGCATCTGTTAATTCAGATGCTTTTTTTTTTTGAGGAGCAAAGATTCAAAGCTTCAAAGGTACATAGGTTTTTGCCAGTAAGTAAACGACTTACAAAACCTATGTCCCTTTGAGCCTCTGCCTCTTTGAACCTTTTTACTATTCTTTCCTAATCAACGGAATCAATTTTGTTCCGATCAATTCAATGGCATTCATTAGTTGAGAATGTGTCAAGCCGGCATTGTCCATTTGAAATGTAAAACGATCGATTCCGCCAAGCGCTTCGCTGTGAAGCAAAATCTTTTCGGCAGCACGTTCCGGACTTCCAACGATCAGAACTCCCAAATCATCAATTAAACCATCAAATTTGTCTTTTGTTACTGGCGGCCATCCTCGTTCGAGGCCTAATTTTGTCCATAATTCTGCATAACCGGGATAGTAATCGGCAATAGCGCTTTCTGTTGAAGTTCCGATGTAACCCGGAGAGTGAATTCCGACTTTTAATTCGTCAGGCGAAAATCCCGATGCTTCACCTGCTTTTCTGTATAAATCAATTAAAGGTTTAAAACGATGCGTTTGTCCGCCAATAATGGCAACCATTAATGGTAATCCAAGCTTTCCGGCTCTGATAAAGGATTCCGGAGTTCCGCCAACACCGAGCCAGATAGGTAATTTTTCCTGAACTGCTCTCGGATAAACAGGCTGATTGTCTAAAGCCGGTCGAAATTTCCCCTGCCAGGTAATGAATTCATTATCGCGAATCTGCAGAAGCAAATCCAGCTTTTCGCTGAAAAGCGCATCGTAATCTCTGAGATCATATCCGAAAAGGGGATAAGCTTCAATAGCAGAACCGCGTCCGGCAACAAGTTCGGCCCTTCCTTTAGAAATCAGATCTAAAGTTGCAAAACTCTGATAGACACGAACAGGATCTGCCGCACTCAAGACCGAAACGGCACTTGCCAGTCGTATGTTTTTTGTTCTTGCCGCCGCTGCACTCAAAATGACAGCAGTTGCAGAGTCCAGAAATTCTTTTTTATGATGTTCTCCAATTCCGAAAACATCAAGACCAGCCTGATCTGCAAATTCAATTCTTTGCAAAAGCTGCTCCATGGCATCAACACTGCCTAGAGTGTTGTTATCGCCGTACATTGCCGAAGCAAAGCTGTCTATTCCTATTTCCATTTTTTTATACTTTAAGCTTTAGGCTATAAGCTGTAAGCACTTAGAAAATCTAACGCTTATATCTTATAGGGTACCGCAATTATTAATGTGAGAATCCAAATGAAATACTAATTATAATAATCGAAATGACAATTAATGTAATTCCGACATATAGATAATCTTTTTCCAGTAAAAATGAAAAAAGCGACAGAATAACCCTTAAAACCGGGGTTAAAAACAAGAAAATAATTCCTGTGAAAATTATCGATTCGCCATTTCCCTGAATTGCGCCGTGGTATATAGCAGCAATTACTTCGAATATATTTCGGTCGTTTTCCTTAAAAACAGTATAATCTTCAATCTGATTTCCGTTGTGCAGTAAATAAACGATTCCACCAATAAAAGCTACCGATAGCGAAATCCACACGCCATAGCGTAATAAGTTTCCTATGATGGTCTGAAAATCTTTTTCTCCAAATTTTTCTTCCTGTACCATACTAGATTTTTCCATTTAGTCCGTTATAAATCATATTTACTGCCAGAACAAAAATCAGGCAGGCAAAAAAGATTCTTAATTTCTTCGGATTTGTTTTTACTAAAATTTTGGCTCCGGCCATTGCTCCAAATAAAACACCAATTACAACGGGCATACAAATACCCGGTTCGATATAACCTTTTTGGATGTAGATAACAGAACTCGCCATTGCGGTAACTCCCATCATAAAATTACTCGTTGTGGTAGAAACCTTAAACGGAACCCGCATAATATTGTCCATTGCAATCACTTTAAATGCTCCCGAACCAATTCCGAGTAGTCCGGACATCATACCCGCAACGCCCATCATACTGAAACCGCCTATTACATTCTTGGTTCCGTAGTGTACAGTCTGGCCATCGTGAGTGGGATAAGTTCCTTCCAGTTTTAGTTTTTTAGCTAAGAGACTTGATTCTAAAACAATATGTTCTTCTTTTTTGCGAAGGGAATTAATAGCCGAAAAAATCAAAGTCATACCAAATAAAACGGCAATAAAGGAAGTTGGGGCGATAGTAGAGAGCAATGCTCCGCAAACAGCTCCGATGGTAGTTGCGATTTCGAGAAAAATTCCCATTCTCATATTAGTGATTCCTTCTTTTACATAAGCGGCTGCAGAGCCTGAGGAAGTAGCAATTACAGAAACCAAAGCGGCTCCAATTGCATAATGAATATCTACACCAAGGATAATAGTCAAAAGCGGAATAATAATAATTCCCCCGCCCAGACCTGATAATGAACCAATAAATCCCGCCAAAAAAGCGCCAAGAATCATAATCAGGGTAAATGTAAGTATTGTCATTAAGATATGTTTTTGTATTTGCTAATTTACGAATACATATCTGTTTGGGAACTTAAATATAGCTTAAAAATTAGTTTTTTTAGTACCTGGTCTTGAGTCAATAGTTTCAGGTCCTTAACATATAGGCTGATTTTTGAGTTTGCATTATGTTACTAATCTATAGACTGTAGATCTTAATGCTAAAAATTAAATTGCAAGTTTATCACATGGATTTTAAATTTAAGTAACTACTAAGAACAAAACTAAGTACTAATTGCTAAGGACCAAAAGCTAAACCTAAATTCTATTATCGACGGCATAAGAAGATTTGCCAATATTGGCCAGAAGCAATGCTGCTGCTGCACTCGTCCATACTGAATAATCGAAAGGTGCTTTTACAGAAACAGAAACTGCCATCGCAAAACCGAAGAAAAATAATAAAAGTGCAGTTCCTAAAGCTGCAATTCTGGTTTTGAAACCGAAGAGCAAAAGCAGGCTTAATACGACTTCTAAGAAAGTGGCGATGCCGCCCAAAACTTCTGCGGTGGCTTTATTGGCGTACGGATTTAGTGTTTGGGTATAAAGGACAAAGTTCTCCCACGTTCCCCACGCGACGCCATTTGAGCCGGGCGCTCCCCAAATGCCGAAACGATCGGCAACTGCCGAAAGCATGGTGATGGCTAAAACAATTCTAAAAATTAATCCTGCTTCTAATAGGGTTATGTTTTTCATTCTAAAGGGGGAATTTTATTCAATATTATTCAGACGATCTCTTTGTTTATGTAACGGAAAAAAAATCATCTTTTTCTTTTAATAACGACATAATGATCGTCAAATTGTTTAAAATAACCGATAAAATGCATAAATAGCAAAAAAGGTGCTCTTTAAGAAGTGTGATGGATCTGCAGATGTTCCAGTCTTTTTCCAACTAAATTTTTCTCGCCGACAACCCGGAATCCGAGTTTTAAATAAAGTTTTTTTGCTGACGGATTGTTTTCTTCAACCAATAAGCCAAGTGTTTCATGGTTTTTTAAAACATATTCCTGAATTAAATATTGCAGTATTTGGGATCCAATTCCTTTTCCCTGATAATCCGGATTTACGCCAAGTGCATCAATATAAAATTCGCCTTCCCTGGTTTCCAATTCAGGATCAAATTCAGGATTGAAATATTTCCGGACATAATCAATTACGGGTTTTCTCAGTCTTTCAATATCTGCACCTTTATATATATTGACCGCGCCAATGATTATATCGTTTTCCTCGGCCACAAGACAATTCTGATAGGAATACTGATTGTTTTCACTTCCTGTAAAGTACTGCAGGAATTCTTTCGCGGAAGCGTGATCATTCTTTTTAATAAACTTATATATAATGTCTTCCATTGCCAGTAATAATATAGGTGCAAGGTATTCTGAATCTGATTTTTGTGCTTTTCTGATAATCATGCTGCCGTTTTTATTACAAATTTACTTTAAATATAGTTCTCCGGAAGTTTGGAAATTTTTAAACCTGAAGCAAATGCTTTATATAAAAATCTTTTGCAGAAAATAGGCCTGCACAATTTATACAAATTTAGCACAGAATTATACCATTCATTTATTTTGAACTGCACGTATCTTTGTTATTATAAAATACAAATAAAACATAATAATATATGAAAGCGATAGGATTTAAAACTTCATTACCCATACAAAACGAGGAAAGTTTTATAGCATTTGAAGCTGTAAAACCTGTACCGGGACCAAATGATTTATTGGTTAAGATTGATGCGATTTCTGTAAATCCGGTAGATTTTAAAATTCGTCAAAGCAGCGCAAAAGATACTGTTCTGGAAACTCCAAAAATTATTGGCTGGGATGCGGCAGGAATTGTACAGGCAGTGGGGCAGGATGTTACTTTGTTTGAAGTTGGTGATTCGGTTTATTATGCCGGAGATCTTACCAAACAAGGGAGTAATGCTGAATACCAGATTGTTGATGAAAAAATTGTGGGTAAAAAGCCAAAAACATTAAGCGTCGAAGAAGCAGCGGCGATTCCGTTGACAGCTTTGACTGCCTGGGAAATTTTGTTTGACAGAATCAGAATTACAGCCGAAAGAGACAAAGGAAAATCAATTTTGATTATTGGCGGCGCGGGCGGTGTCGGATCCATTGCCATTCAGCTGGCTAAGAAGATTGCAGGTTTGACTGTTATAGCCACAGCATCACGACCTGAAACTGTTGAGTGGTGCAAACAACAGGGAGCTGATTTTGTTGCAGATCATAAAGATTTAATTGCCTCTGTCCGCGAAGCTGGCTTTGAGCATGTTGATTTTATCTTAGATTTTGTAGATACCAACGCCTATTGGGATACGATGGTCGAACTGATTAAACCACAAGGACATATTGCGTCTATTACAGGCAGCAGCGAACCTGTTGTTCTGAATAAACTGAAAAGTAAAAGTGTTTCTTTCTCCTGGGAGCTCATGTATACGCGATCTATGTACCAAACCGAAGATATGATCGAGCAGCATAATATACTTAATATAGTAGCTGATTTACTGGATGACGGAATTCTGAAAACTACTTTAAACACAACCTTGAACGGATTTACAGCTGAAAATCTGAAAAAAGCACACGAACTGCTGGAATCCGGAAGAACAATCGGAAAAATTGCAATTAAGTTTTAAAGCTGTTGTTTAAAATCCCAATAAAAAAATTATTGGGATTTTTTATAGGTAAGAATTTATAAAATAGACATCGCAAATTTAGAATAATAAAAGTGCCAAATGATTTCTATTGTGTTTCATTTTATAATTTGAAACGAGGTTTTTAATTAGATCATTAGACAATTAGATAATTAGAAAATTAAACAATTAGATCATTATATCATTAGACAATTAGAAAATTTGTTGATACAATAAATAGCAAATATCTAAATTTTGAATCTGACTTATTTAATTATCGACTAATAGCTAAGAACTAATTAACTAAGGACTAATTAACTAATTAACTCAATATCTAATTACTAATTAACTAATTGTCTAATTAACTAATTGTTTCATTCATCGATTTGCCTGTACATAATCTGACGGCGACATATTAAAATGTTTCTGGAAATTACGTCCAAAACTGGTTTGCGATTTGTAACCAATCATTTCGGCGATTTCGTACATTTTATAATTTTCGTTTAATAATAATTCTGCGGCGCGTTTAAGGCGGACAATATTAATCAGTTCGTTCGGACTAAGATTGGTTATTTCTTTGATTTTTCTGTATAAAGTCGAACGGCTCATGTTCATGATTTCTGCCAGAGATTCTACGCTTAATTCGGGATCATTGATGTTTTTCAGAATTTCATCATCCAGTTTTTTCAGGAATTTTTCATCGGTTTTGTTGTGTGCGATGCTTTTAATGTGCGAAAGCGGCGAACTTGCATAATAATTCATAATCTGTCTTCGGTTTTCGATCAGATTGTTGGCCTGCACTTTCAAATAATCCATAGAAAAGGGTTTGGCAATGTAAGCGTCGGCTCCAACTTCAAGTCCGTCAATTTGTGATTTCAGCGAATTCTTTGCTGTCAGCAAAATTACCGGAATGTGACTGGTTTCGAGATTGGTTTTGATTTTTTTACACATCTCAATTCCATCCATAACCGGCATGGAAACGTCTGAAATAACCAGCTGAATATTTTCGTTATGAATAATCTTCAACGCTTCTTCGCCATTAACAGCTTTCAGAATAGTGTAATGAGAAGCCATTTCTGTTGTTATAAAGCTTAAAAGATCTTCATTGTCTTCCACAACCAGAAGCTGTGCTTTCTCGTTTTTAACTTCAATTGCCTCTTTTGGTAGTTCTTTTTCATTTGGTTCGGTTTCCGATTCCGCATAAAACATAAACTCTTCTTTCTGATGTAAGGGCACGGTCAATTCAAAAACATTAAAATTGGAATCTGCAACAAGCTGAAGATTTCCGTTATGAAGCTGTGCCAATGAATGCGCGAGCGAAAGTCCGATTCCGGTTCCTGAAGCCGTACTGGAATCATCAACCCGGAAAAAAGGCTCAAAAATTTTATCTTTTAAATGAATCGGAATAATATTGCCATCATTTTTTACGATTAAGGTCAGTTTCTTTTCATCACGAAACAAAGAAATCGACACTTTATCTTTAGAATATTTAATAGCATTACTAATCAAATTGCTCAAAATTTTCTTAAAAGCTTCCTTATCCACAAAAGCATGAATGTCTTTTTCGCCCAGTTCCAGATCAAATTGCAAGCCGCGTTCTTCAATTAACTGGCTGAATCTTAAATGTAAATTTCGAACCTGAGAGGAAATATTCGCTTCGACGAAAGTCAGTTTTAATCCACCGATTTCCGATTTTCTAAAATCCAGTAATTCATTTACCAGTTTCAGTAAACGGGACGTATTTTTCTTCATTATCGAAAGATGCTGCGGCACCTCAGTTTGCTGGTATTCCAAACCAAGAAGTTTTTCCAGCGGACCTTTTATCAGCGTCAGGGGTGTTCTGATTTCGTGCGCGACATTAGTAAAGAAATCAATTTTCGCCTGATAAATTTCTTTTTCTTTCTCGTCATTCAAATGCTTAATTTTTCGGTTATTCTTAATCTGTGTAAGATTTTGCGAATAACGAATGATATAATAAAATCCAGCACACAATAGTAGAAAATAAAGTAAATAAGCATAATTACTGGCATAAAATGGCGGCAGAATTCTGATTTTGAGTTTAACTTCTTTACTCCAAACTCCAAAACTATTAAGCGATTTCACTTTAAAAACATAATCTCCAGGCGCCAGTTCGGTAAAGAAAACTTTATTATTCCGTTCCAGATAAACCCAGTCCTTATTAACATCTTCGAGTTTGTACCAATATTCGGTTAATTCAGGCGCCGTAAAGTTTAAAGAAGCAAATTCGAGATTGAAAGACGACTGATTATTGTTTAGTTCCAATTCATCAATAAACGAAATAGACTGATTAATAGGCGAGTCTGGTGCATTGGCTTCAATATCCTTATTGCTGATCTGTAAATTGGTAATGTAAATAAAAGGTGTGTATTTGTTTTTGGTGAAATGTTTCGGATTGAAACTAATCATTCCGTTGAGGTTGCCAAAATACATATCGCCATTTTCGTTTTTAAAAGCCGAGTTGTAATTAAACTGATCACTCAGAAGTCCGTTTGCAGTAGTAAAAATCTTTATTGTCTTATGATCCGGACCAAATTTTACCAGACCTTTAGAAGTGGTGAGCCAGAGATTTTTTTCATCATCTTCTAAAATGGAATAGAAAACGTTGCTTGGCATTCCGTTTTTAGTTGTAAATTTTTTGAAAGTATGATTTTGACGATTCACCAGATTCAATCCGTTTTCTGTAGCAATCCATAGATTGTTCGAACTGTCTTCAAAAATCGTATTGATGGTATTGTTGCTAATGCCATCCCGATTTTTATAGTCATACGTAAAAACTTCTTTTTTCTTTGTTTTCGGATTATAAAAAAGCAATCCGTCGCGATAACTTCCTGCCCAGAGATTTCCGTCGCTGTCTTCTTTGAAATTGGTATAATGATAAGTTTCCGGGAAAAATTTGAGAATTTCAAAAGTATCTGCCTGTTCGTTATAGCGATACAAACCCAATGTTGTTATCACGATCAACTCTTTATTTTTCATTTCATAAAAAGAAAAAATAAAGTTGCTGTGAAGTCCGCTTTTTGGATCATTGGCACTATAATGTCTTATTACGGCCCCAGAATTTCGATCTAAAACATCTAAACCGTGTTCAAAAGTTCCGACCCAGATTTTGTCCTTTCGCGGAAGCAGAGCATGAATATTATAATAAGAAACCGCATAAGAAGTAAATTGCTGCGTTTTCGGATTAAAACGGTTTAAACCTGCATCTTCAGTACCAATCCAGATATCTCCGTATTCGTCTTTATGAATTTCCCTAACCGCGCTTCCGCTAATGGAATTGTGCCCTTTCTGTGGAAAATATTTTTTAAACTGCGTATATTGTTTTTGGTGGTAATTGATTCCGCCAAAATAAGTTCCAATCCAGATTCCGTCTTCTTTATCAATGGTGATCGAGTAGGAGGCATTGTCTGAAATCGCATACGGATCGTTGTAATTTTTTTTAAGATTTACTGCTGTTCTCGTTTTTAGATTGTAGACGTAAACTCCGGATTCACTTGCAATCCAGAGCTCGTTATTTCCTCTTTTTCTAAACTGGCGCACAAATACAGGTTCTTTTGTATCAAATTTTAATTCGCCTGTACTTTTATTTCTTCTGTTATAGATCAAAACACCGTGATCCTGTGTTCCAATCACGATATTTTCTGCGTCCACCGCATAAATACAGGTAATTCTAAAATTGATTTTATCAGATGGCGGATTTAAAACAACATTTTCGAACGAAAGATTTTCTTCAGAATAATGATAAATTTTATTTAATGAAGAAACCCAGATTTCTCCTTTAGGATCTCTTGTGATAGATGTTGTTGCAAAATATTTATTCGGATTAAATGTCGTTGTTTCCTTTTTTTGTGTGGCATATTTATACAAAATGTTGCCGGAAATAAACCAAATGTTGCCTTTTTGGTCGTGATTAATGTCATTGATGCGATCATTAATGGCTTCATTTAAAATCGTAAACTGATCCTGCTTTTTATTATAATGGTATAAACCTTTATCTGTGCCCACCCAGATTGTACCATCATGTTCGTGTAAAGACTGGATATAATTGCTTCCTAAACTATGCAGAGGATTGCCGTTACTTCTGTAAGTTTTAAAACGGTAACCGTCAAATCTGTTCAGTCCGTCTTTGGTGCCAAACCACATAAAACCGTCATTGTCCTGTATTGAGGCCAAAACGGTGTTATTAGAAAGTCCTTCTTCTACCTGAAAATGTTTAAAATAATATTCTTGTGCACTCAAAAAATAACTTGAAAAAAAAGCAATCAATAGAAAAAGAAAGAATTTACGCATAGTCTTGTTTTTTTGGCTTAAATATGTTTCTCTGCGAATCGTGTCAATATTCTACAAAATGTTGCAACTGACTAAAAATAGGTTGTTTTTAATACAATTTGAATCATTTGAAAGAGATAATGACACAAAAGAAGCATTTTATTTTGAATAAAAAGTAGCTACTTTGAATTTTCAAATAAATCATATTGATAATATTTTAAGTTTAAAAATGGACTATCTGTAAAATTAAGTTTGAAAAATTGAACCATTATTAATTTTGAAACAAAATGAACAATGTATTAGTACAAGAAAATAGTAATTGCTTCCTTGTCCGTCAGGCGGATGATTAAAAATTGACTATTAATTTAAACCAAACCACAAAAAGAAATAACTATCTAAAATGCAACAATCAATGAAAACAACGTTCACTCACTTTTTAACAAAGAGATATTACCTCTTGGTTTTCTTTAGTTTATTACTGCAGTCTGCATTTGCCCAGCAGATCAATGTCACGGGAAAAGTGACAGCTGCGAGCGGAGAATCGGTTCCTTTTGCCAATGTTACTATAAAAGGGACTTCAAATGGTGCTGTTACAGATTTTGACGGAAGCTATAAAATCTCTGCTGCCGGAAACCAGACACTTGTTTTTAGCTCTCAGGGCTACAAAACAATGGAAATTGCGATTAACAATCAAACTTCTGTAAATGTTACTTTACAGGAAGATGCCATGAAACTCGATGAAATAGTCGTAGTAGGTTACGGATCACAACAGAAAAAAGACCTTACGGGCGCTGTTTCTTTGGTAAAGGCAGATGAAATTCAGAAGCGTCAGGTTACTACAGTTGCGGACGGACTTCAGGGCCTGGTTACCGGAGTTAAAGTTCGTGGCGGCGGACGTCCCGGACAAGAAGCAAATGTTGAAATTCGCGGATTGAAAAATCTTCAAAACACAAATCCGCTTTACGTTATTGACGGATTGGTTACCTCTGCCAACAGAGATTTTAATCCAAATGATATTGAGTCGATCCAGGTTTTAAAAGATGCTTCCGCAGCAGCGATTTACGGATCAAGAGCTGCAAATGGAGTTATTATCATTACCACAAAAAAGGGTAAAAAAGGTCCGCTGCAGGTTGATGTTTCTGCAAAAACCAGTTTTACAACTATGCCAAGATATGATTTAATGGGGACAGAAGAATTTGCCAAATACAATAACATGGCTTATGACAATGCCGGATTTCCAAGACAAAATCTAAATATGGCCGTAAATACAGACTGGCAGGACGAAGTTTTTGAGACTGGTATGATTCAGGATTACAACGCGAGCGTTTCCGGCGGTGGAGAAAATTCTACTTTTTTTATGTCCGGAAATTATTTCGGAAATCAGGGAACTGTTGTGGGAACAGATTTTGACAGAATTTCCTTCCGTGTTAATTCAAGCGGTTCAAAAGGAATTTTTAGCATCGGTGAAAACCTGGCCATCAGTAATTCTAAAACAGATGAAATGTCGGGTAATCCCATTATTGATGTCTACAGGTTAACACCAACAATTCCGGTTTATGATCCTGCAAATCCCGGAGGTTTTGGTTATGGTAAACAGGGTGTTGCTGATACTTTTGGTACAAACCCAATTGCGATTGCAGATTTATCAAACGCTATCAACGAAAATTTCAGAATCCGAGGAAATATCTGGTCGGAACTAAAATTTGCACCATGGTTGAAATACCGTTTCAATTTTGGTTATGAAACCAGTTTTGACGACTACAAATATTTAAGAAAAATTGGAAACTGGACTTTAAACCAGCCACTGGATAATTCCATTGTGGATCAAAACAAAGGAAGATCTGAAACTTTGCTTTATGAAAACACACTGACTTTTAAAAAAGAATTTGGAAAACATGATCTAACCGTATTAGTGGGTCAGACTTTCCAAAAGGACAAATACAACCAAATTTATGGTACAAAGAGAAATGTGCCTATAAACTCGGGAACCGGACAATATTACGAAGTCTTAAACCAGGGTGATTCTCCTGTTGTTGGAGGTTTTATAAACGAAGCTGCGCTGGCATCTTACTTAGGAAGAATAGAATACAATTATGATAATCGCTATTTACTGAATGCCGTAATAAGACGCGACGGGTCTTCGAGATTTAGTGATGAAAATAAATGGGGAAATTTCCCTTCTGTTTCAGCGGGATGGAGAGTAAGCAATGAATCTTTCTTTAAATCAGAATTTATTAAAGATTTAAAATTAAGAGCAAGTTACGGTGAATTAGGTTCGGGAAATATTGGTAATTATGAATATAAAAGTTTCATCAATAACTTCGGACAGATCGTATTGGGCAATGAGCAGAAATTATATCCTTCTGCAGCTCAGGTAAAATTATCCAATGCACAATTGAGATGGGAAAAGCTAAAACAAACCAATTTCGGTTTGGATTTAGGAGTTTTAAATAATGACCTTCGTCTTACAGCAGATTATTTTATTGCACGTACAGAAGATGTATTATTTGGTTTCCCAATTTTACTAACAACTGGAAATGACGGCGGAAATCCTATTTCTAACGCCGCAACTGTTGAAAATAAAGGTTTTGAATTAGAATTGGCTTACAGCAAAAAAATAAACGATTTCTCTTTTAATGCTTCTGTAAATTTCACGAAAGTAAATAACAAACTGGTTTCTCTAGGAAACGGACAAAACGAAAACATTTCAGGAAACACGATTACGAGAGCCGGTTTGCCAGTAGGAATGTGGTATGTTTTGCAAACAGATGGATTGTTTCAAAACCAGCAGGAAATTGACAACTACAAAACGCCGGGCGGACAAGTAATTATGCCAGGTGCGGTTCCGGGAGATATTCGTTTTAAAGATGTTAACGGAGACGGGCAAATTACAAGTGATGATAAAGATATTGTGGGAAGTCCGTGGCCGGAATTTGAAATGGGTTTAAATGCGGGAGCAGAATACAAAGGTTTTGATTTTTCTATGAACTGGATCGGTTCTCACGGTGCAACAGTTTACAACGGATTTAGAAGTGTTGTAGATCGTTTTGATGACAACAGTAATTACAGAAGCGGGATTCAGCCGTGGACGCCTGAAAATCCAAATACAGATTTCCCGAGAGTAACCAAAGGTTCTACGCTAAACTCAAGAGGAGACAGTAACCGATTTTTGGAGAATGGTGATTTTATCCGGTTAAAATATATCGGATTTGGTTATAACCTGCCGAAAAGTGTTTTAGAAAAAGCAGGAATTACCAGAGCAAGACTAACGCTTTCTGCGCAGAACGTAATCACTATTACCAAGTACAAAGGTCTGGATCCGGAATTTACAAACGGGAATATTTTTGAAAGAGGCTTTGATAACGGAGCATTCCCGAATCTGAAAACGTATTCTTTTGGTGTTGAATTTGGCTTTTAATTTTAAAAAATAGCATAATGAAAAAAATAATCATAATAACCGCAGCTTTTCTGGGCCTTGTTTTTACAGCATGTGAAAAAGAACTGGACCTGAATAGCCCAAATGATATAACAGTTGACCAGTACTGGAAAACAGAAAGTGATGCACAGGCAGGAGTTAACTCCATATATGCCATGTTTTACAAAGATGGTTTATGGGCGAGATGGATGTATTTCCGTCTGGATTTAACTTCAGATGAAGGATATAGTAACAGTCCGTGGACAGAATTGGCAGACTGGACGAGATTCAACTATATCAATTATAATTTTTGGGAAGGAAACTCCGTAACCTGGAGGGATACTTACAAAGCAATCTTCAGATGTAATCAGGTTTTGGCCAATGTTCCGAATATCACTTTTAAAAATGAAGATACTAAAAAACAAATTATTGCTCAGGCCAAATTTTTCAGAGCCTTGCATTACTACTATTTAGCAGTGATTTGGGAAGATGTTCCGTTGGTTTTAGATCCTTCTACGCCTTCAGATCTTCCACAGCAGAAAAAAGTAGCTGAAATATGGACGCAAATTGAAAAAGATCTCAATGAAGCGTACGAAGATTTACCAAGAGACTGGTCAGCTTCAGAACTGGGAAGACCGGATAAAGGCGCAGCAAAGGCATTTTTGGCTAAAACGTATATGCAGCAGCATAAATGGACAGAAGCAAAAGGAGCGTTGGAATATTTAATTACGGGTGCTGGAGCAAAATACAGCCTGCAGTCCAATTACAGAGATAATTTTACAGATGTACATGAAAACAACAGCGAATCTGTTTTTGAAATCCAGTTTGGAGATCAAAGAAAAGGCGATACCGGCGAAGGCCAAAATGCTGCAGTTTCCAGTAACCGCGGTCAGTTTTTTGCACCAAGAGGAATTGGATGGTCAGACGGACAAGCTCGTTTTTGGCTGGTAAATGCATTTAAAGAAGAAAAAAACAAAGACGGGAATCTTGATATTCGTTTACGATGGACATTATATTATCCGCAATTGCTGGCAGATTTTGGAGACAAAACATACGACAGAAACTGGGAATGGAACAATGATGAAGCGTGGTTTAGAAAAGGAAGCCGCGATTATTACAGAAATAATGAAGATTATTACAGCCAGGTAAATTACAGACTGGTGCGTTACGGTGATATTTTATTACGTTATGCCGAAGTTTTAAACGAGTTGGGAAGTACTGTAGAAGCGTATCAATATGTTGACCTGGTAAGAGCCCGTGTTAATATGAATACACTGGCTGTCGCGCATCCTGAAATAGGAACTGATCATGACAAATTCTTGGAACGTTTAAAAATGGAAAGAGTGTTGGAATTAGCCGGAGAAAGTGTTCGTTGGGAAGATTTAAAACGCTGGGGAGATTTAGATTCTCAGGCTTCTGTTGATAAAATTTCGCTTCGTGATCCGGATTTTAAAAACTTCAAAGTGGGCAAAAATCAAAGAATGCCAATTCCACAGGTTGATGTAGATAATAATCCAAATCTGGACCAAAACTCAGGATATTAAAACTTATTTTTTAAAGGAATCGGAAAGCTATTCCGATTCCTTTAATCACCAAAGAACAGTTGTTCTAAATTAAGAAAACCTATAATGAAAAAAGTAAAATTGTATCTGACCATTGTGTTAGCAGGACTTGTATTGCAAAGCTGTAACAAAACAAAAAGCAATACAGAAGAAACTAAAAACGAAACAGCACTAGTTGAAAAAAGAGAAATCTGGACGAAAGATCAGGCAAATGACTGGTATGGAAAACAGCCATGGCTGGTTGGAGCCAACTATTATCCAAGTTCTGCCATAAACCAGTTGGAAATGTGGCAGGCCGATACTTTTGATCCGAAGCGAATAGATCAGGAATTGGGCTGGGCAGAAGGCATCGGGATGAATGTAATGCGCGTTTACCTGCAGGATTTACTCCATCAGCAGGATGCGGAAGGATTTTACAAGCGCATGGACGAATTTTTAGCTATTGCTGATAAGCATCACATCAAAACGCTTTTTGTATTATTTGATTCCTGCTGGGATCCGTTTCCGGTTTTAGGAAAACAAAGAGCACCAAAACCACATACACACAATTCGGGCTGGGTGCAGAGTCCGGGACAAAAAGCACTTCAGGATAAATCGCAATATCCTCGCTTAGAGAAATATGTAAAAGAAACGGTTTCACATTTTAAAGACGATAAAAGAGTTTTAGGCTGGGATGTCTGGAACGAACCAGATAATATGACGGGACCTTCGTATGAAAAAGTCGAAATCAAAAATAAGGTCGAATTAGTTTTACCATTACTGAAGCAGGTTTTTGCCTGGGCAAGGTCGGTAAATCCTTCACAGCCGCTTACTTCGGGAGTCTGGACAGGAGACTGGAGCGACGAAGCTAAAATGCTCCCGATGCACAAATTACAGTTGGAACAGTCTGATGTTATTTCATTTCACAATTACAATACGCCGCAGGATTTTGAAAAAGTGATCAAACAATTACAGCGTTATGGAAAACCGCTTATCTGCACAGAATATATGGCCAGACCAAACGGTAGTACGTTTCCGGGCTTTCTTCCCGTTGCCAGAAAATACAATGTGGGTATGATTAACTGGGGATTTGTAGATGGAAAATCACAAACGAAATACGCCTGGGACAGCTGGACAAAAACGTATACTGCTGAACCAAAAGTGTGGTTTCACGATATCTTTCATGCAGACGGAACTCCTTATATCAAAGCTGAAACAGATTTTATTACAAAGATGACGGCTGAGGCGAACAAAAGAATTAGATAATGTGGTAATTAGATAATTAGAAAATTTGATAATTAGAAAATTGGAAAATTAGAAAATTGGAAAATGTGGCAATTAGACAATTAGTGAGTTAATACATTATTTAATTATCTACTTATCAAATTGACTCACTAACTCATTGACTCATTAAAAAAAAGAGCTTATGAAAACATTAAAGAACTTATTTTTTCTACTGGTGATTGTGAGCAGCTTTTCCGCGAAAGCGCAGCAACCCAATCCGCCGGGACAAGTTAAAGGAAATGAGAAACCTCAGAACGAAGCTTATCTTTTTGCGCACATGACGCATAATGATTATGGCAGATTGTATTATTCGGTAAGTTTGGACGGACTGCACTGGGAAAATCTGAATAATGGAAAGCGTGTTTTTGAAGATTATAAAGGACATCCCGATATCTGCAAAGGGCCTGATGGCAAATATTATATTGCCGGAAATACCGGAGACGATGCAAAAGAAATTAATATCTGGGTTTCTGATGATTTAATAACCTGGAAAAAACATGCTGATTATACGCCTGATTTAAAAAGCACTCCGGATTATTCCAACGCTTTGCAGCGCATAGGTGCTCCAAAACTATATTATGATGAACCATCGGGAAAGTTTATCATGACCTGGCACACGCCGCATCTGGAAGGAACTAAGGAAGACGGCGAGCGTTATTGGGCAAGTCAGCGTACTTTGTATGTTTTGTCTAAAGATTTAAAGACTTTTGAGGGAACGCCAAAACGCCTTTTTGACTGGGATATGGGCACGATCGACGTTTTTATTCGCAAAGTAGGCGATTCTTATTACGCCGTGATTAAGGATGAAACTTATCCGACATTGTACTGGACGACCGGAAAAACAATTCGAATTGCTAAATCTAAATCTCTTTTAGGTCCTTATTCTTTGCCACAACAATCAATTAGTCCAAATTTTAGAGAAGCTCCAATGTTGATTCCCTCGCCGGACGATAAAATCTGGTACATGTATTACGAACAATATCCGGGAGTTTCGTATGGCTTATCCATTGCAGATAATTTAAACGGTCCCTGGTTTCAGGCATCAGGTTATACTTTTTTCTCAGATTGGGACAAATACAGTCTTCCGGAAAAAGTGCGCCACGGCTGCATGATTACAATCTCTAAAAAAGAATACGACAGTTTGGTTAAGAAATTCGGCGTCGTTAAATAGTTATAGATTATAAGTTATGAGTTATGAGTTAGGAGTTAGTGTTTAATCTGAAATAAGAATAGATTTTATACTTATAATTTATCACTCATAATTCATAATTTAAAAAATTGGTTAGTTTAAGTTTAGTTTGTGATTGCCAGACTGTTCTGTGGAAAAAACAGTCTGGTAATTCTTTTAAGTTGAAAAATAATATTGCAATGTTTTTATAAAACAAAGCATAAATCGATATGAAATGAAAAAAAGCAGCATTCTATTTTTAGCCCTGTTTTCGGCATTTATTGCAAATGCACAATGGAAACCACAGGGAGATAAAATAAAGACCAAATGGGCCTCGGAAGTAAATCCGTCGAAGGTTTTGCCGGAATATCCGCGTCCGATTATGGAACGAAATGATTGGAAAAACCTAAACGGATTATGGAAATATGCCATTCAGGAGGCAGGAAAAGCAGCGCCTTCTAAATACGATGGTGAAATTCTGGTTCCGTTTGCTGCAGAATCCAGTTTGTCGGGTGTTATGAAAACTGTTGGTTCTGCGAACGAACTTTGGTATGAAACCAATTTCAGCATTGACTCCAATTGGAAAGGCAAAAACATCCTGCTACATTTCGGCGCTGTCGACTGGAAAACAGAAGTGTATGTAAATGATATCAAAGTAGGTTCGCATACCGGCGGATACACTTCATTTTCTTTTGATATTACTCCTTTCCTTAAAAGCGGATTGCAGAAATTAGTTGTAAAAGTATGTGATCCTTCAAATGACGGGCCTCAGCCAAGAGGAAAGCAGGTTAAAAATCCGGAAGGAATTTGGTACACGCCGGTAACCGGAATCTGGCAAACAGTCTGGATCGAGCCTGTAAATGCTAAAAACATTTCAACTTTAAAAATCCTGCCCAATTTAGATCAGAACAGCATTGGTATAAAAGCAGAAGTTGCAGGCGCAAATGCAGGAGATTTTATAGAAATTACTGTTTTGGATGCCGGTAAAGAAATCGCCAAGGAAAAAGCGGTCGTTGGGGAAAGCGTAGACATTATCTTAAAAAATCCGAAAGTATGGTCGCCGGAAAACCCTTTTCTGTATCAGACAAAAATTAGTCTGCTTAGCAAGAATAAAACAGTTGATGAAGTAAAAAGTTACTTTGCCATGCGAAAAATTGCTTCTAAGAGAGATGTGCACGGCATTGTGCGTATGCAGTTAAACAACAAAGATTACTTTCAATACGGACCTTTAGACCAGGGATGGTGGCCAGACGGATTGTACACTGCTCCAACAGATGAAGCTTTGAAATATGATATCATTAAAACAAAAGAATTAGGTTTTAATATGATTCGTAAACACGTAAAAGTAGAGCCGGAGCGCTGGTATACGCACTGTGATCAGTTAGGGATTTTGGTCTGGCAGGATATGCCGAGCGGCGATGAACAGCCGGTTTGGCAACAACAAAACTATTTTGAGGGAACAGAACTTCAGAGAACCGCAAAATCTCAGGAAATCTATAAAAAAGAGTGGAAAGAAATCATGGATCAATTGATTTCTTATCCAAGTATTGTTGTGTGGGTGCCGTTTAATGAGGCCTGGGGACAATTTAAAACTGTTGAAATTACAGAATGGACAAAAAACCACGACCCAAGCCGTCTGGTGAACTCATCAAGTGGCGGAAATCATTTTCAGACCGGTGACATTTTAGATCTACACCATTATCCGGATCCGGAATTGTATTTGTATGATGCCAGAAGAGTAACGGTTTTAGGGGAATATGGTGGAATTGGCCTGCCGCTGGAAGGACATTTATGGAGAACAGATAATAATTGGGGTTACGTTAAATTTAAAAATGCCAGTGAAGTGACAGCGGAATACATTAAATATGCCCAAAAGTTAAAAGGTCTGGTAAAATCGGGATTCTCAGCAGCTGTATACACGCAGACAACAGATGTCGAAGGCGAAGTAAACGGTTTTATGACTTATGATCGTAAGGTTGATAAAATGGACTTTCAAAAGGTAAATGCGATGAATAAAGAGGTAATAGAGGTTTTGAATAAGAAATAATTTCTTGTTTCCGCAGATTTATTTTCAACTGATCTCTGTATCAAATAGTCACTAAAGTCTGCGTAAAAAATTTAACACAACAACGATGAAAAAATATTTAATTCTTTTGCTGTTCACCACGCTAAGTTTTGCGCAGCAGAAAACATTCCAAAATCCGATTTTGCCTTCGGGTGCAGATCCTTATTCCACTTATTATAAAGGCTATTATTACTACACTAATACGCTTGGAAATAAATTGGTGTTATGGAAAACAAAAGATTTATCAGACATAAAAAAAGCCAAAAGCAAAGTAATTTGGGAGCCGCCAAAAGGTACCGCTTATTCAAAAGAAATCTGGGCCCCTGAGTTTCATGTAATCAATGGAAAATGGTATTGTTACTTTGCTGCAGACAATGGTGATAATAATAACCATAGAATGTATGTCCTTGAAAACAAATCCGCTGATCCCTTTAAAGGAAAGTGGAACTTTAAGGGGAAAATAGCGGCCAAAACCGATAAGTGGGCAATTGACGGAAATGTTTTTGAGTATAAAAAACAGCTTTATATGATCTGGGCCGGATGGGAAAGCGATACCAACGGACAACAAAATATCTATATCGCCAAAATGAAAAATCCATTAGAAATAGAGGGCGAAAGAGTTTTGATTTCATCTCCGGGTCATGACTGGGAAACTCACGGCGCTTTGCACGATGATATAAATCCGGCGCAGGTAAATGTGAATGAAGGACCACAATTTCTATCGAATGGCGAGAAGGTTTTTATTGTTTTCTCTGCAAGCGGATGCTGGACTGATTTCTACGCTTTAGGGTTGTTATCGTTTAATGGCGATACTAATTTACTGGATGCTTCGGCCTGGAAGAAATCTCCGGAGCCCATTTTTAAGCAATCTGCCGAAAATAAAGTGTACGCACCAGGACACAATTCATTTTTTAAATCTCCTGACGGAAAAGAAGACTGGATTTTATACCATGCCAATTCAAATCCGGGAGAAGGATGCGGTACCAAAAGATCGCCGAGAATGCAGAAAATAAGCTGGGATGCGAACGGTTTTCCGGTTTTGGGTGTTCCGGTAAGTGAAGAAACAATTTTGGCAATTCCGTCTAAATAATAAATTTAAAAATTTATCCAATGAAAAACATACAGATTGCAGCGGTTCTGCTGCTTGCCCTTTTGCAATTTAATTGTAAAGACACTAAAAAGACTGAGGCTGAGGTTGCTAAGGAAGTCCAAAAGGTTAAAACAGATTCTGTTTTAGAAGCCAAAAATTTTGATACCATTATCGATGGTAAAAAAGTGGCTTTGTACTGGATTGAAAACAAAGGAATAAAAGCGGCTTTTACCAATTATGGCGGGAGATTAATAGGATTGTGGCTTGCAGATAAAAACGGTAAACAAACCGATGTTGTAACAGGTATGAATTCTGTAAAAGGATTTAAAAATTGTACAGAGCCTTATTTTGGAGCGACAATTGGAAGGGTGGGCAACCGTATTGCAAAAGGGCAGTTTACATTAGAAGGAAAACAATATCAGGTACCCCTGAATAATGGAAAAAATGCATTGCATGGCGGCGTAAAAGGCTTTCAGGATGTTGTCTGGGATGTGGCAAAGAAAAATAATAACACCTTAGTTTTTAGTTACGTTTCGCCAGATGGCGAACAGGGTTTTCCTGGTAATTTAACGGTAAAAGTAACGTATATACTCGAAGCAGATCAAAGTATAAAAATGGAATATGAAGCGACAACAGATAAAACAACCGTAGTGAATCTGACTAATCATGCCTTTTTTAATTTGAATGGAGAAGGGAGTGGTACGATACTTAATCACGAACTACAGATCTATGCTGATCAATTTACATCGGTTGATGAAGGTTTGATTCCGTCAGGAGAATTAAGGTCAGTAAAAAACACGCCTTTTGATTTTACATCGAGACACACGATCGGAGAACGGATTGAAATGAAAGACGAACAATTAAAATTCGGTAAAGGCTATGATCACAATTATGTACTTTCCAGAGCAAAAAATAAAGGACTTATTCATGCTGCCACCATTGCGGGGGATGTTTCAGGTATAACTTTAGATATTTATACGGAAGAACCTGGAATACAATTTTATAGTGGCAATTTTATGCAAGGTAAAAATGTGTTTAAATCGGGTGTTAAAGATGATTTCAGAACTGCTTTTGCTCTAGAAACCCAGCACTTTCCAGATGCTCCAAACCAGCCAAAATTTGCTCCGATAATTTTGAAAAAAGGTCAAAAATACCATACCATTTCGCTGTATAAATTCTCAATAAAAAAGTAATTGTTTGAAAAAAAAGCAGTTTAATTTAGGACAGGTGAGTGGGTAATATTGAAATAGATTCTTTAAAGTTAATTTTTTACATTTTGAATGAATTTGTATAACAAATTTCCTGCTGATTTTAGGTAATGAAATAATGTGCTAATTGCTGATTCCATTTTTGACTAACAGGAGTTTATAAACAGTAAAAAACAGAATTTTTTCATTAAAAAACCGCTATAGTTTTTATCTATACTGAATGTTTAACTTTTTAATTGTGATATGTTTATATTGTTTAACTTAAATAATAAAATTAGATGTAATGAAAAAATATTTAAGCCTCTTTAGTTTGCTTTGTTTCTTTATTTGTTGCTCTCAGGAGAAAGAAAATACTAAAATAACCAAGCCAAAAACGTCACCAATTTTGCTGGCAGATCCTACTATTTTTTACGATAAGGGAACTTATTATTTGTACGGAACAACGTCGGGAGAAACTCCTTTAAACGGAGAAGGTTTTCTGGTTTATACTTCCGGCGATTTGAAAAACTGGAAAGGTCCTGCCGGTACACAAAATGGTTTAGTGTTGAAAAAAGGTGATGCTTTTGGGACCAAAGGTTTCTGGGCGCCGCAGGTTTTTAAGTACAACGATAAATTCTTTATGATTTACACAGCCGATGAAAATATTGCAATCGCAAGTTCTGACAGTCCGCTTGGGCCTTTTAAAAACGAATTCAAAGCGCCAATGTTCCCATCTGAAAAACAAATTGATCCTTTTGTCTTTTTTGATCAGGACGGAAAGAAATATTTGTACCACGTTCGTTTAACCAATGGAAACCGAATCTTTACAGCTGAATTAAGAGATGATTTTTCGGGAATTAAAGAAGAAACCCTTAAGGAATGCATTTCCGGTGTGCTGCCCTGGGAAAATACGCAGAATGTAAGCTGGCCGGTTACTGAAGGTCCGACCGTTTTAAAACACAATGATTTGTATTATATGATTTATTCGGCAAACGATTTTAGAAATCCTGATTATTCAGTAGGATATGCAACTTCAAAAAACCCTTTCGGACCATGGGAAAAGTCAGCTGATAGTCCGATAATCAGTAAAAAAAATATTGGAATAAATGGTTCAGGACATGGCGATGTTTTTTATGATAAAATCGGAAAGATGAAATATGTGCTTCATACGCACTTTAGCAATAGCGGGGTTTCGCCAAGAAAGGCAGGAATTATCGATATTGATTTTGAAGGAACTAAGATCAGGGCAAATGATAAAACTTTTATCCTTTTAGAAGAATAAATTTGTTGATTTTAGAGTTGATAACCTGAAAAGAGATGTTTTGTGACATCTCTTTTTTTATGCCTATTTTTTAAATTAAAAGGTTATACCTCCCGAATAACTAAATTTTGTATTTTAGTTTGCTATAAACCCAAAATATATCTTTTATGAATTCAAAAAACACAGATTTAGGATTATTAATATTACGCATAAGCATTGGCGGACTGATGCTCTTTCATGGAGTATCTAAAATTCTGCACGGAATCTCATTTTTAACCGATAATTTGGGAGTAGTAGGTTACGCAGTCTACATTGGAGAAGTTTTGGCGCCATTGGCTATATTGTTGGGCTGGCGTACTAAAATTGCCTCGGTAATTTTTGCAATTAACTGTATTGTGGCTGTTGCAGTTGCTCATTCTGGTGAGATTTTCTCAATAAGTGATCACGGAGGCTATGCGCTAGAGTTATTAATGCTTTATCTGCTGGGATCAGTTGCTTTGATTTTTACCGGAGCAGGGAGATATGCTGTTTCTCACACTCATAAATGGGATTAATTTCTTAATTGTATAAATGAAAGCTCTAACTCGGAAGAATTAGAGCTTTTTTTATTTAAAGTAGCTATTATCCTGTCAATGCGCATTCTTAAAAATAGCAACCAGATTATCCAAAGCGTTTTCGGCAAATAGCTGTGTCGCATTTTCTAATGTTTCTTTTGTGGCTTTTGCAGCGCGCTGCAGCATATCATTTTCAAAATCAAAAATGGCTGTTTTTGTATCTGAATAATGATCTGAGGTCAGATTTCGGGCCAGCTCTACAGCGTCGAGTAAAGCTAAATTGGCGCCTTTTCCGGCAAAAGGAGGCATTCGGTGAGCGGCATCTCCAATCATAGTAAGGTTTTCTTTTGTTTTCCAACTTTGATTTAACGGAAAATAATATTGCGGACGCGGAATAAAATACAATTCCGAACTTGTAAAAAGAGCATTCCATTCTTCGCTCCAGTCTTTAAAAGTGGTTTTAAACCAGTTAAAAATTTGTTTATTGTCTTTAAAATCATGTTCCTTATCCTGAAGCTCTTTTTCGGTGGTTTTGGAACTGCTTAAGAACATCAGCGAACCATCGCCTTTTGTGCCGTACATTATGGTTTGTCCGTTGCCAAAAGCAAGGACTTTTCCTCCTTTAGAAAATTCAAAAAGTGCCGGTACATTTTCTTTTGCATTATAAATGGTTCCTTCAAGCATCGTAATTCCCGAATAAACAGGCTTGAGGTCGCTTAAATAAGAGCGGACTTTAGAATTTGCTCCGTCTGCCGCAATGACTAAATCGGCATACGCGCTGCATCCGTTTTTAAAATGAATCTTCCATCCCTGGTTCTCGTCTTCCATCGAAATAAAATGACTTCCCCAGATAATCGTTTCCGGTTTTAGAGAATCAATTAATACTTTACGTAAATCAGCACGATCTATTTCAGGACGTGGTTTTGAAATATTTTGTAAAGAATTGGGATTGGTTTTAGAGAATACTGCCGGAACTGCTTTTTGAACCGCATGTTCATCAAATTTCAATTCCATTTTTTGATTTACAATACGGGTTTTACTGGCGTTAGGGCGAATGTTTTTATAGAATTCATCCAATAAATCAGCTTTTTTCATGGCTTTTAAACCAGAATCTTCGTGTAAATCTAATGGCGAACCTTGTACGCGAACCTGGTGGTTAGCGTCTCTTTCGTACACTTTTACCTGTATATTCTCCATTTGTAAAAGACGCGCCAGAAGCAGGCCGCCCATTCCGCCGCCAATAATGGCTATTTGTTTATTTTGTATCAGCATAGGTGTTTATTTAAAATCTATGCTGCAAAATTATCGTGAGGAAAGCGCCGATAATAGTATAAATCGGTCATTTTTATTTTGAAATAATTCTTTTGGAATCGCCCCCGAGATTTTTTTTATTTCTTTAATAAAATGAGTCTGATCAGAAAAATTCTCTTCCGGAAATAATTTTCCCTTTGCAATATGATCCAGTGAAGCGCGAAAACGCAAAATAGTGCAATATGCTTTTAAGGAAATTCCAAACCATTGCTGAAAGTAACGGTTAATTTGCCTGCTGCTCCAGTTTGATTTTTCAGACAATTCTTTTACCGTAAGGGCACCTTTGGTTTCATAAATGAGGCTGAATAATTTTTGTTTTCGATAGTCAGGTTCTTCCGGGATCAGCGATTGCATTTTGGCACTGGCCTTTTTACAGAAAAATGCAAAGTTTTGCAGATCGCTTTTATTGAAATTCCAAAAATCAGGTTCCATTATTTTTCCGGAATTTACAAGGGTAGCAATGCTTTCCTGTAAAATGTATTCGACAGCAGGCAGTTTAAGGCTAATTACAAAAGTTAGGCTGTTGGCAGGGATTTCTCCTTTTTCATAGTGCCGTGTTCCTAAACCTAAAAGCCTGATCTGAAAAGGATTTTCACTGGTTTGAATCAGTGCTAAATCGATTCGTCCATCCGGGAGTCCGATGGTTTGCATAGTATGGTCAGATTTGTTGCGCATGCACCAAAAACAATCCACATAGTGTGAAAGGTTTTTTTCTGGTTGAACAAATTGATATTCTAAATCGTTGTACATCTGAGCAAATTTAGAGCTTAATTATCCAAAAAGGTATCGGTTTTTTATGAATTTATATGCCGTATAATTGCTGTGGATACGTTTTAAATAAATGAAAACGGACAGATAAAAACTTAACATTGGGTAATGTGCTGTTTCTTAGAATATTATCTTCCTGATTCTTCCACGTTGAAAAACTTAACATTGGCATATGTCTTTTTCGATTTATCTTTGGTTATTATTTTTTAATGTTAAATTAATGATTTAATAACATTGAAAATTTGTATAACTCAAATTTAATTTAATTAATTTCTTAAAATTAAGATAATAATGGCAAAAGAAGTGCTTACTAATGAAATGAATCAGGAGATAGATACAAGTTCAGCTATCACGACTGACGAAAACAATCAACAAGAATCTCAAAATTCTCAGGAAGAAGTTGTTGCTGAGACACCGGAATTAAAACCTAAGCCTAAAAGAATTCCAAAAAAAGCCATTCCTGGTGTAGAAAAAAATCCGGATTCAAACGAGCAAATACAATCTGAAGCAGAAGGGGGGCCGGTATCTGAAGATGAGGAAATTTCATCAGAAGATAATAAAGACAAATTGAAAT
Source organism: Flavobacterium olei (assembly GCF_039749035.1). Taxonomy (NCBI): domain Bacteria; kingdom Pseudomonadati; phylum Bacteroidota; class Flavobacteriia; order Flavobacteriales; family Flavobacteriaceae; genus Flavobacterium; species Flavobacterium olei. Next base: position 549,076 of record NZ_JBDKWC010000004.1, read on the forward strand.
CTAAAAAGAAGAAAAAAATGAAAGAAAAAGAAAAAAAGCAGGTAGCGGAGAAAAAAGAAAAGCTGAAAAAGAAAAAAGCTGTAGCAAAGAGAAAGGAAAAAGCCAAAGATAAAAAGAAAGAAAAAGCTAAAAAGGCAAAACTTAAAGCAAAAGCAAAAAAGAAAGACAAAGCAAAAAAAGCAAAAGATAAAGCAAAAGCAAAAAAGATCGCTAAGAAAAAAGCAAAAAGATCTAAAGCAAAAAAGAATAGTAAAAAGAAATAAGGATTAATTGATAACAGTAATTGTCAATTATAAATGTTCTTTATCGTGATAAAAATGCTGTACATGGTTCTATGTACAGCATTTTTTTTAGTTATTATTTTACAACGGTTGCTTCAAATTCAACTTTTAAGGTTTCAAAAAGACTTTTTACCTCAAACAGCGTTGTTGCCTGAGTAATTTTATGTTTCGCAATCCAATTCTGGATAATATTAAAGTGCGGCCATAATTCTGCGGTATCTGTTGTGTAAATATTCAGTCGCACAATTCCGTTGCATTCGTAATCTGCCTGGGTTATGACAAGTTCTAAATTTTGGAGCGCCATATTAATTTGAGATTCCATACTCTCGTTGCTTGAAATTCCATCTGCGCTAATTGCGGTTTGTCCGGAAACATATAAAGTTCCTTCCGGGTTTTTTACTTCAACTGCTTGTGCGTAGCTGCGTTCGTTTTGCCATTCCCACGGATTTATTACTCTTTTAGTCATCTTATTTTTGTTTTAAAATTATAAGACAAAATTCAGTATAAGATCTCGTAAAGATTGGTGATATTCGTCACGATTTACGAGTGACAAACATCACATTATGTTGAAAGTCTGCTGAGTGTTTCGCGGGAAACCCCAAGATAAGATGCAATGAGGCTTTTAGGAACGCGTTGAAAAAGAGTAGGATATTGTTTTAGAAGCTGTTCGTAGCGCTCTTTAGAATTTGATGTTTGCCAGGAAATAATACGACGCTGCGATCCCAGGAATCCAAAAGTAGCTTTTTCAAGAAAAAAACTTTCTATTTTGGGCAGACCTGCACATAATTTTTTATAATCTTCCAGTGTGCAGCACAATACTTTGGTGTCTTCGAGACATTCAAGCGACATGGTTGCTTTTGTCTGGGTGTAAAAAGCATAATAATCGCTTTCCCACCAGTCTTCCATTGCAAAGGAGACAACATGTTCCTTTCCCGAGTCAGCAGTAAACACCAATTTTAAAAGTCCTGAAATTACAAAATAAGAGTACTTTACCTCTTCATCTCTTTGAATCAGAAATTGATGTTTTTTGTATTTTTTAGCAGTAAAATGAGAAATAACAAATGCATATTCATCATCTGTAAGAGAAATACTTTTCTCGAAATGCTTTCTTAAGTCGGCTTTCATATCAGTTTAGGAATTTAAATGTGCTAGAAAGTCTGGCTGTCGTTTTCCAGCGTATTCTTTTCGATTTTTTTTAGAAATTCAGGATCAAATTCAGTATACGCTCTTAAACGGTATTTGTCATCTCTGATTTTCATTACCAGGCGAATTTTTTGCACCATCAACCAAATGGGTTCGTAGCGTTTGTGTCCCAGAAAGTACTGAATTTTTAAAATAGAAATCCGGCGGTGGGATAAAGTCATTAATTCAATGCAGATCATCCAGTATCGAATAGGCAGATTCGAATTTTCCATTACTGTTCCCGATCTGAGGCCAATTCGGCTTCGGCATTTTTTGCATTGAAACTTCAAGTCATTTCTTCTGAAGGAATGTTCATTGTGTCCGCATTTTCGGCAGATTAGTCCGTTTTCCAAACGCTTGTTCTTAAGTTCTTCTATGCAGGTTTCTTCGTCCGGATATTTTTCGAAATACGCGCGTAATTCCATTTGTACAAATTTCCTGTTTACCCTGCGAAATATAAAGTATTTTAAGGAAAAGAAATGCAACTTATCTAAAAAAATAAAAGGAATATTCGGTCTGAATATTCCTTTTAAAATAAGGCAAATAAAAAATAATTACAATTTTGCTGCGATTTCTTTTTTGTACTTGTTCAGGATTGATTTTGTCATTCCTAAATTTGCTTTTGTAGAATCTACTGCCAGGTAAATAAAATAATCCTGATTGTCAGAAACGTCAATAATATGAATTTGAGAAGTCAGGGTAATCATAACGTTATCAATAACCTGACCCTGAAGGTTTAAGGCTTTAATAGCATTCATTTTTGCTTTTACCACTTCGAGATTGAAAGCCGATGCTAATTCCGGATCAAAATCTGGTAATACTGATACTGAATAATATGACATACCAGTTGCGATTTCTGCCACAGAAACGGCGATAAAACCCGGTACATTTTTCTTTAAGTCTTCTCCGAATTGGGTTAAAAAATCAGACATAGTTCTAAAATTTAAATTTTTAAAAGGATTGAATTGTTTTGGAGCAGCAAAATTACTTAATACATTATCATATAATTATCCGCTTTGAGTACCTTTTTTATGCAAATAATAAAATTAATTTCTGTTTTGTAAGAGAGGGAATCTTTTGTTTAACCTTTTGTGATTCAGCGAAAATGAATAAAAATAAAAAATGCTTCTGCAACAGTATCTTAACCGTTTCAGAAGCATTTTGTCAGTAAAACAAAAAAGTGAAATATTACCTGATTTCTGTAATAAATTCTTCTTTTGGTGTACGTACTTTTTTAAGATTCACCAGCCAGTCATTTGCTTCGTCTCTGTAACCAAGTGGTAAAACTAAAACACTTTTAAGTCCAAGTTCGTTTAAACCTAAAAGTTTATCCACTTCTGCAGGAATAAAACCTTCCATTGGTGTAGCATCTACTTTTTGTTCTGCTGCGGCAGCAATCGCTACTCCCAGCGAAATGTAAGCTTGTTTTGCAGCATGATTCGCGTGCCATTCTTCTCCAAGCGGTTCATACATTCCCCAAAGTCTGGCTTTGTATTCGTCCATTGCATCGGCAGGAATTCCTCTTTCTGCAATTGTTCGGTCAAAAACCGCAGAGATTTTTTCTAAACTATAACTTTCCCAGGCAGCCCAGACCAAGACATGAGAAGCATCTGTAATCTGGCTCTGGTCAAAACCAACTGCTCTTATTTTTTCTTTCATTTCAGGATTAGAAATCACAAAAATCTTATAAGGTTGTAATCCTGACGAAGACGGAGCTAATTTTGCTGCTTCAAGAATATAATCTACTTTTTCCTGCGGAACAACCTGTCCGTTCATTTTTTTGGTAGCATAACGCCAGTTTAATGCATCTATTAAAGCCATTTTTTTTCTATTGATTAAAATTGTTTTCAAATGTAAAAACTTTAAGTGTATTTTTGTCATCTGATTACCAAAAGTAACTGTAACATCGAGGTAACTAACTTACATTGCTATGATAAAAGAGCCTGAACATAACAAAATCAATTGCAACCAAAGAATAATGGCGGTGCATGATGCCATGGATATTTTAAACGGAAGATGGAAAATCGCTATTATTGCTTCGTTGTGTTTCAATACGCTGCGATTTACCGACCTGCTTCGTGAGGTGGAAGGAATTTCCGGGAAAATGCTCAGCAGGGAATTAAAAAATCTGGAAGAAAACCAGTTGGTCACCAGAACTGTTCTTAATACACAGCCTATTATGGTAGAATATAAACTTACCGAATACGGACACACGCTTAAAGAGGTAATCGATTCTCTTGCAAAATGGGGACAAAATCATCGTAAAAAAATTACGGGAAGAGAATAAGGCTTTAGTTTTAGTCCTTACTTAATTACATTAAAGACTAAAAAAACTAAGGACTAGACGCTAGTTATTTTACATCTGATTGTTTTAATTCTGAGGCACGCTGGAAAAATCCCTGTCTCGCCAGATTTTGCTCTGTTTCTTCAATTGCTTTCAAAAGATTATTTTGATTACTGGTGATTTCGTTAAGTGTTTTCTTCATAATATTCCAGACCGGCTGCATTTTTACAACCAGTTCTTTTCCTTTATTAGTTAAGATAATCAGTCGTTTGCGCTCGTCCTGTTTGTCTTTTTTAGAGCTGATTATTTTTTGTTTTTCCAGTTCTTTCAATAGACTTATCGTTGAAGGATGGCTGTAGCCAATTTCGCTGGCAATTTCTACCACACTCAGCATTTCTTTTACATGAAGGGTGTAAATTACGGGAAACCACTTGGGCTCAAAATCAATATCAAAAGATTTATATATCAATGCGCCGTCTTTGCGAAGCTGCTCGCTCAAACGCTGTAATCTTGTTGAGATCGCCAATATTCCAATTTCGTCTATTATGTTCATTTTTCTATAATTTTAAATGACAAAAAACATTATCAGGACGCATGAGCGGAAAATCTGTTGGAAGCGCTTCTTTTTCGATCGTAACAAAATTATTTTTTTCATAAAATCGTAAAGCGGCTTGCAAAATGGTAACGGTTCCCAAATATAAGTTTTTGATTCCGTTTTCTTTGCTGAACTCAATTAGCTGATTCAGTAATTGCTGTGCAATTCCAAATTCTTTTCCTCTGAATTCTTTTTTGACAAACATTTTTCTAATCGCCGCAGCTTCCGGATTAAAACGCACCAAAGCGATTGTTCCCACTAATTTCCCGTCGATAAAAGCTCCAAGAAAAGTCCCGCCGGGTTTAAAATAAAAATTATGAATATCCAGTAAATCTGGCTGATCTTCTAAAGTGACCGGAACGTTAAATTCTTTCTGCTGAATGTTTAAGATTAAATCAATAATCTCATTTTCATATTCATTCTGAATGGATTGTATGCGCATTGTAGGTATAAATTAAATTATAGGTACAAAACTACGTAGTTAACTACATATATCCAAATAAAAAAACTGCCGAGTTCAGCAGTTTTTAATTCTTTTATGATATTGAATTATTCTTTTACAAGGACAATTACGGCTTTATAACCCGTTCCTACATTCCATTCACTGGCAGAAATTACAGTGCCTTTGTCATCAATAACTTTAAATTCAGCAGTATTTGGCGATGCAAATCCTTCGTTTAAGGCTTCAATGTCAATTTTATTAATGCCTTTTTCGAGGTTAATTTTTAAGCTTTTAAATTCACCATCCAGAGAAACTTCAGGCTCAACTATTTTATCATTTAAATATACTTTTACTTTATCTCCGTCTACAAAAGCAGCATCACGGTACATTACTGTTGAAGTAACAGCGTTTGTATTGAAATTACCCAAAAATTGGTTTCTTCTGTAAAAAACACCAGGAACATTGGATTCCTGTTTGTATAAGTTGGTATCTTTAAATAGTTGTTCCGGATCTACCTTTAAAGGCTCCGGTTTCTCAACCACAGCAGGCGGGTTAACTTTTGAAGAAGTTTCTTTGGGTGGAATAACTTCTTTTACAGCAGGATCTTTTGCCGGAATAGTTTTCATTTTATTATTAAGCTCCTGTGCGAAACTGTGCATAGAAAAGGAAGCAAAGGCGATTATTAAAAATATTTTTTTCATACTTTAAAATTTTAATCTGTAAGGGTATTTGTTTAATTAAATTCTGGATGTCATCTTTTATATAAACATTTTACAAAACTATTTATTGCCTTTTTAATCAATAATTATCTAAAAATTAACTTAAGTGCTATTCGTTTAGTACTTGTTAAATATCTGAGATAACAGAAATTGCTGGTCTATAAGATCACAAATACCAGCCGATGAAAAAAAACATATTTTGTCCTTCGCAAAAAAAGATTTGATTGAAATGATTAATTACTGCATTTAGATAATAATTTTAGCACTTGATTCGTTCTTATTTCAGTTAACAAAACCCAGTTAAATAGGAATCATTTTGTATAGGTTTTTTTGATAAACGTAAAACAGATCAGGGTCTTCTTTGTAAAAATTAGCTTATCTTTGCAGACTTTACCACGCTAAAAATGAATCACGACTTTCCCCTTCCTGATAACGAATTACAACGTTTAGCTGCCTTAAAACGTTACAATATTCTGGATACGCTTCCAGATAACGCTTTTGATGATGCCACAAAATTAGTTTCGTACATCTGTGGCGTTCCTATTGCCCATATTTCTTTTATTGATGAAAGCAGACAATGGTTTAAATCTGAAATTGGAGTTGGCGTAAGCGAAGTACCAAGAGAAATTAGTTTCTGCCAGTATACTATATTGGATACTAAAATGGTAGAAATACCGGATACACATGTAAATGAGCGTTTTAAAGACGATCCGAATGTTACAGGAGGTTTTAATGTCAGATTTTATGCCGGAGTGCCCATTACGACGCCCGACGGTTATAATATTGGAACATTATGTGCGATCGACCATGTTAGTAAAGAATTGAATGATAATCAGCGTAATGCGCTTTCTATTGTGGCAAAACACGTGATGGCACAGTTAGAATTGGGAACCAAAAATATACAACTGGCAACACAAAAGAAAATTGCTGAAAAAGCAGTGCTGGCGCGTGATAGTTTTTTGGCTAATATGAGTCACGAAATAAGAACGCCTTTAAATGCTATTGTTGGTTTTACAGATCTTCTTGCCCAGACAGAACTCGATGAAACACAGCAGGATTATATTGAAAGTGTGCAGATTGCAGGAGAAAACCTGCTTTTGATCGTAAACGATATTTTGGATCTTTCTAAAATCGAATCAGGTAATTTATCGATTGAATCTGAAGCTTTTAATCTCAAAAAAACACTGAAACATGTGTACAATTTATTGAAGGTAAAAGTGCAGAAAGAGGTAGAATTTAATCTTTTTCTGGATGCCGAAATACCCGATATGGTTGTTGGCGATCAGGGCAGGCTGAATCAGATTTTAGTGAACCTTATCGGGAATTCGCTTAAGTTTACCAATGAAGGTGAAGTAGTGGTTTCTGTTAAAAAAATCGATGAAACAGAAGATAATCATACATTTAAAATTGCTGTAAAAGATACCGGAATCGGAATTCCAAACGACAAAATTGAAGCTATTTTTGAACGCTTTACACAAGGAGAGGAAAGTACAACCAGAACATTTGGGGGTACCGGACTCGGACTTAACATTGTCAAACAATTAGTTGAATTACAAAATGGTGAAATTCATGTAAAAAGTACACCAAACCGCGGTTCCGAATTTTATGTTATTCTTTCGTATAAAAAAGCAGAGGCAGAAGAAATTTCGGGAACAGCAGCTTCTGAAAATGATTTAGGAAATCTTAAAATCCTGCTTTGCGAAGACAATGTCCTCAACCAAAAACTTGCAAAAAGCGTCATTAATAATTTTGGTTTCGATATCGATATTGCTGCCAATGGAGAAGAAGGCATAGAACTTTTGTCGCAAAATAATTATGATTTGGTTTTAATGGACTTGCAGATGCCTGTTAAAGATGGTTACCAGACAACAGAATATATTAGGAGCGAAATGAATTCGGCTATTCCCATTATAGCGATGACTGCACATTCTCTTGTAGGTGAGCAGGAGCGTTGTTACAAATCGGGAATGAATGCGTATGTGCCAAAACCTTTTAAACAAAACATTCTTTTGGATGCTATAAAAGCAGTGATGAGACCAGATGAGACGCCAAGAAAGAGAACAGTTGATCTGACTTTCCTGAATGAAATGGCTGGAGGTGATCCGGAATTTATTAAGGATATGATCCAGCTTTTTACAGAAAAAATTCCACAGCAGTCCGAGCAGATGGAACTGGCGTTTCAAAATAATGATCATGACAGCGTAAAAAGACTGGCGCACAATATGAAGTCAAGTATGGATATTTTTATGCTGCAGGATCTTAGTAATTGTTTGTCGATTATAGAAATTGAAGCTTCAACCGGAAGTTTTACATCAGAAACTTTAGATAAGGTAACTATTTTTCACTGTGGCATTGCCGAGGTCGTTAAAATTTTAAAAGAGTTATGATAAACGGGAAATATGCCCTAGCTTTACATATATGATGATATAATTGAATGTTGTCCCCAAGGTAAAAAATAAAAAAATGAGAATTATTTTAGCAGAAGATAATGATATCCTACGCAAATCATTATCTTTTTTCTTAGAATCCAAAGGATTTAGTGTCGACCAGTTTTCTGATGGTAAAGAAGCATTGGAAGCCATCGTAAAAGAAAGTTACGATTTGATACTGACCGATATTAATATGCCCGGCGTTAGCGGAATGGAAATTACGCAGCATGTCAGGCAAAGCTTAAAATCGGAAATCCCTATAATAATATTGACTTCTTCGGGAGTAGAACAGACCGAACTGGACTCGTTTGATATTGGTGCAAACGAATTTATTGCCAAACCCGTAAGTCCGGCTGTGCTTTTAGTGAGAATTAATAAATTATTAAAATCACGTTTCTAATGAAGTATATCTATTATTCAGTCCTGATGTTGTTTATTTCTTCTTTTGCAATGGCTCAGGAAATCAATGCAGAAGAGATTTTAGCCAATGCAAAGCGTGAAGCGGAGAAAGAAAATTACGATAAAGCTTTATCGCTGATTGAACCGTTACGTGCTAAATTTCCGGCTGATGAAGATATACAAATTTTTTCCGGACGAGTTTACAGCTGGAAAAAGGAATATAAAACTGCCCTAAAAATTTTGGCTCCTCTGGCAGACCGAAATAATCCCAATCCTGAAGCTTTACAGGCCATCATCAATGTTTATTTTTGGACACAAGATTACGAAAAATGTATTGCTTACTGCGATAAATATCTGGCTATTGATTCAAAATCTGCCGATATAATACAAATTAAAGCGGCCTGTCTGGAAAAACTAAACCGCGATCAGGAAGCCCTGGAGTTAATAGAAAAATCGTCTGTTGATAATAGCACACAAGTTTTCAGGGGAATCCGCACACTTATTGGACGCAAGGCAAAAAATGCCGTTTCGGCTTCTTATCTGAATGTTTCGACATCAGAACCCGGACAATCTCCGCTTCATTATGGTTATGTAGAATATTCGCATAAATTCAGCAAATCGGCCATTGTAGGTAGAGCCAATATTGGAAATGTGAGCACCGAAACACAAATGTTGTTTGAAACCGATTTCTATCAGACCTTTTCAAACAAAAGTTATTTGTATGCCAATGCAGGTTTTTCAACAGGAGAAACGATTTTCCCTGTAGCAAAGGCGGGTCTCGAATATTATTTTGCTCCACAGAAAAAATTTGATTTTTCTCTTGGAGCCCGCTTTATGCATTTTGAAAGCGATGATATTACTTTATTGACCGGACAAATTGCTTATAATGCAGGAATTTACAGTTTTGCATACAGACCTTATTACGATACTTCAAACGAATTATTCTCGCATGTTTTAAGCGTTCAGCGCACTAATGAAGAAAAAGAACGTATTATACGATTGGAGTTGCAATATGGAAATGTTCCTTATTTGTATTTATATAATAATTTTACACAGCCTTTAAAAGCTTACAGAGCCGGAATTCAGTACCAGCACCGTTTTGGCGATTCGTTTTTTGTACTTCCTGTTTTTCTTTACGAAAGGGAAGAATATATTCCCGGAGAGTACAGAAACAGATTCAATGTTCAGTTTATTGTAACCAAACGTTTTTAAAATGACGAATTTCTGGGACTTATATAAAGACGGCAAGTGGGAAATACCTTTTCTGACTTTTTCAATCTACCTGTTTGTAGCGGCTTCTTTTGTATTGTACCTGATTATTGTCGCCAGCCGGAACCGGAAAATCAAAAGAGAGAAACTAAGCAAAGAATATAGTGTGGTGATTGATAAAATAATGTCTTCTGTTATCTTTGAAGACACTCTTTTTTCATCCATCAAAGAAGATAAAAACTTTCTAGTGCTTTTTAATACCGGGATATTCAGATCGGTGATAACAGAATCACTTATCAATCTTCATAAAAATTATGAAGGTATTTATGCTCATAAACTGGAACAGTTTTACAAAGATTCGGGCTTGGTAAAAGATTCGTACCGAAAATTGAAAAGCCTTAAATGGGAAGTGAAATGCAAAGGGATTACCGAGTTAGCAGAGTTTAATATCAACGAAGCGTTTGATCAGATTATTGCCTATTCGAGAGCCCGAAAAAAAACACTCAAAATTGTTGCAATAAATGCCTGTATTAAACTGGAAGGCACTCAAAGTATAGTATATCTGGTCGAACATACGGATCCAATTGATGACTGGATGCAGCTTAATATTATTAATGCTTTTAAAAAGCATGACATCGGAGATACGGAAGGTGTAGAACTTTTGCTCGAATCGCAAAACACCACGGTAGTTAATCTTGGATTAAAACTAATCGTAGAGCTCAAACTCACACAAAAAATGCACTATGTGGCGCAATTGGCAGAGCAAACTTCAAATGCGGTACTAAAGTATAAGGCGCAGAGTATTTTGCAGACATTAACCCTATAATTTAGAAATTCATGACTTCTTTTAATACTGAAATAACATGGTTTTTAGACGTATATATACTTGTTATATTGGGTTACGCCATACTTATTATGTCGTCTTACCTAATGCTGGCTTATCTCTCTACAAAAGAACTGAGACATTATCTTAAAAGAAACAGTTTTGTAGATTATGATGTATTGCTTACAAGCGGATTTGCACCCAAACTTTCGCTCATTGCACCTGCGTATAATGAAGGTCTTACTATCCAGGAAAATGTAAAATCACTGCTTTCTCTCAATTACAACAACTATCAGGTTATTGTAGTCAACGATGGAAGTAAGGATGATTCTATGGAAATTCTCACCAGAACTTACGACCTTGTCCTTACGGAAATGGATATTCATTCCCAAATAGAAACCAAAAAAATAAGGGGAATCTACACTTCAAAAAATGCTGCTTTTAAGAAGTTAATTGTTGTCGATAAAGAAAATGGCGGTAAAGCAGATGCCTTAAACGTTGGACTCAATATTGCGCAAAATCCTTATGTGGTTTGTATCGATGTCGATTGTATACTCGATAAAGATTCGCTTTTAAAATTGGCGAAACCTTTTCTGGAATCGTATGGAAAACGCATTATTGCAACGGGCGGTGTTGTTAGAATTGCCAATCAGTGCGTTATAAAAAACGGACGTTTGATAGAAGTTAATATTCCCGATGTAATGTTGCCGAGAATTCAGGTTTTAGAATATCTGAGAGCATTTTTATTAGGCAGAATGGCCTGGGGAAAATTAGACGGATTATTGCTTATAAGCGGAGCATTTGGTGCTTTTGATAAAGAAATTGCCATACTTTGCGGCGGTTACAGCACAAAAACTGTTGGTGAAGATATGGAGTTGATCGTGAGAATGCGCCGTTATATGCTCGAAAATAAATTACCGTATTCTGTAAGCTACATTCCGGATCCTCTTTGCTGGACAGAGGCGCCCGAAGATTTTAGTATATTTAAAAAACAGCGTTCAAGATGGATGAGAGGAACAATAGAAACATTAAGTTTTCATAAAAAAATGTTTTTCAATCCGAAATACAAATTATTAGGACTTCTAAGCGTTCCTTACTGGGCATTGTTCGAATTTCTGGCGCCCGGAATAGAATTTGTGGGTCTTTTAATTACCATTATTTTTATCGTTTTTGGATTGCTAAATTGGCACTTTTTCTTTTTGCTGCTTTTATTTGTTTATTCTTTTGCCGTTTTCTTTTCGGTTATTGCCTTATACAGCGAAGAGAGAACTTATCACAAATATCCTAAACAAGCCGATTTCTTCAAACTTTTGATTGCCGCTTTTATTGAGCCGTTCTATTTTCATCCGCTTACGGTATATTCTGCGTTAATAGGTTATAAGGAGAAAATTATGGGCACAAAAGGCTGGGGCGAAATGACAAGAAAAGGATTCACCAAAAAATAGTTAAAAAAATGTAATTTATTTGGAGCTGTGAGCCAGTAGCAGCAGACCAATTCCGGTTCCGACAATAAAACCTCGTGATAAATCCGATATGATCACTAAATGAGGAACAATTATAGAACTAGCTATAACAAAGAGTCCAAGCGAAAGCAGAAGTAAAGATCTGTTTGAGATTTTTTCCATTTTTGTAATTAGTTAAGGTTGATAGTTAGGGGATTGAATTTCCTAAGATACAAAAAAATGTAATTAAAAATCACAGTTAATGTAAAATATTTTTTTTGTAATGGATTGGTAACGTAGCTTTTGGCTTAAATGTGTCATGGTTATTGGGACTTGTTTTTTACTGAAAAGCTCTTTATAAAAACAATTTTTTACTTTCGTGAAATGAAAATCGAAATAGAACAATCTTCTTTTCTGTCAAAGGAAATAAATGAACCGTATTATTACATTTTGATGTTCGACGGAGAAGCTTCCTTTTCGATAGATCTAGTCCATTACGATTGCAAAGGAAAAAGTCTGGTTTTCTTAACGCCATATCAATTATTGAAATGGCACGATTCTACAGCTTCTTTTATTAATGTTCTGAATTTTCACGGCGATTTTTACTGTATTGAGTACCATAAAAAAGAAGTCGCCTGTAACGGTATATTGTTCAACGATATTTACAATGAGCCTTTTGTAACTGTTTCTGATTTTATTTACGAAGAAATAACCAGCATTATGCAAAGGATGAAAAAAGTGGAAGATTCTGAACTGGATTACGACAATTCGATCTTAAAATCTTATTTGCAGGTTATTCTCGCTTTAAGCAGTAAAGAGAAACAAGTAAAAATGTCTCCGGAGGTCCTTGAATCAATAGGAAATGCAGATATTTTGAGATTTCAGCAATTACTGGAGACCCATTTTCTGGAAGCAAAAGAAGTAGCATTTTACGCTTCAAAATACAATCTGAGTGTCAATACATTCAGTAAAAGAATCAAAAAACATTTCGGGAAATCGCCATCACAGCTTATTCAGGAACGTATTGTTTTAGAAGCAAAAAAACTTCTGCATCTCACTTTTAAGCCAATAAGGGAAATTGCAGACAATCTTAATTTTGAGGATGAATTTTATTTCAGCCGTTATTTTAAGAAAAGCGTCGGAGTGTCACCAAAAGAATATAGAAAAGAAGTCGGCATTTCTATCGTGGCAAAATAGTCCATGAAAACTCCTTTAAATCCATTTTTATATCGATAGTGGTAAAGTAATTTTGTTGTGTACTTTAAAACACAATCAAAATGGAAAAAATGATAAGATTTATAGCGAACGGACAAAATTATTTCATTCACTTTTTAAGAATTGCCATATTCATCGTAATGGTCTGGATCGGCGGATTAAAAGCCTTTAAATATGAAGCAGACGGAATTGTTCCGTTGGTTGCCAATAGTCCGTTTATGAGTTTCTTTTATAAAGACGCCAATAAAAAAGTCATAAATGAGAAGGGTAAAGAAGTAGCGGCTTATACGTTACACAAAAATCTGGAAGGCAAGACAGTACAAAAAAACATGGAATGGCACGAGGCAAACAGAACCTATATTTTTGCTTACGGTTTAGGAACTGTTATTGTTTCTATTGGTTTGCTGGTTCTTTTGGGAATTTGGTTTCCTAAAATTGGTCTCTGGGGCGGACTTTTAACTTTCGGAATGGCATTGGTTACTTTATCTTTTCTAATTACAACTCCCGAAGTTTACGTGCCTGATCTGGGCGGAGATTTTCCAACACCTGAATTTGGATTTCCCTATCTTTCTGTCGCAGGACGTCTGGTTTTAAAAGATATCATCATGATGAGCGGCGGATTAATTATTGCATCCGACAGTGCGCACAAAATTTTAAAGAAGCATTCATTTTAACAGAAAAAAAGCTGTGCAGCATTTAATCTTGCACAGCTTTAAGAATATAATACTATTTACTCGTATTTTAAATATTTTAGAACGTCAACTTTTGTTGCGCTATAAGCTCTTGAAAGTACAATTAATAAGGTTAAAGTCAATAAAATAACAAAGCCCGCTGCAAATGGATAAATAGAAATATGAATGCGGTACGAAAAATTTTCCAGCCATTTATCCAGTAAATAATAAGTCGGGAATAAAGCGATTAAAAATCCTGTTACACTAAACACAATATATTGTTTGCACAATTCTTTGAGTAATACATTCGTGTCTGCACCAAGTGTTTTTCTCACCGCAATTTCCTTCATACGTCTTTCGATCGAGTAGGATGCCAGTGCAAATAGTCCCATTAGTGCAATTGCAATTACAATGATATTTAATAAAGAAAAAAGATTTTTTTGTTTTACATACGTATGATATGATCTTTTATATTCCTTATCTACAAAATCATAAACAAAAGGGTATTCGGAATCTGCTTTCTTTGACCAAATGCTTTCGATATCGGAAATTGTTTGTTGCATGGTTTCAGGATCTGCGGTGACATAAATATTGTTCAGCAGATTACTAAACCAGGGAACCGATTTAAAATGAAAGACAGACATAGGGGGAATAGCTTCTCCGGGATTTCCGATATTAAAATCTTTGATCACGCCTACAATAATCGCTTCTTTTCCGTCCCAGTTTATCTTTTTGCCAATCGGATCTTTTTCATTTAGCAACTTTAAAGCAGTTTCATTTATAAGCATGGAGTTAATAGTGTCCTGAGCGTATTCGGGACTTAGAAAACGCCCTTTTAACAGCTTTATTTGCATCATTTCCAATAATCCAAAATCCACGGGAATATTATTGCCGTCAATGTTTATATCTTTATGATGATAAGAGATAACTGATTTCGCTCCATTTCCCATCACAAAACCACCTCCGGCTGCCTTTTTAACTCCTTTTATACGCAGCAATTCATTTTTTATAGCATCATACTTTTTCATCTGCTCTTTAGATGTGATATTTTCACCGTATATATTGCGGTACGAAATATTGATAATCTGGTTTCCATTAAATCCTACATCTTTAGAATTCATAAAATCAATCTGTTGATGAGTGATGTAAGAACCAATTATGAAAAAAGAAGCCACAGAAAACTGAAAAATCAACATTCCGTTTCGCAGCCAGATGCCGTTTTTACTTCTGGTAAAACTCCCTCTCAATACTTTCAAAACTTCAAAATTGGCCACATAGATTGCCGGAAATATTCCTGCGGTAATCACAGTTACAATAAATATCATAATAAGCTGAAGATAAAACTGGCTGCTTTGTAATATGAGTGCTTTTTCTAAGAAAACATTATAATAAGGAAGCGAAAGTTCTACAATAACAAGTGCTGTCAAAATAGAAATTAAAGTAATAATTGCGGTTTCAAAAATAAACTGCTGGACGATATTGGCTTTTGATGCTCCTATAATTTTTCGTACCCCAATTTCCTTAGCTCTTTTTACTGCATTTGCAGTTGCTGAATTTACATAGTTTACAATAGATAAAATTAAGATTAATGCAGATAAACCCATCAGGATCAGTATAAGTTGGTAATTGCCGTTAGATTCTATCAGTCCTCCCGTTTTTGTATGCAGGCGAACCATAGATAGTGGTTCTAAATGAGGTTTTACCTCACCAAATTTCTGAATAAATTCTTCCGGATTCATTCCTTGCGATTTGGCACGTGGCGCTGTCATATTATCGTAATAAATCTTAGTAAGACTTGCTGTAACTGATTTGGCATCGTCAGGATTTTTTAATTTTAATAGAAGAATAAATTGAAAATTTCCCCATTGCTGAATACTGTTTTTTAGCCGAATATCCATGAAATTGACTACACATGAAGGGTTAAATACCGATTTTTTGTCAAGTTTATACACGCCGCGAACAACAAGAATCTGATTTTGCAGTGTTATTTTTTTCCCATAGGCACTTTTACTTCCAAAAATCTGCTGAGCCAAATCTTCAGATAAACAGATGCTATTGCTATCCGGCAAACCGGTTTTTGCACTTCCTTCTGTAAATTGATACGGAAAATAATCGAAGAAATTTTTTTGCGCTACAATCACTTTGTCAGATTGTACTTTTTTGTTTTTATAATGAATTATTTCACTATCATAATTGCCATTTAAATAACAAAATGATTCTACTTTTGGAGAAAGTTCCTTTATGGCAGATCCGATAGGAGCAGAACTCGATGCCCAATAAGTTGTCGGGTCCATTTGATTGGCGACCAGAAAAACAGTTTCTTTATTGGGATTCCACTGATCGTAAGAATGTTCATCGTTCCAATATAAAATGGCAAAAATCAAACCAGCGATCCCAATACTCAAACCTAAAATATTGAGCGCAGTAAATAATTTATTGTTTTTGATATGATACACAAAAATGTTGGTCCAGTTTTTCAGCATAATCTTAATTATTTGAAGTTACTAAAACATCTACATTTCTATGATTCAATTTTTCCGAAAGAATCATTCCGTCTTTCATTAAAATAGTTTTCTGCGAAAAGGAAGCATCATAATCCGAATGCGTTACCATTAAAATTGTGGCTCCTCCGGCATGAAGATCTGTTAAAAGTTCCATGACTTCGTTGCCATTTTTACTGTCCAGATTTCCTGTTGGTTCGTCGGCAAGAATAATTTTCGGACTATTGATTAAAGCTCTTGCGACTGCCACACGTTGTTGTTGTCCGCCTGAAAGCTGCTGCGGAAAATGCCTTAATCGATGCGAAATATTGAGTATAGAAGCAATTTCTTCTACTTTTTTCTTTATTTCTGAAGATGGCACATTATTGTAAATGAGCGGTAATTCGATATTATCAAAAACTGATAATTCATCAATTAGATTGAAATTTTGAAAAATAAAACCGATGTTTTCTTTTCTGGCTTTTGATTTTTGCTTTTCTTTTAAACCGACCATTTCCTGATCGAGAAGCCGGTAACTTCCGTCTGAAGCGCTGTCCAGAAGTCCCACGATATTTAATAAAGTCGATTTCCCGCTTCCTGAAGGTCCCATGATCGAAACAAAATCGCCCTGATTAATGGTCAGCGAAATTTCACTTAAAGCCCTGGTTTCTAATTCCTCTGTTCTAAATACTTTTGAAAGTTTTTTAATGATAATCATAATTAACGTTTTTTGATTGGATTGATTTCTTTTAAATTTTTAATCTTTCGGAAGCAAAAAAAACAATTCTGAAAATTAAGATAAATTACTTGCAATTTATCGCTATTTATTTTGTTATTTGTACTTCTGAAAGGCTTTAATTACTACTGATTTATAAGCTTAAATGTGATTTTCGTGCCAATAAATTAAATGCTGTAACTGCTTTATTCTGAATGTTTTATTTATAAATAAAAATGCCAACTGTCCATTAATGGACACCTTTTGTCCAAAACCGAACAATAATGAAAAAGACGAGTGCTTCAATTTTAATCATCGACGATCAAGAAGACATACTTTTTGCCTCTAAAGTGTACCTTAAAAAGTATTTTGAGAACATTTATACGCTCAATAATCCGAAAAATATTGTCGAACTGATTTCAAAAAACACCATTGACGTGGTTTTGTTAGATATGAATTACCGAATTGGTTTTGAAGATGGAAGGGAAGGTTTGTATGTGTTGAAAGAAATTAAAACGCTTTCGCCAAAAACGGTTGTGATCCTTATGACGGCTTTTGGCAAGGTAGAAACTGCTGTTGAAGGTTTAAAATTAGGTGCTTTTGATTATATATTAAAACCATGGGAGAATAAAAAACTGCTGGAATCCGTTAAACAAGCGGTTGATAAAGCACGAAAAGAGCAAAAGAAAAATAAAGATATCGAAGTTGAAAATGATTTTTTCACCGGAAGTTCAGAAAGTATAAAAAAAGCTTATGCACTTGCAGATAAAGTGGCCAAAACCGATGCAAATGTGTTGATTCTCGGCGAAAACGGAACCGGAAAATATGTTCTGGCGCATTATATTTATTCCCAGTCAGAACGCAAAAACGGACCATTTATAGCGGTTGATTTGGGATCCTTAAATTCGAATATTTTTGAAAGTGAATTATTTGGTTACGCAAAAGGTGCATTTACAGATGCAAAATCAGACATGCCCGGAAGATTCGAAATGGCACAAAACGGGACGATTTTTTTGGACGAAATAGGGAATGTCCCACTTCATCTGCAATCTAAATTGCTTCAGGTTATTCAGACTAAAACCGTTACCAGATTAGGAGAAACAAAACCAAGACCTGTAAATGTCCGAATTATTACGGCGACTAATTTAAATCTAAAATTAGAAGTGGCCGATAAAAGCTTCCGTGAAGACTTGTATTATCGCATAAATACGATGGAAATTACTTTGCCTCCGTTAAGGGAAAGAAAAGAAGACAAGATTCCGCTTGCTCGTTATCTTTTGGAAAAAATGACTGAAAAATACGGAAGGAACGAAATTACTTTTGATCAAAAGGTAATAGAACAAATTGAAAAACACGCCTGGAACGGAAACATTCGCGAAATGGAAAATAAAATCGAACGTGCCGTTATTTTGTGTGAGAACAGCATCATCACGGTTGCAGATCTGGATTTGGAAACGGTGACACCGTACGAGGAAAATAATGAAGATATTCAGCTTTCTTCTGTAGAAAAAGCTGCTGTAGAAAAGGCAATTCTCAAAAATAACAATAATATTAGTAAAACGGCAGAAGAACTGGGCTTGTCAAGAGGTGCATTGTACCGACGTTTAGAAAAGTTTAATATCAATATTAATTAATATGTTCAGGACTTTACAAACCTATAAATTGTTATTTCTAAGATTGGTTTTGATTGTTTTAGCCATAGAATTTTCGATTTGCTTTTTTAGAATTGGGTTGTTTTTTACCGGTATATTTGGTTTTTGCATGGTTTTTCTGTTGGGAAGAGAAATGTATTTCTATGTCCGGAATCTGGTTCTGATTTACAATAAAACGATTTCTTCTATTCTGCAAAATGACTTTAGTTCCGATTTTTCGAATCATAACTTTAATACCACGTACAACGACCTTTTTATTTTGTATGAGACATTAAAAAACAAACAAAATGAACAGGTTACCAAAGATATTGTCTATCGTTCTATTCTGAATAATATTGAGTCGGGTGTTATTATTTTGCAAAAGCAGGAATCAGAATGGAATATATTTTTAATGAATGATTATTTTTCGAATCACTTTAATGTGCCGAAAGTTTCAAAATGGAAATACCTTAAAAATCAGCTGCCTTTATTATGCGAAATTATTGAGGAAGATAATTTTCAGGAAGTTAAAACTGCTATTGAGATTAGTATAAACGAGCAAAGCAAGCAAACCTTTGTTTTACAGGCTTCCAGAAGCGAAATTTTCGGTCAGAAGTATTTTATTGTTTTACTGGATTCGATTCAGAACGTGGTAGAAAAAAAGGAAAAAGATGCCTGGATAAACCTGATGAAAGTGATTTCGCACGAGCTCCTTAATTCGATTACACCTATCAGATCTATTTGTCAAAATATGGAAGACTTGACAGAACAGGATTCACTTTCTCCGGAAGATCTGGAAGACATAAAAAATAGCGTGCAAACGATGCTAAGAAGAAGCGACCACTTGCAGAAGTTTGTTGAAGGGTACAGAAAACTCGCCATGCTGCCTTCGCCAAAGAAAGAAAAAACAGATTTGCTTTTTCTGGTTGAGAATTCCCTTCGGATTATGAATCCGATTTTTCGAAAAGAAAATATCAAGGTTACTACTGCCATTGCTCATCGCTACGAAGTAAATGTGGACATGCAACAAACAGAGCAAGTGCTGATTAATATTTTGACAAATTCAATATACGCACTTGAAAATACGTTTGATAAGCAAATTAGCATTTCTGCGGAAGCCGGCGATAACCGTATTTTTATTAAAATTACAGACAATGGCAAAGGAGTAGAGAAGGAGATAGAGGATAAAATTTTCCTTCCGTTTTTTACTACGCGAACAGAAGGTGCAGGAATTGGACTTACTTTATCTAAAAATATTATAGAAGCCCAGGGCGGATATATTTCCTGTAAAAATGAAAATAAACAAACCGTTTTTGAAATCTGTTTAATTGAAAATTAACGCAGATAAAACTTTTCTAAAGTCATGAAAAAATACCGTAAAAGTGGGATCATTTTAATTACTGAAAATTTAATTGCTGTCTGGCATTTGTTAAAGAAAATATATTAATTTTATGATAGATTTTTTTTTATAAATTTGTGTATGAGAAGTTGAAAATTAACTCTCATTAAAAAGCCTGAATACAACAATGAGTTTAAATGCCACTTCTACTATAGTAACTAGTTTTCTTACCGATTTAAAAACACAAACGTCTGATTCTCACACGAAATTAGAACAGCTTCCACTATCAATGTCAATTATGTCTCCGGACATGAAAATAGAAGATTATACCCATTATCTTAGTTTAATGCACGACGTTCACAACGATGTTGAAGAAAATATCTATCCGTTATTTACAGATCTGATTGACGATATACAACAAAGAAGAAAGAAACATCTTATAGAGAATGACCTTTCTTTTCTAAATTATAGTAAAA
Organism: Flavobacterium olei; assembly: GCF_039749035.1. NCBI lineage: Bacteria > Pseudomonadati > Bacteroidota > Flavobacteriia > Flavobacteriales > Flavobacteriaceae > Flavobacterium > Flavobacterium olei. The sequence goes on from NZ_JBDKWC010000004.1 coordinate 569,408, forward strand.
ATAATACGGTAAAAGTTTTTAAAAAGTCACCCATTTCTGTTCCCTTTGCTTTAGGAATTATATATGTTGTTGAAGGATCAACATTGGGCGGAAGATTTATATTGAAGAATGTTTCTAAATCTCCTGAGCTTGCCGGCGATCAGGGTGTTTCTTATTTTAATGGTTACGGTGATAAAACAGGAAGTTTCTGGAAATCTTTCCTAAACTTTGTGTCAGAATATGAACAAGAAGAAGGCTGTGGTGACGAAATTATAGCGGGAGCTGTATTTGCATTTGACAGCATATATAATCATTTTGGAGGTCAGTAGTAGAATGAAGTTTAAGGATATAGTTAACCGTGATCGTGTTACATTAGAGAATTGTGAAAATGAAGCCATACACATACCAGGTGAAATTCAGCCGCACGGCTTTTTACTGGGTATAAGGCCAGACTGGAAAATTGATTATTGTACAGAGAATATTTCTACCTTTTTTAATCTGACTCATGCTCAGGTTTTAGGAAAAGATTTTAGTGCCGTTTTTGGTGCTGAGGCCGAAAGTAGTATTACGCAATATATTCAGGGAGACGAAGTTAAAGATGCTTTTCCGCTGGAAATTAAGCTTCTTGATAAATTATTTCAAATCAATATCCATAAAAGCGCCCAAAATTATATTCTGGAAGGCGAACTGCTTTTTCCTGACCGGGAAAAACTCGCAGATGCTTACAAACAGACTATTCAGTTTGTTAACCAAATGAATAAAACGAAGTCGCTTAAGGATTTATGCGCACTTGTAGCAAAGGGGACACGTGAAATCACCGGTTACGATCGTGTGATGATTTATCGTTTTGATGAGCAATATAACGGAGAAGTTTTCGCTGAAGATCGTGATGAAAGAATAGAACCTTTTCTGGGATTGCATTATCCGCATACCGACATTCCGGCGCAAGCCAGAGAATTATATATCAGAAATCAGCTAAGACTGATTGTAGATATAAATTATAAACCGGTTCCCATTTATACGGTAGACGACCAGCCTGGTAAAAACCTGGATTTAAGTCTTTCGATTCTGAGAAGTACATCGCCTATTCACGTTGAATATTTAAAAAATATTGGAGTTGGCGCAACACTGACCATTTCATTGATCCATCATGATAAATTGTGGGGTTTAATTGCTTGTCATCATTATTCTGAGAAGAATATTTCGCCGCAAATAAGGCTTGCTGCTAAGCTTCAGGGACAGTTTATTACGTCGCAAATCGATGTAAGGCAGGCTTATGATGAAAATCTGACAGCGCAAAAAACAAATTTAGCACTGGATCAATTACTGGCTTTGGATTTGCCAATTGGCGAAAAATCATTGGAATCTATCGCTAATTCGCCACAATTGCTGGAACTTTGTAATGCTTCAGGTGTTGCAATTGTAGCAAGAGGCAAATTCTATAAGAGCGGACTAACCCCATCAGATGCACAAATTGAACTTCTTTTAGAGCTTATAAATAACAAAACTACAGAGGAAATTTATACCACAAACAACATTAGTGTCGAATTTCCCGAATTGGAACAAAGCCCTGATTTTGCAGGATTAATTTACCATTCGTTAGGCAATAATGCTCATATAATCTGGTACAGGCCAGAGACGGTTTCAGAAATTCATTGGGGCGGAGATCCTGCAAAAGCCATTGTAAAAGACGAAAACGGCTTGCATCCAAGAAATTCTTTTAATATTTGGAAACAAATCGTAAAACATAAAAGCAGCCGATGGAGAAAATATGAAACGAATGCGGCTGTACAATATGCACATACCTTACATAATCAGTTAATTTTGATTATGTTAAGTGAGGAGGAAGAAAAATATCGTAACCAGAGTGAGGTTTTAAGAGAAACCAATTCGGAGTTAGAAAACATCAACTGGATCAGTACGCATGATTTGCAGGAGCCACTGCGTAAAATTCAGCTGATCACCTCAAAAATGCTATCTGAGATTGACGGACTTTCCATAGAATCTATTTCGCAGTCTTTGCATCGTGTATCTAAGTCTGCCAACAGAATGAGCGGATTACTGGAAGATATTTTAAAATATACCAGAATAAAAAACACGCGTGACAAACTTCAAAAAGTAGATCTTAATAAAATTTTAGGGGCTACAATAAAGGAGATGAAGGAACTTATTGAAGAAAGAAGCGCTATAATTCAACATGAAGATCTTCCTGAAGTGCATGCAATTGGTTTTTTAATGAGACAGCTTTTTATCAATATTCTGCAAAATTCATTAAAGTATGCCTCTCCTGAAAGAACGCCTAAGATAAAAATAACGGCATCTCAGGAACCTGTTTTAATAAAACATAAATACAAAGTGTATTGTTACTGGATTCGATTTTCTGACAACGGAATTGGTTTCGAACAACAATTTGCAGAATCTATTTTTAAAGTTTTCACAAGGCTGCACACGCAGGAACAATATACCGGTTCTGGAATTGGATTGGCATTGTGCAAAAAAATCATGCAGGCTGTTGGAGGAGATATTGAAGCAGAAGGAAACCCGGGTTCAGGAACTGATATAACTATTTACTTTCCATGTGACATTGATGATACGCTGTTGCCAATGTAGCTAATTCAGAAATGAATTAGGTAAGATTTATAAAATAATATACATCATAAAAAAAGCTCAATTCGCAATAGAATTGAGCTTTTTCATTTGTGTATTTTGCAATAAAAAATTATTTAATGGTAACTACCATATTTGGAACGACTATATTTCCAGTTGTACCAGTGGAACCACTGAATCTTTGCGCAGATATTTCAATAAAATCATTTGTAACCATTTCTGTAGTGGCATTTAGAGGCAAAACTATAATGTCACCATTTACCTGACCTCTACCATATATTTTGTACTGGCTTAATGGAGTTCCATTTTTGGATATGAAAATTATATATGTTCCGGCAGCATTAACCTGAAAAGAAATGGATCCCGTAATCTGAAATATTCTTTTCTTTTTTCCGGCATATCGTAATCTGTTTGGAGAATCGGTATAAAAGCGAAAAAGGTTAGAGTAGACTGTATTAGGTGCTCCTGTCAGGCCAATTTTCACAATATCACTGGGATTTGAATTATTAAAAGTCACTCCAAGACCAAATCCTACGTTATAATCCATCGCAAAATCACCAACCGCACTGGCATCACTTTCTGTCGGGATACCTGCAGATCTCACGTTCCAGCTGTTGCTAAAGTTGTAACCCGGATATGTGTTTGTTGAGGCATAGCCTTTGACATAACCGGCAGTATTTGTTCCGGTAAATACAACAGATTCCAATACCGCATCTCCGTTGATGGTACCAATTGTAGAAACATCAAAACCAATTGCAGAGCCGTCAACCTGACTAAATCCACCCTGTTTTTCTATTAAAGTAAAATTTCCGGTAAATTTTTCGTACGTACCTGAGTTAGTGCTAAACCATCCACAATTACTTAGAAGTAATTGGGTAATATTATTATACGTTATACCATTTGAGTTACCTGCATACTGAATGATACTTAGAAACACTAAGCCAAATCCAGATATGGTACCTACACTATTCGAGCCAAATACAATAGAATCCCTGAAAATAAGGTTTTGCGTTGCGGCACCATTTAGATTGAAGACACTTCCGCCTATTGCCCGGAGTGTTACACTTCTAATACCTCCACCATTTGCACCTTCAAAAATATTTCCATTTGCTCTGGAAATCATATCTTCATTTGGATCAAGTCCCTGAATGTAAGCATTGTTTAAATCAATTGGAAAATTTAAATCTATCATTCCATTGATTTCATACAAAGTATTACTATTTAATACATATTTTGCGCCACCACCCGCCGCTAATTCTGCTGCCAGAACAACAGCCAGATTATCGGTACTTCTTATTCTTTTAAAATTTAAACGGCCTGTACCGCTATTGACAAGTGCAATCCATGTAGATGTTCCTGTAGAATAGTAGTAAAAACCTTTTAAATCTGTATCATAAACTATTAATCCATCAGCCGGAGTGGCGATTGCATTTCTCTGAACCGTAGTCATTCTCGGTGTCAGCATACCCTGAGTTGTAGAAGTTACATCTAATACAGAACTCGCATTTGGAGTTGTTGTACCGATTCCGATCTGTGCCTCTGCTAAAAATGTTACAAAGAAAAATAACAGAGCGAAACAAGAATTATATTTTTTGAGAGTAAACATATTGATCATAATTTTGATGTTAGTTAATTTGGTAGATTTTATTTTATTCTTGTTAATGAGATATAATGATTTTCTGAGCGATTTTTTCATTTTCAAAAGTCACAAAGGTGGCGATATAAACACCATCGCTTAAACCTGAAGTAGAGAAATTATAATTTTGTTCTGTTGCTAAATGGTCTTTAGACAAAACTGCTCTGCCCAGAATATCATACAATTTAAAAGATTTCAGGTTTTTCAAATCAGGATTAAAAGCTTTTAGATATTGATTTTTATTGTCCTGAAGAACATAGAAGCTGTTTTTTGTTTCTTCACCCACACCAAGAGTCTGACTGGTAAAAGTAATTTTAAAACGATCGGTGTAGACTCCGGGACTAAGGGTTACCTCATAACTGCCATTTTTTATATCATGATAGGAAGAATCCAGCTGATCGAAAATATAAATGTTCTGCGTCGGATCAAAATTGACTATTATAGGAACTGAAATTTTGAGAGTAGTAGTTTCAGTGGCTTTAGCAATTAGCGGAATTTTTTTAGTATTGTCAAAATTAATTCCTTGTATTACATAATTGGATTGTTCCAGCCAAAATGCGATATCGTTTGGCAAACTATCCATATTTGCCGCATCAATTCCTCTGTCAACACCATCAGTCGCTTCAGGGAGAAAGGCAAGCGCCAATTGTCTGGTAAACTGATTGTTTATAATAGTATTGATTTTAATGTGTGGAATTTCAAGAACTTCTTCGGCCACTGCCGATTCACTTTTCTGAGTTGTAGTGGTTTTGGCAGGTTTTCCAAATTGAGAAAAGCCACTGCCTTCCTTATAATATACACGATGTGAATTTTTAAATGTGACCGTGCCATTTGCTGTTCCGTTAATTAAGAAACCCTGACCAATAGGAACATATTTACGTTCCATAGCAGTCCCCGAAACAGAACCTGTTGTATTTACTGTACCATCTTGTTTGTAACTGGCAAAAGTAGGAGGTACATATAAACCGTTTGAGGCTAAACTTCCAGGAGAATAAGTTCCATATCCGCCTCTGTACGCACTAAGCAAATGGGAATTTGTTGTTTTATCCTGTTCCCAGAAATAAGCATTTCCATTGCAGGCCGTATTAGTGGGATCCAGTAAAAATGCATTCAAATGCAAAGCAGAAGGATACGGATTTCCGGTAAGTGTTGCAGCTAATGATGCTCCAACGGAGATCGTGATATTTCCATCATTTGGTTTACCTCTAAAATCGTAACGCTGCGCTCCCGTACCGCCGGGATTGTTTGCCACTCCGCTCGCTTCGGGATCTGTTGAATCAGATCCGCTTGTACCTTTCATTGTAAATCCTTCTCCCGGTGCTATTGTACTCGCAGACCCAACCTGTGTCCATTGTGAATAGTTATTGGCATTGGTTAATTTATAGATCCAATACGGTGCAATGGCTAAAGGATTTGAGGTTCCGTCATAACTAGACATTCCCAGAATGGTGGCCGGAGTAGAATTCGTTGCTGTAAGAGGGCGGTTTAGAAGTGTAATGCCAAAATTATTATTGACAGAAGAAGCCGTATTAAGTCCGACCGGTGAACACCAGTAATTATATTCAAAATTATCCGATGTACCTTCCTGATAAACAGATATCGTACCTGTTCCCGAATTGGTAGAAGTTCCCGTAGTTCCCTGTACCAGCTGCGAAAGGTTACGCAGATAGATATTGGCATTGGCAGACAGATTTATGTTCTGTCCTACATATAAAACCTGATTTTTTACATAAACGGGTGTAGCAGCTCCTACATACATTTGACAAAAACCCTTAATAGAAAGGAGAAGAAGGAAAATTGAAATGGTAGTTTTTTTCATGTTGTCATTTTTTGGAAGAATAAAAAATACGGTTCTAGTAAGTCCTTTTTTTAATAACAAATAATCCAAAAAGAACAGCAGCTATAAGTAAAAGAGGCACTGAATGATCTATTGAAAATTGAGGCGGATCTGGTAATCCAGGTGGTGGCGGACCGCCGCCCTGGCAGTAGGCTGAGATGGCAATTAGAAATAATGTGCCGGATAAGATTTTTTTCATCTGTTTCCTATTAATCGTTGGAGCTATGATTTTAGAAATATCTGATGCTTTAAAATGTAGGTATTTGTGGTTTGTAAGATCAGACGTTTTCAAAAATAGAAATTTATAACTTTTACTTCTTACTAAATTTTCTGTTAAATTTTACATAATTACCATGTTTACAGTATTTTATGTCTGTTAAAATTTAAGTTTTTTAACATGGTTATTTATTCTTTTTTTTAAAACATGTAAGAATTTGTTAAAAGAAAAGGCGGATCATTTTTAAAAATGATCCGCCTTTTCAAGAATTTTTTCTTTAAATTTAATGCGATACTGCTTTTAAACCTACTATTGATCCAACTAAAGTTACGAGGAAAAACAATCTCCAAAAAGCTGCCGGTTCTTTAAAGATGAAAATACCAACCAAAACCGTTCCTACCGCTCCAATGCCTGTCCATACAGCATATGCCGTTCCTAACGGCAGGGTTTCTGTAGCTTTCATTAATAAAAGCATACTTATAGTTAAGGAAACGACAAATCCGATATACCAGTAATACATTTCGGTTCCCGTAGTTTCTTTTGCTTTTCCGAGACAAGAAGCGAAGGCTACTTCAAATAGTCCTCCAATGATTAAAATAATCCAGTTCATATACTATATTTTTAGTGGTGCAAATTTCCTATATCGCTTTCATTTAAAATTTAACAAATGATAAAAAATGAAATTATTTGAACTCCGCCCTAATTCTGCTGAGGCTTACCTGTGTAATTCCGAGATAAGATGCAATATGTCCCAATTGAACTCTCCGCAGCAATTCAGGGTGATCCTTCATTAAATCCTTATATCGTTCTGATGCATTTTGAAACTGTTTAGAAATCAGTCTTTCCTCCGTTTTAATCAGTTCTTTTTCGGCAAATTTTCTTCCCCAATTTGCAATGTGAACATCTTCATTAAAAAGTTTCTTAAGGTTTTCTGTTTTTAATTCGTACAACTCACAGTCTTCCAAGAGTTCTATTGATTCATATCCGGGCTTTTCCTCCACATAACTTTTCATCGAAATAATAGTTTCGCCTTCTTTTCCGAACCAGAAGGTAACTTCATTATCGCGTTGCACATAAGCGCGAACCAATCCATGTTTTATAAAATAAATATTCGGTTCTACTTTATTGGCTTTTAGCAATATATGACCTTTAGTAAATGCTATTTCGGTAATATTTTCCTGTAAAGCAAGTTGCGACTGCTCAGGAAGAGGGTGGATATGATGAAGAATATCTGAAATATTCATGCTGCTATATTTTGAAATTTTGAATAAAGATACTCGAATTCAAAAAAAAATCCCATTTCTAAACAGAAATGGGATATAAAATGACCTCTGCGATGAGCTATTATAAACAGAAACCATTTTTGACCAATATATAAACTAATTAACTCCTCCGCCTAAAGCTTTGTAAAGCAGTACCTGCGAATTGGCATTTCGCAACTGAATGTCCACAAAATCAAGTTCTGCCTGTAATTTATTTTTCTGCGCATTAATGATTTCCAAATAATTAGCGTAACCGCTTAAGTACAAATCATTAGAGACATTGACGGCAATTTCGAGATGGTCAATTTCTTTTAATTTGTATTTCAGAACATCCTGATACGCTTCATTTCTATGCAACAGAGCACTTAGTTCGTTAAATGCAGTGGTAATTGAATTTTGATACTGAAGAAAAGAAATTTCCTGTCTTCGGTTTGACACGTACATTTCCTGCTTAATCTGACCTTTGTTCAAAACAGGCGCTGTTAGTCCGCCGAGAATCTGCCAGGCAAAAGAACCGGCATCAAAGAAAGTATTGAAAGAAAAGGAGTTAAAACCGGCATATCCTCCTAGATTTAAAGTTGGAAAAAATGCTGCACGCGCTGCTTTTGCGTCAGCGTTGCTGGCCATCAATTCAAAATAAGCCTCAGAAACATCAGGTCTTTTATGAATAATAGAATCAACGCTTATTTTTTGATTTAAAACGTCTAAATGTCCGGCTAAAAAGTCGTTGCTTCTTTCGATTTTTCCGCCATATTCTCCTAACAATGTCAATAAAGCTTTTTCTGTCTGATCTATGCTTAATTTTAATTCTGAAGTTTCGGCATGAATATTATTGTTTTGGGCATTAAACTGCTGCACAGCCAATTCTGTAGCTTTTCCCACAGATCTTTGTGCCGAAACGATGTCCAGTGCGCGTTCCTGTGTTTTGAGGTTGTCGTCGTAAATCGCCGCCTGTTTGTCCAGGGCAATCAGTTTAAAATACAAATCGGCGACGTCTCCTAGAAGTCTGGTCTGCAACAATCGCATTCCTTGCTGAGAAGCAAAAAAACGTTGCTGTGCCGCCTTTTTTCGATTGCTTAATTTTCCCCAAATGTCGGCTTCCCAGGAAACTTTTCCACCCAGAAACAGGTTAGGAGTTACATCTTCATTTATACGTTGTCTTTCGCTAATATTTTGCGAAAAATTGGTATCATAATTACCAACTCCGTCCATGGTGTATTTCCCGTAATGTGTTCCGGAAGCATCTGCCACAAGATCTAAAGAGGGAAGAAGGGCTAGTTTTGCCACTTTTAAATGTGAATTGGCAATTAAGATTCGTTCCTGCATCATTAAATAATCAGGATTTTGGGTAATCGCCTTTTTTAATATTTGTTCCAATTTTGGATCTTTAAAAAAGGTTTCCGTCTTGAGCGGAATAAAGGCTGTCAGACTATCCACAGATTTTTTTGTTTTGACATCAAAATTCTCCGGTAATTTGGCAGCGCTTAACTTATCGCTGATTTTAGGTGCAGAACAAGCGGCAAAAGTGAGAACGCAGGTTATCACTAATGCAGTTGTTTTATATTGATTAAGTATATTTTTCATTATTAGATTTATTTATTCAATCTTCGTTTTTAAGTTTTTATTAAACACATACAACATAGATTTTTACTTTAAAAAGTGTCAGAAGGAAAAGTCCTAAAACATACTTTGTCTAAACTCGATTTTTACTTTATCAAAGTTTTAAACTTTGACAAAGTTTCTAACTTATAATTCGGTTTATTTGAACAGATGAAACGCCGTAACACTTTCAAAATTCTATATTCTATGTGTTTGAAAACTACACTAAGATTTATTCATTCTTTTTTCCAGTTTGGCAAATAAGATGTAAAGTCCCGGAATAATCACAAGACCAAACACAGTTCCAATTAACATACCTCCTGCGGCTGCCGTACCAATGGAACGGTTCCCTACAGCACCGGCACCACTAGCAATACAAAGCGGAATTAATCCTGAAATAAAAGCAAAAGAAGTCATCAAAATTGGCCTGAAACGAAGTCTTGCCCCTTCTATAGCGGCCTCTGTAATATCCCTCCCGATTTTGTGCTGCGCCATTGCAAACTCCACAATCAAAATTGCATTTTTGGCGAGCAGACCAATCAGCATGACGAGTGCCACCTGCGCATAAATATTATTGTCGAGTCCGACGGCTAAAAGTGCCAGATACGAGCCAAAAACTCCGACAGGAAGACTCAATAATACCGGAAACGGAAGCAGTAAACTTTCGTACTGTGCAGCCAGTAATAAGTATACAAATAGTATACATAATGCAAATATGTAGATAGTCTGGTTTCCGGACAAAATCTCTTCGCGTGTCATACCGGACCATTCCAGTTCAAAACGGCTTGGCAGTTTTTCTGCTGCGATTTTTTCTACTGCCGCAATTGCTTCTCCAGAACTAAAACCTTCTGCAGGTTCACCGTTAATCATTGCCGACATGTACATATTGTAACGCGTAAGAACTTCGGGACCGTAAACTCTTTCTAATTTTATAAATGTGGAAAAAGGAACCATTTCACCGGCATCATTTTTCAGGTACATGTCCAAAATGCTTTCCGGATTTTTACGAAACTGCGGACTCGCCTGAACCATCACTTTATACATTTGGGAAAAACGAATAAAATTGGTTGCATAAAACGAACCCAACATGGTCTGTAAAGTTGCCATTGCATTGTCTACAGAAATTCCTTTTTTCGCAGCCAGATCATAATCGATATGAATTAAATATTGCGGAAAAGTGGCATCAAAACTGGTAAAAGAGTTTTGAATTTCAGGCGAGGCATTCAATTCTTTAATGAAGTTTTTTGTCACTTCATCTGTATTGGTAATACTTCCTCCTGATTTATCCAGTAATCGAAGTTCAAAACCACTGGTATTACCAAAGCCGGGAACCGTTGGCGGAGCGAAAATCTCGATTTGTGCGTCACTAATTCCTTTTGTTTTTTCGGTTAGCTGTGCAATAAATTCTGTTACAGAGATATCACGCTCACTCCAGTCTTTAAGGTTGATCATCCCCATTCCGTAAGAAGCTCCGGCGATTTCGGTAACAATACTGTAACCTGCAAGTGTTGTTACATTGTCTACACCTTTAATTCCTTTTGCAATTCGGGTTACTTCGTCCAGCGCTTTTTCGGTACGTTCTACAGTGGCACCCTGTGGCGTAGTGATACTCACATAAACCATTCCCTGATCTTCTGAAGGAATAAATCCGGAAGGCAGGAACTTGCTTGTTCCCCACGTTAAAATGCAGAAAAGAACCAGCAAACCAACCGTAATGGAAGTTCTGTCTGCAAACTTTATTAATACTCTGATGTATTTTGAAGTCACATTATCAAACCAATTATTGAATCTCGCAAAAAAGCGATCCAGTACTGATTTTTTCTCCTTGTCAGGATCGTGTGGTTTCAGCATAATGGCACAAAGGGCAGGAGTAAGTGTAAGGGCATTGATTCCGGAAATGACAATACTAATTGCCATTGTCAGCGAAAATTGTCGATAGAAAACACCGACGGGACCACTTAAAAAAGCAACCGGAATAAATACCGCAGCCATAACAATAGTAATTGCGATAACAGCACCGGTTATTTCTTTCATAGCGCTTATGGTAGCTTCTAAAGGCGCCATGTGTTCTTCGGAGATTTTTACGTGAACGGCTTCGACGACTACAATTGCATTATCGACTACAATTCCGATAGAAAGTACTAAAGCAAAAAGTGTTAATAAATTGATTGAGAATCCCATCATCGACATAAAAGTAAACGAACCAATAAGTGCTACGGGAACGGCCAGTACGGGAATTAATGTTGATCTCCAGTCCTGCAGGAAAATGAAAACAACGAATGCGACTAATAAAAAGGCCTCAATTAAAGTTCTGATAACTTCATGAATAGAAGCATCAAGGAAACGGGACACGTCGTAAGCAATATTAAAATCCATTCCCGGCGGAAAAGAAGAGCCTTTCAATTCAGCCATTTTTTCTTTTACGCTTGCAATTACTTCAGAAGCGTTAGAGCCCGGACGTTGTTTCAGCATGATGGATGCCGATGGTTTCCCGTCGGTTTTAGAAACCATTCCGTAACTCATGGCACCAAATTCGATGTTGGCAATGTCTTTTAATCGCAGGATTGTTCCGTCGGCGTTTGCACGTAACGGAATCTCTTCATATTGTTTGGGTTCGAAGAATTTTCCTCCGTATTTAATTACATATTGAAGCTGATTGTCAAGCTGTCCGGAACCTTCACCGACTTTTCCGGGTGCTGCAGAAATGTTTTGTTTTTGCAGGGAAGCAATCACTTCATTGGCCGAAATGGTATAAGAAAGCATCTTTTGCGGATCCAGCCAGACACGCATCGAGTATTCTTTCTGACCCATGATTTCGGCTCGACCGACACCATCAATACGTTTTAATTCCTGAAGGATATTAATGTCCGTAAAGTTAAAGATAAACTGCTCATCCTGAGTTTTGTCTATACTGGTAATATTCAGATACATCAGCATACTGTTGACCTCTTTTTCGGTCGTAACTCCGGCACGAATTACTTCTTCGGGAAGTTCATCCAAAATGGTGGTCACCCTGTTTTGTACGTTTACGGCTGCCAGATCGGGATCTGTACCGACTTCAAAGAAAACCTGAATCAAGGTTAAACCGTCATTTGAAGTTACTGTAGACATATACGTCATTCCGGGAACACCATTAATGGCTCTTTCCAGGGGAAGCGCGACGGCATTGGCAGAAACCTCTGCATTGGCTCCCGTATATTTTGCTGTAACCGTTACAGAAGGTGGTACAATATCTGGAAACTGGGTAATAGGAAGCTGGAACAAAGCCAGTAATCCCAAAAGTACTATCATAACCGAGATGATTAATGACAATATTTTTCTTTTGATAAATAACTCTATCATTTTGTATATTTTAGGTAAATAATTGGATTTTTGTTAACGGCTTAAACCTACATTTGTTTAATGTTGATTTTATCGCCGTCTCTTAATGACTGGGTTCCTTCCTGAACAATCAGGTCATTGCTTTTTAGACCGTCGTTTAGAATGTAAACATCATCGAGAGTACTGCCAATGGTAACATTGGTCATTTTAACAACTCCATCTTTTTGTACCAGAAATACATATTGTTTGTCCTGAATGGAAAAAACAGCTTTTTGCGGAATTAGAATCGCAGCTGTTTTAGGCTGGGAAATAATTAGTTTTCCCGAAGTTCCGTGTTTGATAAATCCCTGCGGGTTATGAAATTTAGCTTTGTATTGAATAGAACCTGTTTCCCTGTTAATTTCTCCATCGGCAGTTCGCAGTTCTCCTTTTTTATCATAAACCAATCCGTTTGGCAGAACGAGTTTTATATCGCCTTGGTTGTTAAGGCTTTTGTCTTCCATCATCTGGAAATAAGTATTTTCGGGAATGGAGAAATACGCATAAACGTCATCCAGTTGGGAAACTGTGGTAAGCAGCGAACCGTTTTCTATTAAACTTCCTTCCTTAAACGGAATTCGGTCAACGGTTCCGGCAAACGGTGCGCGGATTGTGGTAAAACTAATTTGCTGGTTGATTGCTTTTTTTTCTGCGACAGCGTGGGCCACTTTCGCAGAAGCGGCTTCATATTTTGCTTTAGATAATTCTAATTCTTTATCTGCAATTACTTTTTTATTGAAAAGTGTCTGAGCCTGTTCCAGTTCGACACTTGCGATTCGTAAGTCGGCTTTGGCGCTTTTAAAAACGGCTTCTGCTTTTAAGAGCTGAATCTGAAGTTCGACATCGCTGATCTTGAAAAGTATTTGACCTTTTTTTACTTTTTGTCCTTCGCTAACATAGACTTTGTCCAGTAAACCGGGAATTCTTACGTGAATTTCGACATTGTTTTTGGCATGAACGTCGGCAACAAATTTACTTGAAACGATTGTATCTTTTAAGGTTACTTTATAAACGGGAACTGTTTTTATATTGTTTGAATTCTTTTTAGACTTATCCCCGCACGAGACTAAAACAAATAAGGCAAGTGTGCATAAAAGAAAATGATTTTTATATGTGTTCATAATTAGGCTTTTAATTTTTGAATAAATAAATGCTCTCCCATTTGTCAGACAAGGGAGTTGAATTTTGATTTTGAATTTGGTGCGTTTAGAAGGTTCTCCTTGAAGAAGAACTGTTTAGAAGTTATTTTATATGAGTATCAAAGGAAGAATCCGGAAAGATTTCACGAATTAGGTGTACATGAAAGTCTGTTCCAAAAGAAACTTCTGAAAAATTGAATTAAATAAAATAACGAAATGCTGCAGTCTAGAAAAGTTGATACAAATGAAGGTGCGTATGCCTTTGTATCTGGTATGTTGAAACTATACCATAAAACAAGCTCTTTTTATAAAGCCTGAAATTAATAAGGTTGCTAAAATATGGAGCCCTGATAGTACTTTGTTCTAAAGTGGTAGCTCTGTTTTTTATTTTCTTTTTAAGCTTGTAATGAACTTCAAGATTTTTAGAAGAAGAATAATCTGAAGACGGAGTGAAGGCGTCGTCTGCGGCAACGCTGTCTAAAGTAATACAATGATTAGAATGTAAAGGCTGCTGATACGTTTCGGTGCCTCTGAAAAAAGAAAGCAGCGAGAGTAAAACGATATATATGAACTTTTTGGGATTCATTTACAGTTAAGCAGATTTAATTTTGTTTCTAAAAAGTGGGCTTTTAGTTGTTATAGTGCGCCAAATATAGCAATTTGAAAAGTAAGGAGTCTTAAAATTTTTCTAAAAAGGACAAGATTTAAAAATTTGATAATAATTGATGTTGGTTTTTAGTGTTTTGATAAATGAAATAATTTCAGATTTAAAAAAAATAAAATTGCTACTTTTTACCTTCGCCGTTTCAAATTCTTCAATACGGTTGGTGTAAAATAAAATCATTAATTTTAAATTCATTAATCAAAGAACAGAAACATGTCAAATCAAAACGAACAAGTAATTACAAAAGCCTATAATGCTTTTAACGAAAGAAATATAGACAACTGCCTGTCAACCATGAGGGAAGATGTGCAATGGTCAAAAGCCTGGGAAGGCGGTTATATAAGCGGTCATGACGAGATTCGCCAATACTGGACAAGACAATGGACAGAGATCAATCCGAAAGTAGAACCGGTTGGTTTTGATGAAAGAGAAAATGGAAGTCTGGAGGTCACAGTCCACCAAAATGTAAAAGATCTGCAAGGCAATTTAATGTTTGACGGATTTGTAAAACACGTTTACACATTTGAAAACGGATTAATTAAAACAATGGATATTGAGTTGATCGAAAATTAGATTTATCTTGATTATATCTCTCTATAAAGCAAAAAGGTTATACTCTTATTTTGGAGTATAACCTTCTTTTTTATTGTAAAATAATAACCTTTTAATTTGTTCCGGCCGCCACTTTATCGACCAAAAACAATAAATCTCCCGAAACCGGTTTGATCAGTTGCATCGGATATAAAGCAGGATTGTATGCTCCGCTGGTTACTTCTTTTAAAGCGTTTATTTTTTTCTCTCCAAAAGCCACCACTACAATTTTTTCTGCTTTGTTAATTAAGGGAGCAGTCAGGGTAATGCGATACATTTTTTGTGGCGCTAAATAATAAGCGTCGACCCATTTAGTTTGCTCTTCTAAGACAGCTTCGCCAGGAAAAAGAGAAGCCGTGTGTCCGTCGTCTCCCATGCCTAACAGAATAAGGTCAAATTTTCCTTCTTCGCCTAAAATTTTTCGGATCGTCTGCTCGTACGTAGCAGCATATTCTTCGGGTGTTACGCCGTCTTTGTACATTTCAAAAATATTTTCCTGCGGAACAGGAACGTGGCTTAACAAAGTAGCATAAGACATTTTTGCATTACTCAAATCATCGTCAAGCGGAACCCATCTTTCGTCTCCCCAGAAAATATAAACGTTGCTCCAGTCTATTTTGTTTTTATAATCATCTGAAGCCAAAAGTTTGTAAATTCCTGCAGGAGAGGAGCCTCCTGTAAGAACTGCTGTAAATTTGCCTTTTGCAGCAATAGCTTTTTGGGCTAATTCTACAAAAAGTGCGGCAGCCGTAGTATTTATTTCGTCTGTATTATTGTAAATCTGTATCATTTAAAACTTCTT
The DNA here is from genome assembly GCF_039749035.1 of Flavobacterium olei. Taxonomy (NCBI): domain Bacteria; kingdom Pseudomonadati; phylum Bacteroidota; class Flavobacteriia; order Flavobacteriales; family Flavobacteriaceae; genus Flavobacterium; species Flavobacterium olei. The sequence goes on from NZ_JBDKWC010000004.1 coordinate 585,101, forward strand.
CTTTTGTTTGTGTATTCGGGATCCATTTGTGTCCCTGGCGTGCCAGTAATTCATCGGCTTCTGCCGGGCCCCAGCTTCCTGCTTTGTAATTTGGGAAATTAGTTGGTGCCGTAGTTTTCCAAACCTGCTGAATCGTATCTATTGCATCCCAGGCTTCCTCAACCTGATCCCAACGCATAAATAGGGTAGGATCTCCTGCCAAAGCATCAGCGATAAGAGTTTCATAGGCTTCAGGAGACATTGTAGAGCAGGCAAAATAATCAAAAACCATTTCAGCAGGTCTCAGCGCAAGCGAAAGTCCCGGCTTTTTGGTCATAAACTGCAATTTAATATCCATTGCAGGCTGAATATTAATAATAAGACGGTTTGGCGTCATGCCTTCTTTTCCATATGAAAATGAAGAATGCGGAACTGGCTTAAACTGAATGATAATAGAAGATTGTTTTTCTTCCATTCTTTTTCCTGAACGAAGATAAAATGGAATTCCCTGCCATCTCCAGTTGTCCAGATAGATTTTCATTGCCACGTAAGTTTCGGTATTAGAATCTGGTGCAATTCCTTTATCCTGACGATATCCCGGAACCGGAACACCTTTGATTTCACCGGCAGCATATTGTCCTCTTACGATATAATGATCCACTTCGTCGGGTTTGATGCGGCGAATGGATTTTAAAACATCGGCTTTACGATTTCGGATATCATCTGCATTTAAAGACGCAGGCGCTTCCATAGCGGTCATGCACAAAATCTGAAGCAAATGGTTCTGAATCATATCTTTCAGTGCTCCGACACCTTCGTAAAAACCGCCACGTTCTTCAACGCCGACTTCTTCTGCAACGGTAATCTGCACAAAATCAATAAAATTACGGCTCCATAAAGGCTCAAACATCGAATTTCCAAAACGGAAAGCCAAAATATTCTGAACCGTTTCTTTTCCTAAATAATGATCGATTCTGTAAATCTGTTCTTCTTTAAAAGTCTGCGAAAGCATTTCATTCAGTTCAATAGCAGAACTTTTATCATAACCAAATGGTTTTTCGATAATGATGCGATCCTGTTTCGGATTTGCCGCAAGACCGATTTTCTTGATATTGCTTGAAATCGTAGAAATGAAAGAAGGTGTGATCGAAAGATAAAAAAGACGATTGGCACGTTCGCCAAAAGCCAGGTCAAAATTGTTGATTTTTTCGTTCAGTCCGATATACGAATCTTCTTTATCGATGTCCAGGCTGTGATAGGTAATATGAGAAAGAAATTTTTCTGTCTGAGGATCAGAAAGTCCTTTTTTTCTTGAAAATGTATTTAGGTTTTCTAAGACATAGCTGCGAAAATCCTCATTGGTTTTTTCTGCTCTTCCCAGTGCAATAATCTGAAACTTTTCAGACATACGTCCGTCAAGGTACAGATTTTGAAAAGCGGGAAAGAGCTTTCTCTTGGCTAAGTCTCCGGTTCCTCCAAAAATAACAATGATTGTTGGATTCTTTAGTTTATTTTTAGTCATTGTATGTAGTTGTGTTGCTTTAAATTCTTATTCAGACCATTGTGTATGGAAAACACCTTCTTTGTCGATACGTTCGTAAGTATGTGCGCCAAAAAAATCACGTTGCGCCTGAATTAAATTTGTGGGTAGATTTGCAGATCTGTAAGAATCAAAATAAGCCAGAGAGTTCATAAGTCCGGCAACCGGAATTCCCTGCTGAACCGCAAACTGAACTACATTTCTCATTCCGGCCTGATGGTTAGAAAGGTCAGCAGCAATTCCGTCATCCAGAAGCAGGTTTGGTAAATCTGCTTTGACATTATATGCTTTTCTGAAATCCTCTAAAATTGCAGCACGAATGATACAACCTCCGCGCCAGATTTTGGCAACAGTTTCCAGATTTAATCCATAGTTGTATTCTTTTGAAGCCGTGTGAAGCTGAGCCAGACCCTGGGCATACGTTACAACAATAGCAGAATATAAAGCAGATTTTAAAGCTCCTATTGCCTCGCTTTGTTCAACTGCAGATTCATTTGGCGTCCAGACTAATTTTTTAGCAGCCTCCATTCTTTCAGGTTTGGTTTTAGACATGTCACGCATGAAAACCGCCGCATCGATAGTCGGAACCGGAACCTGTAAATCCATCGCATTTTGCGAAGTCCATTTTCCTGTACCTTTCGATCTTGCCCAGTCTGAAATTTTATTGATTAGCTGCGTTCCGTCTTCGTCTTTTTGTTTTAGGATTTTACCGGTAATTTCAATCAGATAAGACTTTAGTTCATGACTTTGGTTCCATTCTTCAAAAGTTTTCTGAATCGTATCATCATCCATTTTATAGCCTCTTTTCATCAGGTCATAAATTTCAGAGATCAACTGCATGATTCCGTATTCGATTCCGTTATGAACCATTTTTACGTAATTTCCGGCAGAACCGTTTCCAAGATATTCTACACAAGGTTCTCCGTCTACTTTTGCCGCAATAGCTTCAAAAATAGGACGCAGTCTTTCATATGCTTTCTGATCGCCTCCCGGCATCATTGCAGGACCAAAACGGGCACCTTTTTCTCCGCCTGAAATTCCCATTCCAAAAAAGTGGATTCCTTTTTCGGATAATTCTATAAATCTTCTGTCTGTGTCTGTAAAGTAAGTGTTTCCGCCGTCGATAATAATATCGCCTTTGTCCAAGTGAGGTAATAAGCTGGCAATAGCACTGTCTACCGGTTTTCCGGCAGGAACCAATAACATAATTGCTCGTGGTTGCTGAATAAGTTCTACAAAATGTTTAACATCTGTAGTGGCTTCAATGGTATGTTCAGAATCGGCTTCTTGTTGAAGAGAGTTTACTTTTTCGGTATCTAAGTCTAAACCTGCAGCCGCAAAGTTATGGCTGGCGATATTTAAAAGCAGGTTACGGCCCATTACCCCAAGTCCTACAATTCCAAAATCAAATTTGCTCATAGTTTTTAATTAACTAAATTATTAGAAAGATGTTTTTTGCAAAAAAGTAAGAGAAAAAACAGTAACGCTTTTTTATTCAGTGTTTTGCAGAAAAACAATGTTTATTTTAATCTTACATTTCAAAATGTAGTGCGTAAAGTTAGAGAAAAATGATGAAAAATGATGCAATAAATAGTTGTCTTTAAGCCTTTATTGTGATACTTTATACGTGTAAAAATCACGCTTATTTTGAACTCAGATTTACAAATCTTTACTTTTTTAGGCTATAACGAAATGGTTTTTGGTGTTATATGTAGAGGATATTTTTTGACCTGATAATATACATTTTGTATATTTAAATTGTCAAAGTTTATAAGTTTGAGATAATAGTAATCTGTAATTCTAATTTTGTCTTTTGATAATTAATTTACGGAGATTTGAAAGATCAGAGCCAATTTTGCAAGCTGAAATCAGTTCTAATTCTTCATTTATATAAACTATCACTTTAAGTGAAAAAAAATTAAGGATAAATCATCAGAAACATAAAAGCAAACAGATTTACCAGAAGCACAACACCATACACAATATTGGATTTTCCTTTACTTAGAGAAAGCATAACCGTAAAAACAGATAGTGCCAGTAAAACAATCGATTTAATGTCCAGACCCAAAACAATTGGCATATCCAGAGCAATACAAACAGCGGCAACACTCGGAATCGTAAGTCCGATACTGGCCAGAGCTGAACCCAAAGCCAGATTCAGACTCGTTTGTAACCTGTTTTTTCGGGCTGCAATTATAGCTGCAATTGCTTCCGGAAGCAGGATAATAATAGCAATGATTACTCCGACCAAAGATTTAGGAAGATTATAACCCACAATAATAGTTTCTATAGTAGGCGAGAGGGTTTTGGCCAGTAAAACTACAATTCCGAGACTCACTAATAAAAAAAGTAAACTGGTATAAAATGTCTTGTTGCTAATTTCGATGGGATGCGATTTTTCAGTTTCATCATCTCCATTGGCCAGAAAGTACTGTCGATATCCTTTGGTTTGTGCAAACAGAAAAGATCCGTAAATGACAATACAGGCAATCGAAGCAAAAATAAGCTGCGGAGTAGAATAAAAAGAACCGTGTACACTCTCGGTAAAAGTGGGAAAAACCAAAGTAAATACAATAATAGAAATTAGCGAAACCAAACCAATAGTAACAGACGAAGTAGAAAAATTCTGCTCGTAGTGTTTGATGCTTCCAATTAACAGACAGAGACCGATAATACCATTTAAGATTAGCATGGTTGCCGCATAAACCGTGTCTCTGGCCAGTGAAACCGCATCGGCGCCTTCAGATAGCATAAGTGAGACAATAATCGAAACTTCAATTACGGTGATCGAGATGGCCAGAATAATAGTTCCGTACGGTTCTCCAACACGTTCTGCAATAATCTCAGAATGATGCACTGCCGACATAACGCTTAAAATAAGTAAAATACTGGCAACAATTTGAAAGATACTGCTGTTTTCGACCCATCCGCTGAAGAAAAGAACCCACGATACAACGGGAATAATAACAGTCCACTGAAGTAATTGTTTCATTTTATAATTTTTAAATTTAAAGCAATTGTAATATAAGGATTTATTGCTAAAGATTACTGTAAAATTGCATTGAGAGTATATTTTTAAGGAGTTTTTAAGGAGCTTTCTAAACAAACAAAAGCGATCCGTGGAGATCGCTTTTGTATTTCAAATTAGTTTATTTTGAAAAAACATCCTTTAGAAAATGATAAATCCAATATGCTCCAAAAACTACTCCATTTGGATTTACAGCATTCCTTTAGTCCGTTTTGTTTATGTACGATAAGTTGGATATTATGGATCTGTTTTTTTCGTTAAAAAGATGCTAATTTTTCTTGTTATAAAAATAGCTAGTGTAAATTAACTTTGTCAAAGTTTTGAACTTTGACAAAGTTTTCATTAGAACTAAAAATAAAAACTCAGTACCTTAGCATCTTAGTACCTTAGAAACTATAAAAAATGACCATTCAGCAATTAAAATATATTGTAGCGTTAGATGAAGAGCGCCATTTTGCGAGAGCTGCCGAAGTTTGTATGGTAACACAACCCGGACTTACGATTCAGTTAAAGAATCTCGAAGAAGAAATCGGGATCAAGATTTTTGATCGCAATAAAGTACCATTGACACCCACAGTTCTTGGAATTGAAATTATAAATAAAGCCAAAAAAATTCTTCGTGAAGTGGATGAAATTCGTGATTTTGTCATTAACGAAAAAAATCTCTTAGAAGGAGAGTTAAAACTTGGAATCATTTCCACTTTATCGCCTTATTTGATTCCCCTTTTTATTCAGGCCATGAAGGAAGCGGCGCCAAATGTACATTTTATTATTAAAGAAGGATATACCGGGCATTTAATGCGCGATTTAGAAACCGGCGCCATTGACGTTGCCATTATGGCGACACCAACCGGAAACCCAAATTTAATAGAACATGTTGTTTTTAAAGAACCTTTTGTGGCTTATTTAAATCAGACCCATCCCATGGCGAATGAGGAGTTTTATGAAATGCAGCCCGGAGACAAAACCGAATTGTTATTGCTGCATCATGAATATTGTTACAATGCACAGCTTTTAGACATTTGCGGATTAAAAACATCTGATAAAATAAAAGAACAATTTACCTACGACATCAATTCGATCGAAACCTTAAAAAATCTGGTTCGGGCGCATCTCGGATTTGCGATTATTCCGAAACTTTCTACTATAAACGAATCAGGCGGACTTTTTAAACCTTTTAAAGAACCTGTTCCGGTCAGAGAAATTAGCTTAGTAGTTTCAGATTCCTTTTCGAAAAAGTTATTGTTAGAAAAAATGAACGAGGCGATCTGGAATTGTCTTCCTGAATCGCTCAAAAAAGATTTCAAGTATAAAAAAATCCGCTGGAACGATTCGCCTTATTTTATAAAAGCAGTTAGTAAGGTTTCATAGAAATTTAAAAACAAAAAATCCAAATTTCAATCTTAGCAGCGATCGGAATTTGGATTTTTTTTACTCTTAATATATGTGCTCCTGAGCGGAGTCGAAGGATCTCATGCTATATCCGCACCGTACTTTGCGCATCCTTCGACTTCGCTCAGGAAGACAAACTATTCAATTATGTTTGCCTGAAACTTAGAATTTGGAATTAATTTTTAGAAGCTTCAATAATCACATTTGCCACTTTTTGTGGTTGAGAAATAAACACTACGTGACTTCCTTTTATTTCAGTAATTTTTGTGTTAGAACGTTTGTACATGGCGTGTTGAATACTTGGAACAATACTTTTATCTTCAGTCGCTACAATTCCGTAAGAAGGCTTAGTTCTCCAGGCCGCTTTAGTTATAGGTGTTAAAAAACCTTGTGCATAAAAAGCACCTTGCGAAGCGAACATAAAATCAGCCTGTTCTTTGCTTAGATCTCCCGCAAAACCAGCGTGAAATTTCGCTTTATCATAATAAGCAATTCCTTTGTCATCCGGAGACAATACACCATTTTCGGGAGCAGGAGGCGCAGTCTGCAACCATTGAACAGAGTTTTCTCCATTATCAGGCTGTAAAGCCGCCACGTAAACCAAAGCGGCTACTTTTGGGTGATTTCCGGCTTCGGTAATTACAGTTCCGCCCCAGGAATGTCCGACTAAAACCGTTGGTCCGTCTTGTTTGTCCAAAGCCAGATTTGTCGCTCTTACATCGTCTTCCAAAGAGCTTAACGGATTCTGAACAATCGTTACATTATAGCCTTTTTTAGTTAAAATCTGATATAAACCCTGCCATCCGGAACCATCTGCAAATGCACCGTGAACTAATACCACATTTTTAATTTGATGAACTGTTTTTTGTGCGTTTGCATTTACTGTTGAAAGTAAAAAAGTAAAAAGTAGGACTGTGATTGCTAAAAAGCTTTTATATGTTGTTTTCATTTTTATTTATTTTAGATTGTTGATTATAGATTTTAGATGGAATAAAAATCCAATTTCTCACGATTTTGTCATTTCGACGGAGGAGAAATCTTCGCAAGTAACTCTACAAAGATTGGCTATATTCTTTGTGGAGTTTCTGGCGTGTCCTTCGACTTCGCTCAGGAAGACAAAGCCTTGTGCGAATTTGGAATTTTTGTATTGAAATTTAATTAAGTGTAACTGATAAAGTAATTTCAGTATTCAACAGCTTAGAAATCGGACAAATCTCTTTTGCTTTTTGTGCTGCTTTCTCAAAATCTTCTTCAGAAATTCCAGGTACTTTTCCGGTAAGTTCTAACTGAATTAAAGTAATCGTTCCGTCCTCAAAAGTTACTTTGGCCGTTGTGTCTAAATCTTCCGGTACAAAACCAGCTTCAGACAATAAAAAGCTCAATTGCATGGTAAAACAGCCAGAATGCGCCGCTGCGATTAATTCCTCAGGATTGGTTCCGACACCTTGCTCAAAACGGGTTTTAAAAGACAATTGTGCATTATCTAAAGTTGTGCTTTGTGTACTAACGGTTCCTTTTCCTTCCATTCCTGTACCTTTCCAGTTTGCGTTTGCTCTTCTTGTAAATTTCATGATTTTTATTTTTTAAGTTATTTTTTAAGATGTTCAAATCATTTCTTTGATTTTGATGAAGCAAAGGTATAGGGAAGGTGGTTATTAATCAAATTAATAATTTTTTGTAGTTATAAAAATAATTTATAATTATTAAAATTTAAGGAGGTGCAAGTTTATTGTAGAGAATAAAAAGCTCAAAGTTTAGAAACTTTGAGCTTTTATAAACATTATTTTCTCAACTTAATGGAATTAAATAAAGAGTTTTGTAATTCTGTTATCAGTTTTGTTTCCATTTCTAAACGTCCATAGTTCATGTGAACAAATGAAACGGATAAACTTTTTTCAAAGATATCGTCAAGTTGTTTTTCTATATCGGGATGATAAATGTTTTTTACTAATGTGCCATTTAATGAACGTCCTAATTTTCTTCTGAAAGAATGGTTATAAGTTTTGTGTAGTTCTTGCATTCTAGCTTTAAAATTAGCCGTTTCACCAATATACTTTAAATCATTATCAATAAAAATTCCATAAATACCCGGCAATGGTTGTAAAGATTCGCACCATTTTTCAATTTTATTAAATTTAAATTTTTGATTAGACAGTAATTCTAATTTTGCTTTTTTAAATTGATTTTCAAATTCTTGCTTAGTTAAGATCATTTTTTTTAAATTATATATATTAAAAAACTGCTTTTTAATGTCTTTCAATTCCTTTATTGAATGTTTATTAATATTTTATTAGAAATAAGACAAGTATGAAGTCTCAAGATTTGACACATTTATGGACGATATTATCAGGCACTAACAATTACATTAAGCTTTATTCCTGCATATTCCATTAAAAAATTTTCTGTAACACCTAATAAGGTAAGTATATTTTCTGAAGCATTCTGTTTAGATAAACTAGGTTGTACAATAAAAATTTCAAATTCCATCGGGATTTTAATTCTAGCAATATTTAGTAATTTTTCTATATCATCGGAAGTTCCTTTTATGATTCTTGAGCAAGTTTCATTATTTTTTGTTTTATTTTGTCTTCTTAAAAGATGTTCGAAAAAGTCTTTTCCGCTTTTATGCTTCCAATGAATTGATTTTTGTGCTTGTCCACAAACTTCATAAAAATTGCTAATTTGATTACTTACTTTACCATCTATCGCAAATTTCAGGTGATAAAAATTTACCTTTAACCTATCATCAAATCGTTTAATCGTTATTACATCAGCAATTTCTCCAGAATAATCATCATCATAAATTATATCCCAATCATCATTTGAAAGTTGAGAAATTACTTTGTATTGGATTGAATCATTTATTTTAGGATTAACTCCCTGCGATTCTTTTTTGAGATCAACATTACTCCAATCCCATATAATTAAGTTATTTTTTGGGTAAGGATTTATGAGCTGTTTTAATTCAATAAAATAATTACCAGTTAAAGATGAGCCATCTGCGAACCAAATGGTTGGTGTGTATTTGTAAAAGAAATCAGTTGACAAAGTACTCTTTGTTCCATATTCAAAATTGACTTTTTCATTGGAAACTTTAATTATTTCAAAATCATAAATTTCATCTTCAGCAGTTTTTGTAGTGAATAATTTTAATTTATAAATTATTGATTTTCTGTCGGTTTTTAATTCAAAAAACAATTCTCCAGATTCAGAAGGATTGATAATATTTATTTGAGTATTAGAAAGGTCTGTTTTATATCCATCAATGTTTATTTTAAATTTGATTTCAGAATGTTGATACAATTCTTCGTCCCAATCGATCCAAACCGGAAATGTATTAGGTCTTTTTGAAACAATTTTTGGAATTAATGTGTCTTTTAAAATCTGATTTGCATCAATAGTTGGGTCAGAAAGTTTATTTCCAATTTTTACACACCAATCCATAAACTGTTTTAAATCTCCTTTTAGATAACTCCAAATACGCCCCTTATAAGAACATCCTAAGGTGATTTTCTCTCCATTTTCATATCCTACACCAAAGACAAATGCTTTTTGACCTTTTTCCTTTTCTGCTATGCTAAGGGCTTCTTCGACATCTGTGCCTACACTCATTCTAAATCTTATATGTTTGCCTAAGAATTCCTTTAAACCAACATTTTGTAATGAAACTCTTTTTATATCATGAAATGCTTTAAAAACATTAATTTGATTTATTAACTCTGCTCTCTTTCCAATAATAGCTTCCGCGAGATCTTTGTACATTCCTGATTTGTCTGAGCCATGAATAAATAATAAATTCTTTTTTATTTCCCAAAAAACTATAGTAATATTCCATTCTAAACCATAAACTTCTTTAAAATTTCCCCATTCAACAGAAGTTTTTTGTGCAGTAATAATTATTAGAATCTTTTTTTCATTATTTAGGTCGTGAAATTTATAATCATAATTTTCATAGTCTGCAAAACCTTCTTTGAAATTATTAGGAAACCAATCTTTGGTATGGTTTTTATAAACTACAGTACTTAGTGCGGTCCTTATGTTTTGAAAAGGTATTGTTGAAGTATTTAAATTTTTAAATCCTTTAATAAAATCTTCATAATTTATTTCTTCATTAATCTCCTTAGTGCTTAATGTTGATAGTAATAAATTCCAATCAGCATCTTGCGCATATAATTCACTTAATTCATTATTAACATTAATATCGGCCAGATTTGCAATAAATGTTGCTTCTCCTAATTCTTCATCAAATTTTGTACGAGTAAATCTTCCTGCAAATTGAAGAGTTATTGGAAGACTTTTTCTTATGTCATGAAAAGCAGCAATTTTTAGTTCTGGCAAATCAAATCCTTCACCAAGCATATCTACTGCCACAATTATTTTGTGCTTTTTCTCAACTATGTTTTTTAAGACATCGTTTTTACCTGCAATATCAGAATGAACAATGATAGGATTTAAATCGGTGTGAACTTTGTAAAAGTTGAATATTTCTTCGGCTCTGGGCTTATTACTGCATCTTGCCATTAAAATATGGTTCTTTCCAACTTTTATATCATTCCTTAATTGCTCAACCGCGTTATCGGCAATTATTTTGTCCGCTTTAGATAGATCATATTCTCTTATAGGTTTAAAATTGATTTTTTTAAAATAACCCTGCTCTTGAGCTTTTTTAAGTGGAAAATTAAAAATTATTTTGCCTTCAAGTCTCTTTCTGTCATTTCTAAATGGTGTTGCTGTAAATTGAACTACTTTTTTAGGTAAGAATTTGTTTCTAAAATTATCCCAAGAAATAGCTCGAACATGATGAGCTTCATCAATAAATAAATGTGAGCAAATTTCAGATATTTTATCTTGATGAGAAGGACTACTATCAGCAACGATTGCCATCGAGCTTACTATCACATTGCATTTTTCAAAAAAAGATTGTAATTCTTCAACACTATTAAATTTCTGACGAATAATTCCAACTTTTGGATTGATCGCTTTTTCATTTATTACGTTGAATTTTTTTAATAATCCAAGAGTCAAAAATTTATTAAAAATTTGACTTCTTAAAGCATCGGAAGGTACTGTAACCAAGAGTTTAGTACATTGATTTGCTATAAGGGCCGAGAGCATCGTTTCGGTTTTTCCTGTTCCCGTTGGCATTACAACTGTGGCTGTTTCGTCAGATATTTTTAAATGCCCAAGCAACGAATATAATGCTCCTATTTGAGGTTCTCTAAGTCCCTGTGTTTTAGTTACAATATCTTCTTCTAAAAAATTAAAACTAGCTTTCCAACTAGAGATTATCTCATCATTATTACTATTCTTAAGTTTTGGATGTTTTATCCAATTTTTAAATTTAATTTCTCCTAATTTTAATTTTTCAAAGGTTGGTTTCTTATCTGATAGTAGTACAAACTCGCAATCTGGATGATAAATATTTTTATTACCTGTTATGCAATAGCAAATTGTTTCATAATTTATAACTATATAAGATTGAGTATCTTCAATTAAATTTAGTTCAATATTAATTTCATTAGCTAAATGTTGCTTAATAAAGTTCTTATTACCTTTTTCAGACCAAATCAAATTTTCAAGAGAGGGAAGAGTAATGTTCATATTTTATTAAATATTTAGAAAGATTAAACAACAAAGATTACTTTTTCATAATCAATTACTTTACGGAAATCCATAAAATGGGAAAAATAAAATTATACAATTGTAATAATATTAAACCCCAAAACAACAAGTACTTCTACGGGATTTTTTCAGGAAGAAGTAAAAAAACAAAACCCTCAATCTTAAAAAGATCAAGGGTTTTACTTTTTCAAAAAGAAACCTTATTCCAAATCCAGATAAGGATTTAAAGTTTCGGCTAATTCATTGAGCCAGATAAAGCTCTCGCGCAATGTTTTTTCGGGTGCGACGGTTGGTTCGCCCATTGCATTTAGGGCAAGATTAAAATTAACGAGTCGCAATGCTTTTGCCATTGAAACAGGATCAATTCTGTCATTGAAAAAAGTCAACAGCCTGATTTCGGCTTCTTTTGAAAGGGTGTTGGTACTCATAACTTTACTTTTAGGGAAATATAAAACCCGCATAGCTTAGGTGTCCTACGCTGTAAAGTGAGCGTTGCGGTTGTTTCCAATACCGCCACCATACCACACGGGCAAACTTTTTCTGTGTTCATAACTTTACTTTTAGGACTGTAAAGATATCAAAAAAGTAAAAATATTGAAAGAAAAATAATACGTTTTTAAGTTGTTTGTTTAAGAAAAGAGAATCTTTATCTGTAGTTTATGGAATTCTTTCATACTCAAAACTCTTTCCTGAACTTTCTACATTTAAAACCAATTTTACTTTCGTAAGCTCTTTAATTTTAAAAGTCAGGCTTTCATTTGGAAGCGTGATTGTGAGGTTATTATCTGATCTTAAAAAAGTTCCTTCGGCAGCGGTAAGATTACAGTTAGATTCTGAAATTTCTGCAGCTTTTGTAGTCGCTATTTTAGTACCTTCAAAAAACATGTTTTCATTCAGACGGCATTCGCTCAAAGGTTGTCGAACCATTTCATGATATTCGGCTTTCAATATCCATCCTCCAGAAATGTTTCCAGAAGTATCGTCGGGAATTATGTCGCTGTCTCCTGAGCAAGACAATAAGACGCTAAAAAACATTGACAGCAACACTGTTTTTTTCATGGTATTTGATTTTTGAGGATTTGATCCAAATATAGGATAAATCTTGTAATCAATACAAGCAGTTTAAACTTTAAACAAACTCATGAATACTTCAAAATAAGAATCTCAATTTTTTATAACTTAAACCCTGTCCACTTCAACCCAAAATCTGTCCGTTTCACCTATTTTCTGATTTCGTTAGAACCCTTGTCGAGATACTTTTGACGAAGAAATTAACGAAAAACAAATAATTTAAATCAGAAGTTATGGAAACGAAAAAACAAAAAACAGGAGTTATTATCGCGATTATCATTTTAGGAATTATTGCTTTCCTGGTTCCGAATCAGATCGCGGCACAAACAGGAATAAAACGTACTGATTTGCAAAAGCACGATCTAAGCGTTCCGGGACGCGAAACGATTCAGGCCAGAATCGATTTTGATGCGCATTCCGCATTTGGAAAACATTTTCATCCGGGAGAAGAAGTGATTTATGTTCTGGAAGGTTCTTTAGAATATCAAATTGAAGGTGAAAAACCAGTTACGCTAAAAGCAGGAGAAGCACTTTTTATTCCGGCAGGAGTGGTGCATTCTGCCAAAAATAATACAAATGTAAAAGCTACAGAATTGGCAACTTATATTGTAGAAAAAGGAAAACCCATCCTGACGTTGAAAAAGTAGTTTCAAGTTTAATGTTTCAGGTTGCATGTTGAATGCGTGTGAGTTTTAACCAGAAAGTGCGCAAGGTTTTTTTACCTATTGGACTTTGTAAAAACGCAAAGAGCGCAAAGCCAGACGAAATAAAACTATGCGTCCTTGCGACTTTGCGATATTAAAAAAACTTGCGAACCTTGCGTAAACCTTAGCGTGCTTTGCGGTTAAATTATCACAATGTAAAGCCTGTCCGTTTCAGCCGCTACTTTGTCCAATTCACCTTTTTTATGCTTTTAAAACAAGCATTGTCAAGATACCTTTGACGAATAAATTAACTGATAATCAAGTAATAAAAAACTAATAATTATGAAAACGATAGTAAAAATCACCAACAATATTTTAGCAAAAACATTCTTAATCGCTATTCTTTTTATGAATGTAAATGTAGCTCAGGCACAAACTTCAACACAGAAAACGATTGAAGTTAGCAGTTCATTAGGAACTTTAAAACAAATCAATGCCGGATTATTAAATGTGGGTTACACCGAAGCTGGTCCGTCAAACGGAACGCCGGTGATTCTACTTCACGGCTGGCCTTACGACATTCACAGTTATAATGAAGTGGTTCCGATTTTGACAGCAAAAGGGTATCACGTTTACACACCTTATTTACGCGGATTCGGAACGACGACTTTTCTTTCCAAAGATACGTTCAGAAACGGTCAGCAGGCGGCTTTGGCAAGTGATCTTATCGCCTTTATGGATGCTTTAAAAATTGACAAAGCCGTTATTGGCGGTTTCGACTGGGGCGCGAGGACGGCAGTTGTGGTAGCGGCGCTTTGGCCGGAACGCGTAAAAGGGCTGGTTTCGGTAAGTGGTTATCTGGTGGTGAATTTAGAAGCAAATCTAAAACCGCTTATTCCAACAGCTGAACTAGGTTGGTGGTATCAATATTATTTCGCAACCGAAAGAGGAAAACAAGGTTACACACAAAATACCTACGATTTTAATAAACTGATCTGGAAAATCGCTTCTCCGTTATGGAATTTCGACAAAGCGACGTACGATCAAACGGCACAGTCTTTTGACAATCCGGATCATGTGGCGATTGTGATTCACAATTACAGATGGAGACAATCTTTGGAAGAGGGAGAATCGAAATACGATAATCTGGAAAAACGACTTTCTGCAAGACCAGAAATTAAAGTTCCAACGATTACAATAGGAAGTGATTTTGACGGCGCTTTCGCGGATGGAAAAGCATATGCCAATAAATTCACAGGAAAATACGAACACAGAATCTTAAAAGGAATCGGACATGATGTACCGCAGGAAGATCCAAAAGCATTTGCACAGTCGATAATTGACGTTGCTCAGCTGAGATAATTAACGAATGAGATAATTAGATAATTAGTCAATTGGAAAATTCATTAGCAAATCAATATTAATAAACATATAAAGACATAGCTTTTAGCATAAAAGGCATTTCATTTTATATAAATACACTAGCTATGTGTTAAAACAAAAATCGATATAATAAACATTTCACTTTTTTACAAATAACATTTTACACAAAAAACATGGAAACAAAAGTTTTATACACAGGAAAAACACACACAACAGGTGGCAGAGAAGGAGTTTCTCAGAGTTCAGACGAACAATTGAATATCAAATTAAGTGCGCCGGGATCTTCGGGTCCGGGAACCAATCCGGAGCAGTTGTTTGCTGCGGGATGGTCGGCTTGTTTTATTGGCGCTTTGGGAATCGCAGCATCTAAACTTGGCGTTAAACTTCCGGCTGAAACTGCCGTTGATGCTGAAGTAGATTTATGCCTAACGGAAGGCGAATATTCTTTACAGGCTCGCTTAAACATCAGCTTTCCCGGAATAGATTTTGAAACTGCCGAAGCTTTGGCAGCGCAGGCACATCAGACTTGTCCGTATTCTAAAGCAACAAGAGAAAATATAAACGTAGAGATTAATATTCTTTAAAATAGTTATGAATTATTGGTTATGAGTTATGAGTTTTTGAAAAGCTTAACTTTTAGCTCTTAACCTTTAATTATTAATTTAAATAATTTAAAAATGAAAAAATTACTAATCGTTTTTGTAGTGCTTTTTTTCCTGGATGGAAATAGCATTTTTAGTCAGAACGCTGAGAAAAAAAGTTTTGCACTTTTGGAATTGTATACTTCTGAAGGCTGTTCGAGTTGTCCGCCGGCAGATGAATTGCTGGGGAGAATTCAAAACGAATATCACGATAAAAATGTTTTTGTACTGGCTTATCACGTAGATTATTGGGATAAACAGGGATGGAAAGATGTTTTCAGCAATGCCAGTTTCACTAAAAGGCAATACGATTACGCACAATTTTTGGGAAAAGAACCCATTTATACGCCTCAGGTAATTATTAACGGAAAAGCAGATTATATCGGCTCTCAGGAAACGAGTCTGAGAAACGGAATTAAATCCGCACTTTCCAGACCTGCCGTTTTAGAATTAGCTTTAGAAACGAAACAGCTAAATGATAAATTAACGCTCCATTATACTATCAGTGGAGCTTTTAAAAACAGTCGTTTAATGGTCGCTGTGGTTCAGAAATCGGCTAAAAGTGATGTAAAAAGAGGAGAAAATGCGCATCGTGTTTTATCGCATTACCAAATTGTACATCGTTTGCAGGCTATTGATTTAAAAGCTGTGAAAGGAAGCTCAACAATTGCATTACCCAAAAATTACAATTCACCGGATTTTGAAATTATTGGTTTTGTGCAGGATTTGAAGTCTGGAGTTATTTTGGGAGTTAACAGAATTTAGATTTTGTTTGCTCAGATAATGTGAACTGCTTCGTGCAGTTGTCATTCCGAGGAACGAGGAATCACACGCGGGATTCGACAAAGATTGGAGATTAACTTTGCGGAGTTTCCAGTGTGATTCCTCGTTCCTCGGAATGACAAACCAGACTTATAAATTGTAGATATTTAAATAATAAAAATCTGCTGAATCTGTATAAATCTTTTTAAATCTGCGTGAAATATTTTTTTCAAAATAAAACTATCTTTGACAAGCAAGAACAATAAAATCCAAATTATGGAAAAAACAAAACGTTTTCAGGTTTCCCGCAAAGTCATTTGGGGAAGTTCTGTTTCGCTCGCGATTCTTGCCTCTATTCCAAAATTATTCGATACCGTTTCAACGCCTCGTGATATCGTGATCAATTCTTCGATCACCCTGATGTTTTCCCTTTTTATATGGTATTACAATATTTACAGTCTTCCAAAATTTTCCTCGCAGCGTACAGGCCAAAAACTATTTAACGGAAAACTTTTACTGAGTGTTCTCCTGGGAATCGCAATAATGGTGGTACTGGTAATTGCGCATCAGGAATTGTTTCAGGTGGCCCAAATGGATGCTCCGATTATGTTTGAGCTTCGCGGAATTTTGATCAACCTGATCGTGTATATGTTTCTGCATCTGCTTTTTCAAAATTATCAGACACAGCAAATGGGAGTTGAACTGGAACGGACCAAAGCTGTAAATCTCGGTGCTCAGTACGAATTATTGAAACAGCAGGTCAATCCGCATTTTTTATTTAATAGTCTGAACACCTTAAAATCAATGGTGGATATGCAGGATCCGCAGAGTTCTGATTTTATCTTAAAATTATCTGATTTTTATCGTTTTACATTAGAAAGCCGTAAGATGGATCTGATTTCGCTTCGCGAAGAACTGCAGATTCTGGACTCGTATGTTTTTTTGCTAAAAGCCCGTTTTGAGGATGGATTTACTTTAGAAAATGAAATCGAGCCTAAGCAATATGATTTGGCTATTCCGCCTTTTTCTTTGCAGTTGTTAGTAGAAAATTGCATCAAACACAACGTAGTTTCTTTAGATAAACCTTTAAAAATAAGACTGTATACAGAAAATGAATTTGTAGTGATCGAAAATAAAATTCAGCTGAAAAGAGGGGCAGTTTCCACCGGAGTTGGTCTGGATAACATCAACCAGCGTTTTATCCACCTGATTCACAAAGAAATTGAAATCGATAAAGATGAAAGCACTTTTAAAGTAAAAATACCACTCCTTTATGACTATCATAATAATTGAAGATGAAGTAAAAACGGCCAAAGCTCTTGGCCAGCTTATTCTGAGCATCAGACCGGATGTTCAGATTTTGTCTTACATACAAAGTATTGACGGCGCTGTCGAGTATCTTTCGGAAAACGATCAGCCGGATTTAATTTTTATGGATATTCAGCTCGCAGACGGACAGTGTTTTGAGATTTTTAAAAACGTTGAGGTTTTATCGCCGGTTATTTTCTGTACAGCTTTTGATGATTATGCAATCGAAGCTTTCAAGTCAAACGGAATTGATTATGTGTTGAAACCTTTTTCGAGAGAAAGCATTTCCCAGGCTTTAAAGAAGGCAGGAGAACTGAAGAACTTCTTCCAGCGAAATAAAAAAGCCATGACCGATTTTGAATATCTGTTAACCAGAAATGGCGAAAACAAAGGAAAAAGCAGTTTTTTGGTTTTCAAAAACAATAAATACCAAACGGTTTTAACAGAGAATATTGCGTTTTTCTATATCAAAAATGAAACGCCGACGATAATGACTTTAGATAAAAATGAATATCCGTTAACGCAATCGTTAGACGAAATTCATAAACTTTTATCACCCATTCAGTTCTTTAGAATCAACAGGCAATATTTGGTCAATTTTTCGGCAATCAGAGAAGCAGAGCATTATTTTTCGCGTAAAATAATCGTGAAATTAAGTGTTCCCACAGAAGAAAAATTATTGGTGGGAAAAGAAAAAGCAACTGCGTTTTTAAGTTGGCTGGAAAACAGATAAAACCAATTAATTTATCTCAGAAACAGATAAATTAATTGGAGATTTTTTATAACCACAAATCGACTCCGGGAAACATAAAACAGCTCAAAAAGAAAAGCGCCGATAGTATAAAACAGATGATGAGGATGATTTTTTTCATGATTTTACGAAATTATAAAATGCCTGATACTATTTTATCAGGCATTTTTGTTTTATTTAGTTCTTAATTTGATGCTGTATAAGTTGCTGTGTATAATTTTCTAAACATAGCATATGTGACACTCACCATTACAAACGCAATAATCGCATCGATTGTCGCACCGAAACCTAGAACGGCCAATTTAGAAAAGAAGGCAAAAATGATATCGAAAAAGACACCTGCGAAAACCCACTCTTTCAGTCGTAATAGTTTATTCGGAATCAAAAGCGTGATAACACCCGATAATTTGAAAACACCGAGGATATAAATAAAATGTGCCGGATATCCCAATTGTTGTGTAATTCCCCAAACCAATGGATTTTTTGTTAGTTCGAAAAAACCGCTTGCACCTAACCATAAAGAAGTTAGTACAGCACCGGTCCAATAGATAATTTTTGTTGTTTTTGAGTTCATGATTTTGATATTTAAAGTTATTTAACGGTACAAATGTGCGTTGAAAGCCTTAAAAACGAAATCGAAAATATGTTGAAACGGACAAACTTTAGGGTGAAATGGACAGTGGTTTGTGTGAGGGTTTTACCGCAAAGAGCGCAAAGGATCTTTCGCAAAGAGCGCTAAGCTTTTAAGCAGATTTGAAGAAAAGTTCACAAAGCTTGGTATGAATAATCGATGAGTTTTTAATCTCGCAAAGTCGCGAAGTCGCAAAGTTTTTTAAGATTATTTCACGCTCCCGATAGCTATCGGGATAAAAAGATCCAGGCAAATGCAATTGATTATTTATAAAAATCTTTTATATCTGCTCAAATCAATAGAATCTGCGTGCAACAAACTTTGCAACTTCGCGACTTTGCGAGCATTTTCTCTTAAGTTTTGTTCACAAAGCTTTGCGAACTTAAAATAAACTCAAAGTATATAAAAAATATCTTAGCGTGCTTTGCGTTAAGAAAAATGCCGCAAAACTAAAGCCATCAATCAAGGCCTGCATCAATTCGGCAGCTTTATGGTGTTTTAAATTGCTTGTATTTTGTCCAGACCAAAAACTAATCATATCGGTTCTTCCCTGCGCAAGTGCAGCGACTTTTAGAGGTGCAATTAATTTAGTCTGAAGCAGAAACGGGAGTACTTCTTAAGTGCGCAAAGTTTTGTGTTTACTATTGGTAAGTTTTTAATCTCGCAAAGTCGCGAAGTCGCAAAGTTTTTATATTCTTTGCGACTTCGCGACTTTGCGAGCATTTTCTCGTCAGCGTATTCATAAAGCTTTGCGAACTTAAAATAAACTCAAAGTATATAAAAAAAACTTAGTGCACTTTGTATTAAAAAAAATCGGACGTTTCGCTAATCAAAGCCTGCATCAATTCGGCAGCTTTATGGTGTTTTAAATTGCTTGTATTTTGTCCAGACCAAAAACTAATCATATCGGTTCTTCCCTGCGCAAGTGCAGCGACTTTTAGAGGAGCAATTAATTTAGTCTGAAGCGGAAACGGGAGTACTTCTGTCTCAAAAGGTACAGCATCAGAAATTTTGTTCGAAATCATTCGGCCCATTTTTTAAAAGTTTCCGTCTTAAAGTGCGAATAAAAATAATCAAACTGTTGCTCGGTCAGTTCAACATTTTTAGTATTATGTTCTTTTAAAAGAATTTTGGCGTCCATCAGAAAAATGTATGATTCAGGTAAAAGTACTAAATATTAGAATAGTCAAATGCGTTTATTTTTTCTGGTTTTTTAAGTACGAAAAACAAAATGGGAAAGCTTGTTTTTTCGGTAACGAAATTTTACGGTTGAGCAACGAATAGTGTCTGTTCGGCTATTAAAAATAGAAGAGAAGGGATTAAATCGGCAATTTTGCACTATATAATACCAAATACAATTTTATGATTTCACCTCTTACTATAATCGCCGCGACTAACTTTTCTGCTATCGCCAACAATGCAGTCTCTTATGCAGCTGGACTTGCAAAATCTACAGGATCAAAATTAGTTTTGTTCAATTCGTTTTCCCTAAGCGTGCACAGTGCTAATTCGCATATAACAGCAGATGCGATGCAGCAACAAATTAATAAAGCAACTTCCAAACTTGGAAATTTAGCCAAAGAAATAGCCGATTCTTTTAAAATCGAAGTTGATTATATCTGTAATTTTTCTTTTTTGGAAGATGAATTGCCAAAAATAATCGATCAGACAAAAGCAGATGTCGTGGTAATGGGAATGGCAGAACGCTCTTTCGAACAGGAATTGTTAGGTAATTCTACTACTTCGGCCATTAAAAACCTTAATATTCCCGTATTGGCTGTTCCCGGAAATGCACGTTTTCAGGATATTAAAAAGGTATTGTTTGCCTGTGATAATCTGAGCTTTTCGGCTATTAATAAATTCAGCTGGATCAAAAATGCACTCGGAGATTTAGGATCTGAAATAGAATTTTTTAGTGTAGATGATAAATTAGACGACTTAAAGGAAGAACAACACAGAATTTTAATGAATTCCAACCTTGAAAAAGAGTTCGAAGATGTAAAATATTTATATAAAACGGTTAAATCGAATGCTGTAATTAACGAAATCAAAAAAGAAATCAAAAATTATGAAGCAGATATCCTGATAATGATCCCGCAGAAGTACGGATTCTGGGACTCTTTGGTTCATAAAAGCAAAACCAGAATTATGGCTGCAGGATTAGACATTCCTTTATTATCGTTTCCGAATTATTAATAGTATTTTTGCAGCGTTTAAATTCCAAGACAATGAATGCAGTTATAACAGCTATAGGTGGTTTTGTACCATCATCCATCCTTACCAATAAAAAGATTTCAGAAACTGTTGATACATCCGAAGAATGGATTATCAAAAGAACCGGAATCAGAGAGCGCAGAATTGCAGACGATGACACCGCCACGTCTGATCTTGCCGCTGCTGCAATTGAAAATCTTTTAGAAAACTATAATGTTGACCGCGAAGAAATTGAGGCTTTACTGGTTGCAACAGCAACTCCAGACCATATTCTGGCACCAACGGCCAGCATTGTATGCGATAAAAGCGGACTTACAAATGCTTTCGGAATCGATATGAATGCAGCCTGCAGCGGTTTTTTATACGCACTGGAAATGGGTGCTAACATGATCGAAAGCGGACGCTACAACAAACTAATTATCGTTGGCGCCGACAAGATGAGTTCAATTGTTGATTATGAAGACCGTAATACCTGTATTCTTTTCGGAGATGGAGCAGGAGCAGTTTTACTGGAAAAAACAGAATCGGATAACGGATTGATGAAAACCATTTTGAAAACAGATGGAAGCGGAACTTCTTCTCTGGCAGTGCCCGCAGGTGGTTCCAGAAATCCTACTTCGATGCAGAGTCTTTTGCACAGAACACATTACCTCAAACAAGACGGCGCTTTTGTATTTAAAAAAGCTGTTTCTGCAATGAGTCAGGTTTCTCAGGATGCATTGCTTAAAAACGAATTAGAGGCAGAACAAATTGACTGGGTAGTTCCGCATCAGGCAAATTTAAGAATAATTACGGCGGTTAGCGAAAGCCTTAATATTGATTTTGAAAAGGTTAAAGTAAATATCGACCGTTACGGAAATACAACTTCGGCAACAGTTCCTCTATGTTTATGGGATTTTGCAGCCGATTTTAAAGAAGGACAAAATATACTGATCACTACTTTTGGTGCGGGTTTTTCATGGGGAGCGACGTGTTTGAAATGGGGCGTTATGCGCGAAAAAAAAGCAGTAAAAGTGAACACATCAGAACATAAATTAGAAAATGTTTTAGTTGAGCATTAAATAATATCAGCTTTTGCAGTTGAAGGATAAATGAAAGGTAAAAAAGGAAATAAAAAATCAGGCAAGAATTTTTTCTATAAATATTACAGGGTTATAGTAATTCCGGCTGTTTTTCTGGTTTATCTGGCTTCATATTATTTTTTAAATCCTTATCGGAATTTTGAAGAAGATGGCCTGCTCGATTTAGATCAGACCTTTGATATCTTTATTATTCTATTGTACTGCGCCATATTAACAGAACTAACCCTTTTTGTTGGAAGAAGGTTAAATTACTACATCAGATGGGAACAAAATCCTGCATTTAGGGCAATTTTACAATTTGTTTGTCTTATTGCCGGGAATATTATACTTAATTATTTTTTTTCCTGTTTATGGGATTATTTCTATCCTCGAACAACTTTGCAGGAAAACGAATTGGTAATTATCTGGCAGTCTAAAATTATGGCCGCTGTTATTTCGTTGTTTATCAGTGCTATTCATACAGGGATATTTCTTTTGAACAGGTGGCGTCTCAATTCTGAAGAAACAGCCGAATTACGAATCAGGGCTTCTGAACTTCAGGAAGCCGTGACCAGATCGAAACTGGAATCCCTTAAAATGCAGCTGGATCCGCATTTTGTTTTTAATAATTTTAGTACGCTAACCGAGCTGATTTATGAAGATCAAAACGAAGCGGGTTCTTTTTTAGAAAACATTTCAAGGGTTTACCGATATATGATTTCCAATTCAAACAAGGATACAATTACGGTTAAAGAGGAAATAGAATTCTTAAACGCTTATTTTTATTTATTAAAGAAAAGATTAGGAGATAAAATTGATCTTAAAATCCAGATTGATCAGTTGTGTCTTGCAATGCACATGCCGCCTTTAACGTTACAATTACTGGTAGAAAATGCTGTAAAACACAATATGGCAACATTGGCTAGTCCGCTTACCATTTCTGTCTATTCTGATTTGGGAAATATAGTGGTTCGAAATAATTTGCAGCGAACAGCAGGAAAAAGTCTGACTTCTACCGGAATCGGGATTAGAAATATTGAATTCCGATATAAAATATTATCAGACCGCATGCCGGTTTTTTGCGAGTTTAACGGGTTTTATTACGTACGTCTGCCATTAATGTAAAAGTTATGAAAATTTTAATTGTAGAAGATGAAAGCATAAATGCCAGCCGTTTAAAAAGACTGCTGGAAGAACTGGAACCTGATTGCGAAATTTTAGAAATTATTGATACTGTTGTAGAAACTGTTGCATGGTTAAAGTCTAATCCCGCTCCGGATTTGATTACAATGGATATCCGTTTAGCAGATGGATTGAGTTTTGCCATTTTTGATGAAATCAAGATCACTTGTCCTATTATTTTTACCACCGCTTATGATGAATATGCAATACGTGCTTTTAAGGTAAACAGCATCGATTATCTCATGAAGCCAATCGAGAAAAATGAACTCAAATACGCCCTGAAGAAGTTTAAAACTCTTTCTAAAACAGAAAATACCGTTACCGATATTGCAGGAGTTCTTAAAGAACTTATTCACAAACCGGTTTACAGGCTTCGTTTTCTGGTCACTTTTCGGGATGGTTATAAAAGTATTGATGTTACTGATATCGATTTTGTATATTCTGAATTTAAAACAAGTAATCTTGTTTTAAAATCAGGAACTGTAATTGCAATTCCACAAACAATGGAAGAACTGGAAAGCGAATTAGATCCGGATATCTTTTTTCGGGCTAACAGACAGTTTTTTATCCGTGCAGAAAGTATCAAATCTATTGCAAACTATTTTAATGCAAAACTAAAAGTCCACCTTAAAGCAGATCCCGACCGTGAAGTGATTATCAGCAGGGAAAAAACACCTTTCTTTAAACAGTGGATGGATAGGTGAGGTTCTTAGGCTGGAGATGTTGAGGTCCTCAGATCCCGAAATTCTGAGAATTGTTACAGTTCTTTGTGCAGCGAAACTTTATTAACATATAAAACAAAAAAGCTGTCCTTTTCAGGACAGCTTTCAAAAATAGTTGTGTTGGGATAAACCCGATTTAGTGTGAATTAATTTAATTTAACCAAATGTGCCTCAATTGCAGCTCTTTGAGATTCATATTGAGCAGGAAGTTTTAAGTTTTGACCCAATTCTTCCAAACTTTCATCTACTGTAAATCCGGGATTGTCGGTTGCGATTTCAAACAAAACTCCGCCTGGTTCTCTGAAATAAAGAGAATGGAAATACTGTCTGTCGATTTGTGGTGTAATGGACAATCCGTAAGTTTCGATTTTTTCACGGAAGTGCATTAAAATTTCATCATTCTGAACTCTGAACGCAACGTGATGCACAGATCCGTTGGCAACATGGCCTCTTTTTTCGTCTGTCAGTTCTACTAAATCCACAATCGCTGCATTATCTACCGCGGTGGTCGCATAACGGTAACGGTTTACGTCCTGATCAATTAATTTATAACCAAAAATCTCGGTTAAAATTGCTGCAGTTGGCTTAATATCGTTTAGGGTCAAAGTAATGTTATGGAAACCTTTTGTCGCAACATCTGCTTTTACTTCTTCTGTTTCCCAGCCTTTTCTGGTATCGTCTGTTTTAGACTCTATCAGCTCTAATTTTAAACCATCCGGATCTAAAAAAGTAAGATATTTTTCTCCGAATTTTTCAGCCGGTTTGTTATAAATAACATTATATTGCTCAAAACGTTTTTGCCAGAAATCCAAACTTCCTTTTGGAACAGAATAACCAATTTCAGTTGCCATTCCCGAACCTTTTCTGCCTTGCTGAATGCCTTCTCCCCAAGGGAAAAAAGTTAAGATTGTTCCCGCACTTCCTACTTCGTCACCAAAGTAAAAATGGTACGTTCCCGGATCATCGAAATTGACCGTTTTTTTGATAAAACGTAATCCTAAAATTTTTGAATAAAAGTCGAAATTGCGTTTCGCGTCACCTGCAATTGCAGTAATATGGTGTAAACCTAAAATTTTATTTTCCATGGTATTTTATATTAAATTGTTATTGATTTTCTTTTACAAATTTACGTCCGTTATGGCTGTGCATCGATTAACCTAGATTAAGAAATGAAAAACCAAAATTTTTCCGGAATGCAATGGAGTAACCAAATAATATTCCTATTGTTTTAAGTTATTGAATAACAAGGTTTTTGACACGAAATCCGTTTTTCAATTATACGATATATCGTAATTTTATGATTCGAATTCAATTATTTAAACAATATGATAGTAATTTAATTAAGCCTGTTTCTTAAATTTACCTTTTACTTCAAGAAATACCACCAGATTACCACTTATGGAAAAGCCAACTGATAAAACTGCAATTCTGATTAACAGGCTGCAGGAAAGAGAAAGAGAACAAACGCTTATTTTAGCTATTTGCACAGCGCTTTCTCAGGTTTTAAATAAAAAGGATTTTAATGATGTGGTACATGGGATATTACAGGAAAATTTTCAATTTGATGATTTTGTTCTGGCTTCATCCAATGAAACAGAAACAGAATATCTTCTTTTTTATGAGTTTTCCGCTAAAGCTTCACAACAAAAAAATTATATCCTAAACGACGGTTTTTTTGATCATTGTATGAATTCTGCTGAAAGCGTTATTTTTGACCTCACAACTTCCGACAAAAAGAATCCTGACTTTATTGAGGCAATTCATAAAAAAGGTTTAAAAAACGGAATCGGGATTTGCCTTCCTTACATAAAAGACAGCAGAAACGTACTTTTTCTATTTTATAAAAATCACGTGACCTTTAGCAGGGAATCGAATCGGATATTGAAAGGAATTGCGATGCAGCTTTCGATCACAATCCGGAATATTCTTTTAACGGAGGAAAATGAAAAGAATAAAGAAGGACTAAAAGCATTGAAAATTCCCGAAAACACAAATGAGGAAAAAGCTTTTAGTCTTCAGGGTTTTAACGGAATTATCGGAAACAGCGATTTGATGCAGGAGGTTTACGAATTGATTTCGAACGTAGCCGCTTCGCAGGCAACGGTTCTAATTTTTGGTGAAACAGGAACCGGAAAAGAACTGGTTGCCAGCGCTATTCATAATTTATCTCCGGTTTCTAAAAACAGGATGATTAAAGTAAATTGTGCTTCCATTCCCGAAAATTTGATTGAAAGTGAATTATTCGGACATGAGAAAGGGGCTTTTACCGGAGCTTCAGAACAAAGAATCGGGAAGTTTGAACAAGCGCAAAACAGTACCATTTTCCTGGACGAAATAGGAGAGCTGCCTTTAGAATTACAAGGTAAATTACTTCGTGTCTTACAGGAGAGAGAAATTGAAAGAGTAGGTGGAAATAAAACCATAAAAATAAATGTCAGGGTAATTGCAGCTACTAACAAATCACTGGAAAAAGAAGTGGCTGAAGAACGATTCAGAAGTGATTTGTATTACCGACTGAATGTTTATCCTATTCCATTGCCTGCCTTACGCAACCGTTCTGAAGATATTGAAGTCCTTGGTCATTTTTTTCTTAAAAAACACACCGAAAGAACCGGAAAGAAAATAAAAGGATTTTCTAAAAAAGTACTTAACAGCATGATGGCATATTCGTGGCCTGGCAACGTGCGCGAGCTAGAAAATATGATCGAACGAAGTATTCTGTTTGCAAAAGAAGATGTGATCAAAGAAATGGCTTTTCCTGAGATTTTTACATCCGAACCTGCTGCTTCTGAAAAAGATTTTCAGATTAAAACCCTGCGAGAAGTAGAGAAGGAGCATATTCTGAAAGTGATAAAAAAGTGCAACGGACGAATTTCCGGTCCGCAGGGCGCAGCAGTTTTATTAGGTTTGCCGTCAACTACTTTAGCATCACGAATACAGAAACTCGGAATTAAAAAAGAACATTTTTTAGATTGAATTTATTCTTTAACCATATTAATTTTGCCGGAAGAAATGGCCCAGTAAACTAGTAAAAGCATACAGATTACTAAAGCGATTGAAGGAAATTCAAATGAAATTCCAAAGGCCATCAGATACGTTGGGAAGCCGTACAAATAATTATTCCTGATCTTTTTTATAGCAGAATTGGTAATGCCCGGACGCAAAAGCTTTTTGTTCTGACTGGCAACGAACCACAATAAATTGTACGAAATACTAATAAGAACAAAAATTCCGGTATAGATCGCAACCGCAATATTCGAAGCTTCACCGCCAAAGAAACGCGCCAGTAAAGCTGTTGGATAAGAAACGGCGGTAACCAGAAAAAGAATCAGTCCGTTAGAAAACATGATGGCTGTATTACGGCTGTATATTTGTTTAAAAATTTTATGGTGATTGACCCACATGATAAAAATGCTGAAAAAAGAAAGGGTAAAAGCCAGATAAGCAGTCCATTCTGTTTTTAGATAAGTCAATAATTGTGAACCCGTTTTTACTACATCTGCGTCCGGCGCATGAAGATCGAGTACCAAAAGTGTAATTGCAATTGCAAATACACCATCGCTGAATCCTTCAATTCTTCCCGTTTCCTTTTCCATTTTTATAATTTTATAAATATTGATTTTCTAATTTTATCTTCAATATTTTTTGTTTTGTGTCCTTTACCGATTGTATCTTCTAATAGTAAAACCGAACCGGTATTAAATGTTCTTTTTTCTCCTAATGAGGTCTCTATTTCAACTCCGCCATCCAGCAAAATAATATACTGACGATCGGGAGCATTGTGAAAATCGTAATCGTAAGAAGGATTTACTTCTCTAAAAACGATAGATTTAGCAGTTTCATCTTCAGATAAAAATCCGATTTCACCCTTGTTTTGCAACGGGACTTCAAAGTCTTCAAAATGACTGTCTCCGTTGCTGTCGCTGTAAACTCTTGTAATGGTTATCATTATTTATTGAAGATGAATTCGTTTGCCAGATTAATTTCATCCTGGCTAATAGTGTGCCCCATATTTGGATAGATTTTTTTCGTCACCGAGGCGCCCATTTTACTCATAAGTGTTTCAGTATCATTAACTCTTTCTACCGGAACATGAAAATCAGGATCACTTGTCCCGATAAAAACAGGTGTGTTTTCAAAGTTTCCGTGATAATGTTCTTCGTAGACTTTATCGCCAATTAAGCCGCCGGTAAAAGCGACGATTCCGCCATATTTCGAGGCATTTCTGGTAGTAAATTCCAACGCCAGACATGCTCCCTGAGAAAATCCGAGAAAATAGATGTTTTCTTTTTCAATTCCGTTTTGCTGAATTGCGACCACAACCTGATGAATAGCTTCAATAGAATTTGAAAAAGAAGGTTCGTTTTGGGTAATTGGAGCTAAAAACGAATACGGATACCAGGTTCTGTTTTCGGCTTGCGGTGCTACTAATGCAAAATCTTTAACGTTAAGATGTTTGGCCAGCGAGAGAATATCATGAGCGCCTGCACCACGCCCGTGGATCATGATTAATGCTTTTTTGGCTTCGTGTAAAGGAACGCCGTCTGTTATAATTTCTGTATTCATAATATTATATTTTTAAATGAAAGAAGATTTTTAATACAATTATTTTTTCCAGATATCCTGATATTCATCCGGATGTCTGGTGAATTGCGCATGAACATACGGACAAAGTGCTTTAACCATCATTTTATGTTCGCGTACATACGACACCATTTCTTCCAGAAGTTTTTTGGCATAGCCTTTTCCTTCTGCTTCCGGTTCAACGCCTGTATGGTAAACGGTTAATAAGTCGTCTTGTAAGCTTACCACCATTTCTCCTAACTTTTTACCCTCCGCGTAGAGATTAAAAGCGCCATGTTTTTTCTCATCTAATTCCAATTGTATTGTTTCCATAATTTTTGGTTTTAATTTTTAATATAATGGCAAAGTTCGGGAAGCTTGTGATAAAGTCAGCTTAATGTAGATTAATTATATCCCTGTTTAATTCCTAATTTTTTCATTTTTGAATACAAAGTCTGTGGCTGCATTTTTAATAATTCTGCGGCGCCTCCGCTACCGGAAACTTTTCCGTCGCAAAGATGTAAGGCATTCATAATGTGTTCTTTTTCCATGTCTTCCATCGACTTTAGTTTACCCATATGAACCTCAAACGGCACCGGATTAGTAACAGTTGACGGAAGATCAAACTTTTCAATTTCAGTGGTTTTGGCCAATAGGACATTTCTTTCCATTAAATGTTCCAGTTCGCGAATATTTCCCGGCCAGTTGTAATTTTTCAATTGTTCTAAAGCAAATTGGCTGATGGAGTTTACATTTTTACGGGAACTTGCCGCATATTTTTTCATAAAATGATAAGCGAGAGCTTCAATATCTTCTGCACGTTCTTTTAAAGTTGGTAACTGAATCGGAAACACATTTAGCCGGTAATACAAATCCAGTCTGAAACGGCCTTCTGCAACTTCTTTTTCAAGAGATCTGTTGGTCGCCGCCACAATTCTCACATTAATCTTGATTGTTTTATTTCCGCCAAGGCGCTGTATTTCTTTTTCCTGCAGGACACGCAGTAATTTCACCTGAGAATCGAGTGGCAATTCACCAATTTCATCCAGAAAAATAGTGCTGTTATTAGCTTGTTCAAACTTTCCGATTCGCAATGCGTTTGCTCCTGTAAAAGCGCCTTTTTCGTGGCCAAAAAGTTCCGATTCGATTAAAGACTGTGGCAGTGCTGCACAATTGACCACGACAATCGGATTCGATTTATTTTCAGAAAGATCGTGCAGGGCATGGGCTACTCGTTCTTTTCCTGTCCCGCTTTCGCCTAAAATTAAAACAGAAGTTGGAGCAGGGGCAACGATTTTTATCTTTTCAATCACGTCTTTTAAAAGCGGACTTTTACCAACAATTCCTTCGATTTCCTCGATTTCAGGTTTGCTTTGATTTTCTTCCAGAACGCCATTTTCCTCATTAAAACGGTATTTTGCAATATCCAGCATTACAATAAGATCCCTTTCGCGGAAAGGTTTTACCATAAACCCGTACGGTTGTGTGGCTTTTACAGCTTCCAGTGTACTTTGATTAGTATTGGCAGAAATATATAGAAAAGGTACATTCATTTCCCGAAGTTCCCATGCGAGATCGATTCCTGTTAAGTCGCCCTTTAACATAATATCGAGTAAAACCCAGTCCGGATTTTTATCAGCAATAAGTTTTCTGGCCTGAATGACAGATGAAGCAATGCCAACAACCTGATAACCTGCTTTGTGCAGCATGATTTTTAAATCGTTTGCTACTATGAATTCATCTTCAACAATTAGAATTTTCTCCTTCATTTTACTGTTTATATGATTTCAGAACTTTCGGCAGAAGCTTCAAACTCTGTATTTCTTGTGAATGTAATTGTAATTTTCAGTCCGTTATCATTTTTCATTTCAAAAGTTCCGTCAATCTGATCGCTCAGTCCCATCATCAAATTCATTCCCAGCGAATCTCTTTCCGTTTCTTCAAAATTAACAGGAAGACCAACGCCATTGTCTGCTATTTCAAGTCTGTAATTGTTGTTTCCTGTATTTTTTAGTGTGATCATTATTTCTCCTTTTCGGTGTTCCGGAAAAGCATATTTAATCGCATTATTGATGGCTTCATTAATAATGAGTCCCATCGGAACCGCTTGTGCAACATCAAGATACGTTTTTTCTACGTCTAACACAAAATTGATATTACGATCGGTATCAAAACATTCTTTCATATAATTAATCAGTTCATAAATGTACCACGACATATCGATATTCGCCAGGTTATCAGACTGATATAATTTTTGATGAATCAAAGACATTGCGTGCATCCTGTGCTGACTGTTCTGGATCGCCATAAGAGCATCTTCATTATCCAGATAAGCCGACTGTGTATTTAGTAAACTAATGACAATTTGAAGGTTATTCTTAACACGATGATGAATCTCTTTTAAAAGCCATTCTTTTTCCAGCAGCATTTTTTTGTTGAGTTCGTTCTGCTCATTCAGTTGCTGACGCTTGATTTCCAGTTCTTCGTTCTTTTTCTTTTTTATTCTGAAACTGTTGTAAAGAAGCCCCAGAAAAAGTATCAAAACCAAAACACTTCCGATAAAAACATATTTTACAACTGTATCTTTCTGAATTTGAATTTGCTGTGTTTTGGCCTGCTGTTGCAGCAAATCGATATTTTTGTCTTTTTTGTCACTTTCAAATTCAATTTGCAGACTGCTGATCTGCTTGCTTTTTTCTCCTTTAAAAACCGAATCTGAAAGGCTTTTATACAATTGATAATGTTTAATGGCATTAATGTAATCCCCTCGGGAAGAGTCGGCTTTAAACCAGATTAAGTAACTTTCGGACCGGATTAAATTATTTCCTGCAGCTTCAGCCAAAGAATCCAGCCGCTGTATATTTTTATAAAATTCCTTGTAATTTTTTATTTGAAAATGATAGGAAGCAAAACTTCGCAATATCGCAATACTGTTTCCGTTTTTATCGGCATTTGCGCCATAAAAATCAACCAGTTTCTTATAATAAATTGTTGCTGTTTTGTTGTTTCCCAAAATTCTGTAAATGTTGAACAGCAAATAATTTTCTTTCATTATTCGTTCAACATTTGAGCTCGGAAATTTTTGCTGCATTTCCTTAATAAGTTCCAAAGCTGCTTTTTCTTTCTTTTGCCTGATCAGCAGCGAACACAAATTTTCTCCAATCGTTCTGACGTATTCTGTATCGTTATGATTTTTAGCAATTTCAAATGCTTTGTACCAGTATTCCTCTGCATCATTATTTTGGCGTAAATAATAATAAACCAGTCCAACATGATTGTAAATAGAACTCAGCTGCAGAGAATTATCATTCACAGAAATAGCAGTTTTTTCTGCTAAAAGTGCATATTTCAGCGACTCCGGATAATTTCCTTTTTGTGTATAAACTTCAGAAAGCAGATTGTAAACTCCTTGTAATTTCTTGTATTTAATGGATTTGTAAACTTCCAGAGATGCTTTAAGAAAAGATTCTGCCTGGTCCGGATTTTCGTTTGTACTGTACAATTCGCCAAGCTCTTTTAATGTTGTTGCCTGTTGTTCTACAGCTCCGGCTTTTTTAAATAATTGAATAGCAAGCTGTTTGTGTTTTGCCTTTTGTTCGATTTCTGCATCGTAAAGGGAGAGTTCACTGTAACTTTCTGCCTGTATTTTTGTTAAATTGTTGTTTTTAGAATAGGCAATTGCATTTTTTGTTTTTTCTAAAGCATTTTCAGAATCTCCTTTTTCCCTGTATATCTGAGCTCCTAAAAGAATAGATTTTCCTGTGCCGGTTTTATATTTTAAACGTTCACTTAAAAGTTTTGCCTGTGTATTAATGCGGTCCGCGTTATCAAGGTCTGTTTTATCTTCTCCCGTCTTGGTGAGATAATAATGACTTAAAGCCAAAAGTAATTCCACTCTCTGAGGATTACTTTCAGCTTTAGCAATTTTATTTTTCAATACATTGGGATCTTCGTCAGATTGCGCACTCATACCGGTACTTAGCAATACAAGAAAAGTCACTGTAAGATAGACAGGTAAGTGGTTTTTAACAGAAAAATAAGAGAGGAAATTCATTTTTTAAAGATACTATATTATCATAAATCTGCAATCTGAAGGGTGTGTTTGTCTAGCTTTTGCGATGGTAGGAGTAACAAATTATCATTGCTGCCCCAGGCAGAATTAAAGTACCCAATCCGAAAAATTTTCCTGCAACGGCTCCCAGAAAACATCCAACCAAAAATCCAATTATGGTAACTAATTGTTTTTTAAAACTTAAAAGAACATCAACGTCTTTAAGTCCGTTTTTTAATAAGTTACCTAAATCCAAAGAAGCTTGTGTAACATTTCCCGTCATCATGGTTGTAGGACCGTGAGTTTCTTTAGCATATAATTTTCCAAAAGCATTCTGAAGTCCCATCGCGAAAACAGTTGTCATGGCAACGACATACATTGTCCATTCTGCAAAGTTTTCTAAATAACCAAAAACGTAAGAGGCGATTCCGCTTAAAACCAGCAATATTCCTTCCCAAAACAAGAGAGTATAACGATTGGTACTTTTTAAAGCGATTCTTCCGCCGGTAATTACGGCAATAATAAAGATGGGAAAAGTGAGAAGCTTAATCCACGCGTGAACATCTGAGCCTTTTACGATCTGATACGCAAAAACAATAAAGTTACCCGTTACGTGTGCCGAAAATATCGAGTCGGCTGCGACAAAAGTCACCGTATCGCAATACCCTGCTATTATGGTTAGCAGCAGGGTTACGTACCAAATGTTGTTAGTTTGTTGTATTTCCATAATTTTTTATTTTAAATGGGCACGAAGCATCCACGCCATTTTTTCGTGATTTTCGACCAAACCTGTTATAAAATCACTTGTTCCGGTATCTTGTAAATCGTTGGCGATATAATTGATATTTTCACGCAAATAAATAATGATACTTTCGTGATCGATCAGTAATTCTTTAATAAAGCCGGTACTGTCGTTTTTCTCCTGTAATTCTTCTGAAAGATGTGTCAGTGCCAGAAAGCTTTTAAGTGTTGCCGGTGCATAATGTCCCAACGCTCTGATTCTTTCTGCCACGGTATCAACAATTTCATCAATGGCATCGTATTGCTGTTCAAAGAAAAGATGTTTATTATAGAAATCCGGGCCTTCAACATTCCAGTGTGCTCTTTTTGTTTTTGTATAAAGTATAAATTCGTCTGCAAGAACTTTAGTTAAAACATCTACAACTTTTGAGATGTTTTCTTGTTTGATTCCGATGTTTGTTTTCATTTTTAAATTAGGTTTAATAAATAATAATCAAGTGAGTAAGTTCCGGCGCCAAGAGCCAAAAGCAATAACAGGGATAAGGTGTACATGTACGGCACGTCGCGCACTTCTGGCGAATCGTTTTTGTGAACTACAAAGTACCCAATAGCGGTTACACCCATTGTTGGTAATACGGCAAGTCGGGTGCCGATGCCCAGAATAATTAAAAACGGAACAATAGTGTCTGAAAACGTTGCTACCAGTCCGTTTAGTTTTTCGGGCAGATGCAGCGGATTCGGAACATGTTCTTTTTGTCCATTTTCAACTCTGAATTTTTTCATTCCGTGTACTCTGAATAATTCCACGGCCAGTAAAACCCTAAAAATTAAAATAGCGCCGTTGTTAAGTGAACTTCCTAAATCAGAATACAGGATTTGTTTTATAATGTCTATCATTTTTTTTTGTTTTAAAAAGCAAAGCAAGAACAGCCAAGAGCGCCCCAGAATGCGTTGTAATTATTGACCGGAACGTTGCTCATTCTTGCTATATCATGACTGTGCGCATGAACATCGCAACTGCCGCTGCAACTGTGAATCTGCGATGTCAGACCTGGTTTTGCGTGTAGATTTGCATTTTTTTCAACAGTACTCTGAAAGCTGTTTTTCGAAGGATAACCATTGTAGATATTCGTTGGCGACCAATCTGGTAAAATCGGAATATGTGGTGGCGAAAATGAAGAGAAATCACCATTTGCATAAACAATTTTCCCATCAACAATCGTTAAATCTGCTTCTATTTTTTTGATTTCTTCATCGTCAATTGAAAAATAATCACGGTCTAAAACCACTAAATCTGCAAACATTCCGACTTTAATATCACCTTTTTTGTTTTGTTCCTGAGAAAACCATGCACTTCCTCTGGTGTACAATTCCAGAGCAGTTTGTCGGTTTAATCTCGTTTCGTTGTACAATTGCAAACCTCCAACGGTTTTTCCAACTGTCATCCAGTACATGGAAACCCAGGGATTATAACTGCTGACACGTGTCGCATCTGAACCGGCGCCAACCGGAACTTCCATTTCAAGCATTTTCTTGATTGGAGGTGTATTTTCGGCCGCTTTTGCTCCGTATCGGTCTGTAAAATATTCACCCTGATACGCCATTCTGCTTTGTACTGCGATTCCGCCGCCAAGCGCTTTGACACGTTCGATGTTTCGCTCGTCAATAGTTTCAGCGTGGTCAAAGATCCATGGAAGTCCGTTAAAAGGAACATCCTGATTTATTTTTTCGAAAACATTCAGAAATCGCGTAATGCTTTCATTATAAGTGGCATGAAGGCGGAAAGGCCAGCGGTTTTCTACCAAAAGGCGAACCACTTTTTCCAATTCAGCTTCCATGTTTTCCGGAAGATCGGGTCTTGGCTGGAGAAAATCTTCAAAATCAGCGGCAGAAAAAACCAGCATTTCTCCGGCTCCGTTATGGC
The DNA here is from genome assembly GCF_039749035.1 of Flavobacterium olei. Classification (NCBI taxonomy): domain Bacteria; kingdom Pseudomonadati; phylum Bacteroidota; class Flavobacteriia; order Flavobacteriales; family Flavobacteriaceae; genus Flavobacterium; species Flavobacterium olei. The sequence goes on from NZ_JBDKWC010000004.1 coordinate 620,311, forward strand.
GGTACATATCATCGCCCTGATATAATTTTACCGTATCAATCCAATCTGAAAAATCTTCAAATTCATGTTTTGGTTTTTGTGTGAAAAGATTATAGGCAATTCTCACAGTCAATTGCTTTTTATCGTTCAGCTCGTTTACCACTTTATAATCGTCGGGAAAGTTTTGAAACCCACCCCCGGCATCGATCACGCTGGTAATTCCGAATCTGTTTAGCTCTTTCATAAAATGACGCGTCGAATTGATCTGATGTTCATAAGAAAGCGTTGGACCTTTGGCTAAAGTCGAATATAAGATCATCGCATTTGGCGTGGCAATAATAAGTCCGGTTGGTTCGCCATTGGCGTCGCGTTCTATATGCCCTCCGGGAGGTGCAGGTGTATTTTTGTTGTAACCAACTGCTTTTAAAGCCGCTCTGTTCATAATTGCCCTGTCGTACAAATGCAGGATAAAAACAGGAGTTTCCGGCGCAATGGCATTGATTTCTTCTAAAGTCGGCATTCTGCGTTCAGCAAACTGAAACTCCGACCAGCCGCCCACAACGCGAACCCATTGCGGATTTGGTGTGCGGTCAACCTGTTCCTTCAGCATTCGAAGCGCATCTGCCAATGAAGGCACACCATCCCAGCGTAATTCTAAATTGTAGTTTAATCCGCCACGAATAAGGTGAATGTGCGAATCATTAATGCCCGGAACAACCCTTTTTTGCTGAAGATCAATTATTTTGGTTTCTTCAGAAGCAAAAGACATGACTTCGCTGTCATTTCCAACAGCAATAAATTTTCCGTCTTTAATCGCAACTGCTGTTGTATTTGGAGTTTCGGAATTGAAACTATGAATTTTTCCGTTGAATAAAATTAAATCTGCTTTCATAGTTTTTTATTTAGAGTTTAATTGAGTAATTGCCTCTTTGATCCCTTCTCCGGCAACCGTATAAAATGCTGGTCCGGCTAGCAGAATAACTTTCGTTAAAGGTTTGTAATTAGCTAGTTTTTTGTCTTTTAAATACGCTTGTGTCCTGTAAGTTTCAAACGAACCCAAAACTACATTTTTAGCAATTAAAGCCGTTGGCGAATCAATTCCTGCATCTTTAATATCGCTTGCAAACGAATAATCAGAAACTCCCAGGCGCAACGCTTCGCGCATTGCAGTGCTTCCGACAGAAATCATTAAATCGGGAGTAAATTTATTGCGGTCTCCCAATCCGATCAATAATAATTGCCTGGAAGCGAGAGTACCCTTTGGTGGTGTAATAAGTAAGGTTTCAAGGGAATGACCTGTAAATTTGCCGGTTTTTCGTAATTCGGTAATAATGCCTTTTAACGCATCATCCAAATGAACCATTCCGTTTAAGTTAGCGGGAAGGGCAGGAGGGTTAAAAATATCCCCTTCGGTATATTCAAAAACGCAGGCTACCTGTAAGTCCGCTTTTGCTGCAGATGGTCCCTGAACCAATCCGTTAATCGCAACTCCGTCTACTTTTCCCCAGGTCGTAGTTGATCCGAGTGCAGCATTTTGCGCAAAAGCGCTGTTAGTTAAACCTGCTGATAGTAAAAGAATCAGAACCGTTGTTCTAATGCTGTATTTTTTGAAAATAGCTAAGTTTTTCATATTCTAAAATTTAGTTGTTGTTGATTTTTTAAACACATAGAGACATAGATTTTGACGCGGATCATACGGATTCGCTATCGCTAAGACGCTGATAAAAACGGATTTTTAAATAAAATCCTAGAAGAAAAAATCTCTGTAAATCCGCATCTTCGCGATAGCGAATCCCTTTTATCCGTGTCCTAATTTATTCAGAATGTATTTTTTTGTTTTTAAAATTTAAATCCAAGTCGGGCATTAAAGAAAACACCATCTTTAGAATTGGGAATAATATCGTTGATAAAAGCGCCTGTTTTAAAGTATTGAATACCACTCACAACCGAAATATATTGGTTTATACTATAGGTGAAATTGGCCAGATAGGCGGTTCCGATATATTTCTCGTCAGAAGCGCTTCCGCGGAGATTGAGCATGCCGCTGGGTCTGTAGACACCGTCTTGTGTGGAATAACGCCAGTTTAAAACAACATCGACCTGCATCTTTAGATTCGACAGTAAATCCATAGTGGCATACGGATGAATATCGATAAGGTTTACCGGACCAACCTGCGGACTAAAACCGAAATAACCACCTTTTGGATATAGCGGATTAAAAGTCTGAAGGTTTCCATTTCCCTGATTTTTATCTCCGGAAATATAATCGTTTCGAAGATTTACGGTAGGTTTAAATTTGATGTTTTCAAACATGTACCCAATATCAACAGATCCCGTCCAGGCGTTTATATTTCCGGAGCCAAAAGATCCAAACTGATAGGCCGCTTCAAGATTGTAAATAAAACCCCCACCGTATTTCCAGAATCGTGTACCAATGGTATGACGTCTTTCCGGTGCTGCTCCTTCCTCAAAAAGCGATTCATCTCTTCTGATTCCCAGATAGTAAAGATCAAGATTTCCTGATTTTGGCAAAATTATTTTAGAATAAGCGCCCCAAAGATTGAGTTGTTTTGACATTTTATTGTCAAAAACTCCAGTGTTAATCGTATCGGCCATCATTGCGAAAGCATCTACAGATAATCGCGATGAATTGTACATTATTTTTCCTCCTGTAAAATAAAGTCTCGCATTTGGACCTTCGCGAACAGAGATCAATCTTCCGGAACCGTAATCCAATTCCTGTCTTCCGGCACGAATCGTTATTTTTTTGTCTTCTTTCTGCCAGAGATTCACATCCAAAAATAAATTCTGGACATTAAGCTGATCTTCATCAATACCACGCGGACCGTTAATTCGTCCGTCCTGCAGGGCACTTCTTAACTGTGCAAATATTCTAAAGGTTTTCCCCAAATGAATATCGGCATGCAGATCATAGCGCTGCAGCAGAAAATTGTTTCGGCCAATGCCTAATCTTCCCCAATCTTCATTATTGAAATCAACATATTCATATCGCGCTTCGCCTCCAAAAGACAGGTAAAAATTTTTCTCTTCATTTAACGGTATGAATTTTAATCGTTCGTAAAAATTCCGGTTAGAATCTTTCAGGAATTCATAATTTTCGTCGTAACGCAAAAGCTTAAAACTTTGAGCTGTTGCCAGATTTCCAATTACTAGAAAAAGAAAAAGTAACTTGGCGTGGTTTGATATGTTTTTTGTTGATTCCAATAGGATGAAGCGTAAGAAATTGGTAAAAATTTTGAAAGTTGAATTAGTGTTTCAACATATTGTGTGCATAGTGAATTCCCAAACCGTAAGAACCACCATATTTTTTCATCAGATTAGTTACAGGAACATACGTTTCTTCGCGCGCCCAGTCTCTTTGCAGTTCCAGTAGATATTGAATAGATGTAATAGGCTGTGCACCAACCTGAATCATTCTTTGTACCGCACGCTCGTGTGCTTCTGCACTTACATCTCCACAGGCATCAGTAATTACATATACTTCGTAACCTTCCTCAATTGCAGATAAAGCCGGTCCGACGATACAAACACCTGTCCATAATCCGGCAAGAACTAATTTCTTTTTATTTTTTCCAGTAATCGCTTTATATGCATTTTCATCTTCCCATGTATTCATTGTAGTACGATCGACATAACCGGAAGTGGCAATGGGATAAAATTCTTCAATTTCCGGAAAAACAGGTCCTGCGAAACTTTCTTCTGCAACAGTTGTTACAACGGTGTCCACATTAAATATTTTAGAAGCTCCGCAAATAATAGCGACATTATTACGAAGTTCACTCAAAGCGATATTGCTTGTTGCAAAAGCCATTTGTCCTTCAAAATCGATTAATACTAAAGCATGATTGTCTGGTGATAATAAGTTTGCTGATGGTTTCATAGTTTTATTTTTTAGATTTATAATTTTAGACTTTTTAAAAAGCCTGCTGTTTGTTGAATATTATTTGAATTTGATTTAAAACACAGTAGTGATAATATCGCTATTACACGATTATGCCTTTGTTTTTAATGTGTTGAAAGTTTTCTGATCATTTCGGCAGAAACGGCATCGGCATAGATTCCGAATGCGCTCGTTAATACACCTTTTATATCATAGATTTCAGAGGTAATTCCGTACACGATATCTTCGTCTCCGGGATCGGTATCGCCTTCAAAACGAAATAAATATTCAATTTTAAATTCGTCCGGTGACATGGTTTGTGTATTGTTGTTGTATCGGATACAGTTTTCGTCAAGATTAAAATTCTCGGTAAAACCTTGTGTCGTAAGCCATTGCAAAGCTTCTGTAACGGTATCAAAAGAGGGTTGTTGAAATAAACTCATTAGAATGTTGGTTTAAAAACTGCCTTAAAAAGATCCTTTAAAAGACAGTTTTTTGATTAGTTTATTTATTTATTTAATGAAAGCTAAAATATCGTTGTTGATTGTTTCTGCTTCTGTAGTTGGCATTCCGTGAGGAAATCCAGGGTAAGAAATCAGTTTTCCGTTTTTCAGGAGTTTTGCCGCTCTTGGTGCCTGACCGTAAGGAACAATCTGATCATCTTCTCCGTGTAAAACCAAAACCGGGATATCTAAACTTTTCAGGTCTTCTGTAAAATCTGATTCAGAAAATGCTTTTATTCCTTCATAGTGTGCCAAAACAGAACCCATCATTCCCTGACGCCACCAGTTGTGTTTGATACCTTCCTGAACTTCCTGACCTTCGCGGTTCCATCCGTAAAACGCAATTGGAAAATTATAAAAATATTGTGCTCTGCTAAATCCTGTTCCTTGTCTGATTTCGTCAAAAACAGATAATGGAACTCCCTCGGGATTGGATTCGTTCTGAATCATAATTGGTGTTACAGCACTAATTATAACCGCTTTTGCAACACGCCCTTTTCCGTATTTTGCAGCGTAACGAATCACTTCACCACCTCCGGTTGAATGCCCAACGTGAATGGCATCTTTCAAATCTAAAGCTGCAGTTAATTCAGCAATATCAGAAGCATACGTTTCCATGTTGTTTCCTTCGGAACTTTGACCAGAGCGCCCGTGTCCGCGGCGGTCATGTGCAATAACTCTGTACCCTTTTTGAAGGAAAAACATCATTTGTGCATCCCAGTCATCACTTGATAAAGGCCATCCGTGATGAAATACGATTGGTTGTCCAGTTCCCCAATCTTTGTAATAAATTTGTGTTCCGTCTTTTACTGTAAATGTGCTCATGGTTTTTCGATTTATTGATTATTTATTTATATTTTGTAATTGAAATTCGTTTTTAAGTTTAAATGTTAAACTAATATGTTGTTTTATGTTTTATTCTTAATGATTATACTGCAAATTTATTACAGAGTGAAAGCTTAATCGATTAATCTAGATTAAGAAGTAAAAATTTTTATCTGCATCTACTGTTTTTCATTTTAACTGTTGATGCCAGATACTAGCCAATTAATATGCCTTTATATTTAATTGATTTATTTTAAAGGGATTGATGAATTATACAGTTTTTTTTCTTTACGATATTTCGTTATTTTATGAAATGCCCGTTGTTTTTTAAATAATTAGATCGAAGAAAATATTTTAGAAGACTATTTTTATTACCAGATGCCATTTAGACTTATCAATTTACCTTTTTGGCTACATTCGAAAGATGAATTGGGAGCAATTTTACAGTGTATAATTTAAAACACTACAAAATGAAAAAGACTATTTTTATTACAGGAGCGTCATCGGGTTTAGGAAAAGCTGCAGCGCTATTATTTCAGGCAAATGGATGGAAAGTAATTGCAACAATGCGTAAGCCGGAGAATGAGGTAGAATTAACAAATTTGGAAAACGTGAAAGTTGTGCAGCTGGATGTTACAGATTCAAGTCAGATCAAAGAAACGATCAGTAAAATTCTGGAAACAGACCCCGTTGATGTTGTTTTAAATAATGCCGGTTACGGTCTAATTGGCCCGTTGGAATCTTTTAGCGAAGTACAGATAAACGATCAGATTCAAACCAATCTTTTTGGCGTTATAAATGTTACTAAAGCCTTTGTTTCTAATTTTAGAGAAAGAAAAGCAGGCATATTTATAAATATTACTTCTACTTTTGGTTTATTAGGTTATCCAAGCTGTTCGGTTTACAATGCTTCTAAATTTGCAGTTGACGGCTTTTCAGAAGGTCTGGCTTACGAATTAGCGCAATTTGGCATTAAAGTAAAAGTAGTTGCGCCGGGAGGAATGCAGACCGATTTTGCAGGGAGATCTTTGCAGGGTGGACTACACGAAGCTTACAGCGATTTGATTGCCAAAGTTGCCGAGGGTTACAGCGAGGAACAAATTGCAAATTACACCAAAGCAGAGAATGTGGCATCAATTATTTATGAAGCGGCCAGTGATGGAAAAAATCAATTGCGATATATCGCAGGAAACGATGCAAATCAATTATATGAAGAACGTTTGTCTCTTAAACCTGAGAATCAATTTCAGAAATATCGTGCTCAGTTTGTGATGTAGTTTTAAAATGGAAATTAATTTTGTGAATGATTAGATTTGTTATCAAATGAAAAAACAACCCGTTATATTCAATTCGCTATCCCAATTGCATAAAGCGATGGGACAGCCGGCGCCGCTTCATCCTCTAATCAGTATTATCAATTATGGTCAGGCTGAGTTTGATGCTGCAGATCTGGAAGCAGGCATTATCCTTAATTTTTATAAAATCTCTTTTAAGACAAAATTTTCAGGAAAATTAAAATACGGTCAGGGATTTTATGATTTTGAAGAAGGAGGAATGTCATTCGTTGCGCCGGGACAATTATTGCGCATGCAGGAAGAAGAGGCAGATTATGATGGAATGTCGCTCCATATTCATCCCGATTTATTGCGAAATTATGCCTTAGATTCACATATCAGACAGTATGGGTTTTTCAGTTATTCTGCTGCAGAAGGACTCTACCTTTCCGAAAAGGAAAAAAAAACAGTACTCAGTATTTACCAGTTTATTGAGGATGAATTGAACGAAAGAATCGATAAATTCAGTCAGGATGTAATAATCTCACAAATTGAATTGCTGCTGAACTACGCTAATCGATTTTATGATCGCCAGTTTATTACCCGAAAGGCAGTAAATAATGATTTGCTTTCTAAACTTGAGGAACATCTTGAAATTTATTTTATAGAAGAAAGATCTTTGATTAACGGACTTCCTTCTGTAAATACTATTGCAGAAAGTTTAAATGTGACACCGCGCTATCTGAGTGATTTACTCCGAAATCTGATTGGATTGAATACCCAACAATTTATTCATGAAAAGGTGATCGAAAAAGCAAAAGAATTTCTGGCAAAAGATCAAATGACAATAGCACAAATTGCGTATTATTTAGGCTTTGAGCATTCCCAGTCTTTCAATAAGCTATTTAAAAGAAAAACCAATCAGTCGCCTTCCGACTATAAAAAAAGTCTTCTAAATTAGAAGAATAACCAGACTAATTACAATGAACATACCTAACTTTATAAACGAATGGCTTGCCGCCAGTAATGCTTTTGATACGCAAAAATATCTTGAATTTTATAATGATGACGCTATCTTGGATGATCCTTCTGTACGAAAACAATTTAAAGGACATGAGGGAATAAAAGAGTATTTTGACAATTATTTTATTGGCTATAATACCGATACTCAATTGGTGAACCTGAATGTTAAAGGAATAGAAAGTGCACATTTGGAAGTAAATTTTACTGGAACCTTTGCAGAAGGCACAATAGGAGGGATATTCGATTTTAAATTTAAGAACGAAAAAATCATCTTCGTAAAAGCCGATTTAATTCATTAAAAACAGAAAGGCTAAACATATCCGTTTAGCCTTTTTAATTTAGTCATGTTTAAATGAATTAAACTTTCCATTTCATTTAAGTGTATCGAATGGCGCTTAAGTTTCCCATTTAAAATCCTCATACTAATTGAATTATAAGTATGCAAAAGATAGTTCTCACAATGAGAAAACAGCAAATAAGATAATTTTGTCTTTTATTGAATAAAAAATCATATTTAGTTAAAATAAATACAAAATTGTACGTACTTTTGTGACTGATATATTTACAAGCAGTTGAAAAGATTAATAATCATAGCACTTTCTATATTAATTCTGTCGCCCTCTTTTGGCAGTCTGTTTGTATATGCTTCATTTAAAATCAACCAGAAAGAAATTGCCCAGACCATTTGCGTGCAGCGTAAACAGGCTTTCAATAGCTGTAACGGACGATGTGAACTTCAAAAAAGCATCAAAAAATATTCTGATAACGAAAGAAAAATGCAGGACCGCTTAAAAGAAAAATCTGAGCTGGTATATGTTCAAAATACTGCTGAAATTGATTTTAGCATTATTCCTGTTATCGAATCCAAACAAAATTCTTCCATTTTATTTGCAAAGAAACCTGTAAAGGCTTCGAGTCTTACTTTTCATCCGCCGCTCAGTGTAGTGTAGATTATTATTTCAGTTTTAATTTGATAGAAAAATTCCACTTTGAAATTTGGTCCAATCTATGGGTATAATTTTTTGTAATGAATATTCTAAATAAATCATAATTAAGAAATGCCTATAGGTATTTTCTAAAACTGATATTTTAATCTTTTTTTATATCGAAGAATACGGTATTCTACTTCATCTATAAAATATTTTTATTCATTCCGGCATCGGTTAACTTTCTTTCACGCGAAACCGCTTGCTGATTTTAAACAGTCTTAAAAACATTCATTGCAATGAAATCTTTCACTTTTTTAATGATCGCACTCTTTTTGGCGATTACTTCCTGCACAATCGACAAAACCGATTACGCAGCCGAAATTGGAACCGAAGTTCCTGATAATTATGAATTTAAAGAAGTTACATCGGTTACAGCCGGAACCTATAAAATAACGATATACGCCTTAAACGGAACGTTATATAAAGGTTATAATGAATTTCATCTGAAGATTACAAATACGCAGAACAGCCAGGAAATTACAAATTCTTCGGTAACCTTTTTGCCTATATTAAGTAATGCCGACGGAAGCAAAAGTTCTTGTCCGCATGATTATGATGTGTCTTATGATGCAGCAAACAAATATTATTCGGGTTATTCGGTTTTTACAGGGGAAACTTCTACAACTGCGAGTTGGAAATTATATATCAGTTTTACGGCTGATAATCAGAAATATGAAATTTCTAAAGATATTTCTGTAGAGAAACAAAGCAATAAAAACCTGAATATGAACGCTTTTACAGGAAAAGATAATGAACAATATATTATCGCGCTTGTTGCTCCGCTAAAGCCAACGGTTTCAGAAAATGCTTTGGTGGCCGGGATTTACAAATACAATAAACCGACAACGGCTGCGGGAACTTTTCCGGATCCAACCCAGTTTTCTTATTCAGAAGTTACGGGTTATACTTTAAAATTAGATCCGAGAATGCCCGAACCCTCTATGGGAAATCATTCGTCGCCAAATAATAAGGATTTAATTCAGCAAAATGACGGTTTGTACCACGGTGTTGTCAATTATACGATGACCGGAAATTGGACTTTGAACTTAATTATGATGAACCAAAATGGTCTGATCATAAAAGGAACGGTAGTTCCAACCGACTTTACGCCAGGTACTGAAGGTGTAAAAAGTGAACTATATATTGATACTTTATTCTAATCACATGAAATATATTATAATGCTGCTTTTTTTGGGAATGTCTGTAACAGCTCAAAATCCGCATGCACAACACGACAGCATAAAAAACCTGAAAGAAGTAATGGTGAAAAATGCTGCAAAAAAGAAAATAGAAACTGAGATGAAAATGGCTGTTTCAGTTGATGAATTTTTATCATCTAATGAAAATATCAGTTTTATCAAGCGCGGTGCTTATGCCTGGGAACCACTGCTAAACAATATGAGTACAGAACGTTCGACGGTTACAATCGACGGAATGCATGTTTTTGGAGCCTGTACCGATAAAATGGACCCGATCACGTCTTATGTAGAAAGCAATAATCTGGCGTCAATTGATATTAAATCCGGACAGGAGGGAAGTCTTCATGGCGCAACAGTTGCCGGTAGTATCGACTTAAAACGAAAAATTACCCCTTTTGGTCTGGAAAAGAAATGGAACGGAACCTATCAAACCGGATTTGAGTTTAATAACAAACAGTTTTTCAATTTGGGAAATGTCTCTTACTCCGGCAGTAGATTTGTGGCCGATGGAAGTATATCGTACCGGACGGCAGATAATTATTCGGATGGAAATAATGATGAAGTAAAACATTCTCAATACAATAAATTCAATACTTCATTAGGTTTAGCCTATAAAACCAGTGATTTATCAGCAATTCGTTTTGATGCCATTTTTGATGTCGCAAAAGATGTGGGTTATCCTGCTTTGCCAATGGATTTGTGGCTTTCCAGAGCTTTAATTACCTCTGCATCTTATAAACAATTGTTTGAAGAAGGCCTCGTAAGAGCTGTTGATACTAAGATATATTTTAATGCAATCGAGCATTATATGGATGATACGACGCGTCCTGAAAATCTCGTTCACATGGATATGCCGGGATGGAGCACAACCTATGGCCTGGTATCTAAAGCTAATTTAAAAAAGAATGCTTATTCTTCTGAAATCCAGTTGAATGCTTATGATAACCTCTCTATTGCAGAAATGCGCATGTATCCTCAGGATCGAAGCGAGAGAACGATGTTTGCTTACAGCTGGCCTTGGGTAACGACTCGTTTTGCGGGACTTTCCATGAATAATTCCTGGGATATTTCAGAGAAAAGTCAGGTAAATTTAGGCGGTTCTTTGGGAGTCAATTACAATTATTCAAAATATGTCGAATTCAACTGGATTTTTCATCCGGGAGCGCCTCAGGAAAAAACCAGATTCTTACCCAGTATCAATGCCGGTTATCATTTAAACATCGATCAGTTTAATTTTTCTGTCGGAACGGGTTATGGTCACAGAGCGCCTTCTGTTTCTGAAGGTTATGGTTATTATATTTATAATAGTTTTGACCGCTACGATTACATTGGAAATCCGGATCTTAAGAATGAGGTTTCGTATGAAGGAAATGCGAGCGCAGGTTTTAAAAACGAAAAATTGAGCATTCAGGGAAAAATAAATTACTTCTATATTGAGGATTACATTATTGGAAGAATATTGAGTATGGGAAGTCCGATGAATTATCAGTCTGTTGGTGTAAAAGGCTATACGTCTTTAGATTATGCAACACTTTTAAATATGTCAGCAAATGTGAGTTACGATATTTTGGAGCACTTACACTGGAAGGGTACCTTGACCTACGCACGCGGAATGGATGATAAAGGCGGAAATCTACCATTTATCCGTCCGTTAAGTTATTTGACTTCACTTCATTACATGTATAAAAATTTCGGAATCCAGACTTCTGTTAACGGAGATTTTGAACAGATTAATTACAGTCCGGAATATGGAGAAGATCTTACGGGGGCGTACACCATCTGGAATATTTCTGCAGATTATTCCTTTCATATAAATAAAGTAAAAAGCACCATTCAGGTGGGAGCAGAAAATTTATTAAATGAATATTACAGCACATATGCCGACTGGGGTAATATCCCGAGAATGGGGCGCAATATTTTTACTTCATTAAAATTGAATTTCTAAGCAGATGAAGAAAGTTTTTAGTATCACTATGACAATTTTGTTCTTGTTGGTTTCTTTCCAGCAGGCGCTTATTGTAGTGCACTTTAAACTGAACCAAAAAGCAATAGAAAAAGAATTTTGTGTCAATAAGGCCAAGCTAGAATTGCAATGTCATGGAAAATGCCATTTGAAAAAGGAATTGCAGGAATCTGAAAAAAAACCGGATTCGGAATCAGCGGGTTTAAATAAAAAGATTGATATTGCTGTGAATCAAAATATGGAGTTTACAGTTTGTATTCCAAAAAACATTCATTCTAAAGAAATTTTCTTTTATAAAAAAACTGCATTGTCAGATCCTTGTCTGGAGATTTTTGTACCGCCGCCTATTTTATAATTATTTTCTCAATTAATAAAATAGAATACAAAAATTTAAAAAGAATTAAAATGCAAAACCTTAAAAAATACCTTTTCGCTTCAGTTGCCGCGCTGGCATTCGTATCATGCTCAAATGACGATAATAATCCCGCTGCAAATAATGTAACCTTAGAATTTAATAATACTTTTAAAGATAAAACGATTGTTTTAGGTGATGGGGCATCCGCTTCAGCAACCACAAACACTTCTGCAGCGGGGCAAGTGCACCATTTTTCTGAATTAAAATATGTAATCAGCAATATTCGTCTTATCAAAGATGATGGAAGCGAAGTTCCGTACAATGTAAATGATTTGGATAAAGGCGCTACGGTAATTGACCAGGCCAAAACCGCAACTTTGAATTATATTTTGAGCAATGTGCCGGCTGCGAATTACAAGCAGATCAAATTTGGTCTGGGTATTAAACCGGAACAAAACACTTTAGATCAGGTGCGATTTCCAAAATTCTACGCTGCAGCCGGAGCAAATGACACGGCAATGATGTGGGAATGGGGAAGTGGTTACCGTTTTACAAAAGTAGAAGGTTTTTATGACACCGATAATAAAGCCATGTCCATACACACCGGAAGTACCGTTGAAGGAACCAGGGGAAATCCGTCCAGTTATACTCAGGGTGTAAATGCTTACAGGGATATTACATTAAATCTTACTACAAATGCGGTTGTAGGAAGTAAAGCTCCAAAGATTAAAATCAAAGCTGATTTTGATAAATTATTGAGCGGAAAAATTAATACCATTACTTTATCGACCGGAACAGGAGATAATGATAATGCAACACCAAATGTGCATACGGCGACGCAAATGGTAAAGTTTGTGGACAATCTGGGAGGAAACGGATCAAGCGATATCACAGGAATGTTTTCTGTTACAAGTGTAGAAAACTAAAATCATATTTCAGGGCCGTCCGGAATTAAAGACGGCTCTGTTTTAAATTTCATTAAATGAAAAATATATTTGTTCTCCTGTTATTGACATTGATATTGACTTCGTGCAATACCGATGATGCTGATATGATTTCGTATGAAAATCCGGAACTTGCTATCCATATTCCAGCCGGTTTTCCTGAAGTGAATAGTTACGTAAGTTTAAATAAACCAACGAAATATGGTGTCGAATTAGGAGAAAAACTTTTTTCTGAAAAAAGATTCAGTGCAGACAATACCATTTCATGTTCAAGCTGCCACATTCAGGCAAATGCTTTTGCAGATCATAATCCGCAGGCGATTGGAGTTGAAGGAAGAATTGGTTTAAGAAATGCACCGCCACTGCAGAATTTAATGTTTTTAAAATTTTTTAACTGGGATGGCAGTAAGCTGCAATTAGAAACACAGCCTTTGGTTCCTATTATAACGCATGAAGAAATGGATTCGTCTATTTTGGATGTCATAGAGAAAATCAAAGATGATGCGTATTATAAAACTTTATTTCAAAAAGCATTTGGAGATGAAAACATTACACCCGACCGAATTTATAAAAGCATTGCGCAATTTGAATATACTTTAATTTCTGCTAACAGTAAATACGACAAGGTTAAACGAAACGAAGGGCAGACTTTTACAGAAAATGAAGCAAAAGGTTACGAAACTTTTCAACAAAAATGTGCCAGCTGTCATAGTACAGAATTGTTTACAGATCAGAGTTTTAGAAATATTGGATTTCCATTAAACCTAAATACAAACGAAGCAGGCCGCGGAAGAGTAACCGGAATTTCGGCTGATTTTATGAGTTTTCGTGTCCCAACGCTTCGAAATATAGAATATACAGCACCTTACGGAAGTTTTGGTCAGTTTGCCACTTTAAGATCTGTACTTGATTATTTTGATAATGGTGTTTTGGCTGCTAATAATCTTGACCCGGTTTTTAAGAATAATGGAAACAGAATTCCGCTGACAGATGTTGAAAAAGAAAATCTTATCGCTTTTATGAAAACATTAAGCGATAAAGAATTTACAGGGAATTAATGTAAAAAATCAGCTTATTTCTTATTCTTTTTTATTTCTTTAAAAGTGAAAAACTATGTTTATAAAGTGTTGATAAATAATTGATTGCAGATAGTGTTAAATTCTTCATTTGAATGATTAATTGTTTTAAATTTATCATTATATGAAAGTTAAATAATCGAAACTATTTGCAAATGGAAAGAGCTATACAATTACAGGTTCGCAAGGAACTAGACGGAAAGCAGGAAGTAAATGTAATTAAACTCAAAGGCAGTTTAATTACCAAAGGTTACACTGATATTATACACATCAGCGATAAAGATGAAGAGTTTTACATCAATTCGTTTGCTACGAAGATTGAAGCACGTAATGAAGTAAAAGAATTTATTCTTGATTTTATAAGTAAAGAAAACTTAAGTAATACAATTAGTGTTCTGGCATAAAGCAATTTACGCCAGAACACTAATTAATAATTATGATATTATTTTTATAGAGAAGCTGTAAAAATATTATTTTGATCCAGATATATCTGCTGATCCTGAAAAGCGTTATCTGGTTTTTCATCCCAATCTCCCCAGTCTCCTACATAAGTTTTACGAAATATAAGCTCATTATTATCTCCGTTAAAAACCAAAGTGCGGTTGGTACGAGTTTCGTTGTTTTCGCTGAAGTTGATCTGTAAATTTTTCATGGCGCAGTATGTTTGATTTGTAAGTCCAAAATTATAAAACCGCTGCATGAATTTTGTTACATGATAATTTCAATTTGTTATCTAATTCACATGTTTTCAGAAAACTAATATATAAAAGGATGTTTTTAATTCTTATTTTTTTTGTTTCTGCCACGTGGTTCATCGCATTCATGGAGTACGATTTCAGAATGTAAAAATTGTGCTGCGTCTGCAGAATCCTTTACTTTGACGGCACTTCGCTCCAGCATTTCGGCTTCAAAATCATTTAAAACCCTGTCTCTTATTCCAAACTCTTTCCATTTGGATCGGGCATTACAGCCTTTTAAAATTTTTCTGGCCAGTTTTAAAGCGTCTAATAATGCCTGATTAGCACCCTGACCTTTAAACGGACTCATAGGATGTGCTGCATCTCCTATTAAGGTCAATTTTTCATTTTTTTGTAAAGTTATCCGATCTGTAAGTTCTCTGTCATACACCGGATATCCCGAAATCAGTTTTTCATGTGTTACCTGTAAAATCTGCGGAATGGGCGAATGCCATTGAGTTCTGCGTAAAGCTTCTTCCTTAAGTGCTGTAGGTCCCTGTGCACTTAGTTTTTTAGCGTCATCTTCAGACATGGGAAAACTAAGCTGCCACATTACAGATTCTTTATCATAAGGCATCACATAAATTCGTTCGTTTCCATTTGCAGTCTGAAAGACGGTTGCAGAGTCTAATAGTGGACTTTCAATTTCTTCAAGTGCACTTAACGGGCAGATTCCTAAGATTACTATACAATCTAGATAACGAAGCGGTGTCCGTGTATCGCCGATGACCAATTTGCGAACCGTGCTGCGTATACCATCCGAACCCACTACCAAATCTGCTTTTGATTTTTTTATTTTTCCATTAAATTGGAAATTCAGTTCTATCTGATCTTCAGACTCTGAAAGATCAATCAACTGATGGCCCCAGTTTACAGTGTTTGGATCAAGTTGTTCCAGCAAAGCCATTCGTAAAGATTGTCTTGCAATATGAATATTAGTTTGTTTTGCCGGCATTTCATGCTGAGAATCCATCCATTTTCTGATTCCCCATTCGCCAAGAATTTTTCCTTCTGTATTATGAACCACATGCCTTGTAGAAATCACTCCATCTAATGACGTAATTCCCAAGCCTTTTATGGCTTTACTGGCCTGTTGAAGAGTTAATCCGTAACCCTGGGATCGGGCATCAAAATGATCATCGCGTTCGTAGATTGTAAACGGAATTCCTCGATGTAAACACGCAACGGCCAAAGCTACGCCGCCAATGCCGGCACCAATTATAGCAACATGGGGATAATTGTAATCTGGTTCAGGAAGGGTTTGGGATTGAATTAGACCGGAACCTGAACAATTAGAACATACATGTAGATGAGCTTTTGGAGCAACGGGCGGGGTATCGGTACTTGCTGATCTTTCATATTCGGCCAGTTCCATTTTATAACGACGCTGAGCCTTTTTAGTTAGTCCCCGATTAATCTTGCCTTGTCCATTACATTCCGTACAAACGGCCCACATCTTTTTTTGCATCAAATACTTGTATTATAATTTAGAACAACTATAGCTCTATGAACGCAAAATTAAAGAAATGTTAGCTATTAAAGTTCAAACTTTTAAAGTATCGCTATTATTAACAACCCTGTTATTTTATAATTTTTTAGAATGATTATATAAGCCATCTTAAACACAGATAAAGTAATTTTATAAAACATTTAAAACTAAGAAATTATGGACTCAAATAATCAGACTCAGAAAAATCCTGACAATAACAGGGCAGATCATCGAAGTGATACCAGAAAGCATCAGTATAAAGATCATGATGAAGTGTTGACAAACGACGAAAATTATGATCCGGAAACAAAAAAATTTAAAGGTGAAGAACCTGAATTCGATGATAAATTGAATAATGAAGAAAAAAAATAACCACTAAACGTCTCAAATTGTTTGAGACGTTTTTATTTTGGTAAGGTTTTACTGGTATAACTGGAAACAGGAGACATAAATCTTCTGCTGAAGTAATTTTTAAATGATAAAAGTTGCGAACAAAAAACATTATGAGTTGATTTTTTATAGATTTGTAAAAATCTAATACAATCCCACACTTAGTTGGGTAATTATAAAATACCAGGCATGAAATCGGTTACCTCATTTTTTTTACTTTTAATGTTTGTCTATTCCAGTTCTTATTCACAGTTGAGTTCAGATAAAATATTTGAGAGTTTTAAACAGGGTGAACGTACCAACTGTTCGTCAATCGCGTTTATCAAAGCTTCTTTAAATATTTATGGACTGGATAATCTTTTTATCAGCGAAAAGACAGCTGATGATTCTTATAAAATAACCCTAAAAAACAACGCGACATTTAATTTGAATAGTCGTGAATTAAATCGTGCAAAAGTCTCGGCGGATTTTGTATTTATAAAAGACAATTGTGATAGCGAAAAAATAATAGATTATGCTGTACTGACTTATGCTGTAATGGCAAAGTACAAGCAGATTATTGACAATGAAGCAACTTTTGAAGAAGCTTTGGAAGACTTAGAAGATGGTGCAGTTTATACGCCGACCATTTATAAATATCTGGGATTTAAATTAGGAAAACAAATTCAAAAGTTAAAACGCGAAACGGGAAGCGAATTCTGTGGTGTTGTGGCGTGGTCCAAAGCACACGCGGTTTTTGTCTGTGAGGATTTTATGGATTATTACGGAAATAAAAAGAGTATTTACATTAAATATCCAGGGCGTTTTAGAATTATCAAATCCTGATAATACGTACAAAATAAGCTAAAGTACTTCGCTTATCAGTAAATATTGTACTAATTTCCTTATCTGTATTATTATATTGTTACAATATTGGGAAAAAGGCATTAATAAAATTGCTTTTTAAGTTAATTTATATATTTTTGCTTTCATTGAAAAACCAAATCTATTAGAATATGAAGAGAAAAATTACTTTATTATGTGTCCTTTTCTTCTTGACGACGGCAGCTGTTTCAGCACAGGCAAAAAATGCACCAAGAAGTATCATCAGTACAACAGCTTTAATCCGTAAATACCATGATCAGAAAGAATTGAGTGGTATGCAAAAAGGAGAACTTTTAGAATTGTACATTGAAAGAATTAAAGTTTTAGTGAAAACCCTTCCATATATTGCTTTGGTTACTAAACCAGGTGTTACAATGGCAGATTTGGGAATTCCGGACGATAGTGAAAATAAAAAAATATTAGACGGACAAGCAGAAGGAACTACAACATTCCTGGATACAACTGTAGAATTTCAAAGAAAAATGATGCCGTATTCTGATAAAGGAAATTTGATTGCTGCTATTTTATTTTACGAAAACACATTGAAATCTTTACACGAGTTTAACGAGATGTAATACCTTTTTTCAAAGTAAATTATAACCTCCAAAGTCATTTGATTTGGAGGTTTTTTTGTGTTTATACTTTTCTTTTTCTGCAATTTAATTCAATAACTTCTTTCGCTAAATGTTTAAATATTGATTTATTTGATCTTTTATAGGCGGAAAATTCATTTTCAATACATTAAATTTTTAGTATAATTCTTATAAAATATAAAATTTTAGCCAATGGTTAAGTATTTTATTTTTAGTCATTTACATTCAGCTCTTGAACTTAGTTAACAATTCTTTGACAAAAAATTCAGTTAAAATTTGCTAAATATCATTTTTAACATACTTTTGTTCTATCAAATTGGTAGAGTTTAAAAAGAGGGACTTCCTGTGATGTGCGATCTTCTCCCAGTATATTTTCAAAGACGAAAACTAAATTAGAGATTTACTAAGAGGAGTATTGAAAATTTAATTTTTCCTCTTAATCAGATATAAAACTTAGAAATAAAGTCCGAATGAGAATTTAAGAATGTATAAGCCAGTTAAATAAATAATTAAAAATTAATAAAATGAAAAAACGAATGTGCAGATAAGAGAAAAAATTTCTGTTTTTACAGAAATGACGAAGCTTGAATAAATTGTCATCTTTAAGGAAGCTGCAAAAAACGAAACCTGCTGTCCTTGTTTAAAAAATAATTAAGTAATGAAAAAAACATTAAATTGCTATATAGGGTTGTGCATTTTGTTGATTTCCATTGGGGTTAAAGCTCAGGAAACAAAACCATTAATTCAATCTAAACTGGAAGGAACGGTTATCGATGCCGTTACAAAAGAACCTATAATTGGTGCTTCTATAAATATCAAAGGCACTACTCACGGCGTTATTACAGATTTTGACGGGAAGTTTTTCTTCCAGACCGGACAAAAATTGCCTTATACTTTATTGGTGAGTTTTATGGGGTATAAAAAAGCAGAAGTGGTTGTAAATGATAATCCTGTAATCATTAGTCTCACCGAAGAAGAAAATAAATTATCCGAAGTAGTGGTTACCGCACTTGGAATTTCAAAAGAAAAAAAATCTTTAGGATATACAACACAGGCTGTAAAAGGTAACGAGTTAGTAAATTCAAAAGAGACCAATTTCTTAAACAGTCTTTCCGGGAAAGTAGCGGGTGTGCGTATCACCAATTCTCAGGGAGATATGGGATCTTCCCGTATTATTATTCGTGGAGAAACCTCTATTGCAGGAAATAACCAGCCGCTTTTTGTAGTGGATGGAGTTCCGGTAGATAATTCGCAATTGAATGCAGGAGGAGCAACGCGTGATTTTAAAAATGCGATTTCCGATTTAAATCCGCAGGATATTGAGACACTGACCGTTTTAAAAGGGCCAAATGCCGCAGCGCTTTATGGATCGCGCGCGGCACATGGTGTAGTTTTGATTACCACTAAGTCCGGAAAAGGTCAAAAAGGAATTGGAGTAAACTTTAGCACAGGAATAACCGTGTCGCAAGTGGCCACTTTACCAAGTTTTCAGAATTCATTTGGACAAGGATCAAACGGAAGGTTTAGTTATGTAGATGGTAAAGGGGGCGGAATTAACGACGGAGTTGATGAAAGCTGGGGACCAAAATTAGACGGTCGTCTGATTCCTCAATTTTCATCTAATGGTGTTGCGGTTCCGTTTGTAGCTCATCCTAATAATGTGAAAGATTTTTTTAATACCGGTATTACGTATGATAATAGTATATCGGTTGCGAAAGCAGACGAAAAATCAGATTTCCGTTTGGGAGTAAACAATCAGAAACAATTAGGAACCGTTCCTAATAGTGAAATTAATAAAACAAACGTTTCTTTTAATGCAAATTACCAAATTGCAAAAGGTGTAAAAGTAGGCGTAACCGGTAATTATATTGTTACAGAGTCACCGGCTCTTCCTGGTGGTCCTTCCGGAGGTCGTGCTGCCGGAGTAATGTTACAGTTTTTATGGTTCGGACGTCAGGTTGACATCAATGAACTGAAAAATAACAGAGAGGTGAACTGGAATAACAGTTATTACAGCAATCCGTATTGGAACGCTTATTATAACACTACAAGTCAACAACGTAATCGTTTAATTGGAGATATCCACTTAGATGCAAAACTGGCAGAAGGATTAAATTTTAAATTCCGCACAGGAGTAGATTATTACAACGACCGTAGAAAATACACGATTAAGTATGGTACAAACGGAACACCTTTCGGATCTTATGCCGAAGATGCTTATACGGTAAAAGAACAAAATACGGAAGGAATTTTTACCTATACGAAAAAGATTGCTGAAGATTTTACTGTGGATGCGCTTGCCGGATTTAATGTTCGTAGCCACAGCGATGCCAACAACTATCAGAAGGCACCTCGTTTAGCTGTGCCGGATTTGTATACCTTAACAAATTCACGTGATCCCTTAACCTCATCAAATACATTATCAAGACTGAAAGTGTATAGTACTTATGCTTCGGCACAATTTGGATATAAAAATTATGCGTACTTAAACCTTACAGCACGTAATGACTGGTCTTCTACATTGCCAAGCAGCAACAGATCTTATTTTTATCCTTCTGTCAACGGAAGTTTAATTCTTTCTGAAGCTTTGAATTTGAAAAGCAGTACGCTAGATTTCTTAAAAGTAAGAGGGGGCTGGTCTGAAGTGGGTAATGATGCAGATCCGTACCAATTGGCCACAGTTTATAATTTTCAGACTGCTTTTGACGGAAATCCGATTCAGACTTCATCTCAAAGAAAACTAAATGAAAATTTAAAACCGGAAACAACGCGTTCATCTGAAGTTGGCTTAGAAGCTTCTTTCTGGAAAAACAGACTTCATTTTGATGCTGCGTATTACAGCACGAACAGTTTCGATCAGATTTTAGAAATAAAAACTACAGCTTCCAGCGGTTATACTTCACAATTAATTAATGCCGGTAAAATTAATAATCAGGGTATTGAGGTTCAATTGGATGGAAATCCTGTTCAAACCGAAAATTTCAAATGGAATGTGGCTTTAAATTATTCGAAAAACAAAAGTAAAGTTGAAATTTTGGATTATGAGAAACAAATTCAAAACTATACTATAGGTACATCCGGAGGTGTCGATGTTTTAGCATCTGTAGGACAGGCTTACGGAGCGCTTTACGGAACTGCTTACGAGCGTGATGCCAGCGGAAACATTGTGGTGGGCGCCAATGGTTTGCCAAAAGCAGATCCGACAAAAAGAGTTTTAGGACATTATACGCCTGATTATTTAGCAGGACTTACTAATACGCTGACCTATAAAAATCTGGAATTGTCATTTTTAGTTGATGCCAGTGTAGGAGGAGAGCTTTTCTCAGGAACAAACAGAACCGGAAATTATACCGGAGTTTTAGCGCAGACTATGCCGGGACGTGATGCTGCTAATGGGGGATTAAGTTACTATTATCCTTCTGATAATACAGCAAATCAGAAAACTTTGGTAACTGGAGGAGCTGCTCCAGCGGGTGTTACCGTTTACGACGACGGAATGATTTTTAACGGAGTATATGCCGACGGAACTGCAAATAATAAAGTTATTAGTGCACAGGAATATTACAAAGCATCATACAACATTAGTGAAGCATACATTTACAGCTCTACTTTTGTAAAAATGAGAGAAATAAGACTTACTTATAATTTCAATAAGGATTTAATTAGAAAATTAGGATTAACGGGCGCAAGTCTTACTGCTACAGGCCGTAACTTATTCTTTATATACAAAGATGCACCAAACATAGATCCTGAAACGGCTTTCAACACAGGAAATGCTCAGGGATTGGAAAGTTTAGCTTTACCAACTACGAGAAATTTCAGTCTTAATCTTAATGTCAAATTTTAAAAAAACGAATCATGTTTAAAAAACTTTCATATATCGTGGTGTTTGCTCTGGCTTTCACTTCCTGCAGCGACAGTCTGGATGATATCAACAAAAATCCAAATGCAACGGAGACACCTCTGGCTCCGTATTTATTGACAGGATCACTAAAACAAGGGGCAGATTTATACTGGGGAGATGTGAACAATTTTAATTCTTCTTTGTTGTTTGTACAGCACTGGGCTAAAATTCAGTACACAGAACCAGATCGTTATGATGTTTCTAACGCTTCATTTACTACTTTGTGGGATAAAGGATATGCAACTCTGATTACAGATCTGAACACGATTATCAATTTTCCGGATGGTCAGGCCAATTCCAATTACAAAGGAATCGCTTTAACATTGCGTTCCTGGACATTTTTATTGTTAACAGATGCTTACGGAAGCATTCCGTATAAAGAAGCGGGTTTAAAGGTAACTCCGGCGTACGACACTCAAAAAGACGTTTATACAGGATTACTGGAAGATCTGAAACAAGCTCAGACGTTACTTAATACAGCAAGCGGAACAGTGAACGGAGATTTGGTTTATAAAGGCGATATCTTAAAATGGAAAAAACTGGTAAATTCGCTGCGTTTAAGAATTGCGTTGCGAATTTCGGATCGTGAACCTGTTTTGGCAAAACAGGCTGCGATTGATGCAACAGCTGATGCAGCAGGCGTTTTTACAAGCAATAACGATACCTTTAAGTTTACGTATATCAGTTCGCCGCAGCAAAATCCGGCTTCTGCCTGGTTTGAAACTCGTGATGATTTTCGTATTTCGAAAACCATGGTAGACAAATTAAAAGAATTTTCAGATCCGCGCTTACCGGTTTATGCACAATTACCGTCAGATGCAAGTGTAGGAACTTATGTTGGAGGCGCAAACGGATTATCAAACAGTGATGCTAATAGTCAGGGATTTGCCAAAACATCAAAACCCGGGACTTATTTTCTGACTTCGACATCTCCTGCTGTTATTGTTTCCTATTCTGAAACGCTTTTTAATCTTGCAGAAGCAGCAGCGCGTGGATACATATCCGGAGATCCGGAGCAGCTTTATAAAAATGCTATTACGGCCTCTTTTAATCAATTCGGAATTACAGATGCAGCAACGATTACAAATTATTTAAATCAGGCTTCTGTAAAATACGATGCAACAAATTTTGCCAAATCAATAGGGACGCAAAAATGGATTGCTTTTTACGGTCAGGGTCTGGATGCTTTTACCGAATGGAGAAGATTGGATTATCCTGTTCTGACAGCCGGTCCAAATACTGTCTTGGACGGACAGATTCCGTCTCGTTTCTTTTATCCGGGAACGGAGCAATCATTAAACGGAACCAGTTATCAGGCGGCAGTAGCTGCTCAGGGTAAAGATTTATTGACAACGAAACTATGGTTTGATGTAAAATAACCAGTTAATCCTCAAATTATAAAAATGGCGTCAACGATTTCAGTTGGCGCCATTTTACTTTTTATATTGAAATTATTTGATGCTAATAAACTTATATGCTCAGAGAAGTTGTTTTTACATAAAATAAAAAGTCAGTATCGTCTTATCTATTGATTGATTTCTTAGATTTGTATAACAACAAATTTTTGTCTTATGCCTTTAGTAGAACAGTCAGAATATAATTTTCCTTCTATACTTCATCGCAACAGGCATGTTTCTACCATTTATGCCGCTTTGTTCAAAAAATTTGAAGTTCCCGGGTATACCAGAGAAAAACAGGAGTTAAAAGATGGAGATTTTATCAACATAGATTTTATCCTGAATGATTCGAAAAAAGCCGTTATTTTATGTCACGGTTTAGAAGGCGATTCTCGCAGAACTTACAATAATAGCTGTGCTGCGTATTTTCAGCAGAAAAATTTTTCGGTTTTCGCATGGAATAACAGAACCTGCGGTGGAGAAATGAACCGTTTGCCAAGGCTATATCACCACGGTGCAGTAGATGATCTTGACGAAGTGGTTCAGTTTGTTTTAAAAAAAGGTTTTGAAGACGTTTACTTAATTGGCTATTCCATGGGAGGAGTCCAGCTTCTCAATTATTTAGGTTGGACAAAAGTAGACGAGCGTATTAAGGCAGCAGTTTCTATCTCGGTTCCAACGCATATTGCAACAAGTGCGGCCCAACTTAAGAAAGGTTTTAACCGGGTTTACCTCAAAAATTTTACTATTGATATTAAAAGGAAACTGAAACACAAAGCAGAACAGTTTCCGGATTTTATAAACCGCGATCAGATTGATAAAATTTCTTCTTTTGATGAAGTTGACCAGTATTTTACGGCGCCATTGCATGGATTTGCAAGTCGGGATGATTATTACCAGCAGGTTTCTCCCGAATTTTCTCTCGAAAACATCACGACTCCGGTTTTAATTATCAATTCACTTGATGATCCTTTTCTTGGCGAAAGATGTTATCCGAGAGTTATTGCCCAAAACAGTGCTTATGTTTATTTAGAAACCCCAAAATACGGAGGACATTGTGCCTTTCCTATGCGCAACTCCACTTATTCGTACGCTGAAAAAAGAGCGTATGATTTTTTTGAAACCTGTAAAATCAGAGAAATTATAAAATCATAGTTTTTGCAATGCAGCATTCTTAAAGAAAGTAAAAAGTCTTCGGTGTAAAAGAATGCAAATTCATGTATAAAATAAAAACATGTTCCTCTCATAAATGAAAAGAAACATGTTTTTTATTTTTTTCAGTACAGCTATTGCTTAATTGTGAACAGAGCTGTTTTCAGTTTTAATTGAATTGACAAGATTTTCTGCTCCGTTAGCAACAGATTCAAAATTGTCTTCCAGTCCAGACTTTATCACATCTTTGTATTTTGCAAGACCGATTCCGATAATTGGAATTGAAAGTTTTCCAATAAAAGAGGCCGCTTGTTTTTTACCTGTTTTATCAAGGTAAGCAGATAATAGTAAGGAACCTAGCGCTCCGCATAAAATATAATGTCCAGGAATATTGGCGATTTTACTTTCAATAAGTTCTCTAATTTCATCGAGGTTTTCCTCATTTATTAAATTTTCCATAAGAATTTTTCAGTTAATATTACAGTATACTAAACTAGAAGAATTACAGCGATTTTTGTTATATAATTAATAATCTGCCTTATATAATTAGCAGAGAATCTGTTTAGTTCTGTTTCAATAATTATATAAAAATCAACCTAATTGCTGTAATAATTAGCAGTTTTTAATTTTCGAAATTTAACCTGAAAATTATTTGGGCGCACAAATTAAAAATATGGAATCAGTTACGAAGGAAGAGAAGAAACAAATCAAAAAGAAGAAAAACAGGACAGCGGCTCATTTACTGCCTTGGGTAACGGCTGTAGCCATGTTTATTCAGTCTTTAGACGGAACAATTCTAAATACGTCGCTTCCATCCATTGCCAAAGACATGCAATATTCTCCTTCTCAAATGCATTCGGTTATTGTGATTTACGCATTGACTCTTGCCTTGTTTATTCCGCTCTCAGGTTGGCTGGCAGATAAGTTTGGTACAAGAACAATGTTTATGACAGCGGTTGCACTTTTCGTAGCCGGATCACTGTGCTGCGCACTTTCTGTAAATCTTCTTACTTTTAACTTATCCCGTGTATTGCAGGCTATCGGTGCTTCTATGATGGTACCTATTGCCCGATTGGCTATCTTATATCAATATCCGAAAAGCAAACTGCTGAAAACCATGAACTTTATTACCATTTTTGGTCTTTTGGGAATGGTGGTGGGACCCAGTTTAGGAGGATTTCTTTCTGATAATCTTTCCTGGCACTGGATTTTTCTGGTCAATGTTCCTATTGGAATCATAGGTATTTCAATGGCAAAAAGAATTATGCCCAATTTTAAAAAGGCAGTAGGAAAGTTTGATTTCCGTGGCCTTATCTACTTTAGTTTAGCGTTAATTGTGATTACTATGATGCTTGAACTCGTAAGCGGAGGTTTGACAAACTGGTTTATTATATTGGGAGGATTATTGCTTTTTAATGCACTCGCAGCTTTATATTATTATCATTATAAACATACTGAAAAGCCAATAATTGACCTAAGATTATTAAATATTAAAACTTTAAGAGTGGGCTTAACGGGCAGTCTTATAACCAGACTGGGAATCGGAGGACTTCCATTACTTTTGCCGCTTATGCTGCAAACTGGTTTTGGCTATTCTGCCTCGGTGTCGGGATTGCTTTTATTGCCGTCTGCACTTGCCAATGTGGCGATAAAGCCGTTTATGGTTCGTATTATCAAAGCTTTAGGTTATCGCACCGTTCTTATTAGTAATACGATATTACTCGGAGTCGTTTTAATTATACTAGGATTTGTAGAGCGTGATACTCCTTTAATTTATTATATTATTCTGATGGTTTTTTATGGCTTTTTTACTTCGATACAAATGTCGGCCATGAATACCATTACACTTGTCGATCTCGATGATAATACAAAAAGCGGTGGAAACACTATGCTGGTAATTATGCAGCAGTTATCGATAAGTTTCGGGGTTTCGGCGGCGAGTTTGGTTTTGTCTTTCTTTGGATCTGAAACTGTAGGATTTAGTATTGTAGAATCATTTCATTATACTTTCATTGTACTGGCAGCCATTACAATCCTTTCAAGTGTTACATTTCGCCGACTCAGTGATTCTGACGGGCGTGGTTATTTATAAAGGTCTTAAAACTAGCTTCTATAATTTCGAAAGAAAAAATTAAACTCTGATTCAGAAGATTTTAAGGTCTTTGCATCAGAGTTTAAATTGTAAAATTTATTGTGGAATGTAGATATTAATCGTTGCTCCCTGCATAGGTTGTCCATGTGCAGCAATCATTCCGTTATGGCATTCGACTATTCGTTTTACAATAGCGAGACCAATTCCTGTTCCTTCATAGGTGTCTTTACTGTGTAACCTTTGAAAAACACCGAATATTTTTTCACCGTGTTCAGGTTCAAAACCAATTCCGTTATCTTTAAAACTGATATGACAATAGTTTTGATGAGGCTGCAATTTATCATTCTGAAATTCTACTCCGAATCCGGTACGGCTTTTTATTTCCACCTGAAGCGGAATATCTTTTTGCGAAAATTTTAAAGCATTGTTTAAAAGATTTTCTGCAAGCTGAATAAATAGAAAAGGGATAATACTGACCATTCCATGAAAATCAGTAACGACGACCGCATTTTTTTCTTTTAAATTTTCTTCTAATGCCGTTTTGACATTTTCAATTATATGATTGAGGTCTGTATTTTCAAAAACCCGATCTGTCTCATTTGTATTAGAAAAGGCCAACAGATCGTTAATTAAATCACGCATTCTTTTTGCGGCATGCAGAATTCTGTCAAATTTTGCCTTACCGTCTGCACTCAGATTGTCATATTCACGGGTCAGAATCATATTGGTAAAAGTTTCAATCTTACGCAAAGGTTCCTGAAGATCATGACTCGAAATGTGGGCAAAGGCGTCCAGTTCTGCATTTTTCCTCTGCAATTCGGCCGCAAATTTTTCAATTGCCGCATATTGGGCAGACAATTCCTGATTGGATTTAATTATTTTGGCATTCAATAAATTGGTTTCCTGCTCTTTTTGTCGGAGTTCTCTGTTTTTTCTGTAGAGATCAGCAAAAACCATGACTTTCGCCTGAAGGATTTCAGACGAAAGCGGTTTTATCATATAATCAACAGCACCAGACTGATATCCTTTAAAGATATAATCGGATGTATTCATGTTTGCTGTTAAAAAAATAATCGGTACATCTTTAAGTTTATCGCTTTCGCGGATGAGTTCTGCTGTTTCAAATCCGTCCATGACCGGCATCTGCACATCCATCAGTATAATGGCAAAATCCTGGCTTTTTAAAAGTATTCGCAAAGCGTCCTTACCCGATGATGCTTCAACGAGTTCGTAGCCTTTATCGGCAAGTACAACCTGCAGCGACAGCAGGTTTTCCTTTTTGTCGTCTACTATTAAAATTTTTACCGGATATTTTTCAACGGAGTCTTTCATATCAGTAATTATTTTAGCCATACTCTCATTAAAGAAGATAATTGTTCCACATTAACCGGCTTTGTAATATAATCAGATGCTCCCGACTCAATGCATCGCTGTCTGTCACCCTTCATTGCTTTTGCTGTAACTGCAATGATAGTAAGGTCTTTATGTTTGTTGTTTTTACGAATAATTTTCATCGTTTCGTATCCGTCAAGTTCGGGCATCATGATATCCATCAGGACAATATCAATCGAATTATCGTCATTTAAAATTTCTATTGCTTCATGACCGCTTTCTGCACTTATAACATCTAATCCGAAACGTTCGAGGGCAGTAGTAAGGGCAAATAAATTACGCACATCATCATCTACAAGAAGCACTTTTTTATTTGTAAGCACATCTTCTTTCAAATAATAGGTTTCTATTCTTTGCTTCATTTCCTGCGGAAGTTCTGTATGAATACGATGCATGAAAAGGGCAGTCTGGTCTATAAGCTCTTCCATTGATGTTGCACTTTTCGTAATAATACTGTGCGCAAAACGGTTGAGTTTACTGCGTTGCTTTTTATTGACATCTCCTGCCGAATGAATGATTACCGCTGTTTCCTGACCGCTGATATTGTTTTCAAGATCGGTAATTAAATCCAGTCCGTCTGCATCAGGAAGAACTAAATCTAAAATAATGCAGTTAAAAGATTTCTCTTTTATAAACTGAATTGCTTCTTTGGCTGTTGCTGCTGTTACGATTGTAATATCTTCTCCATGAATGGCATTTTTAATTCGTTCCAGTTCATCCGGATTATCATCTACAACGAGCACATTTTTATCTTTTTTGTTTTTAAGATCGTGTATATCATTAAAAAGCGAATTTAAAATATCGTTTTTTACCGGTTTGATAAGGAAATTTCTGGCGCCTCGTTTCAGACCTTTGTTTCGCTCGTCCTCGCCCGAAATAATGTAGACAGGAATATGACGCAGTGTAAAATCGGTTTTTAACCTGTCCAGAATTTTCCATCCGCTGGTGTCCGGCATATTAAGATCCATAGTTATGGCATGAGGCTGAAAATGATTAATATAATCAATTACGTCATTTCCTTTGGTTGTCACAATGGCTTTTATATTGTGCTGATGGGCTCTTTCCAGCAGAATTTTGGCAAATGTAATATTATCTTCAACAATTAAAACAATGGTGTCCTCAGGTTTAATATCGGTTCGGTCATCACCAATTTCATCCGCAAAATACAAATCGATATCCGATTTATTGAAACTTGCAGAAGGAAGTGATTTCAGTCGGCTTTTTCCTGCGTGAAGCACATTGGTTTCATCATTAACTGTAATGTCGTCGATTTCAGGAATATGAACGAATTTCAATGGAAGGAATAGGGTGAATTTACTTCCGATATTAGAGTCACTTTCCAGTTCGATACTACCGCCTAATAAATCAGAAAGACCACGGCTGATAGAAAGTCCAAGACCTGTTCCACCGTATTTACGACTCGTAGATCCTTCGGCTTGTTGGAAAGCTTCAAAAATGATGTTTTGCTTTTCTTTAGAAATACCAATTCCGGTATCTGAAATTTCAAATGCAACCACTGCTTCGGCATTATCCAGACTGGCATTTTTGGTTTTCCAATTTTTTTCTGCTTTATAAATATTAAGTTTTACTTCTCCTTTTTCTGTAAATTTAAATGAATTTGACAATAAATTTTTAAGAATTTGGTTCAGTCGCTGTGAATCGGTTTCCATAACTTCAGGCAGGTTTTGATCCATGCTGATTTCAAAATTAAGATGTTTTGCCTGAGAAATAGGGTTGAAGGTCGATTCTACAAATCGGCTTATTTCATTAAAACTAATCGGGTTATAGTCGACAGAAATATAACCGGACTCAATTTTAGAAAGATCCAGAATATCGTTAATTAATTGAATAAGGTCATCACCGCATGAGTTAATTGTTTTGGCAAACTGAATTTGTTTTTCAGATAGATTTCCGTCCCTGTTGGCAATTAATTCATTCGCAAGAATCTGTAAACTGTTTAGAGGAGTTCTTAATTCGTGCGACATATTAGCAAGGAATTCCGATTTGTATTTGGAGGTTAAAGTCAGCTGATCTGCTTTCTCTTCCAGTGCTTTTCGGGCAACCTCAACTTCCTGGTTTTTAAATTCCACTTCTTCCTTTTGGTTGGCCAGCAAAATGGCTTTTTCTTCCAGTTCCTCATTTGTATTTTTCAATACTTCCTGCTGACTTTTCAGCTCACTTGCCAATGATTGCGATTGTACCAGTAATTCTTCTGTTCTGGAATTTGATTCAATGGTATTAATTACAATACCAATACTTTCTGTTAGTCCTTCAAGGAAATCCAGGTGAATCTGACTAAAAGTATCAAGAGAAGCCAATTCAATAACGGCTTTTAGTCTTCCTTCAAAAAGAACCGGAAGAATGATAACGTCTGTTGGTCTTGCATCTCCCAAACCAGAGTTGATTCGGATATAATCTTTTGGAATATTGCTTAAAATAATTCTTTCTTTTTCTACCGCAACCTGACCAATTAAGCCTTCGCCCATGGCATATTGCTCACGGGAATTTTTTCTTTTTATATAAGCGTATGAAGCGATCAGATTAAGTTTTGAATCCATAAAATCTTCGCCTTCTTCCAGAATATAGAAAAGACCGTGCTGTGCCGTTACAACCGCAGCAAGTTCTGATAAAATTTTTCTCGTTACAGCATTTAACTCTTTCTGACCCTGAAGCATTTGCGTAAACTTTGCTAAATTCGATTTCAGCCAGTCCTGTTCCTGATTACGAAGCGTTGTTGCTTTCAGGTTGGAAATCATCTGGTTGATGGTATCTTTTAAAGCTTCAACTTCACCTTTTGCTTCCACACCAATTGTTCGCGTTAAATCCCCT
The DNA here is from genome assembly GCF_039749035.1 of Flavobacterium olei. Classification (NCBI taxonomy): domain Bacteria; kingdom Pseudomonadati; phylum Bacteroidota; class Flavobacteriia; order Flavobacteriales; family Flavobacteriaceae; genus Flavobacterium; species Flavobacterium olei. The sequence continues at coordinate 651,181 of NZ_JBDKWC010000004.1, forward strand.
TGTGTTACAGCAGAAGCAACCTCAGAAATAGCACGTACCTGAGTAGTCAGATTTGCAGCCAGCTGATTAACGTTTTCCGTTAAGTTTTTCCATGTACCCGAAGCTCCCGGTACATTGGCCTGACCACCCAGTTTTCCTTCGGCACCTACTTCTCGCGCCACAGTAGTAACCTGATCGGAGAAAGTGGCCAGCGTATCAATCATTTCGTTAATAGTATCGGTTAATTGCGCTACTTCACCTTTGGCATCGATAGAAAGTTTTTGTTTCAGATTTCCTTTGGCTACCGAGGTTACTACTTTGGCAATTCCACGAACCTGACCTGTTAAGTTGGATGCCATAACGTTAACAGAATCCGTTAAATCTTTCCAGGTTCCTGCAACACCTTTTACTTCCGACTGTCCGCCCAGTTTTCCTTCGGTTCCTACCTCACGCGCTACACGCGTTACTTCAGAAGCAAACGAATTTAACTGTTCCACCATCGTATTGAATGTGTTCTTCAAATCTAGAATTTCTCCTTTTACGTCAACGGTAATTTGTTTAGAAAGGTCACCATTTGCTACAGCTTTTGTTACATCGGCGATATTACGTACCTGACCGGTTAAGTTAGACGCCATCTGATTCACCGAATCGGTCAAATCTTTCCAGGTTCCTGCAACTCCGGGTACGAAAGCCTGTCCGCCCAGTTTTCCGTCGGTTCCTACCTCACGTGCCACACGGGTTACCTCAGAGGCAAAGGCACGAAGCTGATCCACCATCGTATTTACGGTTTCCTTCAATTGCAGGATTTCTCCACGAACGTCGGCAGTAATTTTTTTAGACATATCTCCATTTGCCACGGCAATGGTTACCTCAGCAATATTACGTACCTGCGTGGTTAAGTTACCCGCCATTTGATTCACCGAATCGGTCAAATCTTTCCAGGTTCCTGCAACTCCGGGTACGTTTGCCTGACCTCCCAATTTTCCTTCTGTACCTACTTCACGCGCTACACGGGTTACCTCAGAGGCAAACTCACGAAGCTGGTCCACCATGGTATTTAGAGTTTCTTTTAACTGAAGAATTTCTCCACGCACGTCCACCGTAATTTTTCTCGACATATCACCGTTAGCAACGGCAATCGCCACATCGGCAATATTACGTACCTGAGCGGTAAGGTTTCCGGCCATTTGATTCACCGAATCGGTTAAATCTTTCCAGGTTCCTGCAACTCCCGGTACGTTCGCCTGGCCTCCCAGTTTTCCTTCTGTTCCTACTTCTCGTGAAACCCTTGTTACCTCCGAAGCAAAACCTCGAAGCTGATCCACCATGGTATTGATGGTATTTTTTAATTCTAAAATTTCTCCTTTTACGTCAACCGTAATCTGGAGCGATAAATCTCCTTTTGCTACCGCTGTTGTTACTTCGGCAATATTACGTACCTGACCGGTTAAGTTGGATGCCATCTGGTTTACCGAGTCTGTTAAATCTTTCCATGTTCCGCCGACACCTTCAACCTGAGCCTGACCTCCCAGCTTTCCTTCAGTACCAACCTCACGTGCTACACGGGTTACCTCAGAAGCAAATGAATTCAGCTGACCCACCATTGTATTAATAGTATTTTTAAGCTCAAGGATTTCCCCTTTGGTATCAACCGTAATCTGGCGTGATAAATCTCCTTTTGCCACCGCTGTTGTTACCTCCGCAATATTACGTACCTGACCGGTTAAGTTAGATGCCATCTGATTAACAGAATCGGTCAAATCTTTCCATGTTCCGCCGACACCTTTTACTTTAGCCTGACCTCCCAGTTTTCCTTCGGTTCCTACCTCAAGCGCCACACGGGTTACCTCAGAAGAGAAGGAATTCAGCTGATCCACCATCGTATTAATGGTTTTTTTAAGCTCCAGGATTTCTCCTTCGGCTACAGCCGTAATTTTTTTAGACAAATCTCCGTTTGCCACAGCCGTTGTTACCTCAGCAATATTACGTACCTGACCGGTTAGGTTGGAAGCCATCTGGTTAACCGAATCGGTTAAATCTTTCCATGTTCCGCCGACACCTTTTACTTTGGCCTGACCTCCCAGTTTTCCTTCAGAACCTACTTCACGTGCCACACGGGTTACCTCGGCACCAAAAGAGTTCAGCTGATCCACCATGGTATTGATGGTATTTTTTAATTCGAGGATTTCTCCTTCAACGTTTACTGTAATTTTTTTAGAAAGGTCACCTTTTGCTACCGCTGTTGTTACTTCGGCAATATTACGTACCTGACCGGTTAAATTAGAAGCCATCTGGTTTACAGAGTCGGTCAAATCTTTCCAAACGCCACCAACACCACGAACTCTTGCCTGACCACCCAGTTTTCCTTCCGAACCCACCTCACGTGCCACACGGGTTACCTCAGAAGAGAAGGAGTTCAGCTGATCCACCATGGTATTAATGGTGTCTTTAAGCTCAAGGATTTCTCCTTTTACGTCAACGGTAATTTTTTTAGAAAGATCGCCTTTTGCCACTGCTGTTGTTACATCTGCAATGTTACGCACCTGACCCGTAAGGTTAGATGCCATCTGGTTAACCGAATCGGTTAAATCTTTCCAGGTTCCTCCGACACCTTTTACCTGCGCCTGACCACCCAGTTTTCCTTCAGTTCCTACCTCACGCGCTACACGGGTTACCTCAGAAGAGAAGGAGTTCAGCTGATCCACCATGGTATTGATGGTATTTTTTAATTCCTGAATTTCTCCTTTTACGTCTACGGTAATTTTTTTAGATAAATCTCCTTTTGCCACCGCTGTTGTTACATCGGCAATATTTCGCACCTGACCCGTAAGGTTAGAGGCCATTTTGTTTACAGAATCGGTCAAATCTTTCCACACACCACCAACACCTCTCACTTTAGCCTGACCTCCCAGTTTTCCTTCAGTACCCACCTCACGTGCCACACGGGTCACCTCCATAGAAAACAAATTAAGCTGTTTTACCATTCCGTTTACTTCTTTTGCAATTCGAAGAAATTCTCCCTGAAGCGGATTCCCTTCAATAGAAAGCGGCATTTCCTGAGATAAATTTCCTTTTGCAACAGAAGTGATTACATGGGCAATTTCGATTGTTGGATGTACAAGATCTGAAATTAAGGTATTAACAGAATCAACACAGGAACTCCACGATCCGCGGGCGCCATCAAGAACAACGCGGTTGGTTAACTTTCCTTGTTTACCGATGCTTTTTCCAACTTTCTGAAATTCAAAAACCATTCTTTCATTCAAATCTATGATTTCATTTAAGGTATCACAGATAGATCTTTTCATTCCGTTTTGATCGGTAGGAAAACGTTGTGAAAAATTACCGTTTTTAACTTTCATTAAAATTTTTAAAAATTCGGCGTCAGATAGAATAGATTCTTCTTCTGATTCTTTTTTTCTTTTACGGCCGGATCCTTTTACCTCTGTAATTACAGGCAAAGCAATATGGATTTCGCTTTCGGCCGTTTTGTTAGTTGGTTTGGTTTTTTTCATAACTGGGGGAGTTGATATATTGGTTTGGGAGTATTGATTATTTACTGAAATGTTTTGGCGTTATATGTTTTCGTCTAATATTATTTTTCTCAGATGAAATTGCACAAATGCATCCATCGAGTCAGGTCTTTTGGTGTTGTCTGTATAATTGAGTGGTTTTATAATGTAGCCTGAAATGCCTAAATCTTCTGCGGTATCTCTGTCGGTACTTTCTGAAGAGGTAGTCATAATAAACACCTTTAGATTTTTAAGTTTATCATCTGTTCGTACTATTTTAAGGAATTCGATACCATTCATTTTTGGCATATTAATATCCAGCAGAATAACATCGGGTATAAGCGGACTTACTTCATCCCGCAGCATCTTTAAGGCTTCAAGGCCATTGTACGCCGTATGAAAAGCATAATCAATCATAAGCTTTTTCAAAGAACGCTCAACAGATATGATATCGAGTTCATCATCTTCAATAAGGAGAATTGTCGGGGTCTTCATTATATAGGAGTATTGCTCCAGGTGAAAATAAATTCTGTTCCTTCACCGGGACTGGATTTTACATTAATTTGTTCTTCTCGGTCATCTATAATTTTTTTGACAATCGCCAGACCGATTCCGGTACTTTCAATTTCGTTTTTTTCGCGCAATGTCTGAAAAATTTCAAAAATTTTGTGATGGTATTCAGGTGCAATCCCGATTCCATTATCTTTTACTGAAAACTGGTAAACTGTATCTAAATTTTCGCATTTAATCTCTATAACTGGATTTTCTGTTTTAGAATATTTAACAGCATTGCTAATCAGATTAGAAAATATCTGTTCGAGTTTTAAGCGTTCCGTATACAATTCAGGAAGACCATGAATGAGCAGCTTAAAATTTCTCGGAACAATTGACTGTGTAATTTCATATACAAGCGCATTTGTGTCAACCAATTCCGGATTTGTCCTGCGATTGATGCGCGCGTAATCGAGCAGCCCATTAATTAACGCTTCCATACGCTGGGTTCTTGCGGGAATTATTTTCAGATAGTTTTTTAAGGTAGGAGAGAGCTCATCTGATAAATCTTCTTCAATCCAGGAGATGACATTGTAAATCCCCCTCAATGGCGCCTTTAAATCATGAGAAACTACGTAAGCGAATTTATTAAGTTCTTCGTTTTTATTCTCCAGTTCATGAATGTTTTTCTCAAGTCGGTGCGACATTATATTTAATGACGATGAAAGTGCACTTAATTCATCATTCTTAGTGTCATTTACAATAGTAAAGTGTCCTTTGGAAATAGTATCAGCCTGATGTACCATAGAAGCAATGCGGTTGGTAATCATGATTACTATGTAGGCAGTGCTGCAGATTCCCACAAAAATGGTAAGTAAAAGAAAAATCAGAGAGTAGGTTCTCGTTTTGTTTAAGGAGTAGAGGAGCATATCGCTGTGGTGCCTGCGAATCTTATATTCGATTTTATCAAATGTCTTGAATTTTTTGCTTATCGAGTCATTAATATTTTTCCCGACATGTTTTTTTAGCTTGTTCTCAAATAACTGCATATAAGCAGATGAGTTTTCTCTTCTTGCAACTATCAGTTCCGAAGTATAATCAAGCCATTCATTATGCAGGGAGGTTATAGAATCCAGAATAGACGTCTGGACTTCATTGTTGCCTGTAAGTCTGCGTTGTTCGATAAGGTAACGCGGCACATTTTTCAGTCCGCTGTAATAAGATTCCAGAAAAGCAGGATCACTGGTTAGAAGAAATCCGCGGACTGCGCTCTGCATTTCAAGGATTGTGCGGTGTGTTTTATTTGAATTTCGAATGACAGCTTCTGAATGCGAAAGAAACTGGGAGTTAAGATTTACCTTACGTGCCATTCGATAATTCGTATACGAATCTGCTGCTGAAAGCAGGATAACGAGGATAAAGGCTAAAATAATCTGAGCTGATAGTTTCATAGCTGTTCTGCAAAAGCCAATATCCGGCGTTCTGCACTAAAAGTAACAAAAAAAATAATATAATTTATACCAATACCTGCGTCAGCATACTTAAAAAACGGTATGGATCATTAATGTACGTACTGCGTAAGAATCTTTTTTAATTCGTTCAGATCGCTCGGTTTTGATATATAGCCAGTTGCGCCATAATTTCTGGCTTTAATTTTTATTTCATCAAATAATGAAGTCGAAAAAATTATTACGGGAATATTATTTAAGATATCCTGTTGTTTGATCGCTACCAGAAATTCAAATCCGGACATAATAGGCATATTAATATCCAAAAATATGACATCGGGTGAAATTTCTTTTCTAATCAGTTTGTTTAGTGCCTCCACAGGATTTTGAAGGGAAGTATAATCTGCAGCTGAGACCGCCTGTAGCGCCTCCATAAAAAATTCGCAGTCATCGATATCATCGTCTATTTGAAGTACATTTTTATAAATCATAATTGTTTTTATTGTGTTATACAGTCCGCCAAGTTCGCAAAATTCGATTCTCAGTTAATAATTGAGAAATAGAATTGTTGCGTTAATTTATTTTTAAAATGGATTTATATGATCCGGCAGTTACGAAAATGTAATATCAAAAAGTGCCGGAAACCGTACTTTTCAAATGTGAACAAGAAAGGATTATAATAAATGTCTGTGTAAAGTTGCTGCATATATAATTTTGGATAATTCTTATGTGAAAATAAGGTATGTGTCTATCATGGATTTTATATAATTAAAGCTTCGACTTATATAATTAACATGCTAATTGTGGTAAATAAATTTTTTGAATTTTTAGAGAGAGAACTCATTTTATAATATATAAGTTTAATAATATAAGATAATGGAACAATCATATAATAATGTGTATCTGCACTATAATACATTTACAGGTATAAAGACAGCACATTATGGAAACGAAGATAAAATCCAAAAACTCATTTTACGCTTATCAGGAAAGAGATATTCATAAAATTTTTGACCACCTGATAGAAAGTGATACTATAAAATTATTATATCAGCTTCCGACAGGCGGAGGCAAAACGGTTGTGTTTTCTGAAATTGCCAGAAGATTTATTCAGGAGTTTAATAAAAAAGTAATAATCCTGACACATCGCAAGGAATTAGCGACGCAGACATCTGCAACTTTAAAAAAAATGGGTGTAAAAAACTGCATCATTAACAGTAAGACCAAAAATCTTAAAGAGGAATGTGATTGTCATGTTGCGATGGTAGAGACCCTTAGAAACCGAATAAAATCGAAAAAAATAAAAACAGACGGTGTCGGACTCGTAATTGTTGACGAAGCACATCACAATTCTTTTCGAAAATTAATGAGTACTTTCAAAAAAGCGTCTGTCATAGGTGTTACGGCAACTCCTTTTAGTTCTGATGTTTCCAAACCAATGAAAAAACATTATAAGGAACTCATAACAGGTGACACGATTTCAGATTTGATTGCCGATGGTTTTCTTGCTAAACCTAAATCGTATGTATACGAAGTAGAGCTCAATTCTTTAAAAACAGGATTGCATGGCGATTATACAGTAAATTCTTCTAATGAATTATATGGTTCAGATGCAATGCAGGAGCTGCTGCTAAAGGCTTATAAAGAAAATGCATCAGGAAAAAAGACGATTATTTTTAATACCGGAATTGCAGCATCACAAAAAGTATTTGAAACTTTTACCGCAGCCGGCATTCCCATAAGACATCTCGATAATAAAACCTCTGATGCAGATCGTAAAGAAATTTTGAAATGGTTTAAAAAAACAAAAGACGCCGTTTTATCTTCCATTTCAATCCTTACAACCGGATTTGATGAACCATCTGTACAAACTGTTATTCTTAACCGTGCTACTACGTCGATCACGCTTTACCATCAGATGGTGGGACGCGGCGCAAGGAAGCTTCCGTCAAAAAAGACTTTTTCAATTATAGATTTAGGTAATAACATCCAGCGTTTTGGACCCTGGGAAAACCCTATTGACTGGAAATTTGTTTTTGAACGTCCGGAAGAATTTGCCAAACAGCTTCATTATCAATCCAATGGTTCTTCTGTTCAGTCACATGGTATTTCTACAGAATTACGCGCACACTTTCCCCATACGTTAGAAATGACTTTTGATGTGGAAAGTAATTATCATGAGGCGGTTGATTTAGATAAAAAACCAAAAATTGTTATTCAGCAGTCTATCAGACAGCATGCAAAAATGTGCCTTGATAATGCTGAAACTTTATCTCAGGCAATTGCACTGGCAGAGTTATTACAGCCCGAGATCGACTGGCGTGTAAAACAGTATGTAAAATGTATTGATAACGCCAGTAAAAACTATAAAGAATGGCTGATGCAGGATTATCAGAACCGATTACAAGGGTTAATTATAAAGTTATTTCCCAGAATAAAGGCAGCAAGTTAAGATCAGAACGATAAAAATAGTGCGATAAATAATGTGCAAAGACCTGTTGTTGACGGTATAATCCCTTGATAAATTAGAATAAAAAAAATCATTTTTATTTTTGCCACTATATAAAACCTATATTAAAATTGATTCGTATATTGTAAATATAATAACAAGATTAAGATGAGTACGAAAGAAATACTTCTTGTCGATGATGATATCGATGATTTAGAAATTTTTATTGAGGCGATTGAGTCTCTTGATAAAAACGTGAAATGCCGAACTTCGCTAAGTCCAAAGCTAGCCCTTGAGGAACTCATTCAGGCAGATAATTTGCCTGACTTAATACTTTTGGATTATAATATGCCGCAAATAAATGGATTAGAATTTTTAAAACGACTACAAAGCGATACAAGACTTGCTGCCATAGAAGTAATAATTGTATCTACTCCCGAAGAGGAAGTTATGGTGCCGTGGCTGAATAAGAATGGTGTAAATGTTAAATATATATCCAAACCAAGTGATTTTGCAGAACTGAAAACAGTACTGAATGATATTTTGTAAATTTCATTCTGATGAACGTGACTGTTTATTAGATTACCCAAATTCTTGATTTTTCAAAGTAACGTAAATTATCGCAATATTGTTCCCTGACTTACTGTTATAGGATCTTGGCAATAAAGGCGTCTTATAATTAAAGTTTGGGCCTCGTGTCCCCATTTTTTTTCCGAGGTATACTCGGTCAGTACTTTTTTATATATAAAGTTCCGGTGAAGCATAATCATCGGAGTATTCTTCTGTACGTTTAAAAATTTTACTCTTATTTTTTACTCTTATTTTTTGCGTTTAAAGCAGGGATTCTTAATCTTGTTGTGCTATTTTTTTTACTATTATTTAAACAAAGAAGTTCAAACTGCCGGAATAAAAACGTATCTTTAAGTAGAGAGAAATTGTTGAAGTCTTCGGGCTCGCAAACTATATTACTATAAAGCAATAAAAAATATTACAATGAAATCACAATTAAATACCAATACTATATATATTAATGATGAGGTCGAAACTAATAATCAGTTTTTAGAAGATGTTTTAGACGGACTTCATCAGGAACCAAAGCATTTACAATCTAAATATTTTTATAATAAAAAGGGCGATGCACTTTTTCAGGAAATAATGGCTATGCCGGAATATTATCTTACGCGCTGTGAGATGGATATTTTCCAGAATAAAACGCAGGATCTCGCTACAATAATTACGGGAGACCATAGTCCGTTTGAACTGATAGAACTTGGTGCCGGAGATGCTTCAAAATCATTGCATTTACTACAATATCTTAAGAAAAACAAAGCTCAGTTTACTTATATGCCCATTGATATTTCGGGCAATATATTATCGGTTTTAGACAAGAAACTTCATGATACTATTCCAAATCTCGATATCACACTCCTTGAAGGTGATTATTTTGATATGCTCAAAAAGACATCCAAACTGTCTGCACGAAGAAAAGCCGTTTTGTTTTTAGGAAGTAATATCGGTAACATGGAACTAAGTGAGGCTGCCGAATTCTGTAAACAATTGCGAAAAAACCTCAACAAAGGAGATATTGTTTTAGTGGGTTTCGATTTAAAGAAGGATCCGAAGATTATTTTAAAAGCTTATAACGACCCGCAGGGAGTTACTGCAGCATTTAATCTTAATTTACTTGAACGAATAAATAACGAACTCAAAGCCAATTTTGATTTGACGCTATTCGAACATTATCAAAATTACGATCCATTAAGTGGCGCTTGCAGAAGTTATCTTGTAAGTCTTGACAATCAGAAAGTAAACATTGGAGCTGAAACTTTCCATTTTAAGAAAGATGAGGTTATTTATATGGAAGTTTCTCAGAAATTCTCATTGGATGATATGGAAAATTTGGCCGTCTCTTCTGGCTTTAAAACCATAAATACCATAACAGACAGTAAGGAATGGTTTGCAGATACTTTCTGGATCGCTGATTAATTATATTTTTATGAAAGAAGCTGAAACACTAAAAATAAGTACTGTATCACTTTTGGAACAGTATAAAAATATACGGGCACATTCTGAAGAAATCTGCCGTCCGCTTGAAATAGAAGATTATGTCGTACAGCCCATAGCAGATGTTAGTCCGCCCAAATGGCATTTGGGACATACCACCTGGTTTTTTGAAACTTTTATTCTGATGCCTAATTTTAACGGTTATAAAGAGTACAATTCCCAATATAATTTTGTTTTCAATAGTTATTATGAAACTGTAGGAGCAAGGGTCGTACGTACCGACCGAGGTAATTTAAGCCGTCCTTCTGTTGCTGATGTTTACAGTTACCGTGCTTATGTCGACCAGCATATGGAAGCTTTTTTACAAAATGAAATTGAAGACGAAGAGTTAATTGCTTTATTAGAATTAGGATTAAATCACGAACAGCAGCATCAGGAGCTTTTATATTACGATATAAAATACATTCTGGGTCATAATCCGCTTTTTCCGCCATACAGCAACCAACTTGTATTTCAAAAAAAAGAAATTCAGGACAATGGATTCATACAGATCAAAGAAGGTGTTTACGAAATAGGGTTTGAAGGCAATGGCTTTAGTTTTGATAACGAATCGGCCCGGCATAAAACTTATTTAGAAACCTATGAAATTGCGACAACATTGGTAAATAATGCTGATTATCTTCATTTTATTGAAGATGATGGATATTCTGATTTTCGTCACTGGCATTCTGAAGGCTGGGAATGGGTCAAACAGCAAAACGCAAAAGCACCGCTTTACTGGCATTTTATAGATGGAAAATGGATGCAATACACCTTAAATGGATTACAGGAAATTGATCCGGTTGCAGCGGTATGCCACATCAATTTTTATGAAGCATCTGCATATGCTGCCTGGAAAGGGATGCGCCTGCCAACAGAAGCAGAGTGGGAAGCGGCGTCTGATTTCTTTGATTGGGGCGAACGCTGGGAATGGACCAGCAGTGCTTATCTGCCTTATCCGGGTTATAAAAAAGAAGCCGGAGCGATAGGAGAGTATAATGGTAAATTTATGGTAAACCAATGGGTTTTACGAGGTGCGTCTGATGCAACTCCCAAAAATCACAGTCGTAAAACATATCGTAATTTCTTTCATCCAAAGCTTCAATGGCAGTTTAGCGGTATACGGCTTGTGAAATAATAGTTCAGGGCAACAGTTTTGTAACGTGTAATATTTAATTGAAGACATTTTATGAAGTACAATTTTGATGAAATCATTGATAGAAAAAATACAAATGCTATTAAATGGGAATCTTCGTCACTGGATATCTTACCAATGTGGATTGCCGATATGGACTTTAAAACAGCGCCTGAAATTATTGAAGCATTGCAAAACAGGATTTCTCATGGTGTTTTTGGGTACACTCAAACCCCTGAACATTTTTATATTTCTATACAAAAATGGTGGAAAAAAAGATACCAGCTTGCCATTGAAAAAGAATCGATAATTCCGGTAAGCGGTGTAATCCCGGCTTTGTCTGCTGCCATACGATCGCTTACAGAAAAAGGAGATCAGATTATAATTCAGCCTCCGGTTTACAATCATTTTTATAACAGTATACAAAATTGCGAACGTGAAATTGTCGAAAATAATCTAATTTATAGTAATGGCTCTTATTCTATTGATTTTGAAGATTTAGAACGAAAAGCAGCAAATCCAGGCACTAAATTACTTTTAATTAGCAATCCCCATAATCCTGTCGGGCGCGTGTGGACAAAAGAAGAATTGCTAAACATAGCATCGATCTGCCAAAAGCATAATATTATTGTAATTTCAGACGAAATACATTGTGATCTTGTATTTAATGAATACAGGCATATTCCATTTGCTTCATTAGACCATCACTCGGCTAAAAATACCATTACATTAGCATCCGTTAGTAAGAGTTTTAATCTGGCAGGATTGCAGGTGGGCTATATTTTTACACAAAACACAGCTTTTCTAAACGGCATAAAATCCATACTTCAAATGCAGGAAATGGAATTATTAAGTCCGTTTGCTATAGAATCCCTGATTGCCGCGTATGATAAAAGTGAAAAATGGCTGGAAGATTTAAAAGAATATATTTATCAAAATTATATTTTTCTGGCACAATTCATTACATCAGAACTTCCTCAAATTAAGGTTGTTCCGCTTCAGGCCACTTATCTGGTCTGGTTGGATTGCAGCGCTTTAAAAGTATCTTCAGATCAAATTGCAAAAAATCTTTTGGAAGATGAAAAACTCTGGATCAATTCAGGATCACTCTACGGAAATGCGGGCGAAGGTTTTCTCCGTATAAATATTGCCTGTCCAATTAAAGTGCTTTCTGAAGGTCTGGAACGTTTAAAAAGAAACGTAATAGCTACTTATATCCAAACAGATTAAGTGGAAAAATATATTTTAAATACCATTAAAGGCGAAATATCTTATAAAATTAAACAAAAAAGAAAACGCTAAATTGCCTTAATACGTGACCTTTACAAATTGGCAATGCGATTGAAGTTTGTTTTTTGCTTGGAGAATCAGTACTTTTACCGCATGCTAATTCAAATTGGATTAAATAAATCCTGAAAGACAATTTTGAAAATGAATAAATCTGGTGAAATTTTAGTGGTTGAAGACGATCAGGATGACCGTGATTTTCTTTCGGACATATTTGATAGTCTCGAGTATCCAAATAAAATTGTTTATTTTGAAGACCCTACTACTGTAATACCGTACCTTAAGTCTATGAATAATAGACCTTTTATGATTCTTTCTGACATAAATATGCCCAAACTTGACGGATTTGAATTAAGAAAACTGATCAATCAGGATAATCATCTTTCGAGGAAATGTGTACCCTATATATTTTTAAGTACTTCAGAAACTCCTGAAAATGTAGAAAGGGCTTTTGAATTATCAGCCAATGGTTACTTTAAAAAAGAAAGTAATTTTTCAGTTTATAAAAGTATGATCAGCGACATAATTACGTATTGGAAAAGAAGTTCAATTCCAATGGTATAAAAGCTGGGTGTACTTTTAAATTGCGTTACGATTTTGTTTTAAAGGAAGTGTAACCGTAAATTCTGCGCCATTATCTATTTCACCGACAGCATTTATTGTTCCGTTGTGTCTTTGTACAATTTTACGGCAAAGCGCCAGACCTAAACCATTTCCCTGAAACTGGTCTTTGGAATGAAGTCTTTCAAATTCGTTAAATATCCTTTCAGCAAAAATAATATCCAGTCCGATGCCATTATCTTTTATATGAATCTGAACATATTCAATACCTTCTTTCTCTACAATTGAAGATGATATGGTAATGCGCGGAGGCAGATCTGCCTTGGAAAACTTAAGGGCATTCTGAATCAAATTATAAAAAAGCTGATGCAAAAGGATTGAAGATCCCTCTACTTTTGGAAGTGGATCTGCGATAAAAACGGCATTTTTTTCCATTATAACCAATTCCAAATCGGTTTTTATACCCTCCAGAATCTCATTAAGATCGACATTTTTAATGCTTCTCACAGGATTGTTTAGAGTGGAATAAGCTAACACTCCTTCAATCATATTATTCATCCTGTCAGCAGAATAATGTATTTTATTAAAATATTTTTCGATGTCCGCATTAATCGTAGGTTCTACTTCTTTTCGTAAAAGATCCTGAAAAAACTTTATTTTTCGAATCGGTTCCCTTAGATCGTGACTCACAATATTGGCAAATTGCAAAAGATCCTCGTTCGAACGCTGAAGTCCCTGCGTATTGTTCGTAATTTGCTTTTTAAGTTCTTCTTCAAATTCTTTTTGTGTATGGATATCCTGCACAAGTCCAATTATTCTTTCGGGATTTCCTTCCGTATCATATAAATATCTGCCGTTTACTTTCACCCAGCGCGAGATATCATCTTTCTCTATAATTCGTGCTTCATAAGTAAGCTGATTGGTCTGTTTTGCTTTTTCATGTGCATTATTACGGGCTTCCTTATCATCGGGATGAATTTTAGAAATAAGATCCCAGCTAGTCATATCCTGGTTCTCAACCGACCAGATATGATTAAAGGTACCACAAGTGGTAACCTTTTTGGTTTTTAGATCGGCTTCGTAAAAACCAAGCCCGGACGATTCTATCGCCATTATTAATTTTTCTTCCGAAAGTTCTTTCTGATGTTTTGCCTGATGAAGTTCTGTCACATCTGTTCCGGTATTCATCACGGCATATACCGCACCTTCCGGATCAAAAAGCGGAATAAAACTGTAATTATAATAGTGCGTTTTTAGGGTTCCGTCAATTATTAAATCAACTCTTTTATCTGTAACATAAAAGGGTACACCAGTTTTGTAGACTTCTACAGCCTGATCGTGTATCAGTTGCGACTTAATTTCTGGAACCACCTCAATGTATTTTTTTCCAATTACATTGTCACCTTTTCCCCAGGCATTAATCATTGCAGGATTTACAAATTCTACAATAAGGTCCTCACCAGTATAAACCGCCAAAGGAAGCGGAGTAACCTTAAGTATTTCGTTTAAAAGATGCAAATTTTGATACATTAGAAAGTGATTGATATTTTAGACTAAATGTCCGATACTTTCAATGATGTACTGTTACATAATAATGAAATAAAAGTTACAGAACTTACGGGTCAAATTAAGGTTGTAGTAAAATGATTTTCTCAAATAAAACCGCTAAACTTCTCAAGTTGTATATTTCTCCAATTCTTAAAGTTAAGCTTACAGATTAACTCTTTATTCCAAACGATACGTCATGATATCTGTTCCTTTCACTTTTGTAATTATCTGTTTTACATTTGTTTCAATCAAATTTTCTTTGCCATTCTTACTATAGGCAACAAATTCGCCATTTGGCAATTTATCTGTTATTACATACATATGCCAGCCGTAGCCAGATGGCAACGACACTATTACATATCGTCCATTTTAAAGTTCGGTATCAATTGTCTTAAACAGATTTTGAAGTGGAAATTTATTGTCTCTGACAGTGTTGAACTTACGATGGAAACGGATGCCATTTAATAATAAATTATCAAAGTTTCCAAATGTGCCATCCATTTTATTTTCCCAAATCTTTTGGTAATTATAAAAGTTGGCATCTACTTTTTTGTTTAGCTTGAGCACCATTTCTATACTTGACGGAATACAGGATTTGTCATAAATCTGGCTATGTGTATTAATAGCTTCGTATTTATAAAGGAGCTTATCTGAGGATTGTTGAGCGATTGCTTCAGATATTGCGAATACAATAATTGCGGCAGCTGCAGCCCTTAAAAGAATTCTGCGGATTGTTTTTTTCATATTAAATAATTTATTTTATACTATTTAAATCATAAGGAAGTTTTGATCCCTTTAGAGAAAAGAACAGTTTCTTTACAGATGATCCGGATCTGATAAACTGCCGTGTTTTCTTCTGCCAAAGTACTATATCGGCGCAAGAATATTCTCTCATTCCGTTTCATAATTGTGTCAAAATGATGCTTATGAAATAAAATAGAAGTAAAAAAAATGAAAAAACAGCTGATCATTTAAAGGTTCCATTTTGTGTAGATATATTACTGAAATTTTATAACAGAAAAATATCTGTAAAGTATAAAATCAATATTGGGAAGCGCTGAGAGGTAGATTCTAAATGTATGATTGGGATAGAAGGAACAATAGGACTTGTCCCTTCATCTATCATCTTAGTTTATAATATTATAGTTTTTTTTATTTTATTAACTCAATAAATTGTGTAACAATAGTGTTATCTGTGACGTTTTTTTCGTCTGGCTGGCTGCCTCCGATGGCAATTTTGAGTTTCCCGCCATATACTTTTAAATCTCCATCAGAAGTAACATACGATAAATCTTCCGGCGAAAGTTTAAAAATAACCGTTTTGCTTTCTCCGGCTTTTAAACTTATTCTTTCAAATCCTTTAAGGCTTTTTAGAGGTGCTTTTATGTTCAGATCAGTATTTATAACATACAATTGCGCGACTTCTTCACCTTCGATTTTACCAGTATTTGTTATTCTAACAGAAACTTCCGTTTCAGCTACTTTTTTAATTGGAGAAGAAACTTTTAATTCATCATATTTGAAAGTAGTGTAACTAAGTCCATATCCGAAACCATACAAAGGTGTTCCCGAAAAGTAACGGTACGTTTTATTGTTCATGCTGTAATCTGCAAAAGAAGGCAAATCTGCATCACTCTTGTAAAATGTAACAGGCAATCTTCCCGCCGGATTGTAATCTCCAAAAAGAACATCGGCAACAGCTGTTCCTGCAGACTGACCTCCATACCAGGCGTTTAGAATTCCGGGAATATTTTCAGCTTCCCACGGAATGGCAATTGCGCTTCCTGTCATCATGACAAATACAACCGGTTTTCCGGAAGACTTTAAAGATTTTAAAAGATCTGTCTGAACTTGTGGCAGCAGGATGGAAGTACGGTCACCGCCGCTGAAACCAGGGAAATTTACCGGCATTTCTTCTCCTTCAAGTTGTGGAGATATACCGCCCACAAAAACAAATGCATCCGCATTTTTATGACGTTCTATTAGCTTTTTAAAGTCAGTTTTTTCAAAATTTCCAGTATTCAGGGCGACATTTGCTTTTCCTTCACCCTGCCAGTATTCCAAAACCAGCTTGTACACCTGATTCTTTTTGGTAATTAATTTAAAAGTCTTTTCTCCCCAGCGGTTTTTACTCCAGGCATTTACAACTTCTTTTCCATCTATTAAAAAGCGGTATCCATCATCGGCACTAATTTCAAAAGTGATAGAACCGTCACTATTTGCTGTAAAATTGGTCGTGTAACGTGCAGAGAAATGATTGGCTTTTATGTTATTGACAACCAGTGCACCTTCCTGCCAGAAATTATTGATTTCTGATTCTGTTCTGATTGTTTCAGGCTTTCCGGACAGATTGGTATTGTTGAAATATTCTGCCTTAAAACCTTGTTTTCCTTCATAAGAAAATTGTTTTTTAAGGTTTTGATAAACCAGTAAAGTATCATTCGTAAAATTAATTGCTTTTTCATAGACCACATCTGTATTGGCGCCTAATTTTTCTTTAATACCTTGCAGTACAGTAGTTAATTTACTAGGAGTTCCGTTGTAATTTCCCAAGATAGATATTTTGTTGTCAGCATTAGGGCCCAGGACAACAACCTTTTTCAGATTCTTTTTTAAAGGAAGAATATTTTGCTCGTTTCGAAGTAAAACAATCGACTGTCTGGCCATTTTCAGGGCATGATCCTGATGTTGCTTACTTTCCAGAACCGAAGCGGGTGTCTGTGCATATTTTACCATCGAAACCGGATCAAACATTCCCAGTCTGAAACGAATCATAAAAAGGCGTTTTACAGAAACATCTATTTGTTTTTCGCTGATTTTCCCGTCCTTTACTGCTTTTACCAGAGCTTTGTAAGCGTCTGTACCACAATCAATATCGGTACCGTGCAAAACAGCATCTGCAGAAGCACTTTCGGCATCGGGATGCGTTTTATGGCTTTTGAAGAAATCGTCAATGGCCCAGCAATCCGAAGTTACATAGCCATCAAATTTCCATTGATTTCTCAAAATATCCGTCATTAAAATATCACTGGCGCAACAAGGCTGTGTTCTAAAGGCATTGTAAGCACACATTACACCGGCTACTTTAGATTCTGTAATTAATTTTCTAAATGCGGGCAGATAAGTGTCCCAAAGTTCATACGGCGTAACATCCACATTAAAAGTATGGCGCAGTGATTCGGGTCCGCTGTGTACAGCATAATGTTTTGCACAGGCAGCAGCTTTCAGATATTTAGGATCATCACCCTGTAAACCCCGAACAAAAAAATCACCCAAAACTCCGGTTAGATAAGGATCTTCCCCATAAGTCTCCTGTCCGCGTCCCCAACGCGGATCACGAAAAATATTTATATTGGGTGTCCAGTATGTCAGGCCAAGGTAACGTTCATTGGTTCGGTTAAGTTCTACTGCTTTATTGTAAATGGCTCTTCCTTCAAGAGCAGAATAATCAGCCATTTTAAATAAAGAATTTTTGTCAAACGTTGCTGCCATTGCAATTGCCTGAGGATAAACAGTGGTTTTAAAA
Source organism: Flavobacterium olei (assembly GCF_039749035.1). Taxonomy (NCBI): domain Bacteria; kingdom Pseudomonadati; phylum Bacteroidota; class Flavobacteriia; order Flavobacteriales; family Flavobacteriaceae; genus Flavobacterium; species Flavobacterium olei. The sequence continues at coordinate 669,161 of NZ_JBDKWC010000004.1, forward strand.
GGCGTTCTTGCGACACCGTGCAAAGTTTCATTCCACCAGTCGTATGCAGGGATTTCAAGCCTTGGAATCGCCGGAGCGGCATTTAGCATTTGAGCTACTTTCTCTTCCAATGTCAATTGACCAACCAGATCGTCTACCCGTTCTTCAAAAGTAAGATTAGTATTTCGGAATGTAAATTTCGGCGTTTTGTTTTGTGCCGAAACGCAAATTGACATCAACATAATAATCTGTAAAGCAATATTTTTTGTTTTCATCTAAATAAAATTTTATGGAAAGGAATTATGTTTTATATTCTGGAATAGCCGGCTAAAAGAAGTTACAACCGATTGTGTAAAGAAATGGAAAATAATTTTAAATTAAAATTTTTATCTGGTAATTTTTGTCAGTTTAATATTTTAAAAGTTAATTTTATACTATTAATTGGGTATTTTGATTCAGTTATAAATAAATCAGCATAAAGAAATAAGTATTTAAAAAGTATGAGAGCGCTTTAAGATGTCTTTAAATTATATATATTTACGCCTAATTGTATAATAATGGAAGAACATAGACATGTAACGATTTATGACATTGCCGAGAAACTTAATCTTGCCACTTCGACAATTTCACGCGCCTTAAAAGATCATCACAGTATTAGTGATAAAACTATAAAAAAAGTCAAAAAAACTGCAGAGGAGATGGGTTTTGTTCCCAATACTCTGGCTGCGGGATTACGGGGTAATAAATCTAAAACCATTGGTGTTTTAATTCCGACTATAACGCAGCCCTTTTTGTCCTCATTAATTAGCGGTATAGAAGTGACTGCCAGAAAATCTGATTATTCGGTTATTATCATGCAGTCGCACGATTCTTACGAAGAAGAGGTTAATATGGCAAAATCACTCTACAGCAGCAGGGTAAGTGGTGTAATTTGTTCCCTGGCAATGGAAACGAAAGATACATCACATTTCCAGCAGTTTTCCAATAATAATATTCCGCTTGTATTTGTTGACCGTGTTCCCAAAGGTTATAATACTTTCCGTGTCGTAATTGACAATTATACCGCAGGTTATAAGGCAACTAAACATCTTATCGATCAGGGTTGTACAAGAATTGCACATATGACAACCGGATCTGAATTTGGTAATCTTTATAACGAAAGAAAAAGAGGCTATGTCGATGCATTAGCAGAACACAAGCTGCCGTTGGTAGAGGAGTTAATTATTAAGCTGGATGCTATGACTTATGAAGAAGGAGTAAAGGCAAGCAATAAACTTTTTGACCTGAAACAAATCCCGGACGGACTTTTTGCTCCCGGAGATATTCTTGCCGTTAGTGCAGTGCAGACCGCCAAGAAACGCGGAATCAAAGTGCCGGAAGACTTTGCTATAATTGGTTTTAATAACGATCCTATTTCTGAAATAATCGAACCCAATATCTCAACGATAACGCATCCTGCAGAAAAAATGGGAAAAGCGGCCGCTACAATTATCATCGAAAACATTAAATCACTTAAAGAAGAAGAGGAAGCTAAAGAAATTACATTTCTGAATACAGAAGTTTTGGTACGCGAATCTTCCAGAAGAGGTTAGATTTTTAAATATCATAAAAAGAAGCTGTTGGAGTATTTTGACTCTCACAGCTTCTTTTTTTTTGCGAATAACTTTAGATCTGAACTATTCATTTGTTTTGTATCCTGATTCAAATTTAGGATCATTTGATTTTATAAAAATAGCAAAATTCAGAATTTAATTTTTTTTATTGAACATTTATTGTATTTTAGCACAACCGATTGCATTTGTTATAATATTTTTAATAATGTATTTTTTTATAGTTATTTTTTGATATTATATTAATTAATGATCAAATGCTTAATTTATAATTAAAGAGTGAACAGTGATAAAATGAAAAATAATAAGAAAATTTTTTTTGGAATAGTTGTTCTGTTTTTTGCGGTTTTCTCTTCAGCATCAGCTCAGAAAGATTATAAATTATGGCTTCAGTACGATTTAGTTGCGAACAAAGATTTGAGATCAAAATATCGTAATGAAATTAAAGGAATCGTTTCTTTTGGGAAAAGTGAAACGATGAGTATTGCATCCAGAGAATTAGAAGAAAGTTTGAATGCTATGCTTGGTGCTAAAATTGATGTTAACTTAAAATTAGAACAGTCTCCTTTAATTATTGGTTCGCTGTTTTCATTGAATTCAGACATCCAGAAAGCCGCACAAATAGATGCTACTCTAATAAATGACGAAGGTTTTGTTATTAAATCTATTTCAGTAAAAAATAAAAAACACATTCTAATCACCGGAAAAAAGGACATTGGCGTTCTGTATGGCGTTTATAGTTTTTTAAGATTGATTCAGACCAACAAATCCATTGAAAATTTAAACATAATAGATTCACCAAAAACTAACATCAGGATATTAAATCATTGGGACAATCTCGACAGAACCGTAGAAAGAGGTTACGCCGGATTTTCGTTATGGAACTGGCAGAAACTGCCGGATTTTATCGATCAGCGATATGTTGATTACGCCAGAGCCAACGCCTCAGTCGGAATTAACGGCACTGTCTTAACAAACGTAAATGCGAATGCATTGATCTTAACGCCGCAGTATTTAGAGAAAGTAGCTGCTTTAGCCAACGTTTTCAGACCGTACGGAATAAAGGTTTATTTAACTGCAAGATTTTCTGCACCAATAGAAATTGGAGGTTTAAAAACTGCCGATCCAAAAGATGCCGGTGTAATAAACTGGTGGAAAGAAAAGGCAAAGGAAATCTACAAAGCGATTCCGGATTTTGGAGGTTTTTTGGTAAAAGCCAATTCAGAAGGGCAGCCCGGTCCGCAGAATTACGGGCGCGATCATGTCGACGGGGCCAATATGCTGGCAGACGCTGTATCACCTTTTGGCGGTGTTATTATGTGGAGAGCCTTTGTATATTCGGAGCACGATGCCAATGACCGTGCGAAACAGGCTTATGCAGAATTTCAGCCGTATGACGGAAAATTTAAAGACAATGTAATCGTTCAGGTAAAAAACGGAGCGATCGATTTTCAGCCGAGAGAACCGTTTCATCCGCTACTTGGGGCAATGCCAAAGACGCCTTTAATGATGGAATTTCAGATTACGCAGGAATATTTAGGTTTTAGTACACATTTGGTTTTTCTGCCAAAATTATTTCAGGAGGTTTTAGAATCAGATACTTTTCAAAAAGGAAAAGGTTCAACCGTGGCAAAAGTAATAGACGGCACTTTATATAAAAATAAAATCACAGGCATGGCAGGTGTTGCCAATATTGGAAACGACCTTAACTGGACCGGACATCCGTTTGCGCAGGCCAATTGGTACGGCTTTGGGAGACTGGCATGGAATCCGTATTTGGACTCCGAAACTATCGCAGAGGAATGGATAAAATGTACTTTTTCTACTGATGATAATTTTGTTCGCCCAATAAAACAGATGATGATCGATTCGCGCGAAGCAGTTGTTAACTATATGACACCTTTGGGGTTACACCATATTATGGATACAGGGCATCATTACGGCCCGGGACCCTGGGTAAGTAATTTATCCCGACCGGAATGGAATCCCGTATACTATCATAAAGCAGATAAAAACGGAATTGGTTTTGACAGATCAAAAACGGGAACAAATGCCGTAGCACAATATGCGCCTGAAGCTGCTGCTATTTTTGATAATTTAGAAACCTGTCCGGAAAAAGATTTATTGTGGTTTCATCACGTTTCCTGGGATTATAAGCTTAAAAACGGACAAACTCTTTGGGACGGAATGGCGCTAAAATATCAGGAAGGTGTAAATGAGGTAAAAGCAATGCAGGATATCTGGAATAAATCTGAAAAATATGTAGACAGCCAGCGTTTTAGAGAAGTGCAAATGTTATTGAATATTCAACATAAAGAAGCAAAGTGGTGGCGGGATGCCTGTCTGCTTTATTTCCAACAATTTTCAGGTAAGGAATTACCGGCAGGCGTAGAAAAACCAACGCAGACTTTAGAATATTTTAAATCCTTAAAGTTTCCGTTTGCACTGGGAAATGGCTAAAAACTTCTGGAATTAAGTATAACCGATGAAAACGATTCGCTATAAGAAACAAGGTTCTTATATAAATTTTACGATTTTAGAAAAAAATCCGTTTAATCCGCGTTCCAGAAGTACAGTTTGAGGAAGAAACATTTTCGATTTTTAATTTTAAAAAAAGCACAAAAATCATGATCACAATGCAGCAGACAATGCGATGGTTTGGCCCGCAGGACAGCGTAAATTTAATCGATATCAAACAAGCCGGCGCAACAGGAATTGTAACTGCCCTGCATCATATTCCCGTTGGCGAAATCTGGACAGCTGAAGAAATTAAAAGCAGACAGGCAATCATAGAAAATGCCGGTTTAGAATGGTCTGTTGTCGAAAGTCTGCCGGTTCATGAAGAAATAAAACGAGCTTCTGGAAATTATCTTCATTATATAGAAAACTATAAATTAAGTCTAAAAAATCTGGCTGAATGCGGTATCAAAATTATCACCTATAACTTCATGCCCATTTTAGACTGGGTTCGAACCGATCATAATTTTATTAATCCCGATGGGAGTAAAGCGCTGTTATACAATCAGGAAGCTTTTACTTATTTTGATGTCTTTTTGCTGAAAAGGCCGGGGTCGGAAAACGATTATTCGGAAACGGAAAGAGAAAAAGCACTGGAATTTGGTAACAAACTTTCAGCAGCAGAAAAAGATTTGCTTTTTAAAAATGTATTGTTAGGGCTGCCGGGAAGTAAAATACATTTTACAGCAGAACAGATTCTCTCTTTATTAGATAATTATGCCGAAATAGACAATGCCAAATTACGGGAAAATCTTATCTATTTTTTAAAAGAAGTGGCGCCTGTTGCAGAAAGACTGGGTGCTAAATTAGCAATTCACCCGGATGATCCTCCTTTTTCAGTTTTAGGATTGCCCAGAATTGTTTCAACAGAAGAAGATATTAAAGCCATTTTTGAAGCAGTGCCATTACCAGCAAACGGACTTTGTTACTGCACTGGTTCGCTAAGTGCAGATCCTAGAAATAATCTGGAGAGAATTATTGAAGATTGTAAGGACAGAATTCACTTTTTGCACTTGAGAAACACCTTCCGCGAAAGCGCAACTGTTTTTAGGGAATCAGAGCATTTAAAAGGAGATGTAAATATGAGTGCGATTGTAGAAAAATTACTGCTGTTAATGAATCAAACCAAAGTAAGCCTGCCGATGCGACCCGATCACGGATTTCTGCACGCAGTTGATGAAGGAAAAGAAACGTATCCGGGATATTCTTTAACCGGAAGATTAAAAGGTCTCGCCGAATTGAGAGGTTTAGAAATGGGAATTGCTTATAAATTGAATAATTAAATATGTGTGATTTAAGTTTCCTAACAGGTTTCTAAAACCTGTTAGGTATTTTTTTGAAACCTACATTATACCTACGCCAAACCAGGCAGGTTTTTAAAACCTGTCGGTTTACGTTGAAATAACAAAACACTAACTATCAACCGAAAAAATAAAAACAATGAAAAAAATAAACCACTATATACTGCTATTATCTCTCACGGTTATAAGCAGCTGCAATGCTCAAAAAGCAAAGGAAAATAGCTTAAAAGATAGTTTTAAAAAAGATTTCTATATAGGAACTGCTTTAACGGTGGCTCAGATTGAGGAGAAAAATGCAAAAGAAGATTCTTTAATTAAAAAAGAATTTAATGCAATTACAGCTGAAAATGGCATGAAATCGATGTTTATCCATCCCGAAAAAGACAAATATGATTTTGCATTAGCAGATAAATTTGTGGCTTACGGTAAAAAGAATAAGATATTCCTTCACGGACATACGCTAATCTGGCACAGCCAATTGGCACCCTGGATGGAAAAAATTAAAGACAGCACCGAAATGAAGGCTTTCATGAAAGATCATATCACTACGATCGTTTCCAAATACAAAGGAAAGATCGATTCCTGGGATGTTGTCAACGAGGCGCTTAACGAGGACGGCACTTTAAGAAAATCCGTTTTTCTAAATACACTTGGTGAACGTTACTTAATAGATGCTTTTAAACTCGCAGCGGCGGCAGATCCGAAAGTGGATTTGTATTATAACGATTATAATATCGAAGAACCCGCAAAAAGAGCCGGCGCAATCCAATTGATTAAGAAAATAAAAGCGGCAGGGGGAAAAGTCGATGGAGTAGGGATTCAGGGACATTGGAGACTGGAAAGCCCTTCTGTTGAGGAAATAGAAAAAAGCATCGAAGAATATGCTGCTTTAGGACTTAAAGTTGCTATTACAGAATTGGATATTACCGTTTTACCGAATCCATGGGACCTGAAAGGAGCAGATGTAAATCAGAATTTTGAAGGAAGTGCAAAAATGAATCCCTATCCTAAAACACTTCCTGATTCTGTTCAGACGAAATTGGCAGAACGTTACGCTTCTATTTTTAAAGTTTTCCTAAAACACAAAGATAAAATAAGCCGCGTTACTTTTTGGGGAGTTCATGATGCGCAGTCCTGGTTAAACGACTGGCCTATAAAAGGAAGGACAAATTACCCGTTACTCTTTGATACTGCCTTAAAACCTAAAAAAGCATACAATAGTGTTATCAGCTTAAAGAGAGTAAAAAAATAAAATTTAGATCTAAATCCATTTTGTTTTTACATTTTTTCCAACAAAGTGGTGTTTTTAATCGATTTGACGTAATAAAGCACCACAGATTTGGAGAATATGTTTTTTTACTTACTTTTACACAACCGATTGTTTAAATGAGTTGTGGCTTTTATTGAGTTCTTTCTAAAGAAAAGTATTAAAGTCAGATGATTTATTTGTTACAGTAAAAAGCTAACCGCCAGACTAACCCGCAAACTACAAAATACCAATGAATAACATTTCACAAAAATTATCCATCAAAGAGAAAATTGGCTACAGCCTAGGAGATCTCGCTGCTAATTTGGTTTTTCAGACTCTGATGACGTACCTGGCTTATTTTTACACTGACATTTACGGATTATCGCCAACAGATTCTTCAATAATTATGTTGGTTGTCGGATTAATTGCCGCATTTGTTTTTAACCCGGTTATTGGCGTTTTGGCGGACAGAACAAATACAAGATGGGGAAAATTCAGGCCCTGGATCTTATTAACTGCCATTCCGCTGGGAGGAGTAGCTTTACTGGCTTTCTCGACCCCGAATTTTTCCTATTATGGAAAAGTGATTTACGCGATCGTTACTTATACTTTATTACTTGTTTTTTATGCCAGTAACAATTTGCCATATTCCGCTTTAAGCGGTGTAATAACAGGCGATATGAAAGAAAGAAACAGTATGTCGGCTTATCGTTTTGTGGCCGTGATGTTTGCGCAGTTTTTTGTACAGGTTTTTATGCTGGGAATTATTAAAAGTGCAGGAAATGGCGACAAGGCGGTAGGAATCGAAAAAGTAATGACAGTACTGGCCATTGTTGGAACCATCATGCTGCTGATTACTTTTCTGACTACAAAAGAGCGAATTATTCCAAAACCCGAACAAAAATCAAGTATCAGGGAAGATTTGACCGATTTGATGAAAAACAGACCGTGGGTGATTATGCTGACTCTTACAACATTGGTTTTTATCACTCTGGCAATGAAAGGCGGATCGTATGTATATTATTTTGAGAATTATGTGGATAAAGAAAAATTAACACTTTATATCCAGCCAATTTTAAATGTATTATCAGATGTTGGATTGAATTATTTTGGAAGCGATGCCGTTTCAGCAGGTTTTGGATTGTTTAATGCAGGCGGGATTATTTTTATGATTGTCGGAATTACTTTGTCTAAAACTTTGGCGGACAAATACGGAAAACGAAATATTTTCGGATTATTTTTATTCGTTTCGACTTTGTTCATTATGGCCTTTTACTTCTTTCCGCCAACCTCAATCGGTCTGATGTTTTTTTCACAGATTCTGCATGGTTTTTTCTATGGCATTACGATTCCAATCTTATGGGCCATGATTGCCGATGTTGCCGACTACTCCGAATGGTTAAATAACCGCCGTGCCACAGCCATTATATTTTCTGCTATGATGGTGGGTTTAAAAGCCGGTTTAAGTATCGGTGGCGCTTTGACCACCTTGTTTCTTGGGTATTTTCAATACGTCCCAAATTCTTTAACACAAACAGAAACTGCCATAAACGGCATCAAACTACTCGTAAGTATTTTTCCTACAATCCCTTTTATAATTGGGGTCGTATTGCTGTGTTTCTATAAAATCAATAAAAAAATGGAAGTTCAGATGGAAACAGATTTAAAAGAGAGAAGAACCAATTATTAATTATAAAAGTATAAAAAAGAGAGTATGCCTGAAGATAGTATTGAACAAATTAATTTTGAGCAAATTAATAAATCGGCCATTTCAAAACCCTTAGTAAAACATATTTATACGGCAGATCCTTCAGCACATGTATTCGACGGTAAAATTTATATTTATCCATCACATGATATTGATGCCGGGATTCCGTTTAACGACAATGGCGACCATTTCGGAATGGAAGATTACCATGTGTTTTCTATGGAGAATATTAATTCGGAAGCCAAAGATCACGGACTGGCTTTGCATGTAGATGATGTTGCGTGGGCAGAAAAGCAAATGTGGGCACCTGATGCAGCCTGCAAAAACGGAAAATATTACTTGTTTTTTCCGGCTAAACGTCCAAACGGAATTTTTCAGATTGGAGTTGCTGTAAGCGATTCTCCCGTTGGTCCTTTTGTGCCTGAAAACGACGCAATCCAGGGAAGCTATTCTATAGATCCGGCTGTGTTTGAAGATCAGGACGGAAAGCATTATATTTATTTTGGAGGTATCTGGGGCGGTCAGCTTCAAAAATACAGAAATAATATTTACGATGATGCCCACGAAGAACCAACAGGGAATGAACCGGCGCTTGGCCCCATAGTAGCACTGCTTACCGATGATCTGCTGCAGTTTGCTGAAGAGGCAAAAGAAATTAAAATTCTGGATGAAAACGGAGCGGTTTTGAAAGCCGGAGATAACAATCGTCGTTTTTTTGAAGCGGCATGGATGCACAGATACAACGGAAAATATTACTTTTCATATTCTACCGGAGATACTCATTTTATTTGTTATGCGACAGGGGATAATCCCTATGGACCGTTTACTTATCAGGGAAAAATTTTAAATCCTGTAGTAGGATGGACCTCACACCATTCGATTATCGAAATCGAAAATGAGTGGTATTTGTTTTATCACGATTCAAGTCTTTCAAATGGCGTAACGCATCTGAGAAGTATGAAAGTTGCAAAAATCGAATACCTGTCAGATGGATCAATTGTAACTATAGATCCTTACGGTAAAGAAGATTGACGATTTAGCTTAATTGATTTAATTTGATTTTCTATGAAAAATGAAGAAATGCAAAACTGCCCAAACAACCCTGCATATTCCGAGAATAAGATAGAAATTGATTGTGTAATATTCAATTTTGAAGATGATAGTCTTAAAGTCATGCTGGCGAAACAGCAGGATGATTTAGGAAATACCATTTGGGGTCTTGCTAATGACTGGACTAAAGAAAATGAAACAATTTCGGGTACAGCGAGAAACATTTTAAAAAAGTATATCAAAATTGATGATTTCTTTTTAGAACAGCTAAAAGCATTCGGATACCGTTCTCCCGAATCACAGCATGAAGATATTGCAATTGCCTATTATGCCTTAGTCAAAAGAGAAAAATGCATTACGGAAGAAGAGGAAAAAAAGAGTAATCCTGATGTAATGTGGATCGGAATTAATGAAATATCAGATCTCAATGCTAAACATAAAGTGATATTAGATTATAGCCTGCAGGAATTGCGAAAGAATATTTGCAACAGCGCAATAGGTTTTAATCTGTTGCCCGAAAAATTTACCTTACTGCAGGTGATTCATCTCTATCAGGAAATTTTAGGTATTGAAGTCAATAAATCCAACTTTAGAAGGAAAATTTTGCAGACAGGAATGATACAGGGTTTAAGCGAAAAAGAGGAAGCCGTCTCGCACAGAGCTGCTAAATTTTATAGCCTAAACATTCCGAAACAGGAAATGTTTGCCAATAGAAAATTTGATTTTAATTTTTAAAAATAAATTGAAAAAGATGGCTAGTGAATTGTGCTCCTAAAAATTCCACCGAATAAATATTAATAAAAAACAAATTTGAAAAAAAATAAAATTCAAATTATCTAATATGATAGCCTAAGAACGTTATAGTACCCAAATTATTTATTAAATAGTATTGTATCCGTTCTGTTGCAAAGAATTTTCCGGTATGTAATCATAATCGGAGGTGCTTTCTTATTTTTTATTTTCAATAATAATATTAATTATCAACCACTTACAAATAATAAAACAATTAATTATGAAATTTTTTATAGACACAGCCAATTTGCAGGATATTGCAGAAGCTCAGGCAATGGGGGTTTTAGATGGTGTTACCACTAATCCGTCTTTAATGGCAAAAGAAGGAATTACAGGAAAAGACAATATTTCAAAACACTATCTGGCGATTTGCAAAATTGTTGAAGGCGATGTTTCTGCAGAAGTAAATGCTGTAAATTGCGATGGAATGATAAGCGAAGGTGAGGAACTGGCGGCGCTACACCCGCAAATTGTAGTGAAATTGCCTATGATCGCAGACGGAATTAAAGCCTGCAGATATTTTCATTCAAAAAACATCAGAACCAATGTAACTTTAGTTTTTTCAGCGGGTCAGGCACTTCTTGCAGCTAAGGCCGGTGCCACATATGTTTCTCCTTTTTTAGGAAGGCTGGATGATGTCTCTACTGACGGACTGCACTTAATAAACGAGATTAGACAGATTTACGATAACTACAATTATCAGACACAAATACTCTCTGCTTCTGTTAGACATACCATGCATATTGTAAATTGTGCCAAAGCAGGATCCGATGTAATGACGGGGCCTCTTTCGGCAATTAAGGGTTTATTAAAGCATCCGCTTACAGATATCGGACTGAATCAATTTATAGAGGATGCTAAAAAAATGAAACTATAATAATGTTATAACTTTTATAATCATATAGTTAGATATAGGGTTTCTTTCAGAATTTCTTTACTTAATACTGCTTTTAATCTTCAATTGAAAGTAGTATTTTTTTTTATCAAAGTAACAATCGATTGTTTTTAGAGCTAAAATTGAATCCAATAGATTCAAAAGTTATTGTTTAATAAGATTTACGGGGCGTTTAACTCTTAGTTTTGAAATAAATATTTCATTTTTACTATTGATGATACTTCATTACTGAACTTACAAATTACAAAATAGGATATTTTACTTTTTTGAGATTAATTACGAAAGAATAAAAAACAGTTTATTTTCAATAAATTTCACTACAACGTTGTAGCTTAAATTGATAATTATTCAATAATTTGAGCTAAAATATTTAATAAGTATTTTTTAATTCTACAATTTTTAGAAACATCACAAAAAAAAATATACACAACCGATTGTGTTTATTGTTTAAATTTATATATTTGTAATAATTACACTTAAAAGGAAAGACCACATTTTTTGACTTTTAAGATTAACATGACTAACTAACAAAAACCAATTTTTTATGACTAATTTTTTTATTACGATTAAATCAAAGTATTTAAAAAGCTTTGGTTTTCTGATCCTCATGTGTTTGTTTTCATTTCAAATGAAAGCACAAACTACGGTTACCGGAACAGTATCTGATTCTAAAGGTCCGATTCCTGGTGCCAATGTCAATTTAAAAGGTACTAAAACCGGAGTAAGTACCAGTTTTGATGGTACCTATTCTATTAATGTACCTTCTAATGGTATTCTTGTCATTAGCTTTATTGGTCTTAAATCCAAAGAAGTTGCTGTAAACGGGCAAACAAAACTCAATATTGTGCTCGAAGAAGATTCTAATTCCTTAAAAGAAGTGGTGGTTATCGGATATGGTACACAGCGAAAAGAAGCAGTAACCGGATCTGTAGCTTCAATTGGCGGTAAGGAATTAAATGAAGTGCTGTCTGCCAATATAACGCAGGCATTGCAGGGAAGACTGGCTGGTGTAGAATTATTGCAGACTTCTTCTAAGCCAGGTGCGGCCATGCAGATTCGTATTCGTGGTACCAGATCGCTTACAGGAAGTAATGATCCTTTAATTGTACTGGATGGAGTGCCTTTTGCAGGTTCAATTGGAGATATAAATCCTGTAGACATTAAATCTATAGATATTCTGAAGGATGCTTCTGCAACAGCTATTTATGGTTCACGCGGTGCAAATGGTGTAATATTGGTAACCACAAATAAAGGACGTAAAAACCAAAAAGCCTCATTTACTTATAGTGGTTATAGTGGTATAAAACAGGTATTTGGTCAATATGATATGATGAATGGTGCTAAATTTGCAGCTCTTCGTGACTATAGTGGTCTTTATACCGATGGTTTGGATGAATCAAGGTCAACCAATACAAACTGGCAGGATAAACTTTATGGTGCCGGTGAAATGATTAGTCATGACGTTAGTGTAACAGGAGGTGCAGAACGCAGTTCCTATAATGCAGGTTTAGGATATTATAAAGAAGAATCTGTTTTACCGGGACAGTCTTTTGAGCGTTTTTCGCTGAGAGCAGGTTTAGACCAACAGATAGGAGGAGCTTTTCGTATCGGATTTAGTACAAACAGCAACTATGCAGTTACAAACGGTGACAATATTGGTACAGGAACTACTTTGGGAACTTCTCCCTTGGCAAGTGCGTATAATGCAGACGGTTCCTTAAAAAGAACAGTACGAATGGCAGCAGATGAACAATGGGTCTACACAAGAGAATCTATCAATAATCTGGGAGAATCCTATGTGAATTTAAACAAAGCATTTAGTTCGTATAATAATATTTTTGCTGAGGTAAAGATTCCGGGTGTAGAAGGTTTGAAATATCGAATGAATACAGGATTGAATTTCAGAACAGCCAATAATGGTTATTATGAAGGACAGGGTGTATTTGATGTTAATCCGGCAACAATATCAGAAGCGGCTATACGAAACGAAATGTCGACTCAGTGGCTTATCGAAAACTTAATTACGTATGATAAAACTTTCTCAGAGAAACACACAATTAACTTTGTAGGTTTGTATTCTAATGAGCAATATACGGGTAATACATCCAGAATAACCAGAAAAGGGATAACTTCTGATGCATTTCAGTTTTATAATTTAGGTCAAAGTGAAGAACCTGTAATTATTCCTCCCGGAGATCAGGATTATACACAATGGGGATTAAGTTCTTATATGGCAAGAGCGATGTATTCTTATGATAATAAATATTTCATTTCAGGAACGGTTCGTTCAGACGGATCATCAAGATTGTCAGAAGGAAATAAATGGGTAACTTATCCGGCAGTTTCGGCAGGATGGACGCTTTCTAATGAATCTTTTATGAAAAAGATTTCATGGATTAATTTAATAAAATTACGCGCGGGTTACGGGGAAACTTCCAATCAGGCCGTTAATCCATATTCTACTTTGGGATCTTTAAGCACAAGACCATACAATTTTGGAAACACAAATTCAACCGGAGTTTATGTAACCGAATTACCAAACGCCGATTTAGGCTGGGAGTATTCTAAAACATGGAATTACGGATTAGATTTTGGTTTCTTTAATAACCGTCTTACCGGTACTTTAGAATATTATAAAACCAACACAAAAGATCTGCTGCAAAGAGTAAATCTTCCTGTAACATCTGGTGTTAGCAGTTACGTAGCCAACGTAGGAGAAAGCGAAAACAAAGGATATGAAATCTCTTTAAACGGAGTTATACTGGATAATCCGGACGGTTTAACATGGTCGGTTGGCTTTAATTTATACAGCAATGACAATAAACTGGTTAAACTGGCATCGGGAGCAACGAGAGATGAAGGGAATTCATGGTTTGTAGGACATAATATTAATTCTATTTATGATTTTGAAAAAGTGGGTTTATGGCAGGAAGGTGATCCTTACATGTCTATCTTAGAACCTGGACCTACCGGAGTTAATCAGCAGGGAACTATAGTAGGATCTGTCAAAGTAAAATATACCGGAGATTTTAATCCCGATGGTACACCAACACGTGCTATTAATGCAAGTGACAGGCAGATTATCGATACAGATCCTGATTTTCAGGGAGGTTTCAATACAAACTTAACCTACAAAGGATTTGATTTTTCTGCTGTTGGAGCATTTAAAAGCGGTGGAGTATTGGTAAGTACTTTATATGGAGGAGCCAGTTATCTTAATCTGCTAAATGGCCGAAGAAGTAATGTGGATGTAGACTACTGGACGCCGGACAATACAGATGCAGAATTCCCAAATCCAAGAGGAATCAGAAGTGGTGATAATCCAAAATACATGTCAACCATGGGATATTTTGATGCTTCTTATTTAAAAATCAGAGCTTTGACTTTAGGATATACTTTGGATCAGGAATTTATGAGAAAAATGGGTATAGAAAAGCTGAGACTTTATTTTACTGCACAAAATCCTTTTGTATTCTTTTCTCCTTATCATAAAATGTCAGGAATGGATCCGGAAACAAATTCATACGGAGATGAAAATCAGGCAGTAAGTTCATATCAGCGTCGATTTTTGGTTATCGGAACAAATACACCAACAACCAGAAATTATTTATTAGGAATTAATTTAACATTTTAATCCAGAAGAACTATGAAACGATATATTTTAAAGAAATTAATTATAGGATCAGTTGTTTTGTTCTCCTTTGCAGGCTGTTCTGATATTTTAGAAGAGAAACCACATGATTTTTATGAGCCGGGATATTTTAAAACGGAACAGGGAGTATTACAGGGATTAACTTCCCATTACGCTCACTTACGCTGGATATACGGTCAGGCTTATTATTACAATGCTACTCAGACGGGTACAGATGAATACACCTACGCACAACAGGCCGACGGAAACTTTAAGGACCATGATCTTTCCGGAGTTGGAGTGATTAATCCTATTACCAGCCGTGCCGATGTAGTTTGGAATAACTCTTATAATGACATCAATACAGCCAGCGGTATTATCGAAAATGGTGCAGCAGTAGGGGTTGCAACGAGTTTAATTGCAGAGTCAAAATTTTTCAGGGCTTTCGATTACTTTCTATTAGTACAGACATTTGGAGGTGTACCTTTAGATTTAGGTGCGGGAGAATTGAAATTCAACACCAAACCTTCCAGATCTTCTAAGAGAAATACTGTAACAGAAGTCTATACAAAAGCCATATTTCCGGATTTGACAGCAGCTGTAAACGAATTACCAGATGCACCAAGGCTTACAGGTACAGCAACCAAAACTTTAGCAAGACTAATATTGGCAAAAGCGTATCTTACTTACGGATGGTGGCTCGAGAATCCGAACAATATTCCGACTTATCCTGATACGCCAAGAACAGATCCTGACGGACATGATGCTCAATGGTATTTCCAACAGGCTTATAATGTTGCATTAGAAGGAATTAATAACCCGGGAACTTACGGATTATTACCCTATTATTATGATGTAAATCTGGGATCAAATGACCGTAATAAAGAGATGATGTTATATGCAGATCATACTCAGGCAAGTGAATATTATAATGGAGGAAGTCTCACCTACGGTAGTGGCGGTTCTCCGGACAACTTCGCCGGCTGGATGGGAACCTGGGACTATACTGCTATTAGAAGTAAAAATGCTGCCGGCGCTGCGGTTTCGCCTGTACAAAGAGCAGCAGACCAATTTTTAGGACGCCCGTGGACCAGAATGGCGCCGCCAATCGAGGTTTTTACAAAAACTTTTGCAGATAAAACAAATGATTCCAGATATGACGGAACGTTTACAACCACTTATCGCGGTAACTGGAACTTAACAGGAACGGGATTAACAGATGTAGCCACACTTTACAACGCAAATTCGTTACCGGTTAAACCGGGTGATGCTATTTTATCTTTCCTTAATGATGAACCGGCAACGCCGATTAACTATACAGCGGGAAGCAGTAATATTGGCGCAGGAATTTTACCGGGAAGAGCTGATTATGTAATTTCTCCACTGGGAATAAGCCGAAGAGTATATCCGGGTTTATGGAAATACGGACCTTATCGTACAGATAATGCAGGTGGATTAGGGCAGCCTAATGCCGGTAGTACAAGACCTTATCCTATTGCTAAATTTTCGGAACTTTACTTTGTGGCGGCAGAAGCAGCGGTAAAAGGAGCGGCCGGAGCAATGTCGGCAAGAGATCTTATTAATGTAATACGTGCACGTGCAGGAAAATGGCGCTGGTTTAATAATGGTAATGTTGCAAAATCGGCAGACAATAGTGCTTTGTTAACAGGTGCAACTCCTACTGTAATCGATATTAATTATATTTTGGAAGAACGTTCGCGAGAGTATTTCGGTGAAGGATATCGTTGGTTTGATTTGGTAAGAACGCAAAAATGGAACGAACTTGCAGGGAAATATTCTATTGGAGGTCCAAATATTGGCGATCATACCCCACAGGTTATTACAAGAACGATCGAACCGTATCACTATTTGCGTCCAATTCCACAGGGACAAATGGACGGAATGGAAATGTCTGCTTCAGAAAAAGCAGCTTATCAAAATCCCGGATATTAAACCGAACTTTCATCAGGTTTAATTACAATTTAAATGCTAATTTACAGATCATATTACTTCTGGTCTTAAGTTCATTAGTTAAAGCCGAGGAGTAAAACACTCGGCTTTTAATTTTATCGAAAAAAGAACTAAGGCATCAAATATTAAAAAAATAATAATACCTAAGCAATGAAGCAGCAACACCTATTTATTTTACTTTTTGTACTATCTGTTTTTTCTTCTAAAGATCTAAAAGCCCAAAATACCGGCACAAAGAAGCAAACTCAAAAAGCACCTGTATTTTCTAATGTAATTTATCAGGGAGACGATCAGATTTATAAAAAATATCCTTTAAAAGCAGACGAATTTTATTCTCCTCTTTTACAAGGCTGTTATCCGGATCCGGCCATTACCAGAAAAGGAGATGATTATTATATGGTTTGTTCTTCGTTTGCGATGTTTCCGGGAGTGCCAATTTTTCACTCTAAAGATTTGGTTAACTGGACAGACCTGGGCGGCGTCTTAAATAAAGTATCCGAATTTAATCCGCATGATACCGGTATCAGCCAGGGTGTGTATGCGCCGGGCATCACTTATAATCCTCATAATGATACGTTCTATATGATTGTAACGGCATTTACAGGAAAAATGGGTAACATTATAGTAAAAACAAAAGATCCGAAAAAAAGTTGGGGAAGTCCTATTAAATTAGACTTTAACGGAATTGACCCTTGCATTTTTTTTGATGATAATGGTAAAGGGTACGTAGTTCATAATGATGCTCCTGATAAAGGAAAAGAATTATACAACGGTCATCGTGTAATTAAGGTATGGGAATACGATCTGGAAAAAGATCAGGTAATTCCGGGAACCGACAAAATCATAGTCGATGGTGGTGTTGATCTTTCTAAAAAACCAATATGGATAGAAGCGCCTCATTTGTATAAAAAAGATGGACATTATTATTTAATGTGTGCCGAAGGTGGTACAGGAGGAAACCACAGTGAAGTTATTTTTATCAGTGACAGTCCGAAAGGGCCATTCAAACCATCCTCAAATAATCCGATTTTAACCCAAAGATATTTTCCACAAAACAGACCTGATAAAGTTGATTGGGCAGGCCATGCCGATTTAGTTCTGGGACCCGATAATAAATATTACGGTGTATTTTTAGGCATCCGTCCAAACGAAAAGGACAGAGTAAATGCAGGTCGTGAAACCTTTATACTGCCGGTAGACTGGTCGGGAACTTTTCCTGTTTTCGAAAATGGCTTAGTGCCGATGGAACCAAAATTAAAAATGCCGAAAGGTGTAGAAAATAAAACAGGTAAAGATGGTTTTTTTCCTAACGGTAATTTTACGTTTACCGAAAATTTTACGTCAGATAAGTTAGATTACAGATGGATAGGTCTTAGAGGTCCGAGGGAAAATTTTATTTCAGTGACAAAAAAAGGTTTGCAGATTAATCCTTTTGAAGTTAATATTAAAGAGCTAAAACCAACTTCTACGCTTTTCTACAGACAACAACATAATGCTTTTTCATTTTCAACAACATTAGATTACAAACCGGAATCCGAGAAAAATCTTGCCGGAATTGTATGCCTGCAAAATGAACGTTTTAATTATGTTTTTGGCGTGACCAAAAAAGGAAAAGACACTTTTATACTATTGGAAAGAACAGAAAAAGGGGAATCACAAATTATGGCAAGTGCAAAAATTGAAATTAAGAAACCGTTGCGTCTGCAGGTAAAAGCAACCGGAGATAAGTATCAGTTTAGTTATGCTGTAAACGGAGTTGATTTTGAAAATCTTGGAAGTGAAGTTTCCGGAGATATTCTTTCAACCAATACAGCTGGCGGATTTACCGGTGCACTAATAGGTTTATATACCACTGCAGCCAATACTGCAGAACCTAAATAATAGGGAGAAAGTTTAATGCCTTAGAATTTTTTTATACTTAAACACCGATGATTTTACATTTTAAAAGATAAATATGATCAAAAGATATTCAAAATACATATTGTTTTTGCACTTGTTTATTTTACTGACAGGATGTAAAGTCAATCATACAGCATCAAAAACTACTGACAAATCAAACAACAAAAATTGGGTCGGTACCTGGGCGTGTGCTCAAATGTTGGTAGAACCCAACAACATGCCGCCTGCACCCGGACTTGAGAACAATACACTGCGACAGATAATTAAAGTTTCAATTGGCGGGGAAAAGATTCGATTGCGTTTTTCGAACTTATTTAGTGATCAGCCTACGGTTTTAAAATCAGTAAGCATTGCAAATGTAATTGATGCTCCGTCTGTTGAAAAAACGACCCAAAAAAATCTAAGTTTTAACGGAATGTCAGAAGTAACATTAAATCCCGGTCAGGAAGTATTTTCAGATGAGGTAGATTTTAAATTACAACCGGGTCAGCTTTTAGCGATTACCATTCATTACGGAAAAGCATCAGAAAAAACATCCGGACATCCGGGTTCGAGAACGACTTCTTATATTTTAGAAGGAAATCAGGATGATAATGCCACTTTTTCGGGAGCGGTAAAAACAGACCACTGGTACACGATTATGGGAGTAGATGTCACGGCATCCAAGAATGCAGCTGCTGTGGTTTGTTTAGGAAACTCCATTACAGACGGACGCGGATCTGGTACCAACAAACAAAATCGCTGGACAGATATTTTAGCGGCTAGATTAGCAACAGATAAAAACACTAAGAATGTTGGTGTCCTAAATTTAGGTATAGGAGGAAACTGCGTTGTAAAAGGTGGATTAGGTCCAACGGCATTAGACCGATTTGATCGTGATGTACTTTCTCAATCTGGAACAAAATGGTTGGTTATTCTGGAAGGAATAAACGACATTGGAGGAATTAAACGTGCAGAAGATGCGCCCGCCAAAGCACAGGAAATCATTGAAGCTTATCAAATTATGATTGACAAAGCACATGCAAAAGGGATAAAAGTATATGGCTGCACAATCCTGCCTTTTGAAAAATCATTTTATGATGCGCCGTTTAAACAGGATGCAAGAGATATAGTAAATGCATGGATAAGAAATAATCACTTTGATGCAATTATAGATTTTGACAAAGAAATGGCTGCTGAACCGGGATCTAAAACCATTTTGTCAACCCTGCACGATGGTGATTATTTACATCCGAATGAACTTGGCTACCGCCGAATGGGTGAAGCTATCGATTTAAATTTATTGAAGTAAAATCAGGACAGCATACGGCTTTTTAACGGCTGATGTTGAATAACAAATTTATTAAAATAATATGAAAGCAATAATCAGATTTTTTGCCGTTGTAATCCTTTTTTCAATAGGACAAAATGCGTATTCCCAGGATCCTAATTTCCATATTTATTTGAGTTTTGGTCAGTCCAATATGGAAGGTGCCGCGCCAATCGAACCGCAGGACAAACTGAATGTAAATTCTCGTTTTCAGGTTTTAGAGGCCGTAAATTGTCCGGATCTGGGCCGTGAAATGGGTAAATGGTATACTGCAGTTCCGCCTTTATGCCGATGTAAAACAGGATTTACCCCAACAGATAATTTCGGAAGAACAATGGTGGCCAGTCTTCCTGAGAATATAAAAGTCGGAATTGTAAATGTTGCCGTAGGAGGCTGTAAAATAGAACTTTTTGATAAAGATCAAGTCGAAAGTTACGTAAAAACAGCACCGGACTGGATGCTTGGGATGATTAAGGAATATAATGGAAGTCCGTATGCAAGATTGGTACAAATGGCAAAAATTGCACAAAAAAGCGGCGTTATAAAAGGAATTTTACTGCATCAGGGCGAATCGAATACGGGCGATACACTTTGGCCGAAAAAAGTCAAAATTGTATATGATAATTTGATGAAAGATCTGAATTTAGATCCTAAAAAAGTGCCCTTACTTTCTGGCGAAACTGTAAATGAAGAACAGAATGGAAAATGCGCCAGCATGAATAAAATTATTGCAACACTGCCAAAAACTATTCCAACGTCCTATGTTATTTCGTCCAGAGGATGTGCGGTAGCTCCCGATTTTTTACATTTTAATTCGGATGGATATAAAGAATTAGGAAAACGCTATGCTTTAAAAATGCTATCCTTAATGGGGTATAAATCTGATACTAAATCTGAACCTTTTATTGTTCAGGCACCGTTGGGTTTTGACCAGTTAAATACGAGTATACCAGCCGGAAAAGTTGAAACTATATCTTATGAATCCAAAACAGTTGGAACCACCAGAAAAGTAACCGTTTACACGCCACCGGGATTCAGTACAAAGAAAAAATATCCTGTCCTGTATCTTTTACACGGAATTGGAGGAGATGAAAAGGAATGGCTTAATGGTGGAAATCCGCAGATTATATTAGACAATTTGTATGCAGAAGGCAAATTAGAACCCATGATTGTCGTAATGCCAAACGGAAGAGCCATGAAAGATGACAGTGCTTCCGGAAACATAATGGCACCGGAAAAAGTACAGGCATTCGCCAACTTCGAAAAAGATTTACTAAATGATTTAATTCCGTTTATAGAAAAAAAATATCCGGTACTCAAAGACAGAGAACACCGCGCGATTGCCGGTTTATCGATGGGTGGAGGGCAATCCCTGAATTTTGGTTTAGGTAATTTAGACAAATTTGCCTGGGTAGGAGGATTTTCTTCGGCACCTAATACTAAAGTGCCTCAGGAATTAGTACCTAATCCGGAAGAAACAAAAAAGAAACTAAAGCTCCTGTGGATTTCCTGTGGAGATAATGACTGGCTCATCGAAAATAGTAAGCGTACCCATGATTATCTGTATAAAAATGATGTGCCTCATATCTATTATATTGAACCCGGCGTTCACGACTTCAAGGTATGGAAAAATGGATTATACATGTTTTCACAATTTTTATTCAAACCTGTAAATCAGTCTGCTTATGCAAAATATACTATTTTGGGTACAGCGGCGGAGACTAATATACGCAATGCAAAATATCCTCAGATATTGCCGGATAACAGGGTAATGTTTAAATTGAATGCTCCGGAAGCATCAAAAGTTCAGATTGACTTAGGCCGAAAGTACGATATGCAAAAAGACGAACAGGGTTTATGGGCGGTTACGACAGATGTAATCAACAAAGGCTTCAATTATTATTCGCTATTAATTGACGGTACAGCAGTGGCAGATCCATCAAGTGTAACTTTCTACGGAATGAGCCGTATGGCAAGCGGAATAGAAATTCCGAATAAGGAAGGTGCTTTTTATGATTTAAAAACAGTGCCCCATGGCGATATCAGAATAAAAAAGTACTTTTCAAAAACAACCAATTCGTGGCGCGAAATGTACGTTTACACACCGCCAGGTTATGAAAATGCTACTGAAAAATTCCCTGTTTTGTATCTGATGCACGGCGGCGGCGAAGATCAGACCGGATGGTCGGCGCAGGGAAAAGCCAATCTAATTCTTGATAATCTGATTGCTGAAAATAAAGCCAGACCCATGCTAATTGTTATGCTTGACGGAAATATGGGAAATACCGGTGGAGTTGCCGGTTTTAACGAAAATGCATTAAAAGCATTTGAAAAGGAATTAAAGAATGAAGCTATTCCTTTTGTCGAAAGTAATTTTAAAGCAGCAACCGATTCTAAAAACAGAGCGCTGGCAGGTCTATCAATGGGAGGACTTCAAACACTTTATACCGGAATTAAAAACTCTGAAATGTTTTCCAGCATCGGTGTGTTTAGTTCAGGATGGTGGGCAAATAATACCCAATTATCAGATCCGCAATATGAATTTATGGCAAAGAATACAGAGGCAATAAATGCCAATCTGAAAACATTCTGGATTTCGATGGGAGGTAAGGAAGATATCGCTTATGAAAATTGCAAAATTATGATGAAGAAGTTTGATAAAATGGGAATTAAATATAGCTACAGCGAGTATTCCGGTGGTCATACCTGGCCGGTTTGGAGACATGATTTAATGCAATTTTCACAAGTATTGTTCAAATAAGAATTTTAAAAATAAGCCATGAAGAGTTTTTCTAAATTTATTATTACCGTCGTCATTTCTTTGTTTTTCACCATAACAAAAGCTGCCCAGCCTTTCTTAACTACAGAAAAGGTACAGAATGTTATGGTTTTAAAAGAGAAATCCAAATCACTTTCTTTTTTTGTAAATTCAGGAACAGATGCGGGAATTTTGCGCGCAGTATATAATCTTCAATCCGACTTTGAACAAGTTACCGGAAATCGCCCCGTTCTTTTTAATCAAAACCCTAATACTGACTCCCCTTTAATAATAATCGGAATGATTGGTTCTAATTCGGTGATTGATGATTTAGTAAAACAGAAAAAAATCGACGGAAAAGCACTCAGAGGTAAAAATGAAAAATTTATTATTCAACATGTAAAAAATCCCTTTAAGGGAATAGAAGAAGCTCTTGTAATTGCAGGAAGTGATAAGCGCGGAACAATTTACGGGATTTATGAATTATCCAGACAAATTGGTATTTCGCCCTGGTATTACTGGGCAGATGTTCCGGTGCAACAAAAAGATACTATTTATTTTGTAAAAGGCATTTACACAGACGGAGAACCGGCTGTAAAGTATAGAGGAATTTTCTTAAATGATGAAGCGCCTGCACTAAGCGGTTGGGCAAAAGCCACATTTGGAGGTTTTAACAGTAAGTTTTACGAGAAAGTATTTGAGTTAATGCTGCGTCTCAAAGCCAATTATTTGTGGCCTGCCATGTGGGGAAATGCCTTTTATGACGATGACGCCTTAAGCGGACCTTTGGCAAATGAAATGGGAATTGTGATGGGCACTTCGCATCATGAGCCAATGGCTTTGGCACAAACAGACTGGCGACGCTACATCAAAAAAAATAATCTGCCGAATGTTTGGGATTATTCTAAAAACAAAACTGTTTTAGACGAATTCTGGAAAACAGGAATTCAGCGCAGTAAGGATTGGGAAAAAGTCGTAACTGTTGGAATGCGTGGAGACGGAGATGAAGCCATGAGCGAAGGAACAAACATAAGTTTATTAGAAAATATTGTAAAAGAACAGCGCAAAATTATAGAAAAAGAAACCGGTAAAAGTGCCGCAAAAACTCCTCAGGTCTGGGCTTTGTACAAGGAAGTACAGGATTATTATGATCAGGGAATGCGTGTTTCCGATGATGTAACCTTGTTGTTCTGCGATGATAACTGGGGAAATGTCCGTAAACTGCCGGATCCTGCAAAACCAATGCATAAAGGCGGTTACGGAATGTACTATCACTTTGATTATGTAGGCGGACCAAGAAACTCAAAATGGATTAACATTAGTCCGATACAAAGAGTTTGGGAACAAATGAATTTAAGCTATGAAAATGGCGTTAACAAAATCTGGATTGTAAATGTAGGGGACTTAAAACCAATGGAATTTCCGATCAGTTTCTTTCTGGATATGGCATGGAATCCTACAAGTTTCAATTCTCAGAATCTTTTTGAGTTTACAGAAAATTGGGCAACAGAGCAGTTTGGACAAAAATATTCTAAAGACATAGCCAGATTATTAAATACTTATCCAAAATATAACCGCCGTGTTACACCCGAAATGCTGGACAGCAAAACCTACAGTTTAGAAAATTACAATGAATTTGAAACTGTTGTCAATGAATACAAGAATTTAGCTTTAGATGCTTACAGAATTTATAACGAGCTTCCGAAAGAATATCAGGATGCTTATTTTCAATTAGTATTATATCCTATAGATGCTTGCTGCAACCTTTACGAAATGTATTTCGCTCAAGCGAAAAATAAAAAACTGGCAGAAGAAAAAAACAGTCTTGCTAACTATTATGCAGATGAGGTTAAAAAGAATTTTGAACGCGATTCTGTGCTGCAAAATAAATATAACAATGAAATTTCCGGCGGAAAATGGACGCATATTATGGACCAAATGCGTATTGGGTACAAAGCTTGGCATGACACTCCGAAAAATATTCTGCCAGAAGTCAGATATGTTTCAGACAAGGAAAAAGTTTCATCAACAGTATATTTAGAAAATGACGGATATGTTTCTATCATAGCCGGAAATTTTTCCAAAGCTAATAATTCAAAAAGCACGCATTGGGAAATACTACCGGATTTTGGAAAAACGCAAAGTGGCATCACTACATTTCCACAAAATAGTTATCCAACTTCAGACGAAAATATTTTTGTTGAATATGAAATTAATTTTAAATCAACGGGAGAATTTAATGTTGAACTTCTATTAGCGCCAACACTGAATTTCAATAATAACAAAGGACTTCGTTATGAAATTTCTTTTGATGGAGAAAAACCTCAGATCGTAAACTTTAATGGACATTATCGCGGAGAACTGGGAAAATGGCAGGCAGAACATATGATTCATTCTGCAACAAAACTTAGCATTACAAAGGCAGGAAAACATACGCTTCGTTTTCGTGTTTTGGATCCGGGAATTGTCCTGCAGAAAATACTGATCGATACCGGCGGCTTAAAACCATCTTATCTGGGGGCACCGGAAAGCGAAAGGACCGTGGAATAATTTCATTACTGACCAAGAACTAAAATTGGGCTTTTCCATTACATAATTGTACAACAATATTTTAAAATGAAAAATAGAATTATATACTGCTTATTGGTGTTGTCGACCAGTTTTGGTGCCGGCGCTCAAATGACTTTATTCAGCTTAAATGAAGTAAGACTTAGTGAAGGTCCTTTTAAAAATGCTCAGGATGTTGATCTGAAATATATTTTAGCCTTATATCCGGATAAACTTTTAGCACCTTATTTGATTGATGCCGGTCTTCCGACAAAATCTGACCGATACGGAAACTGGGAAAGTATAGGGCTTGACGGGCATATAGGCGGGCATTATCTTTCCGCATTAGCGATGATGTACGCTTCAACAGGAAATCCAGAATTGAAAGAAAGATTAAATTATATGGTATCTGAATTGGCTCGTTGTCAGGATAAAAATGGTAATGGTTACGTTGGCGGAATTCCGCAGGGAAAAGTTTTCTGGGATCGCATTCACAAAGGAGATATTGACGAAAGCAGTTTCGGATTAAATAATACCTGGGTTCCGATTTATAATATTCATAAACTTTTTGCCGGTTTAAACGATGCCTATCGTTATGCAGGAAGTCAAAAAGCAAAAGAAATTTTAATAAAATTAGGAGATTGGTTTATCGAATTAATTCGTCCGTTGTCTGAGGAACAAATTCAGAAAATATTAGCCACAGAACACGGCGGAATCAACGAATCTTTTGCTGATCTGTACATCATTACAAAAGATAAAAAATACCTTGCAACGGCTGAGAAAATTTCGCACAGAGCTTTATTAAATCCGTTATTAAAAAAAGGAGATAAATTGACAGGTTTGCACGCGAATACGCAAATACCAAAAGTTATTGGTTTTGAGAAAATTGCAGTTCTCGCCGGAAATAAAGAATGGTCTGATGCCGTAGAGTTTTTTTGGAACATGGTAACACAAAGACGAAGTGTAGCTTTTGGCGGTAATAGCGTTTCTGAACATTTTAATCCTGTAAATGATTTTAGTGGAATGATAAAGTCCAACGAAGGACCTGAAACCTGTAATTCCTATAATATGGAACGGCTTACTAAAGCGTTGTTTGTGGACCACGACGATGTAAGTTATCTTGATTTTTACGAGAGAACACTTTACAATCATATTCTTTCAAGCCAGCATCCGGAAAAAGGCGGATTTGTCTATTTTACACCTATTCGTCCCAATCACTATCGCGTTTATTCTCAGCCTGACACCAGCATGTGGTGCTGCGTCGGATCCGGACTTGAAAATCATACCAAATATGGAGAATTAATTTACAGTCATACAAATGATGCTGTATTTGTAAATCTGTTTATTCCGTCAGTTTTAAACTGGGCAGCAAAAGATCTGGAGTTAAAGCAAATTACCAAATTTCCGTATGAGAACGATTCAGAATTAGTTCTAAAACTTAAAAAAGCCAAAACCTTTGCGCTGAACATTCGCTATCCGAAATGGGCAGAAAATTTTGAAATTCTCGTGAATGGAAAAGAAGAAAAAAACACTTCTAAACCTTCTGCTTATGTTACGATTTCAAGAAAATGGAAATCGGGCGATAAAGTAAGCGTTCGATTTAAAACCTCAACCCATTTAGAAAATTTGCCTGATGGTTCAAACTGGTCGGCTTTTGTAAACGGCCCGATTGTGTTGGCAGCTAAAACCTCTACCGAAAATCTGGACGGTCTGTTTGCAGATGACAGTCGTATGGGACACGTCGCAAAAGGAAAATACATTCCGCTCGATAAAGCCTATGCATTGGTGGGAGAGAAGACAAGTTATGTTTCCAAACTTAAGGAAGAAGGAAACCTGAGATTCCGTTTAGATTCATTAGAATTAGAACCTTTTTTTGAAGTACATGATGCACGTTATCAAATGTATTTTCAAACTTTTTCCAAAGAAGAATACAAAGAAAAACAGGCCGCATTAAAACAACAGGAAATTGAAGCTTTGGCAATAGAAGCCAAAACAATTGATAAAATAAATTGTGGAGAGCAACAACCCGAAGTAGATCATTTGTACAAAGGCGAAAAAAGTAACTCCGGTTATGATGATGGAAAATTCTGGCGAAACACCCGTTCCTATATTTCCTATCAAATGCTAAACAAAAACAAGGCTGGTCAGTTTTTGTATATAACTGTTTTAGACCAACTTAAAACAGATGACTTCATGATTTTAATTAACGAAAAACCCGCCGAAATTTCAACAGAAAATAATGCGATCAAAATAAAAGTAGATAAACTTGATGTGGTGAATGTCAAAATTCTATCCAAAAACGGAAAAGAAAGTCCTAAGTTTTATCAATTGAGAATTGTTAAAGATTAAAAAGGAATTCCTGCAAGGTTTCCAAAACCTTGTAGGTTTAGCTGCTAATGCGCTCAAATTCCTATAAGTTTTTGGAAACCTTGCAGGAAAAGCGATGTGTTGATAAAGTGTTGAATAGGAATGAATTTTAGCTTTAAAATAAAAATATTAAAATGAAAATAAGAAAAGCCATTTACTATACCATTTTTCTAATAACGATAAGTATTATAACCGTTCAGGCTCAAAAAGGTAAAGCCCAAAATCCGGTAATTTATGCAGATGTGCCCGATTTATCAATAATTAGGGTAAACGACACATACTACATGAGCAGTACCACAATGCACATGAATCCGGGAGTTCCTATTATGAAATCAGATGATTTAATAAATTGGAAACTGCTTAATTATGCTTATCAAACGCTGGAAGAGAATGGCGATAAATTAAATTTAGATAACGGTAAAAATGATTATGGCAGAGGTTCATGGGCCAGCAGTCTGCGTTATCATAATGGTACTTATTATGTAAGCACCTTTTCTGGAACAACAGGCAAAACCTATATTTTTTCGACAAAAGATATAGAAAAAGGCCCGTGGAAAAGAATTGTTTTAAACAGTTCCTACCATGATCATTCCCTTTTATTTGATGATGATGGCAAAGTTTATCTGGTCTGGGGCGCAGGAAAACTTCAAATTATAGAATTGCAAAGCGACCTTTCGGCTGTTAAGGAAGAAACAAAAAGAATTTTAATAGAAAATGCCAATGCGCCTGCGGGAGATAATATTATGTTACCTTCTGAGGGATCTCAGCTTTTTAAAATTAAAGGAAAATATTATTTGTTTAATATCTGCTGGCCAAAAAATGGTATGCGCACCGTGATTATTCATAGAGCAGACACTATTTCGGGACCTTGGGAAGGAAAAATAGGTTTGCAGGATCAGGGTGTTGCACAAGGCGGACTTATCGATACTCCAGATGGCCGATGGTATTCTTACTTATTTAGAGATGCCGGAGGTGTAGGCCGTATTCCGTATCTCGTTCCTGTAAAATGGGAAAATGGCTGGCCAATTTTAGGCGAAAACGGAAAAGTACCCGAAAACCTGGATCTTCCGGCTAACAAAAGCCTTATTCCGGGAATTGTGAACTCGGATGAATTTGACCGTAAAAGCGGCGAAAATGATCTGCCATTGGTTTGGCAGTGGAACCATAATCCGGATAATTCACTTTGGTCTGTCACAGAAAGAAAAGGTTATTTACGATTAAAAACAGCACGTACAGACAGCAGTTTTGTTCAGGCAAAAAATACATTGACGCAAAGAACTTTTGGGCCTGTATGTTCGGGTAGCACTTTTGTTGCCGTTTCTAATATGAAAGAAGGCGATTTTGCAGGACTTTCGTTATTGCAAAAAGATTTCGGTCTGGTTGGTGTTAAAATTGAAAAGGGTGCAAAAAAAATCGTAATGATTGATGCCGAAAAAGGAAATCCAAAAGAAATAGAAAGTGTTCCTATAGATCAGGACAAAATATATCTTAAAGCCGAATGCGATTTTAAAGACAAAGCAGACACGGGAAGATTTTTCTACAGCTTAGACGGAAAAACATGGAAAGCTATTGGAAAACCAATTAAGCTGCCGTATACACTTCCTCATTTTATGGGCTATCGATTCGGACTTTTTAATTATGCGACCAAAAATACGGGAGGTTTTGCAGATTTTGATTATTTCCATATTGATGACAAAATTTCAAAAATGAATTAATTCATCTCTTCGTAAAAAACAATTTTTAAATGCAATTTTAAAATATAAAAACAATGAAAATTAGTTATCAATTAATTCTAAGTGTATTTTCAATATTTAGTTTAAACGCACAGCAGCTGCCCTATAAAAATCCAGCTTTAAGTTCAACAGAACGCGCAAAAGATTTAATTTCGAGATTAACGCTCGAAGAAAAAGCAGCATTAATGTGCGATCAGTCGGATGCTGTGCCAAGACTCGGAATTAAAAAATTTAACTGGTGGAGTGAAGCCCTGCACGGCTACGCAAATAATGACAATGTTACTGTTTTTCCTGAACCTATAGGAATGGCAGCTTCATTTGACGATCAATTATTATATCGTGTTTTTGATGCTGTTTCTGATGAAGCCAGAGCCAAATACAACCAGTGGATTAAAAACGGAAACGAAAACAAACGCTTTTTAAGCCTGTCGGTATGGACACCCAATGTCAATATATTCAGGGATCCGCGCTGGGGACGCGGTCAGGAAACTTACGGCGAAGATCCTTACCTGACCTCACGAATGGGAATTTCTGTTGTAAAAGGACTGCAGGGTCCAGCAGATGCTAAATACCGTAAACTTCTGGCTTGTGCCAAACATTTTGCCGTGCATTCGGGCCCGGAATGGAGCAGGCACGAACTGAATTTAAACAATGTAAATCCGCGTGAATTGTACGAAACCTATTTACCTGCTTTTAAAGCTTTGGTGCAAGAAGCAGATGTCCGCGAAGTAATGTGCGCCTATCAGCGTCTTGACGATGAACCTTGCTGCAGTAACACAAGATTATTACAGCGTATTCTTCGCGACGAATGGGGATTTAAATACATGGTAGTGTCAGATTGCGGAGCCGTTACCGATTTTTATACCACGCACAAAGTTTCATCAGATGCTACTCATGCGGCTTCAAAAGCGGTGCTTGCAGGAACGGATGTAGAATGCGTTTGGGAGAAATATCCCTTTAAAAATCTGCCGGAAGCGGTTGAAAAAGATTTAATTAAAGAAGCCGACATCAACAAAAGTTTACAGCGTGTTTTAGAAGGCCGTTTTGAGCTGGGCGAAATTGATGATGATGCTATAGTTCCGTGGGCGCAAATTCTGCCTTCAGTTCTCAACAGCAAAGAACATCAGCAGTTAGCATTAGAAATGGCTCAAAAATCAATGACATTACTTCAAAATAAAAATAATATTCTGCCTTTAAACAAAACAAGCAAAATTGCAGTTCTGGGACCAAACGCTGCCAACGAACCCATGTTATGGGGAAATTATAACGGAACGCCTGTTAAAACCATTACTATAAAAGACGGAATAGAATCAAAAACGGGTGCAGATAAAATCTTTTATGATAAAGCCAGTGATCTGGTTGAAGATAAAGTAAATCAAAGTTATTTTGATCAAATTTCGTTTGAAGGTAAGAAGGGAATGAAAGCCACGTATTGGAATAACCCGGACAGATCAGGCAATAGTGTGATTTCATTACAGATTACAAATCCGATCAAAATAACCACTGCCGGACAGCATGAATTTGCATCCGGAGTAAAACTCGAAGGATTTTCGGCAAAATATGAAACAGAATTTAAAGCAAAAGTAACCGATACACTTGTTTTTAAAACAGGTGCCACGGGTTATTTTGAATTAATAGTTAATGGAAAATCTATTGCAAAATACACCAATTGGCGCACCGTTCCCGGCAATATTCCGTTTCCGGTAGAAGCGGGGAAAACCTATAAAATCGAGATGCTTTTTACGCAGTCCAACAATTGGCAGGCGAATCTTGAATTTGATTTTGGTAAAGAATTTCCAATCGATTTTACTTCTTTAATCCAAAAATTAAAAGGAATTGACACTGTAGTATTTGTGGGTGGACTTTCGACTTTGCTTGAAGGTGAAGAAATGCCGGTTTCTTATCCCGGTTTTAAAGGTGGTGACCGAACCAATATAGATCTTCCGGCTGTTCAGAGAAAATGTTTAAAAGAACTAAAAGAAGCAGGGAAAAAAGTAATTTTTGTAAACTGTTCCGGTTCTGCTATAGCCTTAACGCCAGAAACTTCCAGCTGTGATGCTATTCTGCAGGCATGGTATCCGGGAGAATCCGGAGGTCAGGCTGTGGCCGATGTTCTTTTTGGAGATTATAATCCTGCCGGAAAACTGCCTGTTTCATTTTATAAAAATTCAGATATATTAGGCAATTTTGAAGATTATTCCATGAAAGGACGCACGTACAGATATACCACAGATGTATTGTTCCCTTTTGGTTTTGGATTAAGTTATTCTACGTTTAAAATAGGGACAGCAACACTGAGTAAAACTACTATTGAAGCAAATGAAAATATTCAATTAAACGTTCCTGTACAAAATGTTAGTAAACGTGACGGAACAGAGATTGTTCAGGTATATGTTAGAAAAGTAAAGGATACAGACGGTCCTTTAAAAACATTAAAAGCTTTTAAAAGAATAAATGTAAAAGCAGGTAATAAAGAAAATGTAACCCTTGACCTACCGTCTTCTTCATTTGAGTTTTACGATGCTAAAACAATGGCAATGAAAGTGACCCCGGGAGAATATGAGGTATATTATGGGAATAGTTCTGCTGCAAAAGATTTAAAAATGACAAAACTTATTATTCGATAAAAGCTGATTTTGCAGCATCAATGGTATTAGATAATTAAAAAATAATAATTAAAGTCTGCTATGAATTTTAAAACTGTTATAGGTTTATGTTTAATTGGTTTTTTTAAACTAAACGCGCAATCAACTGTAAAAAGTCCGGATGGAAAACTGCAAGTTTCCGTTTCTGTTGCTAGTGGAATGCCTGTTTATGGTGTAACGTACAATGAAAAAACTTTCTTGGAAAAATCGCCGTTGGGTTTAAAAACAAGCGTTGGTGATTTTAGTTCCGGATTAAGTTTAGAAACTAATATCGTCCAGAATAAAATTGAAGAAAAATATGAATTGAAAAATATCAAAAAAAGTGCTGTGCATTACAATGCCAATGAAGCGGTATTTTCGTTTACAAAAGAGGGACAAGCAGCCATAGATGTAATTTTTCGCGTAAGCAATAACAATGTGGCTTTTAAATACAAAGTATATACTCAAAAAGAATCCCGTTCCTGTGTGGTTCAGGAGGAAGTTTCCGGCTTTCTTTTACCGGAAGGAACCACCACATTTCTTTGTCCACAAAGTAAACCAATGACCGGATTTGCACGGACAGCGCCAAGCTACGAAACTTCTTATACGCTGGATGATAGTATGGGTAAAAACGGGCTGGGAAATGGGTATTCCTTTCCGTGTCTTTTTAAAGTAAAAAATAACTGCTGGATTTTGATTTCAGAAACCGGCGTAGACAGTGGTTATTGTGCCAGTAAGTTAACAGGTCATGCGAACGGCCTTTACACCATTGGATTTCCGGCAGAAGGTGAAAATAATGGAAACGGAACAACAGCGCCCGGAATACCGCTTACAGGAGAAACGCCATGGCGAACACTAACTTTTGGTGAAATGCTTGCACCCATTGTAGAAACTACCATTCCGTTTGATCTGGTTAAGCCAAAATACAAAGCAGGTAAAGAATATCAATACACAAAAGGTACCTGGAGCTGGATTATTAAAATGGACAACAATACTACTTTTCCGGTCCAAAAACAATATATTGATTTTAGTGCAGCAATGGGATATCAGACTGTTTTGGTTGATGCTCTATGGGATACACAGATAGGTCGTGAGAAGATAGAAGAATTGGCAGACTATGGAAAAGCAAAAGGAGTAGGGCTGTATTTGTGGTACAATTCAAACGGATATTGGAATGATGCTCCGCAAGGTCCGAGAGGTTTAATGGATAATACCGCAATCCGCCGTAAGGAAATGGCATGGATGAAAAGTATAGGCGTAAAAGGTATTAAAGTTGATTTTTTTGGCGGAGACAAACAAGTAACCATGAAATTATACGAGGATATTCTGACTGATGCCAACGATTTCGGAATAATGGTTATTTTTCACGGCTGTACTTTACCACGCGGTTGGGAAAGAATGTATCCCAATTTTGCCGCTGCAGAAGCCGTGTTGGCAAGCGAAAATTTACATTTTGGACAGGAAAGCTGTAATAATGAAGCAACCAATGCTGCCATACATCCGTTTATAAGAAACACGGTTGGTAGTATGGATTTTGGTGGAAGTGCATTAAATGAGTTTTATAACAGTGACAATATTCCCAACAAAGGCTCGAAAAGAATGACTTCTGATGTCTTTGCTTTAGCGACCGCGGTATTGTTTCAGAGTGGTGTACAACATTTTGCGCTGGCACCGAACAACTTAAACGATGCTCCGGAATGGGCAGTTAACTTTATGAAAGAAGTGCCAACAACCTGGGATGAAGTTCGCTTTCTGGAAGGCTATCCGGGGAAATATGTACTGCTTGCGCGTCGTACAGGAAGCAAATGGTACATTGCTGGAATTAATGCTGAAAAGAAAACATTAAAAGCCAGAGTAAGACTTGACATGTTTGGTTTGGGAACAGAAGTGAAAAGCTACACCGATGATAAAAACTTAAAAGGCAAAGTAACCAAACTGAAGATTAAGAAGAATCAGGAAGTCGAAATCAGTATTCCGTGTAATGGCGGCGTATTAATAACCAATTAAATTTACGACATAAATAGATTACGTATTTTAGTATTCCATTGAAAACCATCTTATTCAGATGGTTTTTTTTCTTTTAAAGGCTAAATCCTAATCACTTAATTTCTGGTTCAAAAATTTGATGCCTCAAAAGCAACATAATTCATTTTTTATAATTAAGAAGCTGGCAACCGATTGTTATGAAATCTAATATTAATGTTTGATGTCATTAAATTATAGCTTAAAAATAGTAAAACACTTTCAAAAAACATCAATTTATAATCTTTAACTTACTTATTTCCGCATTTTTAGGAATTATGACAATTATATTTTTTTTATAAAATGGTATAATTGATTACCAAATCGCTACATTTTCTTTTTTTAAACATTTCTTAATTATTATATATTCATTAAATTTAGTTTATAATTATTTTATGTGTTTTTATTATTATTAATTTTTGAATAATATTTAAAAAAATAATAAAACAACCGATTGTTTTTGTAATTGTTTTTCTATATTTGTTTGATGTTGTAATGTATCAATTGATTCTCAGTGAAATATATTATGTACTAATAAATTGACCACTTATTAATATAATGTTTCATAATCGATACAAACAACCGCACTAATTCAGATTTCAACAAACTATTTAAACCAAACAAAAAACCATTTAGTATGAAATTAAATTTCAAAATTGCATTAATCGGACTGCTGTTAGTGAGCAGTCAGATCATAATGGCACAATCAAAGACCGTTCAGGGTGTCATTTCAGATCCTTCCGGAATTCCGTTACCTGGTGCCAGTGTTATTATAGAGGGCACTACGAATAGTGCGTCAACTGATTTTGACGGTAAATATTCTTTAAGCGGAGTAAATCCCACAGATAAAATAACCTTTTCTTTTGTCGGATTGATTTCTCAGACAATAACTGTGGGAAACCGCAGTTCAATCAATGTTACACTCGCACAATCTACCCAAACCTTAAATGAAGTGGTAGTCGCTTACGGTACTCAAAAAAGAACCAAAGTAACAGGGGCCATTTCAACAGTAAGTTCAAAAGATATTGTTGCTGTTCCAATTACAAACGCAGAATCTGCGCTGCAAGGTCGTGCGGCTGGAGTTACGGTTGTAAACGGTGCGCCGGGTTCAAACCCTACAGTTAGTATTCGTGGTCTTTCGACAATGGGAAACAGTGCTCCGTTGTATGTAATTGATGGGGTATTAACAGGGAATCTTTCCGGTTTGAGTCCGAATGATATCGAAAGTATTTCGGTTTTAAAAGACGCATCTACTACGGCTTTATATGGTTCCAAAGCATTTAATGGCGTTATTGTGGTAACAACCAAAAAAGGAAAAAAAGGCCCGGGTCAGCTCAATTTCAGCACTTACGTGGGAGGTCAGGAAGTTACCAAAAGATACAATGTTTTAAATACCCAGCAATACCTTCAGTATGCTAAGGATTTAGGGAGTGATTTAACAGCAAGAGCAGCCGAATTTGGAAATATAAACACCAACTGGCAGGATCAGATTTTTCAAACCGGCCTGATGCAGGATTACAACCTGAGTTTCTCTAATGGTTCAGAGACTTCTACATCGCGCTATTCTGCAGAATATATGAAACAGGAGGGAACCATTATAAATACCGGTTTTGAGCGTTATTCTTTCAGGGCTAATAATACACAGGATATCGGAAAACTTAAAATAGGAAGTAATATCGGAGTTTCTTTTAGTACGACAAATCCGGAGCGCAGTTCAGGAGGAAGAACGTTACTGGAGCATGCCATAAAATCGGCTCCCTATCTGCCTATTTACAATGAAAATAATCCGGGCGGATATCAGGGACCAAGTGCTATCGATGGTAATGATGCAGAAAACCCTGTACGTGTTGCGAACTTAGGATATCAGAAAATTAACGGTTTATCTATCATCGGAAATATTTTTGCTGAGTTAGATATTTATAAAGGTCTGAAATTCAGATCACAGGTTTCATTGGATTATTATACAAGCAAAGACCACACTTTTGTTCCGAGTTTTCAGGACGGTTCTTATCATAAACAGGAATTTTCTACTACTAATGAAACAAACGGTCAGGGGCAGACTATTGTGTTTGATAATAGTTTAAATTATAAAACTACTATAGCAGAGAAACATAATATTGAAGTACTGGGGGTTATTACTAAAATCGACGGAAAATCTCAAAATTTAGCAGCGGGAAGCCGTTATAATATTTCGAATGAAATTGATCAGCTTCGATACAATCAGGGGAGTTTAAGTTCTGCGAATTATGTAGAAAAAAACATCGGTTACATTGCCCGTATCAATTATGATTATAATGATAAGTACCTGCTGGCTGTTTCAGGACGTAGAGATGCTTCTTCACGATTTGGAGCGAATAACCGCTGGGGTAATTTTTACTCTGTTGCTTTAGGATGGAATATTGCTAAAGAAAGTTTTATGGAAAACTCAGTTTTTAGTACCTTAAAACTTAGAGCAAGTACCGGAACAACAGGAAATGACAGAATCGACAATTACCAGTACAGCGCTACTTTGCTGGCCAGTTATAATTATCCGCTTGGCGGCGAAAATGCACCCGGAGTTTCTCTAGGTGTAGCTTCTAATCCTGATCTGAAATGGGAATCAAAAATGGACCGAAATATAGGTTTGGACTTTGGTTTATTTGATGAAAAATTCACAGGGTCATTCGAGTATTTCAACAATAAAAGTAGTGATATTCTTTTTGCAGTGCCTCTTCCTGCTTCTGTGGGATCTGCGGGGGGCGGAACTCAAATTCAAAACATTGCAGACGTAAAAGTGAGCGGATTCGAAGTATCATTAGGTTATAATGACAGAAAAGGTGATTTTACCTGGTCTGCTACAGCGAATTTAGGAACGAGTAAAAATGAAGTAACCAGTTTAGCACCGGGAGTAACCAGTGTGTTAGGCGGACCGGCAGCGAGAGCGGGTCTGGAAAACTTCTCCAGACTGGAAGTAGGACAGCCATTATTTTATTTCTACGGATATCAGACCAATGGAATTTACCAGAATCAGGCCGAAGTTGATGCAGTTTTTGGACCCGGACAAACTTCTATAAAACCGGGAGACCTGAAAATTGTTGACCGTGATGGTAATAAAGTAATCAATTCAGAAGATAAAACAAATATTGGAAATCCATATCCGGATTTTACTTACGGGTTAAATCTTACTGCAGCTTACAAAAATTTCGATTTCAATTGTTTTATATCGGGAGTACAGGGAAATGATATTTATAATGCGAATACCTTCGATTTAAAAGGAATGAACCGTTTGTTTAATGCGGGTACAGATGTTCTGGACAGAGCAATAGTGGTAAACGGAGTAGTAAGCAATCCATCGGCAACTTTGCCAAGGGCGCAGGGTGCAGACATTAACTGGTCATCTGCAAACCAGCGTTATATTGAAGATGGTTCTTATACCAGATTAAAAAATATTGCAATTGGGTATACATTATCAGGAGATGCATTTAAATCTTATTTTTCAAAAGTTAGATTCTATGTAAGCGGACAAAATCTTATTACGATAACAGATTATAGCGGTCTGGATCCGGAAATTGCACGTGCAGATGCAAATGCAAATTCTGCAGGTATTGATTTAGGAAGATATCCACAGCCAAAATCGGTGATTTTTGGACTTGATGTTACATTTTAATATATAAAAATGATGAAAAAAATAAAATATATACTTATAGTATTGTCGGGAGTTTTAACCATAACTTCATGTGACACAAGTGAATTAGAATTAACGAATCCTAATACCTTATCGCCGGAAACCTTCTTTAAAACTAAAGATCAGGTACAATCTGCCGTAAATGCATCTTATGCCAATTTACAGACAAGAGGACTTTACGGAAGAAATTTTTTCTTCGCTATGGACCTAATGGGGCACGACGCACTAGGAAATCCGCAATTGGAAGGAAATAAAAAACCTTTTCAGGATTTTTCTTTTAATGCCGGTAATGACATCATTCAATATTATTGGGAATCTTGTTACATCGGAATCTCCAGAGCTAATTTTGTTTTGGATAATGAAGATAAAATCAATGCGTTATCCAACTCAATTTTATCTCAGGAACAGAAAAATAAATTTTTAGGAGAAGCTCATTTTTTAAGAGCTTACTATTATTTTCTGTTGGTGAAACGTTTTGGAGATATTCCAATTTATAAAACAGCTACTATTATAGGTAAAGCCAGAAGCCCGAAAGCAGAAGTATACGCACTGATCGAACAGGATCTTGTATTTGCGACTCAAAATCTTTTGCCGAAAGCCTCAGAAACTTCAGGAAGAGCTAATAAAGAAGCTGCTTATGCGTATTTGGGTAAAGTATTATTGTATGAAAAGAAATACGATGAGGCGCTGACTGCCTTAAATAATGTGACAGGATACAGTCTTGAGGATAAAGGCAGTTTTTACAACAACTTTATGGAAGAGACGGAACATGGAAAAGAATCTATTTTTGAAATTGAGTTTGACGAGAAAAACGGAACAGGAGATCAATGGGGAGCTGTTGGTGACAGTGGAGGAACCGGTTTTGAGGAATCAACACTCAGAGGTCAGGAATATGGTAACCTGAGCTGGTATAATGTATATCCATCAGACAATTTACTGGATTCTTATGAGGCCGGCGATAATCGTTTTGGTGATACTTTTTATGTGCCGGGATCAACTTATCTAAAAGGAACTAAGGTGATGACAGCAAGTAATTTTACAACTTCTGCCGGTATCAGGAGAGCGGGCTGGAAAAAATATCAAAACTATTATGTAAGAGAAGATGAAGCGACACGATCCAGTATTAACTTCAAAGTAATGCGTTATGCAGATGTATTGCTTATGAAAGCCGAATGTGAAAACCAAAGGGCCGGAGGTTCGCAAACAGCAGCAATCGCATACATTAAAGAGGTGAGGGACAGAGCTAATTTAACAACAAATATTGCAGCCACAAAAGAGGCCGTATTTGCCGCTATTGTTCACGAACGTAAAGTTGAGTTTGCCGGAGAACAATCCCGTTTTGATGATATTATAAGATGGGGAATTGCAGATACAGAACTACAGGGAACAGGTTTTACCGCAGGTAAAAGCGAATTATGGCCAATACCAAACAGAGAAACCTCTTCGAATCCTAATATAAAGCCAAGCGATAATAATCCTGGTTATTAAGAGAATTTAAATTTTGGTTAGTTTAAGTTAGTGTTTGATAAACAGCGCAATAATTGCGCTGTTTATTATTTATGCAGCGAGGCGATCAAAAAAAACAGCTAAAAATTGCTATTTATTATCCTAATCAAGAATCCAAATTTACAGGCGTTCTATTTGTGTCGATTAGATGTATTACAATAAGGATGGTACCATTAAAATTATACAAACTACAATGGGTTAATTAAGGTTAAGTGATTTGTAATCATGCTTTCGTGGTTCGTCATATAAAGAATAACTTGTGCTATTTTGCATTTCAATTAAAAGTAATAAATATGTTTTCAAAGAAAAATTCCAACAATAAATACCAGAAAAGTATTTTGATTTATATGCTGTTTTTTGGGTTGATTGTTCCGGTATCGACTTTTAGCCAAAATAAAAATAAGTCAGACCAAACAGCAAAAAGACCTCAATACCGTAATCTTTTTAAAGAAGCAGGTTACGCTCAGGCTGATATAGATAAAAAATTGGCAAAAGCCTATTACGATGTTTTTGAGGGACCAACAAAAGTTTATTTTGAAGAAGGAGATTCGTTAGGATATGTTTCTGATATTAAAAACAATGATGCCCGAACTGAAGGAATGTCGTATGGAATGATGATTGCAGTGCAGCTCGATAAAAAAGAAGTTTTTGACCGTCTTTGGAGGTGGTCGGTAAAATACATGCAGCATCAGGATGGTCCGCGGGAAGCTTATTTCGCATGGAGCGTTAATCCACAGACTAAAAAACAAAATTCTGCCGGCTCTGCTTCAGACGGAGAATTATATTATATTACCAGTCTGCTTTTTGCATCTAATAAATGGGGCAACAATACGGGAATAAATTACTATAAAGAAGCAAGAAGAATATTGGATACTATGTGGAAAAAGGATGGGACCGGAAATGTGTACAATATTATAAACACAGAGCACAAGCAAATAACATTTGTTCCCGAAGGAGGAGGTTATAACTGGACTGATCCTTCTTACCATGTTCCTGCCTTTTATGAAATATGGGCTTTGTATGCGAAAGACGGACATGAAGAGTTCTACAAAGAATGCGCGGAAGTTTCCCGTAATTTTTTGCATAAAGCCTGTCATCCTGTTACCGGTTTAAATGCAGATTACACCGAGTTTAACGGGGAACCACATTCTACATCCTGGATGCCTGCAGCATTTCGTTACGATTCCTGGCGTGTTTCCATGAATATAGCGATGGATTATACCTGGTACGGAAAAGATAAAAAATGGCAGGAAGATTACGCAGCCCGTTTTCAGAATTTTCTACGATCAAAAGGATTGGATACTTATGTAGATCAGTATAATATTGATGGTACTACACCAGATTTTATACTTCAGGCCGGTCCGGTCAAAAAACTGAGACATTCGATCGGATTAGTTTCAACAGCAGCGACAGCCTCACTTGTAAATCACAATAAAGACAGTATGGATTTTGTTCATGCGGTGTGGAACGCTAAACTTGAACCTTATGAAGATGGTTATTTTGATCCATATTATGATGGATTAATGCATCTCTTTAGTTTGATGCATCTTAGCGGTAAATATCAAATTATAACGCCCAAAAATTAGAGTTACTTTGAAATGTATTACTAAAACCTGAGAATTGTTTCTCAGGTTTTTTTTTGCAATTAGCAATCAACGGCAATCGGTTTCAAATTTTGTATTAAATTATGACTAAGTTAATTGCTATATTTATAATGGGAATTAAAAATAGTACTGGGAATTGCGTAACTTATCACGACAATTTAATAAGGAAAGTTTTGTACACCCTTTTTACTTTAGAAGAATGAAATATAACTACATTTTACTGGTTGATGACGATGTTGATGATGCGGAAATATTCACCATGGCTGTAAAAGCGGTTGATGATTCGATCAAAATTTCGGTTGAAAATAATGCACTCGATGCACTAAAAAAATTAAAGGAAGGCAAAAAGCTTCCGCATATTATATTCCTGGATTATTATATGCCTTATCTTGACGGAGGTGAATTTATGAAATTGCTTCGCGGGATTAAGGGTATTAAAAAAATTCCGGTAGTATTCTATTCCGGTCATTCTAAAGTAGCTCTCAAAGAGCTGGTAGAAAAACATAAAACCGCAGGCTTTCTTAAAAAGCAGGGCGATTTCAGCGACCTTATTAAAGCCCTGCAGGAAATGATCCATTTGAAACTTCCTTCTTTGAGATCGGACTAAATTTGAATGTAATTTCATATTTTGAAGGGGTTGCAGATTATGATAACTTTAGTATCTTACAGTTTTAAATTTTGGAAATAAAGTATATTAAAATAAGGATTATGGAAAATATAAAGAAAGCTTACATAGCAGGCGGATGCTTTTGGGGAATGGAAGATTTATTCAGGGTTCGTCCCGGAGTAGTCAATACAGAAGTGGGATATATAGGTGGTGAAAACACAAATCCTACGTATGAAAACCATCCCGGACACGCCGAAGGACTCGAAATTACGTATGATACGCGTCAAACCTCATATAAGGAATTACTCGA
Organism: Flavobacterium olei; assembly: GCF_039749035.1. NCBI lineage: Bacteria > Pseudomonadati > Bacteroidota > Flavobacteriia > Flavobacteriales > Flavobacteriaceae > Flavobacterium > Flavobacterium olei. Next base: position 710,814 of record NZ_JBDKWC010000004.1, read on the forward strand.
TTATTTTTTTCGTGTGCATGACCCTACAACGGTAGACAGACAAGGAAATGACAGGGGATCCAGCTATAGATCGGCTATATTTTTGCACGATGAAGAGGAAAGACAAACCGCGGAAGAAGTGATAGAAATTGTCAATAATTCTGGTCGATGGAACGGTCGTGTGGTAACACAGCTTGAGCCAATGGCCGAATTCTGGCCTGCAGAAGGATATCATCAGGATTATCTGGTAAAGAATCCAAACGGATACACCTGCCATTTTGAGCGTTTTGGTACTTTTTTATAAAATAGATTTCAAATTATAAAAATCTTATAATAACATTCAAGCTGCTCAGATTCTTTGAGTCTGAACGGCTTTTTTATTTGTGCAGAAAGCTGTTATTTATTTGTGAATAAAATCTGGCTGGTCATTAATAAACAGTTACTTTCAGAGAGAATAAATGTTTAGTAAAGAGTAGCACTAATTCTGACTCAACAAACTGATACTGCTTTGGTCAGTGATTTCATTTAAGGTAATTAACTGCAAATCAGAAAGAAAAATCAGCAAATCCATGACATACATTTGAGATTGTATTTCAGTAGGAAAATAATCGTTTGAAATCTGCGATTCTTCGCAATGATAAACAAAATTGCACAACTCTTTAAACGGCACAGAACGGTGCTGGTTTAATTTGAGATAACTATAGATTTTTGCATGTAGACGCAGTGTTGTAATAATCATAGCCCGGTTTTTATTTTATATACGAATTGGATGAGTATTTAGTTTTAAACCCTCAGCCCATACCTCAATTTTCTTTTCCTTTATTATATTTAGAATAGAAATGAATTTATACAGATAAAAAGAAGAAAATTTTACTGTTGTTGCTGCAGATTCGTGACTATTTCCTCCATACTGCAGCTCAGAATTTCGATGCTGTCGGCTGTTTCGACTGTGAATTCTTTTTTGTGCGCTTCTCTTTCAATAGCAGACAAATGCATACTCAGTCCATCCAGAAGAAAAAGATGCATCCAGATCTGAAGCTGTTCGGCTATTTGTGCAACCGCTTTAAAGTCGGAACTTTTAATCGCTTTTTTAAATGCTGCGAGTTCAAGCGGTGCCTTTTCTATAAACTGGGTAGTCACTTCTTTTTTCCAGCCCGGTTTTAAACGGTCAGTTTCTTCAATTCGCGAAAGGTTGGCGATGTGACGTTTTGTGGACCGGGGTTCTTTTTTGAGGGCGCTTTTAATGGCTTCCAGTAACTCATATTGTTTAAAGGGTTTTGGGACATAGCCGTCCATACCCGCATCATAACAGCGATCCTGTTCCCGGGCAAGGGAGTGCGCGGTCATGGCTATAATTGGAATGGAATTTTGTAATTCCTTGCGGATATAACTCGTAGTCTGATAACCGTCACGAAGCGGCATCTGAAGATCCATGAGCACCAGATCGTAAGAATTCTCAGAAAGCAGTTCGATACCACGGTCGCCATTTTCGGCAATGTCAATATCAAACCCAAAACTCTCAATTACATTCTGCGCCAGTTTCTGATTTAAAAGATTATCCTCACACAGCAAGATGTTTAGTCTTCCCAAATCATTAACCTGTTGTACCTTTTGGCGTTCAGTCTGTTCAAACGTTTTTTGATAGGTTATGGTGAAGTAGAATTCCGAACCCCTGTCTTTACGGCTTTTAACATGTATGCTCGAGCCATGCATGCCAACCAGCTTCTTTACAATACTGAGTCCAAGTCCCGTACCTCCAAATTTTCTGGTCGTGCTTTCTTCGGCCTGGGTAAAGCGTTCGAAAATAATATCCAGGTGATCATCTGATATGCCGATACCGGTGTCTTTTACTGAAAAGCGTATTACATAAGAATCATCTGTTTCCTCCATCTTTTTTACCGCTATGGTCACTTCGCCTTCACTGGTAAATTTGAGAGCATTTCCTGCCAGGTTCATTATAATCTGATTCAGTCTTCCCTGATCACCGGTTACCGTTTCAGGAAGTTCAGCATCGAGATAGAGGTTGAATTCTACGGCCTGGGGAACTTTTACCTTTAGCAGATCATATACGTGACGCAGTGCTTTCTTTAGCTCAAAAGGCTGAAGCTCCAGACTGAGTCCGCCGGATTCAATTTTAGAAAGATCCAGAATATCATTAACAATCAAAAGCAGATTATCGCCGGCTGTCTGGACATCCTTAACATAATCACGTTGCTGATTGTCGAGAGCAGTTCCCGCCAGCAGTTCGGTAAAACCTATAATGGCATTGAGCGGAGTCCTGATCTCGTGACTCATATTGGCCAGAAAACTGTCCTTAGCGGCTACGGCACGTTCGGCAATCATTTTTTGACTGGCAAGTTCGCTGTTTTTTGTTCCAAGTTCCAGTGTATTTATAACATGTCGGGCGACGATTAAAAGAGCAAGGCGCTGACTATCGTTAAGCTCCCGAGGTATACGGTCGGCTGCACATAAAACCCCGATATTGTAGCCGTCGGGTGTTCGTAAGGGTACTCCGGCATAGAATCTCATTTTAAGACCGCCCTTGACATCAGGGTCGTCCTGAAAACGTTCATTAAGCAGCGTATCAGGAATTTCTACCAGTTTGGAGTCCATTATCGTATAACGCGAAAAGGTAATTTGCCGCGGTGCATCGTAATTTCCAAGTCCAATTTCTGATTTGAACAGCTGTTTGCTTTTATCAACAAATGAAATGTAAGCGATAGGTACTTCGCAGATATAAGATACCAGTGCGGTAGCATCGTCAAACGCATTATCGGGCAAAGTCTCTAGTATATTATAGCGTTTCAGGGCATCAAGACGTTCGGATTCGTTATGGGACAGATCGGAAGCTTCCATAGTCAAAAATTTTAGACATCAAATTACACAAACAGCTTTGTAACTTTTTATACTTTGAATACCAGTTGCTTATATAATTTCAAGTTATTGAATTCTATATATCAAACTTTGGTCCAAATCGAATATCATTCAAAATTTCACCCCATATATTTCCTCCGACTGCCCGATTAGATCTGTTTTATAAGATGCTGGAGGCAATCTTCAGAGAAGCTGCTTCGCTAAAATCCAGTCCGGAATAATCGGGGTTAAATCCTCCGATATACGGTACAGCCATAATAAAAATGTTTTCATTGTAAGCTCCATACTGGTCAATGATTTGAAAATTGTCGTTAATAGCAATTCCGGAAACGTTTAAAAAATAATTGTTCTGAGCGTCTTTTTCGACCAGTAAATTCCCGTTGTCTAAAGCAATAACGGCAGATTCATTAGATTTAAATTTCAATTTTGCGCGACTCACCTCTTTTTGAGACAGCAGACTTTTAAAAGGAAAATCATCAAAAGACAAATGCGGCTGTCCGATACAATCGACAAATGTTTTATAAAAAACGGACTGGTCCTCCTGATCTGCGTCTTTAAAGTTATAAAGAATACCGCCGCCATTTTGAGGTTCTACACTGCTATCATCGTTAACTGCGATAATATTCAGTACACCGGCCTGATGTAAAGCCAGCAGTTCACTGCAGGATTTCTGTGGCACAAAAGCAATAACAATAGAAATTAATGGCATTAAAACTTTTTGCAATCGCTGCATATCTTCGGCAGAAAGATATTTAGCAGGATGATTCATGGCAAAACTCAAAACCGCCAGCATTTCTTTCCAATAAATAGATTCCTGTCTTTTTATGGATTTCTCTGCCTGTATGTATTCCGCTTTCAAAAGCTGAAACGGATCCAGACGTTCGCGAAGTTCCATCATTTCATCAACAAATTCTTCAATAGAAAAATCTTTAATACGATGATAAAATTCAGGATCTTTTTCGCGGAAAACTTCCTTGAAATTATGTTTAAAAATAAAATCGAGTGATAAAAAACCATCATTAGTTTTGCGATGGTCGTCTATTTCTTCCCGCGTAAGAAGCGAATCATTCGATAAATGGGAATCTTCCAAATGAAAACGTACCGCTGGCAGTAGACCGCTTCGGGAGTGTATGATCATTTTAAAAGAATCGCTTTCAGCTGCTTTCTCGAAAGTTATATTACCTTCTTTGTCTTTGATAAATTTCCCATTGTATCTAGCCAGCGTTCGTATAGCGTCAATCGCCGTGAGAGAAGATCCTCTAATGGCTACAGTATGGTTGAATGTCAAAGCAAGTTTTGAAGGAGGATACGGAGCATCAAAATAACCTTTTACTTTGCCTTCGTAACGGGTAGGCCAGTTATGTCCGGTACAAATAACTGCATAATCAAAATCTGTTTTTCCGGCAGCAGTTTCAATACCTACTGTCTTTTCCTGCTGATTGTAAGATATGTCGAGTACATTGGTTTTATAATGAATATGAGTAGTAATTCCTTTTGTGGCAGCGATTTCCCGGAGCAAATCAAATTGCGACGAAAGATAATAGCCAAATAAAATTCTTGGAAGTACTTTGTATTCATTAAATTGGGCAGGATTTATATTAAATCTTTCCAGTAGTTCTGTTGGTGCAGTCTGCAGCCATTGTTCAATAGAATTGACAATGTGCGGAATTTCATTATCCGATACATTTGTCACATGTTCGTCATTTGCACCTTCAGAGCTGTATGGCATACCAGCGCCGAGTTTGTCTTTACGTTCGTAAATTGTAATTTCAATATCTGTATTATCTGATTCTACAAGCCTTTTATAAAGGAACAAACCGCTGGGTCCGCCTCCTAAAATTGCTATTCGCTTTATGTTTTTTTCCAATTTAAAAATTTTACACTAAGATAGTTTCATTTAAAAAAGCAGGCATTACATGATTTCAATGACTTTGTTGCAAAATTACAGGTGAGATACTGTGTTGCTTCTTACAATATTTTCATATACTGCGATTTCAATTTAAATTTAATCGAGAAAATTAGGATTAACAGGAAAAAATACCTAGTCAATACTTTTAACTGTTCTCGAAAGATGATACAATTAAAGAACTACTTAAATAATTTTCTTGATGCCGGGAATTAATATAATAAGCGATCCCAGTAGAAAACTCAGTACGACTATGACAGGAGCTGCAACAAGTAGTTTTACTGCAGGATCTGTGGTCCAGTTTCTTATGGCTATTGTAACAGCAACTATTACCAACGGATGGAAGATATAGACGGCAAAACTGCAACGAGATAATTTAGCTTTTAATTGGGAGTTAAAGTTCCAGCTCTTTCTTCCCTTGATCAATAACGCAGTGAGTATGGATATTCCAATCCATTGTTCCCATACGGCATACAATAATGCCTGCCAGTGCAAACCGCCTGAAAACCAATCGGAAGGCGTATTGAGTTTAAATTTAATAATAAAAAAAATCGGAAAAAATAAGAGACATAAAACTGCCGATCTATTAAGTTGTCTGCCTGTTTTTTCAGAAATCATTTGAAACCAGTTATTTTTTGCGGCAATTAAACCAATTATAAACAGGGCGATGTATTGCGGAAAATGACCCAATTGAAATCCGACCGGTTGAAGAACCCATCCCACTGGAAAAAGAATTCTAACCAGAAAGCTAAGAATTCCCAATGCAAAGGCAAAGAATAATATAACTTTTGTATCTGGTGCTGCCATATCTGTTTTAAAACTAATGTTTACTGCTTTCTTTACCCCAACGTAGGTTAGTGTAAAAATCAAAAGAGCAGCAATAAACCAGGTCACACCCAGATCGATCCAGCTGTCATATTTGCTTAAATAATCAAAATAACCGATCCTATGCCCTTTGGCGAAAAAATAAACCAGATAACTGATGAAGGGGGAAAGTATAAAAGAATTAAACATCACCGGAGTTCCTAAACGAAGCAAGCGATCTTTAATAAATTGTTTAGTTCCTTTTCTGCTATAAGATGTACCTGTAAAGTAAGCTGCCAGCATAAAGAAATACCCCATAAAAAAGGATTGGTTTATGCTTAAAAATAGCGTCATGGGAATTCGCGCTCCCAGATAATTGGTTTGTTCTGTATAATACCATCCTTCAGATGAACTGTACGCTATAACACTGTGATGAAGTGCAACTAATATCGTCAGAATGACTTTAATGTTGTCTATGAAAAATAATTTGTCTGAAGGAACCGAATCTTGTTTTTGCGTGCTAATTGTGGTTGTCATAAATAAATTGGTTTGCGTTATGAATGGCAAACCTACAACAAGAAAATGCGTTATTACAGGGCCTTGTTACCAGTAACTACCTTTTGTTACCGGTAACTAGGTTAAGCAATAGCACTATTTCTAAGCTTCTGATAGCAGCTGTTAAAATTACCAACTTGTTTTCTTGAAACGGGAATCTTGATATTAATTTCACTAAAGGATAAGTAATAACCCTGTGAGTTTCCGGAAACTTTTTCGACCTTATACATATTTACAAGATAAGTCCTGTGAGATCTGAAGAAATGCGGATAATCTGCTATCTGGGTTTCAAATTGAGCTAAGGAAATTCTCTTGACCTCTGTGAAAATTTTGTTCCCTTCTGATCTTGTTAATTCAATATAATTTCCATCTGCTTTGACAAAAATTAATTCATCGATGTTTAGTCTGAAATCATCCTGTTTAACCTGTGTGCTGATAAAGAGATCGTTTTTTAAAGCTATTTTTTGAGATTCGGTAACTAAAGGCGTAAACTGAACCACAAATGGAGCACCTTTTTTTGACTCCCAGTAGAAACTGGATAATCTTATAAAGAAATAAAAGAAAATACCGGCCACAAAGCAATTTCTAATTTCCTCATAAAAATACTTCCAAGACCAGTTATCGGGATTGGTATAGAGTAAATCACGCATGATAAAGCTTGCCGTGCCAATAAGCATTAATAAAATTCCAATATGAAAGTATTCTAAAAGTAAATTCCAGTTCGTCTGATTTTTTTTTCTTCTGGAAAAGTTCAGCGTATTAAAATAAGTAAATAACATAAAGGCAGGAGCAAAGGCATGAAAAAAACAGATGAACAAATAATGCATTCGCAACTCCGGATCGTAGACTCCGAAAGGCTTAAAGAATAATAAAAAAAGTATAATGATCAGAAATACAACCCCCGAGGATTTAATAAGATTTTGAGACTGATACCGGCGAGGATATTCAATTTCGCTGCTGAGATGTGTGGTATTGATGTAAAATCCCATATTTTAATTTTGATCGGGTAAAAATACAAAATAAAAAATTCGCTACTGATTTTATATGTGGCCGGGGTGCGAATTATTTGATCTTTTTGATTTGGTTTTGATACTTATCTATGACGTTATAACCTTAAACTTATGGCGTTATAATTTAATTTAAACAAAAGTTAAATTTTTACGGAAAGACGTAAAGAAATTAGGTTTTATCGAGATATATTCGCCGCATATTATAATAATCCAAATTTTAATTAATGCGTATGCGGAAACTTTACCTACTTTTCCTTTTTTTATTTCCCTTTATTATGTATTCCCAGGACATTCTTTGGGAGAAATCCTATGGAGGAAAAAATGCCGATTATCTTTTTGATGCCCAGCCCACAGCCGATTACGGTTTTATATTGGCGGGCAGTTCCTTATCTGACAAAACAGGAAATAAAGAGCAGGAAAATCACGGCGATTTAGATTACTGGATCTGGAAGATGAAAGAAAACGGGGATCTGGACTGGCAGAAAAGTTTCGGCGGTTCCGGTTTTGATCTTCTTCAAAGTATAAAAAATACGAGTGACGGTGGGTTTATTCTTGCCGGGACTTCCAGTTCATCCAAAAGTTTTCAGAAAAAAGAGAACTGCAAAGGTCTTTCAGATTTTTGGGTAATCAAACTCAATGCGGCGGGAGACGAGCAGTGGCAAAGGACCATCGGTGGTGACGGGCAGGAAGAACTGATATGTGCTTTCCAGACGCGGGACGGGGGGTATATTTTAGGAGGGTCTTCGAGCTCTAGTCCAAAATCAATTTCAAGTTCCAAATTGAATGAAAAATCATTCGGTACTGATCCGTATGCAAAATCAGAAAAAAGCAGGGGTAATATGGATTACTGGATCGTCAAACTAAATAAGGAAGGCAGTATTGAATGGCAGAAAACCTATGGAGGACAATACTCTGACTTGCTTAGAAGCATGGAACAGACATCTGATAATGGTTATATACTCGCGGGATATTCTAATTCAGGAGTTTCTGGTGATAAGACAGACGCGAACAAAGGCGTTGGAGACTATTGGATTGTAAAGATAAATGACGAAGGGATAATACAGTGGCAGAAAACCTACGGAGGAGATGGTGATGACCAGCCCTATGTGATACATGAGAGTAAGGATGGTGGTTATATTTTGGGCGGGAATTCAAACAGTTCAAATGCCCTGACTACCGAAGGTGGAATTGTATTGAACGGGACAGACTACTGGATTCTTAAACTGGATGTTGAAGGCACTGTTGTCTGGAGCAAAACATTTGATTTTGGAAAAGTGGATATTCTAACCTCTTTAGTTGAAAATGATGACAATACTTATTTGATAGGAGGACACGCACGGAATTCAGCTCCGAGATCCGGAGAGGGAGGTCTCACTTCTAAAGCGGTTGGATTAATTGCTAAAGAAAAAGACGGTATAAATGATTATATGGCTTTAAAAATTAGTGATAAAGGTGAAGAAATCTGGAGTAAAAGTGTGGGAAGCGGTGGCGAAGATATTCTTAGAAAATTGGTTCAGACCCGGGACGGCGGATATTTGATGGCGGGCACTTCTAATGGATCTTCAAAAGATAAGAACTCTAGTATAGGTTCAAATGACTTCTGGGTGGTCAAACTAAAAGATAAAACCAAAGTCGAAAAAGTTAAAGCGAGTATTGAGGCAATACCGAACCCTGTTTCTACGTATACGAATGTAATTATCGGCTATGATTTTACCAAAGGAACCGCTTCAGTATTTGATATGCTGGGACGAACCCTGCAGCATTTTGATATTTCAAGCCGGACAGTTCCGGTTGACCTCACTCACTATGCGGAGGGCGTTTATATCATTAAAATCCAGACTGATGTTAAGACCGAATCGGTTAAAGTAATCAAAAGAATAACAGGTAAATAAAATGAAGCATTTTATACTTTTTAAAAAGACAGTAGATTTTTTATTGTTTTTAATATTATTCGTGAGTTTTTCTGAATGTGTACAGGCACAGACAGAAAATAGTACTCCAAAGCCAGATTTTGTTCCCAAGTCTCCTGAGGCGGCTGCATTTTTAAAGTACGGCGAGTATCCTGTAGATCTGTCGACAGGAGTTCCCGGAATTTCTATACCATTATATACTATAGACATCAAAGATTTTAAATTACCAATATCTTTAGACTACCATGCTTCTGGAATTAAGGTAAACCAGGAAGCAACCTGGGTTGGTTTGGGCTGGAATTTAAATGCCGGAGCCCAGGTTATTTTAAGTCCAAGAGATGAAATTGATGAAAATAATCCTTACGTGGATGAAGTTCCGGATGCGGACGGAATTATCAATTATTTTAAACTCCATCCGTATAAACATGAAGCTATAGCTTCGATTTCTCCTGAGCTTGATAGATCAAGAGTTAAGGATATATATGTTTTTTCATCTCCAACCGTGAATGGTAGCTTTTATATTAAAAATTTTTCAAGCAATGAAGTTGTAACGATTCCTCCAGACGCCTTTAAAGTAGAACTTGGTGGGCAAGATAGATCAGATTTAACGTTTAAAATCACGGATAAGCAGGGAAATGTTTACACCCTTAATACCACTGAAACATCTGTAAGGGCAATGACTCATAGTGATTATTACATTAGCGCTTGGTATGTTGATGAAATTAAAACCCCATCAAATAATACAATAAATTTTGTTTATCAGAGCGATGGGGTTCTGACCGACAAGAGTTTTTCGCAAAGAATTGATATCACAAAGAAGTCCACTTATGGAGCTAGATGTATAAGTCCGGTCACTACCAATATGGTGGGAGAAGTAATTGACGAGAAAAGTAATACAGAAACAACCTTAAAAAAAATTAAAGAAATTTATTTTAATGATGGAAAGTCCCGAGTTTTGTTTACCAAAAATATGGGAAGGCAAGATTTACTTAATGGAGCCACAAATGGTTATTTAAGTAAAATAGAAATTCAACAACTTGCATTTGATGGCTTTGAAAGTATTAAGGGATACACATTCGGATATTCTTATTTTAGTACTGGAAGCACTTATAATGATAAAAGATTAAAACTGGATCGTATAGTAAATTTATTTGGGGAAAGTGAAGAGGAATTTATCTATTCTTCTCTTTCCTTACCGGAAAAAACATCAAAAGGGCAGGATTATTTTGGCTACAATAATGGTTTGAGTAATCTTGATTTGATTCCAAAACATTATCTAAGTGCTCCCTATCCAACGGAAGTTGGTAAGGCAGATCGTTCTGTAAGTATATCCGCAATTCAGGCAGGAATTTTAAAAGAAATTCACTATCGGACAAAGTGCTGGACTAAATTTAATTATGAAAATAATCAATTTTATGGACCTGACATTTTTAAAAAATATGTTCCGGTTATAGTAAACAGTAGTGTAGTACAGGGCACAGGGGGTACAGTACCAGTTAAAGAAGGACCAGGGATTGATGAGGAGCCAGTTTGCCTTAATACCAACCCTGCCGATTGTGTTAATTATGTTTCAATACCTTATGAAGCGAGCAACGCTGCAGGAGTACTGACATTTGAATTAGATAAGCCAGAGGGTGATCATCCTACATTACTTAAATATCATTATGCAAAAGTGCGGGTATTTTCAGGATCTAATGAAGTTTATAATTCAGGAAGTCTGGTTGGGCAACCATACAATATATCTCTTTCGCTACCTCAATCAGGGACGATTGAAATTGAAGTTTATGGACAGTACTATAGTGTTAAAAATTTACAGCTCAAGTATGTAAATAATGATGCGACGGCTAAAAATAATTTGGGCGCTGGCTTACGAATTAAAAATATTGAAAATTATGACAACAATAATTCATTGGCTTTTAAAAAAGAATTTGATTATTCTGATATAACCAACCCAAGTCGTACTAGTGGAAAATTAATTAATGAAATGACCACTACTTTCTCAACAAAGACTTTTACTAATTATAATTATTATACATGTGATGTGGAAGGAGCGCTTTGTATGCCGGGAGTAAATTCTCAAGGTACTTATAGTATTTCTTCCAATTCAAGGTTTGGAATAGAAGGAAATTCTATTGTTTATCAATATGTGAAAGAAAAGCAGGTTGATGTCAAAAATCAATCTAACAATGGTTTTACACAATTTGAGTTTACTACGGGAGGGGATGAGATTCCTTTGGGTAGTCCCGCTGTACAAATTTCTACGACATGGAAAAGAGGGAAAGTTCTTTCGAAAAAAACATACAAAACAGTTGGGACGACTAATTATATAGTCGAAGAAGAAAAGAATACTTATTTCGAAGATAAATCTAAAACTTCGTTTTATATTGGTTTTAAGTTATTTCGCAATTCAACAACAAATATTAGGGAAAATGCTTCGGATCCTTTTACTCCAGCTTGTCCTTATTTTCTGGATGGAGGTATTGAGGTTCTACAAAGTATTGAGCCGATAGATTTTAGAGTGCCATTATTCTGGTATTACCAAAAAACATCACAAAAAACCAGCTATTTTTATGACTCATCCAATGCTCTTACAGGAAAGCTCGAAAATACGGTGACCTTCAATTACAATAATCCGTTGCACCTGCAATTGTCGTCCCAAACTAATATCAATTCAAAAGGCGAAGTTTTAGAATCTAAATACTTTTATGCAGGTGATTCTGAAGTGACCGGACAGCCTTTTGTCATTGAATTGCAAACTTCCAACAGAGTTGGCATCCCTTTGAAAACTCAGACATTTAAAGGTGGGGCTAAAGTATCAGAGCAATTAACAAGTTATGATAAAAGCACTTCAACAAGTAATTTATTATTGCCTAAATCTGTATATTCGAATAAGGGCGCAGCAGGAATCGATATCTCTAGTGATAGAAAAATCACTTACGATTTATATGATGATAAAGGAAATGTTTTGCAGTATACACCTGAGAGTGGTATGCCTGTTTCGATTGTATGGGGTTATAACAAATCACAGCCAATTGCTAAGATCGAAAACCTAACGTATAATGCTATTTCAGCTGAAATTATTGCAAATCTCCAATCCCTTTCAACTAGCGATAATGATAACTGTATTTCTGAGAATTGTGTTGAACAAAAATTAAGAAACGCCTTAAACTTATTTAGAGATGCATTTTCAGACGCGTTTATTTCAACATACACCTATAATCCTTTAGTTGGTGTTACGAGTGTTACAGATCCCAAAGGGTTTTCTTCCTATTATGAATATGATAAGGAAGGAAGATTAAAATTTGTTAAAGACAGGGACTTAAATGTACTTCAGAAATACTGTTACAATTATATGGGCCAGACAATTGACTGTGGAGATAATACCTCAGGCAGTGTTGTGATGTATAAAAGTGCTGCTCAGAGTGGCTCATTCACCAAAAATAACTGTGCGTCGGGAGGGAATGGTTCAGTTGTAAACTACAGTCAGGCTGAAGGGGTTGTAACCTCTACAGTCTCACAGGCCGAAGCAAACACTTTAGGATTGGCAAAATTCCAGATCGATGGTCAGGCTTATGCCAATACAAACGGATATTGTACGTATTACAGTTCCGCACAAAGCGGCCCTTTCAGAAAGAACGATTGTGCCGCAGGAGGAGCTGGCTCAGCTGTCATATATAGTCAGCCGGCTGGAATAGTGACATCGACAGTTTCGCAAGCTGATGCTGATATGCAAGGGTATTCTAAATTTATAATGGATGGCCAGTCTTACGCGAATGCTACGGGGTATTGTACTTATTACAGTGTGGCTCAAAGCGGTTCCTTTAACAAGAATAATTGTGCTGTTGGGGGAGATGGCTCAGCTGTTGGATATAGTCAGCCAGCTGGAACAATAACTTCCGCAGTTTCACAAACAGATGCAGATGCACAAGGATATTCTAAATTTATGATCGATGGCCAGTTTTATGCGAATTCCAATGGATATTGTACTTATTATAGTGTTGCTCAAAGTGCTTCATTTACGAAAAATAATTGTACAGCGGGGGGAAGCGGTTCCATGGTTGGTTATAGCCAGGCGGCGGGAGCTTTGACATCTGTAATTTCACAGGTTGATGCTGATGCTCAAGGCTACTCCAAATTTATAAATGATGGACAATCTTACGCAAATACAAATGGTTACTGCACGTATTATAGTATAGCACAAAGTGGTACATTTACAAAGAATAATTGTACTGTAGGAGGAACACCATCAAGTGTATCATATAGCCAGGCAGTTGGTGCGGTAACCTCAGCCATTTCTCAGGCCGACGCTGATGTTTTAGGATTATCTAAATTTAATACAGATGGTCAGGCATATGCCAATGCCAACGCAAATTGTACTTTTTATAGTGTTGCCATAAACGGCTCATCTACAAAGAAGAATTGTCCTGCAGGCGGATCTGGCTCAACAGTAGCCTATAGTCAGCCAGCAGGAGCCATGATATCCACAAATTCTCAGGCAGAAGCAGATGCCTTAGCTTTATCTAAATTTTATGCTGATGTTCAGATAAATGCCAACAACAATGGATACTGTACTTTTTATAGCGTTGCGCAAAGCGGCTCTTTTATTAAAAATAATTGTCCGACGGCAGCAACAGGCTCAAGTGTGGTCTACAATCAGCAAGTTGGTGCGATAACTTCTACAATATCACAGGCTGACGCAGATGCATTAGGGTTCGCAAAATTCAATGCTGACGGGCAAGCCTATGCCAATGCAAATGGTTATTGTACTTATTACAGTGCCTCGCAAAACGGTTCGTTTACAAAAAATAATTGTGCTTCGGGAGGATTTGGTTCCAGTGTTTCATATACACAACCAGCTGGTTTTATGACATCCACCTCCTCACAGGCAGATGCTGATGCATTAGGACTTTATTTCTTTAATGCTAATGGACAATCTTATGCAAATACAAATGGTTACTGTACTTTTTATAGTTCCGCCCAATATGGGACTTTTACCAAAAACAATTGCCCTGCCGGAGGAGCGGGCTCAAGTGTAGCGTACGGACAAAATTGGGGTGCGCTAGCTTCAACTATTTCACAGGCAGATGCAGATGCATTAGGATATTCTAAATTCATTGCTGATGGACAGGCTAATGCGAACGCCAATGGATATTGTACTTATTATAGTATTGCACAAAGTGGTACTTTTACTAAAAACAATTGCCCGGCAGGAGGAACCGGCTCTAGTATAGTGTACAATCAGGCGGCTGGTGTAATTACCTCCACCGCCTCCCAGGCAGATGCTGATGGTTTAGGATATTCTAAATTTATGAGCGACGGACAAACTTATGCCAATGCCAATGCTAATTGTACATTCTACAATGCTGCAATAAGCCAAACATTTTACAGAAACAATTGCCCTGCTAATACCGATCCTGGGACCTTTACATATTCAGTACCTTATGGGACTTATTCCAGCAATTTTTCTCAGGCTAAGGCTGATCAGCAGGCGCAAAACGCAATAGATACCTATGGACAAAATGCTGCAAATTATGAAGCTTCTTGTACATTTTTTAGTGTTGCTAAATCTGGAATTTTTACAAGAAATAATTGTGGAGTAAATTATACTGGAGGTACAGCTACATATTCGGTAGGTTATGGGGCATATACTTCAACAGTTTCACAAGCTGATGCGGATAATATGGCTTCAGTGAGCTTTTATAGTAATGGACAGGCTTATGCCAATGCTTATGCAACGTGTACGCCCATTCCACAACCAGTGACCTTTACCTATGAGTCATTATTTAGTGCCATTACAAAACAGCTCTATTTAGATATATATGCTTCAACCGGAACTCACGCTGGTGCAACATTGTATTTTGACATAATATATGTTCGCACAGTAGGGACACAACAATCCACACAATCTGCAATTGTAACTGTCGAAGCTAATGCGTCTGGTAAAACTGCAGTAATTCCAATAAACGGAAAAAGCATTGTAAGTGTAACTTTAACAAACGTTGTTAGAAATTAACTGTAAAAGGATAGACATGATTTTAATTAAAAAATATATAGTACTGCTATTATTATTGTTTTTTACTGTATTTAGCACAGTAGGGCAGACCTTCAGCGATGATAATTTTATCTATACGATCGCGCCTAAAAAAGCGGTCCAGTCAGCAAATCTAAATACACTGACCAAGGATGAGATGAATCAGAATTTAACCTATTTTGACGGGCTGGGCCGTCCTGTACAGAGTAGGGTTATAGGTCAGGGAGGAAATGGTGAGGATTTGATTACCTCTGTTGAATATGATGGTTTTGGAAGACAAATTAGAGAACATCTGCCTTTTGCAGCGGCAGATAACGGGACAAATTATCCTAAAATTGATACTAGCACTATACTGAGTTCTTCTAACTCATTTTACAGTAGCTTATATGAGGGTGGATCCAATCCATATTCAGAAAAACAATTTGAACCTTCGCCGTTAAACAGAATCTTAAAACAGGCAGCTCCGGGGAATTCGTGGGCAATGGGAAGCGGTCATGAAATAAAACTGGA
>NZ_JBDKWC010000005.1:0-106357 GCF_039749035.1 Flavobacterium olei
TAGTTAGTTAGTTAGTTAGTTAGTTAGTTAGTTAGTTAGTTAGTTAGTTAGTTAGTTAGTTAGTTAGTTAGTTAGTTTTTTACTTTATTTAAGATTGTGTTTGATTGTAGCACATTGTTTAAATGTTTTAGAATTTTTTAGTTTGATTTTGGCCGGTGAGGGGGAGGTTGGTTGGAAGGTGGCTTGCTTTGATGGAAGCTTTTTTTCTTTATTTTTTTAAAGTTTGTATGTGTTTTCTTATATTAAATTGCTTATATTTGAATTTGCATAACCAATTAATTTTTTAAAATTATGGCACTTAAACCAGGACCAAAAAGAATTGCTGATTCTACAGGCAAACCAGACCAGCGCCAGCGTGATAATAAAAGCACGCCTGGAAATAATCCATCATTAAAGCCATCCAAAGGTTCAGGTAAAAAGTAATTTTGGGATGATTTTTAAAAGGTGAGTTTTAAAAACCTTAGAATTAAAGACCTATCACTATGGATAGGTTTTTGTTTTTTAGTATGTGATCCTTGATGATTAAATTGCTTGGAAATTCAGAGCTTTATTGTACAAAGGCTTTAATAATTCACTATGTTTCTTAACGCCGGACGCAAACATGCCGCCGCATTGATCAAGAACTGAACACTTAATACATTCGTCAAAATATATATTCTTCCAGTCGGATATTGATTTACGGGAATACCTCCAAAGATGTTCAGGCAGTGTGCAGAGCTGCGCATTATAGATTGAGACATTCATTCCAAAATCTGCAAGATAGCTGATGGCATCCGAAACTGGGCTCCTTATTGGTTGAAAAATAATAAATGGAATTTGCAGGAATTAAAGAGCTTAGAGCATGCAAGGGTTGACCTTTATAGAGCACGTTTTGCACCGAAATGGGTCAAGGAATTAGAAAACTTAATAACTAAATAATATGTTTAATTTTTTTAAAAAGAAAAAGAAAAAAGAATATCCCATAACAAAAATTGAACTAAATTTTTTTAAAAGCTTGGTAGATATATTACCTCATAAATATCAATATTTGTTACCACAAATAAATGATGATTTTTTAATTGCTTATAAAGAAAATGAGCTCGGATTTAAGGATAGTTATACTTTTTTGCTCAATGCAAAATTAGATCCTAACTATATAAATAAAAGATTACCTCATTTTTTTATCTTGCAAAATATTAAAATATGGAATATAGTAAAAGGTGATTTCATCTCAATTAATTTAAATATTCTATCAGGTTATTTAGGTGGTTTTAATGTCGAAAGTATTGAATTCTCCAATTTTGATTTTGCTAAATTTGATATTTCGGAAATAAATGAAAAACATTTTGAAAATAAAGATTTAGAAAAACTATTACTGAACTTTGATAAAAATGAAAAAAAGATTTTGTCTGAATATTTAAACAGTACTTATAATATAGATCTTCCGGAAGGAACCTTTTATTATATTGACAATATTGGAAATGGGGATGTTATAGCTCTTGATAAAATGGGCATTGTGTACTTGTTAACTCATGACCCCGTCAAAACAATTCCTATTTTTTCGAAAGAAGAATTGCTCTCTAAATTAGAAAATAAAACCTTAATAAATGATTCAAAAATAATTTATGAATCAATGTAAGATAGGAGTAGTTAAATTAAGTATTTATAAATTTGACGTTAACGAGTCTCATAAATAAAAATGGTAATTTATCCGATTTCTTGGTGGTTAAGTAGTGCATCAAACATTATAGGTTATCAATAATTCATATTAATAGTGCATAAAATTAAAGACAGCCTTCTGGCTGTTTTTAGTTTTATACTGCCTTAATCGAAAAAAAAGAGTCAAATCAAACTGGCCTTACAAATTGTGTTGGTGGTATGTTGGAACAAGTTTATTTTAATTTGACCGATAAAGGGGAAATGGCTGTAATGTTTTTTTAGATAAAGCAGAGATTATTAAAAGTTAGTTAGTTAGTTAGTTAGTTAGTTAGTTTTTTACTTTATTTAAGATTGTGTTTGATTGTAGCAGATTGTTTAAATGTTTTAGATTTCTTTAGTTTGATTTTGGCCGGTGAGATAGATGTTGGTAGGGGAGTGTAATTTTTTAAAAAGGAAATTACTTTAAAAAGATTTGTAGAGTCTGGTTCGAGTCCTGTTCCCGATACAAGTAAAAAGCTTCAGAGAAATCTGAAGCTTTTTTGTTTTATATTTCGTTGTTTCCATGAGCGAAACGCTCGAACAAGCAAGGCTATAATATTCTATATTTGTTTAAACAATTCTATCAAGGCATTTTTTGTTGCAACATGATGTGCGGTTCTTTCTGATGTTTTCCAGTTTCCATCGACAACTGAAAATTTTAAAACTACATTGTTGTTTTTGCTAATTGTCGATAAGACTTCGATAAATCTTAATATCACTGGTTTAATATATTCCTCAAAATATTTCGGAAGTTTTTCTTCTTTAACTTTCCATTCATATGTATAACTATTAACAGGAGTATTACATTTACTATGTAAGTCTTGAATATACTCTATTTTTTCACTATCCCTTTCAATATCTAATTTTATTCTGACTTTACCATATCTTCCTGCGTTCATTCTATAAATTTCATTTTCTCCGTATAATGGAAGCTTAGACAAATCTATTTCTCTCAAAAGATTATCTAAAATTTGATAATAATCACTTCCTAATATTATTTCGCTCATTTTAAAAATTTAAATTTTTATTAAAGTATTAAAAGATATGGTTTTAACAACTTACTATAAGTAATAAAATGACATTACTTTTATATCATAGTTTAACATTACAAGCGAATATAAGGAATGTTTCCAATACAATTTATGCAGATAAAATTTTATTAAAATCATCAACAAATCGGTTAGATATTTGAATGCTTCCCGCTACATTTAAAAGATTATATTATAAAGAGATAGGTTTTTTTTATGATGATTTTAAAAAAAAAGAAAAAGTTTTACCTTACAAAACAATATGATTCATAAATCCTGTCAAGTTAACCTTATAGGATTCGAACCATTTTACTAAAGTATCATATCTAAAAATTAGATAAATCAATTATTTACGCTCATGCCACTCTTGGTGGAAATGAATTATATTCGCACTAAAAATCCCTCTTAATATAAACATATATTTCAATCAAAACAGATTACTAATTTCCGCACAAAAAACCAGAAAAGAAATGAATATTTATTCCTCAATAAGAATCGGAGATTACCATCAAAATAATTGTGAAGATCATTTATACATAAATGAATATGGAAGAGATATGATTTTATGTGCTGTCATGGATGGTTGTACAACAGCAATGGAGAGTCATTTTGCATCTACTTTAATTGGAAAGATATTAAAAAAAATATGCATAGAAAAAGGTTATAAAGACTTTATTGATCCTAATAGTTTAGAAGATATTGACGAAAGTTTAAAGTCTATTTTAAAAAAAATACTAATTGAGTTAAAAAATATAAAAAATGCATTAATGCTGGATACGAAAGAATTATTGACAACAATGCTAATAATGCTGATTAATAAAAAAACTGAGCAAGGACTTATTCTTGCAATCGGGGATGGATTTGCAATTGTTAATGGGAATAAACATGAGTTTGACCACGACAATAAGCCAGACTATTTGGGGTTTCATCTGTCAGAAAATTTTGAAAAATTATATGATTCTCTAGAACAAAAAATAAAATTCAACAAAATAAGTGACATTTCTATTGCAACAGACGGCATATTTACCTTTGAGAAAGTAAAATCTGCCAAATCAAATGAAGATATTGATACTATAGATTTTTTAACAATGGATACTACCAATCAAGATCAAAATGAAATGCTTACTTTAAAACTAAAAAAAATAAGAACATACATTTGGCTTAGTTCCTACCGATGATTTCTCTATCATTCGTATAATAAAAAAGTAATGGATATATTATCCTAAATTGGGATCGGCGAGAAAAAGTAAACTGTTAAATCAAATTGGAGTTAAATTTTTCAAATCATCTTGAAAATGGTTCGAGAATTGTCCCTTTAGGGCTAATAAAAATACTATCTAAAACTTAGTTTACTAGCGGGTACAGTAATCGGATAATGTATTATCAGTAATTAAGTAAATTTTTTACATATCATTTCGAACCTAATGCCGGCAAGCCTTGATTTTGCTGAGGTTTTAATCTTGCATGAATGATGTGTCATGATTGTTGTTGCGGATGAAGAGGTTCCGCTTTGAAAGAATGTGACCACCAGTAAATACTGGAGTTTATATGTTATTTAAGAGCAGGCAAAGAAAAAAGTGTACCTCGGTTTAAACAATTTTTTTTACACAGTTTTTAGTTAGTAAAATTCTTTTTTTTTAAAGATTGTTTTTAAGTGTTTGTTTTGGCCGGTGAAAGGTAGATTGGTAGGGAAGTGTAATTTTATTAATGGAGAAAATATTTAAATGAGATTTTTAGCGTGTTGGTTCGAGTCGTGTTCCCTCTACCAACAATTACTTTCAATAGCTCACTTTAATAGCGGGAAGCATTCAATTATCTAACCAGATATTGCAGATTATGATGTGATTTTTGCATTAGCATCTTAAAGTAATATCTAAATAAAATAATATAAATCATTTGGTTACAATCCCGTCAGTCTACAAAAAAAAGCCTGATATTTAAATTATCAGGCTTTTTTATGAAATAACTATGTCAATTCAAATCCTATTATCAATTATTGTGTAAATTTGCCACACTTAAATGGCCGTTTTTCCCCATTTGATAGAACCTAAACCTTCAAGATGAACATCATTATAAATATCCTGTAGTCTAATGCAGTTTAAATCAGGAGCTGTGCATAATGTCGTTGGGCTAAGATTACCTTACTTGTCTTTTAATAAGCTGATTATAGAATATTTGTAGCTAAAAGCAAGAAACTGAAACTCTTCAGCTAAATCATAGTTATTAGCCATGCATGCTTTTTAAACACTTAAAATTCTCTTCAATGTATCTTGCATCGCTATTCTAAAAGCATCATCTTGTGTCACCTTCTTGTATAAATCTAGCTCCATCTTACGTTGCTGTGCCATCACATCATCGAATATTTTTTTGAAAGCGATTTCTCTATTTTGATTATCTGCGTTTTCAGAATATTTTTCGACGAAATCTGGATGTGCCTGAATGTTTTTTGCTAAACTTACAAATTTGACTCTTTGCTCTTCAGGTGTTGCTTCCCACCCTTGAAACCATTTTTCATTAAAACTATTGATAATTAGATCCAGTGGATTTTCTTCCTTGCCGCTGCCGTGCGCACCTCTTGGATTCGGATTTTGTGGATCAAGTTCAGTTTCAGAATCATCCAAACTTATTGTTGTATTCAATTTAACACGCTCTAGACCATAAGTTGATAAATCAACTGAATTTAGAAGTTCGTCTAAAACATCTATACTCGTATCGACAATAATCAATTTGGGTATCAAAAATTTTAAAAACCAAAATAGCTTTTCCCAATTCAGAACTTCATAAGGCAAAATAGAAGCCATCTGACCATATATCTTGACAAACTGTTTTGCTTTAATTTTAAAATCAGCTTTTTCACTGTCTTCTAATTCCAATTGTGAATTGAATCGATCAGCGGCTAAATCAATTATTGGACTTAACAATTGCGCATCTACCTTTTTAAAATATTTATCTACAAAATCTTCTACTTCGCTCCATTCATAAACTCCAACATTATCTAAGACGGCTTTAATTTCGTGCAATACATTTACATCTGTAGCTTTATTTAGCGATGTTGCTGTATAGAATGGATCAAAAGCATCTTTCATATCTTCTGAAGAATTGAAAAAATCAAGAACAAATAAATCCTCTGTTTTCTTTCCTAATTTATTAGCTGAACGATTCAAACGTGATAATGCCTGAACTGCCAAAACACCCTGTAGCTTTTTATCAACGTACATTGCGGTTAATTTTGGTTGGTCAAATCCAGTTAAATATTTGTTAGCGACAACCAATATTTTGTATTCATCACTATCAAACTTATCTCTTGTATCTTTTTCCGCAAAACCATTAATACTATCTTCTGTATATTCAATGCCATCAATTATTTTCTTACCAGAAAAAGCAATAACCACTTTAAACGGTTCTCCTTTTTCTTTAAGTATTTTTTGAATAGCGAAGAAATACTTTATCGCTGATTCAATACTTTGCGTTGCGACCATTGCTTTAGCCTTTCCTTTAAGCTTTTTTGTATTTACAATTTTATTGATAAAGTGATCAACAACAATGTCTGCTTTTATGGCAATTGTATGTTTGTGCTGCTCAACAAATGCTCTTAATTTTTTTTGAGCTTTATTAGTATCAAACAATGGATTATCCTCTATTGATTTTTCAATTTCATAGTAACTTTTGTACGTAGTGTAATTGGCTAAAACATCTAAAATAAATCCTTCTTCTATCGCTTGTTTCATTGAATACAAATGAAATGGGTTGAATTTTCCATCTTCTTGTTGTTCTCCAAACTTTTCCAGAGTATTTGATTTAGGAGTTGCTGTAAAGGCTAAATAAGAAGCGTTCTTACTCATCTTACGTGAACGCATGATTTCGATTATCTTATCTTGAGGATCTTCGCTTTCGTCTTCATTGTTACTTCCCATAGCACGATTCATATTGTCGGCTGCGGAACCACTTTGACTACTGTGAGCTTCATCAATAATTACGGCAAAACGTTTATCCCTTAAATCTGCAATTCCGTCAACAATAAATGGAAATTTTTGAATAGTGGTTATGATAATTCGCTTTCCACTTTCTAAATTTTCTTTTAATTCTTTGGAGGAGTAAGCAGGAGCTACAATGTTTTTTACTTCAGAGAATTCCTTGATATTTTCGCGCAATTGTTTATCTAGCAATCTTCTATCTGTAACTACAATCACGGAATCAAAAAGTGGATTTGTTATTCCTCTACTTCCTGCAGTTGTTTCACTTTCAGGATATGTTTCTATTAGTTGATAAGCTGCCCAAGTAATTGAATTTGATTTTCCAGAACCCGCTGAGTGTTGAATTAAATATGTTTGACCAACACCATTTTTACTAGCATCAGCAATAAGTTTTCGTACCACATTCATTTGATGGTAACGAGGAAAAAATAAATTCTTTTTATTAAGTGGGTCATTTTCTTTACCATCAAAACGAACAAAGTGCTGAATGATATTGGACAAACTTTCACGCGTTAAAACTTCATCCCATAAGTAAGATGTTTTATGACCAAATTGATTTGGCGGATTTCCTTTCCCGTAATTATGACCTAAATTAAAGGGTAGAAAAAATGTTTTTGCGCCATCCAATTTTGTCGTCATATAAACCTCATCTGTATCAACAGCAAAATGTACTATACAACGACCAAAGTTTAATAAGGGTTGCGTAATATCTCTTTTAGTTTTGTATTGGTTTTGCCCATGAACTTTGGCATTTTGCCCTGTCCAATGGTTTTTAAGTTCCATTGTTGCGATAGGCAAACCGTTGATAAACAGCACCATATCTATTTCTTCGCGCTGATTGAGTAAAGAATATCGAATCTGGCGAGAAACGCTAAATTCATTATTTCCGAAATTAGCTTTTGCTGCAGCACTACTACTAGCCAATGGTAAAACATATAACAAAGTAAAATGAGCATCATCAACCTCTAAACCCTTACGAAGCAAACGCAAAATGCCATACTTTTTTACCAAACGATCAAAACGTTCCAAAATCTTGAGTTTCCAACCGTTTTGCTTTTGTAATTTAGAAAGTTCCTCTGCTTGTGTGTTTTCTAAAAAATGCCAAAATCGAACTTCATCAATAGCATATTTTGTGTTGAAATCTGAAGCATATCCAATATAATAGCCATTGCCTCTAACATAGGATTCTCTTTGTTCCTGAATATCTCCGTCCTGTTTCAAATCTTCTAAACAAGAACCTGTTAATTTTTTTTCTATTGCAGATTCTAGTGCTTGTTCGTTGGTTTGCGATGGCATATATTTTGTTTAATTAAATGAATTAATATAATCAAATATCTCAACGCATTTATCGCTGGCTTTTATTTTAGCTTCTGTAATATAGTCAGATTTTTTTATGCAAACAGTATTTGATGAACCAGAAATTTGCAATTGCCCAACAACACCAATTGTTGATTTTTCTTTATCATATTTTTGGGCTTTTCTTTTATCATCATAATGACCTACCAAGTAATTATTTGCATTGTCAAATATTTGCTCATTACCTTCTATCATCAAAGGCATTAAAACATCTTCAAGTTTACCTTTCTCATTATCAATTCCTGTAAATATAAAAGAGCCTAATTTTAATCCCAAATGATTAAAGACCTCTTTATGATTTGTAAAAGGTTTTATGTTTAAAACTTCAAATATTTCATCGTTTAATTCTGAAATCCTTGTTACCACTCCTTTATCATCCGCATCTAAAAAATACAAGACTCCTAGGCTTGTACCTTCTGGTAAAGAACTAATTTCATTTTCATTAGGTATTAAGGAATAGAAATCATTTAGTAATTGTTTACGTATATCTTTCTTGCTGTCTCCACCCATTGTATATAAAAGATAAAAATTAGAATTAATTTTTAAAGAACTACTAGGTAAAAGGACTTGTCTCACCTCTTGTAAGTTTAAATCCTCTACATTAGTTTTTGACGCTTCTGTCCTTAATAAGTCATTAATCGGAGTCGGAAAATCTTTTATCTTTAGTTTATCATTACTAGAATATCCGTTATGTTTTAAAATTCTTGCAATAAATTCTACATCGTGTGGACCTTCACAAAGAATTGCTATAATTTGTACTGCCATACTTATCTAATATCAATGTTAATAGTTTCAACTAATTGTTTCAATTTATTTCCTTCCAAATATTTACAGACCACTTTGCCATCAATTTCACTTAATGCAAAGGCTGTAAGTTCATCGTCTGGGAAATCATTTTCAACAAAAGCATCAATGCATTCTTTGCTATGTGTCGAGAGAAATACTTGAACATTAAATTTTACCGCCAATTCCTGTATAAATTGCGTAAAGTCAATTAAAAGGTTTTTATGAATTGCACTATCTAACTCGTCAATACATATAATGCCATTTTTGCTGTATCCCATTAATAAGGCAATTTCAAAAATTCTTTGTAAACCCTCTCCATATTTTGTTATATCAATAGCGTACGGAATTTCATTTGTACTAACCATGAAACGACTTTCGTTCTCTATACTAACCATTTCGATTTTATCGATATTTTTATCCATTTTTTCACGGATAAACAACATTATCTCATCAAAATATTTTTCTTGTATGGCCTTTGCATGCGCTTTTTTTAATAATGAACCATCATATCGGTAAGGACTACTAAAAGTCGCTTGACATAAAAACTGACTTTTTTCAAAATAGAATTCGGGATCTTTATTATCAAATAAATGAATAGTACTCGAAAAATTATCACCATTTACATTTGCATCAGTTACAATACTATTTAGATAATGACTTTTTTCAATGTTTTCAGTTGTTTCATATTTGTTTATAGCTAGCGAACATTGGGTGTTGTTAAATTCAGCTTCTATTTGAATATCTTCAACAAAAATTTTATTAAACCATTTTGTTGGAAACTGCTGATAAAAACGCCCCCTAAATCTTTCTAAATCAATAATTGATTGAAAATTATTTAATCTCGTGAATAAGTAAAATAATTCTAGTATAGAGGTTTTACCTAAATTGTTTCCACCCGCAAAAATATTTACACGGTTTAAATTCTTTATCTCAATATTGTGTAATTTTCTATATTTGGCAATATTTATTATTGAAAAGTGATTTCGTACCTCAGTGAAATATATTGCTGCATTTCTTTCAATTAACTCAATATTTGCAGAATTGCTTGGTATTAATTTATCTAATTTATCTCTTAATTTTACAACTTTAGCATATTCTTCTTCTGACATAAATTCGCTGAATTGAAATGCTGTTTGTACTTCTTTATTTATATTTTCCATTGCATTCCGCAAACGCGATTCTCCTACAGCATCACTCAGCGCAAAACCTGCAGTAATACTCCTTGATTCTTCCATTTGTTCAACTGCTTTTGGCTCATTAATAAACTTTGACAATTCTCTTATTTCATGACTTTTGGTGATTATAGGTTCTTTTATAATTTCTTGTTCGTCACCATCCTCGTTTGTTTCCGTTGTCTCCTCTCTAGAAATCCACGAAAACAACTTTTCTTCATTCATCATCTGTTCAGGAGCCATATCATGATCGTTCCATTGCAACCAATCTTTCATTTTAACATTTTTGATAATTTCTTCAAAAATTGAAAACATTGTCGTTTGAAACTGGTCCCCATAGTCACTCTGCTTATATCTCTCAATTAATGATAAAATACGCAAACTTCGCCTCAAATTATGCTTATTTATTGCCAGTGAATTACAAATTTCTAATTCCGACAATCCGTGTTTGTATCTTAAATCTTGAATCAGTTGTGCTTGATTGACTGGATTCCATCTTTTTTTTCCGCTTATATGATGTAAACCCATAGTAATTAAATGTTGTACAGGACTTTCACCAGATATCAGAACAAGCTCAACACTTTTGAAATCACTTTCAGATAATTTACCTACATCATTTCCTTTTTTAAATTGTTCAAAAAGAAATTTTAAAGTTGCGGCTCTTCTATTCCCTTCTATTACTAAATAATTGTTATTTGGTAATTCTTTGACTTGAATAGGATCGAGTTTTAACACCCCATTTGCTTTAAAACTTGTAAGTAAATCAGATATGTTTTCTTCGTTTTTGCCTACTAATAAATTATAAGTTCTATCTTGAATCCTTCTTTCACTAATGTCATTTTCATGTACTTCACGATATTCTTTATTATCAATAAATCGGTAATTATTTGCATCAAGCATTAATCTGTCTATATGCTTTATGATGAATTTATCCTCCATAATGTACTTTTTTTCAAATTTACTTAAAAAACTCTTACCTTTCCACTAACAGCATCAGCTATCAAGCTCATTCTATATTCCTTCAATTTTTCAATTTCTTGCTCTTTGAACGAAATAGCTGCATCAAATTTTAGTGTAAAGTTTTCTATATTAGAGACTATCTTTTGTTGTTCTTCAATTGGCGGGATAGCAATTTTATGATTATTCAAATCACTTTGAGTCATACTTGGTAATGCAGTTGCGGTACTATAAAATTTAAATGGTATTGTGGTAGCCACAAAATATAGAAACTTTACAATATTTCCATTTTTAGAATTTGCATAAAACATTGTGTCAACAGCCCAAAATTTTCCATTAAAATATAATGGCTTGTCTATTGTTCCTTTCCTCCCTAACAAAACTACCTCACCATCATACATGTATTCAGTAGCAAAAGCGAACTGACCTCCTGATCCAATGACAGGATAACCCTCATTTGTTTGTATATGTTTATAATCCGAACCGTTATTTATATTTAAAACATATTTCAGCTTTTTCAATTCCCAATGCTTAGGAATTTTTCCGATCCATTCTATACCAGTATCTTTCAACTCAACATTTATATTTAATCCTCCAGTCACTGCATTTTGAATGAGAATTTGCCTACGTTCTTTGAGTAATTCAATTTGTTTTTGCTTGATGGCAATGGCTTGTTCTATTTTTGCAGTTTTATTGTTAAGAAAATTTGCGATTGCGACTTGTTCATTAAGAGGAGGATAAACAAGTTCGCAATTTGCAATATGTGTAAAACTTAATGTTTGTCGAACTCCTGACCCTAATGTTTTCATATATTGCACATCAAAAATATGTAGCAGCCACTTGTAATATTCTTTATTTAATTTCAAATTCGCATTTAAAACAATATATCCTGAACTCACTACAACATCTTTATCTGAAAGTGCAATTCTTAAACTGATAAGGTCATAATTTAAGTTTAAAGGATTTATCAAAAAATCCCCTTTTGATAAAACCTGATAAGATCTTTTTGTTGATTCAGGAATTTTTTCATCATCCTTGAAAACGACTTTTCCAAAGCTGATTGAGCCGCAATTTAATGCCACATTAGTTGTTTTCTTCTTTTCTGAAAAGACATGTTTAAATTTCTTTTCTTCCCAATGCTCGGGAATGTCTCCTAACCAAGATTCTCTTGATTTTTTATATTTAGTATAGGGATGTAAAACAGTAACTACTTCCATTATGCTAAATTTAAAATTTCATTTATTAATCCATCACTTTCTTTCTCTAAAGCTAAAATATCAGCTGTTACTTCTGCGATATTACGTAATGATTTATGTTGATAGAAATATTTATTAAAGCTTATTTCATAGCCAATTTTTGTAGCATCTAAGTTTATCCAAGCATCTTCGATATGCGGTTTTACTTCACGTAAAAAATATGCATATATATTTTCTTTCAATGGTATATTTTCCGTATCACGTAAATCACTTTCGGTCTCATAAATGATGTATTCTCCTTTTTTATCAGTTGTATAATAACCGTAATTTGGTAGTTCACTTTCGTTACAATTTAAGTGCTCTAAAAGTTTTTCGAGTTTGTTCCCGCTAAGTTTTATAATTCCTTTTACTACTTTTTGGGCATCCGCATCGTACCAACTTATTATATTTAGTATTGTATTTTTTTCTGAAGCGGAAAGTTTTAGTTTTTCTGTTTTAATTACATCATCAACTAGAGCACGAAACTTATTAAAATCATTAAATTCGTTTGTTCCAATTTTTTGAAGTAATTTCAAACCATTCTCCAGTAAAAACTTTTGCTTTTCCCATAGAGTCTTATTTGTTAAGGCGGCTTCTTGTTTGCTATTTAAATTAAGTTCATGTTTTTCTGCCCAGTGTAGAATCTCTTTTTTATGTTTTGTTATATTTGTATAAACTTCTTCACCATAAGTTTCATACGCATATGACATAGCAACTTTTAGAGATTTATCGTATCTCAATTCTTTAATTTTTTCTTTAGTGAACTGAGCTTTTAAACGTTTGGGTCTTTCGATAGTTATTTTGTAGTAACCAAAATCACTATTATCAAATACTTTTGAAGCTATACTATTATCAGCGCTACGTTCTATAGTTTCTAAATCAGTATACGTTTTTACGATTTCTGTGATATGTTCTGGTGATAACTCACAGTTTTTATTTCCTAAATTCTTGCGAAGCTTACGATACAATTGCGCCGCATCAATAAGTTGTACTTTACCTTTTCGATTATCAGTTTTGTTATTACTTAGAATCCAGATATAAGTTGAAATTCCCGTATTATAAAATAAGTTGTTGGGTAATTGTACGATTGCTTCAAGCCAATCGTTTTCAATAATATGACGGCGAATATTACTT
The DNA here is from genome assembly GCF_039749035.1 of Flavobacterium olei. Lineage (NCBI taxonomy): Bacteria > Pseudomonadati > Bacteroidota > Flavobacteriia > Flavobacteriales > Flavobacteriaceae > Flavobacterium > Flavobacterium olei. Next base: position 13,320 of record NZ_JBDKWC010000005.1, read on the forward strand.
TCACCTCCGCCAGCATCACCTGTGAATAAACTGCTGCCATTATGCACAGAAGCAATTCGTGTTCCTGTTTTGCTATGTGTAAGTGGTTTCATTTTACTTACCATTTCCATTAAAAACAGCAATTGTCCATCTGAAGAACGTGGAATAGCATCTGCATCTTCTTGTACTCCCCAATAATTTTTCAATTTTAATTGAAATCGGAGATCTATAACATCTTTTCCATCTTTAATATATTTTTGTTCACTTGCCCATGATTTACCATAGGGTGGGTTGGATAGCATAAAATCGAAAGTAGTACCCGCAAATTCATCAGTAGATAAGGTGGAACCCACACGAATGTTCTCAGGATTATTTCCTTTAATCATCATGTCAGATTTACAAATTGCATAAGTTTCATCATTAATTTCTTTGCCGTACAAATAAACATCACCTGTTGCTCGAATTTCTCCATCTTCATCTTTGATAAAATTTTGTGATTCTGTTAGCATACCACCACTTCCGCAGGCGGGATCATAAATAGTCATAACAGGAGGCAAATTATTCTTGATAGGATCAAAAATAATATGCGTCATTAGATCAATTACTTCACGAGGTGTAAAATGTTCTCCGGCTTCTTCATTATTTTCTTCGTTAAACTTCCTAATTAATTCCTCAAAGACATACCCCATTCCTAAGTTTGATAATGCTGGAAGTTTACGTCCATTGCTGTCATTTTTCTCAAAAGGAGTTAAATTAATATCAGGTGAAGTAAATTTTTCTAACACGTCAAGCAATACATCTTTGCTTGCCATATGCCTTACTTGGCTTTTTAGTTTGAATTTTTCAATGATTTCTTTAACATTATTGCTAAAACCATTTAAATAATCCTCAAAATTTGCCTTCAATAACTGTTGGCTATTTGTAGCGGTATCATGTAAACGTTGTAAAGTCCATTCGCTTGTATTATAAAAAACAAATCCTGAAGCAGCACGTAATCCATTTTCATCCCATTCTGTAAAACCTGCTTCGTCTCGTTGAAAGAATAATTCTTCCATAACTGAATCTTTCGTTGGCTCTAGTAAGGCATCTAATCGACGTAGAACAACCATTGGTAAAATTACATCACGGTATTTACCTCGAACGTATACATCTCGCAAGCAGTCGTCTGCTATTGACCAAATGAAGTTAACTAATTTATTATGTACAGATTGATTCATTAAATATATGTTATTCTTATAGTTTATTATTATGAGCTGTAAAACTATAAATTTCGAAGCTGTTAACCTAAGCTTGTTTGTATAGATTAACTTAGGTTATAAAAATAACTTTTACTTTTATATAGTTAGGGTCTGTGGATACAATGGTTCCGCATACCATAATCCATAGTAAGCCTATTACTTAGCATTGAAAAGGTTCATTAAAAATGATCTTTAAAAAAGTGTATTTCAAATTTCATCGTTGATTTAATTTTCTAAAACCGCATCATTTAACTTTTTGTAGATTTTATATTATATACAACTAATCATATTTCTTATAGATTAATTTATCCTGTTTTCATTCAAAACGGCTAAAAAGGGCAGCCAAGATAGCGCCAGCAGTATGCTGCATGCGCATAACAGACTTCATTTTATTACGTCTGCCCTTCGGGACTTATAGCACTCCGCATCCTTTACCTGCCGCTTGATCTGTGCTTTCTTTTTTTTCGTTTTTTCTTTTGAAAACAATTTTTTTAAGGGGCGGATTTTAAGAAGCACAAGCAGATGTTTAATCTTAAAGCGATGAGTTATGAAAGGTTCTGACAAATTTAATACTGCCATTGAAGACTATTTAAATGACAGGGCGCAGGGCGATACTGCCTTTGCACAGCATTACAGTAAAGCTTCCAAAAACCTGGAGAGCTGTTTTAATTACATTTTTGGCGAGGTTAAAAAGACAGGATACTGCGGTTTTGACAATCAGGAAATATTTGACATGGCAGTCAGGTATTATGAAGATGATTCCATTGGAGTGCCTGCGTCTGTTAAGTGCAGGGTGGAAGTTAATAAGCCTGCTGAAAATGATTTGTTCAGCTGTCCTGCGGATGTTGCTCAGCCTGCTGTTACTTTAGGGCAGGGTAACGTTTTCGAAAGTACGGTTCCTGAAAATGATACAGCGGAAACGGGGGAAATTGCAATAACTCACGATGATGATGTTGTGAAAACGGAGCCAAGCGCTGTAAAGTCAGATATAAAGACAGTAGTCACAGGTCGAAAAGCAGATTCAAAAACTTTAACGCTTTTTGACCTATGACACCGAAAACCACTATCGAAAAGGAGCTTACAGGTTTAAGTGAAACACTTGCACCTGTTAACGAGAGAATGAAACGTTGGGCGGAAAAGAATATTTTCCTGAAATGGGGCGTGCTGTCAAGAGGAAAATTCCACTGTTTGGAATGTGCGCACTGTTGGAAACCTGATGCGCAGAAAGCATCGTGCCAAAAGTATATGAACTGCACCGCATGCCGAGGGAAACTCAGAATGCAGCAGTACAATCAGGTGCATTTCAAAGAAATAGAATACTGGGCAGTACTGAATGTCTGCATGGAATTTCAGGTAGTGCGCATCATCTGTTCGCACAAAAACATGAAAAAGAACTGCCTGCCTGATTACTATCATAAGGAAGTAATGCAGCATTGGATTAGTTCCGAAGGGGAGGTGCGCACCTTATCGCTGAGCACGAACGTCTTTTCCAATACGTATGATGCATGGAAATATTACACCGCCCTTGAAATCCGTCCCAAAAGTTTTGAGGGCAGCCCAAAATACCGCATCAATCCTTATAAGGTCTATCCGACCTCAAAAGCACTTTCTGTTTTAAAGAGAAACGGATTTAAAGGCAGCTTTTACGGCATCGCTCCGCAGGTGCTTTTTACGTCTGTACTGAAAGATTCACATGCAGAGACACTGCTCAAGGCAGGTCATACTGAATTTCTTTGTCATTATCTGACCTCGCATTCTCAGTACATCGTGCAGAACTGGCAGGCAGTGAAGACCTGCGTCAAAACCAATTATAAAGTCAAAGATTTTACCATGTGGGAAGATTATATCAGCCTGCTGAGATGGTTTAAAAAAGATTTGAATAATGCCGAAAACGTGTGCCCCGAAAATTTGGAGCAGGAGCACGACAGGCTCGTGGACAGGAAACGAAAAATTCAGAGGCGTCTGCACATCCAGGAACTGCGTGCACAAATAGAACAGGCACAGGTTGTTTATGAACAACACAAAAAGTCTTTTTTCGGATTGGAGTTTGAAAAAGAGAATTTAAGGATAAGCGTGATGGAAAGTGTTCAAGATTTTCTCGACGAGGGAGACACGCTTCGTCACTGTGTCTTTACCAATGAATACTATAAAAAGAAAAACTCGCTTATCCTATCTGCTAAATACGATGATATTCCTGTGGAAACCATAGAAGTGGCGCTTCCGTCAATGGAAGTATTACAGTGCAGGGGAAATAAAAACAATTACTCTGTGCATCACAAGAAGATTCTAAAGCTTCTCAATGAGAACCTGTATCAGATTAAAAAGCGTATGAAAAGTAAAATGAAAGCTGAAGCCGGAAATTAGTTTCCGGCTTTTTTATGGCATCCCGGCGAGCAGACACCGTAAGGCAGGGAGTATACCAGAGTTTCTCAGTTTTCAGGGATGCACCTTATGGTAAGATCAGCAGCGCTTCAGCTTTATTTTATGATGACTGGTGGTACTTCAGAAGTAAGAAGTAAGACGCTGTTTTCATTCGAAACGGCTAAAAAGGGCAGCCAAGATAGCACAGGCCGTATGCTGCATGCGCATAACGGACTCCATGCTTGCGTCCGCCCTTCGGGACTTATAGCACTCCGCATCCTTTAACCTGTACTTGTTCTCTGCTTTCTTTTTTTCCGTTTTTTCTTTTGAAAACAATTTTTGGATAGGGCGGGTTAAAGGAAACAGTTAAATCATTCAGTAGTAATCGGCAGTTTAATGCCATTAAATTTTAAAGTTATGGAAATTACAGGAAGAGTTACAGCAGATGCTGTAGTGCGTAAAGCAGGCGAAAAGGAAGTGGTTAATTTCAGCATAGCGGTCAATGACCGTTATAAATCAAAAGACAGCACCGAGTACAAAGAGGTTACAGTCTTTATCAACTGCTCGTACTGGCTCAGCGTTAAGTCAGCGGAGTATATTAAAAAAGGGGCAGTGGTTCAGGTCTCAGGCAGAATCGGAATGCACGTGTATATCAATAATGAGGGAAACCCTGTTGGAAGTTTGGATTTTCATGTGAATGCAGTAAGCATTATTGCTTTTGCTAAAAGAAGCGATGATACCGAAAGTAGGGAAGATGTTAATTCGGATAAGCCAAACGGCAGAAATGCTGTCGGAAAGAGTAAAGGCAAAGTTTCTGACGATGTGCCTTTTTAAGGGGAATGTTTAATAGTTTAAAATTAGGAAATCATGGCACATCAGATTCATTTTAATGACCAGACAGGCAGACACAGCTTTTTCAGCGTAAAGGAAAAACCGTGGCACAACTTAGGGCAGATAGTGGAGGACTATCCGACAAGCGCAGAAGCGATAAAACACGCAGGACTTGATTTTGAGGTGGAGAAAAGAAGGCTTTTTACGCCTTCTTCACCCATCGTGACCCAAGATGAGATTATTTCAGGCAGTTTGGAGATTGCAGGTTACAGCAGTACGGTGCGAACTGATACCGATACCGTGCTTGGTGTGGTGGGCAAAGATTACCATATCGTACAGAACAGGGATGCGTTTTCTTTTTTTGACAGTATAGTCGGCGGAGACGGCATTCTGTATGAAACAGCAGGAGCGCTCGGAAAAGGCGAGCGGATTTTTATTACAGCTAAACTTCCCGATTACATAAAAGTAGGAAAAGAAGACCTGATTGAAAAATATCTGTTCCTGACCACCTCCCATGACGGAAGCGGAAGCATTACAGCGGCATTTACCCCTATACGTATCGTTTGCGCCAATACGCTCAATGCGGCAATGAACGCTAAAACCAACACGGTGCGCATCCGCCACACCTCCAATGCAAAAGACCGTTTGGAGCAGGCGCACAAGGTACTGGGAATAAGTGACCAGCTGGGGTCGAGCCTTGAAGCAGTTTTTAATTATTGGACACGGACGAGTATATCAGATAGGGAAGTTAAAAAACTCATTCAGCATGCTATGGCGCCAGGCAGGGACGTGCTTAAAAAACTGCAGGAGGGAAAAGATGAGCAGTTGTCTGCCTGTTTCAACAACATGGTAGAAAATGCCTTTGAATATGCAATGAGCCACCCCACACAGCAGACCGTAACCACTAAGGGCACAGTTTTCGGCGCTTACAATGCGGTTACGGGTTACTTTCAGAATGTAAGAAAGTACAAAAGCGATGAGGCAAAACTGTCCTCCATCCTGATGGGAGGCACTGCACAGCTTAGAGGTCAGACCGCATTTGATTTATGCCTTGATTTTGCTGTGAAAGGTCTCAGTTCGTATGTGGTTCAGAATTGAATTAGTTTTTTACTTTGTCATACAGGCAGTTCTCACTGCCTGTATTTATACAAAAAAGCGTCTGCGCCGCGGCGTAAATCTAGCCGATTTACACCGCGCTTTTTCTTTTAGAGGCGATTTTAGAGTAGAAACCTTAATTTGGAAAAATTAAACCGTGATTTGGATATATTTTACTCGAAAATACTGATTTACATTTGTGTATGTTTTATTTGAATTGTTTCTAGTTTAATTTCTAATCAATTAATCGCCATGACTATCAAACCGCAAACACGAAGTATCATAATTGAAATTATATGCATGCTATTTGTACTGCTCTTTGTTTATGCGGCAGCCAGCAAACTGATGGATTTTCAGCAATTTAGAATTGAACTTGGGCAGTCGCCGTTGTTAACCGCTTTTGCAGATTGGTTTGTGGTGCTTGTTCCTTTAGCAGAATTTATCATTTGTTTGCTATTAATAATTCCAAAATTCAGACTAATTGGCCTTTTCTCTGCCTATGGTATAATGGTTATGTTTACTGTGTATATTTTTATAATCTTACAATATACCTCATTTGTACCTTGTTCCTGCGGAGGAGTTTTGGAAAAGTTAGGGTGGAAAGAGCATATGGTTTTTAATCTTGCTTTTGCCGGTCTTGGAATGCTTGCAATTATTCTCTGTCGCCAAAGCGATAAATTAGAAGGAAATGCCCTGTCGTTAAAAGCTACATTTAAATTGATTTTGTCAATCACTGCAGGCGGTTCAGCCATAGTTGCGATATTGTTTGTTTTTTCTGAAAACATAGTACATTACCATAATAAACTTACCAGACGTTTTCCTCATTCACCTCTAAGTGATGCAGCATCAGCAGACTTGAAGCTGAACTCGTTTTATTTTGCAGGAGCGGATGATTCAAATCTGTATCTGGGAAATATTACCGCTCCGCTAGTGGTAACCACATTAAATAGGGATCTAATTAAATCCCAGACCAAGATGATCGATCTAGACCGAAAGGACCTGCCGTTCAGGGGGGTAAAGATAAGTGTGCGGGACGGCTTTTTTTTTGTAACGGATGGCACAGTACCATGCATTTTTCGAGGGAAAATTGGCAGCTGGAAAGCTGAACTCGTTTACCGGAACGGCGAATATTTCGGCACAGCTCTGGCGATTGATTCGACGGCGGTTGCAGTGGAGACATATAGTAAAGTAAATGGAAACAGAATACTGGGAATTATAAAAGTTGGAAAGAAATCAGGAACGATCCTAAACCCTGAAATACTTAAAAAGCAATTTGATGGAGTTTTTGATACGGAAGGACATCTTCTCTACAGCGAGGGAATGGAAAAATTAATCTACCTGTATTCGTATCGAAACCAGTTTAGCATTGCGGACAAAGGTTTAAGAATTGTATCTGGAGGAACTACAATTGACACTATCACGCATGCAAAATTAACCATAGCCAAAGATGAAAAACATAAGCAGAGAAGGTTTTCAAGTCCCCCTTTTTTTGTAAATAAGAGCAGCAGTGTGTATAAAAATATTCTGTTTGTAAATTCTGCGGTACCGGGACGTTATGAAGATGATCGAATGTGGAAGCGGTCAAGCGTTATTGATGTTTATGATCTTGCATCTAAAAGCTATCTGCTGAGTTTTACGATACTGAATATTGAAGGTAGGAAAATGAAAAGTTTTTTGGTTTACAATGATAGGCTATATGCACTAATTGGCAATCAAATAATCTCTTTCAGAATCGATTCGCAGATTACCTCAAGATACATGAAAAAAAATACAGACAATCTATTGGCCAAATAGCAGGGACTTGATCGAAAACCTGTACAAAAGAGTAGATCATTAACCATATAAATTATATTATTATGAAATCTAATGTTTTAAAAACCGTTCTGCCGATGGCAGTAATTGCATTTGGGCTTGCTAGTGCAGCAGGCACAAGTTCATTGGACAAAAGTTCCACATCTGTAGCTCAAATGGGCTACCAGCGTATTAACAGCCCTTTTCAATGTCTTGCCATTCAGGAATGTGATGAAGGAACAGAAGAAGCTTGTAAGGCTCCTGATGGAGTAACACAGTTGTATGCGCCTAGCACAACTTGTAATGTTCCGCTTTTTAGAAACCATCCAAACTAAAAATGGTTTAAAGGATACCGCCGCCTATATTTTAGGAGGCGGTATTTTATTCTGCCTATCTGTTAAAGTCACTTTGCATCCAGTTCATTTTTTTGCCGTTTTTGAGGTAAAAGTCGAACCATTGCATAATACGCACACTTAAGTCAATCTTGTTTTCTTTTATACGTATTTCATGTGTTTCATTAGGATATACAAGCATTGTATGCTCTTTATTGAGCCGTCTCAGTGCAAGATAAAACTCCATTGTTTGCGTTGCATTAACATGTCTGTCTTCTTCGCCTACCCAACTTAAAAGTGGTGTTGTAACTCCGGCAGCCTGCAGAACTGGAGAATTTTGCAGATACGATGGCATATCCTCATACAACGATTTGCCAATTCTAAATTGATGATTTTCAGTTCTGAAAAAATCAGGTCTTCTAAATGAGGGGCCGACATACAGATACGTGCTAACCAGATCTGTGACAGCTGCTCCTGCAACTGCTGCCGCAAAACGGCCAGTTTTGGAGATAATGAGATCCGTCTCATACGCTCCGAAGGAATGTCCGATAAGGCCAATTTTATCTTCTGTAATATGCCCTTTTGCGATGGCTGCATCAACAGCCGAGATCACGCTGTTTGTAACAGATTTATGCAGGTTGCCAAATTCATATAGAATGTCAGGCAAAAGGACGAAGTACCCTTGAGCTGTGAAATTCGAGACATTAAATCCAATTCCTTCCAAAAGAGAAGGATTTACATAATTATTAAAGAATGAAAATTGACGTTCATAAATGCTTACTATCATAGGGTATTTTTTTCCTTTTTCAAATCCAGCAGGATAGAATAAAATACCTTTTATTTTTTTGTCACCAACCGCATAATCAATGCGCTCGTTTCTGCCCCATAGAAAATTCTTTTGCTGGGGGTTGCTCTGAAATATTTCTTTCTTTTTTTCCTTGTAAGACATCAGTCTGGGAGCATTTTCAAAGTTCTCTTCCAAGTATAGGTAAACATCCTTTTTTTCCGCTTTGATAATCTGTGAAATTTTACGGTTCGCCCACATCTCTTCTCTAAGCCCTGATTCGTTGTTCCAGTATCCAAAACCTGTTGCGCCAGTCTCTCGGTCATAAGATGCGACCAGAAATCCTTTTTTGAGATCAAAGCGGTATTTTCTATAATGGATATCATCGTAATACAGCTTATCATCGAAGGCTTTAATTCTGTAGGTCTTTTGTATTTCACGTCCTTTGGTCAGTCTTTTTTTTGTTTTGCTATCAAAGGAAATGCACCAGAGGTCATACTTATCATAGAGCAGAACCTCATTGTTTTCTGTCCATCCCGCCATTCCGTAATAAACTTCCTCTTGCGGTCTGTCAAGGTCTTCCACGAAAAAAGAACTTGAAATGCCGGAAGTTAGGCAAGTGCTTTCATTTCGGGCCACGTCGTAAATCCACCACTGTCGGCCTTTGGCGTAGCAGAGCTGCTTTCCGTCAGGCGATACCTCCGGTTTGGTATCCGGAAGATAGTGCGCTGTGACAAGTTCTTTTTTGCCTGTTTTTATGTCAAGAGCATAAAGATCATACGGACAGTTCTGCCTAGTCTGAGGCTCATAGGCCACCGGGTCATAAATAAAGGCGTGGCGGTAATCCGCACCTAAAAAACAACCGGGAAATTCTTCTGTGGTTATCTGCTTCACAGTGCCTTCCTTAGTGTCCCAAACGGCCATTTTATCAGCCCATCTATAATAAGGCATGTATTTTTTAAAATCAGTGAGCAGCTTATCTTTTGAATTCCATATCTGTACAGCATCAGAGCTGCTTTCATAAAAGTCGGCTTTTGGTTCTTTAATCCAGAAAAACACCATAAATCCGTCCAAAGAAGCTATTGGATTTCTATGCAATTCGCTGGAAATCTTCATTTCAGCTGGAAAAGACTTCGATGTTGCTGGATCAAGTGCAATGAGCCTATCTTTTTTGATTTCATAGCTGAAAAGGGACGGCGAATCCTTTTTGTTTTCTATAAAAACTATGGATTCCTCTTTCCAAATCAAGTTTTGAAAAGGTGATGCATGATTATCGGCAATTGTTTTTTTTACAACTTTATCAGTAAAAAATAGGGCAGAAATTCCAAAACTAGTGCATTCATCAGTGGCGTAAACAATTCCATTGAACCCAGGATCAAAACAGTATGTCGTTATGTTCGATACACTGCATATTTTTCTGCCAGTTCTGTCGATCACTTCTAAGGATAGTTTCTGATCAAGAGTTTTTAGAATAACGGCGATAAACTTCTGATTTTTTGAAAATCTAAAATTAGCGACATCAGGTTTTTTGAAAGGTTTTTGTGTTTTCAGGTCAATCACAGAAAGAGTATCCTTTACAATGCACGCAAAATCAAGCTCTCCATTAAACCTTCCTTCTCTTCCCAAGGGAAAGGCAATTTTTTTGCGTCCCGAAATGCTCTGAACGAAAAGTGTGTCTGTCTGCTGATAGTCATACCGAAGGCGGTAGCTTGCATAGTTGCCCAATTCCGATATTTTATCGGGAGTAAGAAAGCTCCATAATTTATAGTCATCAACATTAGGAATTCTTTTTTGATTAGCCTGCCCCGATATTCTGGGGCAGATTACTAACCAAAAAATGAAACAGGAAATCCTGAGAAAAGAACGTTTATTTACGATTTTAATATTCTGCATTCTGGGTTAGATTTGGATTTAACAATAATTCTGATTGCGGAATTGGCAGTACGCGGCATTTGCTCTTCCATTGAGGTTTTATTGGTGGGAGTTCGCTGTCGAGTCTGCTGGTTCTTTTAAGGTCAAAAAAACGATGCCCAAATTCCGTAAATAGCTCGAGACGGCGCTCTTGCAGTACTGCATCAACAATCTGTTGGGATGTTTGGGCAGAGGTATCCGAAAGTCCGGCAAGCGTTCTGACCTTATTAAGATCCTCCTTGGCTCCAATTAGGTCGCCAAAGTGCGCCCGACTTTCCGATCTGATCAGATATTGCTCTGCCAATCGTAGGACTATAGAGTATTCCAATGATGTTGGAGTGGAGGACCGCTGTTTGTATTTATAGGCATGAAACCATACTTTCGTGCTATTGGCTACTGCTTTTAGCCAGTTTTTTTTGCGCAGATCGATGTTGCTAAAAGCATTTACCAGATCAGCTGTGATTGCATTGTTTGGCGGAGGTCCCTGTAAGAAAATGAAAATATTTCCTTCGTAGGTATTCGACCCTGCTTTAGAAGGCATTAGCTGCCAAATCGTTGAGGTGCTTTCTTTTAGAAAGACTCCTTCGTTAGACAGTGGCCATTTGTATAATCCGGTCTGGTTGATAACGGCAGATGCATTGTTTGAAGCCTCTTCCCACAGTTCCATGTAAAGGCATACTCGTGCTAGAAGTGCGAGTGCGGCAAATTTATTGGGACGTACCCTCTCGGTTCCTATATAATCTGCCGGCAGCAGTTCTGAGGCCTCTTCAAGATCTTTTTTTATGAGAATATAGGCCTGTTTTTCTGGTATTGCTGATGCTGTACCGTTAAGTTTGTAATCAGTTGAAGTCAGAAAAGGTACCGCTCCGAAAGTGTTTGAGAGATAAAAACAAACTAATCCTCTTACAAACAGCGCTTCACCCTTTAACTGGCCCTTTTCAGATGCACTGAACGACGATCTGGCAACACCTTCCAGTACTGCATTTGCTGCATAAACCTGATTGTAACTGCTATTCCATAATTCTGAAATTTCTGAACCGGAGGCAAAAAGGGTATTGGAATAAAAATTGGATTGCGAAGTTCCAGACAGGCCATAATACTGCAGCTCATCGCTATAAAGACCAAGCTGTCCCGACAGTCCGGTGCGGCTGCCTGTGAGCAGTCCTTTTTCTCTAATTTTGGAATATATGTCAGTCATGGCGGCATCTGCCGCTCCTTTATTCTCAAAGACTGCATCAGATGAAAGCTGGGAGACCGGCAGATCGATGTCTGTGAAGTTTGAGCATGAGACTATCAGGAGCGAACCTAAAGCAAGAGCTTCAAGTCGGAATTTTTTAAAATTTATTGTTTTCATCCTTGATAAGATTAGAAGGTTATCTGTATGCTAGTTGTGTAAATTCGCAGGGGAGGCAGGTATCCTGCAATCCTAAATTCAGGATCTATCCCTTTGTAACTTGTCAAGGTCAGGATATTCTGCCCCTGTAAACTGAGCCTGCACGTCATTTTTTTTGTCCATTCTTGCGGCAGCCTATAAGAAAGAGAAATGTTTTTTAAGCGTATAAAAGAAGCGTCTCCGATTGCTGCATCGCTCTGTATAAGCCTGCTGTTAGCAATGCTGCGTGCACCATTGCTGTCGCTGTATCCCTGATATGGGCCAGCATCGCCAGGATTCTGCCAGTGTGCGAGAGCCCCAGTAGGCTGGTTGTTCATTGTGCCGGGCATTGGATTTGCTGAATTCTCATTGTAGTTTTCCTGCTTGACAAACTGAAAAAGAAAATCAAACTCAAAGCTGCGGTATTGGAAGATATTTTGAAGTCCGCCGTAAAATTTTGGATTCAGATTCTTAATGGTCTGCTTATCATCGGCAGCATTTAAAATGCCGTCACGATTCACGTCTTCGAACTGGTAAACGCCTGTCATGGGATCAACACCGGTGGAGTGGTAAACTTTCAGGATATTAAGAGGCTGGCCGATTACATATCTGTTTTTATATGTTGATGCCTGTAGTCCAGGATAGGAAATCAATTCATTTCTTGCTGCGGTAAGATTGAAATTAGTTGTCCAGCTGAACGAATTGTTTTTCATATTAAGGGTTCTTAAGGTGAATTCCATTCCCTGATTCTGGACGACTGCTTCAAGATTTGCCTGAATGGATTGAAAGCCAGTAGTGCCGGGTAGCGGTATGCCTACAAGCTGGTTTGAAGATCGGTTTCTATACCAGGCAGCTGTGAGGAAGATCCTGTCTTTCATGAATCCCAAATCAATTGCAGCTTCAAGCTTTTTGTTGACCTCCCAACCAAAATTTGGGTTGAATAGCCTGCTTGGTTGTATACCTGCGATTCCCTGGTAATTAAATCCAGACGAATTATAAGTATCCAGATACTGGTAATCGCCAATCTGGTCGCTCCCGCTGGTACCGTAGCTGGAACGGAGTTTTCCAAAGCTTAAAAAAGAAAGATTTTCTTTTATGGCTTTTTCCTCAGTAAAGACCCACGCCGCCGCGGCAGAACCAAAATCTGCAAACTGCCTTCCGGGGCCAAAGCGGCTTGAGCCGTCGCGTCTGCCGGTAAGGTTCACTATATATTTCCCTGTCCAGTTAAAATTAATTCGGGCGAAAACGGAGTTATATCGGTAAAGGTTCTCATCACTGTTTAAAATACCTGTCGTGGATGCCGAGGCTGGATTCTCAATAAGATTGTTATTAGAAAATCCCGTTGCGTATCTCACCAGATTGTTGCCTCTCTGCTGTTGGAAAGTCGTTCCCAATAAGGCCTCTAATGAAGCATTGCCAAGGCTTTTTTTCCATGCGAGCTTTGGTTCCGCAATCCATGAACTTCTTTTTACATCATTGGTATAGACTGACGAGAACTCGCTGCCAAGTCCATATGCCGGATTATAGACCGTTGAAGGCTGTACGTTAAGCTGCTGCTGATTCAGGTTTGTATATCCCAAACTGGTACTCAGGTTAAAGCCCGCTCCGATTTCGTATGACAGCAAGGCATTCGCTATCATATCAGATGTATCACCTTTTGTCTTAGCCTCTAAAGCAGCTAGAGGATTGTCAAATGTATTATTTTCCCAGTTCAGGTTTCCTTGATCGTTATAAAGTGCAGGGGCATTTGGAGGAAGTATTGCTGCTGACTGACTAAAGTCCGAAGACGGCAGTTTGCTGAGCTGTACCGTATAAAGTGCAGAAAGCGTCAAACTGAACCTCTTATCAATCGATTCATGGTTTAAACTCAAGTGTCCGCCTGCCTTAACATAGTCAAAGTTTCCAGGAAAGACTGTAGATTCCCTATGATAATTTCCTCCAAGTAGAAATTTTGTCTGCATTGAGCCTCCAGAGATAGAGGCTTGAATATTAGTGTATTCAGTGGTGCCCCCGATTAGCATTTTTTGCCAGTTCGTATTTCTGTTCTGGTCCCACATTCCGTTCACATCATACGCAGAGACTGGATATTGGGTTACGCCGTCATTTGCAAAAGCCTCCTTACGCATTGCAAGGTAATCCGGAGTACTTAGGACATCCTTGAATCTTGTGACCTTGCCAAGCCCATAATCATATTGGCCATTAAAACTGGTTGTACCCGCCTTCCCTTTTTTTGTTGAGATCAAGACAACTCCGTTTGCTCCACGTGAACCATAAATGGAGGTGGCATCGGCATCTTTTAGGACTTCAATGGAATCTATATCGGAGGGATTGATACTGTTCAGTGGACTGTTCTGGGAAGGCATGTTTGTGGAGGTATAGGTACTTCCTACACTCTGGGAGGAATATGGAACGCCATCGATGATGTACAATGGATTATTACCTTCGTTTCTTATGCTGTTCTGGCCTCGGATTGCAATGGCGAAGCCTCCGCCAGGCATGCCAGTGTCCTGTGTTACGCTGACACCGGCCATCCTTCCCTGCATGGTGGCAAAGACATTGGAAACAGGCTGAGTTTCGATCTCTTTGGAGGTGATGCGTGCTATGCTTCCGGTGCGGTCGCTTTCCTTTACCGTATAATAGCCTGCGTTGATTTTTATTTCCTTAAGTTCTGTGGAATCAAACTCTAGAGAAAAGTCAATCTTAGCACGGCCTTGTATCGGAATGAAAGCCGTCTTATATCCTATAAAGGAAACAATTAAAGTGTCATTAGGCGATGCTGCAAGCGAGTACTGTCCGGTGTAGTCCGATATTGCAGAGGTATTTAAGGAACTTTTAAGTGAGATGGTGACACCCGGGAGGGGAACTGTTCCGTCGGTTATGGTTCCCCTTACCTGATGCTGTTGGAAAATTGAAGTGAAACACCGATTTGAATTCCGTGCTGAAGATGATGAAAAAGTCAGCAAGATGCCAGTAAAAATTAGGCAATAAAGAGCTCTTCCATCCTTGTAAAATGAAAAATAATTCATAATATTGGTTTTGGTTAGTTAAATGGTATTTGATTAGCTAAGGTCCTCTACGCTAGTTTGGTCGCTGCCGTTGAGGGCCATTTTTTTGCTTTGAGATTAAGCAAATAATAAATTTTTTTTAATTCACAGGCATTATTATTTCGAGGTTATATATTACCTATGCGATAGAAAAATAGAGAAGATATTGCTAAGAATTAAGAAGATGAGTATAATAAAAAAGGCGCGGAACTCAGCTTATCGAACGGAGGTACTGGTATACCATGCAACAATAAGTGAGCCCACGCCAAAAGACGTGAGCATCATACTTATCATCCCGTTGCTAAAAATTACCAGTTTTCCGTCCGAGATTCAAAGCGAATGCTTCAATATTTTTTTGAAGAATCGCAAAAATAATATTTTTTACAAAATGTATGACGTAAAGATAAAAAATAAAATGACAAATATGTCATTGTCTGTGATTTTTTTTCTTGGTTGCTTTGGTAAATTATGGGACAAATTAAAAATGATAGACTTCTAACAGCCGTAAAGCTTGTTCTTAAAGAACTTCGCTTGAAAACTGGTTTGACCCAAGAAAAAGTCGCAAACGATATTAAAGCTAATAAAAATCTGACAATTCATATCGGCAGAAACGAATCTGGTAATTTGAATATTAGTATAAGTACGCTATTTGAAATTTGTAATTATTATGAAATTTCGATTTCAGACTTCTTTAGACGTGTAGAAGAGATTGATAAAGATTTAAAGATTATTAAGCCAAAAAGTAAGTAAAAAAATGCCTTTCTATATTTGAAAGGCATAAATTTTTAAGGAGAAATTTACTTTTTTGACTCCTCAATAGAAACTTTTCTAAACTCTTTTAAAAGTTTTTCAATTTCTAAAGAAGCTTTACGTGCTCTGGCTCCAGCGGCTTTTACTCCTTTTTCTGATAAAGATTCAGATTCTGTTTTAAACGTTTCGATTTCTGCGTTAATTTTTGCAATAAGATCATTCATAATAATTGTTTTTTTAATTACGCGGGCAAATATATATTTTTAAAATTTAAAATAGCTTTATGCATCATAGACTTTCCGTTCTAAGCTGTTCAATGAAATAAGCTGTTGGCATTCCCGTTTTGGCTTTAAATAACTGAGCAAAGAGTTGTTTGCTTCCGAAACCAGCTTCTTCTGCCAATGCTAAATTATTATATTTTCTTATTTTTTTGTCATTGTGAAGTAGGTCAATGATATGTTCAATCTTGAGATCATTTATATAATCTTTGAATACCTTCCCACTATAATTACGGATGATTCTTGATACATATGTTTGATTGGAATTAAACATTACAGCCAATTTAGATATGGTTAAATCCTTCTGCAGAAATTTTTTTTCGTTTTCGAATTTTTTCAATTGTTTAATTATATGGGAAACTGTTTCCGGATTAATGTCTGTTAGATTTTCGGTAGCTGTTTTGAATTTGTCTTTAATAACCTTGCCAGAATTCAGTTGCAGCATTAACTGATCAAAGTTTTTTTTATAAAGTCTCCTGTTTCTAAAGTGATTAAAGGTCAAAAATAGTGATAATAAGAGCAGTGCAAGTGCCAAACCTGTGAATGCATAAACTTGTTTTTTCTTTTTTATGAACTGCTCCTGGATTTTTTCTTTCTCAAATATCAGCTCATTTGTATCATACTCCTTGTGAAGTTTACTGACCAAATATTTATAGGTTTCATTAAGGTAGTTATCTGCCAGAAGCAGTTGATCGATACAATACAATTGTGCATCTAAGTTATTTTGTGTCTTATAATATTTGATTAATAATTCATATGTCTCGCGCAAGTCCGGTCTAATATAGCCATGGCTTTTAAATATTTGATCAACTTTCAAAAAATAAGATACTGCATCTTCATAGTTTTTTAATCTCCAATAGCTTTTACCAATGTAAAAACAGCTTATAGATTCACTAGCAAAATCTTCATTTTTTTTGATCTGGTCTAATACTGATTTAAGATTTTTTATGGCATCATTATAATCTTCCTTAAAAAATTGGTTGACTGCTTCTGAATGGATGAAATAGGGGATCATGTCCTTATTTCCCAGCCGTTCGCTTTCGGATATTCCTAAAAGATTAGTCTGGTTACATTTACCATAATTTCCAATTTTATTGTATGAAAGTCCCAGGGCATGAAGAGAATTTAAATATGGCCTTGATTCTTCATCTTTAAAATGGTCTACACACTCAATCAATAAAGAAATGGCTTCATCGTAATATCCTAAATAGGATTTGATAACCGCAATATTATACTTTACCTTAAATTTTAAATATTGATCCGAAGTTTTGTAAATGTATTTGTTTGCTTCTATGTAATTGTCTAAAGCTTCATGAAGTTCTTTTTTACTATAATATACAATCCCTTTAGACAGATAAGCTGAACCCAGTAAAGAATTCATACCGGATTTTTGCGCTGCCAATATCATGCTGTCGGCATAAATTAATCTTTGTTCTTCTGGTGATTCATGAAGGATATTTTGATAGCCGTTAACAATTTCTCTATAGTTCTGTTCCGTTTTTGCCTTATAAAGATACGTGTACATGTAAACTGAGGCTTTGCTGCTGTCTCCTCTGTAGAGATAAATTTTATCGTCCAGGTATTCGAAGTTTTTGTTCCTTAAAGAATCAGGTATCCGAAAATTATTTCTTTGGGATAGAATTAATTGAGTAGCGATAAGAATAAAGAGATAGCGATGCTGAGTCATATTTTATGATTTTAAGTAAAATCTTCTATAAAGGGAGAATCAAACCGTTCTAGTCTCATTAACGTCTCCATAACATAAAAGTAACATAAAACTTACATAAAACGTTGAACTGTAGTGAATTAATTTAAAAAAAAGTGGGTATGGATTTACCGAAAATCTATACCATAATTACCGAAAACCCACACTCATGTGCTTGCCTGGGATTTTGAGTGGGAGTAGATTTGTTTCGAATTCAATAGCAAAATATCGGGCATCGTGCCAGATAGAGGTTCTGCTAATCCGGATGAAATGAACTAAGAAGAAATTCTTATTCACATCAAAAAAACAAATCATGAAAAATTTTTTATTCACCAGTTTTATGTTTTTATTATTTAGTTCTTGCTCAACTGATTCAGAAGTTGCAATTGACAAAAATCTAATTTCTAACCCTGAAAGTCATGAAAGCAAAGCAACATTTCCTTTGAGTTCTAAAAATCCGTACGATAGTCAAGGCTTAGAATATTATAAAACATTACAGAAATTTTTAAAAGAAAATAGTTATCCCAATTCAGCGGCTGAAATTAGTAAACAAATTTCATTTTTATCGGTTTCTGGAAAGGAGAATCGAACTGGAAAAGCGTTTAACCTTGGATACTCGGAGCAGGAGATTTTAGAAATACTGGACAGTCCGGAAACAAAACTTATTGAAATTGTGGAAAACAGTTCAATAAGTTCTTCAAGCAAAATGATGGTAAACATGTTTGTTCAGAGTTTAATTGTTCAAAAAAATTCAGAATACGCGAGTATTCGCAACTATATAATTGATTTTGATGCTGATATTATCTCAAATGAGGATTTGAATTCTGAAGAAAAGGAAACAATTCTTACGGTATCAACAATTTCCAGCTATGCGTTGTTTGCAGAAGCGGAACGTAAGGATCGTGACTGGGAAAAATCAGTAGGGACAAAACCTGCCCGACCTTTATTTAAAGCAAATGAAGTTTCCATTACTACAGTAATAGCTTTGCTTAAAAAGCTATTGTAGGGAATCGAAACGTTATTATAATAGTCCAATATGAAACTGCCCATTATATTTTATGTCGCTTTGTTTTTCTTTAATCTGTTGAGTCTATATTTTATTAAATATGTTCTTCTTTAATATTAGTGAAGATCTCTTGAAATGCGATTACGGAAGAACGATGTTCTATTCTCAATATGTGAACATACTTTTGAATCTCTATCTTCTATGCTACATCGCTATAAAAAATAGGTTTGATGAATAACAGGATTGTTTCCTTTTAAGTTTTCAAAAATTCTAACTTAAATTATGCTGAAAGATTTAATAAATATTGAAAGAATTGAATTGTCTGCAGATTTGTTCAAGATCTATTTCGTCAAGAAATATTTTACCAAGACCGCTGTTGACGAAACTTTTGTGATACGAAATCCAGCTGTGCTTTTAATGAAATCCGGCACTTTTAAGATGCAATTAAGGGAAGTTAATGAGGATTTAAAGGCGCATGATCTGCTGTTGATGCCGAAGGACACTACAATTACGCAGGTGAGTGCGGGAACAAATCTCCAGTTTTTCTTGATTGCGTTTTGGACAGAAAGAAATGGACATTCTATGAGCTACAGTCAGAGCGATTTCCTGTCCAAGTATGCAGGAAGTGAAGCCGTAAAGATTACTCTAGAAGAGAGTGACTATAGGGTGTTATCGTTAATCTGCAGACTGTTGTATGCCGAGATAAATATGAAGCTTTCCACTGAATATGAAATTAAACTGCAGCAGATCAGTCTGAATCTGCTGCTTTTTGAATTGAATCTTATTAATATGAAGTACTTATCAGCTACTGATAAGAACCACTCGCGGTCGGAAATTCTTGTTTTGCAGTTTCTATCTACTTTATCTATACACTGCCGCAAACACCATAATGTAAAATTCTATGCAGGTGTTCTTTATGTGAGTCCGCAATATCTAGGTGAGGTGGTAAAAAAAGAGACTGGAAAATCTGCAAAAAAAATTATAAACGAGGCTGTTCTATCAGAGATAATAGGTCTTCTCGAGAATCCTAACTATTCCATGGCCGAGATAGTAGAGCAAATGGAATTCAGTTCGGTTACCTCTTTCAGCATCTTTTTTAAGAAAGCGATGGCGTGCACCCCATCTCAGTACCGTAAGAATACTATCGAAAGATTTAAGACTCGCTAGTCTTCACTGTTAACTACTATTAAAACATGAAAATGATGAATAATGAATATCCTTTAGAATGGCTGGATTCATTAGTGTTGAAGTATTTTAATCCCGCTAAGACAGATGTCACTAAACTTACAGAAGCCGATTTGGCAGAGATAGAAAAAAATGGTGTACTTGAAATTGCCCGTATCCAGGTCAGAATCAAAAATGAAATTTTTGCACTGAAAAGAAAGAGGCAGATCAGATTACTGGTTAGAAAATATCATACCACCCTAATATTTCTGATGGACAATATGGTCGAAATTTGTAAAAACGGTACTTTTAAGGTACCCAGATTATCCAGGACTGCAGATAATATTATTAGATATCTGGACGAACTGCTGTCATTTTTGGAAAACAGGTATGCCGCCTACTTAAGCCTAGATGAAAAGGTACCATTATCCTATCTGTTGGTTTCGCGTAAAGAACTTCAGTTAAAGCTCAAAAAGTTACAGAACCGAAATCCGAAAATGAAGGAATCCAATGAGCGGCAGGTTTTTAAATTAGTGACTGAAGAATTAACACAGGCGCTTTTGCTGCTGAATAGAAGCAGAATTACATTCCGGCAGCTGTTATACCAGAGAAGTGTTTTGAAGGAATTGGAAGAAATGGATGATTATTGCGAGAGCACTCTTTTTTCATTTTTGGACTGCAAACTGATCGGACTGAACTTTAACAGCAAAAAATATATTGATTTACTGCTAAAAGGACTGGCTGAAAAACTTTTAACGGCGGAAAGTATTACGGAAAAATTAAGTCTGCTTTCGTATTTTTTTAAAGAGTTTCGACAGGTTAAATCAAATTCGGGAATGTTTTTAAACTCAGATGTGCAATCCATTGTTGAAATCGTTGACAACTGGATTCAAAGCGAGATAAAGTACTATGAGAGACTTTTGGAACTTTCAGCGTCTGGAGATACGAACATTGGATCTATAGCGGAGAATAAGGTTGAATGTGATCTTTCTGCAGATCAGATCGGAATAATACTCCGGGCTGCGGATGAGGCACGAATAGTTAAGGCCAGATCTATGAGTCTGGTGTTTCAAAGAATCGTTCCTCATTTATCGACAGGGTTTAAAAAGCAGCTTTCGTATCAGTCGGTAAGGAGCAAATCTTACAATGCGGAGGAAAGCGATAAAGATATTGCCATTCTTACACTGGAAAAAATGATAAAAAAGATCAAGTCGTACTAGAACTGCAATTTCTTTTGATAACATGAAACAAAACGGCGTAAGCTGATACTAATGTTATAAAAGAAAGAACTAAAATTTCATTGTCTGATATTTAGCTGCAAAGCTTTTTAATCAAAATTATTTTAAAAATTTAAATCAGAAATTATGATGACCTTAATCGCGATATTCTTTCCTTCTCTTTCTTTTCTTCTGAGAGGAAGAGTGCTGACTGCGTTACTGTGCCTTATTCTCCAAATTTCACTTATCGGATGGATACCTGCAGCCATATGGGCAGTATTGTCTCTTCAGAATTCAAGAGCAGACAGACGCAACGCAAAACTTATTAAAGCAGTGAGATCAAAATAAAATAAGCTCATTGACCAATGGAGTCCCTGATACCTTTACGGTTTTCAGGGGCTTTTTTTATGATTATATATTTCTGCAGTGCCAGTTTTTCCAAGGGGTACAAAGAGGTACAGAAAAAGTTGTACTTGTAGCGCCTGCCTTCTAATTGTTCCTTTGTCCTGTAATAAAATTAGAATGTACAGATTGATTTTTATAGAGGAATGTTTAATGATAAATGAGAAAAATTATGCTTGAAGCTATTTCATGGGGAACTTATATAACAGTTGTGATAGTACTGTTGGGATTGTGGTACGGTTACCTGATTTTCAGGTTTTATTCATGTAAACTGAAAGATGTTTTTAAAGGAAATTTAAATTGGGACTTTTTTAAGAAGAGTTCAGAAAAAAGAAGCGGGCCTTTTGCGGAATTTGAAGCACCTTTTGACACTTTAGGAGATGCCGAAGAATTGTATAGGAAAATTGTAAAAATATTTGCTGAAAGTGATAACAGTACTATATCCAGGCAGGAATTCTTGAACTATTTGCGGTTTGTACTGGAAGAATACCCATTTGTAAAGCAGTCTGCTTTACGATCCAAAATAAACTCGCTGATTGTCCTCGAGAGCCAGAAGTATCCGTTATTACTGTTAAATTCAGAAGACGCGGACGGTTTGTGGGAGGTTGAAGAATAATAATATGCAGAGAAAAGTCCCCTGTTCGACCTCGTGCGGTATGGCGGAAAGTGACAAGGAAATAGGTACTGTAACAGCGGTTTTTCTCTGCTTTTTTCAAAAGAAGTTTAATGTAAATGAAGTGAGATGATGAAAAGGTGTGTTAGGAAATTAAAATGTTTCTGGATTGAAAACAAGGTAACTATTATCTGTCTTGTACTGCTTCTTGCGGTTAATGGCAGTGGCTATGGACAGGACGGCGTTGCCGGAATTAATGAAGCAAATCAGAAAGTACGAAGCTATTTTGACGCAGGTACAGAATTAATGTATGCTGTGGGTGCAATTCTGGGTTTGATCGGAGCAGTTAAGGTATACCAGAAATGGAATGCGGGAGATCCTGATACAGGGAAAGTGGCAGCAGCCTGGTTTGGCAGCTGTGTGTTTTTGGTAGTAGTTGCTACTGTGATTAAATCTTTTTTTGGAGTCTGATGGCGTCAAGTGTCTACCAGATCAATAAAGGTATCAATCAGAGTATTGAGTTTAAAGGTTTGAAAGCACAGTATATCTGGTATCTGGGCGGAGGAGTTGTAGGTTTAT
Source organism: Flavobacterium olei (assembly GCF_039749035.1). NCBI lineage: Bacteria > Pseudomonadati > Bacteroidota > Flavobacteriia > Flavobacteriales > Flavobacteriaceae > Flavobacterium > Flavobacterium olei. The sequence goes on from NZ_JBDKWC010000005.1 coordinate 35,772, forward strand.
TAATTGTATTTGCTGTTCTTTTTATAGTCGGCATTCCCTCGCTAATCTGTGTAGGGATGATTGGCATCGCTGGTACCGTACTGGTCCTGAAGATTTATAAAATGAGCAGGCAGTACGGAGAACACGGGATGATGAAGGCCCTGGCGAGAAGACAGCTTCCACGAAATATACGGGCATGCAGCAGGGTAGTTTTTATGTTTGATAGCCGTAAAAAGTGAATAGTGAAAAATGAGGAGTGATGGAGAAAAAGATAGAAGATGTTTTGCCGATAATGGACGTACAGCATGACTGTATTTTATCCAAAAGCGGAGATATTACAGTGGTATTCAAGGCGGATCTGCCGGAAATATTTACTTTATCAGATCAAGAGTATGAGGCATTTCATCAGTCGTGGATAAAGGCAGTCAAAATATTGCCGAAGTTTACTGTTTTTCATAAACAGGACTGGTTTTTAGAAAGCAGGCATAAAGCTAATTTTGAAAATGAGGACAGCAGTTTTTTAACCAGAAGCAGTGAGCGTTTCTTTAATGAAAGACCATTTCTGGATCATTCCTGTTATATCATGATTACTAAGAAACCGGACGGAAGGAAAAATTCCAGCTCGCTGTTTTCGAGTCTTATCAGAAATAGTCTGGTACCTGAAGAAACACTTAAGATAGAGCGGCTTCAGGATTTCGTTGACAGCACCGGGCAGTTTAAAAGAATTATGGAGGACAGCGGATTCGTAAAGCTGGCCAGACTTAGAAATGATGAACTGAAAAGCCAGAGCAGGAAAAGAGGCCTTATTGAAAAGTATTATTTCTTATCCGGAAATGAAAGTTCATTTCTCTACCGTGATCTCAAATTTTCAGACGGGATGCAGATAGGGGATAAGCACAGCCAGCTCTTCACGCTTGGGGATGCTTCCGATCTGCCGGCATTATGCGGGTCGAGGATCAATTTTGACCGGTATTCCACAGATAAGACCAAGTTCAGTATAGGATTTGCCTCAACGCTGGGACAGCTGTTGTCCTGCAACCACATCTATAACCAGTATATATTTATTGAGGATGCACAGAAGACTATACAGAAGCTGGAAAGCAAGAGACTTCGTCTGCAGTCGCTGTCTGCTTACAGCAGGGAGAATATGATCGCCAGGGATGCGACCAATGATTTTTTGAACGAAGCCATTTCCCAGCAGCGGCTGCCGGTTAAAGCGCATTTCAATGTACTGGCATGGACTGACCAAAAGGAAGAGCTTAAAGAAATAAAAAACAAGGTTTCATCAGCGCTTGCGCAGATGGATGCGGCCGCCAAACAGGAAACGGTCGGCGCTCCGCAGATTTACTGGGCAGGCATTCCAGGCAACGCCGCAGACTTTCCGATGAACGATGCTTTTGACACCTTTACCGAGCAGGCTGTCTGCTTTCTGAATCTGGAAACAGGCTACCGGTCCTCACTGAGTCCCTTCGGCATCCGGCTGGGAGACCGTCTGACCGGCAAACCAGTTCATGTGGATATCAGCGATGAACCTGTTAGGATGGGTATCTGTACAAACAGGAACAAATTTATATTGGGGCCTTCCGGAAGCGGCAAGTCTTTTTTTACCAATCATATGGTCAGAAGCTATTATGAACAGGGAACGCATATCGTGCTGGTGGATGTGGGGCACAGCTACAAAGGATTGTGCGATATGGTCAACGGCTATTATTTCACCTATGACGAAAAGAATCCGATCCGTTTTAATCCCTTTTATATCAGTGGAGGAGACAGTCTGGATACTGAGAAAAAAGAGAGCATTAAAACACTGCTGCTGGCATTGTGGAAGAAAGATGATGAAACATTCAACAGAAGCGAGTATGTGGCGCTTTCCAATGCGCTGCAGCTTTATTATGAAAACCTGGATGCGGATAAAACTGTTTTTCCGTGTTTCAATACGTTCTATGAGTTCCTGAAAGAGGAATTCGTGCCCATCCTGCAGAACGATAAAGTGAAAGAGAAAGACTTTGATGTCAATAATTTTCTCTATGTGCTGCGTCCTTATTACAGCGGAGGCGAGTTTGATTATTTGCTCAATGCCACAGAAAATCTGGATCTGTTACAGGAACGCTTTATCGTTTTTGAACTGGATAATATCAAAGACCACCCGATACTATTTCCAGTGGTGACCATCATCATCATGGAAGTGTTTATCAGCAAGATGCGTAAACTGAAAGGCATACGTAAAATGATTTTAATAGAGGAGGCTTGGAAAGCCATTGCCAGGGAAGGAATGGCGGAATATCTGCGGTATTTATTCAAGACCGTTCGCAAGTTCTACGGCGAGGCAATTGTGGTAACCCAGGAGGTTGAAGATATTATTTCATCACCTGTAGTGAAGCAGGCCATCATCAACAACAGCGACTGCAAAATACTTCTGGACCAGAGCAAATACCAGAACAAGTTCGACCAGATTCAGGAACTGCTTGGGCTGACCGAAAAAGAAAAAGCATTGGTGCTTTCTGTAAATAAAGCCAATGATCCGGATAAGAAATACAAGGAGGTATTTATATCGCTGGGAGGAATGCAGTCAAAGGTTTACCGAACTGAGGTGTCACTGGAAGAATACCTTGCTTACACTACAGAGGAAAGCGAGAAAGTAAAAATGAACCAATACGCGGCAAAGTTCGGCGGTGATATCAAAAAAGGAATCGCTGCCATGGCCCGAGACTTAAGAAACGGAACCTAAAATTTTATGAAATGAAAACAAAAATTAAAGCAATTACCTGTGTCATCTGTTTTCTCCTAACCAGTATGCCCGCAAGACCGGCGGACAAGCCAGCGGCGCTGCCCATACTGGAGATTGTCAAGGCGGTTACAAAAAAAGTGATAAAGGCCATTGACCTTGGCATACAGAGGCTGCAGAACAAAACAATCTGGCTTCAGAACACGCAGAAGCAGATTGAAAACACGCTTTCAAAGTTAAAGCTCAATGAGATTTCGGACTGGACTAAAAAACAGCGTGATGTGTATAAGGATTATTATGAGGAACTCCAGAAAGTAAAATCGGTTATTACCTATTACCAGCGGATCAGGGAAATTTCTGCCCAGCAGACCCGCCTGATAGAGGAATATGAAAAGGCGTGGTATCTTTTCAGGAGAGACGCACACTTCACGGTCTCGGAACTGGAATATATGAAAAAGGTGTATGACGGCATTCTGGAAGAGAGCATGAAAAATATCGATCAGATTTTTTTAATCATAGAATCCTTCACCACCCAGATGAGCGATCTGAAGAGGCTGGAAATCATAAATGCGGCGGCAGATCAGATTGATTCCAATTATAATGACCTGCGGCTTTTCAACCAGCAGAACGTGCTACTGAGTCTGCAGAGGACCAAAACAGCTGCTGATGCTAAAAAAGTGAAACAATTTTACGGAATTCCGTAATCAATTCAAAAAAAGATGAAAAAGATACTATTGGTGTTTGCGGTGTTGGGCTTATCTGTCTGCCAGCTTCAGGCGCAGCAGGCCAAGCAGAGGAGAATGCTGCTGCTTCAGATTGCCGCGCTGCGGACCTATTCGGATTATGCGGCCAAAGGATATAAGACAGTGAAAAGCGGACTAAATTTTATTTCAGACGCGAAAAAGGGAGAGCTCAGCCTGCATAGCGATTATTTCACGTCGCTTTCAGCAGTAAATCCCAAGGTGAAAAATTACGGCAGGGTTGCTGAAATAGCCATGCTTCAACTGGAGATCCTGAAAACTTATAAAACAGTTTTTCGAAACCTCCAGGAGGATGATCTGTTTTACGGCAGTGAAATGGATTACATTGAACGAACCTTTACACGGCTTTTGCAGAGCTGCGACGAAAGTCTGGATACGCTCCTTTTGATTACTGCAAGCACAAAGCTGGAAATGAGGGACGATGAACGCATGGAGCGAATTGATAAACTCTATGAGGCAGCCAGTGAAGATTATGCTTTCTGCAGGAAATTCAGCGGGGAAATACAATTGCTGGCATTATCGAAAGCCAGAGAGAAAAATGATGTCAAACAGGCCGGGAAACTGCTCGGCTTATAAATCAACGGATGATGAAAAGGATGTTTTTAATTTTTACAGTTTATCTGCTGCTAGGTATTCCTTCGCCGGTAAAGGCGCAGTCAGCCGAAATCCAGCAGCTCATTTTGAATATCGAAAAACTGTCCCAGTTTAAAAAGATATTGAGTGATATGAAAAAGGGTTACAATATGCTGAGCGGTGGCTATAAAACGGTAAAGGATATGTCTGAAGGGAATTTTTCCCTGCACAAGACTTTTTTGGATGCCCTGATGCAGGTGAGTCCTGTTGTGAAAAATTACAAAAGGGTGGGAGACATTGTGGAATATCAGGTTACGCTGATAAAGGAAAGCCGCAAAGGCATTGACAGGATCCTTACAAATGAAAGCTTCAGCTCCAACGAGATACAGTACTTTGAAAAGGTGTATTCGAATCTCAGTAAAGAAAGTCTGAGGAATATAGAGGAGCTGACTTCGATAATCACGGCCGATACATTCAGGATGTCAGATGATGAAAGGCTTGAAGCAATTGATAAGATCTATGCGGACATGCAGCAGAAAGTGCTGTTCCTGCGGGATTTTAACGGTTCAGCATCTGTGCTGGCTTTACAGCGCTCCAAGGAACTTAACGATGCACAGACTGTGCGCAGCTTCCAGTTTAAGAATTAAACCTATTGATATGAGAGAGATTTTTAAAACAGCTTTTCTGCTTTTTCTTGTTCCTGCTGCAGGTTCTGCACAGGGACTCGGAGATGATATCGGCAGCCTGCACAGTATTCTGGAGCAGCTTTATGAGGAGATGATGCCGCTCTGCAGCAATCTTATGGGAGTGGGGCAGGGAATAGCGGGATTTGCTGCAGTATTTTATATTGCCTCAAGGGTTTGGCGCCATATAGCCAATGCAGAGCCTATTGATTTTTATCCGCTCTTCAGGCCTTTTGTGATCGGTTTCTGCATCATGATTTTTCCTTCCGTGCTCGCGCTAATTAACGGGGTCATGAAACCCACGGTCACCGCCACCGCATCGATGGTAACGGGCTCCAATAAAGCAATTGAAGTGCTGCTGAATGAAAAAGAAAAAGCAGTCAAAGAAAGTGCACCCTGGAAAATGTATGTGGGAGTGCTCGGTACAGGCGACCGGGACAGATGGTATAAATATACGAATGAAGGAGCTGACCCTGCTGATGAAGGGCTTATGGAGGGAATAGGTAATGATGTGAAATTTGCCATGGAAAAAGCTTCGTACAGTTTTAGGAATTCTGTTAAAGAGTGGGTAAGCGAGGTGCTTCGGATTCTCTTCGAGGCTTCGTCCCTCTGCATTGATACGCTGCGGACCTTTCAGCTCGTGGTGCTCTCTATATTGGGACCGCTGGTTTTCGGAATAGCAGTCTTTGACGGATTTCAGCATACTCTTACAGTATGGCTTGCCAGATACATCAATATCTATCTGTGGCTGCCGGTTGCCAACATTTTCGGCAGCATTATCGGAAAGATTCAGGAACAGATGCTGAAACTGGATATCTCCCAGATCAATTCCTCCGGCGACACCTTTTTCAGCAGAACCGATATCGGGTACCTGATTTTTATGATCATAGGTATTGTTGGCTATTTTACAGTGCCCTCAGTAGCCAACTACATCGTGCATGCATCAGGGGGAAGCGCACTGGGACAGAAAGTGACCAGTCTTTTCGGCGGCTCGGCCACTTCATTCCTAGGCGGTGCTGCAACAGGAGCGGGAATGGTTACGGATTCGATGGGCAATGCGGCAGGGAAAATGAGCCAGAGCATGTCCTCTTCTGCGACCTCGTCGCCATACCTTGAAGAAAAGGGAAGCTATATGAGCGACAGGCTGAAAGGAAATTCTAAAAATTAAATGCACCGATTATGTTTACCAAGATGAAAAATATAGATACGGCTTTCCGTCATATCAGGGCTTTTACAATGCTCATTATCCTTTCCTGCGCCGTTATCACCTGTTACGGACTTTATAAAAGTTTCAGCTCAGCGGCTTTAATGCAGGACAAGGTATATATCCTTGCCAATGGAAAAGCGCTCGAAGCTTACGCATCAGACCGTAAAGATAATGTAGCGGTAGAGGCCAGGGATCATGTCAGGACATTCCACCAGTTTTTCTTCAGTCTTGATCCTGATGACAAAGTGATTAAAGCCAATGTAACCAAGGCGCTGTATCTGGCTGATAATTCTGTTAAACGGATCTATGATGATCTAAAAGAAAACGGTTACTACTCCGGAATCATATCAGGGAATATCAGCCAGAGCATTTTGATAGACAGTGTCAGCATCAATATTAATGAATATCCCTACCGCTTTAAATGTTATGCCAGACAGAGCATTATCCGCACTACGAGCATTCTAAACAGGAACCTGATCACAGAGGGTACCCTGCGCAATGTTTCAAGGAGTGATAATAATCCGCACGGCTTTCTCATTGAACGCTTCAAAACGCTGGAGAATAAGGACCTCAGTACCTTAAACAGAAAACCATGAAAAGCTTATCTAACAAACAAGTGATGAACCCTAAGGGTGTACGGCTGTTTGAACTGCTAAGATCCTCCTGGGCAGCTGCCATGAACAGGCTGACTAAAGACCTTACCAGAACGCAGCTGTACGGCGCGCTGACGGGATTTATTATCATAGGTGTGCTTATTAGCATTTATGCCGGAGTAAGAGGTTTAAGAGCTCAGAGACCCGCATCTATCGAGATTGATGCAGTTTCGGTAATCAGATCCCCTTATTCAGAGCAGAGGACGACGCTGGATTTATTAGAGATACCGGTTAGAAACGATAGGAAAGAATCCCGTCTTGACCGATACATAGACAGCGTTATAAAAGGATCGGATAAACATAACAATGTAGAGGTGGAGTCCTGCAGCGCTGGATTCACGCAAAAATAAACAGATAAAAAATTGATATTATGGAAATAAAAATGCTTTCAGCCCGGGAATTAAAGAACCGCAAAATGCTGCTGGTGCTGCCCTTACTTATCCTTCCATTCTTAACGCTGCTGTTCTGGGTACTTGGCGGAGGAAGAGGAACAGCAGCTGACAATGCAGATGCAGAAAGGACGGGACTAAATATGCTGCTTCCAAATCCGAAATTAACGGAAGATTCAGCTTTGGATAAAATGAGCTACTATGACCAGGCATCGCTGGATTCGATAAAACTTCAGGAACAGAAGAAAAAAGATCCCAATTATGCAGTGGGACCAGGAGAAGAAAATATTTTGGCAGAGCAGAGTGCTTTTGATGCTGATGCAGCCTCCTGGAAAGGAAAGTACGCAGGTCTGAACACAGCGGGTTTGCGGCCCGATAATGAAAAGAAAATGTATGAGAAGCTGCAGGCCCTTCAGAAAGCCATTGCCGAGCCTCCCAAATCCGGACGTTATGGGCAGGATATGGGTGAATTTCAAAACCAGAAAATGCCTTATGGCGATGCGGCTGAAATGAAAAACTTAGAGCAGCTTATGTCTGCAATGAGTGTGCTTTCCGAACCAGATCCCGAACTTGCCCAGCTGGGCGGAATGCTGGAGAATATTCTCGATATCCAGCATCCTGAACGTGTCCAGGAAAAGCTGAGACAGAATTCCAAACTGCATAAAGGAAAAGTGTTTTCCGTTAGCAAAAAAGCCGATGACCAGCACATAAGCTATTTCCAGAGTGTTGAGCCGGCAGCCGGGCAGCGGGATTCCAATTCCTTTTATTCTATGGATGCAGATGCTGTGAGTGATGAAGCGCAGAATGCCCTTCAGGCGGTGGTTCATGAAACGCAGACCATTGTAAACGGTTCAATTGTGAAAATAAGGCTGGTAAACGATGTCTTTATAAATGGCTTTCTGATTCCCAAAAACAGCTTTGTCTTTGGAACGGCATCAATGAAAGGCGAAAGGCTCGAAATAAAAATCACCACAATAAAATCACAGAATTCCATTTTCCCGGTAGAGCTTTCCGTTTTTGACATCGACGGTATTAAAGGCATTAACATCCCAGGCACTATTAACAGGGATGTTGCAAAAGCATCCGCCGACAGGTCCATGCAGAGCATCGGACTTTCGGGAGTCAGTGATTCCTGGGGGGCACAGGCTGCAGGAATGGGAGTGGAGGCCGCTAAAACACTGCTGAGCAAAAAAGTCAAACTCATCAAAGTTGCCGTTAAAGCGGGATATAACGTGCTGCTGTACGACGAAAAAGAAAAAAATGAAAAGTAAACAACCTAAAAAACTGAAGATGAAAAAGAGTCAAATCATAAGCGCGATCTGTTTTTTTCTGGCGGTGGTCTCTGGTTACGGGCAGTACAACAGCATTGGAGATTTCTCAACGATACAGCTGAGTTATGCAAAGACTACCAGTATTTTATTTCCGTACGGGGTCAAAAGTCTGGATATTGGGAGCAGAGATGTGCTTGTCCAGCAGGCTAAAGGAGTTCAGAACGTACTGCTGCTTAAAGCAGGCAGGAAGAACTTTGAACAGACCAATTTGACGGTGGTCACCTCCGACGCCAGGCTTTACGTATTTGTGCTGAATTACGATGAAGTATGTCCGGACTTACATATAAAGGCGGAAAATACATCGGGATCAAGCAAAGAGATTTTATTTTCACAAGAGAACGAAAATGAGAAGGAAATAGAGCAGTTAGCCGTACTTGCCTTATCAAAAGCGAAAAAGACCAGCGGATTAAAAAAAAGCAGACATCAGATTAGCCTGGAAGTGAACGGCATCTTTATATCACAAGATGTGCTGTATATAAGAGTAGTTTTTGCAAACAAATCCAGAATTAAGTACGATATCGACCAGCTTCGTTTTTTTATAAGGGACAGGAGCAGATCAAAACGGACGGCATCTCAGGAGATTGAGCTGCAGTCGCTGTACACTACTTCGGTATCCGAGGTAATACCTGATAAGTCCGAAGTCGTAAAAGTTTACGCGCTTGAAAAATTTACCATTCCGGAGAACAAGCACCTGACACTGCAGCTTATGGAGAAGAACGGAGGAAGGAACTTAGAGGTTAATATTAAAAATAAAAGGATTACGGAGGTTTTCCCAATCCAGGAATAGACGAAGGCAGTTTTTAAAAAGTTGAATTATGAAAATCAATATAAATGATCTTGAAATGCTGCTGAGCGTCGCGGAAGAATTTGCAGGTTATGGCTGTCAGTATGTGGCATTTCCCGCAGATGGGCTTTGCGATGCCGATAATGTAGACTTTTTTCGGAATGCCTGGCACGCTAAAGAACACTGCTTTGTAATGACTACCGATGCAGACTATTTTAAAAGCCTGCTTTTGGAGTCATTGATACACGATATGAAAACGGTTTTGTATAGCGGTATGGATCTTTACAGCAATGAGGCAATGGATCTCACGGCGACTGCCGAGAAGATTAGGATTAAAGAGGAACTATTAGATAATAACTCAAATACTATAATTATGAATCAGAAGAATTTAGATTTTTTAGCAGACCAGATCAAGTATACTGGTTTTGGGGAGGCGCTGCAGCCTATACTGAAAGAGCAGCTGGAGAAGGGAGAAAAGGAATTTATGATTCCGCATGAAGCAAAATTTGAAAACAGTGTTCTGAAGTCTGAGCTCAATTTTAAGAAATCAGACCAGAGCGATATGTATTTTTTCAATTCCTATAAAGCTATGCTTTCGAAGGAAGATGCCGCACACACACTGGAGCAAATTTTCTATATCGGCAAGGAAAACAACTTTACGATGAAGGAAGCTTTCAATCTGCTCGACGGCAGATCGGTAAACAAAGACCTGACCAATAAACAGGGAGAGGTCTATAACGCGTGGACCGCGCTAAATTTCAAGGATGCCGAATCTAACGGAAACTTTAAAATGACCCATTATCATCAGAATTACGGCTATAACCTGGAAGCAGCGCTTGAGAAACATTCCATTAAAGAACTGCAGACTCCCAAGTTTAAGGAAGACCTTATCAGTTCCCTTAAAAAAGGAAATATTCAGTCGGTGACCGCGGTGATAAACGGAGAGGAAAGCAAAAGATTTGTAGAGGCCAATCCGCAGTTCAAAACCGTTAGGATGTACGATTCAAATTTACAGCGCATCAATGACCGTGAAAGCAAAGAGGAGAAAAAAAGCCAGTCGGAATCCAAAAGCGAATCGAAGGACATGAAAAAGGGGCCTGAAAATGATAACGATTCAGAGCAGGACGGAGGAACTAAAAAAAAACAGTCCCGCAGACAGGGCGCATCGCTCTGATGCCAGATAACAATTAAAAAAAACAGATGATGGAACAGTTTTCAAACAGGGTGGAGCACGAGCTGCTTCAATTCAAGTCGCGTGAAGAGAGACTGGGAAAACTGTTCCCATCTGAAAATGTGAAGGACAGTTTCGTGCTGGCGGAGAAGGTTAAATTCTATAGTTATCTTCTTTTAAAGTTCAAAGAAAGCAGAAATCCGGATGAAATTTATCTTTTAAATAAAATTCAAATTCAGAAGCGGCAATCGGAAAAAGAGCTGTATCCGAATAAATTTGTTCAGATGATGCGCAAAGCGTTCATTTTTTTTAGTGCGGAGAAGCGGTATGCCGCAGCATTAAAGAACGATGTTATAATTGGTCATAAAAAATTATTGGATGAAATTTCCAGATTGGGTCTTCAGATTTCCAGCGATAAGATTCTTCCAAATTTGGAATCGGGAAAAGACCGTTTTTCAGTCTCCGTTTCCAACTATGTAAATGAAAAGGAGCGGGTGGAACAGCAGCTGGTATTTCTTAAGGATATTTCGGGAGTTTACAGCTTTGAGGGTTTCAAGGCTGCTTTACATAAGGAAGGCAGTCCTGAAAGCTGCAGGGAGCACTTTTTTAAAAATGAGCAGAGGGCTTTCAGTCCCGAGCAGGCTTTTCATCTCCTGGCTGGACGGGCGCTGGAGAAAGACGGTTCCTGGCTTCAGTTCGACCTCACCGATAAAAATGCAGAGGGCTGCTACCGTATCAAGGAATTTCGTGCGGATTACGGGTTCAATTTAAAAAATGATCTTGAAGCGCTGCCCTTAAAGGATAAAAGCGCTGAGCATATTGATACGCTTTTACAGGCATTAAAAAGAGGAGAAGCCCGAACGGCAGTTTTTGAAGTAAAAGATAAAGTGCACGGTTTTTCAATTCAGGCCAACCCGCAGTTCAAGACTGTGGATATTTACGACGAGCATTTGAAAAAGATCAATCTTTCTGCTCTAAGAGAAAAAAGGGTAGCTAAAACATCACAGAAGATAAATGCTGGAAAAAGTGCAAAACAAAAAAGTAAAAAAGCGGTGCGAATTCAATAAGTGAAAACGACTCATGGAAAACCTAAAACCCTTAACGGACTTTTATTCAGCAATCGAAAAAGATTTTCGAATCAGCAGCACGCATATTGCCATTTATACTGCGCTACTCTGCATTCGGGCTGTTCAGGATTCTAGTAATCCTATCGAGATTTTCAGGGTGGAACTCTCACCTAAAGCGAAAATATCTTCCAAGTATACCTATCATAAGTGTCTGCAGGAACTGCACCAGTACGGTTATCTGCGATATGAACCTTCCTTCAAAAAGACAAGGGGCAGCCGGATTTATTTTTTTGATTTTGAATTGCGTAAATTAATACAGCCTTGAACCTTTCTTCGATAAATTAAAAAGAGCTGCCTAGGGCAGCTCTTTTCTTTCATCGCAATTACAGAGCAGTATACACTCCGAAATTTTGATGAAAATCAAGAAACAATTAAATTAAAAAAAATGATTATTGGCTTAAAATCATGTTCTGTATAGTTCGGCAGTTTTTACAGCTGCAGGGTTTCCAGCAGGTGTGTATTTGTTTTTTTTTGTTTTATGGACGCGTGGGCGGCAGCCAGCCTGGCTATCGGCACCCTGTAGGGAGAACAGCTTACATAGTGTATTCCTGCATGATGGCAGAATTCGACAGATGCGGGTTCGCCGCCGTGCTCACCGCAGATGCCTATTTTAAGATCCTTTCTTGAGGTCAGTCCTTTTTTCACTGCCATAGCGACCAGCTGCCCAACGCCTTCCTGGTCCAGAATCTGGAAGGGGTCGTGCTTCAGTATGCCCTTCTCCAAATAAAGCGGGAGGAATTTTCCTGAATCATCCCGCGAGTATCCGTAAGTCATCTGGGTGAGGTCGTTAGTTCCAAAAGAAAAGAATTCAGCTGATTCGGCAATTTTATCCGCTGTAAGTGCTGCCCTTGGCACTTCGATCATAGTTCCTACCAGATAGTCAATACGGTCTTTGTATACTGCAAAAACGATTTCGGCTGTCGCATCAATGACTTTTTTTTGCAATTCCATTTCTTCTACAGTGCCGGTAAGGGGTACCATAATTTCGGGCCTGCTTATAATGCATTCCTTTTTGAGGTTTAGGGCAGCTTCCAGAATTGCTCTGGTCTGCATTTCGGTAATTTCGGGATAGGTGTTGCCAAGCCTGCAGCCTCTGTGTCCCAGCATGGGGTTAAATTCGTGCAGGCTCTCTATTTTTTCCTTGACCATTTTCTGGGAGATCCGCATCTGTGCTGCAAGTTCTTTCTGGCTCTCCTGCTCGTGCGGAACAAACTCGTGAAGCGGAGGGTCGAGCAGACGGATGGTAACGGGAAGTCCGTTCATGATCCTGAAGATATCCTCGAAATCCCTGCGCTGGATCGGCAGAAGTCTGGCAAGTGCTTTTCGTCTGCCTTCTTCGCTGTCGGAAAGAATCATTTCACGCATAGCGGTAATCTTATCCTCGTCGAAAAACATATGTTCGGTCCTGCAGAGCCCTATGCCTTTTGCGCCGAAACGTATTGCGGTCTTTGCATCCTGCGGCGTGTCGGCATTTGTCCTGACCTGCATGCGGGAATGCTGTTCTGCCAGAAGCATCAGCTGGTCAAAGTCTCCGCTGAGATGCGCTTCGGTCGTTTTAATTTTTCCTTTATAGATCTTTCCAGTGGATCCGTCCAGGGAGATCCACTCTCCTTCCTTCAGCACTTCCATGCCAAATACGGCTGATTTTGACTTGTAGTCAATTTTAATGTTTTCAGCTCCGGCGACGCAGCATTTCCCCATTCCCCTTGCTACTACGGCGGCATGAGAGGTCATGCCTCCTCGTGCAGTCAGAATGCCCTGTGCGGCAACCATTCCTTTTAAATCCTCGGGTGAGGTTTCTATACGAACAAGGATAACCTGCTCTGCATTTTTTGCCCAGTTCTGCGCGTCGGCTGCAGAGAAAACAATTCTCCCGCTGGCGGCCCCGGGAGAAGCTGGAAGTCCCTGAGCAAGTGCACGGGTTTCTAAGAGGGATGTTTTGTCGAAAATAGGGTGAAGCAGCTCGTGCAATCGATTCGGGTCTACACGCAGTAAAGCATCCTGATCGCTTAAGAGGTTTTCAGTGAGCATGTCAACAGCCATTTTTACCATAGCTGCTCCGGTGCGCTTGCCGTTTCGGGTCTGCAGTATCCAGAGCTTTCCCTGCTGAATGGTGAACTCTATATCCTGCATGTCCCTGAAGTGGGATTCCAGAATGTCAGCAGCTTTTGTCAGTTCAATAAATATTTCAGGCATTGTTTCTTCCAGTGAAGCAAAATCTGCAATTCGCCTTTGTTCCGTCACTCCAGATAAATCAGCCCATCTTCTGGATCCCTCAATAGTGATCTGTCTTGGTGTGCGTATTCCTGCCACGACATCTTCTCCCTGGGCGTTGATAAGATATTCTCCGTTAAAGAGTTTTTCTCCGGTGCCGGCATCACGCGTGAAAGCCACGCCCGTCGCTGAACTTTCTCCCATATTACCGAATACCATTGCCTGGACTGTCACCGCAGTACCCCAATGGTGCGGTATATTGTTCAGTTCGCGGTAGTAGACGGCCCTTTCATTCATCCAGCTGTTAAATACCGCAATCACAGCTCCCCCAAGCTGCTCCCAGGGATCCGATGGAAAATCTTTACCGGTTTCTTTTTTAACGGTTTCCTTAAAACGGGCGGTGATTTCTTTGAGGTCTTCAGCTGAAAATTCACTGTCGTGTGTGATGTGTTTTTCTATCTTTACTTTTTTTATGATGAGCTCGAAAGGATCTTCGTCCTGATCCGATGCAGCTTTCAATCCGAGAACTACTCCGGCATACATCTGGATAAACCTTCTATAGGAATCCCATGCGAAACGCGCATTGCCGGTTTTCTTTATGAGCCCCAGAATAGATTTATCATTCAGCCCCAGATTTAAAATTGTGTCCATCATGCCGGGCATGGATGCCCTGGACCCGGATCGTACCGAAACAAGACACGGATTGGAAGAGTCGGCGAATCTTGTTCCTGACTGCTGTTCCACAAACTGCATGGCTTTGAACAGGTCATGTCTGATGAGGTCGAGAACCGAACTTGCGGCACTGCTGTGGTGAAGACGGCAGAGTTCGGTTGTGATGGTGAATCCTGGAGGAACTGCTATGCCTATAAGATTCATTTCGCAAAGATTAGCACCCTTGCCGCCCAGGAGATCATTCATTTCTGCATTTCCTTCTGCCTGCCTGTTGCCGAAAGTAAAAATGGTTTTGGTTAGGTTGGTCATAGTTTTTTCTTTTTTTTTTCTGCTTCAATTAAAATTTAATAATTAACGAAATCGATATAGTAGATTGGGTAAAAAAAATATTGTAATTGAAGAAAAAGAACTGCTGGCAGACAATCCTTTTTCCGTCCCATCATTTAGTAAAAATATTGCCTTCAAATACAAAGGTTTAAAAAGACAAATTGCAGAATAGCCCTAAAACTGCCATTTTGTAAAATTTGGGTGTGGTTAAGCGTACGTGGTTTTTTGTAATAGCTGTAATATTCTTAAACACCAGTCAGTCCCGTATTTAAATAATCATCATTTTTAAAACCATGATATTCAACAGGAAAAACTCTTATTCTGTCAGCGAAATTATGTAATCTAAAATAAGCCGTGTGTGTCTTTTGTCACACTTAAAGATTTATGCACCGAATTATACAATGCGTTTTTAAAAACGCTTTAGCTGTTTTCACAAACGTTTTTTTGCTACCGCCTTTACATTAGCCAGCTGGCCAATTACAGTCAATTTGACTATAATTCATCATATCAAGCTAAAAAATTTTTTTTAAAACAATAAAAAAAATATAAAATATATTACTATTCGCTAAAAAGTTGGCGCGTCAAAAGCAGGATGGATTTTTTCCTTTGCTATGGGTACAAGAAGGTACAATAAAACTTGTACTTGTACTTGTTCAAATATCTTAATTCCTTTGTTCCATAACCTTGTAGTTTAACAAATAGATGCATTCTAAGGTGCTGACTACAGATAAAAAATGTATTATGGAAAAAGCAGTGACAAAGGAAGATTTGAGACAGTTTGGTCTGCTTCTGCTGGATAAAATGGAAAATCTTTTAAAACTATCCACCGATGTAAAAACCAAGGAAAGTAACCCGGGATGGATCAAAACAAAAAGTGTGAGAATACTGCTGGGAATTTCAGCAGGGTCGGTGCAGAATTTAAGGATAGGGGGGAAGGTGAGATTTAAAAAAGTGATGGGATCGTACTATTATAATCGAGAAGATCTTGAAAAACTGTTTGATGATGAAAGATAATCATTTTAGTCATGGAAAGTTAATGGAGTACTTTTCTGTTTATATGAGTGACCGCGACCTGAATGTCTGGCATCTTGCAATCTTAAGTGCTGTTTTAAATTTAGGCTACCTACAGGGGAAGAGTAAACGAATAGTTGTGAGCAGAAGTATTATTATGAACCTTTCCCATGTAAGTACCCTGCCGACATATCATAAATACTTTAAACAGCTGCAGTTGTATGGTTATATCAAGTATAAACCTTCATACCATCCTTTAGTAAAAAGTGAAATTAAATTATATAAAAAGAGGGTATCTTCCTCTGAATAGATAACCTTTGATAAAAAATTAAGTTTTAAAAAATTAGCATGTATTAAAAAATCGCAAGCCTAAGCTTATTTTTTATAATCAACTCATACAGTTTTTCTTCCCAGTGTTGTGCTAAAGAGCCTCCGTAATCATTATCTTCATTGTCTTCAATTATATCATTGATTAAATAATTGGTTGCTGCTATGATTTTTTTTTCTGAAATCGTTGCTGGCAAACCTCCTCTGGAAACATGATGATCAACAGCTGAGAGTTTTGGATAATTTATATGAAACCCTTCGGCCAATATTTTTTCGCCCTTAAAAATAAAGGATTTATCAGACATGGAAAGTACTACCAATAATTGTGGAGAAACCCATGAACCCTTGGAAAGTCTTTCCCATATTAAATCAAATAAATCTCCTCTTCTTGATTCTTTAATTAATAAGAATGAAACAGATGCTACAAGGTGGAACCTCCAGTCTTCCTGGTCTAAAAGTAATTTTATGCCTTGCTTGATTTCTTGTTCCGAATTGGATTGAAGTATAGCTTCTAATTTTGAAATACTTAATTGTAAGTTGAAACTTTGTGTTTCGTCGCCAGGTAATTCTACCAAACTCAAAAAGGGAAGATGGTTTGGATTTCCATCCCAAAAATCCTTGAAAATTCCTAAATCCATTAGTTATAACTTGGCAACTTAAAAAATATTAATCTGACTACCGATGCCTTTTTAGCAGATTAAATTTGAATGTATGTTTTGCTAATGTAGAAAATTTAATCCAATCATTTCGTATCATAATTTTAACCGCCAATATAATTTATCGGCGGTTTTTTATGTCTTGTTTTAGTATAAAAAATCGTTTATAATGAAATGTCATATTTTTTCTTAATGGTTTCAATCTCTTTTTCCAGTCTTTTTAAAACTGAAATATCGGATTCGGACATTTGAGGCTTTTTCTTGTTGAGTTTTTTATTAAGTATTGACATTTCGCGTCCGATAGTTGCCTGCTCTGTAATAGCATATGCTTCGGTCTGCTTGACCGATGAATGTCCAAGAAGTTCCTTTACGACATTAATTGGAACATTGTTATTGAGAGTTACCGTGCTTCCGAAAGTTCGGCGGGCCATATGTGTGTTGAGTGTAAAAGGAAAACCACAAAGGTTTGCAACTTCTTTCAGATACTCGTTCATTTTCTGATTGGAAGAAACAGGCAGTACAGTGCCGCGCTGAACACAGAGCGGGTGGTCTTTATACTTTTCAATTATTTTTAGTGCCTGAGGAAGCAGAGGAACATTAAATGAAGAATTGGTTTTCTGTCTTTCAGCCATTATCCAGAGATTGCCGTCAATGCCTTTCTTAATATCACTTTTCTTTAATTGATAAGCGTCAATGTAGGCGAGTCCTGTGTAACATTGAAATACAAATACATCCCTTACAACATCGAGCCTGTCTGTCGTAAAATAATGTCTTTCCAGTTCATATAGTTCCTGTGTGGTAATAGGTTTCTTTACCAATTTTGTTTTGCGCCCCTTAAAGTTTTTAAATGGGTCTTTATGTATGATTTCCTTATCAATGGCCCGGATAACAATTTTCTTAAAGTTGGCAATGTATTTCAGCGTTGTGTTATTGCTGCATTTCCGGACTGTTCTAAGATAAAATTCAAAATCCTTAACAAACTCCAGATTCAAATCTTCAAATTCATGATCGTCCTTTTTAAATTTAAATTTAATAAAGGATGTAAGGTGGTTTTTCGTAATGGTAAAACGGTCAAGGGTACCTTTTGCATACCCTTTTCCAAGCAGCGCTTCCATCTCATCGTTGTGCTTTTGGAATTCTTCAAGTACTTTCACCTTTGGCGCATTTTTTCCCAGGACCTGATCCATCACTTTTTCGGTTGTGATGGATTTTCGGCTGTACATCATTTCTGTTTTGATTTCATTAATCTTCAAGGTCAATGAATCCAAAAAGAAGTTCAGCGACTTTGCATCTTCCTTGCTGCCGACTGCTCTTTCCATTTTCTGGTCCCACCTAGAAGGATCCCATTTACGCTTGGTAGAAGATTCCTTTGGAATACCGTCTACGGTAATCCTGAAGTAGACTGTTTTAATCTTGTTGTCATTACTGGTGGTTTTCAGGAAGAAAACCAACCCAAAGCTGCTTTCTAACATAATTCAATGTTTTAGGTTAATAAATGTAGAATTATGGCGTGTAAAATACAAGTCGTTAACCTCCTTAACCCCTGTGTTAATAAGGGATCAACCCAAATTCTGTGGCAGTTTGCCCGGCAGACCAAACTGCCACGATTCTGCCACAGAAGTTTTGGGCGCTTTTAAAAAATTTGAAAAATGCCGTAAAAGCAAAAAACCTGCGAATCCATTGGATTTGCAGGTCTTACCACGTTTTTTGCGGGCTTTTGAAAAGATTGAAAAACCTTCGTTTTCGCTTCTTTTACCCTTTTTGTGGGGAGAGCAGGATTCGAACCTGCGAAGTTCACACAGCAGATTTACAGTCTGCCCTCGTTGGCCGCTTGAGTATCTCCCCGATCTCAGCTTTGTTGCGCTTTGTTGTTCTAAGCGGTTGCAAATATAGGAACGTTTTTCATGTTTGCAAACAAAAAATGAACTTAATTTTAAGTTATTTTAAAGTTATTTTTTAATTCATTGGAATTGAATAAAATAAAAAAATCTCCACTAGGGAGATTTTTTTGGTTTATTTTAAAATGTAAGATTATTTTGCAAGAAGTTTCAGGATTTTTGCTTTCAATTCCGGACCTCTTAAGTCCTGAGCTACTACTTTTCCTGATGCATCAAGAATAAAAGTAGCAGGAATCGATTCAACATTGTATTGTTTTGCAATTGGTTCATCCCAAAATTTTAAATTAGAAACCTGTGTCCAGGTTAAACCATCTTTTGCAATCGCTTCTTTCCATTTTGCAGCATCCTTATCCAGAGACACTCCAATGATATTTAAGCCTTTTGAATGTAGTTCTTTGTAAAGTGCTACAACGTTTGGATTTTCTTTTCGGCAAGGTCCACACCATGAAGCCCAGAAATCTACAATTGTAACTTTACCCAGACTTTCTTTTAATGAAACTACTTTTCCTTGCGGATTAGGTGCTGAAAAATCTGCTCTTCATTTACCAGTTCCTACTGCCGGAGCTGCTGAAGCACCAACTGATGGCATTTTTGCCTGACCTAATCTGGTTTTGATTTCTTTACCGGGAGTAGTATTTTTTACAGAGTCATCAAAAGAGTTATAAATAGTTTCCAGCTTCTTCAGATCTGCTTCGGGATCATTCATTAAATTTTGAAGAATAATAGCTGAAATATAAGATTTTGGATGACTTTCTACATAAGTAAAGTATTTAGTTTTACTTTTCTCCTGTACTTCTTTTTGGATCTCCGTGTATTGTTTCATCAAGTTATTGATAACGGCTGTATCCTGAGCTTGTTGAGCCTGTTGCATTTTTTGATTATTGTTTTTCTGAAAATCAATCAGATTTTTTTGAGTTTTAGTAATATCTTCCATGAAAGTTACATACTCATCATTGTTATAAGTTCCGGAAACTTTAGATTTATGAATACTATCTTTGTCAATGGCAACTTTAATTTCACCTGTCTCAAGGATTAACGGGATTGGACCATTAGCACCTTGTAAGATCAATGCGTGAAAAGCCGGTTCTGTTACTTTTCCTTTAATTTCAAATTTTCCGTTTTCAACTTTTACTGTATCAAGAGAAACAGGCATTTTTGTAGCAGGGTCCTGACCTTGTAAGATAATCGTTTTTCCATTTTCAATCCCTGTAGCAGTACCTGTAATTAGGTATTCTCCATCTTTAACTTTACTGCAAGAAATGATAGCTACAGAAGCTGTAAGTACAAAAAGTATTTTTTTCATTATAAAAAATTAATTAGTTAATTGATTGTGCAACAAAAGTATCTAAAAATATAAAACTTACAGAATTTTGTAACCTAAAATTTTGTTATAGTTTTTTTGATGTTAAAACCCCTGTAATCAATGACTTTGGCTGGATAATTTGATTTAAAACTGCTAATTACAAACTTATTTTAGTTCTAATTTTTCAGTTTTGTAAATTTTACACATAAAAAAAGCACTCTGTAATAAGAGTGCTTTTAATAAATATAGTGCTGTAATCTATTCTTGATTTGTTTTCTTTCTCCAGGTAAAAGAGTTTAAGATGTGTCTTTTTGCAAATCTTCCAGGAGAATCTGCATTTACCATTTTCACGTAAGTTGCTTTAGGAACGCTGATATATTCGTAAACACTTCCGTTAGAAAAATCAATAATTAAACGGCCTTCAACAAACTTATAATCTGTAATCGTACAAGTAGAAATTGTTTCTGTGTACTCAGGTAAGTTAAGTTTAATCGTATCAGGGTGAATACTTACTAAGAAATGGTAAGCCTCGATAATGGTTTTACTTTTTTCTTCTGCTTCTTTTAAACCAGCGTCATCTCCCACAAATTTATCAGGATGAGATTCTTTCATCGCATTGCGATAAATTGTCTTTAAATCTTTTAGCTCTACAGTTTTCTCTACGTTTAGTAACTTGCGGTATTCAACTATTTTTTTCATAAATAAAAGGTAACTACTTGTCTATTAGTTTGAAATCGATATTAATTAGTTCAAATCGACAAATTTTTTGCAAAGGTACACTTTTTTTTAACTTTTCAGTTTTGACAAGAAAAAATATTTGAAGTAAAAGTTTCAGTTTAAGGTCCCGAAAAACCTGAAACATTATCCCAGCCTTCGGTAGAAACAAAAAGAATCTATTGTTCGGGCTTATGATTTGCCTTATCAAAATTCTTAGATTTCTTTGGATATTTTTTATAGCTGATGTCGCTTGGGTTTTCAATTATAGACTTAATAGTAATCCAGTCTCCTTCTTTAAAGTTGGACTGAACCATTTTATAATCCAAAAGATATTCGCCACAGAAATAATTATTGTTTTCGTCTTTTTCTATAATACCGGTAAAAACTCCTTTTTGCGGCATTTTTTGTTCCATATCTTTAGACATGATTTGCTGATTTAAAATTACAAGGCAAAGATAAGCATTTAATGTTTGTTTTAGGGAGTTCAACACAATCTGAGTATATTTGCACATGCAAAAAAACTTTAAGCCACATCCTAATTCTTTTAAGAACACATTTTGTATATTTAAGGAAGTGCCGGCAAATAAAATTGAAGGATTAAAGAAACAATTTGAAAGCAAGGCAGGAAGTTCTTACTATTATACAGAAGAAGGAATGTACCGTGTCTCAAATCACTGGGGGAGACTTGCCAACAGCAAATGGCGACTTATAGCACCAGAGCGCGATTCTGAAGCTTCGGGAGAATCAAAAACTAAAATCGGATTTGCAAAGTGGGATGAATTTTATCCCGATAACGCCGAGGAAAAACTGTACTATATTGAAGCAGACTATCAAAATAATCTGGCCAATTATCAGCATAAGCGAAATCCGGAATATGATGGGAAAGCGGTTTTAAGAACGAGTTTTGAAACGACGAAAAGACTGAAACAGATTCGGAATATGCAACAGCTAACTTCATGGGCAAAACATTTCGATTTTGATGATATTAATGATTTACGAAAACAAATCATTGACCAATTAATTTTTACAGAAAAAACATTAGAACAAATTAAAAGAGACATATAATGGGACGCAATAACGAACGAAATATCAAAAAGCACAATGATAAATTGCATAAAGCCCAGGCAAAAGTTAAGCAAGCCGAAATAGCACGCAAAGAAAAATTAAAAGAAATTATAAAGGAGTTTAACGAGAGTAAGAACGAAGACTAATTAGTTTCAAGTGTAAGGTTTAACGTTTAAGTTAATGTACGTTACCTGAAATCTGATCCCAAAGCTTCGGGAGAAACAAAACAAAAAAACAATGAATACAAAATTTGAAACTTTAAAAGCTAGCGTACAGGAAATCATCGATTTAATTGCTGCCGAAAACCAAAGAGAAGCCAATAATAAATTATTGGAAGTAAGCGAAACACTGGACGAAATGCTGGACTTCGCCGAAGAAGATGAAGAACTGAGAGAAATAAGCCGTTATCAGGTTTTATTAAATCAGCTTCATGTAAAGATTAATGGAGAAGAAGGAGTTGATGGAAAGTAAAAAATGCTTTTGCGATACCGGATTGTTATTTGAAAACTGCTGTAAATTATATTTAAGCAGTCAACAAAAAGCACCTTCTGCATTAGCGCTAATGCGTTCCCGATATTCTGCTTACGCCACTCACAATGCTGACTATTTGTTGGAAACGACTTATAGATCGGAAAGAAAATATTATTCGAAAGCTGAAATTTTAAAATGGGCTGTTTCTAACAAATGGCAAAAGCTCGAAATACTGAGTTCTGCAGAAAATACGGTTGAATTTAGAGCGCATTTTTTAGATTACAACAACCAACCCCAAATCCACTATGAGTTTTCAACTTTTAAATTTGAAAATGGTGCGTGGTTTTATCTTGACGGAAAGTTTGAATAATTGTGAGATTTAACACTGTTAGTGTCTTATTTTATTTAAATATTTTAACTAAAAATTAATAAACGATTCTTTTTTCATAATTCTAAAAAGATGTAATTTTAGAATTATGAAAAATGAATTTAAAAAAGGCTTTTATTTTAAGACTTACGAAGCTCCTTTTCAGTCTCCGTTCGACAAACTTTTTACGATTTTTAAAGAGTTAATCACCCATACTTCAGGTGATTTTGATGAAGCAATCAGCTGGCTTCGGGAACTGGATATCGAATATAAACTTACCGACGAGAACTATACGATCGACGATTTTATTGAAGACCTTAAGAAGAAAGGGTATATTAAAGATGAAGTGAAAGGCGATGGAAGTTCAGGTTTAGGAATTACAGCCAAAACAGAACGTGCAATAAGACAACAGGCTTTAGACCAGATTTTCGGGAATTTAAAACGTTCCGGAAGCGGAAATCATAAAACAAAGCACGCCGGAAATGGTGATGAACATACCGGAGAATTCCGCGAATTTACTTTTGGAGATGGTTTAGAAAGGATTTCCTTGACAGAAAGTCTTCGAAACGCGCAAATAAACAACGGAGTGGAAAGTTTTATGCTCACCGAAAACGATTTGGTTGTAGAAGAAACGCAGTACAAAGCACAAATGAGTACGGTTTTGATGATTGACATCAGCCATAGTATGATTTTGTACGGCGAAGACCGAATTACACCAGCAAAAAAAGTGGCAATGGCGTTGGCCGAATTAATTACAACGCGTTATCCAAAAGATACTTTGGATATTTTAGTTTTCGGGAACGATGCCTGGACAATTCCAATTAAAGATCTGCCTTATTTACAAGTTGGTCCGTATCACACTAATACGGTAGCTGGTTTGCAATTGGCGATGGATATTTTGCGAAGAAAACGAAATACCAACAAACAAATCTTTATGATTACCGACGGAAAACCAAGCTGTGTTCGTGAACGCGATGGTTCGTACTATATGAACAGCAACGGCCTGGATGAATATATCGTCGACAAATGTTATACACAGGCACAACAGGCCAGAAAACTACATATTCCGATTACTACTTTTATGATTGCTCAGGATCCTTATTTACAGCGATTTGTCAATCAGTTTACAGAAGCCAATCAGGGAAAAGCATTTTACACCGGACTCAAAGGTTTGGGCGAAATGATTTTTGAAGACTATGAAACGAATCGAAAAAAGAGAATTAAATAAGGCAGTAAGGTTCTGAGGAACAAAGGCACAAAGTTTTTCTCCGTGCTTTCCACAGTTTCGCTTAGCGCAATCCAGGAAAATCTTTGTCGCTTTGCAACTCTGAACCTTATTACCTTAAAAAAAATATATAAACCGATATCAGAATATACAAATGAACATACTTGACATAAAAACATTAGGCGAATTACAAGATGCCGGATACAAAACCAAATCTATCAAAGACGAATTAAGAGAAAACCTGCGCGAAAAAATCAGATCGGGGAAACCTGTTTTTGAAGGTGTTCACGGTTTTGAAAATACCGTAATTCCGGAACTGGAACGTGCGATTCTTTCTCGTCATAATATTAATTTACTCGGACTTCGCGGACAGGCAAAAACACGTTTGGCGCGTAAAATGATAGAATTATTAGACGAATACATTCCGTACATAGAAGGCTCAGAAATTAATGACGATCCTTTTAATCCGATTTCTCGTTATGCGAAAGATTTGATTGCAGAACTAGGTTATCAAACACCCATTTCATGGTTGCACAGAAGCGAGCGTTTCTTTGAAAAACTTGCCACGCCAGATGTAACGGTTGCCGATTTAATTGGAGACGTCGATCCTATTAAAGCAGCAAATTTAAAATTATCGTATGCTGATGATCGCGTCATTCATTTCGGAATGATTCCAAGGGCCAATCGCTGTATTTTCGTTATCAACGAATTACCCGATTTACAGGCAAGAATTCAGGTAGCATTATTTAATATCCTTCAGGAAGGCGATATCCAGATTCGTGGGTTCAAATTAAGAATGCCTTTGGATATGCAGTTTGTATTTACAGCCAATCCGGAAGATTATACCAATCGCGGAAGCATTGTAACGCCTTTAAAAGACAGAATTGGTTCTCAGATTTTAACACATTATCCGGAAAATATTCAAATTGCAAGAACTATTACAGAACAGGAATCTAAGTTAGACCAAAATCAGACCGATTTGGTTTATGTGCCAGGTTTGGCGAGAGATATTTTAGAGCAAATTAGTTTTGAAGCTCGTGAAAGCGAATATATCGATAATAAAAGTGGTGTAAGTGCCAGAATGAGTATTACCGCTTTCGAAAACTTAATTAGTACAGCCGAGCGTCGTGCTTTACTTTCCGGAGTAGAGAAAACTACTTTGCGTTTATCTGATTTTGTTGGAATCATTCCTGCTATTACAGGAAAAGTAGAGTTGGTTTACGAAGGAGAGCAGGAGGGAGCAGACGTTGTTGCGGAAAGTTTAATTGGATCTGCCATCAGGACTTTATTTCCGGAATATTTTCCTAAAATCGAAAAATTAGAAAAGCCGGACGAGAAAACACCATATTCTGATATTGTAGAATGGTTTTTCGCGGAAAGCGGTTTCGAATTGTTAGATGATGCCTCAGATGCGGATTACAAAAGCATTTTGGATGAAGTGGCGCCTTTGGATGTTTTACTGAAAAAATATCAGCCCCAACTAGCGCCGGAAGATGAATATTTCGTGAAAGAGTTTGTGCTTTGGGGATTAGTAGAATATAAAAAACTTAGCAAAGACAGATTCGCAAAAGGAAATCAGTTTAGGGATATTTACGGAAGTTATATCAGTAAGTTTTAAACTTAATAATTATAAATTATTAAACCCGACAGGTTTTTAAACTTGTCGGGTTTATTTTTTTATACACATAGAGACATCATATTTTTTGATTTTCAGAAAGCTAATTGAAAGAACTAGTTTCTCAAACAAAGACAAACATAAGAGAAATTGCCAATCGCTATGTTTATTTAAGCAAGTGAAAGCCTTTTGATACACAAAGAAAAACTATGATACTATGTGTTGAAAAATACTTAGTCATTAAAAATAATCTGGTCTATCTTCTTTTTTAAAACCGGCTGAATCATTTTCTCTTCGAATACTTTACTTTTACAATCCAAAAGTCAATTTATGTTATTTCTTCTTTTAAGTATTCTATGCAGTGTAATTGTCGGCGTAATTTTCAAAATTGCCCGAAAGTACAATAGCAATCCGTCACAGATTATTTCCTTTAATTATGTTGTAGCAATTGCACTTTGTTATTTCACGTTTAGTCCAGAACTTCAGGAATTGGATCATCATGCGCCCTGGAATATCTATACTGCGGTCGGAATTCTGCTTCCGGTTGTTTTCCTTTTTCTGGCTTTTTCTATAAAATATATGGGAATCGCCAAAACAGACGCCGCGCAAAGGCTTTCCCTTTTTATTCCGATTTTAGCTGCCTGGTTATTGTTTGGCGAAGAATTTAATACCTATAAAACAATTGGAATTATAATTGGTTTTACAGCACTTTTGTTCATACTTAGAAAACAAACCGATAAT
Source organism: Flavobacterium olei (assembly GCF_039749035.1). Classification (NCBI taxonomy): domain Bacteria; kingdom Pseudomonadati; phylum Bacteroidota; class Flavobacteriia; order Flavobacteriales; family Flavobacteriaceae; genus Flavobacterium; species Flavobacterium olei. The sequence continues at coordinate 61,764 of NZ_JBDKWC010000005.1, forward strand.
AACGAGAACAAATGGATTTATCCGGCAGCGGTTTTATCTGGTTTCGGAATCATTGATATACTTTTCAAAAAAATCGCTTTATATACCGTTGTTCCTTATACAACTTCCTTGTTTTTTGTCTTTATAATTTCGTTTGCGGTTTCTGTATTTATTGTTTTGTATAAATTATTGGTAGAAAAAGAAAAACTGGCAGTTCAAAATCTTCTGTTTGGAGCTTTGGTCGGAATCTTTAATTTCAGTAATATTTTATTTTATTTAAAAGCACACAAAGCATTCGCAGACAATCCGTCAACTGTTTTTGCGGGAATGAATATGGGAGTTATAATTCTTGGAACTTTAGTTGGTGCTTATTTCTTCAAAGAAAAACTTTCTAAAATCAATATTTTAGGTCTGTTTTTAGCTTTAACAGCGATTATTTTTATTGTTTTTTCACAATTATCTTAATTTTTTATCTTGTAATATGTTGTTTTTTAATCATTTATGTGCTTTTGTTTAATTCTTTGAAATAAACTCTACTAATTCTATAGAATTTATGAATATAATTTTGTAGATTTGCTTCAACAATGAAAAACTATAGTCAAAATATAATAATGTCTTTCTCATACAGCTTTGCGATGTGCTGTATGATGAATCACGTTATGAAACGGCGTTAATAGAGAAAGTACTTGTTAGTTATTTTTTTTTAGCCTTTCATTGCACCATGAAAGGCTTTTTTTTGAATTATTAAAAATGAAAATATGAGAACCAATAGAAATACAAATAGTAGAATGCATTGCTGTTTCAGAAAGATTCCGTGTTGCATGTGGTGGTCACATACAAGTTTAAAGTAATGCTAAAAATCTATTAAATAACCCAAATCCAAAAACTATATATTATGAGTTCAGAAATTATAAAACAGAATCCTTTTCAATCGATGATTGATCGTTTCAATATTGCTGCTGATATTTTAAATTTAGATGAGTCAATAAGACAAAAACTACAGCGTCCCGAAAAACAAATCACAGTTAATTTTTCTGTTGTTCTGGATAACGGAAATGTTCAGAATTTTGAAGGTTATCGCGTTATTCACAACACCGCATTAGGACCTTCGAAGGGCGGAATACGATATGATAATGCGGTTAATCTGGACGAAGTAAAAGCACTTGCCGCCTGGATGACCTGGAAATCTGCTGTAACCGGAATTCCGTTTGGTGGAGCAAAAGGCGGCATAATTTGTGATCCCAAAAAACATTCTAAAACAGAATTAGAAAAAATTACAAGAGCCTATACAAAAACCTTATCGGATATTTTTGGCCCGGAAAAAGATGTTCCAGCGCCTGACATGGGAACTGGGCCGGACGAAATGGGCTGGTTAATGGATGAATTTTCGCTTTTGCACGGAAAACCGATTCATGCCGTAGTTACAGGAAAACATCTGCATTCCGGCGGATCTTTAGGTAGAGTAGAAGCAACAGGAAGAGGAGTAAGTATTATCAGTTTATTAGCACTTCAAAAACTAAAAATCAGACCTGCGAGAGCTACTGCGGCAATTCAGGGATTTGGAAATGTTGGTTTGCATTCTGCGTTGTTTCTGTATGAAAAAGGAGTTAAAATTGTGGCGGTCAGTGATGTTTCAGAAGCTTTTTACAATCCAAATGGTATCAATATTCCAGAACTGATTTTATATTATAACCTGAATAATAAAGCCATAAAAGGATATCCGAATTCTGTGGCAATCAAACATGAAGATTTATTGCTTTTGGATGTAGATGTGTTGATTCCCGCTGCAAAAGAAGATGTTATTACACAAAAAAATGCTGCCGATATTCAGGCAAAAATTATCATCGAAGCGGCAAATGGTCCTGTTTCTTCAGATGCAGATCAGATTTTACACGATAAAAATATATTAGTTGTGCCCGATATTTTAGCAAATGCCGGCGGTGTTACTGTTTCTTATTTCGAGTGGCTTCAGAATTCGCTTTTGGAGTCGTGGAGGATCCATCAAATTAATACACGTTTGGAGGATATTCTGGAAAAAGGTTTTGATACTGTATTTAGAGTTGCAGTAAAATATAACGTAACGCCTCGTATTGCTGCTTATATTATTGCTTTGAAAAAAGTAGCCGAGACGCAGTCTGTAAAAGAGTTTGCGGTCGAAACTCCTCAATATAAGCAAAATTAAAAATCAGGTTTTTAATAGAAGATCATTTTCATTGAGACGCTTTTTACTCTTAAAAAAAACGTACTCAGTGAAGATGTCTTTTTTATTACCTGCATATAAATTTTAGATTGTAAAATGTTGAAAATATGAAAAATATAAATTTCCTGGCATTTGCTATGCCGGCCTTTTTTCTTTTTTTATTTTTAGAATATAAGCTTGCCCAACGAAGAAAAAAGCCTGAAATATTTAATTATGAAAGTTCGGTTTCGAATATCTCAATCGGAATTGCAGAGCGTCTGATCAATTTGTTTATTGCAGCCAGCTTTTATCAACTGTATTATTTTATTTATGATACTTACAGGATATTCGAAATTCCTGTAAATCCTCTGATCTGGTTTTTACTCCTTCTGGCCACAGATTTTGTCTGGTATTGGTATCACAGACTCGGCCACGAAGTTAATTTTTTCTGGGCAGCACATATTGTACATCATCACAGCGAAGAATTCAATTTTACGGTAGCGGCTAGAATTACTACTTTTCAGGCTGTAATAAGAACGGGATTCTGGTGCATTTTGCCATTTATTGGATTTCATCCGTCAATGGTAATTACGATGCTTATTGTACACGGCGCTTATTCATTTTTTACTCATACACAATTAATTGGAAAGATAAAATGGCTTGAATATGTTTTGGTAACGCCATCAGTACACGGCGTTCATCACGCTTCCGACAAAAAATATCTGGACAAAAATTATGGCGATATGTTTACATTTTGGGATCGTCTATTCGGCACTTTTCAAACAGAAGAAGAAAAACCAAAATACGGATTAACACATCCGCTGAAAAGCTATAGTTTTTTGTGGCAGCATTTTCATTATTATTTCGAAATTTACGAATTAATGAAACGTTCCAAAGGATTTAAGGCCAAATGTAAAGCTGTTTTTGGAAGTCCGGCCGATATGGATCAGGATATTCGCCCGATTCTAGAAAAGCGTTTTCTTCAGGATAAAGCGTGTCCGAATCAAAGACTTCGTTTTAAAAACTACTTATATATTCAATTGGGGATTTCTACATTGCTTTTAACGGCTTTTACGTATTATTTTGGTTTTTTAGAAGTGTACGATAAAGTGTTTGTTCTTTCTTTAATTATAATAACATTAATCAATTGCGGCGCTTTATTAGAACAGCGAAAATGGATTTACTATTTAGAATATACCCGCATTTTTATGATTACAACGTACTTTTTGTATGAAGAAGATTTGATGATATTTTTCTTTGTCCCGCTTGTCGTGATGATTTTTGCGGAGCAATTGTTTTCGTTGAGTAAACGTTATCAAAATGTTGTTTTGCAAGTGGAGACTTCTGAATAATTTTTTCCGCCACGAATGATAATTACACGAATTTTATATAAATATAAATTCGTGAATTCGTGGCTAATCATAATATTTTTTTCCGCCACGAATTCACGAATTATATTAAAATCTATGCAGATAAGAATAGTTTAAATTGTCAATTCGAGGCTGATAATTACACGAATTTTAGGTTAAATATAAATTCGTGAATTCGTGGCTAATCATAATAATTTTTTCCGCCACGAATTCACGAATTATTTTAAAATCTATGTAGATAGAATTGGTTTAATTTGTCAATTTGAGGCTGATAATTACACTAATTTTATGCAACATACTTCGTGAAATATGCACTGATAATGACACGGATGGATAGAAAAAATAATTCGTGAATTCGTGGCGAAAAAACTCAGAATCTTAGCATCTCAGCATCTTAGCATCTTAGATAGTCTTAATAGCCATAATTTTTTCTTCGAAAGTATCTTTAAAATCAGATTTACTTTTAATTCTGGTTTTATACGTATAAATGGTAGCTACAGAAAGTTCCAGAAATTCTGCCATTTGACTGCTGTCCTGAATTCCTAATCTATATAAGGCGAAAATGCGCAGTTCGGTATTCAGAAGTTCCCCTTTTTTCACAATACATTTGTGATCGTTGGGAAATAATTTATTAAACTCCGTCACAAAAGTGGGGAAAAGTCTCAGGAAAATTTCATCAAACTGATGGAATAAGTTTTCACGTTCTTCCTTGACATTGTAACGTTTTAAACTCGCGATTACTTCGTCGGTTTTTTTGGTTATAATTTTATGGAGCGTACTTTTTTGGATATGATCTATTTTATTGATGAAAGCAGAAGTTGCTTTAATAAAATAAGTAATATACTCCTCTTTGATGGCATTGGCTTCGCTCAGACTCACATTCATTTCCTGCAATTGCAAATAGGAAGAAGCCATAATCTTTCGAGCCTTATTTTTCTCTTTTAACTGTTTAAAAATAATACCAAGAAATACAAAAATAATAACCGTAAGAATAGTCAGAAGAATGATAATCTTTTCCAGTTTGTCATTTTTGTCTTTTACATTATTCAATTGCGCTTTCTCTATAATGGGAAGAATTGAAGAAATCTCAATCTTACGATGTCTCGCGTTATAAAACGTTGCATCGTCCATTGCAATATTGATGTATTCATTGGCCTTATCCAAATAGCCCATTTTGAAAAGTTCATTAGCCAGATTGCGTAGAGCAACTGTTTCTTTTGTGGCATTTTTGACATCGGCAATGGCAGCGAGAGCGAGGTACTGAATCGCTTTTTTGGTATAGCCCCGCTCCGAATAAATATAACCAAGACTGGAAGTTGCAATACCATAGTAATCCGGTGGTAAATTGTAATTATTGATCCAGTAACTAAACGCAAATTCTGCACCCCGCCAGTCCTGCTGTTTCAGACGTTTTAAACTTTCTGCCGCCCAATATTCGTTTGTGTTTGTGCCAATTAATTCTAAAGCCTTTTTTAGAAAATGGTTTCCCTGTTGTACATAATGAATGTTAAAGCGCTGGTCACGATTATAATCGGCTAAATCATAATAGGCTCGTGCTTTAATGTTGTAGTATTCAAATTTATTTTTTATGTCAAGTTTAGAATCATCAATAACATTCAAAGTATCAATTGCTTCTTTGAAAAGTCCGGAAGACAATAAAACAAAACCTTCCTTAATTCGGCTTTTAGATAAAAATTTAGGATCTTTTAAAACCTTGGCTTTGATTTTTGCTTCTTCCAAATAATAGTATGCCGAGTCATATTTAAAAGATTTATACTCTTCAAATAAAGACATATAACAATTGTATAAATCTTCATTATTCTGACTAAGGGTAAATTTGGATACATTTTTCTTTAAGGCTGCAATCTTTCTATATTTCTGTTTCAGGTAAATATCTTTTTTTAACAGTACCTGATCTAATTCTTCTAAATAAGGATTTGTCTCTTTCGCAGTAAGAGAAAAAATTCCGAGGAAGAAAAGCAGCATGAATATTCTTCGCATGACTTGGTTTGGTTTGTGGTTGTTGTATAGTTAGTTAATTCGTTTTAAAATTAAAATAAGTTGCAGATTGATGCAATCAAAAAATTAAGAAGTTATAAAAATTGTTTCATAACAGTAGAGATGCTTTTGAAGGGAAATGTAATAACAGATGTTAAAAGAGGGTAATTTATTTGCAATTATACAATAAAAAGATAGTATACCTGTACATAGTGAAAAAAATATACCAAATATTTTCCATATTGTCATTTTAACCATTAATAATTCCACGTTTTTGATCTAAACAGTATCTTGATTTTTTACAGTATACAATAATTGTATAATGTTGAATTACAGTTTTTTATGTTTTTAAACAGGTAAATTAAATCTTGATTTTTACAGGATATTTTTTTTAGGATTTATTTAACTTATAGCTTCGCTCTGTCCTTTTGAAGGGAATAACAAACTAACGAAAACCAAAATTTATGAAATGTAAAAGTCTTTACTGGCTAGCTTTTATGATGTGTTTTTTTGCCATTAGCTGCGATAACACAGAAGACGGAAGCTACGTAGCACCCATTACCCTTTATGAAAAAGTAAATGGAAATTGGGGATTAACCAATCTCAAAATGGTAGATGAAGTTGCGAAAGCAAATAAGATCGAACCAAATGAAGAAAACCTCAGTACTTATTTTAACTACGAAGATTTTAAGATCAAATTTAATGTAGACGAAAAAAACAGTCCGACAAGTTATGAAGTAACGGGGGATGTACCGCCTTTATTTGCTCCTAAAGGATTTTGGGTGCTTAGTTCCGAATTTCAACAAGCCGGTTCTGGTGGTGCAACAAGAATCTATTTGTATAGCGATGCACAAAAAACTCAAAAAACAGATGAACTCCGACTGATTTCGGTTCCGGGAAAAAATGAGGAAATGCAGATTCAACTGGTGCGTTCTTCCGGCGGAGTTGATTTTGTTTCTTATGTGTTCAAATTAAATGCTATTAATTAAAAGTAATATGAAAAACTTTATACATACAATTTTACTTGCCCTTTTAATGGTTCCAAATTTTATTGGGGCACAAGAAACCGCAGGAGCTGTAGGGCCAATGTCATCGTATCCTGTTGTTTATAAATATGATGAACAGGTAACGTGGTACTTTGATTTATCAGGAACAACATTTGCAGAGACAGAAGATTTGTACATCTGGATCTGGTCGCCTTCTGAACCCGATGCAGGGAATTGGGAAAACTCTTCTGATTTTGCAAAACTAAAATATGAAGGCAACAAAATCTGGAGTTTTACTTTAACGCCAACGGCTTACTTTTCTAAAACTCCGGCCGAGATTGCAGCAAGCGCAGGTTTTTGGTTTCGATTAAAAAACAAAAACGGATCAAAACAAAGTGAAGTAGCTAACATGCCCTATACTGATTTCTCTTCTTTTTATACAGCAAACGAAGTAATTCGTTCTTATCCCGAAAAACCATTAATTGATAAACCGATTAGTATTTTATTCAATTCTAATTTAAAAGATGGCTTTTCAGGAGTTCCCAGTGTGCATTTTCATAGTGGTTTAAACAATTGGGCGGTTTTACAGGAATATCAGGCATGGATTCCGGAAGTGACAGAAAAAACAAAACTGAAAGATCTTGGAAACGGTTTTTACCGAATGGATCTTATTCCGCAACAGTATTACAATACAGAACCTGGATTTGTTATGGAAAATATTACGTTCCTGATGGTTGCAAAAGACTGGACCACAAATTCGGGCGATCAGATTATTTATGCGGGAGAATTTATTCCGCCGCCACCGCCAAGTTTCAGCTTTTTTCCGTTGCAGATTAGCCAAAGGGATTTTCTGGGAATGTCCAGAAAAAACAATGAGGCTGGTGTCAATAAATTACTTTATACCATCACGGCCGGACCAAAAACATTTTCGGGCGAGTTTATGGGAGGAACTACAGAAATTAAAGGCTTTGTCAATTTGGTTTCGGAGTTAAATGGAATTTCAAATTTGAGTGAAATCCATGTCTTAGTTAAAGACAACAAAGACAAAATGATTTCTGACACTACAATTCCGCTTAAAACTTTAGATAAATAATCACTATTAAATTAAAACATTAATTCTAATGAATAGTAAAAATACAAAAAGCGTCCTGCATCAAATGTGGACTGCTAAAGCGGCGGTATTGATGATATTTATGCTTTTCTTTTCTGCCGGCACTTTCGCGCAGACGAAAAAAATATCAGGTACTGTTTATGATAATACCGGTACGGTACTGCCGGGAGCTTCTGTTCTTGAAGTGGGAACTAAAAACGGAACCACTACAGATTTTGATGGTAAATTCAGCCTTCAGGTAGCCGTAGGAAGTGCGATTGAAGTTTCGTTTATCGGATCAACAACGCAGAAAGTTCAGATTACATCCAATACCAATGCTATTGAAGTCCGTCTTCAAAACGATGGTTATACACTGGCGGAAGTTCAGGTTGTTTCGGTTGGTTACGGAAAAGTAAAAAAATCAGATTTGACCGGCGCAATTTCGACCGTTGGGGCAGATGATCTGGTAAAAGGAACCATTTCTTCTACAGAACAGGTTTTACAGGGAAAGGTAGCAGGTCTGAATATCATTCGTCCTTCCGGAGATCCTGCAGCGGGTTCCACAATTCGCCTTCGCGGAGGAACTTCTTTAACCGCAAGTAACAGTCCGCTGATTGTGGTAGACGGAATTGCGGGAGTTGATATTAATGTGGTACAGCCCTCTGATATAAAATCTGTTGATGTTCTTAAAGATGCTTCGGCGACCGCTATTTATGGTTCGAGAGGAGCAAACGGAGTAATTATGATTACAACGAAATCCGGAACAAAAGGTGTTTCTGTTGTATATAACGGACAAACCAGTTTTGGTTATGTAAATGATAACCTGGATCTTTTATCGGCAAATCAGTGGAGAGGATATGTTCGTCAAAACGGACTTGCAGATGCAGTGGATTACGGGGCAAATACAAACTGGCAAAAAGCAATTGAGCAAACTGCGATTTCTCAATCCCATACTTTAAGTATTAATTCGGGTAAAGCAGACAGCGGTTTTAGAACTTCGCTTTCATATTTAAATAATGAAGGCGTAATTAAAAGATCCGGTTTAGAAAGATTAAGCGGAAACGTAAGTGCTTACCAGTTTCTTGGAGATAATAAAGAAGTAAAATTTGATATGGGTTTATTTGCCAACATAGACAAATGGCATCCCATTGATTACAGAATTTTTGAAAGAGCTTATAATTTAAATCCAACGATTCCGGTCTACGATGCAAATGGTGAATTTAGCGAGGTAACAGGAAATATCTACCAGAATCCTGTGGAGATTTTAACCAACAGAACAATCGATAACGAAAGACACAGACTTTTGGGATATTTTAAAACAGAAGTTAAATTCTTAAACGATTTTACGGCAACAGCCAATATTTCTTTAGAACACAATGCTGTAAAAGGCGGAAGCTATAAACCCTCTTATGCGGTTATGGAAGGTCAGACCGAAGGCGGTTATGCACAGAGAAGTTATGGTGAATTTACAAATGCTCAGGGCGAACTGTATGTCAATTACAGCAAAATAATAGACAAACACACTATTGGTGCACTGGCCGGATATTCTTATCTCGAAAACATTTACGAAGGTTTTGGCGCGCAAAGAGGCGGTTTTGTTACAGATGCTTTTAGTTATAATAATTTGGGTGCGGGTTACAATTACCGTTTGGGAGATGTGTATTCATACAAAGGAAAATCGAATCTGGTTTCGTTCTATGCCCGTGCGAATTACGGTTACGACGGCAAATATTTATTGACAGCGACAGTAAGACGTGACGGATCCAGCCGATTTGGAGAAAACAATAAATGGGGAACGTTTCCTTCTGCTTCTGCGGCATGGAGAATTTCTAACGAAGCTTTTATGGAATCTTCAAAAGGCTGGTTAGACAATTTAAAGCTAAGAGTAGGTTATGGAGTGACTGGTAATCAGGACGGAATTGGCGAATACAAATCACTCTCTATTTTAGGGGTTGGAAATGACAGTTATTACGATCCGGTTACCAAAACATGGAGTTTGGCCTATTCCCCAAAACAAAATCCGAATCCGGACTTAAAATGGGAATCTACAGAACAAGTGAATGTCGGAATAGATTTTGGTCTTTTTAACAGAATCACCGGTTCATTCGAATATTATTCTAAAACTACAAAAGATTTGCTATACACTTATGAAGTGCCTCAGCCTCCTTATTTAGTGGGAACCATGCTGGCAAATGTTGGTGAAATGTCAAATAAAGGAGTGGAGCTGACGCTAAATGCAGATATTGTTAAAGGAGAAAAATTCAACTGGAATGCTAATCTTACTTTGGGACACAACGTTCAGAAAATCGAAAAATTGTCAAATCCAACCTATAAAACAGATGTGATCTACAGCGGATCTTTGCACGGTTTAGCGGGTATGTCGGGGCAATATTCGCAAATTATTGCAGAAGGTTATCCGGTTGGAACTTTCTGGGGATTTAAGAATGCCGGTTTAGATGCTGATGGAAAAATCCAATATTACAATGCTGCAAACGAAGTTGTGGCAGAAAGCGCCCTGGTGGATGCAGACAAAAGGGATTTGGGAAATATTCAGCCGGATCTGACTTTAGGAATCGGAATGAATTTCACTTATGGAAATTTTGATCTCGGAGTTTCAGGTTACGGAATGTTTGGACAAAAAGCTTTAAACGCAACCAACATGATGCTCAACGACCCAAATCGATTGCCAGCCTTTAATGTTCCGGATAATTTTCTGAACAGCGGCATTACATCAGCGCCAAAGTATTCTGATTACTGGATTGAAGATGCTTCTTTCTTCAGACTTCAGACATTATCCGTAGGTTATACTTTACCATTAAAGTTTAAATCTAAAGTGAGATTCTTTGTAATGGGAGAAAACTTATTTGTAATTACAGGCTACAAAGGTGTAGATCCCGAGATTGGCCTGAACGCTCAGGACGGAATTAACCAAACCGGAGTAATGGACCAGACCGGACTCGCAGCGCCGGGAATTGACAGGTATAACAATTACCCACGACCAACTACAGTTTCTGTCGGACTAAATTTTACGCTGAATAACTAAGCGAATTGATAACCATAAAATACTAAAAATGAAAATCAAAATAACAGCAGCAATACTTTTAAGTATGCTTTTTACGGTATCATGTACTGATTTGAATGAACAGTTATACGATCAGGTAGAAGATGGGGATTTTGGAAATACTACCAAAGAAATTGATGCGCTTGTAGGTGGAGGATATTCTTCCTTAAGAGGATTCTCTGATGCTATTTCTAATAATTTCCCTACATGTGAATATGTTTTCTTTTTGAATGAAGTTGTTTCAGATGAAGCAACGATACCCACAAGAGGAACCAACTGGTACGATGGCGGACAATATCAGGATGCACAAAAACATACCTGGAAAGCAGATAACAGAATGATTCTGTCGGCCTGGCGTTACAACTATACCGGGATTGCCAAGATCAATGCGATCATATATCAAATCAATAAGTCGTCTTTGACGGAAAAAGCAAAAGAACCCATTTTTGCAGAATTAAAAGCGCTGAGAGCTTATTATTACTATAATCTTTTAGATTTATTTGGAAATGTGCCTATCGTAACCAATTTTGAAGATACAGAGCTTCCAACCAATTCAACCAGAAAACAGGTATATGATTTTGTTGAAAAAGAACTTACAGATGCAATTCCGTATTTAAACGGAAATGTGGTTTATTCTAAACTGACAAAAAATGTGGCGTATTCTCTCTTAGCAAGACTATATCTTAATTCAGAAGTATATATAGGACAACCACGCTGGCAGGATTGTATTAGTATGTGTCAGAAAGTTTCCGGATATACTTTAACACCGGATTTCTTTGCCAATTTTGCAACAGAGAATCAAACGTCGAGCGAAATTATTTTTGCTATTCCTTATGATTCAAAAGCAGGAACAGTTGGAAATTATATGAACTCCATGTCGGCGCATTACAACCAAAAACTGGCTGTTTCTCCAACAGGAAATTACCCATGGAGCGCCAACGGAATGTGCGGTCAGCCGGGCCTTTATTCCAAATTTACAGACACAGACAAGAGGAAAAAATGCATGCTGCAAGGCGATCAGATCAATCTGGCGACGGGTTCTGTAATTTTAATGGACAATGGAAACCCGTTAACGTATACTGAAAACCTGACAAGTCTTACCGATGCAAAAGAAAATGAAGGCGTCCGCCTGGCAAAATATGAGATGAAAGATGGAGAACAATGGGAGCGTGATCATGATTTTGTACTCATTCGCTATGCAGAAATTTTGATGATGCAGGCAGAATGCTTTGTTCGCCTGGGTTCACCAGATTTGGCCAGACCATTTTTACAGCAAATAACAGCCAGAGCCGGCGAGGAAATGCCGGCAACTATAGATCTTGCTTTTATCGATCAGGAATTGTTGAAAGAATTTACATTTGAAGGGAGAAGAAGAACAGATAATATTCGTTTCGGAACATTCTTCCAGCCGTGGTGGGAAAAAGGTACAACTGAGCAGTACAGAGCAATTTTTCCTATTCCAAGCACTGTTTTAACAACAAATAAAAACCTGAAACAGAATCCTGGATACCCTCAAAGCTAGATTCTAAATGTCAGTCTTCCATGTTGGTTAGTCGTGGAAGGCTGACATATTTTTATTTCTAAATTTTGCCACTCCCGATAGCTATGGGTATAAAAAGATTAAAATGATTCTTTTTTGGAGTGAATTAGATATTTTCTTTTTCAAGGCACAATAAACATGTCTTCATAAATAGCTCCGAAGGAGTTACATATGCATAAATAATGTCACTATTTGAAGTTATATATGAATAAACCTTTCTAATAATCGATGGCAAAAAAAACAAATCAATATGAAAAAATATATCACCTCAATAGTTTTTGGTTTAATGAATATTGTCATGCTTGCCGGATGCAGCACCGATGACAAAGGTTCAGACAAACCTGCAGAACCCGAAATAACAATGCCAGTTGCAATTGAGAAAACCAACAGCACTAAAATTTACATGCATTACATGCCGTGGTTCGAAACCAACGAAAGCAGTGCCGATAAAAAATGGGGATATCACTGGACAATGGCTAATAAAAATCCCAACAATATTGGAGCAAACGGAAGGCGAGAAATTGCTTCGTATTATTATCCATTGATTGGACCGTATCATTCCGGCGATAAAAATGTAATCGAAAATCATTTATTATTAATGAAATATTCGGGAGTAGATGGTGTTCTTATCGACTGGTACGGGACTTACGACGTAAATGATTACAGAATGGTCAAAGAAAATACAGAACAGCTTATCGAAATGCTAGATAAAGTTGGTTTAGAATATGCGATTGTATACGAAGACCGTTTTTTGACAAATGTTGTAAACGCAGGAAAAGCAATCTCGGTCACCAGTGCCGCAAAAACAGATCTGGCTTATGTACAAAATAATTATTTTACTGATGCTAATTATATTAAAATTAATGGCAAACCTCTTTTAATGAATTTTGGTCCGATTGCCTTACAGACTGCGGCAGAGTGGACAAATGTTTTTAATACTTTGACCGTAAAACCAACATTTTTAACGCTTTGGGATCATTCTGTAAAGACAGGAGAAAATGCTTCAGGAGAATATGCCTGGGTATACAAAGACAATAGTTTTCTCACCAATTTTTACACGAATACAAAACCAAAACTAAATGTGGCCATGGGCGCTGCTTATCCCGGTTTTAAAGATTTTTACGCTGAAGGTGGAGGTGGAGCCGCTATTGGATGGACGATTGAACATAATAACGGCAATACCTTAGACGAAACTTTAGCTTTAGCTAAAAATGCAAATGTCAATTACCTCCAGTTAATTACATGGAATGATTTTGGAGAAGGCACAATGATAGAACCAACAGTGGAATTTGGTTATTCTTTTCTCGAAAAAATTAAAACTTTTGCCGGAGTAAAAAATACAGAAAGTATATTTCCGGAGATCAGCAAATTGTATGATTTACGCGTACAGAAAAAAGGAAATGTCGAGATTCAGAAAAAACTCGATCAGGCGTTTCATTATTTTGTTTCGATGCAGCCGGCAAAAGCAAAACAAATCATGAGCGAAATTAAATAGAGCTGTAATTAATAAATTAAATAATGAAAAACAGAAAATATAGCTACTGTATATTGGCTTTAGTAACAATGCTTATTTGGGCCTGCAGTACTAAAAAAACGTATAAAATTAGTTCTCCTGAAAAAATTTCTGAACTTACTTTTGAATTGACCCCTTCCGGACAACCGCAATATAGTTTTTCGTCAAGCGGAAAATCGGTTATTGAACCCTCTCTTATGGGGTTTGAATTTCAGGGAATTGCAAAAATGACAGAAGGTTTTGAAGTAGTTTCTGCCGAAGAAAAAACCGCAGATGTAACCTGGGAACAGCCGTGGGGCGAATTCAAAAAAGTGAGAGATCATCATAGCGAGTTGATTGTTCACTTAAAGGAAACAAAAGATGAGGAGCGTCTTGTTGATATTATTTTCAGGGTTTTTGATGACGGTTTAGGATTTCGATACGAGTTTCCGAAACAGCCACATTTAGGAAAAGTTAAAATCTCTAACGAGATAACGCAGTTTACTTTTAAAGATAATAATGAAGTATGGTGGATTCCGGTGCATCGCGAAAACAGTTATTACGAAAGTGAATATCGTAAAACGTTAATGAGTAAAACGGATACTATAAACACTCCGGCAACTTTTGAAACAAAAAATAAATTATTCGTGGCCATTCACGAAGCCAACTTAACCGATTTTGCCTCAATGACGTTATTCAAAACGAGTGATAAACAATACAAAAGTGATTTAGTGCCTTGGGCCAATGGCGTGAAAGTCTATGCCGAAACACCTTTTAAAACACCTTGGAGAACAATTGTAGTAGGGAAAAATCCGGGAGAAGTAGCGACTTCAACTATTATGCTGAATCTCAACGAACCTTCAAAAATAGAGGATCTTTCCTGGATTACACCTTCAAAATATATTGGAATCTGGTGGGGTATGCATCTCGAAAAATATACCTGGGGACAAGGGGCAAAACATGGTGCAACTACTAAAAACACAAAAGAATATATTGATTTTGCTGCCAAAAACAATTTTGACGGCGTTTTAGTAGAAGGCTGGAACGAAGGCTGGGATGGCGACTGGACAGCAGATGGTTCTGCATTTAGTTTTACAAAAGCCTATCCTGACTTTAATTTGGAAGAGATAACGAAATATGCTGCTATGAAAAATGTTCGTTTAATTGGTCATCACGAAACTGCCGGCGCTACCAAAAATTATGAAAGTCAGTTGGAAGATGCTTTTAAACTCTATCAAAAAATGGGCGTGAATTCGGTTAAGACAGGTTATGTAAACAAATATTTAGACAAAAAAGAATGGCATGACAGTCAGTATGGAGCGCGTCATTACAGAAAAGTAATCGAAACGGCCGCAAAATATCATATTATGATAGATAATCACGAACCGATGAAAGGAACGGGTTTACAGCGTACGTATCCAAATTTTATGTCGCAGGAAGGCGGACGCGGACAGGAATATAATGCATGGTCTGCAGATGGAGGAAATACGCCTGAACATTTAACGACTTTGCCTTTTACAAGAATGCTTTCAGGTCCGTTTGATTACACACCCGGGAATTTTAATTTTGATTACAAAACGCCTTCAGGAGCAAAAGTACAGACCACTTTGGCCAATCAGCTCGCGTTGTATGTGATAATTTTTAGTCCGTTGCAAATGGCTTCCGATTTACCGGAAAACTATGAAGGCAAACCGGAGTTTCAGTTTGTAAAGGAAGTGCCGTGTACGTGGTCAGACACTAAAGTTCTGGATTCAAAAATTGGAGAATACACTACAATTGTCCGTAAAGACTGGGAGGAGAAAAAATGGTATTTAGGATCAATTACAAACAGAAGTGCAAGAGATTTAAAAGTTCCACTTTCATTTCTGGACCAAGACAAAGAATATGAAGCCGAAATTTATGCAGACGGAACCGGAGCAAATTATAAAACAAATCCGTATCCGGTTGCAATCTCCAGACAAACGGTAACCAGTAAATCGATATTAAATCTAAAGCTGGCAGCGGGAGGAGGAACAGCAATAAAATTCTCTCCAATAGAAAAATAAGTAAGTACGTTTTATTTTGAGTTAAGTTTAAGTTGAGCAATAAACCCGACCGCTGCAAAGTTGTCGGGTTTGTTATTTAATTTCAGATTTTAGATTTTAGATTGAAAACCTTAGAACCTTAGTCACTCAGCCTCTTAGCACCTTAAAAAAAACTAATGTTTGTAAAGTTTCACATGATTGCCGAAAGTATAAGTTGCCGTAATACTTGGGCCATTGTAACTCCATTTGACATAGCCGTTTATGCGTTCTTCATAATCTTCAATCCTAAAATTCAAACCGGTATATCCTGCTGTCAAACTAAAGTTTTCATACACATTGTAAAGAAGTGACAGGTTATAACTCACAATCTTACCTTTAATCGTATCTATTTTAGCAGCAAAATAATTAGCATTGACAAACAAACCGATACGTTTTCCTAATACAAATTCTCCCCAAACGCCAACATCCGGCAGAGGGGCAGTAAAGGCAAAATTATCTTTATATTCTGCACTGGCCTGATTGGCTTCAACGCGAAGTCCGATATCTCCGAAAAGCAAATGAGTACCAACTAATGCGCCTATTTCGTATTTGGGTTTTGATATAAAAGCATAACCATAATAAATGCGGGCAATCTGTACATCAAAAAATGACGAAACCCGGGTATTGATATTGTAAACATTATCTTCAAATTCGATTTGCCTTTCCAGTGTTTTGGAAGCATCTCTGTTTAAAACAAAATATTCTGCACCCAGTCTGGAACGTCTTGAAATTCTCCATTCGAAAGTTCCCATAAAGGAAGAAGTTGATTTTGAAAATCCTAAATCGTCTTCCAGATCAATCCTTGTTCCCGCATTTCCATTGTTTGTTCCTACCTGAACCTGAGTATTATTAAGAGGGAAAAAAGCTCCTGCTGTGACTTTAAATCTTCTCGCGTGCCATGGCAAATCGTCTGCAGCATCATACTGAAAGTCTTCTGTTGAGGTTTGTGCTGAATTTAAACTTTGAGCAGAATCGTTTTGTGCCGTAATTTGTGCTTTTGCTTCAAAAAAAGGAATTGTCATGATTAAAAAAACAAAGAATCTTTTCATCGGTTTAGGTTTTAAATACTGATTAGGAGTAATTAGTAATTAAAGTTAATGAAAAAAAATACTATTTTTTATATTATTGGTTAAAATTTTGTATGCAAAATACTGCAAATCAATGTTGTATATTGGTTTATGTCCCATCGCATTGGATGCAGTACTGATAGCAGATTTTTGATCTGACCCTATTATCTTATAAAGTTCTTTTGAAAACAGTTTGCGTGAGGGATAGGAGCAGGCTACCGAAGTAGCGTGGATAGCCCGACAGCATTATAAAAAAGGGGCACATAACCGCAAAGACGGATTGCCCTTTTTTATAATGGTGTCACGCCCAAATTGTTTTTTGTTGTTTATCTAAATCCTTAAACCCTGTGATAATCTGCTTTCCAGTGTACAATGGCTTTTTTAATGGCGTCTCCGGTTAAGTTATGTTTTAAAACTTTTTCGACAAGTGCACCAAGTTCGCTGTCGGGTGCAAAACGCAGCGCAAAGATTTGATCGTCTGTAAGTTTGTATTCGAATTCTTCAAATCGTTTTCCGGTTAGTGTAAAATATCTGTAACGCACTTCTAAGCGCACAATTCTGTTTTGGAGCGTTAGTGCATAGTGCTGGCGCAGCATGAAAGCGAGTACGAAGAGAAATACGAAGGCTACACTAATAAAAGTCCAAATTAAATGGTCTTCTGTAGTTACTGCAAGATAGATACTGGCAATTAAAAACAGTATTAAAACCGGATAATATAAAAAATGGTGCGGTGTATAGAACCGTATGTGATTATGATAGGTCTGAATTTTCATTTGTGTTTGTATTTGGATGTTATATAAAACAAAGCTGCTCTATAATGATATAGAGCAGCTTTTTCCCAAAAATAAACTAACATAACCAATGTTCTCTTTATAGACTAAACTTTTTACAGTTTGCTTTGTAAATTTTAATAAGAAGAAAGCCGTTCCATCTCGTTAATCAATCTTCAATATGGCTTATTTTTCTTGATGTAAAATTACTTTAGAGGTGGTTGCTATTTGTTATACTTTAAACGAAAAAAGTTACATGATTCCAATATCTGCATTATAATTGTATAAAAACTGAACGTTTAATATAAGGTCTGAATAATTTTCCACTCGTTTAATTTATCCTGGTATGCCGTGCTGGCATTGGCCGGACTTGTCGAAGGAAGTGTGAATATCTGATATTCTTTGTCTAAGTGAATGTACTTTTTAAAAAACGCCGCTGCTTTTTGTCCGTTAAAAAGAATGTACTCAATCTGGTTATGAAGAGTCAGGAAATTTTCAAAATCATTGGCCACTTCATTTTTAATGGCACTATCCAGACTGCCCACTCTGTCGCAAAATTGTAAGACATCCCAAAGTGCGATCCGGTTTTTTATTAACAGACTTTTACGTATTTGATAATCGGTAGAAAATTCTTCTCCTAAAATAGTGAACATAAATTTCCAGAAGTTGTTTTGATTGTGACCATAATATTGATTGAGTTCTAATGATTTTATACCGGGCATTGTTCCTAAAAGAAGGATTTTTGAATCTGCTGAACTTATTGGGTTAAAAGAAAAACTTTTCATAGTACTATAAGTAGAATAATGTACTGTTAAATTAGGTATTTATAAGGAATTATAAAACAAAAGCGAAAAATTATATAACAAATTTGAACCATGATTGGACGAACTTTGAATCTCAGAATTTTAAGAAAAGCCTTGCGCATTTTTAAACTAAATTCTGATAACAATTTAGAGAATTTAAATCCAGTCATCATGAAAATTATTACTATAAATACAGAAAGAGCTCAAAATCTATTTGATGAACTTCATACAAATTTTGGTGGGAAAGTGACTTTTGACTTAGATGAATATACACTTGAAGTTGAAAACAGCTTTGCAGAAGGTTCGATTATTGGAGCTTCTTTTAATGATAATATTTCTTATGTTCAGTTTGATATGACATTTTCGACAGATGTAAGACTTGATATACTGAATGTAAAATCTTCACCAATATATTTTGCTTATTGTTCTAAAGGAAATCTTTCGCATAGTTTTGGACTGAATGGAGAGGAGCGAAAACTAAAAACTTTTCAGACGGCAATTGTTACCTCTAAACAAAATCAGGATAATGTTTTATTTTTTGAAAAAGGAAAGAAAACAAAACTTACTTTAATTATTGTTGGGACTCAGATTGATGCTAAAAGTCAAAGCCATTCTCTTAATCAGCAGGTTAAAGATACTTTCTTTGAAAATAATCTGGTTCAGGATTTCTTTTATATTGGTTCTTATAATTTGCAGATTGCAGAAAAGATCGAGCAGCTTAATTCTATTACGCAAACCGGAATTGTTCGTAATTTACTGAAAGAAGGAATTATGAGGATAATTTTGGCGATGGAAATTCAACAACATTCTGATGATTTAAATGCTTTTGCAAATGATTCTAACGGATTGACTTTAAGAGAACTGGAAGAGATTAAAGAATTATCTGAATTCATTAAAGCAAATCCTGAAGAAGCTTTTTCTATCAAATCTTTAAGTAAAAAATCTGGTTTATCTCCGAATAAACTTCAGGAAGGATTTAAAATGATCCATAATCGTACTGTTAATGATTATATCACTCATATGAGAGTTTTAAAAGCTGAGATTTTAATCAGAACTTCAGATTTAAATATCTCTGAGATAGTGTATTGCATTGGTTTTACAAGCAGAAGTTATTTCTCGAAAATCTTTAAACAAAAATTCAATTGCAGTCCAAAAGAATATAAATTTAATTTGAATTCCTTAGCTATTACAGCGTAGTAAGCTGCCTGGCTCTCGAAATCTAACTCAAAATTAAAGTCGCTAGCTCTAAAGCATGATATATACAGATGCTGAGTTTCTGAAATACTAAGTTGCAAGTTTTGCAGGTTGGTTTTTTAGAAGCTCAGTTTTTTTATGTTCTATCCAGAAGCCTTAAAATAAAACATACAAAATATAATTTTTTTATATACTTTTGTATAACTGGTTATATAATTAATTATTTTATGGAATTTTTTAATAAAGTTGGAAAGGTGGCTTTGGGAAGCCGGTTGCGTTTAATGACTTCTTCTTTTACAGAAGATGCAGCTGAAATTTATAAATTGTACGGCGTCGATTTTAATCCGAAATGGTTTCCTGTATTTTATACTCTTACAGAAGAGCGCGAGATTACAATTACAGAAATTGCAAACGAGATTGGTCATTCTCAACCTTCTGTCAGTAAAATTATTCAGGAAATGACTGGCGCCGGAATATTGGAAGAGGGTCTTAAAAATGATGATAAACGTAAAAATAGCGTTGTACTGACAGAGCAAGGAATTTTGATTTCAGAAAAAATCAGGCATCAGCTCATGGATATTGATGTGGCTGTAGAAAGTCTAATTTCTGAAGCGAAGCATAATCTTTGGGCTGCCATTGAGGAATGGGAGTTTTTATTACAGCAAAAATCATTATTTAAAAGGGTAAGTGATCAAAAGAAAATTCGCGAAAGCAAAAATGTCGAAATTGTGTCCTATCAGCCGCAGTACAGAGAAGCATTCCGGGATCTGAATGTAGAGTGGATTTCGAAATATTTTGAAATGGAAGAAGCCGATTATAAAGCACTTGATAATGCGGAGAGTTATATTTTGAATAAAGGAGGAAAAATTTTAGTGGCTTTATATGATAATGAACCTGTCGGAGTTTGTGCGCTTATAAAAATGAATCATCCTGAATACGATTTTGAAATGGCAAAAATGGCTGTTTCTCCAAAAGCACAGGGAAAAAATATTGGATATCTTTTAGGAAAAGCGATTATAGATTCTGCAAGGGAAATGGGAGCGAAAAAGATTTATCTGGAAAGTAATACCATTTTGAAGCCGGCAATAAATCTCTATTATAAACTAGGTTTTGAAAAAGTCTTTGGCTTAGAAACGCCTTACAAACGCTGCAATATCCAGATGGAACTTGTTATATAAAGAATTATAAAACAAAGGGACAAAAGCCGAATTTCAGTCTTTGTCCCTTTGTCTCTTTGAGCTTTTTAGCGTTTATCGCCCAAATCTGTAATACTCTAAGTCTGTATTTTTTTTGTTATTAATAGAATCCAGAATCGCATTCATCCCAATTACGCTGAAGGTAATTCCGTTTCCTCCAAAACCTAATACATAATGCTCGTTTTTTCTCGGATTCGGTTTTCCGAAGTAGGGAAGACCGTCTTTGGTTTCGCCAAAAGTTCCTGCCCAGGAATAGTCGATTTTAAAATCTATATCCGGAAATCTTCTGGAGAATTGCTTCAGTAAATATTTCTCTTTTTTCGGAATTAATTTATCCCGCTTATTGGCATCTTTAAAATCTTCATCGCCGCCGCCCATTATAATGCGATTGTCGTCTGTGGTTCTAATGTAGTGATAAGGAGACGCTGTATCCCAAAATATAGCATGTTTAAAGTTTTCCGGAAGATCTGACTTACTTTCTGAAGCTATTACGTAAGTGCTTTTTAAATCGACCACTTTTTCGCTTAACGTTTCTGTACTTTCGTAACCGGTGCAGTGAATAATGTGATCGGCTGTTATAATATGTTTGGAGTCGGTAGTGGCAATGAATCTGCCTTTTTGATGTTGTATTGAAGCGATATTGGTCCGGTCAAAAATAGGCATTCCTTTTTGATGGCAATGGTACAAGAGGTCGGTCGCAAGTTTAAACGGATCCATTACTGCGGCTGTTTTAGATTCAAGTGCCGCTATTGCGTTTAAGCCCATTTTTTGCAGCTCAGATCTGTTGAGCCAGCTGATTTCGAAACCATGTTGTTTCCGGACTTTAAACTCATTTTTTAAATAAGGAAGATCTTTTTTAACTGTAGTAAAATAAATGCTTTTTCTAAATTCGAAACCACAATCACAGCCCACTGTGTCAATGATATTCCGCAGGTCAAAAATTGCTTTTTTACCATTTTGATAACTCTCAACAGCACATTTGATACCCCGGAGTTTGATGAGTTGGTGCAGCGGGACATCAATTTCGTATTGAAGCAATGCCGTACTTCCCGATGTGCTGCCTCCACATACATCGCGCCGGTCTACAAGAACAATTTTTTTACCTTCATTTAAAAGTTTATAAGCAATTAAGGCTCCTGTTATGCCTCCGCCTATAATCAAAATATCGGTTTTTATATCAGAATCTAAAGAGGGGTAGCTTTGTTTTAAGGCATTTTTTATGGGCCAATAGGTTTCGGTAGAACTTAATTTCATTTTTGGTTATTTTTAGTGGTATTTTTGGTAGTTTTTTTGGTAAGTTTTTCTGCTTTTTTAGGAGTTGCTTTTTCTTTTTTTCTATTATGAGTTTCGTTTGCTTCTGCATAAGAATGGGAAGTTCTGATGCTTTGCTCATTTTTAGCCAGCTGACTTAAACGGTGGTAATATTTCTGAATAATAATCATTTCTTCTTCGGTCATACTTTCAATGTCGACCAGACTATTACTGGATAAATCGTTGGAAGCCACAAGTTCATTAAGTTTTAACTGTATGGCAAGAGAATCTTTATTCTGTGCTTTCTGAATTAGAAAAACCATTAAAAAAGTTATAATTGTCGTTCCGGTATTAATCACCAATTGCCAGGTTTCGGAATAGTCGAAAATTGGTCCCGAAACTGCCCACGCCACAACAATAACAAATGCACTAATAAAAGCAGTTGTACTTCCAGCAGCTTTAGAAACTTTAGTGGCAAACTTTTCGAATGCTCCATTGCTGTGTGACGCTTTTGAACTCATTACTTTTTTGTTTTAGATTTATCTACTTTTTCTTTTCGAATTACCTTATTGTTTTTCTCATCGTATACCGCCGGATCAATTTCCTGACCTGTTTTACTAAAAATTTTAATTTTAGGATCTTCATGCGTTCCCGTAATTACAATTGGAAATCCAACAATTCCGAAAAGCGGAAGCCCCAAACGCATTCTGATGTCTAACAGTCCGTCGAAGCTTGTCGTTCCTTTAATTGTAGGTCTAAAACCTGCAACGCTAAAAGTAAAGGGCTCAATATGAACCAGATTTTTATCAATTGTCGATTTAATTTCAATTCCTTTCATATCGGGATTATTAAGACCGTTTTGTCCGGTTTTAGAACTAATTCCGTCCAAAAGTTTAAGACCTTTAATTTTTACATCACGCAGATTTATCGTTCCTCCACCTTGTAGCGATGCATATATAGGTCCCATATTTCCATCCAAATCTCCTTTGATATCATAATCAACAGAAACAATTCCGTATGCTTTTTCTGCTGCAGTAACCATGTCATGAAACATCGGAATCTCTTTGTATGCTCTCTGAATGTCAAAATCTTTAGCCGTAAAATGTGCATCAAAGTGCGCAGATGTTGGCGATTCGTCTTTATAGGATGCACTCACTCCCAAAATACAGTCAATGATATTAAAGGTAGTGTTTTCTAAGTAAAATCCTCCTTTTCTTACACCAGTTTTTCCATTAAGTTTATTAAGGATCAAACCATTGTATTCCACTTTATCTGCTTTGGCGTTTAAACTGACATCAAGATTTTTAGGAATAATGACAACACCGCTCATTTTAGGATGATCTTCTTTGGCATATTCTACAGCAACAGTACGGTCTTTATTTTCACCTTTTTCAAGAGCCATAAATTCATCAACATTAATCAGTTTTGATTTTAAGTTGAAATTACCACTCAATGTTCCGTTTGATTCTAAGAAATAATTTATCGTATTCAGCAAATAACCATTAATGTCAAAATCTGATTTTCCGTATGACGCATTAAATTTTTCAAACCACATTTTTTCATTTTGAAACCTGAAATTTCCTTGTCTGATAAAGAAAGATTTCGGAAATAATTCAGAAGTTGCTTTAATGTTCTTCAATACCAAAGTTCCTTTATTATCCAGCTTATCATACTGACCGTTTGTGGCGTAACTTTGTTTTCCTTTTAGCGAAAGGTCTGCTTTGGCATAACCAGTTACGTCCAGACCTTTTTGAGAAAAAACCTGATAAATTCTGCCAACATTCAATTCGCCTTTTATTTTGGCATTATACGCCAGATCGCTAAAATCGGATAAAGCGGCATTTACATAAACGGGATTTCCTTCAAAAGTAAAAGAGGCGGGCGCTATTGCGACAATCAAATCCTGGAATGTCCCGGCTTTGTTCATCATATTGGCTACAAAGGTAATATTGGTAATAGGATTTGGATAATGTTCTGTCTTAAGCCAGCCATTTCGCAAGGAAATACCGCCAATTGTTTTTGGGAATAATTTTTTTGATGTACTAAAATTTCCCCGTGCCTGGATATCGGTTTTTAGAATTCCTTTCAGATCCACACTGTTTAATCCTAATGCCGCATCAATAACAGCAAGGTCTAATGCACCTTTTACACTGGCATTTATCGACATTTCCCTTAAACCTTTGCTGCGCAGATATGCATTGAAATAATCTTTTTCTCCAACCTTAAATTTCAATGTTCTTAGATTTACCCGTAATTGTTCGGTATCCAGAGACGGAAGTACGGCATTCAGATCCATCTGAAAATCACTTAAAGGCACCGGCGCTTCTTTATAATTGACAGAACCTTCATTAATTTTTAAATTGAATGCTAAATTTGGTTTTTGTTTTTTGGCAGCGTTGTAATCTCCTTTAAAAGATACATTAAGATCACTTCGTCCTGAGATTTCTGTTTTTTCGAGCCACGTTAAATATTCGGGAGGCATAACAGAAAGTAAATCTTTTACAGTTGTATTTTCAGATGCTGCTTTAATGTTGATTTTGTAACCGTCTCTTAAAATAGTAAAAAGTCCGGTAAATTTTAGAGGCAGTTTATTAATGCGTAATTCATTTTTCTGCAGAATAAACGAAAGTGCATTTGTGTTGATACGCGTTATAAGATCGGCGCGCACTTCTTTCTTTCTAATATATCCTGTTCTGTCATAATAGAAATCCAGCTCGTCTATTCGTGCTTCTGTTGCTAGGTCAAAAATATCTTCACTCAGATTTCCTTTTCCAATATAGTTAAAACCTTTTGCGTCAACGAGAATTTTGGCAGAACGGTCATTGTATTTTACGTGACAATTTTCCAGATCAATACGTTCCAGACGAATTGCTGTTCCTTCTTCTGGTTTGTCTTTTTCTTCTTTTCTTTTTTCAGGAGCTACGTAAACATTATAATTGGCCTGACCTTTTTCATCAACCATCACATTAATCAAGGCATCAGAAACATAGAGTTTGTTGATTTTGACTTCATTATTAAAAATAAGCCTTTTTAAATTGATTCCGAACGCCACCTGATCTGCACGCAATAAAGTGTCGTTACTAAAAGGCTTAGAACCCGTGAGGGATAATTCATCTAAGGAAACAGTGAGAGAAGGAAAATGAGTAAAAAAAGAAAGTTTAGAGTTGGTAAATTCTAATTTTGCATCCAGACGTTCGTTGGCAATTTTCTTTACTTCAGATGCAATTTTTCCCGGAAATAGTAATGGTATAATAAATAACAAAAACAAAATCACCGCAATTGTTATTCCGGTGATTTTTAAAACTTTTAAGGCGGTATGTTTAAATTGAATAGGCATATATGTGAAATTTTTCATTAAGATTGCAGATTTAGATGTATCCAGAAAATGAGTTTTATATTGGAATTTGCAATTTTAAGGAGCCTATTTTTTCTTCTCAGCTTCTTCTTTTTTTGCTTCTTCCTGTTTTTGCTTTTCTTTCTCTTCTTTTTCTTTTTGCTCTTTAAGCTGTTTCTCTTTTTCTTCTTTTTCTTTCTGAGCTTTCTCCTGCTGCTCTTCTTTTTGCTCTTTTATTTCTTCTTGTTTCTTAGCTTTTTGCTTTTCTTTCTTTTTATAATAACCTCTTAACAGGAAATTGCTTTTTGCCGCTTCCATATTATCGCTGAAACCTTTTGTACCGCTTTCAAGATTAGAAAGTGTATTAGAAACGCTGTTGGCCATTTTATCATCTTTTACTAATCTTGCCAAAGCTCCATTTCCGTTGTTCATACTATGACTAAAAATAGCAAGCTCGTCTGATATGATTCCCACATTGTCAACACTTTTTTTCACGCTTTTCATAAGGTCCTGCATTTCGATTCCGTCAACAGAAGCAATTTGCCCGTTGTCTGCAATAATTGTTTTTGATTTGGATCCCGGAGTAATCGTTAAAACTTTATCACCCATTAACCCGTCTGAACCAATACTTGCTGTGGCATCTGTTTTAATAAATTCGCGGACTTCTTCTTTCATCACTAAAACGACATTAACCGTCGAGTCGTTTATTAATTGAATTTGTTCTACAGTTCCGACATTAATACCAGAGAAACGAACATTATTTCCAACTTCTAAACCGCTTACCGTTTTAAACTGTGATGTGATGTGAAAGGTAGAACCGAAAAGATTTTTTTGTTTTCCAATAAAATATACGGCCATTATAAAAAGCAGTAAGCCAATTGTTACAAACATTCCTAATTTCCACGTATATCCAGATTTCTTTTCCATGATTTCTATTATTTATTTTGCTTTTTATTCAAAAAATGAGCGAACCCATTCGTCTTCGTTTTTTTCCAGTTCTTCGTATGTTCCTTCTGCGTGAATAACACCGTCTTTTAGTACAACTATTCGATCGGCGGTTAATTTTGCACAGGCCATATCGTGGGTAATAATTATAGCAGAAGTTTTCTGTTTGTGCTTAATGTCAAGAATCAATTCGCTGATTTCTCTTGAAGTTATGGTATCCAAACCAGTTGTGGGTTCATCATAGAGAATAATTTCAGGCTTTAAAATTAAAGTTCTGGCCAGACCAATTCTCTTTTTCATACCGCCGGATAATTCAGATGGCATTTTGTCAATTGCATCTGCCAGACCAACATTATCCAGAGCTTCCATAACTTCATTTTCGATCTCTTCTGCGCTTAAGTCCCGTTTGTGTTTGGTTAGTGTAAAAGCTAAATTTTCGCGCACAGACATAGAGTCATACAAAGCGCCGCTTTGAAACAGAAAACCTATTTTTACCCGAATGGCATTGAGTTCTGTTTTTGAAACATTAAGAACGTTTTCTCCAAACACTTTAATTTCTCCTTCGTCTGGTTCAATTAATCCGACAATGCACTTTATCGTTACCGATTTTCCCGATCCCGAACGTCCCAGGACCACCAGATCTTCATTTTTATTTAAAGTGAGATTGACGCCTTTTAAGATCGTATTGTCTTTTCCAAAAGTTTTATGCAGATTCTTGATCTCAATAATCGGAGAACGGTCTTTTTCTTTTGTTGTAGGTTCTTTATGTAATTTTTCTTCAGTCATCTTAAAAAAATAAATCGGTTATTTGAACTGCCACCATATCAATTATAAAAATGCTTAATGATGCTGTTACCACCGCAGTGTTTGCGGCCTGTCCCACACTTTCTGTTCCGTTTGAGGCATTAAAACCTTTGAAACACCCAATCATTCCGATAAAAAATCCGAAAAAGAAGGTTTTTATCGTTGCAGGAAACAAATCCAGAAATTCCAGTGACTGGATAATCTGGGTCAGATAACGGTAGAAATTTACATCTCCGTGAATATTTATTCCGACATATCCGCCGATTACCCCAACTGCATCGGCAAAAAGCACCAAAAGCGGAATCATTAACATGCAGGCCAAAACTCTGGTCACAACCAGATAGTTATACGGATTTACGGCAGAAACTTCCATAGCATCAATCTGTTCGGTAACTTTCATAGAACCCAATTCGGCTCCGATTCCCGAAGAGATCTTTCCTGCACAGATTAAAGCCGTAATTACAGGTGCAATTTCTCTTATAAGAGACAGAGCAACCATTCCCGGCAGCCAGGATTCTGCACCAAATTTTACCAGTGTAGGGCGAGACTGAAGCGTAAGCACCAAACCCATAATAAATCCTGTAATGGATACTAATGGTAAAGATTTGTATCCGATAACATAACACTGTTTAAGAAACTCTTTGGTCTCATAAGGCGGAATAAATACCTCCTTAAAAAAACGCTTGGAGAAAATTGCTATATCTCCAATCTCGGTAAATGTATTTTTTAGGTTGAGAATCAAAATGTTATGTTTTTATGTGAATGTTATATAATGAAAATTTAAATAGTGTTATCGATGAACGATTTCTATATGAAAGTTACTTTTTTTATGAACCAAAAATCTTACACAACTTTTTTAGAACGTTATATAATTTTCATCGTAATAAATACAATAAAAATGCGGAAATGACGTTAGGCGCGACCTAAAAACAAAAAATCCCTTTTGTGTAAAAGGGATTTTCCGGGTCTAAGCGAAGTATTTTGGTTAGCTTCTCTTTTTTATATATGTAGGAATCAATTAAGAATTAATTGCAATTCCGGTTCTGTTTTTCATCAACGGAATAACTCTTGATTGTGACATGGCTAATTTTTCCATTAACAATCTTGCTGTCAGATAACAAACTGTAGATTCTGCACCCTGATTCAGGTTTACATTTTCTTTTTCCAGTCCGTCATATCCACCGCCACTTACCGGATTGTACATAATTTGGCCTAAATGATTTTTTCCTAAGAACCAGTTAAACGCAGATTTCATTTTCTTTTTATATTCCGGAGTTTTAAACGCATTATAAAACGCATATAAAGTCTGGATAGTGTAGGTAACATCAATTGGCTGTTCTCCGTATTCCTGCGGTTCAGAACCTTTATGATGCCAGCTTCTGTTTGAAATCGCTTTAAAGTTACCTTTAAAGAATGTTTTTGAAATTAGGAAATCTAATGAGTCTAATGCCACTTTTTTGTAAACCGGTTTGTTTGTAATTAAATACGCATACAACATTGATTCCGGTAAAATACCATTTCCGTAAGTCAGGTAATTTTCAAACCATTGCCAGTCTTCTGTTGCAGTATCTTCATAATTAGCAAGCAGTTTTGCATTTAATTTGTTGATAATTGCTGCAACATACAAATTTGGAATTGTAGAATGGTACAAGTACAAACCTTTTGTTGCGAAACCAATTGATCGTGGTGACTGAATAGTTTCTGCCCATTTTAAAGAGTTCAGTAAACATCTTGTCGCTTTTTTAGTAATCGCTTCAGGAAGAATATCAGATAATGAAACTACAGTTCCTAAAGCCCAAAGTGCACGTGCGTTAGAATCTTCAAGATTTACTTCGGCATTTTGTTCGATATGTTCGCGGTTTTCCTGATCTACATAATTGATAAAATCTCCTTTTGGTTTTTGACAACGGATAATGAAGTCTAAGTATACTAAAATATACGCTAAATCATCTTTGTCCTGAGTTTGTTGGTAATGCATACAGAAAGCAATTAACGCTCTTGCATTATCATCTAGTGTATATCCTGAATCTAAATCAGGGATAGATATCTTGCAGAATTGAATAATACCCAATTCTGTAGTCATTTTTTTAATATGATTTAATTGAATTGACGGATAGCTGAATTTGATGTCCGCCGGATTTTCAATTAATTTTTTATACGCATTCATGTGTGTAATCGCAGCATTTTCCCAGGAACAAGCACGCATTTTTGTAAATGCATTTATAGCCATTTCGTTTCTTAGATCTTCATCCGCAATTAATTTGATTGCTGCATTTGCAAATTGATCTACATCACCAATATCAACCAAAATACCTGAATCAGGAGTTAAAACTTCTTTGGTATGAGGAATTTTTGACGCTACAATCGGACATGCACAACTCATTGCGTAAGCAAAAGTACCGCTTACCGCCTGATTTGGATCTTTTGAAGTAAACATGTAGATATCAGTCGCTTTTAAATAATTTAAAAGTTCGTCTGTATCTAAATATTCATTTACAAAACGTACATTATCCTGTAAATTCAGATCAGCAACAATTCCTTCCAAAGTATTGCGATAGGCATCTACACCATCTTTAATTAGATTAGGATGTGTTTTTCCGATAATCAAATACAAAGCATTTGGTGCTTTTTCGATAATTTTCGGTAATGCCTGTAAACCAGTCTCGATATTTTTTCCTTCGCCCAAAAGTCCGAAAGTTGATAATACCAAACGGTCTGAAATATTTAATTTTTCTTTTGCCTGTTCCGGAGTTTCATATACTACGATATGAGTTCCGTGGGAAACACAAGTAATTATATTTTCATCAATTTGATAGTCGTTGATTAATATTTCTTTTGATTTGTTAGTCATTACGAAAACCGAATTACTGTAGTCCAGTAACAGTTTTACAAAAGTTTTTAATTCATCATTAGGATTCGGGATTACACTATGAAAAGTATAAGTTACCGGAATTTTAATTTCGTTTAGAAAATCTAAAAGATGATCTCCGTAATTTCCTGCAAACAAACCAAATTCATGCTGAATATGAACCAATTTTACAGTTTCGTCTTTGTTGATTTCTGCTGCAACTTTTGCATATTCTGCTCTGTTTGCTGTATTTAACGTATAAGCTTGTGTTGGATTTTCAACTGGTTCTTTTACCAAATCGCAAATTTCACACGTTATAGATTTACCATAAACATCAGTAATTCCTTTAATAGTATCCTGAGTATAGGTGGCTATGCCGCATTGTGTAGGTGGGAATGTAGATAAAAAAACGATTTTCGATTTATTAGATATTGTTTTCATGAGGATACTTTTTTTAGCTCTGTTAATAACGCTTTCAAGTTCAATGTCACCGCATTTGCTATCGGCGACGCCATAATTATATATAAGAGGTCGGTCAGCATATTGCACTCCCCGTCGGAAATACAGCATAATTCACAACCATGTCTTTTGTGATTTTTTCGGAAGAAATAAAAATCTGTTTTTTTTAAATAACAGTACTAGATATGTACTTCCGATCGTGTTTTAAATTTTATGTGAAATTACTTCAGCAACGGAGCCATAATTAATCCAATCGATCAAAAAATTAACTCAAAAGCTTAAACATGGTAATTCTGTAAGGCAAAAATGGAATAGTGAAAAATCTGCGCAAGCCTTTGCAAATTAATTGATTGAGCTAATTTTTGATTGTTTAGAGTTAACAGGATTTGTAGGAATAAAATAATTTTGAGAAACAAACAAATCAAACAGATAAAAATCTGGAATTATTAACTAAAATTTTGAAATTATGTTACGTTGGACAGTCATATTTATAATTCTGGCAATTATTGCAGGAATTTTTGGTTTTGGAGGCATAGCAGCCGGAGCCGCAGGTATCGCAAAAGTTTTGTTCTTTATATTTTTAGTGTTATTTATAATATCACTGATAACAGGAAGAAGAAACGTTTAAATAACGTTTAAAAGAAGAATCAAAGGTTCACAGAAACAGAGATTCGGAGTGTTAGAGGAATGGGGGTCCTTCTAATGACTTTGAATTTTTGTATCTGTGAACCTTCGCTTTTTACCGGTTCACAGCTACAATAAAGTTTCTAAGTTAGAAGAATGTAAGCAACTTTATTTTTTAATTTAATTGCTATTTTTAAGTTTTGCAGCAATATTTTCCAACTGATGGGTGTGTCTTTGCGTATGCACAATGGCAAAATGAATCCATTCATAAATGGTGAAATTTTCGAATCCCGGTACCTTGGCGTCCATGCACAACAAGGTTAGATCATATACTTCAGCAGCATCAGACAAATCATCTTGTATTTTCTTGATGGAGGCAAGCTGCATATCTTTCAGATAATCAACTGCAGCAGGTTTTATATTCTCAGGTGACTCATATTTGGCAGTATAATCTAAAAAAATCGAATCCAGTTTTGCAACGTTTTCATCTTGCTGTCGCGTTGTTTTTTCTTTTTGACCGGCAAATAACGCTGGTAAACCGGAACAAGCAAGAATAATGTGCTGAACATTTTGTCCTGCTGTCCAACTGCCTTCAAAAGGGATTTTGTTTATTTCATTTTCAGAAATCTCAGAAAGTACATCAGATAATCGGGAGTACGTTTCGAGAATTGTATTTTGACAAGAGTCTTTCATATTATAAAGTTAAACGATTATTGAGGTAATCCACCATACATTTCCAAAAGGATCCGTTATACCGCCCGTACGCCCATAATCCTGATTGCTTAATGCCATTAAACTGGTAGCGCCATTTTCTAAAGCTTTTTGGTATGTTTCGTCTGCATTTGGTACATAGACAAATAAATTAGCCGTTTGCTTAGCCCAATCGGTAATCTCATCGGTTACCATTATTGTACTTCCATTAATTGTAATTTCAGCATGCATAATAGTACCATCATCACGCATTGCCTTGGTATTGGTTTCAACAGCGCCGAAAACATTCTTAGTAAAGTCGATAAATTTTGCAGCACCTTGCAAAATCAAATAAGGCATTATCGTTTGATGTCCGTTTGGTAAATTCATATTCTTGATTTTTAAGATGATACATACTCAAATATACAACTTTTTTTAAAGCTTATAATTCAAAGTTAAAGGCAAGTTTCTGTCATTCTAAAACTTCGCACGAATACCCAAAGGATGCAAGCAGATCTATTATTTTTTTATTTGAAATAGAAGAGGAGTGAATACGCAGAATTTTATCGCAATCTTCTAAATCGAAATTGATCGAACTATTTGGAAAATGCTCAAGAAGTGTGTCAATAATAATTTTACATTGACATTCTTCCTGAACATTAGTTTTAAAAACTTCAATCATAAAGTTTTGGTTTTTAGAGTGCTATATTTTTATAACGCTGTATTTTATGATATGTTACATAAGAAACCATCAAAATCGCAAGAACTATCAAAGGGAAAAAACCTTGAAAATCCATTCCGTCAACAGCAAAATGACTTATTGAGGCAAAAATAAAATCGAAAGCAAATCCGGCGTAAGCCCATTCTTTGACACGTCCCGGAACTTGCGGAATGATAAGCGCCAGAACTCCCAGGATCTTAAACACTACTAAGGCATTCCCGAAATATTCCGGATAACCAAGATGTCTGATGCCTTCTTTAGCCAATTCAGACTGAGAAGTAAGTGCCGGCATAACGCCTTCAAATAAAAAAATAAGGATTGTAGTAGTCCAGAAAAGGATTTTGGTTGTTTTCATTGCGTATTTGTTTAAATAGTTATTAGTTAATGTATTACAAATGTAATTAATACTTCTATTGGAACGAAATACGCATTTACGACTATTTTAGGGGCATTTGGGACAAAGTATTGCTTATTGTTTATTGTTTGTTGTTTGTTGTTGGTTTATTGTATGTTGTTTGTTGTATGTTGTGCTGATGTCTTTGTACAGTTGTCATCCTGAGGAAGAAAGGATCTTCACAAGTAGCTCCGCAAAGATTTGTCCTCCTAAGCGAAGTCGAAGGATCGCATTGCTGAATCCATCCAGTACGTGCTCACTCTGCGTGTCCTTCGACTTCGCTCAGGAAGACATAAGTTGCGTATAAATTTGAATTTAAAATTTCTAATCCAAAAAGTAATTCGTAATCAAAAACAAATCTTCAAAGCCTAATCGGGTATAAATACCTTTTCCTAAAGGTGAAGCTTGTAAATGCGCATATTCGGCACCGGAATCGATAGCTTCGTTTAAAGCGAATTTCATGATTTCTTCGGCGAAACCTCTTTTACGCATTTCCGGTATTACACCAACTCCGTGAATTCCCATGACTTTGCCGGTTTGAAAAAGAGTAAGCGTTCCGATTGGTCTTTCATCCAAATGAACCAGATAAAATTTTATAGTCTCATAATTATGAACTAATGTTTCTTTGCTGATTACGTAGCTGAAAGATAACGGATAAATATCCGACCAGGTTGTGGCGTCTTCTTCATTTAAAACTCTTTTGAAAGTAAGATGGGTTGAGAGCGGTAATTTGTCACCCAGTTTCAAAGCCATTGCGGCAAGCTGAATGCGTATTTTGAATCCGTTTTTTTCGAAAATAGCATTTGAATGACTTCCAAAAATATCCCAGTACGGAATGATCAAGCCGGGATTTTTTTCTATAAGTTCTAAAATCTGAGGAAGATTTTCTTCTGTAATATCTTCACGGAACCACAATCGGTTGGGCCAGCCTGAGTTTTTGATCTTACTAAATTCAAACCGGTCAGTTTTATGATAAGATAGAAGAGGAGTGGCTACAGTTTTCCAAAGTGCTGTAAGATTGTCAATATTGTCTTTTATAAGATCTGTATTTTTCATTTTTTGGCTATCATATTTAAATCCGGAGCAAAGATAAAATTAGCTTTTGAGGAAAACCTTTACATATGTTGATTTACAAATCTTTTTAAGGCTTTTCCGGATTCGGCTTAACTGTGTTGGTGTAATTCCTAAGTGGGATGCAATATGCAATAACGGAATTCGCTCTGCAATATCCGGATGTTTCTCCAGTAGGCTGACATACCGCTCAGTAGCGTTCTGCATAACAAGTGCTACTTCTCTTTGTTCCTTTTCGATAATCCAGTGCTTTTCCAAATGGGCAATATAGAAGTTTTTAAGATCGTCATTCTCGTTAATAATTTCCATCAATTTTTTGTAATTGATATTGATTACAATAGCATCTTCCAACGCTTCAATGGTAAAATTAGAAGGAGTCTGAAGCATTAGGGAAACTTTCGAACCTGCGAAGTAATTTTCAAGAAAAAGATTTTTGTTGTAGAAATTTCCCTGTTCATCCGTAATAAAAGCTCTTAAAGCTCCTTTTGCAATAAAGTGAAGATTCCTGGCAATTTCTCCGTTTTCTAAAAGTGTTTCTCCTTTTTTAAGGGTTTGGAAATGGATAATGTTTTCAATCAGTTTCCATGAATGCTCAGAAAGGGAATAATAACTTTCAATAGTTTGTTTCAGGTTGTTTAAAAAGGTGTCTTTATTGAAAGTCATTTTTTTTATAAAAGAGTTGAGTTTTTGCCACGAAGGCACAAAGGCACAAAGTTTTTCTTTTTCAAAAATAAATAAAATAAGTTCTGCTTTGTCATTTCGACAAAGGAGAAATCAGACTATCACGAAGCTTCGGGGCGTTAATTAAATCGCAAATCTTTGTCGTTTACTTTGCACGTCCTTCTCCCGATCCCGAAACTTCGGGACGGGATCGCTCAGGAGAACATACAATGAGAACAAAAATTAGTGAAATTTGTGTAATTCGTGGCTAAAAAAATCTTTTCTAATCCTATAATCTGTGGCAAAAAATAAGCTTTGCGCCGTAGCGTCTTAGTGGTAAAACAAAAAAACGCCATGAAACCCAAAAGGTCTCACAGCGTTTCATCTCAAAAAATAAATAATTAACGAGTGTGGGTATTATTTCCAGCCGCCTCCAAGCGCGCGATACAAATCGGTGTTGGCTGTGAGTTGTTGTCTTTTTAAATCTGCTAATTCTAATTCGCTTTGCAAAAGATTCGCCTGCGCCGTTAAAACTTCCAGATATTCTGCCATTCCGTTTTTGAATAACAGATTGGAGTTTTTAATTGCTTGTTGCAGTGTTTTTACTTTTTCTTTCAAGAAAGTTTCCTGTTGTTGTAACTTTTCTACTCTCACCAAAGCATCAGAAACTTCACTTACCGCGACTAAAACTTGTTGTCTGAAAGCTAAAACTGCTTTTTCTCTTTCCGCAACAGCGATGTTATATTGCGTTCTAACTTTTTTATTGTTTAGAAGTGGCTGCGTTAATCCGCCGGCAACGGTCCCAAATAAAGAAGCCGGAATGTTAAACCAGCTGCTGGTTTCAAAAGAGTTTACGCCGCCCTGAGCTGTAATTCTCAAAGCAGGATATAAATCTGCTTTTGTGATTCCGACATTGGCATTTGCTACTTTTAGAGCTAATTCTGCACTTTTAACATCTGGTCGTCTGCTTACTAAGGAAGACGGAATTCCAACAGACGCATTATTTTTCACTTCAAGTGAACTTAAAAGAATCGTTCTTTGCTTCGAATTCGGAAAAGAACCTGTCAATACACTTAAAGCATTTTCCTGAATGGCTATATTTTGTTCTAATAACGGAATTAACTGTGCAGAATTTAATTTCTGCGCTTCAGACTGTTGAATGGCTAAAGTAGTTACCTGCCCGGCATCGTATTTAAGTTTGATAATATTGGTGGTACTATCATTTAATTTAAGGTTTTGTCTGGCAATATTCAACTGTGCATCGAGCATCAAAAGATTGTAATAACCTCTTGAAACATTGGCAACAATATTCGTTTGCAACGCTTTTTTTACTTCTTCAGACTGAAGATATCCTGCATAAGCCCCTTTCTTTTGGTTTCTGATCTTTCCCCAAATATCAGCTTCCCAGGAAAGTGAAGCTCCTGCAGAATAATCGTCAATATGTTTTTGACCTAAAGCCTGACCTAAATTCATTCCGGTAAAACTATTATCAGAAGGATTGCTGGTGCTGGCATTTACCATTAAATTCACCTGAGGCACATTTCCCCATTTCGATTGTGTAAATCGGTATTGGGCAATTTCGATATTCTTTTGTGCAATCAGCAGATCGTTATTACGTACCACCGCGCTGTCAATTAACTGAATAATATCTTTTTCTGTAAAGAAGTTTTTCCACTCGATATCAGCAATACTGGTTGTATCACCCGAAACCGATGCATTCCTGAAATTCTCAGGAAATGCATCTTTGGGAGTTTCAATATCCTTAGAGACTTTACAGGATATTAAAGTCGTGATCAGAATGGCGAAGGTCACGATTTTGGTTATATAATTTTTCATTGTTTTTTTATTAAATTTCTGTACAGGTATCTTTTCTGGTTTCGAGATCTTTCGAAATTCTGTACGATATATAGGCGATGCCTGCGATTATTGCCACAAGGGCTGTCGTTATATAATTTTCCATTTTTTTATTTTTCTTCGTTATGAATCACAGCGATCGGTTTGCCGCTGAATTTCTCCTGTAAATATTGGAATACGATAAATAAAACCGGGATAATGAATAATCCTAAGATTACACCCGAAATCATTCCGCCCGCAGCTCCAATACTAATAGAGTGATTTCCCTGAGCCGACGGTCCTTTGGCGCTCATCATCGGTACTAAACCAACAATAAAAGCAAGAGATGTCATGATAATTGGTC
Source organism: Flavobacterium olei (assembly GCF_039749035.1). Classification (NCBI taxonomy): domain Bacteria; kingdom Pseudomonadati; phylum Bacteroidota; class Flavobacteriia; order Flavobacteriales; family Flavobacteriaceae; genus Flavobacterium; species Flavobacterium olei. The sequence goes on from NZ_JBDKWC010000005.1 coordinate 98,550, forward strand.
GCAGACGTAATTTGGCAGCATCGATAGACGCACTGACTAGTGCCTGTCCTGATTTTCTTTTCTGAACCGCAAATTCCACAATCAAAATGGCGTTTTTGGCTAGAAGTCCGATCAGCATGACCAGCGCAACCTGAACGTAAATGTTATTTTCAATTCCGGTTAAACCGATTGCCACAAATACTCCAAAAATACCTGCAGGAATTGATAAGATTACCGCCAAAGGCAAAATGTAACTTTCGTACTGTGCAGCAAGTAAGAAATAAATAAAAATCAAACACAGTAAGAATATAGTTGCAGACTGTCCTCCGGAAGAAATCTCCTCACGTGTCTGGCCCGAGAATTCAAACCCGTAACCTGCAGGCAATTGTTGTGCTGCTACTTCTTCAATTGCTTTAATGGCGTCTCCGGAACTAAATCCAGGTTTCGGAATCGCATTAATCGAAATTGAGTTGAACAAATTATATCTTGAAGCGGTTTCTGAACCATAAATACGAGTAAGTTTTACTAACGTATTTATTGGCACCATTTCGCCATTTTTGTTTTTTACGAAAACACGGTCAATGGCAGTTGGATCGGCTCTGTCGGCGATATCGGCCTGAACCACCACACGGTAATATTTACCAAATCTGTTAAAATCAGAGGCCTGCGCACTACCAAAATAAGCCTGCATGGTTTGTAAAATGTCTTTTACATTTACACCTAACTGATTCGCTTTTTCATCATTAATATCCAATTGTAATTGTGGATAATCGGCTTTGAAACTTGTAAAGGCCACCGCAATTTCAGGACGTTTCATTAATTCACCAATGAAATTTTGAGAAATTCCTGAGAATTTATCGAGTTTTCCTCCGGTTTTATCTTGTAAAACCAAATCCAATGCTTCAACATTACTAAATCCGGGAACAGTTGGGAAACTGAATACGAAGAAACTTCCGCCGGAAATAGCGCCCAGTTTACCACGAACCTGATTCATGATTTCGTCAATGTTTTTAATGTCGCCACGATCTTCATTTGGTTTCAGTAAAACGAAAACTACAGCAGAAGACGGACTTGTTGAATTGGTCAATAAGTTGAAACCTGAAATCGCGGTTACGAATCTTGAAGCGTCTAAACCTCTTAAAGTATTTTCGGCCTCGGTCATTACCTTTTGAGTTCCGTCAAGCGAAGTTCCCGATGGCGTGTTCACCGCAATTGCGATAAATCCCTGATCTTCTGTCGGAATAAATCCTGCTGGAGTTGTTTTTACTAATAAAACAGTAGCCAAAGTAATTAAAGCTAATCCGCCTAAACTCAGCCATTTTCTTCTGATTAAGAATTTAAGTCCGCCAACATAACGGTTGGTCAAAGATTCAAAACTGCTGTTAAAAGCGGTAAAGAATTTTTCTTTAAATCCTTTTTTGTCATACGGCGCCCCATGCTCGTGAGCGCTGTGATTGTCTTTTAAGAACAAAGCAGCAAGCGCCGGGCTCAAAGTCAATGCATTAACAGCCGAAATTACAATTGCAATTGCCATCGTAAAAGCAAACTGACGATAGAAAACTCCTGTTGAGCCCTCCATAAAACCAACCGGCAGGAATACAGCAGCCATTACCAGCGTAATCGAGATAATAGCACCCGTTATTTCGTGCATTGCTTCATGCGTGGCGACTTTTGGAGACAGACGTTTGTGCTCCATTTTCGCATGCACGGCCTCGACCACCACAATGGCATCATCGACCACAATACCAATCGCCAGAATTAATGCGAAAAGCGTAAGAAGATTAATCGAGAATCCGAATAGCTGCATGAAGAAGAACGTTCCTAAAATTGCTACAGGTACAGCAATAGCCGGGATTAAAGTTGATCTAAAATCCTGAAGGAAAATAAATACCACAATAAATACCAGAATAAAAGCTTCGATCAATGTATGCTCAACTTGTTCGATAGATTGATCAAGCGAAACTTTTGTACTGTAGAAAATATTGTGTTTGATGCCTTTTGGAAAATCTTTAGAGGCTTTTTCCATCATTTTATTGATCGCAATCTGAATATCATTCGAGTTAGAACCCGCTAACTGAATCACACCAATTACAATACCCTTTTTACCATTCAGACGCGTTAAACTGTTATAAGAATACGCACCCAATTCAACTCTGGCAACATCTTTTAAACGGAGCACAGAACCGTCTGCGTTAGAACGAATGGCAATATTTTGATAATCTTCTGGTTTGGTCAGTTTTCCTTTGTATTTAATTACATATTCGAAAACCTCTTTACTGCGCTCACCAAATTTCCCCGGAGCCGCTTCCAAACTTTTATCCTGTATCGCGCCCATTACTTCGCTAGGCGTAACATTATGGGTTGCCATTTGTGTCGGGTTTAACCAAACGCGCATCGAGTAATCCTTAACACCACCAAAAATACTGGCAGAACCCACACCCGGAATACGTTTTAACTCCGGAATAATATTGATTTGTGCATAGTTGGCAACAAAAGTCTGATCGTATTTTGATTCATCATCGGTATACATACCAATCGCCATGATGAAAGAGTTTTGTTGTTTCGCCGTGATAACACCCTGCTGCACAACCTCCGCAGGAAGCTGACTGGTAGCCTGAGCCACACGGTTCTGAACGTTTACAGCAGCCTGATCGGCATCTGTTCCTAATTTAAAGAAAACAGTAATCGCTAAAGTTCCATCGTTACTCGCCGTAGAACTCATGTACGTCATGTTTTCTACACCATTTATCGACTCTTCGAGAGAAGGTGCCACAGAACGTAAAACCGTTTCTGCGTTTGCTCCCGGATATACCGCCGTAACCAAAACAGATGGAGGTGCAATATCTGGAAACTGTTGTAAAGGCAGTTTAGTTAAACCAAGTACACCCAGGATCACCAATAAAATGGAGATTACAGTTGCCAATACTGGTCTTTGTATAAATATTTTGAACATTTTTTTTGAAATTATTTTTTAGTACTTACCTCGGCAACTTTTGTTGATTTTTCAGGCTGAATTGCTTGCCCGTCCTGTAATTTGTCAATACCGCTCAATACGATCTGATCGCCTGTTTTTACGCCATCTTTAATTAAATAGTAGGTACCGTTTTTACCCACAACTGTAATTGGCATTTTAGTTACTTTATTGTCTTTTCCTACCGTGAAAACAAAGACTTTGTCCTGCATTTCGATTGTAGCCGACTGTGGAACTAAAATCGCATCGTCGTGCTGTAAACCTAAACGGATTCTTCCTGTATTACCGGAACGTAACGTACCATTTGCATTTGGGAAAGTCGCTCTAAGTGTAATAGCTCCGGTTGTTTTGTCAAACTGACCGTCAACCATATCAATTTTTCCTGTTTTTGGGTAATCTGTATTATCAGCTAAAATTAATTGCACGGGAGGTAATTTTTTGATTTTATCACCTAAAGAATTTCCGGCGTATTTCGATTTAAAGTTGATGAAATCTGTTTCGCTCAAAGAGAAATAGGCAAACACTTCATGAACATCAGACAAAGTAGTTAAAGGTTCAACATCAGAAGCAGAAACCAAACTTCCTTGTTTTTTAGGAAGTCTTCCGATGTAACCACTTACCGGGGCTGTCACATTAGTATATCCTAAATTAATTTTGGCAGAACCTACCATGGCTTTTGCCTGCTCAATGTTTGCAGCAGCAATTTTTTGAGTGGCTTTAGCCGTTTTCAACTGATAATCAGAAACTACTTTATTTTGTACAAGCGGAGTCAGTTTATCAACTTCTAAGTTAGCGTTGATCAAAGCCGCTTCTGCCGCGTGCAGACTAGCCAAAGCATTGTTTAACTGCTCGCGGAAAGGACGTTCGTTGATTTTAAATAACGTTTGACCTTTGCTTACATAAGAACCTTCGTCTACAAAAATTCTGTCAAGGTTTCCGCTTACCTGTGGGCGAATTTCAACGTCTACAGTTCCTTGTATAGCAGCAGGATATTCAGCGTCAGTGGTCGTATTTGCACTTGTGATTGCCAAAACTGGTAAAACCGGTGGAGGCGGAGCAGCAGGAGCCTGATTTTTATCGGCACAGCTGCTAAAAACTAGAGCCAGAATAAAACTGGTTATTATTGCATTTTTCATTTTCATTATGGTTTTAATTGGTTGAACATTTTCTCGGATTAATTCATTTGGTATTGTGGCATTCTCGGGATTCATATTTAATTATATTAAATTATCTAACGTTGTTAAGTAAAAGTGCGCAAATTTCTATACAGTCGTCATTTCAGTTTATTTGTAAATCGGTATTAAATTTTCTAACACCGTTAAGTAAGAGTCTAAAAAAAAACTTTTATTACCTTTATTAAATTTTCTAACAGTGTTAAGTTAACGTTTCAAAAAAAAGGATTTTATATTATCCAATTAAATTATTTTACACCGTTAAGTAAAAATTGAAAAAATTTTTATTGTATTGATTTGATGATACCGCCAATGGCATCTTTCAAAATTTGTGCATTTATAGTTTCTAAGATATCACTTTTATTAATGATATTGATGGCGATTAAACCATGAATAACAGAAAAGAAAGTGAAATACTTTTGTTTAATGATATCCTGACTCGGATTGCTGTCTTTCATTACTTCAGCAATCACATGAGTGAATAATTTGTAAGGTCCCTCCTGAGCCGAACATCGCTGTGCGCAACACGTCATCTGAACACCAAACATCAACTGATACATTTCAGTATTCGTAAAAGCGAAATCCCAATAGGTCATCCACATAGCTTCTAACTGGTCTTCCGGTTTCTCAAACTTATCTATTGCAGTTTGCAATTCTTTAGTCAGTTTTACAAAACCTTTACCGGTAAGTTCTTCTAATATTGCTTCTTTATTCGAGAAATATTCATAAATAATAGGAGCAGTATATTCGATCTTATCGGCAATTTTACGCATACTCAAACCATTCCAGCCTTCTTCTTTTACGATATCATAAGCAGCGCCAAGAATATTATTTCTTGTCTCTTCTTTTTGTCTTAAAATTCGATCTTTGCTAGCCATTTTATTCGAGTATTAAATTGTTTAACACTGTTAGGCAAATGTATGGCGGTTTTTCGAATTACAAAACATTTTGGTCATAATATTTTCTTATCGTACGATAAGCGTTTCTTAAAAAGCTCGTGAAGTGCTAATTTTAGTAAGTTTTTTGCTGTGTGAATCTTTTTCAGGAGCAGCACATTTTTTATTTTCAAGACCTTTGTCCCGCTCTACATTATATCTTTTATGGCGAACCCCGCCATAAAAGGATATCATTTCGATCGGGGCTAGGCGAGAAAATTTAGTTTTTCATAATTTTTTATAGATTGAGATTAGCTATTTAGCATGAAGTTGTCATCTTAACGAAGGATCTCCGCAAGAAACTCGAAATGCTGCATCCACAATCTTTGTCGAGCTACTTACGTGTCCTTCGACTTCGCTCAGGATGACAAAACATCAATAGACCTAACTGTAATCTTTTTTTCGTAACATTACAATAAAAAAAATGAAACCATTAACTTTCCTAAAAACCACAATTACTCTTTTATCTCTGCAACAAGCTTTTGCTCAGGAAACTAAAGAGAAAACAGAAATAAAATACACCATAGAAAACTGCGTCAATCATTTTGATTTAGACAAAGCGACGAATACCAAAGTCGGTTACCAATATTGGTTTGGCGACAAAAATTTTACTCAGGAAAATACACTTAAAATGAGTATCGTAGAACCAGGAAAATCGACACACGCGCCGCATCATCATCCTGAAGAAGAATTCTTTTATATTCTTGAAGGTTCTGCTTCTTTTTTCCTTGTCGGAAAAACGGTTATCGTTGGTCCAAATACAAGTTTATATTGCCCGCCAAATGCCGAACACGGAATCAGTAATGCGGGAAATACTAATTTGAAATATTTGGTGATTAAGAAGGATTTGAGGTAATCACGTAATTTCCCAACTAATTTATATACTTCACTTTTTCATGCTTTACTTTCATGTTATAAAATAGTAAAGTAAATTGACAGGCATCTTATATAATTATCATTAAATTTTTAATAAAAAACTGTACTTCAATTAATTAACTTTTTTTAAAGAAAGCTTTAACAGCAACTGCTTTCGCTGGCTGTCTGAAATAAGTAATTTTAGGTAAATCAAAATTAATAACGTTTTAAAAATTTAAAATTATGAAAAAGAATATCGCCATATTAGCCACAAACGGATTTGAAGAATCAGAATTAGCATCTCCTAAAGCATATCTGGAAGAGCAAGGATGGAATGCAGATATCATCAGTCTGAAAGCAGGAACTATCAAAGCCTGGAAAGACGGAAACTGGAGCAATGAATATAATGTAGATGTTGTATTAGATCAGGCAAATGAAGCCGATTACGATGCTTTGGTGCTACCGGGAGGAGTTTTAAACCCGGATTCATTAAGAAGAGAAGAAGCTGCAGTAAATTTTGTACGTTCGTTTTTTGAAAGTAAAAAACCAGTAGCGGCTATTTGTCACGGACCACAAATTCTGGTAGATGCCGATGTTTTACAAGGTCGAAAAGTAACATCTTTCTTCTCTGTTAAAAATGATTTGAAAAATGCCGGAGCACAATGGGAAGATTCAGAAGTTGTAGTAGACAACGGATTAGTAACCAGCCGAAAACCAGATGATTTGCCTGCCTTTAATAAAAAAATGGTGGAGGAAATTAAAGAAGGAAAACACGAGCGTCAGACTGTGTAAAAGATATTTTATTTGGATTATCAAATTATAAAAATGCAGGATCAATTTTGGTCTTGCATTTTTTATTGAATAGCCCCTAGGGGATTAAAAGATTTAATAGTAAAAGGCTTTAGCCAAATGCGTATTTTGGCTAAAGCCTTATTTAGCTTTATTTATACCTCCAGCTAAAGCTGGAGGCAATTGATTCTTTTTAATTAATTGAGGATCAATCTTTGCGTTCCTCTGGTTGAACCAGAGGCTATGTTCTCAAATGATTGGGGAGTTTCTCGTGATTTCTTCCCTTTGCTAATGTGCAGCGCTCGCGTTTTCCATCTAGTTTGTTATTTCGACCGAAGGGAGAAATCACACTCGTATATCGACAAAGATTGACAAACAGGAGCGGAGTTTCTAGTGTGATTTCTCGTTCCTCGAAATGACAAATACTTTGTGTTAAAATGTTCGTAAGAACATAACTTACTCAAAACGAAAATTCAGAAATTCAAAGTTTTCATTAAAACCTTTTATCAATTCAATTTTCTTATCACGTCTCCATTTTTTCAATTCCTTTTCTCTTGCAATCGCTTCCTGTATCCAAGTGAATCTTTCATAATAAACTAAAAACTGAATATTATATTTTGCCGCAAAAGAATTGATATTTAAATCAATATTTTCTTTATGTTTTGCAAGTCTTTGTCTTAAATTATTTGTGACGCCAATATAAAAAGAAGTACGATGTTCATTGGTTATAATGTAAACGTAATAACTATGAAAACCAATTTGAGGATTAAGCATTAGATATAATATTTTTACTAGGTTCTATATAATTCGTTTTTTATTTTTAACATCCAGTTTGTCATTTCGATGAACTAGAAATCGCACTCGTATATCGACAAAAATTAGCGAATTACTTTGTGTCCCGAAGCTTCGGGATAGTGTGATTTGCTTCACCTGTTCGCTATAGCTCGAGTCTCCTTCCAGTCTAAATGGCAAGATCACAAAAATCACATCCAGTTTGTCATTTCGACGGAGGAGAAATCGCACTCGTATATCGACAAGGATTAGCGAATACTTTGTGTCCCGAAGCTTCGGGATAGTGTGATTTGCTTCACCTGTTCGCTATAGCTC
>NZ_JBDKWC010000005.1:106457-164519 GCF_039749035.1 Flavobacterium olei
GAGTCTCCTTTCGTCGAAATGACACGATCACAAAAATCACATCCAGTTTGTCATTTCGACGGAGGAGAAATCACACTCGTATATCGACAAAGATTAACGAATTACTTTGTGTCCCGAAGCTTCGGAATAGTGTGATTTGCTTCGCCTGTTCGCTATCGCTCGAGTCTCCTTTCGTCGAAATGACACGATCACAAAAATCACATCCAGTTTGTCATTTCGACGGAGGAGAAATCACACTAGTATATCGACAAAGATTAACGAATTACTTTGTGTCCCGAAGCTTCGGGATAGTGTGATTTGCTTCACCTGTTCGCTATAGCTCTAGTCTCCTTCCAGTCTAAATGGCAAGATCACAAAAATCACATCCAGTTTGTCATTTCGACGGAGGAGAAATCGCACTCGTATATCGATAAAGATTAACGAATTACTTTGTGTCCCGAAACTTCGGGATAGTGTGATTTGCTTCGCCTGCTCGCTATCGCTCGAGTCTCCTTTCAGTCGAAATGACACGATCACAAAAATCACATTCAATTTGTCATTTCGAGGAACGAGAAATCACACGCGTATATCTACAAAGATTGGTGAATAGGAGCGGAGTTTCTAGTGTGATTTCTCCTTTCAGTCGAAATGACAAACTAAACTTTAAAATTTGATAAAGATAATATATAATTGTAAGAATAAATTTATATTTTAAATCAAATTTCCTTACATTTGCAGTTCTTAAATCTTCACATTTAAAATAAGTAAAATTTGCCTTTAATGGTTTTGGATTGCAAAAATCATTGCCAAAAGGCTTTAAATTCATTAAATGGAAGAAATGAAAACCAACATCCTTTCCAAAGAAGCCGAAACCAGGCTAATTGGATTTTTTTAATCCAATTATCGATCCCAAAGATAGGACTAAAATAGTATGTACAAGTAAACTGCATTTCAGCCTTAGGCGTAACGCGACAACACGAAACTCTCCAACTCGGACCAACAAATTTTGAAGACAATTATTATTGGCTCAATGAATTGGCGGAGATTTTAAATCCTTATTTGAGTGAGGAGTAAGGATTATAAAATGGAAAACCTCGATTATTTTAGAATCGAGGTTTTAGATACTGTAGAAATACCGACTATCGGATTATTCTGTTGCCATTGAGTCTACACTTACAGCCATAGTATCAATTGCTTCTAAAGTATTTTCATAACTGTTTATTTCATCATTATTAAATGCTTTATTTACTTTTTCAGAAAGAAAAACATTTCCAAATAGACCATATCCAATACTTTTGCTTTTACCTTGCCATGTAATTTTAGTAATTGAAAATAGTAAATAATTGTCTCTTGTTACAGAATTCTCAATTAACTTTTCTGCCAAAGAACTTCCAAACAAAATTCCTAAATTTTCTATATCAGAACCGTTTTCTGATATAGAATTTTGAACCACTTGATTTATTACTGATTTTACAGCTTGTTTGTGATCTTCACTACCTGGATTAGTTAAAACTGCTGTCAAAATAATAACAGCGAAAATTATAAGTATAATATCCGGTTTTTTCATAATATTTTTATTTGGTTTTCATTTTCAATAAATAAGACTTCCATTTCTGGAAGTCTTAAAAACAAACAATATACTTTAAGCATATCTAATTAATTTCCAGGTTACAGCTTTGTTGTTGTAAGGAGGAATTGATTACCTCTAGCTAGAGGTATAGTTGTTGATGGAGAAGACTGTGCCTCCCAAACTCCTGATTCAGGACACGTTTCACCTGTTTTGCGAGTTGTTCCTAATGGTAATGCCATAATTTTAAATAATTAACGTTAATAATTAGTAAACTTAAAACCAATCATTAGCTAATTATTACGGAAAACCTTATTTTGATTATTTTTATAAGATAATTTAATTTTTAGTTCGATTACCAGCCGTTTTTCCGTTCAATTGCCTTGTCTTGTTGATTAAAAAATTTGTTGATTTATTTTTGACAAAATAATTGTATGTTTGAAAGAATAATCAGCAAAAAAAATAACTTATGGAAATTCATAAACGAGAAGATTATGATATTGCATTTATTCAGTCACTTATTGATAATGGCATTGAGGAGTCAATAAATATAGATTTCAAAGCTTCTGGATCACTTTCAAAGGATGAAATGAAAAAAAAAGAAATATCCAAAGATGTTTCTGCTTTTGCAAATTCAAACGGTGGAATTATCATTTATGGCTTAACAGAAAAGAATCATAAAGCAGATAGCTTTTCTTTTATTGATGGTGATATTTTTTCGAAAGAATGGCTTGAACAAATCATTAGTACAACAATTCAGCGAAACATCAATGGTTTAAAAATTTTTCCAATTAGAAATAATGGAAATATAAAAGAATCAATTTATGTTGTACAAATTCCTGAAAGCCAAGACGCTCCGCATATAAATAAAGATAAAAAATTTTATAGAAGATATGATTTTCAATCTGTTGTAATGGAGGAATATGAAATCAGAAATCTATATGGACGAAAATCAAAATCTGATTTAATGATTTCACAATATATAATCTCATACAAAGAAATGATTAACGAAAAAGCAAGGTTTGAGTGCGTAATTGCTGTTCAAAATATTGGTGATATCGAAGAATCTTCATATAAAGTGAATACATATTTCTGCAATTATCTTCCAAAAGATCTTTCTATAACTTGGAATGATACAGAAGATATTAAAAGATATAATTATATTCATTTGGATAATAAAAGAGTTAAAATTTCTGCAAATTCTAATTGCACAATTTATCCTAACGAAACTATTAACGTTACTAGATTTTATTTTGATATTGATTTACAATACTTAAACGATTCCTTTAATCTGATGAAAATTGAGTTATTATTATTTTATAGTGGTGGAGAGCACAAAGTAAAAATAGATTTTAAGCAAGTAGAAGAATTTTACAATAAAAGACCTCTTAATAAGATTTAAAAATACGAATGTATTTAGGCAAAAAAAGAAATTTCCAATATTTATGGAGTTTCTTGCGGAGATTTCTCCTTCGTCGAAATGACAAAATTGGCGAAAAACTTTGTGTCTTAATGTCTTTGTAGCAAAAAAAACAGCCCTCCAAATAGAGAGCTGTCTTAAGCAAATTTTCAAATTTGCACTCCTAAGAATGCGTACAGTAATTGGTAATCACTAAATCGAAGGCTAAACGCAGGTTATTCGTTTATGGTATCGCCTTCTTTAGTTTCTTCGCTGGCCATTTTTACCAGTTTATCTTGCGGGGTTAAATCTCCGTAAATTTCGATTTTATCGTCGATTTCTCTTCCTTTTTTAATGTCAACTCTTGTCGCTTTGTGGTTTACTACTTTTACCACATACAAACCTTCAGCAGAATTTACAACTGCCGTTTTTGGTACTACAAATGTGCTGTCTTTCGCGTTAAGCGGTAATAAAACTTCGGCAACCATTCCGGGTAATAAATTTCCTTTGGTGTTGTGAACGTCCATTTCGACTCTTTCAGAACGTAATTTCAAATCTAAAGCTCCGGACATTCTGGTAATTTTTGCGGTAAAAGTTTCCGGTAACGATTTTACATTAAAACTCATTTCGTCACCCGGATGCAGATATCCTGTGTACAATTCCGGAACCGAAACCGCCAAACGCAACTTACTTTGTTCCTGAATCGTTAATAAAGGTAAATCAGATCCTTTTCCGTTTGGACCAACATACGTTCCTAAATTGACATTTCTTGCCGAAACCACTCCGTCAAAAGGAGCGCGGATTTCCAGGTAACCTCTCATAATCGAGATTTCCTTGTGCGCTGCAACTGCTGCCTGATATTGTGCGTAATCCGAATTTTTCTTTCCGCCTGCCATTTCTAAATCGTTTTTAGAAATCGTTCCTTCCACTTTGCTGGTTTCGTACAAACGGTTGTAAGTACTTTTGCTTGTCGTGTAAATCGCTTCCATCGATTTTAATCTCGATTCGGCTGCAGCCAATTGCGAAGAGATTTCCGGTGCTTCTAAAACAATTAAAAGTTGTCCTTTTTTAACTTTAGAACCAATGTCTACTTTTAAGGTTTTGACAAAACTGCTCACTTTGGCGTACAAATCCACTTGTTGAAAACCGGTTAACTCTGCCGGTAAACGCAATTCTGTAGTCAGTTTTTCTTTAGATAAAAGGAAAGTTTCTACTTTAGGTTCGATTGCTGCCGGTGCAGTTTCTTCTTTTTTCTTTTCGCAGCCGCTTAATACCACTAAAGCTGTAAATAATAATGCGGTTGATTTTATAATGTTACTTTTCATTTTTTGGTTTTATATAAATATATTTTAAGAAATAGAAGGAAAGTAATTTATCAAGTATATCCACGACGATTGTAACTTTCGACTTTCCAACTTTCGACTTTATGACTTTACGACTTTACGACTTTCTCGACTTACTTATTGATGCGATATAATGGATACTTTCTTCGTCTTCAGGATCTAAAGAAACCGATTGAGTCGATGTTTTTTCCTGTGCCCACGCAAAAATCTGCGGAAGGATCAATAATACGGCAAAAGTAGAAAATAATAAGCCGCCGATAACCGCTCTTCCTAGCGGAGAAACCTGATCGCCTCCTTCGCCATGACCAATTGCCATTGGTAACATTCCCGCAATCATCGCAACCGAAGTCATGATAATCGGACGAAGACGCAATGCAGCAGCTTCTCTGGCAGATTCTAAGGCGTTTCCGTTTATTTTTCGCAATTGCTCCGCATTCGTGACCAAAAGTACGGCATTGGCGATCGAAACCCCAACCGACATGATGATTCCCATATACGATTGTAGATTTAAGGTTGAACCTGTAATGGTCAGCATTAACAACGATCCTAAAACTACCGCCGGAACCGTCGTTAAAATAACCAACGATACTTTGAACGACTGAAAATTAGCGGCCAACATTAAGAAGATTACGAAAACGGCAACCAATAATCCTGTCTGTAAACTGCTTAATGTTTCACTCAATACAGTACTTAGTCCAATTGGCGTGATAAACAAACCACGAGGTAATTCGCCCAATGAACTAATTGTCGACGCAACATCTTTTGTAGCCGTTCCTAAATCGGTCTGGTTGATGTTTGCGGTAACGGTAATGTATGGCATGGCCCCTAAATTGTCATTTTCACCGCTTACAAAGCCTGGTGTAATTTTGGCAACGTCACTTAAAACAGGACGAAGCGAGTTTTTCAATACCGGAATTTCTCCAATATCGGTTTTGCTTTTCATTTTATTCAACGGAACCTGAACTTGTACCGAATAGGATAATCCGGCTTTTTCGTCGACCCAGTTGTTTTTTTCTGTGTAACGGGAAGAAGAAGTCGAAGCTACCAGCGAACGTGAAATATCATTCATATCAACGCCTAATTCCGCAGCACGGGTTCTGTCAATTTCAATATTCATTGCCGGATAATGAATTGGCTGTCCAATCTGAACGTCCCTGAAATACGAAATTGCTTTTAGTTTTTCTACGATTTGAGTTGCGTACAATTCATTTCGTTTTTTGTCTTTTCCTGCAATTCGAACTTCGATTGGAGTAGGGGAACCCTGACTTAGAACTTTATCTGTTAATTCGATTGGCTCGAAAGAAAGTTTGGTATCAGGCAATACTTTTTTGATTCTCGCTCTAAAATCGTCTTTAAATTCATCCATATCTGCATGATAATCTTTCAAACTCACCTGAAAAACCGCTTCGTGAGAACCTGCCATGAACAAGTAAATCGGGTTGATGGAGAATAGAGAAGGGTGCTGACCCACATAAACAGAAGAAATTCCGATATGTTCTTTGCCAACCATTGTTTCCAATTCCTTTAGAACAATTCTGGCTTGTTCTTCGGTTCTTTCCAAACGCGTTCCATCAACGGCGCGCATTCTTAACTGAAACTGACTCGAATTAGTTCTCGGGAATACATCTTTTCCAATGAAACCAAGAAATACAATCGCTAAAACGGTTGCTACAAGTAAATACGTAATACTCGTTATTTTTTTATGTACAAACAATCTGTCTAAAGTGCGCATGAAACGATTTCTGAATTTCTCGAATCCGCTTACTTTTCCGTCGTTGTTAAAATCTTCTCTTTCGACTAAATCTTTTTTCTGGCCAATTAAATTCTGCTCAGATTCAGGTGTTAATCCGCAGGCATTAAATTCTGCTTCATCGTCTGTTATATTGTGTTCATGAGTATGTTTTGGATGCGCTTTCATCATCCAGTTCGCCATAACGGGAACAAAGGTTTGAGAAAGTAAAAACGAAATCACCATTGAAAATCCAATTGCCAAAGCCAACGGCAGGAACAACGCTCCGGGAATACCAACCATCGTAAACGCTGGCGCAAAAACGGCCAAAATACAAAGTAAGATCAATAACTTCGGCAAAGCGATTTCCTGACAGGCATCCCAAATAGCGAGAGCTTTCGGTTTTCCCATGTCAAGATGCTGATGGATATTTTCAATCGTTACGGTACTTTCATCCACCAAAATACCAATTGCCAGAGCCAATCCTGATAAAGACATTAAGTTGATGGTTTGTCCGAATAATTTCAGGAATAAAACGCCCGAAATAATAGAAATCGGAATCGTCATAATTACGATCAACGCCGCGCGACGGTCACCAAGGAAAAGCATTACCATTAATCCCGTTAGAACCGCACCGATAATTCCTTCTGTAATCAAACTTTTAACCGAATTAATTACATAAACCGACTGGTCAAATTCGTACGTAATATTGACATCTTCAGGAAGTGTACTCTGAATTTTAGGTAGTTCCGATTTTAATTTCTGAACCACATCCCAGGTCGAAGCATCTCCGGCTTTTGCAATACTAATGTAAACCGAACGTTTTCCGTTTACCAAGGCGTAACCGGCTGTAATATCGGCACCATCTTTTACAGAAGCAACATCGCCTAATTTTAAGTTTTGAACGCCGCCTTTGAATAACGGAATCTGCTCAAAATCTTTTATTTCTTTAATCGTATTATTGGTTGGTGTAATATAGTTTTTGTCACCCATTCTCACGTTTCCGGATGGAGCCGTCTGGTTGTTCAGACGAATCGCCTCGACAATCTGATCGGGTGTCATATTATGCGAACGCAATAAATCTGGATCTACGTTAACCTCAATAGTTCTTGGGCTTCCGCCGAAGGGTGCCGGAGACAATAAACCGGGAATTGAAGTAAAGGAAGCACGAACATAAACGTTGGCCAAATCCTGTAATTCGTTGTTGGATCTGATTTTAGAACTCAAAACCAATTGTCCGATCGGTAATGAAGAAGCATCAAAACGAATGATAAACGGAGGCTGTGTTCCCGGAGGAAAAACCGCCTGAATCCTGTTCGAAAGCGCACTTAACTCGGCTGCAGCCTGAGCCATATTGGTTCCTTCATAATAGGTTAATTTCATAATCATTAACCCCTGAATATTTTTAGTTTCTACCGATTTGATACCGTTCGAAAAAGGTAAAACGTTCACGTAGTTTTTAGCAAAATAAGCTTCCATCTGGTCCGGCGTATAACCTCCAAATGGGTGTGCGATGTAGATAACCGGCAAATTCATTTTCGGTAAGATATCTACCTTAATATCTTTGATGGCACCAATTCCGAAGAAAAATAAACCCGCCACCAATACTAATATGGAAATGGGTTTGCGGAGTGCAAAACGTATTAAATTCATTAGGATTTATAATTAAAATTCATTTATAAATAAGTCAAAATTCCCTGTTGCAGCAACTTTCAAAAGGTATGACTGCCACACATTATTATTGACAATATCACGATCGATTTCGGCACGGTTTAAAACATACATCGTCTGCGTTAAATCGGTTAAATCGGTTAAGCCATTTTTGTATAAAGTCGATTTTTGAAGATACGCTCTTTTGGCAGCATCTACCTGAATCGGCGCTTCGGCATAATTTTCCAGAGTGATTCTGATTTTATCTTCAGCAAAATTCAACTGCGATTTTAGTTCACGATCAGCCTGATTGTATTCTTCCTGTAAACCCTGTGAAATAAATTTCTGTGCGCTAACTTGTTTACTAGATCGAAATGGAGTGGTTAAATTCCACGTAATTCCAACACCGATTAAATAATTCGAGCGATCCGGATTTACACCATCCCAATAATTTCTGCTAAAAGCGGTCTGGTCTGCTGCATAAGAATTTTCAAAACCGGATGCTCTGGTTTGTAAAACCCCAAAAGCAGTCATAGTCGGGTAATAAAACCTTTTGTACAATTTAACCTGCTGATTGCTGTAATCGATTCGGGTTTTATACAATTGCAATAAAGGATGAAGACTATCGGTTGAAATTTCTTTGGTAACTAATTCTTTCGGAATCTGAGTTACAAAAAGCGTGTCAACAACAAAATCCTGAGGCGCAACGCCCATTAAATCTACTAATTTGTTGTTTTGTTCTTTAACGAAGTTCTTCGCGAGATTCAAAGCAATTTTAGCTTTAGAAACTTCAGCTGTTGCTAAGGTAGAGTCTACGCCTGCCAATAATCCGTTTTTAACTCTTGCCGCGGCGGTTTTTTTGAAAACTTCGGCACGTGAAAGGTTTTTTTGCTGCGAAATCAATAATCTCTGACTTGCTAAAAGATTTAAATAAGCGGCAGAAATTTTAATTTCCTGTTGGAATTTCTCCTGCTGTAAATCTCTTTCCTTGGCCTGAACATCAATTTTAGACAAATTGATTCTTTCTTTGGTTTTTCCGAAAGTAAAGAAATCCCAGTTCATGTTGACCAGATAAAGCGCTCCAAACGCCGAATTCCAGTTTTGTTCAGGAAGAGGTAAACCTGACGAAGCAACTCCTAAACCTCCAAATCCGTAAAGTGGTCCGTTTTGTCCGTTTACGGTTCCGTAATCCTGTTGCGCCGATAAATTTAAATTGGGCAGGTAATCACGTCGGGTTTGTTTCAGAGTCTCTTTTGATGCATTGGTGTAATTGTTTTTTGCCCGGATAGCACCGTAGTTTTCAAGACCGGTCTTTATTGCTTCTTTTAAAGACAGGGTTTGAGCAGAACCGATTGAGGCAAAAATCAATAAAAATAATAAGGTAATTTTTTTGAAGTACATAAACTCAAGGTGTAATAAATATGTTTTTGATGCAGCAAATTTATTTCTCTTGTATTGATAAAACTCAGGTTTAGTGATGTACTGCACTAGTAAATGACGAATTGAATTTGTCATTTTTTGAAAAAATTAATTAAATATTTGTCCGTACTTTGTAAACTATTTCACAATTAAGAATGAACAAAAGAATTGATAACATACTGGATAACAAATGGTGGCAGGAGGTTGCCGTTGTCCTTTTCTCCTTTACGATTTATACCTTAAAAAATGACTGGATGCTCTTTAGTTCCTTCATTTCTATTTTAATGGGTATATTCTTTTATTGCGTTTTGTATATGCACGCGCAGTTTAACCGCTTTTTTCTGCTTCCGATTTTATTCAAAGCCAATAAACCTTTTACTTATATTATACTGACTCTTTTTGGGGTTTTTGTATTTTCTGTTGTTTTGTATGAAATCACAATGCTCGACATGTTTGCCAAATGTCATTTGTACCAAAATTCGCATCAGAGAAGTTACGCGTATCAGTTGGCGAGTGTTTTAGGAACTTTGGTCTGCATACTGAGTCCGATTATTGTTTTTAAATTTTATCGTATTCACAGAAAACAAACTGATGCGGCTTTATTGTTCAATCAAATGCAATTGAATTCATTGAAGGGACAGTTAAACCCGCATTTTTTATTCAATACCTTCAATACACTTTATGGGATCAGTCTGGAATTTCCGGAAAGGACTCCGGATTTAATTATGAAAGTTTCGCAGTTAATGCGTTATCAATTAGAGAGTAATGGTAAACAATGTGTTTCTTTAGAAGATGAACTGGAGTTTATAAACAGTTATGTTCAGTTAGAAAAAGAGCGTGTCGGATATCGCTGTGATATTACTTTTGAGTGTAAAGTAGATAACGAATACACCTATAAAATTTCGCCGATGCTTTTAATTGCATTTATAGAAAATGCCTTTAAACACGGAACCTGCGCTATTGAAAAGTGCTTTGTAGAAATTACGATTTCAGTCGAAAATGGTTTATTGAAACTTCACGTAGCCAATTCTATTCCGAAGAAAAATGATGTTGTTTCTACCAAAATTGGTTTAAAAAACACGATTGAGCGGCTGAATTTGATTTATGGAAAAGACTATAAACTGGATATTCAGGATGACAAACAGATTTATATTGTTGATTTAGAAATACAACTTAAAAAGTTTGTAGGATGAAAGAAACAAAGAAATGTATCATTGTAGACGATGAACCCGCCGCGCATTACGTTCTGGCGAATTATATCAAGCAAAATCCGCAATTGGAATTGGTTTTTCAGGCATATAACGGAATTGAAGCGATGAATTATCTTCGGGAAAATGCAGTCGATTTAATGTTTCTGGATATTAATATGCCGGAGATTTCTGGAATGGAATTATTAAAGATTATTCCGAATCATCCGAAAACCATTCTAACTACGGCTTATTCTGAATTTGCCCTGGAAAGTTATGATTACGGCGTAATAGATTATCTGCTGAAACCGATTTATTTTCCAAGGTTTTTAAAGGCTATAGATCGTTTTTTTGCCAACGAAAACGGAAAGCAAAAAGTAGAAGAAACCGTAAATTCGGTAAGCGTAAAAATAGACGGTTACCTGACGGATATCGAGCTCGACCAGCTTTTGTATGCACAGAGTTTTGGCAATTACGTAAAACTTCACACAATACGAAAAACCTATCTGGCGTCAATAACCACCACTGAATTTGAAAAATGTCTTCCCGAGAAAAGCTTTATGCGAATTCATAAATCGTATATCGTGGCTCTGGATAAAATTGATGCAACAGAAAAAGATTTTGTAGTAATTAAAAATGAAAGGATTCCAATTGGTATAACCTATAAAAGGGAACTGACAGAGTGTATGAAGAAGTTGTAGCTTTAGTTTTTTTTAGTGCTTAGTTATTAGTTCTAAGATATTAGTTCTTTTCTCTTTTCTCTTTATTCTTAATATTTTCTCTTTATTCTTTTCTCTTTTATTCTCCGCCGATACTCATTAAAAAAAAAACTGTCCTTCATTTCATCTTAAGAAAAAAGTAGTACTTTTAATACGTTATTTACGAGTTTAATTTAAAAATTGAAACCATGAAAAACGCAATTTTAGCTTTTACTTTTTTATGCAGCAGTTATTTAATCGCGCAGGAGGGGACTAATATGAAAAAGGAAGTAACGCCACCGGAAAAGGTAAAGTTTGCTTTTGAACGAGAATATCCCGGGAAAACTGCTGTCTGGTCAGAAGAATATGTGGGAGATGATGCTGATGAAATTCGCTTTGAAGCGCGATACAATGTAAGTGCTACCACAAAAGCAGTAGCAATTTATGATAATCTTGGAAATATGAAAGCTTATGAGCTTCAGATTCCAGTTAGTCAGCTTCCGCCAAAGGCTCAGGCATATTTGAAAAAAAATTATGCAGCAAAAGCAATTATGGATGTTGTAACAGTTATAGATGATAAAAATAAAACAACTTATGAAGTTGGTGTTGCAAAAGATGCTAAATTTTACGATGTTGTTTTCGATAAAGACGGCGGATTTGATGTCGTTATCGAAAAAAATTAATATTATATTTTTGTAAGAAAAATTATATTTATATAGATTTGTAAAACAGTATCTATATATGAAGAATGTTATTTTAAGCTTAGTTTTATTTTATTGCAGTTTTTTGTGTGGTCAAAATGGCATTTTAGTTCCGCCAGATCAGGTAGTTGATGCATTTTCTAAAAAATATCCAGACAGAAAAGCGATCTGGAATTTAGAATACACTGGCAAAAAAGACGATGTTACTTTTGAGGCGAAATTTAGCGAAAAAAACAAGAAAACAGCTTTGGCACTTTTTGATCAAAAAGGAAGTTTTATTTCTTATAAGCTTCAGATAGAAATGGTTGAGTTACCGGTTAAAGCGCAGGCACATATTAGAAAAAATTATTCCGTTAAATCTCTTAAACAGTCGTTTTCAGTTTTAAACGCAGCAAATGATAAAACTTATGAGGCGTCGGTGATAAAAGATAAAAAAAACTATAATCTTCTTTTTGATAAAGAAGGAGAATTAATTAAAAGAATCCTGATTAGGTAAATGTCTTACTAATTCAATATTTTTGAAATGGCAAACCCGATAAGTTTTTATAGCTTATCGGGTTTTGTTTTTATAGGTTGTTTTTTTTTCAAGTTTCAAGTTTCAGGTTTTAGGTTTCAGGTTTCACGTTTAAACTTGAAATCTGCAACTCGGAATTTTATAACATCATTCCACCAGAAACCTCAATTCTTTGCGCATTTACCCAGCGTGCCTCTTCGGTACATAAAAAGGAAACAACGCCACCAATATCATCTGGTAATCCCACTCTTCCTAAAGCTGTTACCGAAGCAATCTGCTGATTCATTTGTTCATTGTCACGAACTACACCGCCACCAAAATCTGTCTCTATGGCGCCAGGAGCTACAATATTGACTCTTATTTTTCTGGCACCCAATTCTTTTGCCTGATATTTTGTTAAGGTTTCCATTGCACCTTTCATAGAGGCATAAGCTGCATATCCAGGAAATGAAAATCTCGCCAAACCTGTTGAAATATTTACGATTCCACCGTCGTCATTCATTTCGTCTAAAGCCTTTTGAGTCAGGAAGAATGGTCCTTTAAATTGGATATTCGCTAATAAATCAAAATTGGCTTCTGTTGTTTCTACAAATGATTTATGAATTCCAATTCCGGCATTATTTATTAAAAAGTCAAATTTATCTGTTTTGAAAGTCTCTTTTAAAGCTGTTTTTACTGCTCCGAAAAAAGAATCAAATGTACCTGAATCTGCAACATTCAATTGAATTGAAGTTGCTTTTTGACCCAAGTTTTCAATATCTGCCACAACCGCGTCAGCTTCTTCTTTTTTGCTGTTGTAGGTGATAATAACATCTAATCCCTTTTTAGCAATTGCAATTGCCATGTTTTTCCCTAAACCTCTGCTGCCGCCTGTTACCAGCGCTATTTTTGTATTTACTGCCATGTTTTTTATGTTAATAGTTTATAGTTTATAGTTTATTGTTTATTGTTTATTGTTTATTGTTTGTTGTTTGTCCGTCTGAGCGAAGTCGAAGACCTCTATAGTGAAAATGTCCTTCTCCCGATCCTCAAACTTCGGGACGGAATCTCCGGAAAACAAATGATTGTTTATTTATGAAACAAAAGAAATGCCTATTTGAGATTTGTATGTCTATGTCTCTAT
This sequence comes from Flavobacterium olei, assembly GCF_039749035.1. Taxonomy (NCBI): domain Bacteria; kingdom Pseudomonadati; phylum Bacteroidota; class Flavobacteriia; order Flavobacteriales; family Flavobacteriaceae; genus Flavobacterium; species Flavobacterium olei. The sequence goes on from NZ_JBDKWC010000005.1 coordinate 119,767, forward strand.
GTGTTTAGACTTAATTTATGCATTAAATTAATTGCCATGCAACGCCTCAAATGATGCTTTTAATTCCGGTACACTTGCATTTAATCTTGTTTCGCTGGTTCCGAAAGTAAGTTCTGATTTTCCTTCTTTCAATTGTTCGAAAATAGATGCTATAAAACTGCTCACGATGGGATGTGCATCGTGCAGTCCGATTCCACCTAAATCGGTATTTAAGGCCGGCGGAATTATTTCGATTACCTCGATATTCTTTGCTTTTAATAAATGACGAAGGGAAAGTGTAAACGAACGGAAAAATGCCTTGGTAGCCGAGTAAACAGGAACTTTTGCAAAGGGCGAAAATGCCAGTCCTGAGGTTACATTCATTACCGTGGTCAGCGATTTTAACTGAACAAATAAGGAAGTTAAATGCAAAGGCGCCTCAATATTAGTGCTGATTTCCGATTTCATATTTTCATAAAAATCAGCATCTGTGATGTTCATCCAGTTCTGGATTCCGGCATTATTAACTAAGACATTTAAATCAGGATGATTTTCAGAAATCCATTCGTAAAGTGCAATTCGTTCTGCTTCAATTCCTAAGTCACATACTTTTGTAATAACAGTTGGAAATTTGGCTTTTACATCATTTAAGACAGATTCTCTTCTTCCGCAAATAATTACGGTATTGTTTTCTTGCGTAAATCTTTCGGTAAGTCCGAGTCCGATGCCGGTTGCACCGCCGGTTATTAAAATTTTGTTGTTTGCTAAATTCATCTTTTAGATCTTTTAATTGGATAAGACAAAGGTAGAAGCAAAGAAGATTTGGAAGTTTGTAAATATCAAACCGATGTTTGCGAAATTCAAATTAAAAGTTTTTTAAATTCCGATTTTTCTTTTCATATCGTATGTCATCCTGAGCGATCCCGAGGCTTCGGGAGAAGGACACGTACAGTATGCATCTGTATGGATATAGCATGAGATCCTTCTCCCGAAGCCTCGGGATCGCTCAGGAGGACAAATCTTTGAGCTGAAAATCTAAAATTAAGAGCCTACAATCAAGAACCTACAATCAAGAACCTACAATCAAGAACCTACAATCTAAAATCTAAAATCTACAATCTAAAATCTACAATCTAAAATCTACAATCTAAAACCTAACTCCTAAAAGCCAACGGCGTTAAAGTGGTTTGTTTTTTAAAGAAATTAGAAAAGTGCGCCAATTCCTCAAAACCAAGAGAATAGGCAATTTCAGAAATATTCCAGTCCGTTTGTTTTAAAAGGATTTTGGCTTCGCTGGTTAATCTGTTGCTGATTAATTCGGTTGTTGTTTTTCCTGTATTTTCTTTTAAAACCTTATTTAAATGATTAACATGTACCGATAGTCGTTCTGCAAAATCCTTGGCAGTACGCAACTGTAATCTTTGATTTGGAGATTCAATAGGGAATTGTCTTTCTAATAATTCAGCAAATAAAGACGAAACTCTTGCAGCAGAATTATGTTTGGAATATAAAGCTGTAATGGGTTGTAATTTTTGTCCGAAGTGAATTAATTCGGCAACATAATTTCGAATTAAATCATACTTATAAATATAATCAGAATTGATTTCTTTTTGTATTTTATTAAAGATCAGTTCTACTTCAGCAACCTCTTCATCAGAAAGCTGGAAAACGGGATATCCGTCTGACGCAAAAATAGGCAGGGCATCCAGATCGATTCCGCTTTTGTTTTTAGAAAGAAATTCACTGGTAAACACGCAAAACTGACCCGATTGATTCGTGTCCTGTGGCAAATAATTGTATGGAATTTTTGGTGTTGCAAACAACAGGCCCTGCTTTTCAATTTCGATTACTTTATCGGCATATTCAGCTCGGTTATGACCTTTAATCAAACTTATTTTATAATACGCTCTTCTGTCATAAGGCATTATAGATTTTCCCTGCAATCGCTCTAAAAGTTCTTTTATTCCAAAAACGTTGAAATGTCCAATTTCTTTCTGAATGTCGTTTGGAAGTAAAGAATTGGGTTCTATGGTCGAACCTTCGGTAATGTCTTTGTAAAATGAGTCGAGCGATTTCATAGGGTCTGAATTTGCAAAAATCAAATATACGTTTTTTTAGTGGCTAAGATGCTAAGGTACTGAGGAGCTAAGTTTTTTTTCCGCGAAGTACGCCAGGAATTAAGCAGAACGCTATATTGTGTTTATTTAAAATTGTAAGCGCGCAAAGTTTTTTGTGGTTGGGATTTTTAGAACATAGTGCATGGTTTAACAATAAAAAACTTTGCATCTTAGTGCTTTAACCGCACAATTAAATTAAAACAAACTTCCCTGAACAAATTCTGGTTCAGGATTGCTTCCGAAAGGAAAAGTATCAATTACAACAAATTGTTTTAGAAGAGGGTCAAACTCTCTTAATACCATTTCTTTACATAAAAATTTTCTTTCAATATTAGTAAAAATTTCAGATGCTATTTTTATTTTTTCTAAGGATAATTTTCTGCCAATTGTAATATGCGGGTCATTACTTTTTTTCATCCTTGAAATTTTCAAGCCTTCCTGAGTTTTCTTCATCAGAGTTTTCAATTTTGTTTTTACGATAAGATCTTCAGTTGGCTTTTCTACTGTCTTTTTTTCAATTGGTTTTTCAATTGACTGATTTGGTTTGGCAACTTTCTTAGTTGTACTTACAGGTGCTTTTTGTGTCTTTTTAATTTTTGGTTTTATGGGTGTTGGATCTTCATTAAGACCAATGAAAAAAGCTCCAGCATTATCGTAAGAATCAAAATGATCTAAGTAAACTTGAAAAGGCGTGAAAGTATTGCAAATTTCTGATAGCTTTTGTTTTAGCTTTTCGAGTTCAGACGCATCAAGTTCAAATTCGCAGATTGTAATATGCGCCGTAGAATTACAGCTATTATACCATTCGATTTTACTTCGTAAATATCCCTTCATTGTTTTGACAAGATCAATAATATCTGGAGAAGGGTAAATTGCGACTGAATAAATTTTTTTCATTGCTAGACTTTAAATTATGCAAATTTAAAGCTTTCCTTTCAAATATAATCTATGAAGAATTTCCGATTTCAATAAACCGCTTCCGCCTCCAAAATGTTCAATTACTTCTACATCGGGCTGAGTTTTTAGACAAAAAGAAGTAAACTCTTTTTCGATATGATCTTCAATCGCCGAGCTTAAAAGAACAATATCAATTTTATTGTTCAGAAAATATTCCTGAGCTTCGTTTTCATCATCAAAAGCGACTCCGTTCCAGTTTTCATCTGCATTTACTAAACGAAGTAAAATAGCCAAAATTGCTTCGTTTTTTCCAAGTAATAAGAATTGTAATGTTTTCATATTTTTCTTTTCAGATTATGAGATCTAAGTTTAATCACTTTCTTTTACAAATTTACAGTCTTTACAACGGTATACTTCTTAATCTAGAATAAGAAAATAATTTTTTTTTCGACAAAATTGGAATGTAAAAAAGAGAAGTAAGAGATTTTAATTACCAATTTTGTGTTAAATCTGTTTTGATAATATTTTGAAAAACAATTATTTAACTTTTTAATTACTTAAATTTTTCATTTATTGAGGGAAACCGTAAGGATATGTCTATTGTGCCTTTTAATTTTGTGATATAGAAATTTTGAAATGATGACGTTCTTTACCTTTTTAAATGTCATTTTGAGTTTTTATAGAAAACTGTTTTTGGAGAAACGTTTTACAATTTAATTTTGACATATTCATTTGATCGTGGGTAATTGTATAAAGTTTGCTATATACATTAATGTCTAATTTTTATGGGTTTTAAAATTAAGTCGAAAGACATAATTTTAAAACCCTTTTTTTGAGAGCTTTCGAAGTAAAAGTATAGTATAAAAGGAAGGATTTAGTTATAACCATTTGCTTTTAGCCATTCCAGACAATCCCTCGTCCAGTATTTACTGGTGTCATTTACTCCTAATCCAAAACCGTGACCGCCTTTTTCATACAAATGTAATTCCGCTGAAACTCCGTTTTTCTTTAATCCTAAATAATAATTAATGCTGTTTTCAGGGATTACTACGGTATCATCTGTGGCATGAATTAAAAAGGCTGGAGGCGTTTTTGAGGTGATTCTTTTTTCATTAGAAAAGGAATCTATGAGTTCCTGAGAAGGATTTTTCCCTAACAAATTGGTTTGCGAACCTTTATGTGTTATTTCATTTTGCATGGAAATAACCGGATAAATTAAAAGTGAAAAATCGGGACGTGCGCTTACATTAAATTTAGATTCGTATACTTTATCATCGTAATGGGTTGATAGGGTTGCCGCCAAATGTCCCCCGGCAGAAAACCCTAAAATTCCAATTTTATTTGGATTAATATTCCATTTTGCCGCATTTTGTCGTACATATCTCATGGCTTCCTGCGCATCCTGCAACGGCCCCACGCTTTTATTTTTCATTGTTAAATCGGTTGGCATACGATATTTTAAAACAAAAGCCGCAATTCCCAGACTGTTAAACCATTCGGCCACTTTTGTTCCTTCTTTGTCATACGCTAAATGGGTGTAACCACCGCCCGGACAAATAATTACTGCGGTTTGATTAGGTTTTGATTCTTTAGGGATGTGGATGCTCAAAGTGGGAATAGAAACCTGACTCGTGCTTTGGAGCTTTCCATCCTTTATATCTTCTTTTTCCAGATATTCGGTTGCTTTTATTGCATCCGGAACCTTAGTCCAAAGCGGAATTGTCTGATTTTGAGAGTTTGCCTGTACGATTCCGAAAAAAAGAACGAAACTTAAGGCGATTTTTTTGAATGGTAGTGTGAAAATATTTTTCAATTTATTAGGTAATTATTTGGTTTACAATTCTTTATTTGATCTTATTGAACAGATGTTCTGCTAATTTAAGTATTTTTTTATTACAAATGAGCAGTCAGTTAAGAGGACAATTTTACCCCTTAAAAAGGATAAATTTCACCTGTCAGCTTTTAACAAATATATTGTTTAATGTGTAATTTTGTATTCTTTTTTTTATCTAATATGTTTATTTGAACACTTAAAATAATTTTTTATACAATTAATTTGGATTGTAGAGATTAAAAACTATATTTGTGCAATCGATTACATTATTTCTTTTTGAAACTGTTAAGATGTTGATTTTAATATTTTTAAATATTAGTAAATAGTGTTGTTAAGAATACCACAATTACAAAACTATAATACCCACTTACTATGAATCAAACCGAAACAATTGCAGTCAATCAAAACACAAAATCTACAGGAAAATACCGTTGGAGTATTTGCGGGCTGCTCTTTTTTGCAACAACTATCAACTATTTAGACAGGCAGGTACTTTCTTTAACTTGGAGTGATTTTATTGCACCGGAATTTCATTGGACGAATAACGATTATGGAAATATCACAGCTTTGTTTTCGATTTTTTATGCCGTTTCGTTATTGTTTGCAGGTAGATTTGTAGATTGGCTGGATACAAAAAAAGGATTTCTCTGGGCAATCGGGATCTGGTCTGTCGGAGCCTGCCTTCACGCTTTCTGCGGAATTGCAACTTCGGGAATTATCACTGGCAACTGGTTCGTAGGTTTTCATGGTTCTAAAGAAATCATCGAAAGTGTAAATGATACCGCAATGGTAATCAATGTAAGTGTATCGCTTTTCATATTTGCCCGTTTCGTTTTAGCAGTTGGAGAAGCAGGTAACTTTCCTGCGGCCATAAAAACTACAGCAGAATATTTTCCTAAAAAAGACCGGGCTTTTGCAACCAGTATTTTTAATGCCGGTGCCACAGTAGGAGCTTTGGCAGCACCTATTACAATTCCGTTTATAGCAAAATCTTTTGGATGGGAGATGTCATTTATCATCATCGGTGCTTTAGGTTTCGTCTGGATGGGATTTTGGATGTTTATGTACGACAAACCGGAAAGACATGCTAAAGTATCTGCCGGCGAATTGGCTTACATTCAGCAAGATGAGATTGCAGACAGCAAAATTGTAGGTTATGTGCCCGAAACCACTACAAAAGTTTCTTTGGCAGCCTGCTTCAAATACAAACAAACATGGGCTTTTGCTTTTGGTAAATTTATGACAGACGGTGTTTGGTGGTTCTTCTTATTCTGGACACCTGCGTACTTAAGTTCTGTTTACGGTATGGATTCTACAGAAGCTGCATTACCCCTGTTTGTACTTTACATGATTACCTTATTGTCTATAATCGGAGGATGGCTTCCAACTTACTTTGTAGAAAGAAAAGGAATGAATCCGTACGAAGGAAGAATGAGAGCCATGTTAATTTTTGCATTTTTTCCATTATTAGCCCTGATCGCACAACCGCTCGGTTACATAAGTTACTGGGTTCCGGTTATTATTATCGGAATTGCGGGTGCAGCGCACCAATCCTGGTCAGCCAATATTTTTACTACTGTGGGAGATATGTTTCCTAAAAAAGCAATTGCTACCATTACAGGAATTGGCGGTTTAGCAGGCGGAATTGGTTCGACACTTATCAACAAAGGATCTGGAGTTTTATTTGATTATTCTAAAGAAACCAATATGGCTTTTATGGGTTTTAAGGGAATCGAAGCAGGATATTTTATCATCTTTTCAATCTGTGCCGTTTGTTACTTAACCGGATGGATTGTAATGAAATCTTTGGTGCCAAAATACGCGCCTATTACAGATCTCTAACCAGGATCGCGGCTAACTAACCAATCTAAACCAACCTGAAATTATGAACCAAACTAATGCAGCCATTGGAAAATACCGCTGGACAATATGCAGTTTAGTTTTTTTTGCTACAACTGTCAATTATTTAGATAGAAATGTAATAAGTTACCTTCGTCCGTTTTTAGCAGAAGCTTTTCACTGGACACCGGAGCAGGAAGTTATTGATTATTCGAATATTGAAATTGCCTTTAAGATTGCGTATGCACTAGGAATGTTTGTTGCAGGAGGGATCATTGATAAATTGGGGACCAAAATTGGTTATGCAATCGCAACAGGACTTTGGAGTCTTGCCGCAATTGGTCACGCATTAGCAACGGGAACAGGTGGTTTTTTAATAGCGAGGGTATTTCTCGGAATTACCGAGGCAGGAAATTTTCCGGCAGCAATTAAAGCAACCGCAGAATGGTTCCCGCAAAAAGAAAGAGCTTTGGCGACCGGAATATTTAATTCAGGAAGTAATATAGGAGCAATCATAGTTCCTTTAACAGTACCGTTTATTGCAGCAAATTATGGTTGGCAATGGGCTTTTATTTTAACCGGAATTGTTGGGTTTGTATGGCTTGGACTTTGGTTTTGGTTTTATGAGATTCCACAGAAACAAAAACGTTTGTCCCAAGCAGAATTTGAATATATTACATCAGATCAGGTTGTGGTAAATGAAGAAGAAAGTACCGAAAAACCATCCTGGATAAGATTGCTTTCTTTTCGTCAGACCTGGGCCTTTGCAATAGGAAAATTGCTAACCGATCCGGTATGGTGGTTTTACCTGTTCTGGCTGCCTGATTTTCTGATGAAGCAATATAAACTTACTTCAACAGAAATAATATGGCCTTGCGCATTGGTTTACATGATTGGAAGTGTGGGAAGTATTGGCGGAGGCTGGCTTCCTTTAAAATTAATTAATAATAACTGGCCTGCTTACAAAGCACGTAAAACCAGTATGCTGCTGTATGCAATTGCTGTTTTACCGGTTTTATTTTCTCAATATTTAGGCGCAATAAACATGTGGATGGCAATTCTTGTTATTGGTCTGGCAGTTTCTGCACATCAGGCGTGGAGTGCTAATATTTTTACCACGGTTTCAGATATGTTTCCTAAAAATGCCACAGCGTCTGTAACGGGAATTGGCGGAATGTTCGGAGCTTTGGGCGGCATCTTACTGACACTTGTTGTTCAGAAAAATATGTTTGTGTATTATACCAAATTAGGCAAAATTGAAACAGCTTATTTTATTATGTTTTGTATTTGCGGAGCTTCTTATTTAAGTGCCTGGCTTATAATGCATATATTAGTTCCCAAGATGAAAAAAGTAATATTGTAATTTAAATTTATTATAAATTTTAATTTGAATTATGGTTTATTAAATATAAAAATATAATTTTGTGCAATCGATTACATTAATTTAAAATTATGACAAAATATAGTTCAAGATACGCGTCAAGCCCGGAAGCTGTTAAAAAATATGATACTCAGGAATTAAGAAACGAATTTCTGATTGATGACTTAATGCAGGAAGATGAAGTAGTGCTGGTTTATTCCCATTACGACAGATACATTGCAGGTTCTGCAGTTCCTGTAAAAGGTAATTTGGCTTTGGAAACAATTGATCCATTAAAAGCGCCTTATTTTTTAGAAAGAAGAGAATTAGGAATTATCAACGTAGGCGGAAGTGGTTCTGTCGTGGTTGAAGGAACTTCTTATGAGTTAGGTTTTAAAGATGCTTTGTACATCGGGAGCGGGAATAAAGAAGTTATCTTTAAAAGTGATGACAGCAATAATCCGGCAAAATTCTATTTGAATTCTGCTCCGGCGCACAATTCTTACCCAACTAAAAAAGTAAGTTTAGCAGAAGCGAATAAATTGCAATTAGGAACAATGGAAACGGCAAACCACCGTACCGTAAACCAAATGATTATTGGAAGTGTAGTTACAACCTGCCAATTACAAATGGGAATGACTGAGCTGAAACCAGGAAGTGTCTGGAATACAATGCCGGCACACGTACACGATCGTAGAATGGAAGTGTATTTCTATTTGGATATTCCGCAAGATCAGGCTGTTTGTCACTTTATGGGGCAACCACAGGAAACCAGACATATCTGGATGAACAATCATCAGGCTGTAATCTCGCCGCCGTGGTCTATTCACTCCGGTTCCGGAACCAGTAATTATACTTTTATCTGGGGAATGGCCGGTGAAAATCTGGATTATGGAGATATGGATGTTTGTAAAATCACTGATTTAAGATAAGAGCATGACAAATTTATTTGATATACAAGGAAAAGTGGCCCTTATCACTGGTTCTACACACGGACTCGGAATGGCAATGGCAAAAGGATTGGGTCAGGCGGGTGCTACAATTGTAGTAAACGGAAATTCGTCCCAGCAAAAAATTGATGATGCTGTGGCTTTGCTTAAAAGTGAAGGAATCAATGCAGTAGGTTACAAATTTAATGTAACAGAAGAACAGGAAGTCAAAAGCGCTGTTCAGCAGATCGAAAGTGAAGTTGGACCAATCGATATCTTAATCAACAATGCGGGAATTATTAAAAGAATTCCGCTTTTGGATATGGAAGTTTCAGATTTCAGAGAAGTGGTAGATATAGATTTAGTAAGTCCGTTTATTGTTTCTAAGCATGTTGCTAAAGGAATGATTGAAAGAAGACAGGGAAAAATCATCAACATTTGCTCCATGATGAGCGAGTTAGGAAGAAATACGGTTTCTGCGTATGCTGCCGCTAAAGGAGGTTTAAAAATGCTGACTAAAAACATGGCAACCGAATGGGCGAAGTACAATGTGCAGATCAACGGAATTGGTCCCGGGTATTTTGCAACAGAGCAGACAAAACCAATCCGCGTAGACGGACATCCTTTTAATGATTTTATTATCAGCAGAACCCCAGCTGCAAAATGGGGAGATCCGGGTGATTTAGCAGGAGCAGCAATATTTTTATCCTCAAAAGCGAGCGATTTCGTTAATGGTCACATTTTATATGTGGATGGTGGAATTTTAGCGACAATCGGAAAACCTTCAAACGAAGAATAATTTTCAAATTATATTTAAAAAGACATGAGCCAGACATTCATAAACGATAATTTTTTATTAGAAAACAAATACGCTGAAGAATTGTATCACAATTATTCTAAAAATCAGCCAATCATAGATTACCATAATCACTTAAATCCCCAGTTTATTGCTGAAGATAAAATCTTTGAAAACATCACACAGGTTTGGATTAATGGTGATCACTACAAATGGCGAGCCATGCGTACTTTGGGAATCAACGAGCAGTTTGTAACAGGAAATGGTTCAGATAAAGATAAATTCCTTAATTGGGGAAAAACGGTTCCGTACACAATGCGTAATCCTTTGTACCACTGGACACATTTAGAATTGGCGCGTTATTTTGATATTTATGATTTATTGAATGAAAAATCGGCTGAGAAAATTTATATCGAAACTTCAGAAAAAATAAATTCTCAGGCATACAGCACGCAAAACCTTCTTAAAAAAGTAAACGCTGAATTAGTTTGTACGACAGAAGACCCAATTGATACGTTAGAATTTCACCAGAAATTTGCAAACAATTCGAGTGGAATTAAAATGAGTACAGCTTTCAGACCTGATAAAGCCATCTTAATTGCTAATGATGGTTATAATGCATATCTGGACACATTAGGGGATGTGTCCGGAGTTGCAATTAACACTTTTGCTGATTTACAGTCTGCTTTAAGAAAAAGAATCGAATTCTTTAATGCCAACGGATGTAAATTAAGTGATCACGGTTTAAATCAAATTGATTTTGAAAACTTTACAGAAAGTGAAGTGAATTCAATTTTCAAAAAGAAAAGAGAAAACGGAGAATTGTCACCAGAAGAAGTTCTAAAATTTCATAGTGCTGTTTTAGTATTCTTATCGGAAACTTACCATGAGTTTGGATGGGTGCAGCAGTTTCACTTAGGTGCATTACGTAATAATAATTCGCGTATGCACAGAATTTTAGGCCCGGATACAGGATGGGATTCTATTGGAGATTATCCGCAGGCTCAAAAATTATCTGCTTTCTTAAATGCATTAGACAGCAAAGATAAACTGACTAAAACGATTATTTATAACCTTAATCCGGCCGATAACGAAGTAATGGCAACCATGATTGGAAACTTCAACGACGGAAGCGTTCGCGGAAAAGTACAATTTGGTTCCGGATGGTGGTTTCTGGATCAGAAAGACGGAATGACAAAACAATTAAATGCGCTTTCAAACATGGGATTAATTAGCTGTTTTGTTGGAATGCTGACAGATTCGAGAAGTTTCTTATCGTTCCCAAGACACGAATATTTCAGACGTATTTTATGTAATCTTTTGGGAGACGAAATCAAAAGAGGGGAGCTGCCAAACGATATGGAATGGATCGGAAAATTAGTTTCAGACATCTCATACAATAACGCAAAAGAGTATTTCAAGTTTTAAGAAAAGTTTTTTGAACCATTAAGACATTAAGAAAATTAAGTTTTTTTTGGAATCTGATTTTAGAAGCTGAAAGCTTCACATGTTTATAGCAAATGAACAATTTTAGCCACGTTCGACTCCTACGGAGTCGTATGTTTGAGAATAATTTTAGATCTATAAACATATGAACCTTTCAGGTTCAGAATTGGGAAATCTCTAACTTATTTTGGATTTCTTTCAATAAATAAAACTTAATTTCCTTAATTTCTTAATGGTAAAAAATACCTTAATGGTAAAATAAAAATATAATATGAGTAGAGTAGTTGCATTTGGAGAAATCATGCTTCGTCTTTCGACGGAGAGACACTTACGTTTTTCACAATCTACAGCATTTGGTGCTACTTATGGAGGTGGAGAATTTAACGTGTGTGTTTCTTTGGCAAATTATGGCGTAAATGCTGAGTTTGTAACGAGATTGCCGGAAAACGAAATTGGTTTTTCTGCCCTGAAGGAAATACGAAAAATGAACGTAGAATCCAAAAACATTGTTTATGGAGGAGAACGTTTAGGAATTTATTTCCTGGAAACCGGTGCAGGTACCCGCGGAAGCAATGTGGTCTACGATCGTGCACACAGCGCCATGTCGACAATCCAGAAAGGTCAGGTGGACTGGGATACAGTTTTGGAAGGTGCAGAGTGGTTTCACTGGAGTGGAATTACTCCGGCGATTTCTCAATCTGCTGCAGAAGCTTGTTTAGAAGCGATTAAAGTCGCTCACAAAAAAGGAATCAAAATTTCCTGTGATTTAAATTACAGATCAAAATTATGGCAATACGGCAAAACACCAAGCGAGGTAATGCCGGAAATGCTGCAGTACAGCAACGTGATTTTAGGAGATATTGACACAGCGTATTTTATGTTAGGAATTCCGAAAGTAAATCCGAATTATCAGGATGAGAAAACACTTCCAGTTTTATACGATAAATTATTCGAATTGATTCCGAATTTAAAAATCGCTGCAACCACACTTCGTTATTCTGTAAGCGCTTCACACCAGAGAATTGGCGGAATTTTATACGACGGAAAGGCAATTCATAGTGCTGCTGTTAAAGAAGTCACTCCGGTTGTAGACCGTGTAGGAAGTGGCGATGCCTTTATGGGCGGATTAATTTACGGACTGTTGGAATATCAAAATAATAACCAGAGAGCATTAAATTTTGCAGTTGCAGCTTGTTGCTTAAAACATACAATTGCAGGAGATTACAATTTGGTTACTTTAAAAGAAGTAGAGAATATGATTGACGGTGACGGTTCTGCGTTGGTGTCCAGATAATTGTAAATATAAAAATGGCAAAATTTTCAAGATTAGAAGTCGCGGCCCAAATGAAGGAAAACGGTATGGTTCCGTTGTTTTTTCATTCGGATATCGAATTAAGTAAAAAAGTTTTAAAAGCCTGTTACGACGGAGGTTCCAGATTAATGGAATTTACAAGCAGAGGCGATTTTGCGCATGAGGTCTTCGGTGCTTTAAATAAATATGCTTTAGCAGAACTTCCTGGAATGATTTTGGGCGTTGGTTCTGTTACAGATGCGGCTTCGGCTTCATTGTACATGAGTTTGGGCGCCAATTTTATTGTAACTCCGGTTTTTAGGGAAGATATCGCAATTGCCTGTAACCGAAGAAAAGTATTGTGGTCGCCAGGCTGCGGGACTCTGACAGAAATTGCAAGAGCAGAAGAATTAGGCTGCGAAATTGTAAAATTGTTTCCCGCAGATATTTACGGACCGGAATTTATTAAAGCAATAAAAGGCCCATGCCCGTGGACGAATATTATGCCTACAGGAGGTGTTTATTCAACGGTAGAAAGTTTAAGTTCCTGGCTCAATGCCGGCGCGACTTGTGTTGGTTTGGGTTCGCAATTAATTTCAAAAGAAATATTAGACAAAAAAGACTTCGACGGTTTAACAGCAAAAGTTCGTCAGGTCTTAGATATTATAAAAGACATTAGAAAATAAAATGAAGGAGTAATCACGCCAACTCCTTGTTTTATAAGTTTTTTTTAGATTTTTAGAGATTGTAATTGAGCATTACGCTTGCAAAATTTACCCGCCATTCCTCACAGCAGGTTTGTTTTACTAAACAGGTGTAATGTTTCTTTTACAATTTAAGAGGTTGAAATTAAAAAATAAGGTTTTAAGTGATTATTTAATAACGCTTTAAAGAAATTGTAAATGAAAAAATTAAATAGAATAAATACAGGATTAGAAAAGTTACAGCCTATTAAGGTGGTTCAGTTTGGAGAAGGTAACTTTTTAAGAGCTTTTGTAGATTACGCTTTTCACAAACTAAATAAGGAAGTAGATTTTAATGCCGGTATTGCAATAGTTCAGCCTTTGAAAGATGGTATGGTGAACATGATTAATGATCAGGACGGTTTGTATACTTTGTTTATGAACGGAATTAAAAAAGGGGAAAAAATACAGGATATTGAGTTAATTTCTAATATTGTAAAAACGGTAAACCCTTACACTGAATTTGCAAGTTATTTGGCTTTGGCCAAAGAAGAAGAGCTTCAGTTTATTGTTTCTAATACTACAGAAGCTGGAATTGAATTCATTGAGAGTGATACTCCCGACATGCAGCCACCCGTGTCATTTCCTGCAAAGCTGACTGTTTTATTATACGAAAGATTTAAACATTTTAATGGTGATGCGTCTAAAGGAGTAACAATCATTCCTTGTGAATTGATTGATTATAACTCAGAGACACTGAAAAAATATATTCTGCAGTATTGTGATACATGGAAGTTAGAAGATGCATTTAAAACATGGGTATCAGATGCTTGTACCTATCACAGTACTTTGGTGGACAGAATTGTTCCTGGATATCCAAGAGCTGAAATTGAAGAATACAATAATAAATTAGATTATGAAGACAATTTAATTGTCGCTGCTGAACCATTTTTTCTTTGGGCTATTGAAGGCGGAGATGCTTTAAAAGCAAAATTACCTTTTCATAAAACGGATCTGAATGTAAAAATCGTTGATGATATACGTCCTTTTAAAATGATTAAAGTCCGTATTTTAAACGGTGCGCACACAGCAATGGTTCCTTTTTCACTTTTGCATGGTAACAAATTAGTGATGGAAACTGTTAACGGAGATTTTACCGGAAAATTTGTAAATAGCGTTATTAGTGAAATTAGTGAAACGCTGGATATGGACAAAAATGAAATTACGGCCTATTCTGAGGAAGTAATGGACCGATTTAAAAATCCATTTATTAAACATGCACTTGCTGATATTGCATTGAATTCTATCTCGAAATTCAAAGTAAGAGTTTTGCCTAGTTTATTGGGATATTATAACACTAACAAAAAATTACCTGCAAATTTGACTTTTTCATTCGCGAGTTTAATTCGTTTCTACAAAGGAACATGGAACGGACAGGAATTGCCGGTTAAAGATGGTGAAGATATTACAACGTTCTTTAGCGGACTTTGGAAATCGGATGATTACGAAAAAATTGCTCGTTTAACATTGCAAAATAAAGGTTTCTGGGACGAAGATTTAACCGAAGTTCCGGGATTGACAAAAGCAATTACAATAGCATTGGAAGAAATTGATGCAAACGGTGTTGAAGCAGGTTTTGCTAAATTTCAGGAAAGAATAAAATAAAAACACAGGAAAAAGAACAAAGAACAAAGGTTAATTATGGCAACGCAAAAAAAACTAATAAAAGTTCATCCTACCGACAATGTTGCGGTAGCTTTGGTGAATCTTACTGCAGGCGAAGTTATTGATTTTGAAGGAGAATCAATTGCCGTTGAGTCTGATGTAAAAATGAAACATAAGATTGCAATGGTTCCTTTTAATGTGGGGGACAGAATCATTATGTACGGTGTTTTGGTTGGAAAAGCAAGTGCAAGAATCGAAAGAGGAGGATTGCTTTCTACTGAAAACGTAAAACACGAAAGTGACAAGGTAACTGGTAAAACAGAAACTATTGGCTGGTCTGCTCCAAATGTTGACAAATGGAAAGACAGAACGTGGCAGGGCTATCACAGAGAAGACGGGCAGGTAGGAACAGAAAATGTATGGTTGTTTTTTCCGTTGGTATTTTGTGAAAACAGAAATATCGAGATCTTAAAAGATATTTTTGAGAAAGAATTAATGAAACCTAAAGAAAACGATTATCAGTTATTGTTGCGTTCTTTAGTGAAATCAGAAACCGGTGGTGCAGGAAATCAGGAAGCTTCAAACGATGCGAACTTGTTTAATAATATTGAAGTAAAATTCATTACGCATCAGGGTGGCTGTGGCGGAATACGTCAGGATTCTCATAGTCTGGCTAAACTTTTAGCTGGTTATGTAAACAATCCGAATGTTGCCGGAGCTACAGTATTGAGTTTAGGATGTCAAAATCTACAGATTCAGATTTTCAAAGATGCTTTAGATGCTATTAATCCGCACAGTAAAAAACCGGTTTTAATTTACGATCAGCAATCTATCGGAACTATAGAAACAATGTTGAGCAGTGTGGTTAAAGATACTTTTGAGGCGATTAAAAAAGCAAACGAAATTAAGAGAGAACCAGCGCCTTTATCTAAATTAAGAATTGGTTTAGAATGTGGAGGATCTGACGGATTCTCCGGAATTTCTGCTAATCCGACTTTAGGAGTATTGTCTGACAAATTGGCCGCATTAGGAGGAACGACAATTCTTTCTGAGTTTCCTGAATTATGTGGTGTAGAGCAGGAATTAGTAAACCGTTGTGTTGATGATGAAGATGGAAAACGTTTTCTGGATTTAATGAAATGGTACGAAAAAACGGTGGTAGATGCAGGTTCAGGATTTGATATGAATCCGTCGCCGGGAAACATCAAAGACGGTCTGATTACCGATGCTATGAAATCTGCAGGAGCAGCTAAAAAAGGTGGAACATCTCCAATTGCGGGCGTTTACGATTATGGAGAGTATATTAACGAACCAGGATTAACATTGTTATGCACACCAGGAAATGATGTTGAATGTACAACTGCAATGGTAGGTTCAGGAGCTAATATGGTATTGTTTACAACCGGTTTAGGAACTCCTACAGGAAATCCAATTGCGCCGGTAGTAAAAATATCTTCTAACTCAGAGTTAGCTGCAAAAATGTCTGATATTATCGATATTGACACTGGAGGCATTATTAAAGGAGAAAAATCTATCGAAGAAATGTCTGATGAAATGCTGGAGGCTATTATTAATATTGCTAGCGGTACTGTAAAAACCAAAGCAGCAATTTTAAATCAAAATGACTTTATTCCTTGGAAAAGAGGAGTTTCTTTGTAAGTTTTTAAACCATATAAGTTATATAAGTCCATTTTAGCTTAATAAATTAAGCCCTATAATCACAAATTGGTTATAGGGCTTTTTAATTGCAGCTAAAAATTATTTAAATGAACTTATATCACTTATATGGTTTAATTAGCAGTTCTGGTAGAAGATTTACGAATATGCAATTCCGGAGCTAACACTACCTTTTTTTCGATTTTGATTGTATCGGTTTTATCCACTTGTTCTAAGAAAACACGTGCAGACATTTTTCCCATTTCCAAAGGTGACTGATCGACAGATGTAATAGAAAGTTCCATAAATTTTGTAAACGGTTCGTTACTGAAACCGGCAACGCAAAATTCATTTGGAATACTGATATTTCTGCTTTGCAGTTCCTGAATAGCACCCAAGGCAGCAAAATCACTTGATGAAAAAATGGCATCAGGCGGGGTTTTTAACTGCAGTAAAGTGTTAACTGCCTCTTTGCCGGCATCTACACTACTTTTTACATGAATAACAAATTCCTCATTAAAAGTAAGTCCGTTGTCCAGTAAAGCCTGTTTGTATCCTAAAAACCTATTTTTAAATATGTCTAAAGACTGATCTCCTGAAAGGTGGGCAATATGGCTGCAGCCTTCATCGATTAAATGCTTGGTCGCCAGATAACCGCCTTTAAAGTCATTAATGGTTACAGAACTTACACCGTCTATATGTTTACTTCTGTCAAAAAATATTAAGGGTACATTTTTTTCTAAAACATTTCTGAAAGCGCTGTCATTATCATTGGAAACGCCGGTAACCGACATCATAATGCCGTCTACCTGAGCGTCTATAAGTGTATGAAGATTTTCATTTTCTCTTTTAATGCTTTCGTGCGTCTGGCAAATAATAACCTGATAGCCGTGAGGATAAAGTTCTTCTTCAATTCCTCTGATGACAGAGGCGAAAAAATTGCTGTCAATACGCGGAACAATAACTCCAATATTGTTACTTCGACCGCTCTTTAAAGCCAGCGCCAATTTATTTTGCTTATAATTCATGGCTGCTGCGGTTTTAATAACCAGCTCACGCGTTGCTTCTTTTATTTTCGGATTGTTGTTTAACGCTCTGGAAACAGTTGCAGCGGTGATATTTAATTTTTCAGCAATATCATAAATAGTTACTTTTTCGCTCATTCAAAAAAAAGTTTTTGAGATTATTTTTAGACAAAAATACATTATTTTTTATTATGCTACATAAATTGTTATCGATTACCCTAGAGAAAAACGCAAACGTTTTCAGCTATACAATGATAATAAATTATATGTTTTTTTGCATTAAATGTAATTATTTTTTGCAATAAAAATTAAATATACATTTTTTTTCTAAATAAATTTGGTGAGTAAGAAGTATTTTTCTACTTTCGTGTAATCGATTACATAATTATTGTGATGTTTTTGATGTAAATAAGAAATACTGCGTTATGATTCCAAATAAGAACTTTACATTTAAATGGATTATATTTTTAACGGCATTTGGCGTTTTAGCCGGAGCGTGCGCAAAAAAAAGTTTTTCTGCTGCAGATAATGATCCGTGGAAAAAAATGGATTTGGTTGTCAACAGCATTCCACATACCAATTTTAAAAACAAAATATATAATATAAATCAGTTTGGTGCTGTTGCAGATGGTAAAACGTTAAACACTCAGGCTTTTGAAAAGGCAATAAAAGAATGCGCTTCAAATGGTGGAGGGCAGGTTTTAGTACCAAACGGAAAATATTTAACCGGGGCAATTCACTTAGAAAGTAATGTAAATCTGCATTTAGAAGATAATGCTGAGATTCTTTTTAGTATAAATCCAAACGATTATCCTATTGTTCATACTTCCTGGGAAGGAACAGAAGTAATGAACTATTCACCGCTAATTTATGCGAAGAACAAAACCAATATTGCCATTACAGGAAAAGGAACTCTAAACGGACAGGCAGACAGTACCAATTGGTGGGCCTGGGCCGGATCTAAAACGTATGGCTGGAAAAAAGGAACCCCGTCTCAAAATGATCCTTCAAATCGGGAAGTTTTGGTCGAAATGGCAGAAAAAGGTGTGCCGGTTGCAGAAAGGGTTTTTGGTGAAGGGCGTTACCTGAGACCTAATTTTATTGAATTTTTTGATTGTAATACCGCTTTAATAAAAGAGGTTACCATAATCAATTCTCCTTTCTGGATTTTGCATCCGATTAAAACCAAAAACATGATTATTGACGGTGTAACGGTCAACAGCCACGGCCCCAATAATGATGGATGTGATCCTGAATATTCTCAAAACATTATTATTAAAAACTGCACTTTTAATACAGGGGATGATTGCATTGCAATAAAAGCAGGACGTGATGGCGACGGAAGAAGAGTAGCAATTCCGTCAAAAAATATAATCGTGCAAAACTGCAAAATGATTGACGGACATGGCGGTGTTGTCATCGGCAGCGAAATTTCTGCAGGAGTAAACCATGTTTTCGTAGAAAATTGCGTCATGGACAGTCCGAATCTGGACCGCGCCATCAGAATCAAAACCAATTCGAGAAGAGGAGGAATTATCGAAGATATTTATGTTCGAAACCTGGAAGTGGGAACGGTAAAAGAATGTGTTTTAAAATTAAACATGTTTTATAATGTGTACGGTTCTCAGACTGGAAATTTTATTCCGACCATCCGTAATGTAAGCTTAGAAAATATAACTGTTAAAAACGGTGGTAAATACAGCGTTTGGGCAGAAGGATACAAAGAATCGCCTGTCGAAAATATTACACTTAAAGATGTAAAAATAGATAAGGTAGATTCTGTCTATTTATTAAAAAACGTAAAAAACATAAACTTTATAAACACCTATATCAATGAGAAAAGAGTAGAATCTGTTAAAAACTAAACACTATTAACCAAACATTAAACCACATTATGAGTATTAAACAATTATCAAAGAGAAAAAAAAGATGCAGTCTTGTATTTTTATTTTTCCTGAATTTACTGCTGTGCAACACTACAAATGCGCAGTCAACAACAATTGAAGGGAAAATTACAGACGCAGCAGGATTATCGCTGCCGGGAGTAAATATCAATGAAAAGGGAACTAAAAACGGAACTTCGACAGATTTTGAAGGAAGTTTTAAAATTAACGTAAGCAATTCAAAAGCGATTTTGGTTATTACGTATCTGGGATTTCAGACACAGGAAATTAGTGTCGCGGGAAAATCTAAAATCAATGTAAGTCTTGCAGAACAATCAAATGCTTTGACAGAGGTTGTGGTTGTAGGATATGGGTCTGTTAAAAAAACCGATCTTACAGGTTCGGTTAGTACGATTAGCGCCGCAACAATTACAGAAAGAAATACAATAAACCCATTAGAAGCTATTCAGGGAAGTACTCCGGGGGTGCAGATCTCCTCTTCATCAGGACGTGCCGGTGATGGTTTTAAAGTGGTTATCAGAGGAAATAACTCTCTGATTGCAGATTCTAGTAATCCGAGTCAGGTTGGTTCTTCTCCTTTATACGTAGTAGACGGTGTGCCTATGGACGGAATTGATTTCTTAAATCCACAGGATATTGCAAGAATGGATGTTTTAAAAGATGCCTCTTCTGCTGCAATCTACGGTTCAAGAGGTTCAAACGGGGTTATCATTGTAACAACAAAAAGCGGTACAAGCGCAAAAGCAGGAATCAGTGTAACCTTTGATACATCATACGGAAATAAATCTGCAGCCAGATTACCAAAGATGATGACCGGGGAACAATGGTGGAAATTTCATCAGGTAGCTTATATGAGTGCCACACCTGCAACGCAAACTCCGGCACAATTGGCGACTTTAGCAGGAAATCAGAGTCCGCTATTGGTTTCACGCGCCAACAGTGGTTACAACTTCGACTGGTATGATGCGGTACTGCAATCAGGAATGACAGAGAATAATTACCTGAATATTTCAGGACGTTCTGACAATGGTTTAAGTTATAATTTAGGCTTCGGAATTCAGAGTGACCGTGGTTTACTTGAAAATGATGCGACAGATAAATATTCTTTTAAACTGGGATTAAATCATAAAATAAACGATAAATTTTCTACTGGTGTCAATGTTACCATTGCAAGACTGGACAACCAGTTAGGAAGTGATCTGGCCATGCAGGATGCTTTCAGACTTAGTCCGTTAATGTCTCCGTGGGCTGTAGATGCCGCCGGAAATGAGAAAGTGGGAACGTTATTTTTTCTTCCGGGAAAACTAACCTATCCTGATGGTTCATGGGCAATTAATAAAACATCCGCGGTTAATCCTTTAATGGAAATTGCGAATTCTTCTCAAACCGAAAAAACATGGCAGACCGTCGGAAATGCATATTTCCAGTATCAGCCCTTAAAATGGCTTTCGTTTAAAACGACATTTGCAGCAGGAATTATGGATACACAAAATTCAAGAGCATATACCGCACAAACAAATGCAGGTGTAACATTGAATGGGAAAAATTCTGCAACACTGGAAAATTTCAACAACTTCAATTATACCTGGGACAATCAAATTGATATTAAACATACTTTTAACGAGGTGCACGATTTTAGTGTATTGTTACTTCAGAGTTTGTATTCTAATGTGGATGAGTTCTCTTCGTTGTATTCTAACAATCAGCCTTTTAATGTAGGTACGGATAATATGGGTTCGGGAGTTCAGACCAGTTATGTGGTAAAATCTTCTTATGCAAAAAACACTTTAAATTCGTATGCTGTTCGTTTAAACTATGCATTTAAAGACAAATACTTAGTGACAGCATCTAGCAGATGGGATGGTTCGTCTGTTTTATCTGACGGCAATAAATGGCAAAGTTTCCCATCTTTGGCTTTAGGATGGAAATTAAGCAAAGAATCATTTTTAGAAAATAGTTCAGTGATTTCTGATTTGAAATTACGTGCCAGTATCGGTTACACCGGTAATGATAACGTAGCACCTTATACTTCTCAGGCATTACTAAACCAACAGACTTTTTATGCTGCGGGTCCAAATGTAGTTTCGGGATGGCAGTCTGAAAATCTTGCAAATCCAAATTTAACCTGGGAAAAAACCAGAGAGTATAATTTAGGTATTGATTTTGGTTTCTTAAAAAACAGAATTACAGGTACGGTAGACGTTTACGACAGATTGTCTGATGATTTGATTTACAAACAACAATTACCGGCAGAATCCGGATGGAAAAATACGTTTGCAAACGTAGGATCTGTAAGCAACAAAGGAATTGAAGTTTTATTGACAACTAAAAATATCAGATCTAAAAATGTAAGTTGGGAAACTACTTTTACTTTTACTAAAAACGTAAATAAATTAGAGTCTATCTACAATCAGGATCAGGTTAGTGATATTGGAAACAAACTAATTTTAGGAGCGCCTTTAAATCCTAACTACAATTACATATATGACGGAGTTTGGCAGGAAAGTGAAGCTGCAGCAGCTGCGTCGTACGGAATGGCTCCCGGACAGGCGAGACCAAAAGACTTAAATGGCGACGGTAAATTCAATCAGGATGACAGAACGGTAATCGGAAATCCGAATCCGGAATGGCAGGGAAGTTTTTACTCCAAGTTAAATGTAGGTCAGTTCGATTTTAACTTCTCGGTAATTACAAGTCAGGGACAGACGGTTTTGAGTACATTCCACCAAAATTTTGCTGATGTAAGTGACAGAGGAAGACAAAAAATAGCAATGGATTATTTTATTCCGACAAACGGAGCGGGAATCGAAGCCAATGCAAACAATGAAAATCCAAGACCAGGACCAGTTGCAACTGGAGCCGGTGCTTACTGGACCTCTTTATTTGGTTATTACAGAGATGCCTCTTATGTAAAAATCAAAAATATATCTTTAGGTTACACATTAAATTCTGATTTATTGAAGAAATTAAAAATCAGCAATTTCAGAATTTATGTAAATGTTTTAGATCCATTTGTGTTTACAAAATTTGACGGATATGATCCGGAGTGGGCAGCTTCGCCTTTTGGTGTAAACCGTCCGGCAGCTGTTACAACGCAATTAGGGTTAAGTGTTAAATTTTAATAAAGATATCAGATGAAAAAAATAATAATAATGTTAGGAATAATTGCTGTTTCTGTAAGTAGCTGCAATGATTATATTGAAGAAGAAAGTAAATCATTTGTTCCTGCAGATGAAACTTATAAAACCGCATCTGGATTTCAGTTACTGGTAAATTCAAATTACGCCTGGTTAAAAGGAATTTATGGAGGAAATCCATGGTTGTTTGAATCGGGAACTGATTTATATGCAGAAGGAAGAACTCCAGAGCCGGCAGGATTGAGTCAGTACACGCTTTTAATTCCGTCCTCAGATAATGTGGCAGATTTGTATAACTCTTGTTATCAGCAGATTCAGGCGGTCAATAAAACAGTATATTATTCAACAATTACAGAACAAACCCCAAATTTAAATGCATTAGTGGGCGAAGCGCGTTACCTGAGAGCGAATGCTTATTTTTTGTTAGTACAGACTTATGGAGGAGTTCCAATTGTTCTGGATAATATTACAACACCAGTATTGTCTTTTAAGAGAGATACTGCTGAAGATGTTTACAAACAAATCATCACAGATCTTGAAGCTTCTCTTGCCTCGGTAGGAACCGGAGCTTATGCCACAACAGGAAGAGTTAACAAAAGAGCTGTAAATGATTTACTGGCAAAAGTTTATTTAACAAGAGGTTACGAAACGTTTGCCGCTCCGGATGATTTTACAAAAGCAGCAGCTTATGCAGATGCCGCAATTGCGGGACAGCCTTTAAATATCGCTGCTGATCAACTTTTTAAACCAGGAAATGATTTAAATGCAGAAACTATTTTCTCAGTTCAGTACGATAAAGCTTCTACCAGTACAGACCCTACAAAATTGGGTAATAACCAGTTTTACTATTTTAGTTCTTATTTAGGAGGAGCAGAAACAGGAGCACCTCTAAGAAGTTATAATTTGTGTCCGACAGGATTTGCTTTAAGTCTATTTGAAAAAGGCGATAAAAGATGGGATGCTACTTTTATGACTGAAATTCTGGAAGGACCGGAAACTACAAATGGGGTAACAAAAACAGTTTTGTACTATCCGTATTACAGAAGCACAAACCCGGCATCTTTAAAAGTGAGACATTTTTATGAGCCAAAATGGTTTACGCCGGCAGACAAGACAGCGTGGATGACAGCAAACGCTTCCAGATTAGCTGCTACTTTTGTGTATCATCCGTGGGGAGAATATTCTGCCGAACATACTTTAATAAAAAACTTAGATGCGTACACTATTCCGGTTAAGAAATTTGATGATCCGGATCCGACAACGCCTTCAAGCACAGGTCCGGTAAGTACAAGAGATATTATTTTATCAAGACTTGGAGAAACGTATTTAGTTGCGGCAGAAGCATATTTAAAAGCTGGGAATCCGGGAACTGGTTTAGACCGTTTAAACGAAGTAAGAAGAAGAGCAGGTGTCGCAAACGCAACTGCAGCTCAGTTTAATATCGATTATATTCTAGATGAAAGAGCAAGAGAATTATTAGGAGAATATAAAAGATGGTTTGACTTAAAACGTACCGGAACACTAGTGGCAAGAGCCTCTGCTCATAACTATAAAATAAAAGAAGCGAATTTTGTGGGTGTTGATGGAAAACTTAAAATCTTAAGACCAATACCTCAAACCGTTTTGGATTTAAACCAAAATAAAGATTTTCCTCAAAATCCTGGTTATTAGTAATTTGTTAGTTTTTTGAGAACTATTGTTTTTTGAAGTAGTTAAAAAGGAGTTTGATTTTGTCGAACTCCTTTCTTAACTAAAAAGTTAAAAGTAAATGCGAAAAATTGGATTAATTTTAATAGTACTTTTTAATTGTATTGCGGCCCATAGTCAGCAGTACCAGACGGATACTTCGTATACCGTAAAAAGTACTTACGCAAAATTGATTAAAAAATATCCTTTTATTACCATTCCTGAAATCAAAGTAAATGAAAAGGTTCAGGAACAATTTGATTTGGTTTATAATAAAGATCAAGATCGGATTTTACATTTTGATGCATTCATCAATAAAAGTAAAAAACGAAATCCGGCAGTTATCATGATCCACGGAGGCGGATGGCGTTCAGGAAATAAAAACCAGATGCAGTTTCTGGCCAAAGAGATAGCAGCAAAGGGCTATTCCTGTTTTTCAATAGAATACAGATTATCATTAGAAGCAAAATATCCAACGGGAGTTATAGACGTTAAAAATGCAATTAAATTTATAAAAGACAATGCAGGAAAATTTCATGTAGATCCAGACAAAATTGCGGTTTTAGGCTGTTCTTCGGGCGGGCAAATGGCAGCTTTGATTGGTACAACAAATGATAATCCGATATTTGAAGATCAGAATTTTAAAAGTAAATCTTCTTCAGAAGTGCATGCTATTGTTGATATAGACGGCGTTTTAGCCTTTAAACATCCGGAATCTTCAGAAGGAGATATGGCAGCATTTTGGCTGGGAGGAAAATCAGATGAAAAACCCGAAGTGTGGAAGACCGCTTCAGCATTAACTCATACCAATAAACATACTCCGCCAACGCTTTTTATCTGCAGCAGCATACCAAGATTTCACGCTGGAAGAGAGGATATGATTGCAATTTTGAACAAAAACAAAATTTATAACGAAGTTAAAACGATAGAAGATTCTCCGCATTCTTTTTGGTTTTTCGAACCCTGGTTCGGTCAGACTATTTCGTATACCACACAATTTTTAGATAAAATTTTTAAATAAGCATACCAATGAAGACAAGAATCACCACAGCTGTTTTATTTTTTGCAGGTTTAACGGCCATTAATGCGCAGCAATACGATATTAAAACCAATAAAACATACGCCGAAATTTCTGCTAAAACAGACGGAAAATGGGAAGGAAGAAAGTATAAAGGAGGGACCGTATTTAAAAATGTGGATCGGTTAAAATTGGCTCCAGAGCATACAGATCATTCTTTTGACATTCGTTATGAAGGTCCGGGATGGGAAAATAACAGAATTGGTTACCGTCTGTATCTGGACTGGAGAAATGCAATTGATATTTTCGGAAAGAAAACTTCAAAAAATATTTTGCCATTAGTAGGTCAGGACAATTTTGATTCTTATCACGAAATGAGCGATTGGGGAGCCGATATTTTAAAAGCCGGAAAAGGAATCGGAATTGGATCTATAGACCGTTATTTAAATAAAGAAAAATTACACTTTCGTGATGTAGATTCGACTATTGCGACCGTTTCTAACAAGGCAAAAGAATCGGTTGTAAAAGTGAATTATTACGGATGGAAGACGGCTTCTGACAAAATTGATTTTATATCTGAATTGACAATCAAACCAGATAATCTTTATACACAGCATACCATTAAGGCGTCAAAAGAAATTAAAGGAATTTGTACCGGAATTGTCAAACAAAAAAATACAGACCTTCTTAAAAAGGAGAGCAAAAATAAAAAATGGGCGTATCTGGCCACTTACGGAGCGCAATCTCTGGTGCCGGACAAATTAGGAATGGCTATTTTTTATGAAGTAAAAACGATAGAAAGTATTGAAGATACCGATTTAGATTATCTTCTGGTTTTCAAACCTACAACTAAAGCAACGACTTTTTATCTTTTAGGAGCCTGGGAACAAGAGGTGAACGGAATTAAATCGAAAGAGGAATTCGAAAAATACTTAAATGAAAGATTAGAAGTATTAAATAAGAAAGGAAAGATCTAGAGATTTTAAAGTTTCAGGTTTCAGGTTTCAGGTTCCAGTAACTTGAAACCTGAAACCTGAAACAAAAAAACAAAGAATATGTATAAAAACATTTCCAAAAGCTGCATTTTTATCTTTTTGATGCTTTTTAGTTTAAAGGGTATTTCGCAAAATCAGAAAAGTTTAGCTGACGATTTAAAATGGTCAGAGAGAACGGCTTTGACTATTTTGAATAAATATCCGGAAGCGTGGCAGCTTGATGGAAATGAAAAGCCAAAATGGGATTATAAAATGGGTTTTGTATTGTCTGGTTTTGAAAAATTATATTTGAAAACTAAGGATCCAAAGTATCTAAATTATATTAAGGAATATGTAGATGAGAGTATTGACAGTACAGGAAATATTAAAAAATACGACCTCAAAGAATACAATATTGACAATCTCAATCCGACAAAGCTGTTGTTTAATTTATATGATGTTACCAAAGATTCCCGTTATTTTCAGATTTTAGGAAAAGTCAGAAATCAGTTAGAAACGCAGCCGAGAACGCCAAGCGGTGGATTTTGGCACAAACAAATCTATCCCAATCAAATGTGGATTGACGGTCTGTATATGGCAGAACCTTTTTACACACAATTTACGGTTAAGTATGAAAACGGCAAAAATTTAGAGGATGTTGCCCGACAGTTCGAGCTGGTTCAAAATCATATTCTGGATCAAAAAAGCGGTTTGGTTTTTCAGGCATGGGACGAAAGTAAAGAAATTGCCTGGGCCGATAAACAAACCGGTACTTCTCCCACAGTTTGGGGCCGTGGAATTGGCTTGTACATGATTGCGCTGGTGGAAACTTTAGATTATTTTCCGAAATCGCATCCAAAATATAAAATTTTGGTGGGGTATTTGAATCAGATTGCCAAAAATGTAAATCAGTACAAAAGCGATTCAGGACTGTGGTATCAGGTGGCCGACAAACCAGAGCAATTAGGAAATTATGTAGAGTCTTCAGCTTCAGGAATGATTATTTATGCTTTTGCGAAAGGTGCAGACAAAGGGTATTTGCCTTCCGTTTACAAGTCGACGGCAAAGAAATCTTTTGACAGTTTTGTAAAAGAATTTATAAAAGTCGACAAAAAAGGAGAGGTTAATATCATAAACAGCTCCTCTAATATTGGTCTGGGAGGAAAACCTTTCCGCGATGGAACAAACGATTATTATTTGACCTCAAAAAGGAAGGATAACGGAGCCATTGCGTATGGTGCATTTTTATTAAGTGCAATTGAACTGAACAAATAACAAGTTAAAAACAATCTCATGAATTATACTAAAAATAAATTTCGTGTTTTAATTTTATGGATTGGAATCGTAGTTTTCAACCTTTCAGTTGCGGGTCAGGAGAATGCATCAAATGTTATTTCTAAAGATTTAAAATGGTCCGAAAGAATGGCACTTTCTATCATGAAACGTGCTCCCAAAGCGTGGCAGATTGATCAGAATCAAAAGCCGAAATGGGATTACAAAATCGGTTTGGCCATGTTGTCTTTTGAGCAATTGTATAAAGAAACCAAAAACCCGGTTTATCTGGAATATGCCAGAGGTTATGCAGAATCGACTATTAACGATTCGGGAGAAATCCTGAATTACAAACTGGAAGATTATAATATTGATAATATAAATGCAGGAAAAATACTTTTTGATCTTTACGATGCAACCAAAGAAAAACGGTATTTAACAGCAATGCAAACGCTAAGAAAACAATTGGAAACACATCCAAGAACGAATTCCGGCGGATTCTGGCACAAGAAAATATATCCCAATCAAATGTGGCTGGACGGTTTGTATATGGGTGAACCTTTTTATGCGAGATATACTGCAGAATTTGAAAATGGAGAGGCTTTTAATGATATCGCCAAACAGTTTGAAGAAGTACATAAACATACTTTAGATTTAAAAACAGGATTGCTTTTTCACGCCTGGGATGAAAGTAAGAAAATGGATTGGGCGAATAAAACGACAGGAACTTCGCCAAACTTTTGGTCGCGTTCGATTGGCTGGTATATGATGGCTTTGGTTGATGTTCTGGATTATATGCCAAAAGAACATCCCAAAAGAAAAGAATTGATTAAGTTTTTAAATGATATTTCAATAGCAGTTTTAAAATATCAGGATCAGTCGGGCCTATGGTATCAGGTAACCGATGCAGGAAATAAAAAAGGAAATTATCTGGAAGCTTCCGGTTCTGAAATGTTTGTTTACGCTTTTGCGAAAGGAGCCAAAAAAGGATATTTGTCAGAAAGTTATAAAAAAGCAGCTTTAAAAGGTTTTGACGGAATTGTGAAAAAATTAATTAAGGTCGATGCCGATGGCGAACTTCACATTACGCAGGTTTGTGCCAGCGCGGGATTGGGCGGAAATCCGTATCGGGATGGTTCGTACGAATATTACACAGGCGAAAAAATTAAAGTCGATAATTCACACGGATTAGGACCTTTTATTTTAGCCGCTATTGAATTAGATAATTAGACGATTTGATAATTAGACGATTTGATAATTAGACAATTAGATAATTAGACAGTTAGATAATTGGATAATTGGATAATTGGATTGTTTGATTGTTTGATTGTTTGATTGTTGGATAGAACTTAAAAATAGAAAAGTAGTAGAATTTAAATATATTTTGAAATGAAAAATTGTAGAAAGCAAAGTTATCTGATGTCGGTTTTAATGATTTGCGTTATGACTCTTACGAGTTGTAAGGTTACGTCGCAGGAACCGGCAAAAAAGGCCATCGTGATTGGAAAGAATTTAAAATGGTCGGATAAAATGGCTCTAACGTTAATGAAACGCCATCCTCAAGCTTATATGCTCGATGACGCCAAAAAGCCAAAATGGGATTATGTGCACGCTTTGGTTTTACATTCTATCGAAGAATTAAATAAAAAAAATCCGGATCCGAGATATAAAGCATACATCAGAGGTTATGTAGACGAATTGGTACAGGAAGACGGATCTATTAAAACTTATGAATTTGATAAATTTAATATTGACCTGGTTGTTCCGGGGAGATTACTGTTTGATATCTACGCGACTTCAAAAGAAAAAAAATATCTAACAGCTTTACAGCAAATTCGCAAACAATTACAGGAGCAGCCAAGGACAGCAAGCGGCGGCTTCTGGCACAAGGAAATTTATCCAAACCAAATGTGGTTAGACGGTTTGTACATGGGAGAACCTTTCTATGCACAATATACACTGACATTTGAAGATGGAAAAAGTTTTGATGATATCGCCAAACAGTTTGAGTTGATTCAGCTTCATGCTACAGACCCCAAAACAGGATTATTATACCACGCCTGGGACGAAAGCAAACAAATGCCATGGGCAAATAAAGAAACAGGTAATTCTCCAAATTTCTGGTCGCGAGCTTTGGGTTGGTATATGATGGCTTTGGTTGATGTTTTAGATTATATGCCAAAAGAACACCCGAAACATAAAGAATTAGTCAAATATCTAAATAATGCTGCGACGGCTTTGGCTAAATTTCAGGACAAATCCGGTTTATGGCATCAGGTAACAGACAAAGGCGGAGAGAAAGGAAACTATTTAGAAGCTTCTGGATCTTCGATGTTTGCTTATGCTTTTGCAAAAGGAGCCAACAAAGGATATTTACCGGCAAATTATAAAAAATTGGCCAACAAAGCTTTTGACGGATTAACTAAAATATTAATCAAAAAAGTAGACGAAGACGGCGGAATCACATTGACGAATTGTTGCCAGGTGGCGGGTCTGGGTGGTAATCCATACCGTGACGGTTCTTACGAATATTACGTAAACGAAAGAAAAAAAGACAACGATCCTAAAGCAACAGGTCCATTTATTCTGGCTGCTTTAGAGTTGAACAGATAAGTAAAGTTTGCCACGAATTACAGGGATTTTCGCGAATTTAAAATTAATGGAATTCGTGTAATTCGTGGCGAAAAACTTTGCGCGTAGTTCTTCTCCGAAGTTTCAGGGCGCTCAGAATGTAGGGCAGGAAAAAATTTTGAGTCTTAGGGTCTTTGTGGCAAAAACTTTGCGCATAGGTCTTCGACTACGCTCTGACTGACAGCCTAAAAAACTTAGCAAATCTTCGCAGTAAACCCACACAAACACATTTAAAATGAAAAATATAAAAATCATCCTTTTTCTTCTTTCTATTTTTTCAGTACAAAAGAATCATGCGCAGGTTTGGGTTTCTGATAACGGAGACGGAACTTATACCAACCCTGTTCTTCATGCCGATTATTCCGATCCGGATGTTGTTCGCGCAGGCGATGATTATTATATGACGGCTTCGTCGTTTAATTGTATTCCGGGATTGCCGATTTTGCACTCTAAAGATCTGGTCAACTGGAAAATCATTGGTCATGCATTAGTAAAGCAGCCACCGTTTGAAACATACAATAAAGTACAGCATGGAAATGGAGTTTGGGCGCCAAGCATCAATTACCATAATAACGAATTCTATATTTACTATCCGGATCCGGATTTCGGAATTTACATGATTAAAGCCAAAAAAGCAGAAGGTCCGTGGTCGGAACCCCTTTTGGTAAAAGCCGGAACAGGTCTAATCGATCCGAGTCCGCTTTGGGACACTGACGGAAAAGCATATATGGTACATGCCTTTGCAGGAAGCCGTGCTCAAATTAAAAGTTTATTGGTGGTTTGCACCATGAAACCTGACGGAACTGTGGTTAATAACGATGAGGTAATGGTGATTGACGGACACGAAAGCGAAGGAACAATTGAAGGGCCAAAATTTTACAAACGAAATAATTACTACTACATTTTTGCACCTGCGGGCGGAGTTCCCACGGGCTGGCAAACCATTTTGAGATCAAAAAATGTTTTTGGTCCGTACGAAAAAAAGAAAGTTTTAGAACAGGGGTCGACCACAATAAATGGTCCGCATCAGGGTGCGTGGGTTACCACACAAACCGGAGAAGACTGGTTTTTTCATTTCCAGGACAAAGGAGCTTACGGACGTATTGTTCATTTGCAGCCTGTAAAATGGGAAAATGACTGGCCGGTTATGGGACAGGATTTTGATAAAAACGGAATTGGCGAGCCGGTAACTACGTTTAAAAAACCAAACGTTGGCAAAAAATATGCGGTTGAAACTCCGGCAGAATCAGATGAGTTTAATTCGCCAAAACTAGGGTTGCAATGGCAATGGCAGGCCAATAAGCAGATTAACTTTGGAATGCCGACAAGTCTGGGATATCTCAATTTATTTTGTAATACCACCAGCAGCAACATCTTTAATGCTCCAAATTTATTATTACAAAAGTTTCCTGCGGAAGAATTTACTGCGACCACAAAACTGACTTTTAATCCGAGATTAAATGGAGAAAGTACAGGTTTGCTTATTATGGGATTGGATTACAGTTACCTGAATTTTAAAAATGATAACGGCAAACTCTATTTGAATCAGAAAACGGGAACTTTTGATAAAGCGGTTTCAGAATCGGAAACAAAACCAGTTTTAATCGACAATAATACGATTTATCTGAGAGTGAAAATTAGTAAAGGAGGAATCTGCAGTTTCTTTTACAGTCTGGACGATAAAAACTATCAGGCAATTGGAAAAGAATTTACCGCGAGGGAAGGAAAGTGGATTGGCGCAAAGGTCGGACTTTTTGCCCTGGGTACCGAGGTTAAAAACGATTCGGGAAATGTGGCAGTAGATTGGTTTAGAATAACAAAATAATAAGAAATAATGCAGTTGAAAAAACAAATAGTACTCTCTCTTTTACTTTGCTGTTTTGCTGTAAAGGGACAAACGCAATATAAAAAATGGTCTGAAATTATTCGGAAGAGTGATGCCACGTGGTTCGCTTCGGCGGAAGCCAAAAAAATCGCTGAAAATGTTTTACTATACCAAAGAGATATCGGCGGATGGCCTAAAAACACGGAGATGCAAAAGGAATTATCAGAAAAGCAAAAGAGTGATTTATTAGTTCTGAAAAAAACTGCCGCTGAAACCACTACTGACAATGGAGCCACCACTCAGGAAATGCTTTTTATGTCAAAAATGTATGCACAGGTTAAGGATGAGCGATACAAAGAATCTTTCTTAAAGGGATTAAATTATCTGCTTGAAGCGCAATATGATAACGGAGGCTGGCCTCAGTTCTATCCACTCAAAAAAGGCTATTATACCCATATTACCTACAATGACGATTCGATGGTTCATATTTTGAATGTGATACGGGCTATTGCAGACCAAACCGATTATTACAGCATTAAACCTTCAAATGAAATCGTTGAAAAATGTAAAAAATCTTTCGATAAAGGAATCGACTGTATCTTAAAAACGCAATACAAACAAAATGGTATTTTAACTGCCTGGTGCGCGCAGCATGACGAAAATACGTTACTTCCTGCCAATGCGAGAGCCTTTGAGTTAGCTTCTTTAAGCGGCTATGAATCTGCAAAAATTGTATTGCTTTTAATGTCAATTGAAAAACCGTCGCCAGAAATTGTTACAGCTGTTAAAAGTGCCGTAGCATGGTTTGAAAAGACAAAAATCACCAATCTGGAAGAAAAGAGAGTAACAAATGAGGATGGGAAAATTATCGATAAAAAGATGATTCCGACTCAAAATGCCGATCCCATCTGGGCCAGGTTTATGGACCTGGAAACCAACGAACCCTTCTTTTGTGATCGTGACGGAATTCGAAAAAAATCACTGGACGAGATTGGTCCGGAAAGAAGAAATGGTTATTCCTGGTATTCGGACGCAGCAAAAGAAGTGTTGAAAAAGTATCCGGACTGGGCAGTTAAAAATGGGACAAAAGTTGGAAATGCTGAAAAAAAGAATGTGGTTTTAATTACCGTGGCTCAGGATGGTTCGGGAGATTTTTCTAAAATTCAGGATGCAATATATGCCTGTCCGGCGTTTCCGTACGAGAAAGTTACCATTTATATCAAAAACGGAACTTATAATGAAAAAGTAAGAATTCCGGAATGGAATACCAACGTAATCCTCAAAGGAGAAAGCAGAGAAAATACCATTATTACATTTGATGATAATTTTTCTAAAATCAATGTAGGAAGAAACAGCACTTTTTATACCTACACTGTTGCCTCAGAAGGCGATGACTGTACGGTTATGAATCTTACTATTAAAAATTCTTCCGGAGAACGGGGACAGGCAATTGCATTAGCTGTAACCGGAAACAGAGTTAAAGTGATCAATTGCAGTCTTTTGGGAAATCAGGACACCTTATATCTGTCCGGAAAAGAGGCCAAACAATATTTTAATGATTGTTACATTGAAGGAACAACTGATTTTATTTTTGGGAGTGCGACAGCCGTATTCGCAAATTGCGAAATTCACAGCATTAAAAGTTCTTATATCACAGCAGCGTCTACTCCGCAGGGAATTCCTTTTGGCTTTGTTTTCCTTAATTGTAAGCTGACAGCACATCCGGAAGCAAAAGAAGTGTATTTGGGAAGACCGTGGAGAATTTATGCGAAGACAGTTTTTGTAAATTGTCAAATGGGAAAACACATTAAATCCGAAGGCTGGGAAAACTGGTCGAAGCCCGAAGCAGAGAAAAATGCTTTTTATGCTGAATACCAGTGTACAGGAGAAGGATATCAACCGGCAAAAAGAGTAAAATGGTCCAGTCAGCTTTCTAAAAAACAAGCGGCTTCATACACCGTGCAAAATATTTTAAGTGATACAGTTCCAAATTGGTTTTTAAAATAAACATTTATGAATAGATATAATTTATTGAAAATTTAAAATCAATAAATTGGTGTTATGAAAAATAACATTCATAAATCGGTTTTAATTAATTTGTAAGAAAAATACATGTTTATGTATTTATTTCAAAAAATTGTTCTTTAAAACAAAGTTAATTGAGTTTTAGATTTAATCATTTCACGAAAGTATATTTAAAAGTCTCAAACTATAATACAAGTATAAAATGAATTACAAATTTCTACTGATATTGTTATTTTCATGTAGTGCCATTGCACAAAATAATGCATTTCAGAAAAGTAAAGCAGATTCAATTGTCAGCAATATTGTGCTACCTAAGATTCCTTCATATCAAATAAATATTGCCAAATTGGGAGCAAAAGGAGATTCTCTTTTTAACAATAAAAAAGTTTTTGATAAGGCGATGGCTTTATGTAAAAAGAAGAACGGTGGAACTATTGTGGTGCCAAAAGGAATTTATAAAATTAACGGACCCATTCATTTTGTAAGTAATGTAAATCTAAAATTAGAAAAAGGGGCGAAAATTAAATTCAGTGATAATCCAGCGGACTATCTGCCAATGGTTCTAACGAGTTGGGAGGGTACAATGTTATACAATTACAGTCCGCTTATTTATGCCAATAACTGCCGGAACATTGTAATTTCCGGCGAGGGAACAATAGATGGAGAAGGAGGGAAAATATGGAAAACTTTTAAAGCAAAAGAAGCAGCAGGAAAAGAACGAAGCCGTGAAATGAACCATACCAATGTCCTAATAGAAAACAGAAAATTTGGAGAAGGATATTTTTTAAGACCACAAATGATTCAGTTTCTGAATTGTAAAAATATACTGGTAGAAAATATCAGAATCGAAAATTCACCTTTTTGGTGTCTGCATTTATTAAAATCCCAGAATATAACCGTTCGTGGCATCAGCTATAAATCATTAAATCATAACAATGACGGTATCGATCCGGAATATTCGAAAAACGTATTGATTGAAAATGTAAATTTTGATAACGGCGATGATAACGTCGCGATCAAAGCAGGAAGAGATCATGAAGGAAGGGCTAATAGAGCAACACCAAGCGAGAATATCGTAATTAGAAATTGTAATTTTAAGGGACTTCACGGAGTTGTAATTGGCAGTGAAATGTCAGCCGGAGTACAAAATGTATTTGTGGTGAATTGCAAAACAATTGGTTATTTAAAAAGAGGCATCTATTTAAAGACAAATGCCGATCGCGGCGGATATATTAAAAATATATTTGTGCGTAATATTCAGTTAGACCAGGTGGAAGACTGTATCTACATTACGGCAAATTATCATGGAGAAGGCAAAGGTTACCAATCGGATATATCCAATGTACATTTTTCTAATATCACTTGTAATAAAGCTTCTGAATCGGGTATTGTCATTCAGGGATTTCCCGATAAAAAGATTCAGAATATAACGTTGACAGATATCGAAATTAAGGAAGCAAAGAATGCATTATCCAACGAAAATGCTGAAAATGTTTTAATGGCAGATGTATTTATTGGACAAAGAGCCAGTGTGCCGTCAGCTGTTTCTAAACCATAGAGAATTTTACCGCAATGCACGCAAAGATTTTTATTTTATGTGATTCTAAAAACACAAAGTACGCAAAGCTTTGTATCAAAAACTTGGCGTCCTTTGCGTAATTCCCTGCGATCTTTGCGGTAAAAAAAAATAAAACCAATATAATATGAAAAAATATATTTTAGTTACATTTTTTATCACTTCAGTTTGCTTCGCTCAGAAAACGACAGTCTACTGTATTGGAGATTCGACAATGGCCAATAAAAAAGATCCTGAAAAAAATCCCGAACATGGCTGGGCGCAGGTTTTACAGCCTTTTTTTACAGATAAAATCGTAATTGAAAACAAAGCCGTAAACGGCAGAAGCACCAAAAGTTTTATCAGCGAAAAACGATGGGATTCTGTATATAAAAAATTAAAAAAAGGCGATTACGTTTTGATTGAATTCGGGCATAATGATGAAAAAATAGAAGATTCCACTCGATATACCAATCCGCATACGGCCTATCGGTATAATCTCATCCGCTTTGTAAAAGAAACACGAGAGAAGGGAGCATTTCCTGTTTTACTGACTTCTATTGCGAGAAGAAATTTTAATGAGAAAGGTGTTCTGGTGCCCACACATGGCGATTACCCGCTGGAAACCAGATTGACGGCTCAGGAATATAAAGTTCCCTTTATAGATATGGAACATTATACCGAAAAATTAGAGCAATCGTACGGACCTGATAAATCTAAGGAATTGCATCTTCATTTTAAAGCCGGAGAAAGTCCGTATTACGAAAAAGACAAAGCAGATGATACTCATTTATCTTTAAAAGGAGCACAATCGATAGCGCAGATTTTTGTTGATCAGCTTAAGCTTTTAAAAGAACCAGAAATGGAAAGATTAAAGAATGCTGTAAAGTAGTGCCATTTTATAAAATCATAAAAGCCTGAATAATATATTTATTATTCAGGCTTTTTGTTTTTATAGCTGTAGATCATTAGCGACTACTAAACATATTTTTTAATTGTAGTAATTTTTTTATGAAGTAATAATATAATTTGTTGAAAATCAGTAAATTTGCTATTCTATAAGCTGGATTCTTATAATTATAACGCCTTCTATAATTTATAGCCGAAATCTTTTTATCTGTTCCATCCTCCAAGCCTTATTACTGTAAGGAAAATAGCTTTTTCTAATTTAAAAAGCAATTTCAAATAAAAAAAGAATATTCCTTACTTCTGTTGCTCTTAATTAAACATATAAAAACCCTTATCTGTTGTTTTTTAGACTTTTAAAGGAAATGATATAATTGAGTTTACTATAATTTTGCACCCGCTAAAAAGCAGAGACATACCTTATTACGCGTCTACTAATTAGACAATTATTACAAAAATTATTATTGATAATCTCAGGAATTGATTTTACGATTTGTAATAATTGTTGTTAAACTAAAAACAAATATGAAATCAAAAATTACTTTATTGGTACTATTAATTATTTTTCCTGTACTGAAGTTTACAGGTAATATGATTTTTGCTCAGACAGTATCTGGTTCAGCAACCAACACTGGATGTTTAAACAGCGGCATTATAACAGCCAGTAGTGTGGGTTTGGGAGCCACGCCGCAATATCAGTTATTAAAGGCTGGGGTTGTCGTTGCTCCGGTGTCAGGAGATGCCACTCAATTTACTAATGTTAACGTATTTACAGGTTTAAGTACAGGAAGTTATACGGTAAAGGGCAGAGCTGTCGCGGGAGGGACAATTTTTAGCAGTACTTCTATTGCCGTTGTAGATGGTTATACACCAATGACCATTTCGACACCTACAAAAGTTGCGGGATGTGTTGGAGGTAATGCTGTTTTAACTTCGACGGTTACAGGAGGAAAGGCCACTTACACGTATACAATTTCCACACAGAGTGCACCGGGAACGATCTTGCAAAGTAGCGGACCTGTTGGGGGTACAACATTTTCGTTTAATCCTGTTCCCGTTGGTAATTACCTCATAGGTGTTACAGATTCATGTGGTCAAACCGTGACCGGAGCAACTTCTGTTTCCAATCCCACTGTGGGATTAGCAGATATTAAATTAGGTAGTGTGGCCTATCCTACCTACGTTCCTGAATTCAAGTGTTCATCACCAATATACATAAATAATGAACTCCTTTTTCAATACTCTGCAACCAGCTCAACATTATCAACTGCCGATGCAGCAAATTTTAGCTGGAAAATTAAATATCAGGGGCAGTTATATGGGCAGGATATAGATGCAGATGGCTATAGCGATATTGGTGGTACAGGTTACAGTCCTTTACAGCAACTTGCAATTATGCCGGCAATAGCAAACCGAACAAATGTATTTGCTGATTTGAATAATATGAAAGTGGTATTGATTGATAAATGTGGCAATACAAAAGAATTTCCTGTCAGCGCGCCATCCAGTAGCATAGGTACATACAATTGCGGAGGTACAGGATTAGTCCAGACATCAGCTAGCCGGTTAGGCTGTTTACCGATAAATATTACTTTTACGAATATTGCCAATCCTGCCGATGTTATTTCAAAAACACTTATTAATGCTAATGATTTTACTTCTGGTTTTACCGCAGGAGCCACATATCACGTTACCTATGTTGATGCCGGTGGTAATACTACAGGCGACTTTGCTTTATCACCCTCTCAAAACATTGTAATTCCTGCAGTACCTTCAGTTAACATTACACAAAATAGTTTTGGAATCCAACAGAATTTAAATGTTCTTGGATATGGGCGATTGCTTATCAAAGTAAGTCCTTATCAGTCTGGTGAAGTTATAAATTATGAGGTTACCGCCTCAGGCAATCCTCTGGTCACTATCGGGCAGACGGGTAGCGCGGCATTAGATGCCAATGGAAACGTTTATTTACCCAGAGTAAATACATCAGATCCAGTTGGTTATTGGCCAAAAGGCGATTATACTTTAAATGTAACTACTTCTTGCGGAACAAAAAGTCTTAATGTAACCGTAAAAGGATATAACGCCAGTTTGAATGGCAATACTATAACCGCTGTTTGTGGAGGTTTTAATTATGTAATGAATGGAATTTTTGATGATGCAACCGCATATCAGGTCATAATCGTTTCGGGACCATCAAGCGTAGGGCAAACCAGAGATTTAGCCTCTGTTACAGCCTCACTTCCTTTTAACGGGTTAAGTTATGGTACTTATATTTTTGCGCTGCGAATGAAGGGAGGAACACAAAATGTACTCACACAAACTGTTACTTACGATGCCAATAATGCTATTATAGTAGATAAGACCAATACAGGCGGTTATGTGTGTGCTGCCGGAGCAAGTAATGGTACACTAACGATTACTGCTGCATCCAATTCGCCAGCGCCCGGTAATATAATGGAATATGCGCTCAGTACAGACGGAGGTATTAATTATGGCGCCTATCAAAGCGCTAATACTTTTGGCGGATTAACAGACGCTACTTATTTTTTTAAAATAAAAGATGGCTGTGGAAACATTATTACACAATCTGCACAAATAGGCGTAGCTGCAGCACCTGATGCAAGTGCGAACGGCTTAGTAAATCCGGCCACCATCTGTAAGGAAACGTCTGGAACGATTAAATTAGACGTCAATATATTTGGGGCACTTTCTTATTTGTGGACGGGGCCAGGCATTACTGCTTCCAATAAGGCAGAAAAAGATCCTCTTATTAATTATGCTGATCTGGCGGTAGGTGCCAATAATTTTACCTGCACCGTCTCACTGGGGGCACCATGTAACAGTAGTACAGTTTCTAATCTGACTATTAATGTTAATCCGGCTCCATCTGTAATTGTTACCAATCCGGCTCCGGTCTGCAGCCCTGGTACAGTAAATATTACAGCTCCGGAAATTACTGCCGGAAGTGAACCTGGTTTAACATACACCTATTTTTCTGAGGAAACTGCCACCGTTCCTGTAGCAAATCCTACTGCAGTAGCAACAGATGACATTTTTTACATAAAAGGCACTAATGCCAACGGATGCAGTACTATAGTACCGGTAGCAGTTACTATTAATACGCTTCCTACGGCAGCAATAGCATACACGGATTTACCCTATTGCAATACCGGAACAGCTAAAGTGGAACTCATCGGAAATCAGGCAGGAGTATTTTCGTCAGACCCCGGCCTGACTATAAATGCACAAACAGGAGAAATAGATTTATCAGTTTCTTCAGCGGGAAATCACACTGTTACCTATACTTTTAGTGATAGCACCTGCTCCAATACCGCTACAGCAACCATAAATATAAATGCCTTACCAACTGCAACTATAGCTTATTCCGGTTTGCCGTATTGCAACAGAGGTACGGCTGCTGTAACTGTTACCGGTACAACAGGAGGGGCTTTCATTGGCGACACAGGTTTAATTGTTGATGTGCAGACAGGAGAAGTCAATTTGTCGGCTTCGACTCCGGGAACACACCTTATCACGTATTCCTTTAGTAACGGAACCTGTTCTAATACCACTACAGCAAGTATAATAATTAATGCAACCACATTACCGTCAGCTTTAGCAGATATAACGGCAGAATGCTCTGTTGTTCCTACTTCGCCAACGCTAACAGATGCTTGCGCGGGGATAATTACAGGAACTACGGCTACGGTTTTTCCAATAACCACTCAGGGAACAACTGTTGTTACCTGGAGTTTTGACTACGGAAATGGATATACACAAACAGCCAGTCAAAACATCATTATAAAAGACATAAGCGCACCGGTAACTCCGGTTCTGGCAGATGTTACAGCAGAATGTTCAGCCACGCCAACAGTACCAGTCGCTACTGATGCCTGCGCGGGAACAATTACAGGAACTACGGCTACGGTTTTTCCAGTCACAACACAGGGAACAACAATTGTAACGTGGAGTTTTGATGATGGCAACGGGAATATAGCAACCGCTAATCAAAACATCATTATAAAAGACAGCACTGCACCGGTAACTCCGGTTCTGGCAGATATAACGGCAGAATGTTCGGTCACCCCAACAGTACCAGTCGCTACTGATGCGTGCGCAGGAACAATTACAGGAACTACGTCTACAGTTTTTCCAGTTACAACACAGGGAACAACAATTGTAACGTGGAGTTTCGATGACGGAAACGGGAATATAGCAACTGCTAATCAAAACATTATTATAAAAGACAGCACCGCACCGGTAACGCCGGTTCTGGCAGATATAACGGCAGAATGTTCAGCAACACCAACAGTACCGGTCGCTACTGATGCCTGCGCAGGAACAATTACAGGAACTACGTCGACAGTTTTTCCAGTCACAACACAGGGAACAACAATTATAACGTGGAGTTTCAATGATGGAAACGGAAATGTTTCGACCGCAAGTCAGAATATAATTCTGAATGACACCACACCTCCTGTAACACCAGTTTTAGCAGACATCAAGGGGCAATGCGTTGTTACGCCCGTAGCACCAACAACTACAGATAACTGTGCAGGAACCGTTACCGGAACTACTACTACGCCTTTCCCAATTACAGAGACAGGAACCACCATTGTAACGTGGACATTTGACGATGGAAACGGAAATAGTGTGACCGCAAATCAGAATGTAATTATCAGCCAAATTGGACTTGAAGGGGCTGAAACAGTTGCCTGCTCTGCGACAGAAGCAGGTTATAGGGTTACTTTGGAAGTTAGTGGGCAAGCGCCATTTGCAGCATCAGGAACGGGAGCACCCGGAACATGGTCAGCAAATAGCTGGACATCGGATCTTATAAATTCGGGAACAAATTACAACGTCAAACTACAGGATGCCTCTGCCTGTAATACGATAAGCGTTTCGGGTGTTTCGCCCAATTGCTGTAGTTTTAATGTCGTGTGTCCAACATTCCCTCAAACAGTAGTTTCGTGTTACAACGAGCTTCCAACAGCATCAAACCTTACCAGGGCACAGTTTGAAGCTTTAGGAAATGGCGATGGAAGAATTGTCAATACCAATTGTGGTGTAATTGAAATCACGGCCTCAAATGGCGCAGATCAAGGCTGTAATGCTACCGTAGTCAGAACCTACGTCGTAACAGAATATGAAGATACAAACAAAAATGGACTACATGACGCAGGAGAAAACACCATTCTGAATAGTGCACAGTGTACGCAAAATATACTAATGAGCGATACAACGCCACCGGTTTTTACAGGGACTCTTCCGGAAACGGTTATCAATGCCAGTTGCGATACTATTCCGGATCCCACAAATTTAACAGCGACGGATAATTGCAGTACAGCAACTATAAATTATGAGGAAACAAGAACAGAAGGCGACTGCAGCAGCAGATACACATTATTAAGAACCTGGACCGCATCTGACCAGTGTGGCAACCAGACCATCTTCAGTCAGACAGTAAACGTATCCTGCATACAGGAAGTCTACAACGCCGTATCGGCAAACGGAGACGGACTCAACGACCATTTCGTTATTAAAGGCATTGACTGTTATCCTGATAACGTCGTCCGCATCTACAACCGTTACGGAGTAATGGTGTATGAGAGAAGCGGATACGATAATGTGACGCGCCCATTTGAGGGATTCTCTGATGGAAGGGCAACCATCGACAGAGGAAACAAATTGCCTGGCGGAACCTATTTTTATACCTTAGAATATGCCGGCAGCACAGGAAAAATCAAAAAAGCAGGATATTTATATGTTAACAGTCAGTAAGATTGTAAACGTTTTAAAGAAAAATAAAAGAAAGGCAGCTGTTGATACAGCTGCTTTTTTTTGTAAAAAATATTTTTTTTAATGCAGTATTATTCAACTCAGGACAATCTTAGCAAAATTTTATAAATCATTTGTAATCTTAATAATACCCGCATTTGTAAAGCGAAAACTTAGTCTTATTCTTTCATTTTTTAAACTTTTAGTGGCTCTTTTAGCCTTCATTTAGAGTGTACTTTGCATTTTGTTCACGACAGTTAAATTGAATTTTATACGGTTAATGAACTAAGCAATAAAATACACATAAAGTTATACTAATAAAAATGATTATTTATGAAGAATAGACTATTACCCTTATTTATGCTTGTGGGAGGATTTGCCAGTTATGGTCAGCAGGTTATCATAGGAGATACAAAGGTAGAATACAAATCGGCTTTGGTTCATATGAAGTCTGATAATAAAGGTATCTTGATTCCTCAGGTTAAATTAACGAGTTCAACCGACACTTCTACAATTACAGACGGAAACGTCAATAGTTTGTTGGTTTTTAATACGGCAACAAATTCAGACATAACGCCCGGTTACTACTATTGGTACGTTAACAAATGGTGTAAAATTGCTAGTTTGGCTGATATAAACAATAATGCTGTTAAAGGCGAAGGAGAGCCGGGAGCAAAAGGAGAACCTGGATATCCTGGTGAAAATGTTACGTTTTATACGAACACTACGACAGGAACCGTATATGTGCAAAATGCAGATGGAACATGGACTCCAATAAATGGAAAAAACGGACTGGACGGTAAAAACGGTATCATTGGTGGTAACGGACTACCGGGTGCTAAAGGTCTGGATGCAACCATCGAAATGTATGTTGACTATACAACCGGTATTGTATACGTAAGAGACCCGAAAAACCATGATAACTGGGTGCCAATTAATGGTACAGACGGAAACAACGGTATTGTAGGAGGTAAAGGAGATCCTGGAGATCCTGGAGTCAGTATTCCTTCAAACACTACCATCTGGATTAATACAGATACAGGAACTGTATTTATTTTAACTCCGGGCACAGATTCAAAAGATCCAAAAAACTGGG
The DNA here is from genome assembly GCF_039749035.1 of Flavobacterium olei. Lineage (NCBI taxonomy): Bacteria > Pseudomonadati > Bacteroidota > Flavobacteriia > Flavobacteriales > Flavobacteriaceae > Flavobacterium > Flavobacterium olei. Next base: position 163,094 of record NZ_JBDKWC010000005.1, read on the forward strand.
TACCAATTAACGGTAAGGACGGTAACAATGGAAGTGATGGTATCGTGGGCGGAAAAGGAGATCCGGGAGATCCCGGAATCAGTATTCCTTCATACGCTACAATATTTGTAAACACAGATTCAGGTGTTGTGTACATCTTAAAACCGGGTACCGATCCTGACGACAAAAACAACTGGGTGCCAATTAATGGTAAAGATGGAAACAACGGAAATAATGGTATAATGGGAGGAAAAGGGGATCCGGGAGATGCCGGAGTAACCATTCCTTCAAACACAACCATCTGGGTTAATACAGATACAGGAACCGTATTTGTACTAACTCCGAATACAGACCCCGCAGATCCAAAAAACTGGGTGCCGCTTAACGGTAAAGACGGAAACAACGGTGCAGACGGTATCATTGGCGGAAAAGGAAATCCAGGAGATCCCGGAATCAGTATTCCTTCATACGCTACAATATTTGTAAATACAGATACAGGCACAGTATATATATTAAAACCAGGTACCGATCCTGATAATCCAGATAACTGGGTTAAAATAAACGGTGCTGATGGAGTAGATGGTGCAAACGGTATTCCGGGTGCGGCGGGTACACCTGGATCAGACGGAACTACACCGGAATCCAACATCTGGATCAATACAAAAACCAAAGAAGTTTTTGCTTATATCGGACCGGGACCTAAATATCCGTATGAAGGAAATGAAAAAAACTGGATCAAAATAAACGGAGCTGACGGAGTAGACGGTGTAAACGGTATTCCGGGCGGAGCAGGTACACCGGGAGCAGATGGTACCACACCAGAATCAAACATCTGGATCAATACCACTACAAAAGAGGTATTTGCTTATATTGGACCTGGACCTAAATATCCGTATGAAGGAAATGAGGCCAACTGGATCACATTAAACGGAAAAGCAGGAAACAACGGAAAAGACGGTATGGTTGGCGGAAACGGAGCACCTGGTACACCGGGCGCTTCAGGTATCGATGCTGATAGTACAATCTATGTTGATAATTCAACAGGGGATGTTTACATCCTTAGACCGGGTACAGACCCAATGGATCCTAATAACTGGATTCCGTTGAAAGGTAGAGACGGGGTTGACGGTGCAAATGGAATTCCTGGCGGAGCAGGTACACCTGGAATTGACGGAACCACACCAGAATCTAATATTTGGATCAATACAACAACTAAAGAGGTATTTGCTTATGTAGGACCGGGACCTAAATATCCATATGAAGGGAACGAAAGAAACTGGATCAAAATAAACGGTGCTGACGGTGTTGACGGTGTAAACGGTGTTCCGGGAGGAGCAGGTACACCGGGAATCGACGGAACCACGCCGGAATCCAACATCTGGATCAATACCACTACAAAAGAGGTATTTGCTTATGTAGGACCTGGACCTAAATATCCGTATGAAGG
>NZ_JBDKWC010000005.1:164619-165336 GCF_039749035.1 Flavobacterium olei
GCTACGACAGTTCAAGGCCGTAGTGATGAGTGGGATGCCAAATCGCCAAACTGGGTTAAGATCAATGGTCGTGACGGGGTTGACGGAGTAAACGGTGTTCCGGGCGGAGCAGGTACACCGGGAATTGACGGAACCACGCCAGATTCCAACATCTGGATCAATACCACTACAAAAGAGGTATTTGCTTATGTAGGACCTGGACCTAAATATCCGTATGAAGGAAACGAGAAAAACTGGATCAGTATAAATGGTATCAATGGAATAGACGGTAAAAATGGAATTGCAGGAGGTAAAGGTCTTCCTGGTAGTGCAGGTTTAGATGGTACTATTGAGATGTACGTGGATTACGAAACAGGAAAAGTTTACGTAAGAGATCCTAAAGATAAAACTAAATGGATTTCTATTACATCAACAGTATCTGAGACGCTTACGGTTCTGAAATATGATGTTTTAACCAATAAGTTAACTTATACAGATGAATTAGGAGGTATCACAACCATCAATCTTAAAGATCTGGTTTCTAAAAATGAAACGCTAACCGTACTGGCATACGATTCTATAACGAACAAGTTGACTTATACAGATGAATTAGGAGGTATTGCAACCATCAATCTGAAAGATTTAGTTTCTAAAAATGAAACGCTTACTGTATTGGCATATGATTCTATAACGAACAAGTTGACTTACAAGGATGAATTAGGAGGTGTAGCAACAATC
>NZ_JBDKWC010000005.1:165436-549893 GCF_039749035.1 Flavobacterium olei
AATCTGAAAGATTTGGTTTCTAAAAATGAAACACTTACTGTATTGGCATATGATTCTATAACGAACAAGTTGACTTACAAGGATGAATTAGGAGGTATAGCAACAATCAATCTGAAAGATTTAGTTTCTAAAAATGAAACGCTTACTGTATTGGCATATGATTCTATAACGAACAAATTGACTTACAAGGATGAATTAGGAGGTATAGCAACAATCAATCTGAAAGATTTGGTTTCTAAAAATGAAACACTTACTGTATTGGCATATGATTCTATAACGAACAAGTTGACTTATAAGGATGAATTAGGAGGTGTAGCAACAATCAATTTGAAAGATTTGGTTTCCAAAAATGAAACGCTTACTGTATTGGCATATGATTCTGTAACAAATAAGTTAACGTATACAGATGAAAAATCAAATCCTAAAGAGATATTCTTATCAGGAGGTGCACCTCAGGAAGTAATCACTGAAGTTAATGCAACTGCAGGTCAGACAAGTTTTACTTTGGATTATACTCCTGCAGCTACTTCTGTAGTAGATATGTACATTAATGGTGTGAGAATTAATAAAAATGCTTACACTCTTTCTGCTGCCGCTGTAACGTACCTGCCGGCTAATAATGGTTCATTTATTTTAGAGGCAAATGATACTATTATGTTTAAATACTCAAAATAGATTTTTTAATATGAAAGGCTGCTTCAGTAGCCTTTCATATACTCTTATACATTTTAGACAAATAAGTTTTTAAATTAATAAAAAAATGAAAAAAATAATATATCTGATATTCTTAATCCAAAGTGGATTTATGATAGCACAATCTGTAACGGTACCGACCATAAACGGAAAAAAAGTTACGTTTAATCCTTCTGCCAGCCTAACTTCTGCAGATAACGGTTTAACCGCTACCGGAAACAATGTACAATTAGGGGGGGCATTAACAAAAGCTTCAGTTTTAACAACTACCTCAGCCTTTACTCTGGCAATTAAAGGATTGCAGACAGGGGCATTAACAGACCAATTAGTTACGGCTGATGCCAATGGTGTATTACGTGCAATTCCAAATAATTACTGGAATACCAACGGAAATGCCGGTACTGTAGCTGGAACTAATTTTATAGGAACGACAGATAATATTGATATTGTTTTTAAAAGAGGTGGTGTACAAAGTGGATTAATACAGGGGTCATTCATAGGCAAAGGAAATACATCTTTTGGATATCAGGCTTATAATCCCGCCAGTACAGGAACTCAAAACACAGCATTTGGGGCTCAGGCATTAGAAAGTAATACTAGCGGAATATCAAATACTGCAATTGGTAACGGCGCCTTGATGAGAAATAAAACTGGATCTCAAAATCAGGCCCTTGGCTTTGTAGCATTGAATAACAATGATGCTGGACAGAATAATCTTGCTTTTGGATGTAGTTCACTAAGTGCTAATACAAATGGAAGTAACAATGTTGCAGTAGGATATGCTGCTGTAGGAAAAAATCAATTAGGTAATTACAATGTTGGTATTGGTATGAGTGCCATGGGGCAGATCCTCAGTGGATCACAAAATACGGCTATTGGTGGGACTGCTTTATATAATTTGTTAGCTGGTTCAGAAAATATTGGAATAGGGTACGGGTCAGGAAGATACAAAGATTCGCCTAGCACCTTTGCAGATTTAAATAAATTAACTACATCAATTTTAATCGGAAATTATACAGCTACAAATGGCGATGATCAGGTAAATACTATTGTCATAGGGGATCATGCAGTAGGTATAGGGTCCAATACTGTACGAATTGGAAATGATCAGATGACAAAAATTGAAGGCGCTGTAGCGTGGTCCAATCCTTCAGATGTGCGTCTTAAAAAAGATATTGTAAGCAGTACACACGGTCTTGATTTTGTAAGCAAGTTGCGTCCGGTTACGTATCACATGAAAACAGGAACTACAGATTTGCAGTCGGGTTTTATTGCTCAGGAAGTAGAAACAGCGGCAAAAGCGGTTAATTATGAATTTAGCGGTATTGTAAAACCGGCAAGTGAAAATGAGTTTTACAGCCTGCGTTACTCAGAATTTGTAGTGCCATTGGTAAAAGCGGTTCAGGAGCAACAGCAAATGATCGAAAGTCAGAAAGCAGATATTGCCGAGTTAAAAGCGCAGGTTCAGGCACTTTTAAAGGCCGCTAAGTAGTAAAAAATCTATCTGTAATAACAGAGGCAAAAAGTCTGTCTGCACAAAGTTAATGCATAATAGGCAGCTGCTGCACGTACATAGACCACTTTTTTTAAAACCGAAACTAAACTTAATTTTAATTAACCTCGGTTATGCTTTATAGCCGGGGTTTTTTTAAAACGAAGAAAATACGCTTTCGCTTCAGTCTCAGGAAAGCAAAAGAAATCCACTTTATATCATATTTACAAACGTTTAGACAGTTGTGATCTTGTTGTTATCAATCAGCTTTAGAGCGCAAAATGTTCTAAACGTATATAATATTAACCTTATTCTAATAGAATGATACCTTTTTCGGGTAAAGAACCTTTATGCGCTAAAGTAATTTTGCATTAGAATTAAACAATCGATTAGCGAATTAAATAATAACAAGAAATGAATAATAATTACTTGGATAATACAGGAAAAAACTCAGTTTCTTTTTGGGAAATAGGAAATTACAGGGTTTGTTTAATTGGTTTGGCGACAAGCTTTTTTGCTTCTCACCAAACAAATGCACAGATGGTCAATACAGGAACTATGAAAATTGATCCCGATACTCCGGTGGCTGTCTTCATGGATTTTGAAAATACGGCAACAGGTAATTTAATAAATGACGGGAACCTCTATATTTTTGAAAACTGGAAAAATGACGGTTTAACCGGCTACACCGAAAACTTAAACGGAACTACATATTATACAGGAGAAGACAACCAGTTTATTGAAGGAGCTGAAATTTCTAACCTTAAAAATGTAAAGTTTGAGAATGTTTCTTCTCTTGTGCCATTTCATTTATCAGGTAAAATCGCAGTAGGAGGCAACTCAGAATTCAACAAAGGTGTGGTAATGGCGGCAGATTATGGCGGAAAAATGATTTTCCGCGAAAATGCGGTACACAGCCAGACCAGCGACCTGAGTTTTGTTGACGGTCAGGTAGAAAAAGACGGTAAAGTAGCTTTTGAATTTCCTGTAGGTGCGGGTAATTACTTTAGACCTAATTATCAGGCTGCCTTAAAGAATGAAGGAATCTATACATCGCAGTATTTTCATAAAAACTCTGCTGTTCTTCATTCTCATGATAACAAAGTTCCGGAAATTGAAGGTATTAATGCTGCAGAATATTGGGAAGTAACCCAGGATGCAGGGGCAGAGAAAATTGTTTTAAGCCTGTCGATGGACAGTCGTACCACGCCATCCGAATTTTTTAATGTAGATGATACTAAATACCAGGTCGTAATCACACGTTGGGATTCAGCTTCAGGTAAATGGGTAAACGAAGGCGGAGCAGTAAGTGATCCGCTTGCAGGAAAACCATACGAAAAGCTATTAACAGCGCAGGTAAGCGGCTACGGTCTTTTTACTATGGCACTTGTTAAGAAAACAATTGATCCGGATCCGGATGTTACCATTTACAATGCCCTTTCTCCAAATGATGACGGTTTAAATGACAGCTTTGTAATCAAAGGAATAGACAACTTCCCGGACAACGAAGTAGAAATTTACAACAGATGGGGTGTAAAGGTATATGATGCAAAATCGTACAACGAAAGCGACAATATGTTTAGAGGATATTCAGATGGCAGAGCCACTGTTAAAAGAGGTGATAAATTGCCTACAGGTACTTATTTCTATATCCTGAAATACAATACAGGTAAAGAAGTGAAAGAACGAACAGGTTATTTGTATATCAATAATCAATAATTAAAAGAAATTTAGAACTAATGAAAAAGATTTTCTATTTAATAATAATGTTGTTTATCGGAATTTTTGAAATTTCAGCACAACAACAGTCGCAGTATACACAATACATGTATAATACGATGACTATAAATCCGGGATATACAGGTACCAGAGGTTTGCCAAGTGTATTTGGATTATACAGAACCCAATGGGTAGGTCTGGACGGAGCACCAAATACCGCTAATTTTTCTATTGAAGCCCCTATCACCGAAAACGGACAGGGTTTAGGTCTTGCGGTCACAAATGATCAGATTGGTCCTTCTAAAGAGACAACACTGACGGCCAGTTATGCCTATCCGATCCAGCTTTCTGCAGATGTTCATTTATCATTAGGGATAAGCGCATCAGGAAATTTCATGCAGGTGGATTATAACAAGCTTAATGTAGAGCATCCGGAAGACGCCTATTTGTCAGGAATTCTAACGAAGAACTCACCTAATTTTGGAGCAGGTATTTATTTTCATTCATCAAAATGGTATGCAGGTTTGTCTGTACCTATGATCCTGGAAACAAAATTCTATGACGACACAAAAGTATCGGTAGCGTCTCAAAGAATGCATTTTTATGCAATGGGGGGATATGTGTTTGATTTAACAGATAACGTGAAATTCAAGCCTGCAGTAATGGTAAAAGCCGTAAGTGGTGCGCCTTTGGCTGTAGATTTATCGGCAAACTTCCTGTTTAGCGAAAAACTGACATTAGGAGCAGCTTACCGATGGGATGCCGCTGTAAGTGCAATGGCAGGATTTCAGGTTACTCCTGGTTTAAATATTGGATATGCGTATGACTATGATACAATGAAGCTGGGTAATTACAACTCGGGATCTCATGAGATATTTTTACGTTTCGATCTCTTCTCATCAACCAAATACAGATTGGTAACGCCAAGATTCTTTTAATAACCATAAACTAGGAAACAAATATGATATCTCAAAAGATAAAAACAACCCTGGTGGTCCTTTGCCTTTGTTTGTTGCAAATTGGAGGTTTAAACGCACAGGATAAAAAAGTAGAAAGAGCAAATGAAGAATACAATAAATTTGCCTTTATTGAAGCAGGAAAGTTATACAAAAATCTTGTAGACAAAGGAAACTCTTCATTAGAACTATATACGAAACTTGGAAACTGCTATTATTTTAACGGACAATATCCCGAAGCAGCAGATTCTTATGCAAAAGTTTTTAATTCGGCACAAAGTGTGGATTCAGAATTTTATTTCAGATACGCGCAGGCATTAAACAATGTAAAAAAATACAACGAAGCCGCTGCAGTAATGAAAAAATATTATGCTATAACAGGAAAGAAAGATTTAAGCGAAGACTGGAAAGAACAAAAATTACTTGCTGATATTCAGAAAGAGTCAGGACGCTATACTTTCAGACCTGTAAACATTAACACACCTGTTTCAGATTTTGGAACTGCATTTAATGGGAAAGATCAGGTTATCTATGCTTCGGCCAGAGATACAGGTGTAATTATAAAACGCAAACACAGCTGGAACGAAAAATCATTCATGAAATTATACACCGCAAAAATTGGTGCAGATGGTGGTTTAGAAGATGCGGCATTGGTAAAAGGCGATGTAAATACTAAGTACCACCAAAGTAGTGCTGCAGTGACAAAAGATGGAAAATACATGTACTTTACCAGAAATAACTTTATTGACGGAAAGCTGGGTGCAGATAAAAATGGTACTAATTTCCTAAAAATTTATGTAGCGGAAAATATAAAAGGCGAATGGAAAAATGTAAAAGAACTCCCTTACCCAATTAATAGTGATGGTTTTTCTTCTGCGCATCCCGCACTAAGCCCGGATGAGACACAATTGTTTTTTGCTTCAGACCGTAATAACAGTTTTGGGAACTCCGACTTATATGTAGTATCACTTAAAAAAGGAGCACTCGTAAGCAATGATGTAACAAGGCTCGGAGACGAAATTAATACTCCGGGACGTGAAACATATCCTTATATGGATAGTAAAGGAATTTTGTACTTTGCATCTGACGGTCATCCCGGATTGGGCGGACTGGATGTTTTTGCTGCAATTAAGGATGAACAGGGTAAATATCATGTAGCCAATCTGGGAGACGGAGTAAACACAACTTCAGATGATTTTGCGTATGTTATAAATGGCGAGAACAGAAAAGGATATTTCTCTTCAAACAGAACCGGTAACGACGATATCTTCAGTTTTACAGAGAGCAAGCCAGTAATTTTTGATTTTGATTATCGTTCATCGATATTTGGAACCATTACAGAAAATGGTACTCCGGTGCCCGATTTCAATGTTCAGGTGTTTAATGGAGCAGAGGAAAGTATGGCTACGGCTAAAACGGACGCTGCAGGAAAATACAGTATTCCTTTAGATCCTTATCAGGTTTACAGAGTTGTATACAGCAAACCGCAATACGCTGATAAAACGGTTGCTGTAGAAGCATTAAAACCGTTGCAGAAAAAAGAAATCAGCTTTGAGATTACGAAAGAAATGGAAGTAGTCGTAGATGGAGAAAAAGTAAAAATTAAAGACGGTGATGATATAGGTCATAAATTAAAATTAAACCCGATTTATTTTGACTTAAATGGATATAACATTAGACAATCTTCTAAGAAAGAACTGGATAAAATAGTTCAATTGATGAAAGACCGCCCTAATGTGCATGTTAAAGTAAACTCTTATACAGATAGTAGAGGTAGAGATGAGTTTAATATGAAGCTTTCTCAAAACAGAGCGAAATCTACCGTGGATTATATCGTAAAATCTGGTATTGCCCAGGAAAGAATTTCCGGTGAAGGATTTGGAGAAACCCAATTGTTGAATAAATGTTCTAATGGAGTTAAATGCTCAGAGAAAGAACATGAACTAAACAGACGTTCTGAATTTATAATTAGCTTTAAATAGTAAATTTTGATATAGACCCGGGAAGCTGCCGCTGATAGAAATATTGCCGGCAGCTTTCTTTTTTCGTATTATTAATGGCAAATGTTTTAAACAAAAAAAAGTGACTTTAAGTCACTTTTTTATTTCTTCTATGATGTCTTTTTACAAAATCGTCGACTGGTTTTCGTTTTAACTGTTCATAATATTTAGAACAGAAATAACTTAGCTTAGTATAGTTCAGTTCATACATAACGGCAGTAAGTGTGTTATATTCGCCGCTTTTTAAAAGCTTCTGTGCAAGCTTTATCTTCTCCTCGATAAATAGATTTTTTGGGGTATTATTATAACATTTCTTAAAAAGACTTTTGTATTTGGAAGCCGACATTCCTGCCATTCCTGCGAGAAAAGTCAGGGAAGGAAAGGGGCCGTATAAATTGTTGATGAGGTAATTTTTGGTTTTTTCCAATGCATCATTTTCAATATCGGTAACCGGATTGTTTTCTGTCGATTCGTAGAACTTGTTAAAGAAATTACCTAAAACTTTTAAGGAAGTTCCCTTTATAAAGGAATCATAAGATAAATCATATACAGATTTGTTTTTAATAGACTGTATCAGTAATATACTATTGCTGTCAATATTACCATAGTGGTAAAATATTTTTTTATTCGTATCGTGATTTGAAAAATAATTTTCCTTATTGCTGAATTTTTTAATAAAGTCATACAATAACTTTTTATCAATTAACAATCGTAAAGCTATTGTACGTTGATCTGCTGCCGGTTTAAACGAACTTTCGATTTCATTATCGAGGATAGCTAAATCCAGCTGATTATAAGAACCAATCTGATAGTCAATATTGTTAATCTTGATCAGATTGATATGTTCACTTAAATCGAAGTGAAAGATAAACAATTCGTTATCCGATTTTTGTCTTGTAATTTTCAAAGGCTCTTTTACTGTCAGATCAGCATATACTACTGAAACCCCATCCATAATCTGTGAAAAATAGAAAAAACCCTGCCCGACATCTTCGGGAATAATTATTAATTTATTATCGATTAAGTCGGTATTTAATTGCCTGGCTAAATCAGATTGCCATTCCGGAGTCAAACTGTAATAATGCGTAATTTTTTTCATAAAATGCTGCCTTAAAGAGTGAGTACAGTTATAATTGTTTATTAAATGCTTTTGGAGAAAGCCCGAAATGCTCCTTAAACTTGGAGGCAAAATAAGAGTTGTTTGTAAAATTAAGCTGGTCGGAAATTTGAGAAATAGTCAGCTGTTTTTTTTCCAGAAGCTCTTTTGCATACAGTAATTTATTTTCCATAAAGAAAACATTAGCCGTATTTCCGGTTATTTTTTTAAATAAGCTTTTAAACTTGGATTCAGACATGTTGGCCATTTCTGCCATAAAAGAAATATGAGGAAAATGACCTTCTATATTATTGATCAGATACATCTGAATGTTGATAATATTAGCCAGATCAGTTTCATTTACCGTCTGAGCTATCAATTTTTTGGAAGCGATTTTTTTGAGGTAGTTAGAAATTAATAGATGAACAGTGCCGCGCAGGTTTAATTCGAAAATAGCACCTCCGACTTCCAGTTTTCTCAGGTCATTAAGTAAATGATAGCTTTCGCTGCTCATCCTGTCAAAACGAACTATGGTATTTTCTTTAGAATCTACCAGAGTGTCTATATTCTGAATGATAATATTGTTTTTTTTGGCGTACGCCTTAATCATGCTTTTATTTATAAAAATGCAAAGGGCAAAAGTTTTGCTTCCTTTTCTAACATTATATCTCGATTCCAGCGATCCGTCAATAACAGATAAATTATATTGCCAACGTCCGACAGGGTACATAAAGTAACCGCTGCTTACACTGGCCTCGCCCTCTGTTAAGTTATAATAGAATCCAACAAAATCCTGATTTAGGTTCTTTTGTATCAGCTGAAAATTTCTTTGGTATTCTACGTTGATATAGTAGGCGACGACACCGTCACCACAATCTAAAACATATCTGATACCTTTTTGCGAATCTTCGGGCAGAATGATAAAATTCCCATCAATTTTTCCTCCAATTTGTGCAGCATAATGCTCTACCCACTTCAAATCTGCGCTGTAGTGATGTTCGATTATTTTCATGGAAATTGATTTTTGGTACTATAAAGTTAAGTTTTTTTTTATTAAAAAAAATGATTTATTATTGTAAGTAGTTGATTTTTAGATTTATCTAATATTAGCTTGTGAAGACTCGGCGAGTATAAACCTATATTTCATTAAGGTTTTTACCTGCCAAAGATTAAATTGAATGCCATTTGTGGTAATTTAAAATCCGGTTTTTTTGAAAAAGAGTCAGCGTTCTATTTCTTTCTGGAAAGGGATCTAGTTGCATTGCGTTTGTTTTAGAATGATTTGATTTATTTTAATACATTTTTGACTTCTAAAGGCAATCTTTGTGCCTCGTTTTTTATTATATTGTAAATCAGATTTTTGTAAAACAGACTAACTTTTTCGGGTGTTTTAGGCCAGGTAATTTGTGGTCACATGAGGAGAAAATCCCCATTTAGAGGATTTTATGATTCAGCGTTTTTCTGTCTATTTGTAATATCTGGGCTGCCCTGGACTTATTATAATCAGTTGCCGCCAGTACTTTAAGAATGTGTTCTTTTTCATATTCTTTTAAGGTCTTAAAAGAATCATTCACAGTGGGTAAAGTATATTTTAGATGGTGGGGAATTTGATTTAGATCTATTAAATCATCACTCATAATAACCATACGATGAATAATGTTCTCCAGTTCCCGTATATTTCCCGGCCAGTTGTATCGGGTCAATATTTCGGTCACTTTTTCATGCACTTTAATTTTACCTTTATTATATTCAACAGCATATTTGTCTATAAAAGCGTCAATTAACAAAGGAATGTCTTCTTTGCGTTCTCTTAAAGGAAGTGTCTGAATAGACACCACATTTATTCTGTAATATAGATCTTCTCTAAATGTACCATTTTTGACCATTTTCTCAAGATGGTTATTGGTCGCGCAGATTACTCTTACATCGATTTTTTCTGGTTTTACAGCACCTACACGTAAAACTTCCTTTTCCTGAAGCACTCTGAGGAGCTTGGCCTGCAGGGCGTCTGATGCATTGCCAATTTCATCTAAAAAAATAGTTCCCCCGTCTGCAGTCTGAAATAAGCCGGGGCGCATTTCTGTCGCACCGGTATAAGCTCCTTTAGTGCTTCCAAATAATTCAGATTCGATAAGATTTTCTGGTATTCCGCCACAGTTTATAGCGACAAAAGGTTTGTTTGCCAGTTTACTTGTAAAATGTATAGCTCTGGCAACCAACTCTTTTCCCGTTCCGCTTTCGCCTTCTATTAAAATACCGGCTTTCGTGTCCCTTACTCGTTTAATAATTTCAATCAAATTTTTAGAATGACCCGACTGACCAATTATATGGGCGTACTGGCTGTCATCTGTAATTGTTTTTTTTGCATTTAATAATTTACCGTTGTCCTTGGTCTTTTCCAGAGAACTGAGAATTGATTGGTGCAATTCTTCGCTTGTAAAAGGTTTGGTAAGATAATCTAATGCACCGGACTTCATTGCATTAACAGCATTGTGTACAGAAGGAATACCTGAAATTACAAGTTTGGGAATATAGGGATAATGCTCTTCAGCATATTTTAAAAGTTCAGTACCGTTAATTTCCGGCATACTGATATCCGTAATCAGAACATTAATAGCGGCATGTTTTAAAACATCAATTGCCTCACTTACAGATGAGGCTTTATAAGTGCGGTAATTAAGTGCTTTTAACTGTCGTTGCAGCAAATCGAGCATGTCGTTATTATCATCGACAACTAATATATTTTCTTTTTTCAAATACATTTTATCTAACCTATTGGAATTTTTATCAAAAAGACTGCCCCTTTTGACTTTTTATTCTTCAAAACAATTTCGCCATTATGATTTTTCATAATTCTGTGGACAACACTCAAACCAATACCACAGCCATTTTCTGGAGGTTTGGTTGAGAAAAAGGGTTCAAAAATCTTGTCCTTAATATTCTGAGGAACGCCGGTTCCCTGATCTTCAATTTCTATAAATAAATTATAGTCATCACGGTCAACTATAATTTTTATAATGCTGTTTTCCGGAGAAGCATAAATAGCATTGAGTAAAATATTGAAAAGTACCTGAGTAATTTGCACAGAATCAAACCGTGCTTTACTCTTTGTATCCTTAACCAGCAACTCATATTTAATCGCTTTTTTTTGAAAATTGGATTTTAAAAATGACAGCGCAAATCCAACAACGGGCTCTATTTCCTGCATTACCATTTTTGAAGGCATCTCACACGAGAAAAACAGTAATTTTTTTACAATTTCGCGCGAGTACATAACAGCATTAATGACAATTGAAATATCTGCGTCGATATCAGGATTTGTATTGCGGCTTTTGATGAGTTCAGCAAATCCCAGAATATTGGCTAAAGGAGTATTAAGTTCATGAGCGATTCCGGCCGTCATTTCACCCACAATCGTTAAACGCTGCAGTCGGCCGATAATGTTTTCTAATTGATCATTGCGCTGTAAAGTTTTGTATTTTTCAAAATAATTTCCAATTTCGACAGCAGCAGTATCAAGGAGCTTTTGCTCGTCTTCGTGAAAGTCGGACAGGACATACTGATCTGCAGGATAATGTACTTTAAGAAAGCCAATCTTTGTTTTATCAATTTTAATAGAGCTTAGCTGGTAAATACTATTTTCAAAAACATCAGAAGTAGATAAATAATAATCAGCGACCTGAATTTCTACGACCGCATCTGTGTTAAAACGCCAGGCATCTCTTATCGTTATAATTATTTCGTTTAAAGTCTGGATATTTAGAGAAGTGGATCTTGAAATAATTTTTGAAATTTCATAAAGACAACTCAATTCTTTAATTTTTTCGTTTAAAGCGTCTTCAGTTTGAATGAAATTCATAAGTAAGAAAATATTTATATTTATTTGAAAAAAAATCAAATGTATATAAATTATAGTTTTCTTTTTCAAATTAAATATTTAAGATAACTATTTGAAAACAAACTAAATAGCGCTACGTTTAATGTCCTATTTTGATATATTTAAAACTTTTAATGGCAGTTTTTATATTTAGATTTTACTAAAAAAATCACTTATGGGTGGATACATTTTATACAGAGAAATATTGTCTTATTCTAATACTTTAAAAACCTCGCAGTCTGTAAAAAAATACGGTTTTAAAATAATTTTGTTTCATCCGGGACTATTTAAAACAAACAACATTATGACTGCTTCTGATTTTTCATTAGAATTTCAATTACACTTGTCAGAAATAAGAAAACTGAATAAAATGTATTTCAGGCACTTGTTTAAAATGAGAATTATTCTGCTGATATTGTTTGCCTTAATATCTTTAATTGCAATAGATTTTTGGAATACCAATTTAAATCAGGATTTTTTTTCCTGGATAGTGAGAAGTCTGATACTGATTGTTGCATTTGTATTGATGCAGTCTTCTATTGTGGATGCAACTTCAAAAATCATCTTCAGCATTACCAAAAAACTGTTGCGATTTGAAAATTTTAATAATCGCTATAAATTTAGTTTTACCAATTCGCTTATATCTGTACAATCTCCCTTAGGACATTTAACTCACGAATGGTCAAAAATAGAAAAAGTGATCTCCACAAAGAGTTTCCTGTTTTTATATATAAAGGAAAAGAATGGCTATATCATTTCGATTTCGAAAAAACACTGCGATTGCACAAAAATGCAACAATTAATAACTTTTGTAGAAAATAATATCACACATGTTATAACCGTATAGGCAAAGTCTGTAAAGTTCTTATAGTGAAAAAATGGCTTATCTTATTTGTTTTATGGCATATGGGGGGTAACCGCTTTAAAAACGGAGCACTAGTTTTGTATTGAATTTTAATGGAGATCTGAATTATAAATTTTATAGGATAGGATATGCAAAAAGAACGAATTTTAGTGCTCGACAAGCAAGGAATCTTCCTCAAAATGTTTAGAAGAAGATTCAAGGAAAAGTTTGACTTTTCTGAAGATTCAGTATCAAAAAAAGATGGTATAAAGGTATTTGACCGTGTTGTATATGTAATTTATGATAAATTGGAAGTGCTGGATTTTTTGAGTAACACCCCAAAAAATACAAATATTCTGGTTTGTCTTTTCAATAAGCAATTTTATAAAAGTCTATCATTTTTGGAGGAAATAAATAGTTTAATCCTGTTTGATGAATCGAAAACAAGATATGAAATGGTAAAAGAGCTGGCATTTTATTTTGAAAACAAGGCCACTGTAAAGTCAAAAAAAGAAAATACTCTTGTGACAAACTCAAATTTAATGCAGACTCAATTTCATGATTATTACAAAGCCCTGTTTTTTCTAATGTAGTTTATTTTTTTCATATTTTTTTCGTTCGCAATTCTTTTGGTAATTGTGGTTCAGTGCAGGATAATGCGGGTCATTATCCTGCATTTTGATTTTTATACTGAAGTTTTTATTTTAAGTGTTGTAATAACAATTAATTTCATAAATTGTTCAGGAAAATTAAAGACTAATAAAATGAAAAGAATATTCTGGTTTTATGTTCTGGCTACCTTTACAACTTTTTGGTTTAGCAATTGCGCAGTTGCTCAAAATGCTGCTGATAAAAATATTGTTCTAAAAAATACCAGCAGTGTAAAATTATCTCAAAAAGCAGTAGCAATAAAAAGAGAAAAATTACGAACAAGTGAAGGGAAATTTCCAATTTTAATCTTTAAAAAGGATACTATTCCGGCTCAGCTTAATGACCTTAATGGGGATGGAAAATGGGATGAACTTTTCTTTACCGCCGATTTTGCACCTCAGGAACAAAAAAATATAGTGCTGAAATGGACCAATACAGATCCTGAATTTCCCATTAAAACCAGTGTCAGATTTGGAAAAAGAGAAGGTAAGGATTTACCTGTTCATCCTGATACGCAGGAAGTTTTATTAGCCAGTCAGGTTCATAAAAAATTGGGTTATCAGAAATATCAAACTGACGGGCCAACCTGGGAAAATGATAAAGTGGGATTTAGGCATTATCTTGACGGGAGAAATTCAAAAGATGTTTTCGGTAAAAAGCTGCCGGGCATTACGCCGGAAAATGTCGGCATCAACAGTAAAGGTGCTGTAGAAGACAATTACCATGTAATGTACGACTGGGGCAGGGATATTTTTCCTGTCGGAAGCTCCGTGGGTTTAGGTGGTTATGCATTACTGATTAATAATGAAATTAACCGTTTGGGGATTTTGGCAAACGATACTATCAATAATGTTGAAAAAACAACTTTCAAAATCGTTGCCGAAGGTCCGGTAAATTCAGTTCTGAGTTATCAGTATCAAAATTGGAAAGCTTCCGGAAATCTGTATCAGGTGCAGGAAACCACTTCGATCTGGCCGGGTATGTATGCCTATAAAAATACCGTTTCGATTGACGGAATAAAAGGGAAAGAATTTTTTTTGGCAGCAATCTCAAATTTAAATAACAAAAACCCGCTTCAGGTAAAAGAATCCGGGGACTGGGTATGCCTTATCCAGCATGATTATCTTACTTACGAACGCCAATGGATTTTAGGAACTGCGATTTTGGTGCCCAAAAATATTTATCAGGGATACATTGAAGCTCCGAAAACGGGTCAGTTGACAGATTCTTTTCTGGCTAAACTAAAAATTCAGAACAAAAAAGAGATCACTTATTATGCGGTTGCAGCCTGGGAACTAAGTGCAGATAAAGGTTTCACGGATAGTGTTTTCTTTACCAATTATGTTACAGATTTAGCAAAGCAGCTGTCTGTAGATATAAAAGTGAGTGTTAAATAGAATCACTATTATAGTATTTACATTTCCCAAAAGGTCATTTTGAGTAATCATAGTAGGAATTCTTCCTTAAAAGGGTATAAATTCCACAGTAGGATTTGGAAATTAAAATCGTAATTATCTGATATTTCATATAATTTTTTAAAATTATAAAATCCTTTTTAGAAAGCCGGAAATGCTTCTGTGATGTTACGGTTTTTAATAAGTATTTGATTGCTAGTTGATTGTCTTTGCAGGGTTTCAGTAAATAATACAGGTCAATTTATTGTAAAGAAAATGAATGAAAAACTGCATTAAATTTAACAGCATTTTTGTTGTAACTCTCACGCAAACTTTTATTTTTGTGGCTTAATTTAACAATATATAAGCATGAAAGATTTATTAGTAAAAATCAACGCCGAAATTGACACATTCAAAGCAGAAGCTGAATCTTTAACTGAAAAAGGTATCAAAGCTGCAGGACCAAGAGCACGTAAAGCTACTTTAGAAATTGAAAAACTTTTAAAAGAGTTCAGAAAAGTTTCTATCGAAGAATCAAAAAAATAATCTTCTTTACACAAAGTAAAAACCTCGCCGAATACGCGAGGTTTTTTTATGCTTTTATTTTGCCGCGAAGACGCTAAGGCACAATTTTTTTTCCTTTGTCAGTCTGAGCGTAGCCGAAGACCTTCATTTTTTTTAGCTATGAATTGAAGAACTGTATTAGAGGAAATTCTTGAATTCGTGGCAAAAAGCTTTGTGTCTTAGTGTTTTTGCGGCAATAAATCTTAGAACCTCTTAAATAGAATTTCGGTCAATAAAATTAAACGGGACTTTTACCTGACCTTTTTCTTTGTTCAAAATCATTCTGGCAGCGGTTTCTCCCATTATATTAAAATCTGTTGACATCACCGTGATTCCTAATAATTCTTTCAACGGAGTATCATTATAGGAGATGACGCCGATTTCTTTTCCAAGAACAAATTCCTCATCGCGGATTTGTTTCATTAAATTCACCAGATCAGATTCTTCGATGGTAATAAATAAATCGCCTTTTTTCAGGATCATATCGTCGTAGACTTCACTCAGAATTTCAAAATTGATTTCGTGCTCCACACAGAATTTTCTAAATCCATGCAAAATTCGCCTTGGGTAGGGATAAACAGCCTTATCAGGATAAACCAGAATTAATCGTTTGTATTTGTTTATTTTGGTAATTCCCTCTTTTAAGGCATTGTAAATATCATTTTCAAAATCCTGATATATTTTAATCACATCATCGCCGGTTCCCAGTTTTATGTTGTCCAGCACAACTAATTTATCCTGGGGAATATTTCGAATTGCACTTACCACTTCATCTGTAAAGCTCAAATGTTTTAATTCTTCCGTTTTAAAATGTGTGGTAATAACATAGTAATCGTACGCACCTTCATATTTGTCCAGATAATTTAAAAACAAGGTTTCATCACAGTGATAAATTTGCAGATCTACATGCGCATTGGCTCCTAAAGTATTGATAAAAGAGCTGTAGGTTTTCATTTTGTATGAGCTCAGTTTATTTGTCAAAAACAGAATATTTACTTTAGACTCGAGCTTTGTACGGGTAATATAATAACCTTTTCCACGAATAGAGGAAATGATTTTTCTTTCTTTCAGAATATTATATGCTTTCTCTACAGTATCCCGAGACATGTAGAACTCTTCACTAAAACTATTAATTGAAGGGATTTTTTGATTGATCTTTAAATTTCCGTTGGCGATATTTTGAAGAATAGAGTCAACAATCTGCTTGTATTTGGGAACCCTTGAATCTTCGTCTATTTTAATAAGTTTAATCATAATGTGGGAGAAACTTGTCTGATATTTCAACAAGACGAATTTTTAAAATGTAATTTTTCAGAATAAATTTCCTAAAAGACATAAATCCGTGAAAAATGGCGCTATATCTACAAAAAGAGAATTTATAATAAAATTGTAATCTTTTATTTATGTTTTTGCAATTTTGATCCAAATGAAGAATCAATAATTGCGAAATCGATTGCTAAAATAGCCATTTTAAATTTATTTACCCAATAAGTAACGGTCGTTATTTCTAATAATCTGTAGTTTTAACAAAAATAACAAAATCTGTAAAGGATAGTACAGGACAGTTTTCTTTTTGACATTCTATTATTTTACAAAACCAAATTACTATCCCGCTAACCAGAAACTAAAAATTTATAAATGGAATCATTATTAGGAATCATTTTTCATTCTATCGGAGGTTTTTCATCAGGTAGTTTTTATATGCCTTTTAAAAAAGTTAAGGATTGGGCCTGGGAAAGCTACTGGCTCGTTGGAGGTTTTTTCTCCTGGTTAATTGTTCCGCCCATCGCAGCCTATTTAACCATTCCAAATTTTGCAGATATTATAGTTGCAGCTTCTCCATCGATAAAAGCTTTTACTTACTCAATGGGATTAATTTGGGGAATTGGAGGGTTAACTTACGGATTAGGAGTGCGTTATCTCGGAATGTCATTAGGGAATTCAATTACTCTTGGATTTTGTTCTGCATTTGGAGCTTTAGTCCCTTCTATATATTATGATTTATATCCGACAGAAGGAAAAATTTCCTTTACTGATATGCTTGCCACTTCAGGCGGCCAGTTGGTTTTACTGGGCGTTGCAGTTTGTCTTTTAGGAATTGCCATTTCCGGTAAAGCAGGAATTTTAAAAGAAAGAGATTTCGCAACCGGACATGAAGACAAGGATAAAGATTTCAGTTTGGTAAAAGGTTTAACGGTAGCAGTTATCTCCGGAATTTTAAGTTCTTTTTTTAATTACGGAATCGAAGCCGGAAAACCAATGGCAGAACAGGCCGTGATCAATGGCTGTAATCCTTTATTTCAAAACAATGTTACTTATATCGTGTTGCTTTGGGGCGGTTTAACAACCAATTTTATCTGGTGTATCTACCTGAATTTCAAAAACAAAACCATTGGCGATTACATTAATAAAAGTACGCCAATTACAAGAAACGTTTTGTTTTCTGCCCTTGCCGGAACCATGTGGTTTTTGCAGTTTTTCTTTTACGGAATGGGAGAAAGCAAATTGGGAAATGGAGCAAGTTCATGGATTCTTCATATGGCAACGATAATTTTGACAGCCAATTTCTGGGGATTTTATCTGAAAGAATGGAGCGGGGTTTCTAAAAGAACATTTAGAACTTTTATTTGGGGAATCGGGCTGATCATGTTCTCGATCGTTTTGGTAGGAATTGGTAATTCATTATAAATAATACAAGAAATAATAAAATAGTATATGTCGAATACAAACACAATTAATATGAATTTTAAGCATGTAAGCTACCTTTGGGATGAAGCTAAGGCAGCAGCATTAGCAGGTGATGAAGTAGCGCTTTTTATTTATCGTTCTAACTTGTTAGGAGCTGATTTAAGACTGACCAACTACGGAGGAGGAAACACTTCTGTGAAAATTACGGACAAAGATCCTTTGACAGGAGAAACTTCTGAAGTAATGTGGATTAAAGGTTCTGGTGGAGATATCGGGACATTGACAAAATCAGGATGTGCAGCTTTGTATTTAGACAGACTTCGTAATCTTGAAAACGTATACAGAGGTATCGAGTTTGAAGATGAAATGGTAGAATTGTTCAATCATTGTATTTTTGACCTGGCTTCAAAAGCGCCTTCTATAGATACACCTTTGCATGGATTTCTTCCGTTCAAACACATCGATCACCTGCATCCGGATGCAGCAATTGCAATTGCAGCTGCAAAAGACGGCGCAAAAATTACAGAAGAATTATTTAACGGAGAAATCGGTTGGGTAGGATGGCAGCGTCCTGGATTTGATCTTGGTTTACAATTAAGATCTTGTCTGGAAGAAGCAGAGAAAAGAGGAAAAAAACTACGCGGTATCATGTTAGGTTCTCACGGTTTATTTACCTGGGGAGATACTGCATTCGAAAGCTATATGAATACGCTCGAAGTAATCGAAAAATGCGCGTCTTATTTAGAAGATAATTTCGGAAGAAAACGTCCGGTTTTTGGCGGTAAAAAAATCGATAGTCTTCCTGAAGCTGACCGTAAATTGAAGGCTGCAAAAGTAGCGCCGATCCTGAGAGGGTTCTGTTCATCAGAACGCCAGATGATTGGTCATTATACAGATGATGCAAGAGTTTTAGAGTTTATTAATTCTAACGATTTAGCGAAACTGGCACCATTGGGAACATCTTGTCCGGATCACTTTTTAAGAACTAAAATCAGTCCGCTTGTTTTAGAACTTGATCCAAACGAAGATTTGTCTGATGTCGAAGCTATTAAAGCCAAATTAACTCCGGCTTTTGAAGCTTACCGTGCGATGTACAAAGACTATTACAACGCTTGCAAAAAATCAAATTCTCCGGCAATGCGTGACCCAAATCCAGTTGTTATTTTATATCCTGGAGTAGGAATGTTCACTTTTGCAAAAGATAAAACAATGGCGCGTCTGGCATCTGAATATTACGTCAATGCAGTAAACGTGATGAAAGGTGCAGAAGCTGTTTCAGAATATACTTCTCTACCACATCAGGAAGCTTTTGATATTGAATACTGGTTGTTGGAGGAAGCAAAATTACAGCGTATGCCAAAACCAAAAGCATTATCAGGAAGAGTTGCTTTGATCACGGGTTCTGCCGGTGGAATTGGTAAAGCTATTGCTAAAAAATTCGCTCAGGAAGGTGCTTGTGTAGTAATCAATGATATAAATGAAGAACGTTTAGAAGGTGCATCTGCAGAGTTTGTAAAAGCTTTTGGTAAAGATGCCGTTTCAAACGCTTTATTAAATGTTACAGACGAAGTAAGTACAGAAAAAGCATTAGACGAAGCTGCTTTGGCATTTGGCGGTGTAGATATCATCGTAAATAATGCGGGAATCAGTATTTCAAAATCTATTGCCGAACATACTTTAGAAGAGTGGGACAGATTATACGATATTCTGGTTAAAGGACAATTTATTGTTTCGAAAGCCGGAATCGAAGTAATGCGCAAACAAGGTTTTGGAGGCGATATTGTAAATATCGTATCTAAAAATGCTGTTGTAGCCGGCCCGAATAATCCGGGTTATGGTTCAGCAAAAGCTGCACAGGCACATCTTACCCGTTTAATGGCTGCCGAATTAGGAACAGACAAAATTCGCGTGAATACAGTGAATCCTGATGCCGTAATTTCAGACTCCAATATTTGGTCTGGCGGATGGGCAGAAGGTCGTGCAAAAGCATACGGAGTTACCGTTGAAGAACTTCCGGCTTATTATGCAAAACGTACGTTATTAAATGAAATCATATTACCCGATGATATCGCAAATGCGTGTTATGCTTTTGTTGGAGGTTTATTAAATAAATCTACAGGAAATGCCTTAAACGTAGACGGCGGTGTAGCAATGGGCTTTTATAGATAAAGATTGTTTAGGTTTTTATATAAGTTTGTTTAAGCAAAAGTGGTTTTTTGTGGTCTAGCGTTCGATTATTTCGAACGTTAGATTTTTTTAACCATAACGCTTTCTACTTTATAAAAATCAAAAAAAATAAAGTTAAACTGAGTTAAGATATACCATTTTACTATTAGCAAAACCAACAGATTGAAAGATTAAAATGATTTAAAAAAAAATCTGCTAATCTGCAAAATCTGCGGGACAAAAACGCAGATTTTTTTTGGCCTCCAGGAGAGATGAAAGAACTTTTTTCTCACACATAGCTAAATGTCAGCCGCTTTGTCAAAGTTTTAAACTTTGACAAAGCTTTTCGCAAAGAACTTGTTTATTAACAGAAGCGAATGCCTTTGTCCGCAGACAAAAACTATCCCGAAATCTCGGGACTATGTGTTAAAAAACTATACTAAAAGTATAAAATTATATATCTTGTAAACTCTATTAAAATATCAATAACTATGTTAATCGGATCAAACCACATTGAATCTCATAACGAAGATTTATTAAAAAAACACCAAAATAAATTAGTTTTTACCGCATCAGAAATAAAGGATACGGAAGCTATTATTCAGAAATTAATTGATTTTCAGATTGCGATTCCGTCCTGGGCTTTAGGAACAGGAGGAACAAGATTCGGACGTTTTGCAGGAGGTGGAGAACCGCGTTCTATCGAAGAAAAAATTGAAGATGTAGGATTGCTGCACAAATTAAACAATGCTTCCGGAGCGATTTCACTTCATATTCCGTGGGATATCCCAACCGATTACAATGCCATTAAGACTTTAGCGGGACAGCACAATTTAAAGTTTGATGCCATGAACTCGAATACTTTTCAGGATCAGGCAGACGCGGCAAATTCATATAAATATGGTTCACTTCAAAATGTGAATAAAGCAGTTCGTAAACAGGCTATTGCTCACAATATAGAAGTTATCAAACACGGAATCGAATTAGGATCTGAATCGCTAACCATTTGGCTGGCAGATGGTTCTAATTTTCCGGGACAATTGAACTTTAGAAAAGCGTATCAAAATACATTAGAAAGTTTAGAGGAAATCTACGATGCATTGCCTTCAAACTGGAAATTATTTTTAGAATACAAATGTGCAGAACCTAATTTCTATTCTACAACCGTTGCAGACTGGGGACAGTCGTACTCGTACGTTAAAAAATTAGGTGACAAAGCACAGACTTTAGTCGATTTGGGACATCATCTTCCAAATGCCAATATTGAACAGATTGTTTCTTTATTGTTGATGGAAAACAAATTGGGTGGATTCCACTTTAATGATTCTAAATACGGTGATGACGATTTAACAGCCGGAGCATTAAAACCATATCAGTTATTTTTGATTTTCAATGAATTGGTTGAAGGAATGGATGCGAGAGGAATGAACCATGCCAAAGATTTAGGCTGGATGATCGATGCTTCTCACAATATTAAAGATCCGTTAGAAGATCTGCTTCAGTCTGTTGAAGCGATTATGATTGCGTATGCTCAGGCACTTTCAGTTGACAGAAAAGCACTGGAGGAGGCACAGGAAGAAAATGATGTGGTAAAAGCACAGGAAATTCTTCAGAATGCTTTCCGTACAGATGTTCGCGCCTTGGTGGCAGAAGCTCGCCTGCGTTCAGGTTCAGCATTAAATCCTGTTGCCTTATATCGTTCACTTCAGGTTAGAGAAAATCTAATTGGCGAGAGAGGTCTAAAAACAGTAGCAACCGGCTTATAATTATAAAATTATGAATTATGAGTTATAAAATATAATTCAAAATTCATAATTCACAATTCACAATTAATTAAAATGAATGTAGTTGCGATTTTTGATATTGGAAAAACAAATAAAAAGGTTTTTTTATTCAATGAAAATTATAAAATTGTCTGGGAGAAATCTGTTAATCTTGAGGAAACCGTAGACGAAGATGGTTTTCCCTGTGAAGATTTAGAAGTCCTTCAAAAATGGATTTTAGACCGGCTGGGAGAAATTAAAGCGCAAACCGATTTTGTTCTCAAAGCCATCAATTTTAGCACTTACGGCGCCAGTTTTGTTTACATCGATAAAGACGGAAAAGTTTTAACTCCTCTGTATAATTATTTAAAAGATTATCCGGAGGATTTAAAATCCAATTTCTATCAAAAATACAAAGGAGAAGAAAAATTTGCTGTAAAAACAGCTTCTCCGGTTCTCGGAAGTCTCAATTCCGGAATGCAGATTTACAGACTAAAAGAAGAGAAACCGGAATTGTTTGAAAAAGTAGCGTATTGTCTTCATCTTCCACAGTTTTTGAGTTTTCTCTTAACGAATGAAGCTCATGCCGATATAACCAGCATTGGCTGTCATACCAATTTGTGGAATTTCAAAAAAATGAAATATCACAAATGGCTGAAAGAAGAAGGTATTTCAGATAAACTGCCCCGAATTCATCATGGAAAAGACGTTATCAAAAATAGCGATGGTCTGGCAATTGGTGTTGGTCTTCACGACAGTTCATCAGCGATAATTCCGTACACCATCAACTTTACAGAACCTTTTGTTTTATTGTCAACAGGAACGTGGAGTATTTCCCTTAATCCGTTCAACACTAAATCACTCACTTTTGAGGAACTGCAAAACGATTGTTTGTGTTACATGCAATATACAGACAAACCGGTAAAAGCAGCGCGTTTGTTTGCCGGAAACGAACATGAAGTACAGACCAAAAGACTGGCAGAACATTATAAAGTACCGCTTGATACGTATAAAGAAGTTTATTTTGATAAAAAAATTGTAGCCAATTTACGTTCGTTAAACTATCAGATTTTTTATCCAAAAAAATACAATTTTGACATTTTAAAAGAGTGTCCATTTCAAAAAAGAGAACTCTCAAATTACAAAGATTACGAAACGGCTTATCATCAATTGATGCTGGATTTGGTTGAACAACAGTATTTTTCCACCAATCTGGTAATACATAACAGTCCTGTAAAAAAGATTTTTGTAGATGGCGGTTTTAGTAAAAATTCCATTTTCATGAATTTATTGGCAGAAGCTTTCCCTGATGTTGAGGTCTATGCAGCATCAATGGCACAGGCAAGTGCTTTGGGCGCGGCTTTGGCCATACATCAAAACTGGAATCCGAAACCAATTCAAAACGATTTAATTGACCTGAAATTCTATAAACATTAGGTAAATGAGCTTTGTAAGTTGTAAATTTGCTGAGAAACGTAAATTTTACATTTTACTGTACACGCCTAATGAACAACACACTAAATACTACAATATGAAAATTGGACTTTTTATACCTTGTTATGTCGACCAATTTTACCCAAAAGTAGGGATTGCAACCTACGAGTTACTGCAAAAATTAGGCTGCGAAGTACATTTCCCGATGGGACAGACTTGTTGCGGTCAGCCAATGGCAAATAGCGGTTATGCCCATTTAACCAAAGGCTGCGATGCTAATTTTATCGCTAATTTTACCGGATTTGATTATATCGTTTGCCCTTCCGGAAGTTGTGTTTTGCATGTGAAAGATCATTTACATGATGAAAAACAGGAAGAGAAAGCAACAGCAATTCGAAATACCGTTTACGAACTTACAGAGTTTATTACAGACGTTTTAAAAATAGATCATATCGACGGAAGATTTCCATTTAAGGTCGGAATGCACGTGAGCTGCCACGGCCAGCGCGGATTGCATCTTTCTCAAATGTCGGAGTTGAATGCGCCTTTTTTTTCTAAGCCGGAGCAATTACTGCACGGTATTAAAGACCTGGATTTGGTTGCGTTGACCAGAAAAGACGAGTGCTGTGGTTTTGGAGGTACATTTTGTGTGACCGAAGAAGCTGTTTCTGTAAAAATGGGTCAGGACCGAATTAAAGATCATGAAACCCACGATGTAGATTATATTACAGGTGGAGACATGTCCTGTTTAATGCATCTGGAGGGAATCCTGAAAAGACAAAAAAGCAGGATTAAAACCATTCACATTGCTGAGATATTAAATTCACTCGAAAATTAAGAACAAATGTTGGGTATAAAATTTAACCGCAAAGTTCGCAAAGTTTTACGCAAGGTTCGCAAAGTTAATTTTAATCTTTGCGGACTTTGCGCTTTTTCCTTTGCGAACTTTGTGGTTAATTAAAAATACCAATAATAAACATTTCAAAAATTGACTTTTAAAGTATAAAAAATGTCATCAGAAAAAGTAATACCGCACAGCGAAGCCGCAACAAAATTTAATAAAGACGTTGAGCGTGTCAATTGGCATGATGAGACGCTTTGGTTTGTACGTGCCAAAAGAGATAAATCTGCACATCAGATAGAAGATTGGGAACTGCTTCGTGAAACCGCTTCGCAGATTAAAATGAATGTGCTTTCTAATATTCATGATTATTTAGTCGATTTTGAAGCCAATGCGCAACGAAACGGAATCATTGTGCATTGGGCAGCCGACGCCAAAGAACATAACGAAATAGTGCATTCAATCATGGCCAGACATGAGGTAAAGCAAATGGTTAAATCCAAATCCATGCTTACAGAAGAATGTCACTTAAATGATTATCTGGCTGAAAAAGGAATAGAAGTAATCGATTCGGATTTAGGAGAATATATCGTTCAGCTTCGTAAGGAGCCGCCAAGTCATATTGTTTTGCCGGCCATTCACTTAAAAAAAGAAGATGTCAGCGAGACTTTCCATGAACATTTAGGTACAGAAAAAGGAAATTTCAATCCGCAGTATTTAACAGAATCTGCCCGTCATAGTTTAAGAAATACATTCTTAACCAGAAAAGTAGCTTTAACGGGAGTTAATTTTGCCGTTGCAGAAACAGGCGAATTTGTGGTTTGTACAAATGAAGGAAATGCCGATATGGGCGCGCATTTAGCAGATGTTCATATCGCCTGTATGGGATTTGAGAAACTGATTCCGAAGAGAGAACATCTGGGGGTTTTCCTTCGCTTATTGGCGAGAAGTGCAACCGGACAGCCTATTACCACTTTTTCAAGTCATTTTAAAAAACCAAGAGAAGGTCAGGAAATGCATATTGTAATTGTAGACAACGGAAGAAGTACACAATTAGGAAGGGAAGATTTTAGAAATTCCTTAAAATGCATTCGCTGTGGCGCATGTATGAATACCTGTCCTGTTTACAGAAGAAGTGGCGGACACAGTTATCATAACGCTGTTGCAGGACCAATAGGTTCTATATTGGCTCCCAATCTCGATATGAGCAAAAATGCCGATTTGCCTTTTGCAAGTACCCTCTGTGGTTCCTGTACAAATGTTTGCCCGGTTAAAATCGACATCCATGATCAATTGTACAAGTGGCGTCAGGTTTTGGTTAAAGAAGGCCATACACCAACGGCAAAAACTGTCGCGATGAAGACCATGGCAACCGTTCTGGCAAATCCCACAGTATTTAATATCGCCGGTAAATCGGGTCGGTTTGTAATGAAGAATATTCCGGGAATGGTCAATAATAAAATGAACAAATGGTACGATCATCGCGAAATGCCTGATGTTCCGGAAGAATCTTTTAGAGAATGGTACAAGAAAAATTCGAGAGAATCTAAAAAGAACAACAATGAGTAGCAAAGCCGAAATATTAAAAAAAATAAAGCAAAATCAACCTGAATTGCTTTCTGGTTTGCCGGATCTGAATCTGTTAGGCTCGGAACAATTTGATGTACTGGAAACATATAAAACAGTTTTAAAAGGTATTGGAGGAGATCCGGTTGAAGTGGCAGATTATAATGAGATTATAAGTTACATTAAATCCAATTATGATCTTGAAAAACGAGTAATTACAACGCTTCCGGAACTATCTGAAATTGCTTCTCTGGACTGGAAGACGGTGGATCCTCATTCGCTTCAGGATGTTGAACTGACCATTCTAAAAGCACATTTTGGAGTGGCAGAAAACAGTGGTCTTTGGGTAACAGATGACATTTTGGGACAGCGGGTAGCGCCATTTATTGCGCAATATTTAGCCATCATTGTAAATAAAAAAGATATTGTACCAACAATGCAGCAGGCGTATAACCGAATTGGAAATCAGGAATACGGTTTCGGAACTTTTATTGCCGGACCTTCCAAAACTGCTGATATTGAGCAGTCCTTAGTTCTTGGAGCACACGGAGCAAGAGGACTTATTGTTTTCTTACTGGATTAATTTGAGATTATATATAAATGAAAAAAGCGAGGTATATGCCCCGCTTTTTATATTTTAAAACAATTTTATTAATTCGTCTGATCGTCAATTTCTGCATCAGGAGCATTTTTCTTTACCGATTCGATGCCGCTGTCTCTCGCAGAAACGCTTTCGTACATTTCACTGTGACCAATTACCTGACCGTTTCCCCCTTTTAAATTAAAATACGGCTTCCCGCTTTTGGACTCCAGTTTATCATAACGATCATCGTCTGTTGCATTCTTTTTAACCGATTCAATTCCGCCCGAGCAGGCAGATTTTGTACTGTAACCTTCACTGGTTAAAATCGTCTGTCCGTTTCCGGCCTTTAGATTAAATTGAAACTCTCCGTTGGCTCTTGTTGTCATTACAAATTTTCCCATGCAGTTTAAATTTTAAGGTAAGTAATAGTTATTTTGCTGCCGATAAAAATACAAAACTTAGTAATATAAAATCGACATTGGATTTAAATAATACATACAATGATGTTGTTAAGGTGTTTTTATTCAATGGTTTGAAAAGTTTTTCTGATTTTGTAAAGTGAAGTGGTTTTCGAATGAAGTTAAAAGAATCCATTTGGCAGAGTTTCATTTGCAAGGGGAATAATACTGCTGTAAAAAATTAATGTTTCTACTTCTGTTATTTTTTTTCTAATTTTAAAGTATTAAAGCCATTAACACTTAATTACTCTTCCTATTTTATGAATGAAATAAACCAGATTCTAAAAGCCTGCGAGAAAGCAAAATCGGAAGGAAAGCAAATGGCTTTGGCAACGGTAGTGAAGGTAGAAGGTTCGTCGTACAGAAAACCCGGTGCCCGAATGTTGGTTACAGAAGATGGTATGCTGACCGGAGCGATTAGCGGAGGCTGTCTGGAAGGTGATGCATTGCGAAAAGCACTTCTGGCTATACATCAGAAACAAAATAAACTGGTCACCTATAATACAAGCGACGAGAAAGATGCTGAGGTCGGCTTACAATTGGGCTGCAACGGAATTGTACATGTTTTATTTGAATATATTAATGACGAAATTCCAAACAATCCGATTTATTTGCTGCAGCAATTAGGTTTAGAAAGAAAACCAGCCGTAATGGTTACTGTTTTTTCCCTTAAAAGAAATGCTTTACAAACCGGAACGGTACTTTTTTATAGAAAGGACAATCCGATTTTAAATCTAAATAAAGACGTTTTAAATCTAATTTCTCATGCAGAAGAGGTAATCAGAAAAAAGAAATCAATCGTAACTAAAACTACAGAGCAGGATAATGAGGCCTTAATCGAATATGTTGAACCGTCAATTTCGCTTGTTATTGCAGGTGCCGGAAATGATGTACAACCCTTAACCAAAGCTGCAGCAGTTTTAGGCTGGGAGATTACGATTGGAGACGGACGGGTCTTGCAGGCAACAGAAAAACGTTTTCCGGATGCAGATAATGTAAGTGTTGTTAAAGCAGAGGAATTTCTTGACCAAATTTTAATTGACGATTTTACTTATTTTGTTTTGATGACGCATAATTACAAATACGATCTGGCTGTTTTAAAATCCTTATTGCAGACTAATTTTCACTATATCGGAATCCTCGGACCAAAGTCTAAATTCATGCGAATGCTGGATGATCTGCAAACAGAGGGAATAAAGGTTAGCGAAGAACAGCTTCAAAAAATTTATAGTCCAGTGGGACTGGATTTAGGTGCCGAAACTTCAGAACAAATTGCATTATCAATATTGGCTGAGATTCAAGCGGTTTCAACACGAAAAGGAGGAACTTCGCTAAAACATAAGAAAGGTAAAATTCATGATGAAATTCCACATGCAGAGTAAAATGCAAAATAAAACAGGAATTATTATTTTGGCTGCCGGAAATTCTTCACGACTTGGCAGACCCAAACAATTGTTGAAATATAAAGATTCTACTTTGTTGAAAAACACGATTTCAGAAGCCTTAAAGGTCGAAAATGCGTTTGTAATTGTGGTTACAGGATCTAACAATAATTTAATAGAAAAAGATCTTGATGCTGTAGAAACATTCATTTCTTATAACGCCCAATGGCAAAACGGAATGGGAACTTCAATCTCTCACGGAATTAGCAAATTACTGAGTTTAAATCCAGATTGTGAGAAATGCATTTTAGCAGTTTGCGATCAGCCTTATGTAACAAAATCGGTTTTCGAAAACTTAATTCAGGAATCTGAGTTAAAGGAAAAAGGTATTGCTGCATCAGCATATTCAGGCACATTAGGAACACCGGTTTTATTTCACAAAAAATACTTCAGTGAACTTCTTGAATTGAAAGGAAAAGAAGGAGCAAAGAAAATTATCGCAAAATACGCCGAAGATGTCATTTCAGTTTCTTTCGAAAAGGGAAATATAGATATTGATACTGAGGAGGATTATTTACAAATAGAGTGACAGAGGTTTTAGGTCCAAATGTTCAATGTTTTTGCCACAAAGGCTCAAAGACACAAATTAGTTTTTAAAAGTAAAGTTGATTGGCTTCCAGCTTTAGGAGGATGTCATTAAGATAGAATGTCTAAGTTTTTTTGCCACAAAGTCTCAAAGACACAAATTTAGTTTTAAAAGTAAAGTTGAATTGCGTCCAGCTTTAGCTGGATGTCTTAAAAAATTAAGCATTAAAGGCTTTAGCCAAATTACTAACAATTTGGCTAAAGCCTTTTCTAATCTCAATGTATTCGTCCAGTTATTAGGCAATTCAAAAAAAAACTTTGCGCCTTCGCGCCTTCGTAGCAAAATATAAAAAATTACCCACGCAACTTTCGACACAGATTCAAAACCTTTTCTATTGTAAAATCAATTTCTTCTTCAGTGGTATACTTGCTAAGACTGAAACGGATTGAACTCAAAGCCTCATCATCAGACAATCCCATTGCCTTCAAAACATGTGATGGTTTAGAGGTCACGGCAGAGCAGGATGCACCATTAGATACAGAAATAGTACTTAAAGCCATTATTAACTCCTCAGAATTAACGCCCGGAAAACAAATATTCGAAGTAGTATATATGCGGTTTTCAATACTGCCATTTACAAATGAACCTTCAAACTGCAGTAGACCTTTTTCCAGTTTGTCTCTTAAAAATTGAATTCTTTTTTTGTTTTCTTCTAATTCATTTACAGCAATTTCGCATGCTTTACCTAAACCAATTATTCCGGTAGTGTTTAGGGTGCCGCTGCGTAATTTTCGCTGCTGATTGCCACCTGAAATCTGTGGAATTAGTTTTAGTCTGGCTTCCGCCGAAATATAGAGGGCTCCGATACCTTTTGGACCGTGAAATTTATGGGCGGATAGTGCTAAAAGATCGATTCCCAGTTTCTTAACGTCAATTTCAGTTTTACCTGCAGCCTGCGTGGCATCGCACAAAAACACCACATTTTTACGCTTTAAAATCGTCGAAATTTTATTTATATTTTGTAAAACGCCTGTTTCATTATTGGTAAACATTCCTATGAAAGCCAGTGTTTTATCTGTAGTTATTTCGTCTAAAAGATTAATATTGATAAGGCCATCATTCCCAGTGGGCATATAAGTAATTTCAAAGCCAATGTCCTCCATAAACTCACAACATTCTAAAACCGCTTTATGTTCTGTTGCTATTGTCACTAAATGTTTTTTCTGCTCATTTGCCAATCCTTTTATGGCAAGATTGATGGCTTCAGTTGCTCCCGATGTAAAAACAATTTCTTCTGCTTCGGCATTAATTAAATCAGCAGTTTGCCAGGCCGCTTTTTCAATTCCGTCGTTTGCTGTTAATCCTGCGAGATGGCTGCTTGAAGCATTGGCGTAAGATTCGGTAAAGTATGGAATCATCGCTTCTAAAACCCGTTCGTCAATTTTAGTAGTGGCGTTATTGTCGAGGTAAATTATTCTTTGCTGCACAATATTTAATCTTTATAAGGTAAAAATACAATTTGTAAAATTCATTAGTATTAAATTCATAATAAAATCTCAGCAGCAGCTCACTGAAAAATTGAGCTATTTCGCCACCTAAAAAAGCGAAATTATAATTATTCTAAATAAGAGAACTGTTTGAATATTATAATTTTTTGTTATTTAAGTTCTTTAAATTTGTTAGAATGACAAAAAGTGAATTTGCTAATTTAACAAATAGACTGAATGGCTTCCAAAAAAATAAATGAGAATAAAGAAACGTCGGAAGACTCCAATTCCCGTCGTGACTTTATAAAAAAGTCAGGACTTTTTACAGCTCTTGCCTTTGCGCCGCCAACTTTGGTAATGGCTTCAGAGAAAAAATGGGATGAGAAAATTGCTGAGTATTTAGAAACAGTGCCACTTTCTATTGAAGTAAATGGTAAAAAGCACGTTCTAAATATTGAACCCAGAACTACTTTACTCGATCTGCTGCGGGAACAATTACATCTTACAGGAACAAAGAAAGGATGTGATCACGGGCAATGTGGTGCATGTACTGTCCATGTAAACGGAACCAGAATTTTATCCTGTTTGTCGCTGGCCTCCATGCAGCAAAATGCGCAGGTTACCACAATCGAGGGGCTTACAAAAGGTAAAAAGCTGCATCCTATGCAGGAAGCTTTTATCAAACACGATGGTTTTCAATGCGGATATTGCACCCCGGGACAAATCATGTCGGGAATTGCCTGTATAAAAGAAGGCCACGCCAACAGCAGAGAAGAAATTAAAGAATATATGAGCGGAAACATCTGCAGATGTGGTGCTTATCATAATATTGTCGATGCTATTACTGAAGTTAAGGAAGGAGGAAAGGAACTATGAAAAACTTTCAGATAATTAAAGCGCTGTCTTCTTCGTCGGCAGTGGCGAGTTCAACAAAGGATTCTTCTGTTATGTTTATTGCAGGCGGAACCAATCTGGTTGATTTAATGAAAAAAAATGTTGTTGCTCCAGATAAATTGATTGACATCAATTCTTTAGACTTAAAAAAGATTGAATTTTTAAAAGGAAAAACAGCTATTGGTGCCTTGGCAAAAAATAGTCAGGTTGCAGAAGATTCATCTATAAAAGAAAAACATCCTTTACTTGCTTTGGCTTTGGCAGCGGGAGCTTCACAGCAAATTCGCCATATGGCTACTGTTGGAGGAAATATGCTGCAGCGAACCCGTTGTTCTTATTTTTACAATACCGATATGCCCTGCAATAAAAGAGTTCCTAAAAGCGGTTGCGGAGCCATTGGAGGCGTTAACAGGATGCACGCGGTTTTTGGTGCTTCCGATAGTTGTATTGCAGTTCATCCGAGTGATATGTGTGTGGCTTTGGCAGCGCTGGATGCAACGGTTCTGGTTGAAGGCCCAAAGGGAAAAAGACAAATCAATTTTACAGATTTTCATCGTCTTCCGGGAAATTCTCCTGAAAAAGACAATACTTTAGAAAATAGAGAATTAATAACGCATGTCGAAATTCCGGATCATAATTTTACCAAAAATGTTCATTACCTGAAAGTTCGGGACAGAAGCAGTTATGCATTCGCATTGGTTTCGGTTGCTGTGGCTTTAGATCTAAAGAACAATACAATACAAGATGTCAGACTTGCCATGGGAGGTGTTGCGCACAAACCGTGGAGGCTGACAGAAACAGAAGAGTTCCTGAAAGGAAAAACAGTTTCGGAAGAAACGTTCAGACAAGCCGGAAATTTATCGATGAAAGGCGCAAGAGGATACGGCGGTAACGATTTTAAGCTGATTCTCGGAACTAACGCCATAACAGAAGCACTTACAATAGCAGCATCAAAATAATTAAATTATGAGCAAAACAAGTAATATTAATAGAGTTGACGGATTTGCTAAAGTAACGGGCTCGGCAACATACTCGGCAGAATATAAAACTCCCGGAGTCGTATATGCCTGTTTGGTGGGCAGTACAATCGCAAAAGGAAGAGTTAACAGCATCGACACTAAAAAAGCAGAATGGGCACCCGGCGTTTTGGCGGTTATCACGCATCTAAATGTAGATAAACCCGTTGGATATGAAAAAGCAAAAGACAAACATAATTTTGGTCAGCCGCTTCAGATTTTCAAAGATGATTCGGTTTTGTACTATGATCAGCCCATTGCCTTGGTAATTGCCGATACTTTTGAGCGTATGCAATATGCGGCAAGTTTAATTAAAGCCGATTATTTAAAGGATGAACATATTACCGAACTGCAGAAAGCGGCCGATAAAGAGAAAAAAGTAGAAACAGATAAAGGAAACGATTACCATCGCGGTGAACATGATGGCTATAAAAATGCAGAGGTAGTTCTGGAAACTGAATATACCATTCCGACAGAAGTTCACAATCCAATGGAATTGGCGAATATCATTGCCAAATGGGATGGTAATAAACCAATTTTATATACCAAAAGTCAGGGAGTCGAAGGTACATGTAAAAGTGTAGCAGGAGTTTTTGGCGTTCCTATAGAAGATGTTGAGGTACACTCAGAATATATTGGTGGTGCATTCGGAATGGGATTACATACCTGGCCTTATGAAATCGCAGCCTTAATCGGAGCTAAAAAATTAAACCGTCCTGTAAAATTAGTTTTGCATCGCGAACAAATGTTTACCAATGTAGGTTTCAGACCTTATACCATTCAAAAAATGGGTTTAGGAGCAACCAAAGATGGTAAATTAACGGGTTTAACGCATGAAGCTGTTGCCATGACATCGAGCTATGAGGATTTTATGGAGGGAACGGTAAACATGTCGAGATTTATTTACGATTGCTCGAATGTTTCTACACGTTACAGAATCGTGCCTTTGGATACTTGTACACCAATCTGGATGCGTGGCCCGGGAGAAGCGACAGGTTCATTTGCTCTGGAATCTGCGATGGATGAAATGGCGTATAAATTAAATTTAGATCCAATCGAATTTCGTAAACTTAATTATGCCGAAAAAGATCTGGAACAAAATAAACCCTGGAGCAGTAAATTTCTTTTAGAATGTTACGAAGCCGGTATGGAAAAAATTGGCTGGAAAAACCGAAAAAACAAACCGGGTTCTGTAAAAGAAGGAGATTGGCTGGTAGGCTACGGAATGGGAACCGGAACTTTTGGTTCATACCGAAATCCAACTGCGGTAAAAGCTAAGTTTCTAGCAGATGGAAATCTGGTGCTGCAATGCAGTGTCAACGATATGGGTCCCGGAACTGCTACTATGATGACAGCAATCGGAGCTGAGATTACAGGTTTGCCGACAGAAAATGTAATTATCGAAATGGGTAAAAGCGGATTGCCAAAAGGACCAACGCAAGGAGGTTCTGCAACTACTTCTTCAGTTGGTTCTGCCGTACATGATGCCTGTACTTTGTTAGTAAGCAAAGTGATCGGACTGGCAAGTCAGACCGCAGAGTTGAAAGGAATTGCAGTTACAGATCTGAGTTTTGAAAATGGAGTTATTTCGTCTAAAAACAAAAAATCAAAGTCGGTTACATTAGCTTCACTTTTAAGTGCAAATAAAATAGAAGATTTTGAAGCCGAAACACTTTCAAAAGGAGCCGAAGAAGCTAAGAAATATTCTATTTATTCGTTTTCAGTACATTTTGTAAAAGTGCTGGTGAATCCGAATTTAGGGAAAATCAGATTAGCTCATGTGGTTTCCTGCGCGGATATTGGAACCGTAATCAGTCAGAAAACATCTGCGGGACAAATGTTTGGCGGGGCAGTAGGCGGAATCGGAATGGGTTTAATGGAAGCATTAGAAATCGACCATCGTTTTGGCCGTCCGATCAATAATAATTTTGCGGATTATCATGTTCCGGTAAACGCCGATATTGAAAAACAGGAAGTGTTTTTTGTCAATAAAAAAGATCCGGTGAGCAACCCGATGGGAACAAAAGGTCTGGGAGAAACCGCGTTGGTTGGAATGGCACCTGCAATTGCAAATGCTGTTTTTAACGCAACCGGAAAACGGGTTCGTGATTTACCAATTACATTAGATAAAATTATAGAAACTGTAAAGGTTTAAAGCGACAGATTATTTCAATTAAAAGGATTTTTTTAGCCACGAATTACGCTAATTTTTTTCTACTAAATTGAAAATCTTTGCGAAAGCTTTTACCACAAATTGCACAAATTCCCTCAAATTATTTTTAAAATCTAATTTGTGAAAATTTGTGCAATTTGTGGCTATAATTTTTTAAAATTGAAATAATAATTCGTGAATTCGTGGCTATAAAAAAAGTCGCAAAGCTTAAAAAACCTTGCGACTTTCCGCCTTCGCGGCATATATTATTAAAATTACTTAACTGTAATTGGCAATTCAACTGTAGTTTTATCCCATCCAATAACTAAATTAGCCACATTTCCCTGAGTTGTAAAAGCAATAGATAATGCTTCAATAACATCAGAAACCGATTTTACAGGTACAGAAACTCTCACAACATCTTTCTTTTCGTCATACGCGTAACCACCCCATAAATCCAATTCTTTATTGATGATAATGGTCCATTTGTCTTTCTCAGGAATTGCAAATAAACTGTAAGTTCCGGCAGCCACATTTTTACCGCCAATAGTTACCGCTTTGTAAAATTTAATTTCTGTATTTTCATTAGCACCCACTCTCCATACTTCGCCAAATTTCACTACATCACCAAAAATAGTTCTTCCTTTTACAGAAGGTCTCGCATAAATAACTTTTACGACCGGATTTGGTGTATCTGTTTTTTTGAATTTAACTGCTTTGTTTGGGAAATAAGAAATATCAACCGGACTTGCATCAAGTGGAGCAAATTTTACGACATCCTGAGCCTGAACCGAAACAGCAGCAAATAAAACAACTGCCAATAAACATAATTTTTTCATAGGATTACAATTTTTAGAATTACTACAAAGTAAGTTAATAATGAAGAAAAATCATATAATTTGAGGTTTGTTTTTTGTTAATGAATTGATAATGCCACTTACATTTCTTTTTTCTTCTTTGCATAAAAATCCTGCATGATATAAAATGCTTTCTTTTTCTGTCCGTCATTTGAGATTAATCCTTTACGGTTATAACCGTCCTGAATGCCCGGAAGCAATCGTTTTGGAGATCTGAAATCAACTAGAATCCACGGACTTAATCCGCTCAGGTGCGGAATTTTTTCAATCATTTTTAAATTCTGAATGTATAGATATTCCTGATATTCTTCTGTCCAGCGCTCATTTTTTTCTCCGTGAAAGCCTGCTTTTGCATCACCTCCAAATTCAGAAACAATGATAGGTTTATTGTATTTAGACTTCCAGACGATTTTTTCGGCATCTTCAAGATTTCCACCGTACCAGCCCAGATACTGATTGAAAGCCACAATATCTAAAACTTCACCAATCGGATCATCAATAGTTTCTTTTTTTGTTAATAAAGCGGCACTAATTAATCGGGTATTATCCAAAGATCTGGTGTGTGCAGCGAGATCTTTAATAAATGTATTTCTCGCCTCAGAAATCGGAGTTTCGTTTGCCATCGACCATATAATAATGCTGGCTCTGTTTTTATCCCTGATAATAGAAGCTGTTAGTTGATCTTCGGCATTTTGATACGTGTTTTTGTTTGTGAATTCTACAGTCCAATACACCGGAATTTCCTCCCAAACCATAATTCCCATTTTATCTGCTTCTCGGATAATGTTTTCGTTGTGCGGATAATGTGCCAGACGAACATAATTACAGCCCATTTCTTTTGCCCAGTGTAACAGTCTTAAAGCATCTTCTTTTGAATTCGCACGGCCGCCTTTGGCATTTTCTTCATGTATGGAAATTCCGCGCAGGAAGACTTGTTTTCCGTTTAGCAGAATTTTATCGTCCTTCGTTACAATCGTTCTGAAACCAATCTGATCTTTTATATTTTTTCCGTTAAAGTCAATTGAAACGTCGTATAATTTCGGATTTTCCGGTGACCAGTATGAAATTTTCTTTACCGGAATTTCAAAATTTAAAATTCCGTCTGCGCCGATTTTGCCTTTGTAATTGATTTTTAATTCCGGAATCGAAATTGAAACGGCATTTGGAGAGGTCTCTAAATTATTGACTTTGACAAAACCGGAAATCAGGTTTGCACTATTCTTTTTAAGTTGAATCGTATAATCTTCAATAAAAGAAGATTCTTCTTCAATTAAGGTCACATCGCGCGTAATTCCGCCATAATTCCACCAATCGGTATTGACAGTCGGTACATCTTCTTTATGACGCGTGTTATCAACTTTAATAACTAAAAAATTGTCTTTTGGTTTTACAATCGACGTAATCTCGTAATTGAAAGGTGTAAAACCACCTTCATGAGTGCCGAGCTTTTTTCCGTTTAGATAAATATCTGCTTTATAATTGATTGCTCCAAAATACACAAACAGCCGTTTCTTAGGCGCTAAATTATAATCGAAAGATTTTTTAAACCACACATTTCCCTCATAATATTTCAGTTCAGAAATCTGAGAATTCCAATCACCCGGAATGGTAATGGTCGGCGACTTATCAAAATCATATTCTACCAGTTCCTGCTTGTTTTCTGCATGATAATTATTAAAAAATGCACCTTTTGCCGGTTTTTCCTGTTTGTCATACTGATCTAAATGAAAACTGTAGAATCCCGTCTGATACGGATCGACAATATAATTCCAAACTCCGTTTAAAGAAGTGGTATTTCGATTGGGAACATTGGAAATTAAGTTTTGAGCAAATCCTAAAACGGAAAAGGTTAGGAGGAATGCGGTTAATAGTTTTTTCATTTTTTTGCTTTTTGTATTTGTGTTTTGCCACGAAGGCGCTAAGTCGCAAAGATTTTACGAATCCGATTAAAATAATTTTGTTTCCCGCAGATTTTAAAAGATTTAAGCACATTGAAAATCATTTTTAAAATTTGCGTTAAACTAAAAATTAGTGGCTTAGCGTCTTTGCGGCTAAAAAAATTATCGTGGAGAAATCCTCAAATATTCTCCTTTAAAACTCTGGTTCAAAGCCGTCATCTCAATCACATTGCCGGAACCGTCCGGAATTACTTCAATAGAAGCTTTTCCATTTGCCATTCTGATGGATTCACTCCCTGTTGGAGTTCCCTGATTTTTTAATGTTTTCCCGCCTTTCAGACATTGAAAATAGACACTAGCTTCATAATCCAGACAACGTAAATTGTTATTATCAACTGCAATTGCCGAAACCAGATAATGGCCATTATTCATTTTTTCTGCAGACAATTGAAGCGAAACCGCTGTATCATTTTTGTTGAATCGATAGTTTACTTTCAGTGTATCAGAAACCGTTTTGCCGTCTTTATTTTTTCCAACAGCGATTAAAACATTTTCTCCTTTAGCAAAATTAACATCCCAAGTTAATCCATTTGCAGGATACAGAGAAAGATTTCGCTGTTTTTCTCCCAATGATTTTCCATTATGCACTAATGTAACTTTTTCACAATTACTAAAAACACTTAAAGTTCTCGGCGTGTTTTCAGGTCCTTGGCGTTCTGTCCACGTATGCGATTCTATGTAAGCAAAAGGCTTTTTTGCCCAGTAACTTTTAAAAACATAATAAGCATCTTTCGGAATTCCGTTTCGGTCTGTCAGACCTTTCTGGTTCATGTACGGAATATCATCTTCCGGTCGTAACGGTGTTGCAAAATCCTTAAAAGCCCACTGAATATTACCCACAAACATTGGATCGTTCTCTGAGATATGCAAATGCCAGTCAAATAAATCAACGATGTAATTTTCGCTCCAGTCGCCAATTTGCGCAATGTTTTCGACTTTGGTCTGTACAATAGCTTCTTCCCAGCCTTCCGCTTTAATCACATTTTCTCCCGTTACCGGATTTTCGCTGTGACGACCCACATGACTGTCTCCGCCATATTCTGCATGAATAAAATGTTTGTATTCTTTCTTGTAGACATCGATTGCTTTTTGATAACTTTTATAACTTCCGGAATACCAGCCTGACCAGATCGAAGGCGAGAAAACATCTACGATATGCGAACCTTCATAATATTTTCTGATTGCCGTTTTTCTTGTCGGATCCAATTTATGCGCAATGTCATTCAATTCCGTTAAAAAGATATTGGTTTGTTCTGCATTATCTCCGTCAGGAAAGTCAGGAAGCCAGTTCATTTCATTTCCTAAAGACCAAATAATAATACTCGGATGATTGTAATTTTGATGGATGATTTCCGCAAGCATATTTTTGGTATTGGTTTTCCAGGCATCGTTTCCAATTCCGCCACGACACCACGGAAGTTCATCCCAAACCAATAAGCCTAATTCATCACACGCTTTATAAATTTCAGGATCTTGCGGATAATGTGCCAGACGAACAAAGTTGGCTCCCATATCTTTTATCGATTTCATATCTGCGTAATGTTGTGCATTGGTCATCGCAGCGCCAACTCCGGCCTGTTCTTCGTGACGATGCGTCCCGCGAATGAGAAGGCGTTTCCCATTTAAATAAAACGGACCGTGATCTTTAAATTCAAACCACCTAAAACCCACTTTCTCAAAAATGCTGTCTTTAATTTGATTTTTTTCTAATAGATAAGTAGTTAAAGTATATAAATTCGGCTTTTCCGTATCCCAGAGTTCCGGGTTTTTGATGTTTTCGAAAGTAACGGTTGAAGTTTTATCAGAAACCAGGACTTTTTTGCTTGCTACTTTTTTTCCTTTCGGATTTTTTAATGTTACAATCAATGATAAATCTTTTGAATTATCGGGATTCAGAATTGAAGAAACAAGTTGAACCGATGCTTTTTTTTCCGAAACTTCCGGTGTTGTAATTTTGATATTTTCTATATGATTTTTGTATTTGGAAACTAACCAAACGTCGCGTGTAATTCCGCCATAAATAAAGAAATCACTTTTTTGAGACGGAATAATTTCAATGTCATAACTGTTGTCAACACGAACCAATATATCGTTGTTTCCTTCTTGGATAAATTTCGTAATATCAATAGAAAAACCAATATATCCGCCAATATGTGATCCGGCTTCTTTTCCGTTTATATACACTTTTGTCGTAACATTTGACCCTTCAAAATACAAAGAATAAACCTGGTCTTTATCAACTTTCGCAATATTCAATTTCTTCTGATACCAGCTCGCATCGCGCCTGTAACCCGGATTTAAATCGGTTGCGTCTTCGGCATTCCAGGTGTGCGGTAAATTCAGGGAAGTCCAGTTGGGTGAATTAATAGCTTCGTTGATATTTTGAGTATGGTTTTCCAGATAAAGCCAATGGTCATTAATATTCATTTTTGTCTGAGCAAAACAGCTGCTCTGACAAATTTGAAAAAAAACAAAAAGCGCAAAAAGTGAAAAAGTTTTATTCATAGTTACAAAGGTTCAGAGGTTCAAAGGTTTTTTTATTTTAGGTTCAAAGGTCCAGCGTTTCAAAGATTCAAAGGTTGAAAAACTTTGTCGCTTTGTTATCTTTTTAAAGACTCAAAAGCCTTTGTCACTTTGCTCCTTTGAGCCTTTGTACCTTTAACAAAGCCTCTAAAAAATAATAATCGGCATAGATAATGGGCTCGTCAATTTCATCATGTTTCGGCCAGTTACCAGTACTATGATCGAGTAGGAAAGGGGCTTTTACTGATGTATCAATAATATACTTTTCTGTCTGGACAGCGGCCATCATTTTATCCGCGAAAGCGAGGTAACTTTTATTTTGAGTATAACCGTACAATTCGTATAATCCTGATGCCATAACCATTGCCGCAGAAACGTCGCGCGCTGCATTTGGAATCGCAGGATCTTTAAAATCCCAATAGGGAATTCCGTCTTCGGGCAGGTTTTTATGCGACATAAAAAATTTCGCAGTTCCTTCTGCCTGTTTTAGATATGCAGGATCTTTGGTATAGCGGTACGACATTGTAAATCCGTATACTGCCCATGCCTGACCACGCGCCCAAACCGAGTCATCATTATAACCCTGCAAGGTCGTTTTCTTTCTGACTTTTCCCGTTTCCGGATTATAATCGATAACGTGATAACACGAATTGTCTTCGCGGAATTGGTTTTTTAAAGTAGTATTAGCATGCTGAGTCGCAATGTCACGATATTTTAGGTTTCCGGATAGTTTTGAAGCTTCGAATAACAATTCTAAATTCATCATATTATCGATAATAACAGGATAATCCCAAATCTCTTTATTGAAATCCCAGGAACGAATGGAACCCACTTTCGGACTAAATCTTTTGCATAAAGTCTCTGCGCCTTTTATAATTACCGCTTCGTATTCTTTTTTGTTCTCCACTTTCAGCGCTT
Source organism: Flavobacterium olei (assembly GCF_039749035.1). NCBI lineage: Bacteria > Pseudomonadati > Bacteroidota > Flavobacteriia > Flavobacteriales > Flavobacteriaceae > Flavobacterium > Flavobacterium olei. The sequence goes on from NZ_JBDKWC010000005.1 coordinate 205,995, forward strand.
CTCCAAAACTGCAAAACACTTTAAAACCTACATCATGCGAATTACTGTTGACACTTTCTTTTTTGCTGAAAGGCGTCCACTTTTGAGCTTGTTCTTTATATTTTGAATCTCCTGTAAGACGGTAAAGCTGCCAAAGATTTCCGGCAAAAAAACCACTGGTCCAGTCTCTGCTGGGCACTTTATGAATTTCATTCGTTTTGATATTCATGCTTCTTGGCACTGACATGGAATCGACCGGATAATCGAGGAGCATTTGGTAACGGGTTTCCAGCATCTTTTCTGCAGAAACGGTTACTGTGTTTTTTTTAGGAATAATTCCGGGCTTGCAAGCGGTTCCCAGCGCTGCAAAACCCAGAATTAAAGAAACAAAATTGACATTCTTCATATTTTAAAATATATTTTTTGACGCTGATTAGACGGATTCGCTTTCGCGAAAACGCTAATTCTAATCGGATTTTTTTTTCGCAGATTATGCAGATTAAGGCAGATTTGGCAGATTTTTATTTGTGTCTCTATTTCTATTTAAAAATAAATCTGCTTTATCTGCTAAAATCATTTTAAAATCTGCGTGAAAATTTTCTCCCGCAGATTTAGGTGATTTTTATTTCACGCAGATTTACACAGATCTGAGCAGATTTGGCAGATCTTTTTTTATTTCCAATTTAGATTTAAAACTAAATCGGCCCAATCTGCATAATCTGCGAGAGAATAATACTTAGAGTTTAAATATAAAATCTTTAAAATCCGCGTAACATAATTAGCATTTAGTAACCAGGATTATTAGGTTTTAAATTCGGATTAATCGCTAATTCTGTTCCCGGTAATGGCCATAGATAATCTTTATTCGGATCGAAATTGGCGTGCGGTTCCAATCCGTTCGGACCAAAAACTTCCGGACCATTTTTTAGTCTTTTAATATCGTACCATCTGATGTATTCGAACGCCAGTTCCAATCGTCTTTCATCAATAACCATTTTTCTAAAATCGGACTGGGAAAGTCCAGGCGTTACATTCGCAGGAAACGAAACTAGTTTGCCGGCTTTGTTTCTCGCTCTGGCACGAACGCGGTTTACATAGCCATCCGCTTCTGTAGTTCCCGGAGTGATTTCGTTTAAAGCTTCGGCGGCAGTTAATAAAACTTCTGCATAACGCATGGTAATATAATTGTGCTGCGAAGTTCTCCCGTTGGCTCCGGCTTTTCCCGGAAAACGGAAATATTTGGCAATATGCGGACGCGGTGCTTTTTCGTTATCGCTTGAAGGGAAAACCTGTAAAGATCCGCCCGGGCCCGTTTTTTTTCTGATAATAGTATCAAAACTTACTGCTCTTCTGTAATCTCTCTGATCCCAGGTATTGAATACTTTTAAAGACGGAACAGCAACCGAAAATCCCTGTCCGTAACTGTAACTGTCATCTTTTAAAGAACCGGTGAAAAACGCTGTATAATCTTGACCGTAATTACCAGAAGTCAGGTTATTAAAGTCAATTGTAAAAAGGGGTTCTTTTAGAGAAGCGGTTTTATTAGCATTAAACAAATCCTGAAAATCAGCATCAAGACCTAAACCAAATTTAGCTTCGTTTGTAATAACAAATCGGGCTTCATCATAAGCTTTTTGATATTGTCCAAGAGTCAGATAAACTGAAGCCAGATAACCTGCAGCTGTCCCTTTTCCGGGAATCGCTTTTACTTTTGGTTTATCATCCAGCCATTGTTTGGCAAATTCCAGGTCGGCTATAATTTTAGGATAAACGTCTGCTTCTTTAGTTTTCGATAACGAATTTACCTGAGAAACATCATTAACCACAAAATCAACATACGGAATATCTCCGAAAAGCCGAACCAGATGGTAATACGTAAAAGCTCTGGCAAAATAAGCCTGCGCTACAATCGCATTGACTTTTGCAGGATCTCCCGGTGTCTTTTTAGCGCCTTCAATTGCCTGATTTGCAGCTGTAATGATCACATACGACTGTGGCCAGAAGTTCGCTACCAAAGCATTTGTATCGTTCATGCTCATGTCATTCACATCAATACGTGCCGCCTGCGTGGTTCTGTCGCCAATATCGGCCATATCGTCGCGAAGCATCAAAGCAATTGTAAATTCTCTTCCCCAATAATTATTGTGGGCAATATTTGCAAAAGCGCCGTTTACAGCCGCCTGCAAATCATCTGTATTATTGAAGAAATTATCCGGACGAATGATTCCTACCGGTTTTTCTTCGAGATCAGAACAACTGAAAAAGGCGAGTGTTCCGACGAATAGAAAAGCTATATATTTTTTCATGATATCTTTATTTGACTAAAATTTTACATTAAATCCGAAAGTAAATGTTCTTACGTTTGGATATCCTCCGTAATCCAATCCTAAATTGGTATTACTTCTTGAATTGGTGTCGTTGAGGTAATTTGTCTCAGGATCTGTCCCAGGATAATCGGTAATCGTCCAAAGGTTTTGTGCACTAATGTAAAAACGGACTTTGTTCAGTCCCATTTTCGAAACTACTTTTTCATCGAGACTGTAACCGATCGAAACGTTTTTCAGACGGATGTAACTTCCGTCATAAACAAATCTTGACGTAATTCTTTTGGTTCTCGCAGCATTGACAGGAACGTTTGTATCTGTATTGGTCGGTGTCCAGGAATCTAAAACTTCAGTTGTAGCATTGTTATTTCCTGATGCCAGTTCCATTAAAGTGTAATTCAAAATTTGATTGCCTTGTGAACCTTGAAAAAAGATATTCAAATCGATATTTTTATATGTGAAATCATTATTGAATCCGAATATGAAATCAGGATTCGGATTTCCGATAATCGTTTTATCCTGAGAATCCAGTTTTCCGTCGCCGTTAACATCCCTGAACTTTTCACCTCCGGCAATCGTTTCAAAATTACCCGGTAAAACCGTTTCTCCCTGCTGAATTACACCATCATAAACAAATCCAAAGAAAGAACCAACAGGTTGTCCTACTCGTAAAATCTGCGATTCTGTTGCCAAAAAGTGACCAGGGGCTGAGTTGATTAAAAGGTCTTTATTATCTGCCAGTTTTAAAACTTTGTTTTTATTTGATGAAATGTTAAAATTCGTTGACCATGTAAAATCGGCGCCAATAAAATTTTTGGTATTAATTCCCAATTCCCAACCTTTATTTTCCAGTTCCCCAACGTTCTGAAGCTGAGAAGCAATTCCTGAAATTCCCGGAAGCGGTCTGTTAAACAAAAGATCTTTGGTAATGGTTTTATAATAGTCTGCAGTCAGGCTGATGCGGTTATCAAACAATCCTAAATCAATTCCGTAATCCTGCTGATAGGAAGTTTCCCATTTCAGATTTGGATTATCTAAAGCAGTTAATTGTACAGAATTCACGATTACATCGCCGCTCACATAATAAATTTCAGAAAACCTGGACAGCGTAGAATAAGCCCCAATCGAAGGATTTCCTGTTGCTCCGTAACTTGCTCTTAGTTTAAGATTAGAAATGGTTTTATTTTCTTTTAAGAAATTTTCATTACTGATATTCCATCCAATTGCTCCGGATGGAAAAGTTCCGTATTTGTAGTTTTTACTAAAACTCGAAGAGCCATCTCTTCGCGCTGTAAACGTAAATAAATATCTATCGGCATAGTCAAAGTTTAACCTTCCGAAAGCAGAAATCAATTCTGTTTCAGATAATCCTGAATCGGGTTTTAAGAACACTGTTCCGGCGCCCAGATTTCGGTAGGAATTGGTATTAGTCAAAAATCCTCTGGAAGCAGCATACGAACTTTCATTTTTGTTTTTCTGATACGAGTAACCTCCCAAAACAGTCAGCATTCCTTTGTCGATAATTTCACGTTTAAACGTCAGGTAGTTTTCCGTTAAGAAAGAAGAAAAACGGGTATTGTTTACAGAAGCTTCTCCTTTGATATTTTTTCCTGCAATTAATGTTGACGGAATAAATCTTCCGGTTTGCGAATTATTATCGGTTAAACCTAAAGTAGTTTTAAAGTCCAGATCTTTCGTAATCTGATATTGTGCAAAGAAATTATTTCGGTTTACGATAGAAACGGTTTCCAGAATATTTTCCATCGCCGTTGCGTACGGATTATCGATATCATCACCAATAGGAGCTGTAGTTGTATAAGTTCCGTCTGCATTGTAAATGCCTTTATCGGGCATAAAACGATACGCAGAAGCAATTACACCCGCCGCTCCGGTTCCGCCTGCTCCGGTCTGACTTACGATTCCGTCCTTATTTTGTTTGCTGGTGAAAGTATTTAAACCCACTTTTAATTTAGGTGTCAGATCGGCTTCCAGATTACTTACAATGGTATATTTGTCAATTCCCGAATTAATAACTACTCCGTTTTGGTTGAAGTAAGTTCCCGAAACATAATATCTGACGTTTTCAGATCCGCCGGAAAAAGACAGTTGTGTATTCGAAATCATTCCGTCACGGTAAATAATATCCTGCCAGTCTGAGTTTGCCGGCCCTTGCGTATGAGTGGTAAAACTTTTTCGGTAAGCTGCAAACTGGTCAGCGTTTAACAAATGCAGTTTATTATTAACCGATTGTACAGAAGTTGAATTGCTGAATTCAATTACCGGTTTTCCGGGTTTTCCTTTTTTAGTGGTCACCATGATAACTCCGTTTGAACCTCTTGATCCGTAAATAGCCGTTGCCGATGCATCTTTTAAAACTTCAATAGAAGCAATATCCTGAGGTGCCGGCATAGAAACGCCCGCAAAACCATCCACAACGATAAGCGCATCACCACTGGCATTAATAGAAGTTCCGCCACGTACCCTGATTTTTACCGGCGCACCTGGTTCGCCTCCGTTGTTTGTCATAACAGAAACACCCGCTGCACGGCCCTGCAAGGCTTGCTCTGCATTTAAAAGAGGATAAGCCGTTAGCTCTTTTGCGGTTACAGAAGATACAGATCCTGTAATATCACTCTTTTTACGCGTTCCGTAACCCACAACAATTACTTCGTCAAGTGCTTTTGTATCTGGTTTCAAACTAACGTTAACAACGGTTTTGTTGCCAACCGGAATTTCAACCGTCTGAAATCCGACAAAATTAAAAACCAGTACAGCATTTTTTTCAGAAACAATTACGGTATAATTCCCGTCCATATCGGCAGAAGCCCCGACAGAAGAATTTTTAATGTAAACATTAGCACCAGGAAGTCCGAGTTGATCCTCGCTGGAAACAATTTTTCCCGTGACTTTTTTGTCCTGTGCATTCATCATGAAATTTACCAGTAGAAAGGATACCAGTAAACACCATTTAAACGGTTTGTTTTTTTGGTTTGTAAACATTCATTTTTTGGTTTTAGGTTAATAAGTTAGAAAGTAGAAAAGCAATAAACTCATTCCGATTATGATAATCACAAATAAAATCTGCAATAAAAGAAAGTGTGTTTTTTTGATTTTCATACCGCAAATGTAGAAGCCAAAAAAGAAATAGAAATACAAAAAAGGGTATCCAAAAATACAGATACCCTTTTTTTAGTCCCTTAAAACAGTGGGTTTTTTAAATAAGATGAGTTGTAAAAAGTGAAAAGTGAAATGTAAAAAGTGAAATGTAAGAAGTGAATTGTAAAATTTAAAATGTGAGATGTAAAAGGTGAAAAGATAGTAACATCCAACAGTTCACATCTCACATTTCACATTTTCCCATCTTCACATTTCACAATTTAACCGTGGAAGATTTGTAAAATTTGTCCGCAAATTGTGATGGTGTTTCTCCATACTTTTTCTGGAAGCATTTACTAAAGTATTTCGGATTATTGAAACCGACTTTATAACTGATTTCTGAAACCGTTAATTTGTTTTGTTCTAATAATTGAGCAGCGCGTTTTAATCTAATTTCATGAATAAATTCATTTGGTGTGCAATTGGTCCAGGCTTTGATTTTTAGAAACAGCATGGTTCTGCTGACACCCAGTTCTGAACAGAAAAACGGAATATCAAATTGTTCGTTCGAGATATTTTCTTCGACAATTTTAAATGCTTTTTTTAATAATTCTTCGTCAAGCGAAGAAACCGTGATTTCAGACGGAATAAAACTGTCTTCGCTGGAAAATTTGATTTTTAGACGTTGTGTTGTATTTAAAAGGTTTTTAACACGAAGCCTGAATTCCATTAAGTTGAATGGTTTGCTGATGTAATCGTCGGCACCGCTTTCCAGGCCTTCAAATTTATAAACCAGGGAAGATCTCGAAGTTAGCAGAATCACCGGAATATGACTGGTTTTGATGTTTTCTTTTATTTTTGAACACAATTCGGTACCAACCATTTCGGGCATAATGACGTCACTGATAATCAGGTTTGGAACAAATTTTAAGGCTTTTTCTAAAGCGATTTTTCCATTTTCTGCCTCGATAATATTATAGTCTTTTTTGAGAAGGTTTTTCATGAACTTTCTTAAAACCTTGTGATCCTCAACCAATAAAATCGTTTGTTTTTCTTCGTTTACAATTAAATCTTCCAAATCATCATTTTCGACAATTTCCGATGGTTCCAATTGTGCGGTGTATTGTGCAATGTCATCACTGATTTTAAAGTCAGGAATAATTTCGCTGTCCAAAAGATGGTCGCGGCCCAAAGGCAGATTCACTTTAAAAATCACACCGCCGGAAGGTTTATTGGTAACATTGATTTTTCCTTTGTGCAGCTCCACGATGTTTTTTACAATAGAAAGTCCGATGCCGGTTCCTTTGTTGTAATTTTTCTGAACGTTATTGTGTGTCGGAACTTCAAAAAATAAATCAAAAATTTTATCGATATGTTCTTCAGCAATTCCTACACCCGAATCTTCAACTGCAATAAAAAGATGCTGGCTGTCCTGATTGATTTTAATATGGATTGAACCGCCTTTTGGAGTGTAACGAAACGCATTAGAAATTAAATTGTAAAAAACACGTTCCAGTTTATAACGGTCAAAATACACCAGAATTTCTTCGTTTTCGGCTTCAAAAGTATAGTCGTAGCCGCCATCTTTGGCATATTCAATAAATGATAAAAAGATTTCTCTGGTAAATTTGACAATATTGCCATTTGCAGATTCAAGTGTAACCTGATGATTTTCGAGTTTTCTGAAATCCATTAAACGATTAATGAGACTCAAAAGGTGATTAGCGCTTCCTTCGATCACCAGCAGTTTTTTGTACATCTCATTAGTACCGTTATAATCGGCTAATATCTGCTGCAACGGACCTAAAATCAAAGTCAAAGGCGTTCTGAATTCGTGCGAAATATTGGTAAAGAAATCCAGTTTTAATTGGTTGTTTTCTTCAATCCGCTGTGTTTCCAGATATTCCAGTTCGAGTTTTTGTTTCAGTCTGGCTTTGGATTTCATTATCCAGATCAAGCCGTATAATCCTAATCCAATTGCAATTCCGTACAATAAAAAGGCCCAGATACTGCGCCATGGAGCGGGATTTACAATAATGGTTAAGGTCGTTGGCGTCTTATTCCAAACGCCGTCGTTATTGGCGCCGCGAACTTCAAACGTATACGTGCCCGGATTCTGGATGGCAAAATTGGCTTCGCTGTTTTTGGTTGTTGTCCAGTTGTTTTCCAAACCAATCAACCGATAACCGTATTGATTGTTTTTGGATCGAATGTAATTCGGAATCGCAAAGCCAATCGAGAAATTCGCTTTGTCATAATCCAGAGTAATGGTGTTTGTAAAACCAATGCTTTTCGCTAAAATTTCACTTTTATCATTCGGATTGATGATTTCGTTTTTAATTTTCAAATCGGTAATTAAAACCTGAGGAGCATATTGGTTTAAGGAAATTTTTCCTGCATCAAAATAAGTCGCGCCCGACGGACTTCCAAAATAAAACTCATTGGCCCCAATTCTTAAAGCCGAATTATCGTTGAATTCATTACTTGCCAAACCGTCTTTCTGATCGTAAATCGCAATTGTTTTTTTTAACGTATTGTACTTGATAATTCCCTGATTGGTACTGATCCATAAGTTTTTATCGTCATCTTCTAAAATAGAGTGAATGGAAGTGATTACAGTATTTCCGATTTTTAAATTGATTCGGTTAAATTTTTTTCCATCAAAATAATGCAGTCCTTTTGCTTTTGTTCCTACCCAGATTTTGTTTTGCGAATCCTGAAATAAAGTGAGAATATCGTCGCCCGATAAAGAAGAATGATCGTAAAAGAAATGCTGAATTGTATATTTTTGCAGATTAAAATTACGCAACGGTATACGATTCAGTCCGTTTTGCGTGCCCACCCAAAGTGTATTTTGTTTGTCTATTAGAAGAGTACGGAGAATATTATTGGTCAGAAATACTGGTTTTGTAGTATCATTTCCAATATTTTGAAATGTCTTATTCTCTGTATTGTAACGAATTAAACCTTTACCAAAAGTGCCAATCCATAAAATTTTATTTTCCGCTTTAAGCGAATACACACCACTTTCTTTTAATAGGTCAATTAAATCGGATGCAATTCTGTTGTCTTCAATTCTTTTAGAAATCGTGTTGTAAGCAGAAAGTCCTTTAGAAAAAGTTCCAATCCATAAAATATGATCGTCAGAAAGGCACATTGCCTTAATATCATTTTTATTGGTTTGTCCGGTTTTGCTGTTAATGTAACTTACAGTTTCTGTGTTTTTATTGTAAATGGTGATTCCGCCACCTTCCGTTCCAAAATAAATGTTCTCGTTTTTATCATCAATTATCGAACTGACAACATCAAAACTCATCGGAATCTTTTTTGAATTCTGATTGTAATTGGAGAAATTGACATTTGAAACATCCCAGAGATTTACGCCTTTGTAATAACAGCCAATCCAAATAGAACCTTTTTGATCTTTAAAAAGCGATTTAACTTTATCGATTCCGTTGTTATTGTTGCTGTTGTTTATTTTCTGAAGAGTTTTATCCTTTCCTAAAATATAAATTCCGTCGTAAGCGCCAATCCATAAAGAGCCTTGATTGTCAATTATTAAGGACCGAATATCAGAATTGATTTCACGATATTTTTCATCCTTTAAAAAAGAAATAAAGTTTTTCTGTTTTTGATCGAATTTTAAAAGTCCTTTATTTTTTGTACCAATCCAGAAACTACCGTCTTTCTCTTCAATTACAGATTGTACATTTAATAAATCAGTGGTATTTAAAGAATAATTTTTAAAGGATAATTTGCCGTTTTTTCGACTAATCAATTGGCACAAACCTTTTGTAGTTCCAACCCAGATTTCGCCTTTTTTAGTTTTTAAAACACTCAGTATATTATTGCTCGGAAGGCTGGAAGAATCATTATCTGAATGGAAAACGGAGGTAAATAACCCTGTTTTTTTGTTTAAAATCGTTAATCCTTTAGAAGTTCCAAACCACATTTCTTCGCCAATTTCGCGAATGGTCCAAACCGCATTATTACTGATGGTATGATTGGCTTTGGTATGCAAATATCTCGTAAATCGATTGGTAACAGGATCATAGCAATTGAGTCCGTTATAAGTTCCTACCCATATTTTTCCAGAAGTATCTTCTTCAATTGCCAAAATATCGTTGTTACTTATAGAATATTTATCTGAAGCATCGTTTCTGAAAATGGTAAACCGGCTTCCGTCATATTTATTGAGTCCGTCGCGCGTTCCAAACCACATCTGCCCGAATTTATCCTGATGAATGGCAATGACAGAACTCTGCGAAAGTCCATCTGTAGTAGAAATGTTTTTAAGACGGTATTTATTTTGGGAAAATAGATTTCCGAAAATAAGTACAATTGTGAGTAAAGCTATTTTGTATTTCATAGCGTTTTTTTATTTAGCCACGAAGGCGCTAAGGCTCAAAGTTTTTTTATTATTTTACCTCGTAAAGTTGCAAAGTTTTTTTTCCTCATTTTTCTAAGTAATAAGTTCTCTTTGTCATTTCGACGAAGGAGAAATCTCACGCGGGATTGGACAAAGATTGGCAATTAACTATAAAGAATTTCTAGTGTGATTTCTCCTTCGTCGAAATGACAAAACAATACTTATTAATCTTTATGGTAAATAAAACTTAGTGCCTTAGCGCCTTTGTGGCAACTTTTAAATTTACCTTAATCGTTTTTGTAATTGATAATCGTACAAAGAAGGCACTTTATTAACCGGCATATTTAAAAACTCAATATAAGGATCCACGTCGTATTTGATTTCGAAATTGGTATTTCCATGAACGCCTATGATTCTGGCCAAAGCGCCGTCCTTCATTCCGTATAATAAAAAAGGTTTTGAGGAATCTGGATTTTCAACCTGCACATTCAGATTCCAAAACGTGCTGAAAGGTCCATGAGAAGGCTTCCAATAATCTGCGCCTCCGCCTCCAAATAAAAGATAACTATTGTTTTTCTCCGCTTTTAAATGAACGGTAATATTATCAAACAAATTTTGATGATTGGCTCCGGAATGCTGATCTAAAAGCGGATCTGTAAAAATCTCACAGTTTTGATAGACATTTTTGGTTGCAAATGTGTTGAAACTTAACGGATGAACAGCCGAATTATAAATCTTTAGATTCTTAACCAAAATATTATGAACGCCTCCTAAAGTTACCGTATAATGCGCCAAATGTGTGCCGTCTGTTGTGATATCCTGAATGGTTACGTTGGCAACTTCTTCGGCTAGAATACCGCTGTCGGCATTTGTAATTTTTACATCTTTAACCCATGAATTAAATAATCGGGTTAAGAAAATACCATTATTTCCGGGCTCAACATGATGCGCAACTCTTGGGATATCAGGAAAAGTAAAGCGAAGATGCTCAATTCCAACTTCGTTTAAATGTTTCCATTCTACCAATTGTGCCTGATAAACGGGTTTTATTGAAATGGTTAAGGGCGTTTTTAAAGTAATTTTAGAACCTGAGATTTTTGTTATTTCAACCTGTTGTCTTACAATAGGAAGTTTTGGAAATTTCCAGTGATGGGAACCTGGTTTTACCTTTGCACCCTGATATAAATCCCTAATAATTTCGCCATTTTCTCCGTCTTTATTAAAAAGCTGCAATTCGACAACGTCACCCACTTTTAATCCTTTTATATCTGAAACAGTAATTTCATGTTCTCCCATTTTTCCTGAACTGACTTTCGCCAACGCATTAGATTCGGGTTCATATTTATCCAGATACGATTTTACACGCTCGCCCGGAACCTGCGTCCAGATAAAACCGCCTGACCACGCATATTGGGAAAAAGGGAGATCGATATTATTTTCGGGTTCGCGTTGGCGTTTATCAAAAGTTGTCAGATATTCGCGAAGCTCGGCCAAAACCTCCGAATCTTTAAGATACATCATCGGTCTAGGACAATAGATTTCGGTTCCGTTTTCGGCAAAACCTGTTCCGCGGAGGACAAAATTGCTTCTTTCGATATAAAGAATGTCACTTAGGATAATTCGTCCGGCGGGCAATTGCAGAATCACATTTCCTTCAGTTGCATTGGCGGCTTTAAAAGCTTTTAAAAGTGCTTTTGAATCGTCTAAATCATCATTGGCTTTTACACCAAAATCGACAGCATTAATAATTTTTCCTTGTGGTTGGGGAATTTGGCTTTCGCCGAAATGATAGCCGGCATAACTGAAATCCGGAAGATAATTGGTTTTTTGAGATAAAATTTTAGGGATTTCCTGTGCCAGTAAAGTATTCATGAAAAGGCCGCAGGATAGAAGAAGGGTCTGGCGAATCATGGTTTGTGGTTTTTGTGGTTAGTTAGTTTTTTTTTTTGCCGCTAAGGCGCAAAGTTTTTGTTTCACGCAGATTTATTTTAATCTCGCAAAGTCGCAGAGACGCAAAGTTTTTTTTACTTTTTTGTCACCCTGAGCGAAGTCGAAGGGCACAAAGCAACTCTGTACAGAAAATTGCCAATCTTTGTCGAGATGACAAACAGAACTTAAAACTTTGCGTCTCTGCGACTTTGCGAGACTAAAAAAAAACAGCTTAAAAAACCTTCGAAGCTTAGTGCCTTTGCGGCAAATTCTCTACAAGGATCGCTTAATCCCCAATTCAAGTCCGCGTAGTTCTGCCAAACCTCTTAAACGGCCAATTGCAGAATACCCCGGATTTGTTTTTTTCTTTAAATCATCCAGCATCTGATGCCCGTGATCCGGACGCATCGGTAACTTGCTGTTGTTTCTTTTTTCAACTTCCAAAATGGCTTTCACAACTTCATACATATCAACGTCACCTTCCAAATGATTGGCTTCGTAGAAACTTCCTTCTTCGTCGCGTTGTGTACTTCTTAAGTGAATAAAATTCATTTTATCACCGTGACGTCTTACAATTCCCGGTAGATCATTATCGGCGCGAACACCGTAAGAACCGGTACACATTGTAAATCCGTTAGATTTTGACGGAGCGGCATTCATTAATTCAATCAAATCTTCTTCTGTGCTTACAACTCTCGGTAAACCTAAAATCGGATAAGGCGGGTCGTCGGGATGAATGGCCATCAAAATACCTTTGCTTTCGGCAACCGGAATAATTTCCTTTAGAAAATAAAAAAGATTCTCTTTTAAAGCCTGTCTGTCTATATGATTATAAGCACTCAGCGTTACCAAAAAATCTTCAACTGTGTACGCTTCCTCTGCACCGGGAAGTCCGGCTAAAATATTGCCTTGTAATTTAACCTTGTCGTCTTCATTCATCCCATCGAAATAATCTCTTGCTTTCTGAATTTGTTCCAACGAATATTCTTTTTGCGCGCCCGGTCTTTTCAGAATAAACAATTCAAAAGCAGCAAAAGCATTAATATCAAAACGCAAGGCTTTTGAACCGTCTTCAACCGTATAAGATAAATCGGTTCTTGACCAGTCCAGTACCGGCATAAAATTATAGCATACACAGGTAATTCCGCAAATGGCTAAATTTCGAATACTTTCTTTGTAATTTTCAATATATTGAAGATAATTTCCAGTTTGTTTTTTAATGTCTTCGTGAACCGGAATACTTTCTACAACCGACCATGTTAAACCGGAAGCACCTTTTTTAGGATCTCCGTCCTGATGTTCGATTTCAACTTTTCTTTTTAGAATTTCTTCCACTGTCCAAACCTCTCCGTTCGGAATATGATGTAAAGCGGTTACAATTCCGGTTGCTCCGGTTTGTGCAATATCTTGTAGAGAAACAGGATCATTTGGTCCGAACCATCTTAATGTTTGTTCCATTTTATATGTTTTTTTATTTCCTGCAAAGTTTTCAAAACCTTGTAGGTATTTGAGTTATTTATAAAATACTAAAATTTACACCTGTAAGGTTTTGAAAACCTTGCAGGAGGGAGAAATCGAGCTTATTTGTTAAATACTTGTCGCAGCAAATCCGCCATCTACTTTTAGGGTTATTCCCGTTACGAATTTCGACATATCGCTGCATAAGAAAAGCAATGCACCGTCGATATCTTCCGGAGTTCCAAATCTTCCCATCGGTGTGTGGTCTATAATTTTCTCTCCTCGTGGCGTTAGATTTCCTTCCGGCGTCAATAACAAAGCTCTGTTCTGTTCTCCGATGAAAAATCCAGGAGAAATAGCGTTTACACGAATTCCTTCGCCATATTTCTGGGCTAATTCAACTGCCATCCACTGTGTGAAATTATCGATTGCCGCTTTGGACGCCGAATAGCCCACCACTCTGGTTAAAGGTCTTTGTGCCGATGCTGATGAAATATTAATGATGTTTCCTGATTTTTGTTTGGCGAAAAGTTCCGAAAAAACCTGAGTAGGCAGCATTGTTCCGATAATGTTTAAGTCGATTACTTTTTGTAAATCATCGCTTTTCATATCATAAATGGCCTGATCCGGCTGAATAGTTGCCCCCGGCATATTTCCTCCGGCAGCATTAATTAAAATATCAAGACGACCATGTTTTTCTACAATAAAATCTTTTACTTTCTCTAAATCTTCCTTGATTAAAACATTCGCCTGAACTGCAAATGCCTGTCCGCCTTTTTCTTCAATGTTTTTTACCGTATTTTGTGCTTTTTCAAGTGACTGCGAAACGATTCCTACAATCACACCCTGGCTGGCTAATACATTTGCAAAGTTGCTGCCTAAAACTCCGGCACCGCCAGTTATAAGTGCAATTTTTCCTTTTAGATTAAAAATTGAATCCATTTATTTTTTTGTTATGCGTTATAATTTTAGCCACAGCATTAAAAGACAACAGGATTAATCGCTTAGAATCCTTTAATCTATGGTATGAGTTTTTAATTTATTTTGCTCTTAGATTTTGAATAATCTCCAAAACATTTTTAGTTTCTTTTTCAATGGTATCGTAGGCTTCGTATTCCATTACTTTTTTACTAATGAGTTTACTTCCCATCCCAACGGCAGAAACTCCTGCATCAAACCAACTTTGAATACTGGCTTTTGTTGTATCAACTCCGCCGGTCGGCATAAAGATTAAATCCGGAAAAACATCTCTGATTCCGCTCATAAAATCAGGTCCTAAAATATTGCCCGGAAAAAGTTTGATAAGTTTGACCCCTGCATTTTCTGCCGCAATAATTTCTGTTGGTGTCATACAGCCGGGAGCGTACAGAACCTCTTTGCTGATTAAGAAAGCAGCAATTTCGGGAACAAACCCGGGACTAATAAAAAAATCTGCTCCGGCTGAATAATAGGTTTCAGCCTGTGCTACATTTTTAATTGTACCAATTCCCAGAAGCATTCCGGGCATTTCAGCGTTTCTAATTTCGATTAGTTTCCTGAAGTTTGAAAGCGCTTCCGGACCTCTGCTGGTATATTCTACAGCACGAATGCCCGAATTATAAAGTGTTTTTAATACCGCAATACTCTTATTTTCATCTGCGTTAAAATAAAGCGGAAGGATTCCTTGTTTTATAATAACATCTATAGCATTCTGAATCGTACTCATCATTATATTTTTACTTTGATCACTATTTTTTTTAATAATCCTTGTCCGATCATTGCAGTATGAACGTCTTCGGGAAACAGGATTGCAAATTGTTTTTCCTGCAGTTCAAAGAAGGTATCCGGTGCATCATGAAAGAATCGAACGTCCCTTTCTTCGCTGTAATCGCCGTTGGGCTGCACGCAATTTTCTCTTGGTTTCCAGGCAAAAGTTTCAGGGCCTTTTATAGAAATCTGAATATCGATATTTTTATCATGGCATTCAAACCCTTTTACCGCTTCCTCTTTTGTATTTCCCTGACCCACAATTACAATCAGTTTTAATCCCTCTCCAATTTCAAATGCTCCTTCTTCAAGATTTGCGATGTCATTTTGTTTTACATACTTAAAAGCTTTTTCGAAATTAGGGTGCAGACTATAGTACTTCGCTGCATTTTGTAATGAATCTACTATCATTTTTCTCGTTATATTTTTGTATCGTGAACTATTGTGTATATTTGCGTGTGCGTACACGGTCGATTTACAAATGTATATAAATTGAGGTTTAAAACAAGCTGTTTTTTATAAAATAAATTAAATTTACCGAACTGCTTTTATTTTTTTAACTTAAAAAGAATCAATATCATAACAATTAAGAAAATTGCCCAACTGGCTAATATCTCTCCCGGAACTGTGGACAGGATTATTCATAAACGCGGACAAGTGGCGCAGGAAACTGTTGACAAAGTGAATGCTATTATTGTAGAGTATGGTTATAAGAGAAATATATTGGCGAGCAATCTGGCGTTGAATAAAAAATTTCGTTTCGTCGTTTTTCTTCCTAAGTCGGATGCTCTGGAATACTGGAAAAGTCAGGTCGAGGGAATTGAGAAAGCAGCAATGGAGTTCAGTAAATTCGGAATTGTTCTGGATTATTTTTTTTATGATTATAATCTGGCTTCCTTCAGGAAGACAGTTCAGAGGGTAATGGAATTTAATTGCGATGGCTTACTGTTTGCTCCTGTATTTTATGAAGATGCAGTACAGTTTTTAAAGGAATATGAAAAGAAAAATATTCCGGTTGTGATGATTGATTCTAATATTTCTGAAGAAAATACACATGCTTATGTGGGTCAGGATGCCTTTCAGAGCGGTTATCTGGCAGGAAGATTAATTAGTTTTGCAGTAAAAAATGAAAGACAGGTTTTAATTTTTAAAATTACAAGAGAAATCGAAAGTACTTCGGTGTACTTACAGAGAATTAAAGGATTTTACTCTTATTTTAGAGATCACGATGAACTGACCCATTTCAAATTTTCTGAATTTACGATTAAGGATTCCGGAATTGATCAATTGAATGTAGAAATGTTTTCGGAAATAAACAGTGTATTTGTACCCAATTCCAGAGCTTATATTGTGGCACGGTTTCTATATGAAAACAATATTAAAGGTGTTCGAATTATTGGTTATGATTTATTAAACGAAAATATCGAATATCTAAACAAAGGTGTTATTGATTTTTTAATTAACCAACGCCCTGAACAACAAGGATATTTAGCAATTAATTACCTCTATAAAAAATTGGTTTTACAGGAAATGGTTGAGAAAATACAATACATTCCGTTAGAAATTATTTTAAAAGAGAATTTTTTTCCGGCGAGAAAGTAGTTTTTTTTTGCTGCCAAGACGCTAAGGCTCTAAGATCTTTTTAAATCGCAAAGGCGCAAAGAAATAAAGTGAGATTACAAAGCAAAAATAACTTTGTGTCTTCGCACCTTTGTGACAAAAAAAAATCTACTTCTTAACCTTCACAGTCAAAGGATTATTTATTTTTTCTGCAAATTCACTTAAATACTTTTCCCATTCTTGTTTGGTCTGAAACGGACTCCCTTTTTTCCAGCCAAAACCGGCATAGTAAATAGCTTTATTGTTTTTAACCGTGATATTTCCGTAAAGATTACTTAAGTCTTTTTCATCTGTGATATGATTATCAAAGCTTTTTAATGCATTTTTAGGCACAACTAAACCCGTTCCGATCTCAGAATCATCAATAGGTTCCCAATAACTCAGCCATCCTTTTTTTAAGTTGGTTCCTATAGTGCCTTTTTTGTCGTGAAGTGTTAATCCTGCTGAAATAGTTGGTGTCCCGGTTATTAAAATTTCAAATTTAGAAAGCTGATTTCCATAATCCAAACTGATTAATTTTGATTCTGTTATTCTATTTCCCTTTGCATCCCAATCGGCATAAGTAAGAATAAAACTTGTTCTAATTGGACCGGTAGTAATAGTTTTCCAGCTAGTAAAATTTTTAGAAAAATAATATTTTCCGTCTCTGTTTACTGCAATTCCGCCCACGCCGCGGCTGTCACCTACATGAAAATTATCCAAACCTTCGCCTGTATCTTTGTGATAGGTTCCGGTACCGTTTGTGGCTTTTTCGTACCATTTGTTAATTATAGGATAATCTACTCTTTTAAGCCATGCATCTATTCCGCTGGTCAAAGTTCCGCCGGCAATTTTGTCTTCCACCATTTTTTGAGCGACAGGACCGTAAGTTCTAAAGGCTACTTTATTATTTTCCCAGGCATAATCGTCGGTCCGTTCAGGAACAAATCGGGAATAACAGGAAACAGCTTTGGCGGTAGAATGATTTTTTCCGGCTACAATTTCAAAATCTTTTTTAGAAGAAGCTTTTATTTTGGGCTGAAAAAGCAATACATCAGCAATTCCGTCGCCGTCATTGTCAACAGTTTGTATTTGGGGAAGTAAATTATTTCCAACCTCCTTTATATAATACTCTTCGAGTTTCACATTGTCCTTTAGGCCTAAAGCTTTTTTAGTGAGTTCGACGGTTTCAAATTCACGATCTACTTTTAAATTGTTTGTAACAGTAATAATTTTATTTTGAGACTGCGCTGTCAAACTACCGGAAAGAATTGCGAGGTATAGAATATGTTTTTTCAAAATGTACGATTTTAAATTTCGACTTTATTATTTTATAAAAATACAAATCGTTGTATACATGCGAATACATAAAAGGAGTAAAAATGTACAGCTTGTTGATATTGAGTTAGTTTTTATGGAAAGTGTTTTATTAATTTCTATCTTTAAGTATTAAAACCGTATAAACATGAAACAAAGTGCCGGAATATTAGCTTACAAATTCGTGGACAAAACTATTTTTTTTCTTTTGGTGCATCCTGGCGGACCATTTTGGAAAAACAAGGATTTAGAAAGCTGGTCGATTCCTAAAGGAGAATTTAATGAAGGTGAAGAACCTCTTGCCGCGGCTGTTCGCGAGTTTAAGGAGGAAACCGGTTTTGACGTCGATGGCGATTTTATAGAACTTGAATATGTCAAACTTAAATCAGGTAAAATTGTACATGCCTGGGCTGTAGAATTTGACTTTGATGCCTCTCAATTGGTCAGTAATAATTTTGAAATGGAATGGCCGCCGAAATCCGGAAAGCTGCAAAATTTTCCCGAAGTAGACCGCGCAGAATGGTTTCAGCCCGCCGAGGCGCTCAAAAAGAT
The DNA here is from genome assembly GCF_039749035.1 of Flavobacterium olei. Taxonomy (NCBI): domain Bacteria; kingdom Pseudomonadati; phylum Bacteroidota; class Flavobacteriia; order Flavobacteriales; family Flavobacteriaceae; genus Flavobacterium; species Flavobacterium olei. The sequence continues at coordinate 224,364 of NZ_JBDKWC010000005.1, forward strand.
AAATCCTGCCCAGTCTGATTTTATTGTGCAAATGGTTTCTAAAATTTCATCTTCACTTTAAAATACTATGCTGTACGAGATATTTGTTGTATTTTACATTTGATTCTGATTTAAAATATATCAGACAATTAAAAAGAACAAATAGGATTATGGAAGTAAAGTGCATCATTTTCGATTGTGACGGAGTTTTGGTCGACACAGAAAAAATTGGCAACGGAATATTATTAGAAATGGCTCAGGAATATGGTTTTAAAATGGAACTGGAAGATGCATACCGTAATTTTAACGGCCGCAATTTGAAAGACTGTTTTAAACATATTGAAGAATCAATCGAGCAGAAGTTACCGGAAACTTTTGAAACCGAATACCGCGAAAAAAGTTTTGAAGCTTTTAAAACACAGGTAAAACCAATGGAAGGCGTTGTTGCCTTTATTAATGAGTTGAAAATTCCGTATTGTGTGGCTTCGAGCGGACCAATGGATAAGATTCGTCTGAATCTCGAAGTTGCTGGTTTGCTGGATAAATTTGAGGGCAGAATGTTTAGTTCGTATCAAATCAACAGCTGGAAACCGGAACCTGGAATATTTCTTCACGCTGCAAAAGAAATGGGATTTGAGGTGAAAGACTGCATTGTCGTCGAAGACAGCAAAGCCGGTGTAAAAGCCGGAATCAGCGGAGGCTTTAAAGTATACGGTTTTGCCAATGGCTTTAATAATGAAGATTTAAAAGCAGAAGGCGCAGAGCTTTTTACTTCTTACGAAGAATTGAGGGAATTGCTAAATTAGATTGTTAGATTTCTAGATCGTTTGATCATTAGAAAGTTAGATCATTAGAAAATTGGATAATTAGAAAAGTGGATTTCTAAATTCTCTAATTACTATATTATCGCATTATTAAATATCTAATTTCAGAATACCAAACTGCGAAATATCTCATTATCTAATTTTCTCATTATTTCATTATCACATTATCTCAATTCCCAACAACTAATTGTCATTTTGACTAATTCTTAAATTAAAATGTAATTTGTTGCATTAAAATTAAATTTCATATATTTGAGTTTATACATTCGTTTTTTTGATTGTGAATTGTTATTAATTCAGCAAGAGAAAAAAACAAATGAAAGAATGTTTTTTGCCCCTAAAATGATTTTTCCCAAAGGATTGTTTTTTGGTTGTGATTTCCCAAAGATCGCAAGTAACCTACATACAAAGACAAATGACGAAATTTATAATTAGAATTCTTATTCCGGTGATCTCTTTTTTTGCGCCCATTCTACAGGCCCAGATTAAAAAGATCGGTGTTCCTTTTATTACCAATTATAATCCGAAACTCTATAAAGCTGCATCTGAAAATTGGGATGTTTTGCAGGATTCAAAAGGAATGATGTTTTTTGCCAATCATTTCGGAATTATGCGTTTTGACGGTGTTCGCTGGGGAATTGTAACCCAGCCCGAAAACCGAAGCATGGTGCGTTCTATGGCAATTGATAAAAGCGATAAAATTTACGTAGGTGCACAAGGAGATTTCGGCTTTGTGGTTCAGCTTCCCAATGGACAATACCAATATACTTCATTAGTAAAACTGCTTCCAAAACCTGCTCGAAATTTTGGAGATGTGCTGCACACCATAATTCGCGGTAAAGAAGTACTTTTCTTTTCTTACGAAAGGATTTTTATATATAAGAACAATACAATCAAAGTATTAAATTCTAAAACCAGTTTTGATGATTGTTTTGAAGTTGGAAATGATATTTATGTTTCTGACAATGAAAAAGGACTTTTACAGCTTAAAAATGATGTGTTAACAAAAGTTGCAAATGGAGATAAGTTTGTGGGAATGCAGGTTAGAAAAATCTTTAAAACCCAGAACGGACTGTTATTACTCACTCAAAAAAACGGACTTTTTACTTTTAATGAAAAGCAGTTTGTGCCTTTTAAAACGGAAGTTGATCATTTGCTGAAACAAAATCAGATTTCGGCAGGAATTCAACTTTCAGATGGTTATATCGGAATCGGAACGCGGCAAACAGGACTGATAGTTATAGATAGTGCCGGTAATTTGATTCAGCATATTGACAAACAAATGGGACTTCAGAACGAATATGTCACCAATTTTAAAATCGATAAAGAAAGCAATTTATGGGTTACCTTAAAAGGCGGCATTTCGCAGCTTCAGATTTCTTCGCCTTTGTCCAGAATTGTTGACAGCTCCAATTCGGAAACCAAAATTTACTGTAGCAAGATTTATCAGAATAAATTATATATCGGAACGGATAACGGTTTGTTTGGACTCGATTGGAATGCTTATAAAAGTGGTAAAAGAGAAAATGTAAATTTTCAGCACATTCCCGGAATGTCTGAAAACGTTTGGAACGTTGCCGTTTTCGGAAATTCACTTTTGGCTTTTGAAAAAAACGGGATATTCGAAATCAGCGGCAATTCCGCGAAAGCGATAGCCAAAATCGACGGCGCGTGGAAAGGCGTTTTGGTTCCGAATCATCCCGATTTGTTGCTTGTGGGTGGTTATACAGGACTTTATCTTCTTAAAAAAATAAATAATTCCTGGGTTTTCCAGCATAAAATAAAAGGTTTTGAGGACAGCAGCAGAATTATAGAAACGGATAAAAACGGAAATATCTGGATTGCGCACGGTTACAAAGGGATATTCAAACTTAAATTCAACTCGACATTTGATGTTATTTCGGATATTCAATTTTATAATGACAAAAGCGGATTTCCATCGAGTTTGTTTTTAAATGTTTTCAAAATTCATGATGATATACTTTTTGGTACACCAAAAGGGGTTTATAAGCAGGATATATCTTCAAAAAAAATGATTCCTGATCTAATTTTTAAGAAATATCCTGGGCTGGAAAATCATATTCGACTTCTTAAAGCAGACAGTCAGGATAATATTTGGTATATTTCTGGTGAGAATACCGGAAAAATGATTCGAAAGAATAAAGGGAATTTTCACATAGAAGAATTGCCATTCAGGAAACTTCGCTATTTGTATGTTCCAGGTTTTGAGAACATAGAAACGACTCCGGACGGTGATGTATTTTTTGGAACTCAGGAGGGATTAATTCATTACAGCACAATTAAAACCAAGAAATATGAAACCAAATACCAAGCTGTAATTTCTGAAGTTAAAAGTATTTTTCCCAAAGATAGTCTGCTGTTTTCCAGCCGTTATGATGTACTTCCGAACAAAACGGGATCTCACGATCAATTACAAACCACGTTACCTCATTCTAATAATGCACTTCATTTTTCTTTTGCTTCACTTTCTTTTGATGCTGCCGACGCGACAGAATATCAGTATTGGCTCGAGGGTTTTGAACCAAAATGGTCCGATTACAGTCTTCAGACGGAGAAAGAATATACCAATCTTCCAGAAAACGACTATGTTTTTCATGTAAGGGCAAAAAATATTTATGGTGTAGTTAGTGAAGAAGCCGTTTTTAAATTTGAAGTTCTGCCGCCGTGGTACAGAACTATTTGGGCTTATATTCTGTATTTTGCTTTGTATAGTGTGGTCATTTATTTGATTATTAAATATCAGAAATCGGTGGCGTCGAGACAACGCCGCCAATTGATTGAAGATCAGGAAAAAGAATTACTTCGCAGTCGTGCCGAGTTAAACGAACAGAAACTCACCTTTGAGCAGGAAAACATGAACATAATGCGCGAAAATCTGGAATCGACGATTAATCTGAAAAATGCGAAAGTGGCCTCAAATACAGTCAATTTGATTCATTTAAATGAAATTTTACTTTCTATAAAAGAATTGATCGGACAGATGGATAAAAAAAATGATGCGAATGTGAATTTTGGTTTACTAACGAAGATCAATAAATTAATCGATCACGAATTGCAAGGCGACAAACATTGGAACGAATTTGAAGAAATATTCAATCAGTTACACGATAATTTCATGCAGCGTCTAAAATCCAGTTATCCCGAGCTGACTCCCAGGGACATGCGATTGTGTGCTTATTTGCGAATGAACTTTAATACCAAAGAAATTGCGCCACTTTTAGGTATTTCTGTTCGCGGCGTGGAAGATACACGTTATCGTATCCGCAAAAAATTACAGCTACCTTCAGACGCAAACATAACCGAATTTATTCTCAACTTCTAATTTTTATTATTCAGGGTTATCCTAAGTAGTTTTACGGTTTTTATGCGCTATTATTTACATTTTTTTACAAACACCGTAGTCAAACCGTACTCTTAAATGTAAGTCTTGCCTGATTTTTTTGGTAATATTGTGACTTCCATCTGGCAAATGATAAGCTATTATTTACAAACAGCTATTTGTATTGTCGAATGTACTTACTAACAAAAAAACTAAAAAAATGAACCAAAAAGACTCTTTTTTCGGCCGACCACCGAAAGACAATTTTTCTGTATTAAAAAAATTAGGTATTGCAGTGTTGTTTTTATTTCTGCCATTTCTAAAAGTTCAGGCGCAGTGTAACACGCTCGTTTGGGCAGATGAATTTAATAACAATACGGTAGATTTAAGCAAATGGCAAAGTATTTCCGGAAACGGATGCCCGTCACTTTGCGGATTCGGAAATGCGGAGGCACAACGCTACGATCCCAATCAGGCAACGATTGTTAAGGAAGGGACAAACAGTTACCTTAATATTGAGGCGAAATATCAGCCTAATGCTTCTTTTCCGGACCAGCCGTATAGCTCTGCAAAGTTAACCACAGATGGCAAATATTCTTTAAAATACGGAAGGGTAGAAGCCCGAATGAAATTATCAAACGGACAAGGGGCATGGCCTGCATTCTGGATGCTTCCGGCAAACGGGGTAGGAAACTGGCCGTTTACGGGAGAGATCGATATTATGGAAGCCAAACACAGAAACCCACAATCAGTAGATGGTACGATTCATTACGATGGCGGTGGTTATCATTTTACTGGCAGAAGTTATTCTTCGCCGGTAGATTTGTCTAGTGGTTTTCATGTTTACGCAGTAGAATGGGGTCCAAATATTATCAAATGGTTTGTAGACGATGTATTGTTTCATACCGCTACACCAAACACCACGGTAAACGGCGGATGGCCATTTAATGACAATAATTTTTATATTATCTTAAACCTGGCTGTGGGAAGTGCAGGAACACCTTATACAAGCGTAAATGGCGCTGGTGTTGCGCCTGTTCCGGGAGATTTTCCGGCGAAACTGCAGGTAGATTATGTACGTGTTTACGACGGTAGTTTTAAATATGCTGTAACCGGAGATAATAAAGTATATCAAAACGAAACCGGCAAAACCTATTCTGTCAATGCGATTGCGGGAGCAACTTACAACTGGACCGTTCCTGCCGGCGCAACAATTGTTTCCGGACAGGGAACAAATGCTGTTACGGTAAATTGGGGAACTTCAGGGGGAGATGTTTCGGTAGCTGCCACAGTTTCAGGATGTACTGTAAATACTTATAAATTGGCCGTTGCCACCGAAGCGGCATTACCGGTTGAGAAAATACACGAAGATTTTCAATCGAACAGAAATGTGCTTTATCCTGTAAAAACGGGAGTGCTGACAGAAGCTGTAGCAAATCCGTCAGCAACCGGAATCAATACTTCTGCTTTGGTCGGGAAATATGTTCGTAATGCTTCTGAATTGTATGATGTTTTGAACATCAGAAACGTTACTATCACAAACGCCAACGATTACGTATATGGAAGAAAAAGACTTTCTTTCGATATTTATACTTCTGCTCCGGTTGGAACGAAAATTTCGATGCAGCTCGAAAACAGCAATGTTACCACGGCAACCAATTATCCGTCCGGAAGACACAGCGGATTCAAAGCGAACACAACGGTTCAGAACAAATGGGAAACAATTGAGTTCGAATTCGAAAAAATAATTGACCCCAATACAAGTGCGTTAACTATCAATAATGTTGTTATTCTTTTTGAATCCAATTCCAATTCGGGAGCCACGTATTATTTTGATAATCTGCTCACTAAAGCCGCACCTGAAAAACCAATTATTGCAACAGATGTTTTGCAAAACTATGACGGAATCAATAAAATAATAAAAGGTACAACGACAGGAACTTATACTGTTGTTGCCAATCCTGGAACTAATTCGGTTAACGCTTCCGCGAATGTGGCGAAGTATGTTAGAAATGTTACAGAACAGTATGATGTATTGTTTTTCAACACACAAAGTACGATCGAGGATGCCGGTTTATTAAAAAATCAGACCAATAAAATTTTGATTGATTTGTACACGTCTGCACCGATCGGAACTGTGGTGAGTCTGAATCTGGAAAACAGTGCAACATCGCTTCCGGCTAATTTCCCGACAGGAAGAAACAGTAATTACGTAGCGATTACGACCAAACAAAACCAATGGGAAACGCTTACTTTTTATTACAATTCAAGTCCTGATCCGGGAACTTCAAACTTAGCAATAAACCAAATGGTTTTATTGTTCAATTCGGGTTCTTACACCAGTGACACTTATTATTTTGATAACATCAGAATTGGTTCTACTAAACTGCCGGATACTTTTACACCCGGAGTTGTTTATGAAGATTATCAAAATACGCACAATATTACGTTTAGAGATGCTATCGGAACCTATACGCCAAACGTGGCAAATCCAAGCGCGAGCGGAATTAACACTTCTTCAAACGTGGGAAAATATGTCCGCAAGTCAACAGAAATGTATGATAATTTTTCATTCAATACTACCTTAACCAATATCGGAGATTTCAAAAGCGGAACCAAAAAATTCGAAATGGACGTATATACTTCTGCACCGGTTGGCTCGATTATTTCTTGGCAGGCAGAAAGCAGTGCATCCATTCCGTCCAATTATCCGGCGGGAAGACACAGTATTTATCAGGGAGTGGTAAAACAGACAAACGCCTGGCATACTGTTACTTTTACATATGCAAGTTCGCCTGATGCCTCAACTTTAGACAGCGAAGTTAACCGTTTTGTTTTCTTGTTTGAGCCGGGAACGAATTCCGGAAATACCTACTATTTTGATAATATCAGAGCTGTAAATTTGGTTTCAACAGAAAACCCGCCAACAGGACTGCCTTCACCTTGGATTAGTACAGACTTAGGGGCAGTAACGCCGGCGGGAGAAGCCACACATTCTAGCGGAACGTATACCATTAAAGGTTCCGGAGCGGATATTTGGGAATCAAGCGATCAGTTTCAATATGTATATCAGCCTGTGACAGGCGATGCAGAAATTATTGCAAAAGTTACTTCGCTGACCAATACAAATACGTATGCAAAAGCCGGAGTAATGTTTCGCGAGACCTTAACACCGACTTCTAAACACGCTATGACTACGATTACGGCAGCAGCGGGAGTAGAGTTTTTATCGAGAGACGCCGTTGCTGTGCCAACCATTCAGCAGGGAGCAGCGGGAACATTCCCGAAATGGCTTCGTACCGTTCGATCAGGAAATACATTTACTTCGTATACATCAGACAATGGTACAACGTGGACTCAGATTGGTACAGCGCGAACTATTGCTATGGCCAATACGATTTATGTAGGAATGGCGGTTACCTCACACAATAACGGAACGTTGACAACCGGAGTTTTCAGCGATGTTGTGGTTCGCAATATTACTTCAAATCCGAATGTAAATTTAGCTTTGGCTAAAACTGCTACAGCTTCCACAGAAGAAAACACAACGCTTTCCGCCTCCAAAGCAACAGATGGAGACGGAACAACGACAAGATGGGCGAGTTCTTTTGCCAATGCAACAGATTGGATTTATGTGGACTTAGGAAGTAATTATACTTTAAATCGTGTTGTCTTAAAATGGGAAGCCGCTTTTGCCACACAATATAAAATTCAGCTTTCTGCAGATAATGTTTTTACAGAAAATGAAACCATCAATACACAAACTGCTTCTGATGGTGGCACCGATGATTTGGCGGTGACCGGAACAGGAAGATATCTTCGAATTTTATGTACCGCAAAAGCTTTGGCACCCTACGGATATTCATTGTATGAAATTGAAGCATACGGATCCTCTTCAACTGCTAAAATGGCTTTGAATGTTGAAGATGTACCAGTTGAAGAATTAAACATTTTTACGATGTATCCAAATCCGGCCGGTAATTATATTCAGGTTTCTGTTCCCGAAAATCTGGACAATAAAGTGGTTTCAATTTATGATAATTCCCGAACACTGGTTCTTCAGCATAAATCTCACGATAAAGAAAGCGTAATTGATATTAGCAGATTAAGAAAAGGAATTTACATTCTAAACTTCAAATCAGATCAAAAAAGCTGGACAAAAAAGCTGATTAAGAAATAATTAAAAATCCGTCGGGTGTCATTTTTTTAAAATAGCCCCCATCAAAATAAGCTGGAATTAAATTTAAAGGATAGCACCAAATTTCACCCGACGGTTCTTTAAGTCATTTATCAGGAAATGACTTTGTTTTATGCTCTATTTAAGTAACCCCAAAATGATTTAGATATGAAAAAAATTAGACTTCAAAAATTTTCTGTTTTGACTACACTTTTTCTGGTGTTTTCAAACCTAATGTACGGGCAGGGAGCAATTCCTTTTACTATTAGTAATACATCGCCATTTAACGATAATGAGTTATATGTCGCCATTGTCGGGATAGATTACACCACTGGTAATCATGTTTGGGTAAATGCCAAAACGAGTCAGGTTTTACCAATGAATGCCTCTTATAATACGGTTACAGGACCTACTTATGGAGGTAATACAGGTCCGGGACAAAACTCTAAATATGCGGCCTGTTTTACGAAGTTAAGTGAAATTCCGAATAAGACTTTCACTTTGCCTTTAATTGCAGGATGCCGTGTTTTTATTTCAAAAGGCTCACAATTGTATTTTTATTTCTTTGGTGCAAATGGCGCTCCGTCGGGTTATGCTTCTCCAAACCCGCAAAATGCGACAGATCCCAATCAGGGGATTTTATACGAAATGATCGAATTGACGAATAATCAATACGGTTTCTTTGGAAATCCAACACGTGTAGATTCATACAAATATCCAATGGGATTAGAATTATTCGGAGCAAACGGTTACCAAAAGAAAGTGGGAGATTTAAAGAAACACGCGGATATTGTGGCCGCTTTTAAAGCCAATGTTCCGGCAGAATTTCAAGGTTGTGTGAATGATGCAACAGGAGAAATTACAGCGCCTTCTAAAACGGCTGCTTACGCTCCGGGAACGGGACAATACGCCAACTACTTAAAATCGTATATCGATGCGATCTGGAACAAATACAAAAATGAAGATTTAATCTTTTACGCCGGAGATGCCGGAGTTTTTAAAGGAAGAGTTATTGGTGAACAACTGGAAATGGTGGGTCAGTCCGGAGGTTTTGTGGGAAGAACGGGACGCGTACAAAATCGCCCAACGACTCAGGAAGCTCTGGAAGGAAAAGGTGTTCTGGACAGAAGATTAGTTGACGGAGATCTGGATCTTGTAATTCAGGCGCAATTGACTGCTGCGATAAACAGACATGTGGTAAATACGACAACGGCAAATCCGGGTCAGCAAAACTGGTACGATGCCTCGAAATTTTATCAGGTAAATCCAACCAATCATTATTCTAAATTCTGGCATTTACCCGGAATTAATATCGATAATCTGGCTTACGGATTTGCTTATGATGATGTTGCCGACCAGTCACCATCACTTCATTCGCCTCAGCCGACAAAAGTTATTGCTGTTTTTGGAGGATATGCAGGAACAGTTCCTTCGGTTCCGGCTTCTACAGATGTAATCACGGTTTATAAAGACTGCAATTACACTGGATTCTCCGGCGGATTAACAATTGGAGATTACAATCTGGCGCGTTTAAACTCTCTGGGCGTTCTTAATGATGATATTTCTTCGCTGAAAATTACACAGGGTTACAAGGCAATTTTGTATCAGGATGATAATTTTACTGGAGCTTCAACCGTAATTACTTCTGATAATTCCTGTCTGAATAGCACCTGGAATGACAAAGTAACTTCTATAAAAATTCTTGCGAACGGAACAACCACGTTAGGAAATCAGACTTTCTTTCTTCAAAACAGAAATAGTAATTTGTATATGGATGTTTGGAATGCCAGTTTGTCCAACGGAGCAGGAATTAATCAGGGTGCTTTGACTTCAGGAAACAATCAGAAATTTACTTTGACGCATTTGGGTGACGGAATGTATAAAATTATTGCCAATCACAGCAGTATGTCAATGGATGTGAATAATTTTAGTAAAGCTAATGGTGCACGTGTGGAGCAATATCCATACAATGCCACAACCAATCAGCAGTTTATTTTGGTAGATGCAGGAAGCGGATTCTATAAAATTGTTGCCCGTCACAGCGGAAGAATTGTTGAGGTTGCCGGGGCAAGTACTGCTGCCGGAGCTATTGTGCAGCAATGGGATAATAATAACCAGACTTGTGGACAATGGAAACTGGTTCCCGCAACAAGTTCTCAGACTTCTGTTTTAATTCAGGCAGAAGATTACTCGGCAATGAACGGAATTCAGGTGGAAGCGACAACAGATACAGGCGGAGGTTCGAATGTTGGTTATACCGAAACAGGAGATTGGTTAGCTTACAACAGTATTAATTTCCCAACAACTGGTTCTTATTTAATCGAATACAGAGTAGCAAGCGGCGTAACTGGCGGCAGATTATCTGCGGATTTAAATGCAGGAACCATTCAGTTAGGAAATGTCGATGTACCCAACACAGGCGGCTGGCAAAACTGGCAGACTGTTTCGCAAACGGTAAATGTAAATGCAGGCACTTACAATTTTGGAGTGTATATTCAGAATACAGGAATGAATATAAACTGGATAAAAATTACAAAAGTTAGTGCGGGAGCAAGTGCGAAAATGGCATCGGTAGAAACTTTAGAAGAAGAACCTGAAACAGCAGAATTCAACATTTATCCAAGTCCGGCAGAAAGTACACTTTTTCTAACCACAAAAGTTAGTGGAGAGAAAGTAAGTATTCTGGATCAGATGGGAACGCAGGTTTCTCAACAAAAAATCAACAACAACAGCCTTGATGTTTCGCGATTAAGAACCGGAATTTACTTCGTCGTTTTTGATCAGAATGGTAAAAAAGTAATCAAACGTTTCATAAAAAAATAATTTAAGAATGCAGATTTTAGATTGAAGACTTAGAATTCAATCTAAAATCTAAAATCTAAAATCTGCAATCTAAAATCTAAATCCCCCTTTCTATTAATCATTAAAACAAATCATTATGAAAAACAATTACCAGAGAATACCGCTAAAATGGATGCTTATTTTGGTTTTGGGAGTTTTCAATTTGTCAATTGCCCAAAAAAAAGTCATCGCTTATATCCCCAACTGGGTTGATTTAAATGCTTTTTCAGGAACTATTCAATACAGTAAACTGACTCACATTAATATAGCATTTGAAAATCCCGATGCCAACGGTTATCTGAGTTTCAATTCAGGAAGCAACACCATTATCAATGCGGCACACGCCCAAAATGTCAAAGTGTTTGTTTCGCTTGGCGGAGGATCCGTTTCAGAAGGCGGTGCTATTCGTGATAACTATTTTAATTTGATAACGCCTGCCAACAGAACGGCATTCGTACAAAAAATTTATGATTATGTAGTAGCACACAATTTTGACGGTGTCGATGTAGATTTGGAAGGCCCGGCGATAAATGCCGATTATGGCGGTTTTGTAATTGCTTTGGCGAATAAACTGCATGCCAACGGAAAATTAATTTCGGCAGCACTTTCAGAAGGATATGGCGGTGCCAATGTACCGGCTTCTACATTCGCAGCTTACGACTGGATCAATATTATGGCATACGATGCCACTGGTCCATGGGCGCCAAATAATCCTGGACAGCATTCTCCTTACAGTATGGCGGTTAATCAGTTTAATTACTGGACAGGAAGAGGATTACCGGCAAGTAAAGCGGTCATCGGACTTCCGTTTTACGGTTACGGATTTGGAGCTTCTGCCAATCAGGGAATTTCTTTTGCCAATATCGTTGCACAATATCCGGGTGCCGAAAATGTGGATCAGGTTGGAAATACAATTTATTATAACGGAATTCCAACCATCAAGCAAAAAACAACTTTTGCGATTCAGAACGCAGCCGGAGTTATGATCTGGGAATTATCTCAGGATGCTACCGGAGCAAAATCCTTACTTACAGCTGTAGATCAGGTGGTAAAAGGAAGTAATCCGCCAGTGACAGGAACTTTAATTCAGGCAGAAAATTACAATACCATGAGCGGTGTTCAGACAGAAGCGACAACCGATACCGGTGGCGGTCTGAATGTTGGTTACGCAGATACTGGCGACTGGATGGCGTACTACAACATCAATTTCCCAACTTCCGGAAATTATGTAATTGAATACCGTGTTGCAAGTGCCGTTAACGGAGCCAGATTGTCATCTGATTTAAGTGCAGGAACCATTCAGCTTGGAGCGGTAAACGTTCCCAATACCGGAGGATGGCAAAACTGGCAAACCATTTCACAAACCGTAAACGTAAATGCAGGAACATACAATTTCGGCATCTATATTCAGGCTTCCGGTGTTAATTTAAACTGGTTCAGAATTACGAAAGCAGGTTCAGCTTTGACAGCAAAATCGGCTCCGGCTGATACCATCGAAAGTCTCAGTGTTTATCCAAATCCGACGGAAAGTGAACTTTTCTTTACCGCTGAGGTTTCCGGTGGAAGCGTAAAGATTATCGATACAGCAGGCGGTGCAACAGTTTCTTCTCAGACCGTAAACAATAATAGTATAGATGTTTCGACTTTAAAAAGCGGCATTTACCTGATTTCTGTAGAAAAGAACGGAATCAAAACGGTAAGACGTTTTATTAAGAAATAGTTTTTTTTAACCGCAAAGAGCGCAATCCCGATAGCTATCGGGAACGCAAAGTTCGCAAAGAGTTTTTCTATAGGAGAATCAGTAAATTGAAAAAGTTCACAAAGCTGGATTTACACACAGCTTTGCGAACTTAATATTTAGATATCGCTTGCGCTTCAAATTGAAAAAAAAACTTAGCGTGCTTTGCGTTAAAAAAACTCAGCGTTAAAATTTAGCAAATAGTATTTCAATCTTATAAACCCCAAATTATATGAAAAACAATTACAAATTAAGGTTAAGTATACTCATATTTATTGCCTTTACAAGTTTTGCCTTCGCTCAGACCTCATTAGGCTCAAGCACTTCCTTTATGAACAGTTTAAAGAAAGAAATTGCCACATCTGCAACAGCGAAGAGTACTGAAAGAATAGTTTTGCTTCCGGCGGAAAAAGCGACTTTTAACGGAAAAATAAATTACAAAGAATCTGGTGGGTCGAGTGAGTTTTTAATTGGAGAAATCAAGAACATAGCCGAATCCTCGTTTTACATTAAAGTTAAAGACAATAAGCTCGAAGGCCATATTCTTTTAAAGAAAACCAGGGAAGCCTATAAATATTTTTCTGATGCTAAAGGAAACGCATTTGTAGAAAAAGTCGACATTAATACTGTGGTGTGTATCGATTATAAAAATCTTCCCAATAATACCAATACAGCAAAAACAGCCGAGGCAGCAGCAATAGCACCTGCTTTATTAAACTTACAGAGTCTGCCGGGCGCTGCAGGTTGCGTTTTGTTAGATTTTGATGGCTATTATATGCCGGCAGGAAATCTCTGGAATAACGGAAACGCGATAAATGCAGCAGCATCTGGAATGAGTGATGCAGCTGTTCAACAACACTGGGAAGTGGTTTCAGAAGATTACCGTCCGTTTAATGTCAATATTACAACCAGTGAAGCCGTTTTTAACTCTTATCCGAGAAACAGAAGAATGCGAGTTGTGGTAACGCCAACCAATACTGCAGCGCCGGGAGCGGGTGGTGTTGCGTACATCGGTTCTTTTAACTGGGATAATGATGTGCCATGCTGGGTTTTTATCACTTCTGGTAAATCGGGTGGAGATGCTTCTTCGCACGAAATCGGTCATACTTTTGATCTTGGTCATGACGGAAGAACAAATCCCGCTGAAGATTATTTTGTAGGTCTCGACGGAACAGCCTGGGCGCCGATTATGGGAGCTGGATATTACAGACCAGTGGTGCAATGGAGTAAAGGCCAGTATAATTTTGCTAATAATCTTCAGGATGATGTTGCTATAATTGCCAGTGCAAAATTTGGTGTTGGGTACCGCGGAGACGATTATGGAAATACTACCGGTTCTGCTTCCACTTTAGATTACAACGCAAGCGGTCAGATTAATCAGAAAAACGGAATTATTTCAAGTGAGGCCGATTACGATTTCTTTACGTTTACAACAGGCGGCGGAAATGTCTCTATAAATGCCAATACGGTTTCGAGAGATGGAAACCTGCATCTTTTAATGCGATTGTATAATGCGTCTGGCGCAGAAATGGGAACGTATTGGAATTCTGATCCTTTTGCTTTAAATGCCTCTATGAATGTCAATCTTCCGGCTGGAAAATATTTCGTTGGTGTTGACGGAAGCGGAGCAGGCAACGCAGGTTCAGGCGGATATTCTGCTTACGGTTCCATTGGAAGTTATTCTATTACAGGAACAATTCCGCCAGGAGGAAATATTGCCGCTTCTACCGATGTAATTACGGTTTATAAAGATTGTAATTATACGGGATTCTCAGGCGGATTAACTATAGGAGATTACAATCTGGCACGTTTAAACTCTTTAGGCATTTTGAATGACGACATTTCCTCGCTTAGGATTACGCAGGGATTTCAGGCGATCTTGTATCAGGACGATAATTTTGCAGGGACTTCGACCACTATTAATTCTGATAATTCCTGTCTGAACACGACCTGGAACGATAAGGTAAGTTCCATTCGAATTATCGCCAATGGTGTTACGACCTTAGGAAATCAGACTTTCTTTCTGCAAAACCGAAACAGCGGTTTAAATATGGACGTTTGGAATGCCAGTACCTCAAATGGGGCAAATATTGCACAGGGCACGGCAAATAATGCTAACAATCAGAAATTTACGTTTACACACTTAGGCGACGGACTGTACAAGATTATTGCCAATCATAGCGGTCAGTCTATGGATGTCAATAATTTTAATAAAGCCAATGGCGCCAATGTGGAGCAATATCCGTATAACGGAACAACCAATCAACAGTTTATTCTGGTAGATGCAGGAAGCGGATTCTATAAAATTGTTGCCCGTCACAGCGGAAGAATTGTCGAGGTTTCCGGTGCAAGCACGGCCGTTGGCGGAAATGTACAGCAATGGGATGATAACGGCCAAACGTGCGGACAATGGAAACTGATTGCAACAACGACATCACAAACTTCTGCTTTAATTCAGGCAGAAGATTATTCTGCGATGAACGGAATTCAGACCGAAGCCACGACAGATACTGGCGGAGGATCTAATGTAGGATATGCCGAAACCGGGGACTGGCTGGCTTATAATAGCGTTAATTTTCCAACCACAGGTTCTTACTTAATAGAATACAGAGTCGCAAGCGGTGTAACGGGAGGCAGATTGTCATCTGATTTAAATGGCGGAACGATAATTTTAGGGAACGTTGATATCCCGAACACGGGAGGCTGGCAAAACTGGCAGACAGTAACCCAAACCGTAAACGTAAATGCGGGAACATACAATTTCGGGGTCTATATTCAGAATACGGGAATGAACATCAACTGGATCAGAATTACGAAGGTTGGGAATGCTGCGCCAATCGCTGCAGTTTCAGAAGATGAGAAAGAATCTGAAAATGTTACTTTAATTGTATATCCAAATCCTGTTTCAGAACTGCTGTCTTTTACAACCGATGTTACAGGTGGAAAAACCACTATTGTTGATAGTCAGGGTGCCATAGTTGCTTCCCAGCAAATAAATGAAAACAGTCTGAATGTCGCACATTTAAAACAAGGTATTTATTTCCTGATTCTCGAAAAAGAGGGAAAACAAACTATTAAACGCTTTATAAAAAAATAAAAATTAACCCATTTGCCATAATGGTTTTAATACATTAAATTTTAGGTTTTTAATGTGATGAAAAGGCTGTCAGAGACAGCCTTTTTTGTTTTTTTATTGATTCTATCGTAAAAGATCGCAAAGCCGCATTGTCTTCCTGAGCGAAGTCGAAGGATATACGCAAAATTATTTTCACGCAGATTTTACCAGATTAATAATGATTAAATCTAAATAATTTTCCAAAATCCATTTAATCTGCGGGAAAACAAAACATTATCATTCCATAACAATAGCATAAAATGCCTTCGGTATAAAATCAATAAAATTGCTGCTAATTAAAATATGAACTTCTAATAAGTTGCGTCCTCAATTTTATTAAAGTTAAAATTTATGAAATCAAAATTTACCTCATTATATCTGTTTTTATTTTTCGTTTTTCTGCACAATTTCGTTTCTGCCCAAAAGACCAGAAATTTAAACGGAACACAAATCGCGTTTTTATCAGATGTGCATTTACAGGATTTATTCGGAACGTTTTCTGACAATGAGTACAAAGGCGTTTTAAATCCGAAAACAGGTAAATATGTTTTGGTTAGAACCATGTCATCACAATTACATTCGACCCGGATATTCAACGAAAATTATTTTGCTTTTTTAGCGGCTTTAGACGATATCGTCAGTCGAAAGATAAAATACGTGGCGCTTCCTGGAGACTACACCGATGACGGACAGCCAATTCACGTTCGCGGATTAGCCCGAATTTTAGAAGAATATAATCAAAAATATGGAATAGAATTTTTTATTACCACAGGAAATCACGATCCGGTCGGACCTTTTGCACAGGAATCCGGTAAGGAAGATTTTCTGGGAAAAGATGGTAAAAGTCAGCCCATTTATAGCAAAGAAGGTCTTTATATGCCTAATTTAAAAACTGAACAGCCAGTAGTTGTCACCGCCGATATTGCTAAAATGGGTTATTTAGGCATCACTGATAATCTTAAAGATTTTGGTTTTCATCCGAATCAAAAATACAAATTCTGGGCAACGCCATTTTCAACGTATACAAGTGAAAATTATACTTTCGCTAAAGCGGAAGAAAGTGCCAAACTGCAAAATCGGGTTTATGAAGTGGCTTCGGGTTATGAAGTTCCCGATGTAAGTTACGTTGCAGAACCCATCGAAGGACTTTGGTTAATGGCGATTGACGGAAATGTTTACATTCCGAAGAAAAATGCTTCAACGGAAAAGGATTCTAAGAATTATGGCGAAGCTAGTACAGGTTATAACAATGTGCTTTCCAACAAAAAACATCTTATTAAATGGGTCGAAAATATTTCGGCAGAAGCCAAAAGGAAAGGGAAAACTTTGGTTGCTTTCAGTCATTTCCCGATGATTGATTTTAATGACGACGCTTCCGAGGAAATAAAAGAACTTTTAGGTCCAAATAAATGGCAGCTGAACCGCGTTCCTGTCGAAGAAGTGGCGCAGGTTTTTGCAGATGCAGGACTGAGGATTCATTTTGGAGGGCACATGCACATCAATGATACCGGCATCCGTAAAACGGCAAAAGGAAATACACTGGTCAACATTCAGACACCCTCTTTGGCTGCTTATATTCCGGCTTATAAATTGTTGACTTTAAAAAAAGATAATGTTGTAGATATTCAAACCATTATCATAGATGAGGTGCCGCGTTATAATGAACTTTTTGATTTGTATCAGACAGAATATCAGTTTTTAGAAAGTCAGAACACAAAGGATATCTGGAATAGTGCTATTTTAAAAACTAAAAATTACCATGATTTTACCGATTTTCATCTTAAAGAGCTGGTTCGTCTTCGTTTCTTAAAAGACGATTGGCCAGCTGATTTTGCTTCTTTTTTATTGAATATTTCTGCTGAAGATTTATTTCTTCTGGCGAATATAAATTCGGATAAAGATTTTAATGAAATGCTTAAAGATAAAAATAAGTATAAAAAAGAATGGTCGGATGCCGCTGCAAAACTGGAAAAGATTTTGAAAAAAAATGAAATCAAAATAGAAAGTCTAAACTGGAAAGGCCAGGATTTATTAATTGATTTTTATCGTTTTAGAAGTGCAGATGAACTTGCTTTGCAAGATGTAGGAACGGAGAGGGCAAAGGAATATAAAGTATTATCTCAGTTGTTTTTATCAAAATCTTCTCCGGAGACGGTTTTAGATAAACAGGTGAAATTATTTCTGACTATTCTGGGAAAGTTTATGCATGAAGTTCCCGCAGATCATTTTACAGTTGATTTGAAAACCGGAAAAATTAACCGCAAAGAGCACTAAGACACCGATAATTGTTTCAAGTTTCAGGTTTTGTTGGAACTTGAAACCTGAAACCTGAAACTTGAAACCTGAAACAAAAAAAATCAACTATTTCCCATTAACAGGATTAATTCTCTCATAACTTCCATCATCAAACTTAATCTGATAAGGAGAATTAAAGAAAGTACTTGGCAGATAATAATCGGTTGTGATGATTTGCGCACCAGAAGCTTTTGCCTCATTGAAATGAGTATAGTCATTTTTTCTGGCTTCTTTGGTATCGGCATCGGCTCTCGTTCTTATTAAATACCCTTTTTTAACTAAGACAGCTATTGAAGCGTCTTCGGGATTGTTTCGGAATAAAGCAGCTGCTTCCGGTTTTCCTGGTTCGGCGTTAATGAAAATAACACGTCCTTTGAGCGAAGGATGATTTAAAGCGTATAAATCTTTTTTGGCTCCGTTATTATCCAGCATAAATAAAAATTTGCCTCTCGCTTTTTTAAGTGTGGGCCAGTTACCGTTTAAAACTGCTTCTTCCAGCGTTTTGTATTTTCCGCGAATATTATCCGGAGTAATAATTTTATTTCCTAAACCTTTTCGGAGTTCGTTGTCTAAAGCTTCAAAAACTTCAGCCGTAAATTCTTCGGGTTTTGTTCCAAAGAAATTGCCTTCTCCGTCTTTTGGTTCCAAAGTAATAAATACCGGAACGTGATTAGGGTTGGCGTCAGACCACTTTTTCAATTCTGCCAGACAAAGCTGCAGCGTGTAGCAGGAAGTTCTAAAATCGATATCGGGCATGTGTAGCACTTTAAAACCTGGTTTTTTCATTTCGCCTTTCGGGTCGTACGCTGCTTCAGATTTTGCAATATCCAATCCTTTCGGATGCGCATATTTACCGCCTTTGACATCGGCCAGAACATCGATTTCCAGATTGCGAAGCCCTTTGTTTAATTGTTCGGTGAGACCAATATGGGTGTATTGAAGACCTTTGAGTGAGCGTGCAGTATCTTTTGCCTGAATGATGTTATACAATTCCGGCTCAATTGCCTGGCGATAACTGTTGTGAGAACCAATAACCTGAAGCTGATTGATTTTGATATTTTCGTCTTTTACCTGAGCGTTTAGATTTACTGCGCCGGCAAGAAATAAAGTAAACAGAATTTGTCTCATATTCTAAAAATGTAATTGTTACAATTGGATGTGGACGCATCAAAAGAAAATTCCATTTTGAGAACTGCTAATTTAAAAGCTGTCCCTGATTTGTATGTTAGTTAAAGAAAAAGAAATCGCAAAATGATTGTTTTTTCTTCTTCAAAATAGTAGTATTTATACAGCAAAAAAAATCATTTATTAATTCAAAAATAACATTTGCGCAAAAAGTTTTGGCTTTTGATTTTATTATTTTACGATACGAAACCGTCTGTAATAACCTTATGAATAATCCGGAAATTTTTGAGAAAACGTATAATGACTATTGGAAAAAACTCAACGCCTTTTCTTATACGATGACTCAGGATAAAGACCTGGCACAGAATATTGTTCAGGATGTTTTTGTTGATTTGTGGGAACGCAAGGAAGAACTTCATATTAATGCCATTGAACCCTATTTATTCCGTGCAGTAAAAAATCAGGTATTTAAACATTACCAGAACAACCGTTTTGATAAGACTGTTTTAGAAGAAAAATTTGAAGACTATATTATTGATAATTTTTCTGCTATAGATACTGAAGTTATGGATCTGCTTTATTCTTTATTAGACAAACTGCCGGAGAAAAGAAAAGAGGTTTTACTCATGTATAAATTTCAGGATATGACAATCGATCAGATTGCAGATGAACTTGGAATTTCAAAACAAACTGTAAAAAATCAAATTTCTTCTGCTGTCAAACAACTACGTGAAGGCTTGAAAGACTTGGCCTGGCTGGCTCCTTTTATCATTTGCAGTCAAAAATTTTAAGATAACTTTTGCTTGATGTTTTCATAATATCCGGCGATAGTACGATTTTACTTTTTAAGTACTTATTAGTATAAAACAGCAAACTGTGATTGCAATTTCTGTTTTGACATTTAGAATCAGAGCATTTTTTTAAAACTGATTCAAACGCTAAGAGTATAATAAGTATTATGATAAGAAGAATTAAACATAGTTTAGAATATTTACTGGATAAAAGTTCACGCAGCAAAACTTCTGCCGCAGAAGAAAATCTTTTGAATGATTTTGCTTTCGGCGAATATCAAAATGCAAAATGGAATGATGCTTTGATGGGAAATCCGGAGAAAGTGTCTCAAAATATATACGACGGAATTCAGCTTCGCATCGTGAAGAAGAAAACTTTTAGTCCGTTTTTAAAATATATGGCAGCTGCCAGTATTCTTTTTCTTGTTGGTTTAATGTTTCTGTACAAACCAAATGTTTTAAATGAAAAGCAATTGACATTTAGAACGTCATCGATTCCCAAATCTATCCAATTAAATGACGGCTCGAAAATTTATCTGGCAGCAAACTCATTATTTCAGTATCCTGAAAAATTTGAAGACGGCGAAAGAAAAGTTTCCTTATTAAAAGGAAATGCATTTTTTGAAATAACCAAAGACAAAGAACATCCTTTTGTTATTAGTTCTGGTGAAATTAAAACTAGGGTTGTAGGTACTTCATTTCACATTCAGCTTTCCAGACAAAACTGCAAAGTAATCGTGGTAACAGGAAAAGTGAATGTTACCGGAAAAGGGCAGAGCGTAGACCTTCTTCCAAATGAAGAAGCCTTATTCGAATCTCAAAAATTAAGTAAACAACTGGCTGATAAATCATTTTTAGTCAATTGGTATTCTACAGATGTCACACTCAACGAAACCACTTTAAAACAAGTAATCAGCATTTTACAATATAAATACGGAGTTTCATTTCAATATAAAAATGAAAAAGTATTAGCAACACCGTTAACGGTATTCATTAAGAAGGACGCAACATTAGAAAATGTTTTGGAGCAAATAAATTATATCACCAACCTAAAATTTAAAGTTTATGGCGAAATAGTAAAAGTAGATTAAACAGAAAAGCAGCTGCTGAGAACAACTGCCTTTAAATAAATTAAGTATCGTAAAAAACCAATAACTTAAATCATGTATTTTAAAATTTCCAATCTAAATCTAACGAGAATACTCTTTTTAGTTTCACTAACGCTGTGCTTTCAAAGCGGTTACAGTAAAACAGTTGATCTAAAAAAATCAAAAGTAGAAAATAAAACAGAAAAAGCAACTCTTGTTACTATTTTTTCGAAACTAAGCAAAGAAACAGATTATAAATTTAGTTACGGTCAGGCAATTATTGCTGATAACACTGTATATACAGTTAATTTTGACAGTAAATCAATCGCTGTTATCTTGAGCGATCTGTCTAAAAAAGCAGCTTTCAATTATAATATTAGTGGGAAACTGGTTTTAATTCAGAAATCGGACATTATTAAGACAGGTTCTGTAAAAGCGGCAGACAAAGTAAAGGTAAAAGGTAAAATTGTTGACGAAAACAATGTACCAATTCCGGGTGCTTCCATTGTTGAAACCGGAACTTCAAATTCTACCATATCTGATTTTGATGGTGTATTTGAACTTACCATTGGAGACGGAAAAACGATTAATGTTTCGTATGTGGGTTATAAAACCAAAACGGTTACAGTTCAGGCAGGGTCAATGACGATTCAGCTAGAGCCAAACACGGCAGAACTAAATGAAGTTTTGGTTGTGGGTTACGGGAAACAGGCTAAAAAAGATGTAACCGGAGCAGTTACGCAACTTCAGGCAGCGAACTTTAAACAAGGGGTAAATATTTCTGTAGATAATTTAATTCAGGGAAAAGTAGCGGGTGTGCGTGTTGTGAATACGAGCGGTGAGCCCGGAGCAGGAGTAAATGTTACGATTCGCGGAGTCGGATCTATCAGAAGCGGAAGTACGCCTTTGTTTGTTGTAGACGGTGTGCCATTGTCTAATGACGATGTAAGTCCGTCGGGAACCAATGTTGGTTTTGGGGCTTCGTCTGCAAAAAATCCTTTAAACTTTTTAAATACAAGTGATATCGAATCGATTACAGTATTAAAAGATGCTTCTGCAGCTGCGATTTACGGAGCAAGAGGTTCTAATGGTGTTGTTTTGGTTACGACAAAAAAAGGATCAAAAGGGGAGGGAACCTTAACTTTTGATTCGTATATGGGAGTTTCCACAGTGGCAAACAAACTAGATGTTTTGAGCGCTTCAGAATATAGAAAAGCCATTAAAGATCCTGCTTTTGATCACGGCGGAAATACAGACTGGCAGGATGTGATTTACAGATCGGCAATTACGACAAACAATTCGCTTTCTTTTTCGAAACAAACAGAAACCGGAAATTATTTTGCGTCTTTGGCTCAAATGAATCAGGAAGGTGTGGTGCGTAACAGTAACTTCAAACGTATTTCTGGTAGAATCAACGCTGCTGAATCATTTTTGGACAATAAACGTCTGAAGGTAAAGATGAACCTTACAGCAAGTGAAACAAAAGACAACGCTGTTCCTACAAGTGATGACGGAGGTTCTAACGGTCAGCTTATTGTGCATACCTTAATGGCAAATCCAACAAGATCGGTTTTTGACTCTAACGGAAAGTACACCAATTTTAATATGAATGCTCATTATAATCCTGCTTATTTATTAAGTATTTATGATGATGAAACGCGCACTTTAAGAGTGCTTGGAAACTTAGAAGCTTCATTAAGAATTATCGACGGATTAGAATATAAACTGAACATTGGTATCGATCGTTCTATGGCAGAAAGAAATACCACAATTTTTCCAAACCTGACCGATTTAAATCCGAAAGGAAAATATGTACAGAATAATTTAGAATCTAAAAATTCATTGGTTGAGCATTATCTGACTTATAATGTTTCTTTAGACAAAAATAAAATTGAAGCGCTGGGTGGATTTTCATATCAAAAATTTGAAAGATCGGGTACTGCTTTTAGTATCGACGGAATTTCAAATCAGGGGGTTGGTGTACCGCCATCTATAAATCCTGGTTTTGCAGGAACACAATCCGGAACTACTGGTTATGCTCAGGAAAATGAATTACAGTCGTATTTCGGAAGATTGAATTACAGTTTTGACAATAGATATTTATTTACAGCGTCTATGAGAGCAGACGGATCTACACGATTCGGAAAAAATAACAAATACGGTTATTTCCCATCATTTGCTTTAGGATGGAATATTGCTAACGAAAGTTTCTTAAAAGATACTAATGGTCTTGATAATTTAAAATTAAGAGCAAGTTGGGGACAGACAGGAAATCAGGAAGTTGAAAATAAAATTACACAGGCAAGTTATTCATTATCGGGTGCTGACGGTTATTATTTAAATAATGATTTAACTCTGGTAAACGGAATTACGGTAAACAGAACCCCAAATCCCGATTTAAAATGGGAAGTTGTGACACAATACAACGTAGGTTTAGATTTCAATTTATGGAATGATAAATTCTACGGAACGGTAGATTATTTCAACAAAACAACAACCGATGCCATTTTAAATGTACCGTCTCAGGCTTTAAGTCCTACCACGACGATCTGGACCAACATCGACGGGAAAATTGTAAACAAAGGTGTTGAGATTATGTTAGGATCTAAAATTGTGGACACTAAAAATTTCTCATGGAATATTGACGCCAACGGTGCGACTTTAAATAATAAAATCGAAAATCTTCCGGTTTCAGAAATCCTGACGGGAACTATTTCGGGACCGGGACAATCTGGTGTAAATGCTAATATTTATAAAAGTGGTTATGCTGCGGGATCTTTCTATTTGTTGGAACACACTGGTTTTGATGCCAACGGAGCTAATATTTTTAAAGATCAGAACGGCGATGGAAAAATTGATAACGGCGACAGAATTATTATCGAAGGCGCTTTACCAACTTTTTATTACGGATTTAATAGTGATATGAGATACAAAAACTTCTCTTTCTCCTTCTCAATCATCGGGCAGACTGGAGGTTACCTTTTGAATAACACAGGCTTAAATGCTTTGAATATTAATAACCTGGCATCAGACAGAAACGTTGCTACAGGATATTATGAGTCGGGAGCAAACGCTGCAAACTCTCCAATTTTATCTACTTTATTCTTAGAAAAATCAGATTTCATTAGATTAAATACAGCGCGTATTGGTTATAATTTTGATTTGAAAGGATTGAACTGGATCAACGGTTTAACGCTTTATGTAACGGGAAATAACCTGATTACGATTACCAATTATACCGGTTATGATCCGTTAATAAACAGTCCGAAATCAAACGGAGGAAACCAGTCAATAGGTATTGATTACGCAAGTTACCCAACATCCAGAACGTTCAGTTTTGGAGCAACTTTAAAACTATAATTATTATGAAGACAAATACAATTTTCAATATAAAAGCACTGACAATTTTTTCTTTCATCTGGCTTTTTGCAAGCTGTACCAATCTTGATGAGGTTGTTTTAGATGAGGTTTTAGGAGAAAATGCATCTAATCCTGCCGGCGCACTTGCGGCAGCTTACGACAGATTAGGAGATGGAACTTTTGTAGATCATGGCGGTGTTTTTTCTTTACAGGAATACACGACAGACGAAGCCATTTTGCCAACGCGTGGAAGCGACTGGGGAGATGGTGGAAAATGGAGAGACATGCACGAGTTTACCTGGAAATCTGATAATGCCATTGTGGTGGACAACTGGAACAAACTGACTAACGGAATTACACGTTCGTTAACTGCAATTCAGTCGGTGGAAGAAAGTTCGATTCCGGAAAAGAAATTATATTTAGCTGAAGCTAAAGGACTTTTGGCTTACTATTTATATACAACTTTAGATTTGTACGGACAAGCGCCTTTTCGTGATCCGATGAATCCGAATGCGCCTTTACAGATTTTAAAAGCAGATACGCAGATCGATCAGTTAATTAAAGATGTAGAAGCTTTAATTCCCGATCTGGCCAGTATGGGCGAGCAGTCTACACACCACGGAAGATTTACAAAAGAAGCAGCTTACGGTTTCCTGAGTACGATGTATTTAAATCGTGCTGTATTTAAAGATCGCTACAACGCCTCTTCGAATTTTAACTTTAACGAAGCTGCCGTTACTGGAGGAGGAACAGATATGGACCGTGTGATTTATTATACGTCATTACTGATCAATTCGGGGAAATATAGTTTGGAAAGCGATTATTTTAAAAACTTCGCAAGAGATAATGAAAAAGGAAAAGAACTAATTTTCGCTATTTCACAAAAAATCGATTACATCAGAAACGGTTCAAACAGTTTTGCTTATGTGTGTATGGAGCGTAACCAGAGAACTTCTGCTGCTAACAGAGGAACAAATGCGGCTTGCACAACGCCGGAGTTTTTTGCAACCTGGGACGGTAATCATGACGATCCAAGATTTCAGCAAAAATACCAATATGCCGACGGAACATGGTTTAAAAATGATGGAACAGATGTAAGTGTTCCTGCAACCGACATTATACCTAAAAGTGCCAATTTGCCGTGGTTTCATTTTAACAGAGGAATTGAATTTGGACCTCAATACGGACCAGTTTTATTAGCTTCGGGATCTTTGGAAATGGTAAACGGACGTATTAAAGTATCTCCGTTGGTTATGGAAAAAAGCACTACTACAAGAATGGATTTTACGCCTTCGTTAACTTTCAAAAATCCTGCACAAGCAGTTTTTGCACAGAATGAAATTAATCAGGGAGCCCGTATTTTTAAATATGAATTTGATCCTGAAGGCGGAAACGGTAACAGTAATGTTGATATTCCGTTATATCGTCTGGGCGGAATTTATACGATGAGAGCCGAGGCTTATTTCAGAAAAGGAAGTACAGGTCTTGCTCTTGAAGATTTAAACAAATTAAGAACAAGCAGAAAAAGAGAAGCCTTATTTGGAGGTGTTGCGGGAAAAGCTTTAACGTCAATAGATCAGACGATTTTATACAATGAAATTGGTTTCGAATTATATTGGGAACTGTACAGAAGACCACAAATGATCCGTTTCGGAAAATTTGATCTGCCGGGAACTGCAAAGTCTGCTTCTCAGCCTTTTAGAAGAATATTTCCAATTCCACAGTCTACAATTGATGTAACTAAAGAATTTATTCAGAATCAAGGATACAATTAAGTGTTTGTGTTAGTTTATTTTTATTTGTTTTCAAAAGCCTGTTTCGAAAGAAATGGGCTTTTTTTTACTAAGTTACTAAGTTACTAAGTTACTGAGTTACTGAGTTACTGAGTTACTGAGTTACTGAGTTACTGAGTTACTGAGTTACTGAGTTACTGAGTTACTGAGGTGCTGAGGTGCTGAGGTTATCGTAGTGTTTTGTAGAATCATACTGTCTGTGTGATGTTCAAAAAATATAAAAAACGGCTTCTAAAATATAAGAGATTACGCTCATTAAATGAGTATATTTGAGATAAGATATTGTGACTTAGTTTATTATGCTAAGTCATTTTGTATAAAATAATTTCAAAAAAAATACCATGATACATCAAATTGACACAACCGATAATATCGTAGCTTTTAGAGCATTGGCAGAAGTGACCAAAGATGATTTTTTAACTGCAGTTATCCCTGCCGTAGAGCATTTAGTAAAACAGACAAATGAGATTAATTTTCTTTTGGTTTTAGATACCGATATTAAAAATTTTACTGCAGGCGCGTGGCTTCAGGATGCGCTGTTAGGTCTTAAGCATTTAGGAAAGTGGAACCGTGCTGCAATTGTAACCGATACAGAAGAAATAATTTCTTTTACAAACGGATTTAGCTATGTCGTTCCGGGAGAATTCAGAGGTTATAAAAAACAGGAATTTAATAAAGCTTTAAATTGGGTTGAGGGAAATATAAATTAATTTTAAAAACTCATTCAAAAAAAAACAGCGCTCAAAAAGCGCTGTTTTTTTATTTGAAACTAAAGTTTAGTGGTTATATTCAATTCCACTGCTTGCCTGAGCATCATTTTTTTCTTTTGAAATCTCACAATATTTTTTATATCCTGCAGATGCCAGAATAGGAAGAGCCAATCCTCCAACTATTGCACCAGCTTTAGGATGACCTGCTTTTTTTAACACAGCAGAAGCGATTAGTGCACCCACTCCGGCGCAAACCATTTGTTTAACAGATAAATTTTTATTTTGCAAGGTTTCAGGAGTTATTCCGTGTAATAGAGGATCTATGAAATTTAAATTTTCCATGATGTAATTTATTTAATTATAGTTATTTTTAATTTTTATTGCTTTCACTTTCAGTTTCGCTCGTAATTTTTTCAATTTCGACCTTTTCTTTTTTAATTGCCTGACGCAGCAGCGCAAAGAGACTCATGTAAACATTTGCTGCAAAGACCAGCGAAAAGCCTGCCAAAATATAGCCTCGCCAGTCCATTAACAAAAGTTTATAATCACAGAGGATCAAAAATCCGATTGTGACATAATGGCTAAAACAGTATTCACACGTAAGAAGATAAAAGAACTTTCTGGACAAAAGGTATTTGCCGTTTTGGGAGCGTTTGACGCACCATTCATGTGGTTCTCTAAAAATTTCTTCGTGTGTCACAGTCCAGCTTATGCAAGCAATCGGAATTGCAAGTACAAAAAGCCAGACAATTTGAACTGCTATAGTCATATTTAAAATTTTAAACCCGTTTTAATTCTTATTCTCTGGTATGGGTATCAGGATAATGCTCTGCGTCGAAGTCGTCTAAATTCTCAGGTGCATCATTGTCTTTTTCAATGCTTCTTTCCTGATCAGATTCGGCATCAGATTCGTCGCTCAGATCATTTTCTGTATCGTCGTTGGTAATGGCATCATCTTCATTAACAACTCTTTCCTCATTCGGAATGTTTTCAGATCGAATATTGGTATTCGGTTCAAAATCGCCGAGAGGATGTTTCGGATCTTCAATAAACTCTTCCTGATATTGATACGGATCTTCATCTCTTGCATAATTGTCATTGTCTACAAGAGTATTTTGTTCGTAGTAATCGGGATCGCTTTCTCCAAATTCCGGATTTTCATGTTTCTTAGCATCTTGTTTATACTGGTCCTCATTAGAACGTGTACCATCTACAAGAGTATTTTGATCGATATAATCAGGGTCAAATTGACCATAATCATGGTTGTTTTGATTTTCCATAATACTTTATTTTTTAGATTACTATTTACCAAAGAATTGTTTACGTCTGTTGTAGAAACATCAAATTGTAAATCAGTTTTTCTACGGTTAGATTGTTATTTAAACTTTTACTTATGCCCCGTTATTACAGTAAATTATTTCTATGGCTTATATATTGAGAGCTTTTTCAAAGTTGCTTTTTACAAATTTATCGACTTGACATTCGTTACTCCTTACAGGAAAATAAATTTTAGTTGCATAATTAACAGTTACTTATAATATAAGCATTGTAGGAAATTATATAAGATTTCGTTTTAGTAACTTTTTACATTTGATAAAAAAATTAAATAATATGGCATCAGATAAAGTCACCAAATGTTGTAAAGTCTTAATTGAAAAAAACCTGACTATTTCATTTGCAGAAAGTGCTTCTGCAGGAAAATTGTCTTATGAATTTTCTACTGTAATTAATTCCGGACGAATTTTAATCGGCGGAATTGTTTGTTATCATATTTCCATGAAGGAGGATTTATTGCATATTCCCTGGGGTACGATCGAACAATATACAGCAGAATCTGCAGAAGTTACCAAATTAATGGCACAGAACTTTCATCGTTACATTAATTCTGATATATGTGTTGCCCTTACAGGATTAACTACGCCAGGCGGAAGTGAAAGTGAATCTAAACCCGTAGGCACCATCTTTCTACATATCGTTTTTGCAGATAAGGAAATTTCAAAACGTTTTGAATTTAAAGGTTCGCCCGAAAGTATCATTGATCAGGCAATTGATAAAGTGGCAGATTTGATTTTGGAGGAAGTTACTGCTTCATAATTATTTGTAGCATCTTACAGCACTCCTTTTAGTCCCAATATGATCTTTATAAAATAACCCTTTGAAGTAAAGTAGTTTCAATCTTACAATAATTACGTATTTTCACGTTGATAAATTAAACGCCTTTTAAAATAAATATATGAACGAAACTTTCGATATAATAGAACTTCGTCCCGGAACCAAACATTATTACGGAGATAGTTTAGAAATGCCCGATATTCTTTTGCAGGACGGACTCCTGGTAAAAGCCGGCACATTAGATATTCCGTTGGGGCATTCCCGTTATGGCGGCCCCATTGCCGATCTCCCAAAGGATTTTGAATATCCTGAAGAGCTTCGGTTTGCAGCACAATTAGATCTGAAACAAATTGCAGTTCACGACACTTCCGGACTATTACCGAAAACCGGTCATTTATTCTTTTTTGCAGATCTTATAGAAGAAAGAGGTTTGGTTGTTTATAAAGATATTGATAAGAGCGAATTAGTGCGAATTGTCAAAGACCACGAAGACCACTTTTTTGAAGGTGTTTTGATAAAAGAAGCTTTTAAAGCAAAAGAAAAACTTTCCAGCCGTTATCGTATTCCTCAGGATGATTATGAAGAAAAAGAGGCCAATGAAGAAGGTGTTCTATGGGACTATTTTGAAGGAGGTGAAACATCCAAAATCTTCGGAATCTTTACACATTGTCAGGCACACGAAGAAGAAATACTCGAAGTCGTACATTCTAATAAAGTTGTGCTGCTGCAAATTGGCGAAAATGGCTTTAACGACGAAGGTGTTTTTAGTGTTTTAATTGACAGGGATGATTTGAAAAATTTGAATTTTGATAATTGCAGTTTCTTTTGGGGACAGTCTTAAAATAAAAGAATGATAAATGAATTAGGTTACGGCTACAAAATCATTGATAATAGTTTTATTCTATTTTATGAAAGCGAGGTTTTCAAGAAATTCTACAAAACTATAGACTTTGAAACTTTCAAAATTGCAGCGACAAATGCAGAAACAGGGGAGGATTATGCTTCGACAATTTATTTCGAGGATAAAAATTATGTTTATCTTCAAAGTGCATTTTGTAATTTTTGTATTGTAGAAGATGCCCGTCCAAAGGATTTTAAGGTAATTGACATTCAGAAAGGCTATGCGTTCTCTAATGGAAATTATTACCGCCACAATGATAAAATGCCTTTTGATTTTAGTAAAGCAAAATATCTGAATGAGTATTACGCTGTCGCGGATGATAGACTGTATTTTGGCGACTCCGTTCTTATTGAAAATGTCGATATTGCATCATATAGAATTCCAAATCCGGACTTAATTGGAAATCTCGGAATGGATAAAAAGCATGTTTTTTTTAAAGGTAAAATAATTCCAAACGCTAATCCTGAGACATTTAAATTTTTAGAAAGCTGTCTTGACGGAACTTATTATCTCGAATGTGACAATGCTTTTTATGCCAAAGATGATACACAGGCTTACTTTGTGAGAACGATAAGCCAGGATGTAAAAATTATTAAAACCAAAAGCCTCAGTGATTTTCATTTTAAAGTCATAGACGAAAGAGGATATGCTTTTGA
Source organism: Flavobacterium olei (assembly GCF_039749035.1). NCBI lineage: Bacteria > Pseudomonadati > Bacteroidota > Flavobacteriia > Flavobacteriales > Flavobacteriaceae > Flavobacterium > Flavobacterium olei. The sequence continues at coordinate 255,209 of NZ_JBDKWC010000005.1, forward strand.
TAAAGAATACAGTTATTATATGGGCAAGCGAACCAAATTATAAAAGAATTCATGGCAGTATATAAGTTTGAAGAAGTATTAAACGACCTGATGGATTATTTCATTTTGGGAGATGTTGATTATTTGATGCAGTATAAAATAGAAAATGATTTGCCAGATGATCTGCTCACAGAATTCACCACCAAAGAAACAGGCGATCAGGTAGTAGAAGAAGGTGTAATGATACCGATGATCGGAATTGAAAATTATCCTTATGCCGTTTATTTTAATCTTTCAGATGATATTCCTGAGTTACTAAAACCGGGAAACGATTTGCAGCATCAAAGGGATGGATATTGCCTGAAGGTTATGAACGGTAGAATTTATTTGTATACCATTCCGTATCTGAGAAACTTCACATTGGAAACGATTGGCGCATTAAAGAAATTTAAACAGGCAACAATTGAACTTCCAAACGGCTTTTACAGTGTCTCTGTTTTGGCTGGCTTAACCAGACAGGAAATTGAAATAAAAACGGAATCCGGAGAAATGACTTCGATAGAAGAAATGGAACCAACTTTTGAATTCCTGATTAAATCCGCTGTTGAAAAACCGGATTTCACGGCCGATTTTAATTATCAGTTTCAGGTACAAATTTAAGAACTGGCAAAACTCATTAAATTTTCATTAACAAAAATATATTTTACATTCGTTTATATTTGTAAGAAACAATTTAGACGTAAGAAACTATATGAAAAATATATTTTTAAAAACTACTTTTCTGCTTCTGCTGCTTTCTTCACTAAGCGGATTTAGTCAGAATGTGAAATTACTCAACATCAATCAGCTTCAGGAAAGAATCAAAAACGGAAAAGACAGTACCTATGTGGTCAATTTTTGGGCTACCTGGTGTGCGCCGTGCATCAAAGAATTACCTCATTTCGAAAAATTAGCCGCAGAACATAAGTTTGAAAAACTGGCTGTTTTACTAATAAGCCTTGATTTTAAATCAAAACTGGAATCGAATGTCATTCCTTTTGTTAAAAGAAAAAACTTAAAGAATGAGGTTTTTCTGCTGAACGAAAGCAATCCCCAGGAATTTATTGACCGCATAGATCCAAACTGGTCGGGCAGCATACCGGCAACACTTTTTATCAAAAACGAAAAAAGAAAATTTATAGAAACTGAATTTACTTACGAACAATTATTAACTGAATATAAAAAACTGTAAACCATTATTATGAAGAAAATAATCTTATTACTAGCATTGGCATTTTCTGCTTTTCTATCTCACGCACAAAATGCAACACTAAAAGCGGGTGACACGGCGCCGGATTTCAAACTAAAAAATATCGACAATAAAGAAGTTTCCTTTGGCACTTTTAAAGAGGCAAAAGGGTATATCGTCGTTTTTACCTGTAATACCTGTCCGTACGCAATTGGTTATGAGCAAAGAATTATTGATCTGGACAAAAAATTCAGACCACAAGGTTATCCGGTAATCGCTATTAATCCGAATGATCCGGAAGCTTCTACAGCTGATACTTTTAGCAAAATGCAGGATTTGGCTAAAGAAAAGAAATATCCTTTTCCCTATTTATTTGATGCAGGTCAAAAAACTACAGATGCTTACGGAGCAAAACGTACACCTCATATTTTTATCGTTTCTAAAACAGCAAAAGGAAATGTGGTAGAATATGTAGGAGCGATTGACAATGATCCGGAAGGAAATAATCCACAAAAAATAAAATATGCAGAAGATGTAATCGCATCTTTAAAAAGCGGACAAAAACCAGCTATTACACAGACCAAAGAAATTGGCTGTACGGTAAAAAGAAAAGCAAAAGCGTAAAGGTGTTTTTTTTGGTTTCAGGTTTCAAGTTTCAGGTCTATACTGTACGTCAAACTTGAAACCTGAAACCTGAAACCAAAAACTCTTAGAAATACGAAACGCCCCATATTGGGGCGTTTTTGGCTGATATAAGTGAACAAGTTTACTTTTTGTCTATTCGATAAAGTCTTCCTTGATCGGTAACGGCGTATAATGCTTCATCTTTTCCCTGAGTGATATCTCTAAATCTTTGTCCTTCTCCGGCTAATAATCTTTCTTCTCCGGCAACTTTATTATCTTTAAATGCTAAACGCACAATATGCGTGGCGCTTAACGAACCAATAAATAGATTGTTTTCCCATTCCGGGATGCGTTTTCCTTTATAGAATGTCATACCACTTGGCGAAACAACAGGATCCCAATAATACACAGGTTGTTCTAAACCTTCTTTTTGGGTAATTCCTTCTCCAATTTTCGGCCCGTCGTATTCAATGCCGTATGTAATGGTTGGCCAGCCATAATTTTTTCCCGGACTAAGTCTGTTAATTTCGTCTCCACCTCTTGGACCATGTTCACTTTGCCAGATTTCTCCCGTAGAAGGGTGAATTGCCAAGCCCTGCGGATTTCTGTGTCCAATTGAATAAAGTTCCGGTAGCGCGCCTGCACCTGTAAAAGTCGGATTTCCGGTAGCGGCCTGCCCATTTGTAGTAATGCGAACCACTTTTCCTAAACTGCTGTTTACGGCTTGTGCCAATGGACGCGTTTCTAAAACAGAGCGCTCTCCAATACTTACAATTAAGTTTCCTGATTTGTCAAACAAAACTCTTCCTCCATAGTGAAGAGTACTTGCGTTAGGCGTGTTAGAACGATAAATTACGGTTGCATTTTCTATAGCCGCGTCGTTACTTGCCAGTTTTCCTTTCGCTACAGCGGTAATATTTCCGCCAGAAACCGCTTCAGAAAATACCCAGTAAATCATTCGGTTGGTTTCAAAAGCAGGATCGAGGCAAAGACCTAATAATCCGCCCTGGTTTGCAGGATTTACGGCCGGGATTCCTGTAATAGCATTTCCGACAACTCCGGCCTGAGTGACAATTTTCATTGCGCCCCCTTTTTCAGTTACTAACAAACGTCCGTCAGGAAGATACGCCACTCCCCAGGGAGCGCTTAAACCGTTGGTGATAATTTTAGATTCGTATTCTGTGGTAGTCTGAATACTTCCTGCACGTGTTTGTCCGCTAAATGCCGGTGCATAAGTGGTGTTTGCCGGTTTGGTTTCTACAGGCGGTCCTGTAGGTCCGACATTGGTGTCGCCGTCTGAATCGTTATTAGAACAGCTGCTTAGAGCGATGATTCCGGCGAGTAAAAAAATACTTTTTTTGATGATCATAATGCCTTCATTTTTAATAGTTAGAAAATAGATTTGCATTATCGAAAGACCGAACCGAATATCTGGAGAAATAGTAAATGAAAGTTTAATGAAATTCTCCGTCTAATATTCAATGAAGATCGCCTAAGTGAATATCCGGATTACCTGAAAACAGAGAAAAACTCCTGTAGGTTAAATCGTTTTTGAAATGCACTTAGTGGGACATGCATTGTTTTGAACGGAAAATTGTTGTAAAATATTGCGGGTAAGAATTATATTATTATTTTATTAATAAAATTTTAACTTTTATACATTTTCTGCAACCCTGCGGGAAGTCCCGTTTTTAAAGCACTTCTTAAAGATTTTTTAGTTTTTTCATAAAAACAGGAAAAACTTCATTCAATTCATCAAAAAGTGGATTTTTACGATGTTTTAGTTTAATCTCACTGAACAATTTTAATCCTAAAGCAAACTGAACAGCTTCTGACGGATCATCAAAAATGTTCTTTTCTCTGATTCGCTCAATGATTCCAAAAATTTCATCATGATTATCGAATTCAATTCCCAGTTCTTTTGCCGGGTGTGTTTCTCCGTTTGCATATTCCTTAAGACTTAAAGTAAGGTAATATTTGTTTGATTTTTTTTGCATAATAATGGTTTTATTTTATCGCAGCCATTTATCAACCATGACTTTAAAAGCCTCTTTGTATTGTTCTCCAACAGTAATCTCTATTTTATCAATAAAAATGGAGTTCTTACTTATGGCACTAATTTTATCCAGTGAAACAATAAAAGAACGATGTACACGCATAAATTTTGACGAAGGCAGTTTTTCTTCCAGCGCTTTAAGCGAAATCAGCGAAAGCAGTGCTTTTTGGGAGTTCTCAAGATGTACTTTTACATAATCTTTCAAACTTTCGATATAGCAGATCTCCTTTAGTGAAATTCTGACCCACTGATATTCTACTTTCAAAAAGATAAACTCATCATCTGCCGCTACTGTCTGAAAAGAATTGGAAGCTTCTTCATATAATTGTAAAACTTTGTTAGAAGCCCTGAGGAATTCTTCGTAGCTAAAAGGTTTCAGAAGATAATCTACCGCGTTTACCCGATAACCTTCAATAGCATAATGATTGTAAGCTGTAGTAAATACGATTTTAGGAATTGGTCCCGGCTGATCCTGTAAAAGTCTTGCCAGTTCCATTCCGGTTAAATTCGGCATATTAATATCCAGAAAAACCACATCGGGCTGTTTTTCGCGAATAATGCTCATGGCATCAACTGCATTGTCGCAGGTACATGCCAACTCTAAAAATGGTGTTTGCTGTATAAAGGTTTCGACCAGTTTTAAGGCTAAAGGCTCATCATCGACTGCTATGCATTTTAATACGGTCATTTTTCGAGAGTTATTTTTAATTTAATTTTATATTTTCCGTCTTTAGTTACACCAAACTTCATAAAATGCCGATTAGGATAAATTAAATGAAGTCTTCGTTTGGTGTTTGTTAATCCGATTCCGCCTTCCTCTGAAACTGTTGTTTTTTCGAAAAAAGTATTTTCAACTTCAAACTCCAGATTCGTATCCTGCTGAGAAAGTTTAATAAAAATTTCACTTTTATCTGTAGCATGAACACCATGTTTAAAAGCATTTTCTACTAAAGGTAACAATAACATCGGCACAATGGGATGATTGTCTAATTTTTCCGGGATTTCTGTTATAATACTCAGTTTACTATTAGCACGAAGTTTCATTAAAGCAATAAAATCTCTTAGAAATTCGACCTCCTTTAATAATGTAGTTCGTTCGCCTTCTGTACTATACAAAAGATATCGCATCATGCGGCTCAAAGTATGCAGGGCATTTCTGGAATCTTCGATATTCGTATAAGTTAAGGAATAAATGCTGTTTAATGAATTAAAGAAAAAATGCGGATTGATCTGCGCTTTTAACATTGCCAGTTCGGCCATGGTTTTGTCCTGTTCCAGTTTCTGCTTGTGCTGTGCTGCCTTCTGCCAATGAGTTAACATGGCCCAGCTGGTACTTATTCCCAAAACCAGAAGGTTTAGTGTAAATACATAATTGTCAAAATACGGATTTCGGTATTTTGTAAAGCCAATTGCAATACTAATCTGATTGTGAAGATCGGTCTGAGAGGTATAAAAATAGGCGATCAGCTGCATCGTAAAAATCGTCAGGAAAGCCCAGAGGAGAAAAGGAGAGGTATTATCTTTAATGATTGTTTTGGGAACTATAATTTTTGCTGTGGAATAAAAAATGATAATAAGTAAAAACAGGATGATGCTTTGCCAAAGCCAAAAGGCCGGCGGAAGCACAACGTTCCAGGTTAAAGGAATGTAAAACAACATAATATAACCTAAAAGAAGCCACCCCAGAATATGTAATCCGGTAAATAAATAAGGTCTGAGGAAGTTGATAGTCATAATAATTTGAGTTATTCCGGACAATATTACATTTTATTTACATACAAAATTTGTGCAATCGCCAAAACCGAATTTAGAATCTCTAAACAGCATTTTACAGCCGACGAGGAAAAATTAAACACTTGTTTAATATTTTAAAAAATTCCATCGGTTCTCACCCCACCTTTATCGATTGTCTTTTGCTGTTCGTCTATTTGAAATTTTTCGTATCTTATATTTTATTTCTTTTGTTAGTATATAATCGATAATTACACATTTTTCACAATGAATAAGCCATCATTTTTAAGTATTCTCGCAGCATCAATTCTTATCGCTTCTTGCGGTAAAAAAGATGACAAAGCCGCTCAGGCCGGAGGAGCGCCACAAGTTAAAGAATATAAAACCCTGATTCTGCAGCCGGAATCTGCTACTTTATATACCGACTTTCCCGCTAGTATCCAGGGACAGCAAAATATTGAAATCCGACCAAGAGTAGAAGGATATATCGACAAAATATTTGTAGATGAAGGTGCTGTTGTAAAAGCCGGACAGCCTTTGTTTAAAATTAGCGCGCCAGAATATGAGCAGCAGGTTCGTACTGCGGCAGCGAGTATAAAAAGTGCACAAGCCGAAGTGAGTGCTGCAAAACTGGCTGTTAATAAGGTAAAACCATTGGTAGATAAAGGAATTATAAGTAGATACGATCTAGAATCTGCACAATATACTTATGAGTCAGCCGCTGCAAATTTAGCGCAGGCCAATGCAGCTTTGGTCAATGCAAAAGTAAATTTAGGTTATACAACTGTTACAAGTCCGGTTAACGGGGTTGTAGGTTCTATACCTTTCCGTTTAGGAAGTTTGGTAAGTTCTGCTACAGCAGAGCCGCTTACAACGGTTTCCAGTATCGGAAATGTATATGCTTATTTTGCATTGAATGAAAAAATGCTTTTAAACTTCACTCAGGAAAATGAGGGATCATCATTAGCACAAAAAATCAAAAAAATGCCGGAAGTTTCTCTGGTTCTTTCAGATGGAACAACGTATGGAGAAAAAGGAAGGATTGAAACCGTAAACGGACTAATTAATACAGAAACCGGTACTGTTAATATCAGAGCCCGTTTTCCAAATCCGAAAGGAATTATCAGAAGCGGAAGCAGCACTACAGTTCGAATTCCACAGCACGTAAATCAGGGATTGATTGTACCGCAAAGTGCAACCTTTGAACTTCAGGATAAGATTTTTGCCGTGACTGTCGGAAAGGATGGAAAAACTAAAAATGTTAATATTACAAAGCTCGAAAATACAGCAGGTAATTATTATGTTGTAACAAACGGTTTAAAAGCAGGAGATCAGATTGTGTTAGAAGGAGTAGCTTCTCTGAAGGATGGTTCTCAGATTAAAACAAATAATGTAAGTGCAGAAACTGTTTACGCCGATTTAAAATAAAAAGAAATGTTTAAAATATTCATACAAAGACCTGTACTTTCGACAGTAATATCTGTTATTATTGTCATTTTAGGAGTCTTAGGCCTTGTGGAGCTGCCTATTTCTCAATATCCGGATATCGCTCCTCCAACAGTAAACGTATCCGCAAGTTATACAGGGGCAAATGCTGATGTGGTACTAAAAAGTATTGTAATTCCGCTGGAAGAACAAATTAACGGTGTAGAAAACATGACCTACATGACTTCTACAGCAACTAATGACGGAAATGCCTCTATCAAAATTTTCTTTAAAGTTGGTACAAACCCGGATTTAGCAGCGGTAAACGTTCAGAACAGGGTTTCCAGAGCAACCAGTTTATTACCTGTAGAGGTAACTCAGGCAGGGGTAACGGTAACCAAGAGTCAGAGTAGTAACTTATTGATTTTCTCTTTATATAGTGACGATAAAACCTACGATCAGACTTTCCTTCAGAATTATGCCAAGATTAATCTTGTGCCTCAGATTCAGCGTGTTGTCGGAGTTGGAGATGTAACCGTTTTTGGTGCAAAAGATTACTCCATGAGAATCTGGTTAAAACCGGACATCATGCAACAATACAAATTAATGCCAAGCGACATTTCTGCTGCTTTGGCAGAACAAAATATTGAAGCAGCACCAGGTAAATTTGGTGAAAATGGTGATCAGGCTTTCCAATACGTAATTAAATACAAAGGCCGTTTAACAAGCGATAAAGAATTTGGTGAGATTATCATTAAATCGGTTGGTAACGGACAAATGCTTCGTCTAAAAGATGTTGCAAAAGTAGAATTAGGTTCTTTAAGTTATGCTTCGACCATTAAAACTAACGGTGTAGAATCTGCTGCGATGGCTATTAGTCAGACTCCCGGATCTAACGCACGTGACGTAATCATCAATTCTAAAAAATTAATTGAAGAAGCAGCAAAAAACTTTCCAAAAGGAGTTAAGTACACTGTACTTGTTGATGTTAATGAGAACTTAGATGCTTCTATCGAAAAAGTAATTCATACCTTAATAGAAGCTTTTATTCTTGTTTTTATTGTTGTATTTATATTTCTTCAGGATTTCAGATCTACTTTAATTCCGGCAATCGCGGTTCCGGTTGCTATTGTAGGAACGTTTTTCTTCCTGAATCTATTCGGATTTACGATCAATTTATTGACGCTTTTTGCAATGGTTTTGGCCATTGGTATTGTGGTCGATGATGCTATTGTCGTCGTCGAGGCCGTACACGCCAAATTGGACCATGGCTATAAATCGGCTAAAAAAGCAACGATTGATGCCATGGACGAAATTTCAGGTGCTATTATTTCGATCACACTGGTAATGGCTGCGGTATTTATTCCGGTAACTTTTATTACAGGTTCAACAGGGGTTTTTTACAAACAATTCGGTATCACATTAGCGGTAGCAATTATCCTTTCGGCAGTAAATGCGTTGACATTAAGTCCGGCTTTATGTGCTTTATTATTAAAACCTCACGCAGACGATCATAAGCACAAAAGCTTTCTACAGCGATTTTATACGTCTTTTAACGTTGCATTTGATAATGTAACGGGTAGATACAAACGTTCGGTTCAATTTCTTTCTGTAAAAAAATGGATTGTTTTAGCATCGATACTTATTGCTGGTTTAGGTTTGTTTTACATGATGAAAACTACTCCGTCAGCTTTCGTTCCGGCAGAAGATCAGGGAACTGTTTTTGCCAATATCAGTTTACCGCCGTCAGCTTCTATGGAACGTTCGGATGTAATCGCCAAGAAAGTTGACAGCATTGCCAAAACGATTCCCGGTGTCAAAAACACACTTCGAATTGTGGGGCAAAACTTTACGGCCGGTGCCGGTAGTGCTTATAGTATGGTAATTGTCAAACTGGAAACATGGGACAAACGTGATTTAAGTGTAAATGACGTAATTGGACAATTGTTTGCTAAAACAAGCGGTATCAGAGAAGCCAGTATTTTCTTTATTTCGCCTCCGACTATTCAGGGTTTTGGTCAGAGTGGCGGTTTCGAATTTCAGCTTCAGGATAAAGGAGGTCATACAACAGCCGACTTTTTCAAAGTTAACACCGACTTTTTGGATAAATTATCTAAACGTCCTGAAATTCAATATGCGACAACACCTTTTAATCCTGGTTTCCCACAATATATGATGGAAGTCAATTTAGCGAAAGCTAAAGATGCAGGTGTTACGGTAAATACCATATTATCTACCATGCAGGGGTATTATGGTGGTTTGTATGCCTCTAATTTTAATAAATTCGGTAAGCAGTACCGTGTTATGGTTCAGGCTTCTCCGGAGTTTAGAACAAATACACAAGGATTAAATAAAATTTTCGTTCGTAATAGCTCCGGAAACATGGCCCCAATTACAGAATTTGTAAAAATGACCCGTGTTTTTGGTCCGGAATCTATTTCGAGATTTAATTTATTTACGTCAATTTCTATAACAGGTGCACCAAATCCGGGTTACAGTTCAGGAGATGCAATTAAGGCAATTCAGGAAGTAGCGGCAGAAAATCTTCCGGCAGGTTATGGTTATGAGTTTTCTGGTTTAACGCGTGAAGAATTAGCTTCAGGAAGCGAGACCATCTTTATTTTTATACTTTGTCTGGTGTTCGTTTACTTCTTGCTAAGTGCACAATACGAAAGTTATATTTTGCCGTTTGCGGTATTATTCTCGATTCCGTTCGGATTGGCAGGAGCTTATTTGTTCTCCATAATTTTCAAACTGAACAGTAATATCTATCTGCAGATCTCGCTGATTATGTTGATCGGACTTTTGGCGAAGAATGGTATTTTGATTGTAGAATTTGCTTTAGACAGAAGAAGAAAAGGGCTTCCTATTGTTCAGGCAGCTGTCGAAGGAGCTGTAGCACGTTTACGACCTATTTTGATGACATCATTCGCCTTTATTTTAGGATTAGTGCCCTTAATGTTTGCATCCGGAGCAGGAGCAGTTGGAAATAAGTCGATCGGAACAGGAGCAGTAGGAGGTATGTTGATTGGTACTATTTTAGGGGTTTTTGTAATTCCTGTATTGTTTATCATCTTCCAGACCTTACAAGAGAAAGTGAGTGGTCCGGCAAAAGACGGTTACGATGATGAAGATGACGAAGAAGAAACACCATTATTAGAAGCTCATAAAGAGTAATAATTTAATTAAGAAAAAAAGATGACTCATAGTTCAAATAAATATATTTTAATGGTAATTGCGGCCGCGCTCCTAAGTGCGTGTTCGGTTACCAAAAAATACGAACGTCCCACAACTTTAAAAACAGATCAATTGTATCGCGATAAGAATTCCACAGATTCTACTACGATCGCAGATATGCCTTGGAATACAGTTTTTAAAGATGAAAAGCTCAATGCTTTAATTCAGAAAGGATTAGATCAGAATCTGAATCTTAAAAATGCGATTGAAAATATTGTACAGTCAAGAGCCTCTTTACATCAGAGTAAATTAGCTTATTATCCTAATTTACAGTTAGATGCCAACGCGACGCGCAATAAACAATCGGAAGCAGGCTTAAACTTTCCACCGGGAATTAACATTAATACCTTAACGACAACTTACAAGTTAGGCATAAGCACGGCTTGGGAAATTGATGTGTGGGGAAAACTGAGCAGTTCCAAAAGAGCAGCTTTGGCAAGTTACCTTGCATCTGATGCAGCCAAACAAGCGGTTCAGACGCAGTTGATCGCCGACATTGCAAATAACTATTTTTTATTGTTGTCGTATGATAAACAGTTAGAAATTACACAGAAAACGTTACAAAGCCGTATTGAAAATGTTGAAACCATCAAAGCGTTAAAAGAAGGAGCAATCGTTACCGGTGCAGCTGTAGTTCAGAGTGAAGCGAATCAGCATGCGGCAGAAGTATTGATTCCGGATTTAAAACAAAGCATCAGGGAAACAGAAAATGCGTTGAATATTTTATTGGGGCAGGCTCCCGGACCAATCGACAGAGGCGTTTTGGGTACACAGATTATTCCTGAAAAAATTTCAATAGGAATGCCTTCTCAATTACTTGAAAATCGTCCGGATGTCCGTCAGGCGGAATTTAATTTAAGAGTTGCTTTTGAAACAACTAATCTGGCTAAAACTTATTTCTACCCAAGTCTGACTCTTACAGCAAGTACAGGATTTTCAAACCTGGAACTGAATGATTTTTTTAGTCACTCGATTTTTTATTCGATAATCGGCGGATTAACGCAGCCATTATTCAATCAGGGACTTAATAAAATGAGATTGACAACAGCTCAGTCGCAACAATTACAAGCTTATAATAATTTTCAGCAAAGTCTTTTAGTGGCAGGTCAGGAAGTTTCTAATGCATTGTATGCGTATGAAATGGCAGTTGAAAAAGAAGATTCAAGAGCCAAACAAATTGCTGCTTTAGAAAAAGCAGTAGATTTTACACAGGAACTTTTAGAATACAGTTCGGCAACCAATTATACAGATGTTTTGACATCGCAACAAAATCTTTTGGCAGCACAGCTAAACGGAATAAATGATAATCTGCAAAAACTGCAGGCTGTTATCAATTTGTACAGAGCGTTAGGTGGTGGTTGGAAATAAAAATTGTTAATATTGATAAAACGTCTCAGATTCTGAGACGTTTTTTTTTGAATTGTTTGTCGGTTACGAGATACTATTCGTCGATTATTTTATTGATTTTGTATAATGAATAAGAGATTATTCATTATTTGGCATTACTTTAGATTAGTATTTAATGAAATTAATATTAAATAAAAAAAAACATGAAAAAGATATTATTTGCCTCCGTACTTTTTATGAGTGTATTTTTCGCTCAGGCCCAGGTTTCTGTGAATGTAAATATTGGAACTCCTCCAAATTGGGGACCACAAGGTTTTGATAACAGCCGTTACTATTATTTACCGGATATTGACGTGTATTACGATGTAAATCAAAGTGTATTTCTTTACGATAACAGCGGACAATGGATACGCGAGAGAAGGCTTCCGTCGAGATATAGAAATTATGATTTGTACAGTGGTTACAAAGTTGTTTTAAATGATTACAGAGGTGATGCACCTTATAAATATCATGCCAAGCACAGAAAAGCGTATCCAAAAGGGTATGTCGGAAAACCTCAAAAAAACAGAGGTGAAAAGCCAGGAAAAGGTAATAAATCCAATGGGCCTTCTAAATCCGGGAACAATGGAAACGGCAAAGATAAACATAATGGACACGACAATGGTAAGGGTAAACACCATTAATTAAAACATTAAACAACGAAAACGCCTCCATTTTGGAGGCGTTTTTTGATTTTGTACATATGTATACAAAGATAGTTAATACTTAATTATAAGATTATAATTGATATAAGAGATAGCCCAGGAGTGCGCCACCCAACACAATCAGTGCACTGTTGATTTTTTGGAATTTAAAAACGATAATTACACTAATAAGTGCTATACAGATTGTCTTCCAATCGGTAATGGTTTCTTTACCCATTGTAAAACAAACAGCCATAATAATGGCGACAGAGGCTATATTTACAGCATCCAGCGAAGCGGACAGTTCTTTAGAGTTTCGCATTTTTTTCATTAGTGGATTAAGTAATGCGACTAATACAAATGATGGGAGAAAAATAGCAATCGTTGAAATAACAGCTCCAGATAGTCCATTAATTTGATAACCAATAAATGTAACGGATGAAAAGACAGGCCCTGGCGTAAATTGGCCAACTGCTATAGCATCCATCAATTGCTGGCGGGTAAGTAAGCCGTTTGCTACCAATTCTGTATCTAAAAAGGCGAACAATAAGTAACCGCTCCCGTAAAGAATTGCGCCAATTTTTAAAAATATCCAAAACAATCTGATGTTTGTTTCTGATAGAAATTGATTGTTCGCAATTTGGAAAAAAAGAACTGGAATAAAACTTTGCAGCGAACTGTTTTTTTGATTTTGAATATAAAACATCCCCAATGCGACCAAGCCAGCGCCAAACAGTAAATAGATCTCACTGATTCCCATTAAAGACAAAACTAACACTGCGATGCCTATAAATAATAAAAAGAGTGACTTAGTCGCTTTTTGGGCTAATGGAAAAACTGCACCCATAATAATAGATATAATGGCAGGTTTAATACCATAAATAAAGGGCTGCATATGGGGTAAAGCTCCGTACTGCTTATACAGCCAGCCAAAAATACCGGTGATGAAAACTGCAGGTAAAATAAAGCACAAACCTGCAGCAAGTAAACCTTTCCAGCCACCTTTGTCGTATCCGATGTGTATCGCCATTTCAGTACTATTGGGTCCGGGAATAAGATTGACAGAGCACCCAATAAATCTAAGAAATGCTGTTCGCTCATCCACTTTCTTTTTACGACAACTTCCTGCTGCATCATTGCAATATGTGCTGCCGGACCTCCGAAACCGATAAATCCAAGTTTGAGAAAGAGTGTGGCAATTTCTTTGGTAGGAATATCACGCTCCATTTCTCATTAAAGTTTTATCAATAGACCAATTTCCACCTCCTGTAATTAAAAGAAATATGCTTCCTAAAAGCATTGCCCAATCTGTTCTGCTGCCATGAAGAAGTTCCCAGAAACCCTCATTTGCCAATACGTCGGCTTTGGTTGTAGCGAAAGCAACAAACATTATTATAATTAATGGGATACTGGCTAAGCGGGTTAACAGTCCCGTTAAAATTAGAATTCCGCCAAGGACTTCGAAAGAACCAACAAAACTTCCCCAAAACTCAGGTGATGTAAATCCGATTTTTTCAAAACGGCCAGCACCACGAATAGCTGGAAATAAAAATTTTTGAACCCCTTCAGACAAGAAAATTGCACCAACAATCAGGCGGATTATTATTGTAGTTTTTGAATTGTCGGTACTAATGATCTTTTTGAGCATTTGCTGTATATGGTTTTTATTATAAATGGGATTTTAAACTTACAATCAGTTCCAAGTGAAGCAATAGAAACACTGCATTTCTCATAAAACTATTAAAAAAAAATAAGATGGAAACTTTTTTTGTATAACTTTTTTCTAAACCAAAACACGAAGTTCAATGGAACTTGTTATTTAAAAAAAGACAGAAAGAATCTGTAGTATCACACAAAATCTTTTCGTGGGATTTATCCTCTTTACACTATTTATTCGACAATTAAAATTAGCGTAATTAATAATTCATATAAAAACTTAAGATAAGACGGCAAAGTGCGAATCTTAATTTATAAAAAAACCTCCGGCGAAAAGCGGAGGCAATTGATATTTTTAGATAGCATTAGTTGAGATAATTTGCGAAAATTAGTGTAATTGGCAGCAAAAAAATCTTCAATAATCTTTATATAATCTGCGTCAAAAAAACTACTCTGTAACATTTTTTACTTTGTGTCCAAATGTTCCAAACGAAAGAATAATCAGGAAGCAAACCAACGGGATAATATATCCGGACTGAATATCATCGTGGTTCATATCGATTAAAGTTCCCATTCCGTATGGAATAATAGCTCCTCCCACAATTGACATTACCAACCAGGATGAACCCGTTTCGGTATTTGATTTCAGATCTTTAATTCCCAAAGAAAAGATAGTTGGGAACATAATCGACATAAAAAATCCGATTCCGCCAAGTGCATAAATTACTACGATTCCAGATCCGTAGATCGCAACCAGACATAATAGAGCACTCATTACGCAATAGATAGAAAGTAAAACATAATCTTTTACAAAACGTAAAAAGAAGGTACCAATAAAGCGTCCTGCCATAAATAAGAAACCATAAATTCCTAAATAATATCCGGCAGTCTTTTCGTCTAATCCTCCTCCTTGCTGTGCTATACGAATAAAAAAACTGGTAATACAAACCTGTGCACCTACATAAAAGAACTGTGCTACAACGCCCCAGCTTAAATGTCTGAACTTTAAAACAGAGAAGAAACCAGGTTTGATTTCAGCTTCTGAATGCGTCGCTTTCATCGAAGGCAATTGTACAAAGTAAAATATTACAGCAACAAGTACCAAAATACTTCCAAGTACGATATAAGGCATTTTAACAGATGCGGCTTCTCCCAGTAAATAAGCCGATCTCTCAGCATCTGGCATTGCCGCCATTTGCTCCGGCGTATGATTGGTTCCTGAAAGTATAAACAAAGATCCAACGATAGGAGCTACCATGGCTGCTAATCCGTTGAAAGAAGCAGCTAAATTCAGTCTTTTAGAAGAAGATTCTGCCGGACCTAAAATCGCAGCGTATGGGTTTGCACTGGTTTCGAGAATTGTTAATCCGCAACCAATTACGAATAAGGCGAATAAAAATAATTCATAAGTTCTCGTGTTAGCCGCCGGAACGAACAAAAAAGCGCCCACTGCAAAAACTAATAAACCGGTGATTATACTGTTTTTGTATCCAAATCTCTTAATAAGCATTCCGGCAGGAATCGCCATGATAAAGTAAGCGAAAAATACCGAAGTATCGATTAAAGTAGATTGACGGTTGTTAAGTTCGCAAGCTTTTTTTAAGTGTGGAATTAAAACAGAATCCAGATTGTGGGCCATTCCCCAAAGGAAAAACAGGCATGTAACTAAAATAAACGGTAAAAGATATTGTTTTCCGTTTCCGCCTTCTGTTGGCACTTCGTGCTGATCGCCAGTTTGGTTTGTAATTTGCATTCTTTAGATAGTTTTTTTAGGTTGTTTTTGTTTTTAATGTTGTTTCTCGCAAAGTCGCAGAGTCGCAAAGTTTTTTAAAAATATTTTAATTTAAACTTTGCGCCTTCGCGACTTTGCGAGATTATTTTATTAAAGAAGCTAAAAAAACTTAGCATCTTAGCAGCTTAGAATCTCAGGATCTTTTGTTTACAAAAAGCAAATGATCACACACAAGCACGACCTCACCGCGTTGATTGATAATTTCAACGTGTTCAGTAACAGCGCCCATTTCTGGCTTTTTTGCATCTCCTTTTTCAGAGATTGTAATTTCAGAGTGAATAGTATCACCAATATGTACGGGTTTTACAAAGCGCATTTTATCATAGCCTCTTGAAAAAGCTTCCGGATTAATCTCAGAAGCAGTGAGTCCGATACCGATGCTGAAAACCATTGTACCGTGCGCTATTCTTTGTCCGAACGGCTGTGTTTTGCACCATTCTTCGTCCATATGATGCGGGAAAAAATCTCCGGTATGTCCGGCGTGAACCACAAAATCAGTCTCTGTGATGGTTCTGCCTATAGTTACTCGTTTATCGTTGATGGTATAATCTTCGAAAAAAGTCGATTTAAAATACATAGTTTAAGTACGTTTTGTTTAGGATCTTCTTTTAAATAAATGTCATAAATACGCTTGCTTAAAAGAAAGACTTAAAATTTGTTTTTTGTTGTTGAAATATAGTCTTTTAATTATAATTCTTCAAAAGAAATTCCGCCCTTTTTATTACTGATATAGCAGGCTTCAACAACCTTCATTGTTCCCAGAACATCTTGCACGCTGGCTAGTAATTTTTCGTCAGAACCCTCTTTAAAACGCATCAGATTCGACATCGCACCAATGAATGCTTCAGGAAACCATGAACCTTCGAGTTTAACTTCGGTCCATTCATATTCATTTTCGTTGTCTTTTTTAGGAAGTGCATATTCAAAAACGTCCGGAAGACCATCAGGATAATTCATCAACAAGCCCATTTTAGCTTTAACAGCGCCTTTTGTCCCTTCCCATTTAATATTACTTTCTTCATGTTTCGGACCAAAATGATGATCGTGATTTGTATTAATCACCACATGTTTGTCTTCTCCATAATCCAGGATAATTGTAGAGCGGCTCGAAGATAATTTTTTTAGCGGATGTTTGGCTGTTTTCGCATAGACGCCTTTTGGATTTCCTAAGAAAGACCGAATACAATCAATATAATGCACAGAGTGAAAAAGAATTTCCAATCTGGGATGTTCTTTAATTAAAGGAAACAATTCCCAGGGCGTATTTACCGTAACTTTAAATTCAAAATCGTATAAATCGCCAATAATTCCTTCTGTAATTAAATAACGTGCGGCACTTACAAATGAAGAAAAACGAAGCTGAAAGTTTATTGCGGCAACCAGATTTTTTCTTTCGCAAACAGCTACAATTTCACGTGCCTGCGCAAGATCATTTCCCATGGGTTTCTGAATCAAAACTGCTGCACCATCTGGCAATTGCTCTAAAATTTCAATGTATTGATCAGGCAAAACAGTGATATCATAAACAGCGTTTGTTGGTGCATTTTTTACAGCTTCGGCAACATTTTCAAAAACATGATCGATTTTGAATTGTTTTTGTAAATCGTGTGCTTTAGAAATAGTTCTGTTGGTAATACCAAAAACCTTAAAACCAGCCATTTCATAAGCCGGAAGATGCGCATCTTTCACAATACCGCTTGCTCCTATAATGATAATGGGCTGCTCTGTTTCAGGTAATAAAGGTTTATAGGGAATATTCATATTATTCTATTTTTTGAATATTGATTTGTGTTTCTTTTAATAATTGTTCGGATGGAATATCACTGTTGATTGCTTTCAACACCATGTGGTCTATAAATTCGCAAACCTTTGGCCAAATTGGTGTCTGTGGTAATGTCAGTGCATTTTCGTGCAACATTTCCAGTTTATGATAAAATGGAATTAATGTATTGATTTCCTTGTCTTTCCAGGTCGATTTTCTGCATCCGATTCCGCCTTCTGTCGTTAATAATTTATCACTTTCTGCAGTAGTTGCAAATCGTAAAAAATCATAAGCCAGTTTTTTATGTTTACTTCCCGAACCTATTGTGTAGAGCCAGTACACATTCAAAGAAGCAGTTTTATGGCCAGGATCGGAGGGAAGAGAAGTGATATCAATTTTTCCTTTTACTTTTGATTCTTCAATCACTTCAGCCATTGATGCAAATCCAAACCAGTTGATGGCCATTGCCGCCTGTCCTTCGGCGAAAGCCAAACCCGCTTCAACCGATCCAAATTCTTTTGATTTTGGATGTACTGCATCTTTATCATTGACAATTTTGCGATAAAAATCCAAAGCTTCAATTGCGGCTTTACTATTGATGGAAATTTGGTTTTTATTATTGATTAAAGAACCGCCGCGTGTCCATAATTGAAGGCAAAAATCAAAAACCATATTATGTCCGTCGGGATAATTGGCAAAGATGCAGCCGTACAAATTTTCTTCTGGACGATTAAAAAATGTCGCAATTTCTTCAAATTCTTTCCATGTTTTTGGCGTCGAAAGTTCGTAACCAAATTGCTTTTTGAAATTCGCTTTTTCTGCTTCGTTATCAAATAAATCTTTTCTGTAAATCAAACATTCCGGACCATCATGAAACGGAAGTCCGTAAGTTCCATTATCGATTTTCTGCAAATGCAAAAGCGATTTATGCCATCCGTTGGGATAATTTTCAGGCGGATTTTCTGCAATAAAAGAGTATAAATCCAAAACTGCTTTTTCATGTACCGCATCATAAATCCAATCGGTATTGAGGTGCGCAATATCCCATTTTCCTTTTTTTAATCCCTTTTTGGTAATTGTGGTTTCGTACAACTCATGAAGTTCCATGGGAATCATTTCGGCTTCAATTTCTATGTTGTTTTGAAGACAAAAGGAATCCCAAAGCTTTTGCAGTGTACTTTCGAAAGGATCGAATTTTCGGACAGCGATTCTAATTTTTTCCATCAGCAGTCTATAAATTCTTTAATAATTCGTTCGTTGTCCTGACCTAATTTTGGCGAACCTTTTCCGGAAGTCAGGTATTCTCCGTCGATTTTTATTGGGCAGCGAGTTGTTTTGTAACTATAACCATCCAGCATTTCAACTTGCTGAGTGAAATTCAGGACTTTAAAACCATCTTCTTCAAATAGCTGCTGATAGTTTAAAACTCCGGCACACCAAATATCTGCCGGTTCTAAAATATCAAGCCAAAATTGTGTTTCCTGTGTCTGCAAATGTTCCGCAAGGATATTTTTGATTTCGTCTCTAAGTGTAAATTTATTTTCGGGAAAAGCCAGTAAAGCATCACATTTTAAAAGAGAGGCCAAAACCGGAATAGATCCCATCGCCAACGCTAAATAATCGTTTCTGGTTTTGTAAATTCCGTAAGGGGCACCCAAATAAGCATGTGCATTATTGGTTTTGGTACGAACGGGAAGTTCTCCTCCGTCATTAAAAAATGTCGTAATCGTTTCAAACTGAAAATCAAAAGCAGATTCCAGCATACTAACCTGAACTTGTGCTCCAATATTGTGAGTTGCTTTTCGATATAAAGCCGCCAAAATCCCCTGCGCCAAATGAGCACCAGCAAGCATATCAACAATTGATAATCCCATTGGCACGGGACCATCTTCCTGATTACCGCTGAGCCATGTCAATGCTGTTAAGGATTGTAAAAGCAAATCCTGACCCGGTAAATCCTTCAAATCCGGATGTTCTCCAAAACCTGAAATGGAGGCATAAATAACCTTTGGATTTATTGTTTTTACATCCTCATAACTTAAACCAATTCGCTCCATAACACCCGGCCTGAAATTGTGCATCACAACATCGGCTTTGGCTAGTAATTTTTTTAGTTTTTGAAGTTCTTCCGGTTGTTTAAAATCAATTGCAAAAGACTCTTTGTTTCTGTTGATGGTATGAAAAACAGATGATTCTCCGTTCATTATCAAATCAGAAGTATATAAGGTTCTGCAGATATCACCTGTTCCCGGTTTTTCAATTTTTATCACGCGGGCACCCAAATCTGCCAGGCGCAAACTCGCTGACGGTCCCGAAAGAAACTGACTGAAATCGACAATTAAATAATCTTCTAATGGTTTCATTTTTTCTGTTTAACCGTTAATTGGTTTAATCGTGTAATCGTTTAATTGTTTAACCGTTTTGAATGCAATTAAACAATTAAACGATTTACCGAATAAACTTTTTATGTATCGCTAAATTATCCTGACCTACTTTTGGCGCTGCTTTTTCACTTAATAAAATTTCACCGTCAAGCTGAATCGGACTTCTGGTTGTAACCAAAGTTTCGCCGTCTGCATTTTTTACGGTTTGTTTTAATTGTAGTTCCTTTACAAAAGACTGCTTATGTAATTCCTGATAATTAAAAACCTTTCCACACCAAATGCCTTCTTTCTGCAGTTTTTCTATCCAGTAATCTGAAGTTTGGGTCTGAATTTTTTCGCTCAGAATCGTTCTGATTTCATCTCGTTTTTCAAACCACAAATGCTTGTCTGTGAATGTACTAAGATCTAATCCAAGCGTTTTTCCTATAAAGATTAAATCACCCATTGCCAGGGATAAATAGCCGTCCTGAGTTTGATATACACCATAAGGAGCACTCAAAAATGCATGTGCACTTCCTTTTACATCTCCGCGTTGAGGCAATTGTCCACCATCATTTAAGAAAGAAGTAATCGCTTCAAACTGGACATCTAAAATAGATTCCAGCAAACTTACTTCTACCAGAACTCCTTTTTTGTTTTTAGCTCTTTTAAGAAGCGCGGCCAGAATTCCCTGTACAAAATGGTTTCCGCACATCAAATCGGCAACTGCCAATCCGAAAGGAACTGGTCCCTGACTTTTGCGTCCGCTTAACCAGCTTAATCCCGAAAGGGATTGTAATAATAAATCCTGTCCCGGTTTTTTTGCCCACGGACCTTCATTTCCGTAACCTGTAATGGTTCCGTATATAATTTGCGGATTAATGGCTAAAGAATTTTCAAAATCCAGACCGATTTTTTCCATCACGCCGGGTCTGAAATTATGCGTCATTATATCTGCCTTTTCGATTAGCTTTTTAATTAAAACCAAATCGTCCGGATTTTTTAAGTCGGCAGCAAAAGATTCCTTATTTCTGTTTATCGTATGAAAAAGAAGGCTGCTGTCGTCGACAAATAAATCTTTGATGCTCAACTGTCTGCAAGCTTCTCCTTTTACCGGACGCTCAATTTTAATGACGCGTGCGCCCAAATCGGCCAGCTTTAAACCTGCCGAAGGTCCGGCCAGAAACTGACAGAATTCCAGGACAATTAACCCTTCTAAAGGTCTCATACGGTCTGAATTTTTAAAGATTCCGCGTAAAGCGAATTCATTTCTTCCAAAACTTTATCTTCTTCACCTCCATACATTAAATAGTTGCGTACCACATCTCCCGCATGATCCTGAAAATACATGTGTCCGTAATATCTCGGACGTAAAAAAGCTCTTTGTAGAGTAGGGAAAGTGTTTTTAAAATAATCATGCGTCAAGGCATTCAGTCTCTCACTTTTCCACGCTTCCAAATGACCGGGCTGACCGCCATTGTCGGTGTAAAGATTTTGCTGAACTTCAGAAGAACCAGTAAAATCAGCATAACGAATGGCTTCTGCAATATGTGTGCTAAAAGAAGAAACAGCTAAACCGGTTCCGCCCAGTGAAGAAATCATTGGTTCATCGTTCAAAGTTACCAAATCGAAAAAATGCAGAAGATTTTTACTGTATCCCACTCTCGAATAGTTCGAATATCCGTAGGCAAAAGGACAATAAGCAATTTCATCAGAATTAACCATCGCTTCATAAACCTGAATCGGGTTACGGTTAAAGTTCTTAGGATCAATTAACTTCGCTAATTCTCTAAACATTTGCAATGCTTTTTTTCCTGTAGTTTCAGAAATTACTTTCTCTTCAGAAAGAAAAGGAGCTTCTCCCAGACTGCAGCAAAACATATAAAAACTCATTAAAACATCAACCGGAATTCCGGCGAAAGCCACTAATCCTTTTTTGGCCAGCGCCAATAAATCTTCGTACGTTTTGGGAACTTCTAAATTATTTTTTTCTAAAATATCCAATCTTGCAGATGCCACCGGAGTTGCAGCATCTATAGGCAGTGCCCATAATTTACTATGAAAAACATAGCTTCCGTAAGATTTCCCTACGGTGTTACGTTCCTGATCTTTAATATATTCTGCTGATAAGTAATCTGATAAAGGTAAAATTGCTTTGGTCTGCGCTCCAAAACCAGTCCATGGATGATCAATTACCAACAAATCAAATCTTTTGGCAAGGTCTTCAATAGAAGCATCAGCAAATTCCTGTAAACTTCTTTTTTCCCATGTAATTTCAATTTCCGGATTGAGTTCTGTAAAACGTTGTGATGTGGCCACCATCGGAAGCAAACCTCTTGTATGGTTCCATGTTATGCCTTTTAATTTTATCATTATAATAGGATTTTGGGTAGTATTTGTTGGTCGGAAAATAATAAATGTAAAAAATACAATTACAAAAGTAGAAATAAGATTGAAATGCGCAAGAAATCCCGTATTTATTAACATTGCTTTTTTGCAGAAATCAATGTTTAGTCTAAATATTTTTACAAACCAAATAAAAAATGTTATAAATTTTTAAAGTTTGGACATTTTAATAACAGGAAAACAAAATATATCCTGAATATTAATTTAGAAAAAGTATTTTTGTAATTGTATTTTTTACATTTATTATTTATGTTTTTAACTTAAGACTATAAATAGCTATTTTATAATCTTTAAAATAATTATAAGGTAATAGAAATACTGTAATCCCTTAACCGACAAATAAACTAACAATTAAAAATATACGATTATGAAATTAATACGATTTGGAGAAATCGGAAAAGAGAAACCGGGCGTTATTATCGAAGGAAAAAGATATGATGTTTCTTCGCTTGTAAACGATTTTAACGAAAGCTTCTTCGAGGAAAACGGGTTGGAAAAGTTAGAAAAAGCTTTAGCATCAAATCCCGTTTTACCAGAAGTTGATGCTGCTGTGCGATTAGGATCGCCGGTTGGAAGGCCTTCAAAAATTATTTGCATTGGATTAAATTATGTAGATCATTGTAAAGAAACCAATGCACCGATTCCCACAGAACCCATTATCTTTTTTAAATCGACAACATCATTATGCGGTCCGGATGATGATTTGATTATTCCTAAAAACAGCGAAAAAACAGATTGGGAAGTAGAATTGGCTTTTGTTGTAGGTAAAAAAGCAAGTTATGTTGAAGAAGCTGATGCTTTAGACTATGTTGCCGGATATGCTTTACTGAATGATTACAGCGAAAGAGCGTTTCAATTGGAGCGTGGCGGGCAGTGGGCAAAAGGAAAAGGAAGTGATACTTTTGCGCCTCTTGGACCATTTTTGGCAACAAAAGATGAAGTTGCCGATGTAGATAATTTAAAAATGTGGCTTACTGTTAATGGCAAAAAATATCAGGACAGCAATACTTTAAATTTAGTTTTCAAAATTCCGTACCTGGTGCATTACCTGAGTCAGTTTATGACCTTGCTTCCGGGCGATATTATAAGTACAGGAACGCCTCCCGGAGTTGGGTTAGGAATAAAACCGGATCCGATTTATATTAAGGCCGGAGATGTTATAGAGCTGGGCATTGAAGGTTTGGGAGCCAGTAAACAAAAAGCGGTAGCGTATCAAAAATAAAAATAAAGAAAGTATAAAATGAAATATATTGTTTGCGAAAAACCGCAGGAATTTTTAATAAAAGAAACCAGTATTCCGGAACCAAAAGACGGAGAAGTATTGTT
This sequence comes from Flavobacterium olei, assembly GCF_039749035.1. NCBI lineage: Bacteria > Pseudomonadati > Bacteroidota > Flavobacteriia > Flavobacteriales > Flavobacteriaceae > Flavobacterium > Flavobacterium olei. Next base: position 278,824 of record NZ_JBDKWC010000005.1, read on the forward strand.
GAAAATTAAAAGAATCGGAATTTGTGGAACTGATATTCACGCTTTTGGCGGAACTCAGCCCTATTTTGAATATCCGAGAATATTAGGCCATGAGTTGGCAGCAGAATATGTAAAGGGAAATGCTGCAGGATTTAAACCCGGAGATAAAGTAACTTTTATTCCGTATTTTAACTGTGGAAAATGTGTTGCCTGCAGAAACGGATTGACAAATTGTTGTGTAAATATTAAGGTTTTTGGAGTTCATATTGACGGAGGAATGGCAGAATATGTTTCCATTCCCGAACAATATCTACTGCACGGACAAGGTTTAGATTATGATGAACTGGCGTTGGTTGAACCATTGGCAATTGCAGCACACGGTGTAAGAAGAGCGGCAGTAAAACCTACCGACACTGTTTTGGTAATGGGTGCAGGACCAATCGGAATAGGTTTGATTCAGTTTGCTAAAATTGCTGGTGCAAAAGTGATTGTTATGGACATTAACGATTACAGACTTAATTTTTGTAAAACAGAATTAAATGCAGATGAAACGATAAATCCGCTAAATGATGATGTCGCTGCAAAACTGGCAGAACTGACAAATGGCGATATGGCCAATGTAGTAATTGATGCCACAGGAAATCAAAAAGTAATGAACAGTGCTTTCAATTATATTTCGCATGGCGGAAGATTTGTTTTGGTTGGACTTCAAAAAGGCGAATTGAGTTTCAGTCATCCTGATTTTCACAAAAGAGAATCCACTTTGATGAGCAGCCGAAATGCAACCATCGAAGATTTTGAATATGTAATGACATGTCTGAAAGAAGGCAAAATTGATCCGAAAAAATACATTACGCACAGAACCAATTTTGAAGAAATGATTACAAATTTTAAAGAGCTGACTGATCCTAAAAATAATGTGATTAAGGCTTTGATTGAAATAGAATAAGAGTATATTAATTAAAAGATTTGAGCCACTAGTTTGTCATCCTGACGAAGGAAGGATCTCCGCAAGTGGCTCCGCAAAGTTTTACGCAGCAATCTTTGTCAAAGTTTAAAACTTTGACAAAGATTTGATTTAACTTGTCGAGTTTCTTGTGGAGATCCTTCCTTCGTCAGGATGACAAAAATGAAGATAAGTATAACTTTAAATAACCACAAAAAATGGATTTAAACTTAAAAAATAAAATAGTTGTCGTTTCCGGATCTGCCGGAAAAGAGGGCAGCATTGGGGAAACGATTATCACCCGTTTGGCAGATGAAGGTTCAATTCCAGTTTTGGTGGACAGAAATGCAAGAGGTTTTGAATATGTAGAAAGACTTCAGAACAGAGGTGTTAACTCTCTATTTGTGCAGACAGATGTAACTGATCCGGTTGCAATAGAAAATGCCGTAAAAGTAATTGTGGCCAAATATGGGAGAATTGATGCCATCATTAATAACGTGGGAGTTAATGACGGCGCTGGTCTGGATTCAAGTTACGAGGATTTTATGAATTCTCTGAAACTGAATGTAGTAAGTTATTTTTTGCTAGCTAAATATTCGCTTCCGTATTTAAAAGAATCAAAAGGAAATATCCTAAATATCGGTTCAAAAGTGGCTTTGACAGGGCAGGGTGGTACTTCGGGTTACGCTGCTGCGAAAGGCGGAGTTTTGGGTTTAACCAGAGAATGGGCGGTAGATTTGATTCAGTTTGGTATTCGTTCCAACGCAATTATTATTGCCGAAAGTTATACTCCGGCATACGAAGACTGGATAAAAACCATGGAAGATGGAGAAAGTGTTTTAAAGAAAATCAACAAAAGTATTCCTTTAGAAAGCCGCATGACGAAAACCGAAGAAATTGCCGATACGGCTTTATTTATAATCTCAGACCGATCTTCTCACACCACTGGGCAATTTGTTTTTGTGGATGGAGGTTATGTACATTTAGACCGTGCATTAATCAGCGACGTAAACTAAGAAAACATGAGCAAAAGAATAGATTCTCATCAGCATTTTTGGATTTTTGATCCCGTAAGAGACAGTTGGATTGATGATACCATGTCTGCAATTCAAAGAGATTTTCTGTCGAATGATCTTTTGACCGAGCTTCAAAATAATCATTTTGAAGGTTGTGTGGCGGTTCAGGCAAGTCAGTCAGAAGAAGAAACGAACTTTTTATTGGACTTAGCTTCTAAAAATGACTTTATAAAAGGCGTTGTCGGATGGATTGATTTGCGGGCAGAAAATGTAGCCGAGCGTTTGCGTTTTTATTCCAATTATAAAAGATTAAAAGGCTTCAGGCATGTTGTGCAAGGCGAGCCTGATGATTTTATGTATGGTGCAGCATTTAGACGCGGTATTGCAGCGTTAAAAGAATTCGATTATACTTATGATATATTAATTTTTCACCGCCAATTACCAGCAGCAATAAGTTTGGTTCAGGATTTTCCGGAACAGCGTTTTGTAATCGATCATATTGCCAAACCGGATATTAAATCGGGAGATATCGAATCGTGGAAGAAAGGAATTGAAGAAATCTCAAAATACGAAAACGTTTGGTGTAAAATCTCCGGAATGGTAACCGAAGCCGACTGGAAAAACTGGAAACCGGAAGATTTAAAACCTTATCTGGATGTTGTTTTTGAAAATTTCTCACCACATAAATTAATGTTCGGATCGGATTGGCCGGTTCTTAATGTGGCTTCTGATTACACAGAAGTTGTAAAAACTTTAGAAAATTATATTTCAAATTATTCTCAGGAAGATAAAAATAAAATTTGGTTTGAGAATGCTAAAGCGTTTTATAAACTAAACAGCTAATTTTTTATTAACCATATAAGTTATATAAGTTCATTCAATTGGAAAGCGAATAAAAATCTCGCAAAGACGCCAAGTCGCAAAGCTTATATTACTTTGCGACTTGGCGTCTTTGCGAGAAAATAGTTTAGTTAAGTTTGGCTAAAATGAACTTATATAACTTATATGGTTTAAAATTTAACCGCACCTTTAGCAACCGTTTTCCCAACAGTAGTATTCTTAGAAAAATCTGCAGTTTTAGAACCGCTCAAATCAATATTTGCAGAAGCTTCACCATCAATAGTAACCGCTTTTGATGAACTTGCATTAAACTCGATATTTTTAAAAGACATGTTTTTTACATTGTAAATTTCGAATGCATTCTTGTCTTCAATATCCAAACTAGCATTCGTAATTTTGATTTTATTCGCATCAATAATAGAGAAGCCTTTTTGCGCTTTTGCAATTAAATTCGTGATTTCGATATTCTCTAAATTCATCTCCGGAAGACCTTGCAAAAATACCGCTTGCTGCGCACCTTTTATGGTAATATTTTTGATTGAAATATTTTTAAACTGAGGGGTTTCTTCATTAACCGAAACCAATTTTGTACTTACTGTGTTACCACCTTCCGCAAGAGTTTCTGCGATCGATTTTCCTCCGTAATACAAATCAAAAGAAATCGCCTGAGACGGAATATCGGTCATAAATATATCAGAGATAAAGATGTTTTCTACCACACCGCCACGTCCGCGTGTGCTTTTAAAACGAAGACCAACATCAGTTCCCATAAAAGTACAATTGGAGACATGCAGGTTTTTTACACCGCCAGACATTTCGCTGCCTACAGTAACACCGCCGTGACCGTGGTAGACAATATTGTTTTTTACAATAATATTTTCGCAGGCAACACCTCTGTCCCGGCCGTCTTTGTCTTTTCCTGATTTAATACAGATCGCATCATCACCAACATCAAAACTGGAATTTTCAATAATCACATTCTTGCAGGATTCTACATCCAAACCGTCGCCATTTTGTGAAAACCACGGATTACGAACGGTTATGTTTCGAATGATCAGATCTTCAATTAGTAAAGGATGGATGTTCCATGCCGGTGAATTCTGAAAAACCGGCCCATCAAAAAGTACTCTTTTACTATTCTGAATGCTCACTAAAACCGGACGAAGAAAATCATGAATCGCCTCAAAATCTTCTTTTGTTTTTAAATCATGTCTAATGTTCTGATCGGCCCCTTTCGCACCTTTTAAATATTGTTCAGACGGATACCAACTGTCTTTTTTTTCATTTAAAACTCCACCCGAAGACACAAATTTTTTCCATTGTTCGTCTGTCAGTTTACTTTTTTTAACCTGTCTCCAAGCTTCACCGGAACCATCCCAAACGCCATTTCCGGTAAAAGCAACATTTTCTAAATTTTTCCCATAAATAGGAGAGATACAGCGCCAGGTATTTAAACCTTCAAAACTGGTTTCAATAATTGGATATAAAGTTTTATCAGTAGAAAATTTAATCAAAGCACCAGTTTGGGCATGCAGCTCAATATTGCTTTTTAAAATAATCGGACCCGTGAGCCAGATTCCGGGAGGAATAATAACTTTTCCACCGCCTTTTTTGGAAACAGCATCAATAGCATCTGCGAAAGCTTTTGTATTCAAAACATCCCCACCGTTTACCGCGCCAAAATCTTTGATGTTCACGCTATAATTGGGAATGACAGGTTCGTTGACTTTTGCCATTTTAAATTCAATACCTTTATAAGTATCATAAGAATCCGAATTTTGAGCAATTAGACTTGAACAACTTGCGAGCAAAAAAGATGCGGCAAGAAAAAGTTGATGAAGCGGTTTAGTTTTCATGTTAGTAGTTTTTTGTTGATTTTTTTATTGATGCAGAAATTAATATTCAACATTAATAAGAAAATTCAATTGTAATCGATTACACAAATCTATTAAAAAAGTTTAAAAGATAGCCACGAATTCACGAATTTTCTTTTTGATACTTTATCTAAAAATATTATTCAAATTTAATTCGGATATATAATTGCAAAGATTTTAAAAATAAAATTCGTGAATTCGTGGCGAAAAGAAAACAAGTCAAACAGGAGGGTACAGGATGCCCATAATTTTATATTCTTTTAAATTGTCCCAATTATTTGGTAAAAGTGTTAAAAATACATTTATTTGTAAAGTTAATACCATTTAAATTAAATGCCTGATAATTTTAGTCCAAGAAAAAAATCAAAAACCTAAATAATGCGCCTGAATACTTTTACAAAAATACTAATCGTCTTTTTCATCGTATGTACTTCATTTGCTGTAAATGCGGCTGAAATTTGGGTTTCCCCGAAAGGGAATGATAAAAATTCCGGAACCAAAGAAAGTCCGCTGGCGACGGTACACATGGCAATGCGAAAAGCCAGGGAATTACGCCGGTTAAAAGACGCTTCTGTAAAAGATGGTATCCGTATTATTGTAATGGACGGAACGTATCATTTAAACGAACCTTTGTTTGTAAGACCGGAAGATTCAGGAACAGCTGAAAGTCCGACAACAATTGTAGCTGATGTCAATGCAAAACCAATCATCAGCGGCGGAATCGAAATCAAAAACTGGATAAAATCTACAACCATAATAAACGGATTGAAAAAAGGTGCTGTCTGGGTTGCCGATGCTCCAAAAAAGGCAGGAACTCTAATTGATTACAGACAATTATGGGTAAATGGAAAAAAGGCCGTTCGTGCCAAAAATACTGCCGGAACTACAATGGAACGTATTTTATCGTGGGATCATGAGGGGGAAACCTGCTGGATTCCGTTTAAAGATAAATCGGTTAAGTTTGAACCGGGAATGGAAATGTTTATCGTGCAATGGTGGTCGAATGCGAATCTTCGAATTAAAAATATTGAAATTGTTAAAGACAGCGCCAGACTTTCTTTTGAACAGCCTGAAAGCCGTATTCAGAGCGAACATCCGTGGCCGGCACCGTGGATTTCTAAAAATAACGGAAATTCGGCTTACTTCTTAAATAATGCTTTTTCGCTTTTAAACGAACCTGGAGAATGGTATTTAGACAAGAAAAATGCTAAAATCTACTACATTCCGAGGGCCGGAGAAGAAATCAATTCAGTAAAAGTTACAGCTCCGGTTTTAGAAAGTCTGGTTGAAGTAAAAGGAACGATCGATTCTCCTGTTCATCATATTAATTTTAAAGGGATTTCGTTTCAGTACAGCAACTGGCTCCGTCCTTCGCAACAAGGGCACGTGCCTTTGCAGGCGGGATTATATCTTTTGGATGCTTACAAATTGAAACAGCCGGGAACGCCAAATCAGGCGAATTTAGAAAATCAGGGTTGGGTGGGAAGACCTCGCTCTGCGGTTGAGATCAATTATTCGAACAATATTCAGTTTGAATCCTGCCGCTTTGAGCATTTGTCTTCGACTGGTTTAGATTTAAATAAGGGAACGAATCACAATACGATAAAAGGAAATTTATTCAAAGATATTGGCGGAAGTGCCATCAATGTTGGGATTTTTTCTGAAGAACCTTTTGAAGCGCATTTGCCTTTAATTATAAAAGATGAAAGAGAAATGTGTTCGGATGAAGTGATTTCGAACAATTTGATTACCAACGTAACCAATGAAGATTGGGGGACTCTTGGAATTGCTGCCGGTTTTGTTCGAAACATTACAATTGAACACAATGAGATTTCTGATGTGTCGTATTCCGGAATTTCGATGGGCTGGGGCTGGACGCATACGCCAAACGTAATGCAGAATAATAAAATCCTGGCGAATAAAATTCATCATTATGCCAAACATCTTCATGATGTAGCGGGAATCTACACGCTTTCGGCTCAGCCAAACAGCCGAATTGAAGAAAATTATATTGACAAAGTTTACAATAGTCCGTATGCACACGATCCGTTTTTATGGTTGTATTTGTATACCGATGAAGGTTCAGAAGGTTTTACGATTAAAAATAACTGGATTGCCGAAAAGAAAATCCTGAAAAACCATAACGGCCCAAAAGGAAATATCTGGGAACATAACGATCCTTACGTAAGCTCGAAAATTAAAGAGAATGCAGGAATCAGAGCGCCGTACAAAGATTTGGAAAAAGAAGTAGTTATCGACGAAAAATGGGGATTGCAGGAAATGCCAAAACCGTATGCGATTGAATTAATTGGAAATGATTTTGACATCGAAAAAATCAAATCGACTTTAGTCGGATTCAGAATTGTAGGTCAGGAATTGTACCAATGGAAAAATCATCTGGTGATTTACGGAAAAATGAATCAGCCGGAAAGAACAAAACGAAAACTGGCAGGCGCTTTTCCGTCTTTACAAATAAAAATCTATGAAGATCTGGTGTATGATTTCCAAAACTTCGAAAGATGTAAAGATTCAAAACCGGCATCGGACTGGGAAAATATTGTACTGACAGCGAATCTTCCTGCGGATGAAAAACTTCAGAAAGAATATATAGATCATCATAAAACGCAATTCGAGAAATGGCCGGAAGTAGCCAAAGGTTTCTGTAATGCCGATTTCCAACAGTTACAAGTCTTTAAAAACGACAGGCAATTGATTTTGGTAATCAGTATTCCGAAAGGCGAAAATTTGGATAAACTAAATCCGAAAACAACACAAAACAATCCACGTGTAGACGACTGGAACGCTCTGATGAAAAAATACCAATCCGGAATCGAAGGTACTAAAGCAGACGAAACCTGGATTTTCTTAAACAAAGTAGAAACGAAATAAGAGAGAGATAGCCACGACCCGAGCGATAGCGAACAGGCGAAGCAATTCACGAATTTTCTTTTAAAATCTTTGCGATTATTTTTTCGAATTAATTCGAATAATATTAGATAAAGTATTTCAAAAAAATAATTCGTGAATTCGTGGCGAAAAAAACTATCAAAAAACCTAAAATAAAACCAATGTTAAAAATAGCCATTCTGGGACTTGGAGAAGGACGAAGCACAATGTCGGCCGCTTTGGAAAGTTCAAAATTAGAACTTGTAAAAGTATGCGACCGAAACGAAGAAATCTGCAGGCAGAGAGCAAAAGAATTTGATTTTCATTCCTATACGACAAATTACGATGATTTATTAAAAGATGAATCTATCGATATTATCGCGATTTATACGCCCGATCATTTGCATGCACAACACGTAAAACAAGCTTTATTGCACGGAAAACATGTGGTTTGTACAAAACCATTTATTGATGATCTTTCGGATGCTAAGGAATTATTAGAACTAAGTAAATCAACAGGCAAAAAAGTTTTTATTGGTCAAAGTTCACGATTCTTCGAACCAGCCAAAAGACAAAGAGCCGATTACGAGGCAGGATTAATTGGTGATTTAATTACAATCGAAGCCCAATACCACGCCGATCATAGATGGTTTTTAAAGAAAGAATGGTCTTTGTTACAGTCTTTCAAATGGTTATACGGCGGATTAAGTCATCCTGTAGATTTTATCAGATGGTATTTGCCGAACATTCAGGAAGTAATGGGTTACGGAATGATTAGCGCTAACGGACAATCAGCCGGATTGAAAAATGAAGATACGATGCACTTTATTTTCAAAGCAACCGACGGCAGAATTGCACGTGTGAGTGGTGTATATACTTCGCCAACTCAACCTGCACAACGAGACAGCGGAATGAGTACGATTTTGAGAGCTACAGAAGGCGCAAGTCAGGCCGATTATCACGAATTGCGTTATGCGGTTACCGATAAAACGGGCGAAGAAAAAGTAATTACATGGGGTGACAGCACTTTAAAATATTATTTCCGTTTTGAAGGGCAAAGCCATCACGGCGGAGAATATCAAAACTATTTGGAATATTTCGCAGATAGTATTGAGCAAGGTTTTGAAGCCTATCCAAACATGGAAGAAGGAATTGGAACTGTGGCTTTATTACAAGCAATGGACAAATCACTGCAAACTGGAATGCCGGTTAAAATTGCCGATATTCTTAACGAATACGGACTATGAACAGTATCTACAATAAATTAACGACGCTCGATTTTGTAATCGTTGCCGTGTATCTGGTGGCTTTATTGGTCATTGGTTATGTGGTAAGTATGAAGCAGAGAAAGAAAAACGAAACGCTTTTTCTGGCCGGAAATTCCTTAAACTGGTACAGTATCGGGTTTAATATGTGGGGAACCAATGTTGGACCGTCTTCGCTTCTGGCTTTTGCGAGTATTGGTTATGCAACCGGAATTGTAGCCGGAAATTTCGAATGGTACGCTTTTGTGTTTTTACTGCTTTTGGCGATGGTTTTTGCACCGCGTTATATTGCGAGTAAAGTCAGTACGATGCCCGAATATATGGGAAAACGCTACGGCGACAGCACGCAGAATATTCTGGCATGGTACGCTTTGGTCAAAATTCTCGTAAGTTGGCTTTCTTTAGGATTATTCAGCGGAGGGGTTTTAGTACGTCAGATTCTTGGAATTCCGATGTGGCAGAGCGTTACTGTTTTAGTGATTTTCTCTGGAATTTTCACTTTTGCCGGAGGATTAAAAGCGATTGCCAAAGTCAACGTTTTTCAGATGATTTTATTGATTGTCGTTTCCTTAACGCTTTCCTATTTAGGATTGCAGAAAGTGGGCGGAATCGAAGCTTTGGTTTCAAAAACGCCTTCTAATTTTTGGAATTTAGTCCGTCCGTCAGACGATGCACATTATCCGTGGCCAGCAATTTTGTTAGGATATCCCGTGGCCGCAGTGGCTTTTTTCTGTACCGATCAATCGATGGTGCAGAGTGTTTTGGGAGCTAAAAATTTAGAACAGGGGCAATTGGGTGTAAACTTCATTGGATGGCTGAAAGTGATGGCGCTTCCGTTGTTTATTTTACCCGGAATTTTGTGTTACGCTTTATATCCTGAATTGGGCGAAAACTCCGATTTGGCTTATATGACGATGGTTACCAATCTTTTTCCAAGCGGAATGAACGGTTTGGTAATCTGCGTTATGATTGCCGTTTTGGTGGGAACAATTGGTTCTTCGCTAAATGCTTTGAGCACCGTTTTTACGAATGATATTTATGTAAAGAAAATCAACCCGACGGCGACGATTAAAGACCAGATTAGAATTGGTCGTTTAACGATTGCAGTTGGTTGTCTATTTGCGATTTTGATTGCCATTGCGATTGACAATATCAAAGGACAAAATTTATTCAACATCTTTCAGGCGGTTTTAGGATTTCTGGCGCCTTCGTTATCTGTTGTTTTCCTGCTGAGTGTTTTCTGGAAACGCACCACCAAAAAAGCCGTAAACTTTACCTTATCTTGGGGTTCTGCTTTTAGTCTTTTTGTTGGGGTTTTGTATCTATGGATTTTCCCTGCCGATAAATATCCGGTTTGGCCTCACTTTTTATTGATTTCGTTTTACATTTTTGCTATTTTAACCATTACAGCGATTCTTATTTCGTTAACCGATAAAAATCCTGAAACCAATTTTTCTGATGAAACTGATATTCCGAAAACAAGTAAGAAAGTGAAGTTGTTGTTTGGTTTGTTGGGAGTGGTGATTTTGGTTTTGTATTTGGTTTTTAATGGGAATTAGTACATTTATTATATATATTACGACGCTTTCTTCTACGAAAGCATTTTTTTATGGTCTCAACAGCAATAGAATAATTCGTTATCAATAGATGAGTAAAAATATGTCTAAAAGTTAAATACACATCAAGACATATTAATTGTAGCTTTTTTATTACATTTGTGCTTTAATTAATAATAAATGTAATGATGTATAAAAGTTTTTTAACAGCCTTGCTGTTGTTTTTAGTTAGTAATTTAATAAATGCGCAGAACCAGAAAATATATATTACGCGCGTCACGAATCCTGATAATAGTGTAGAATTTAGATATCTCAAAACCGTATCAGGAAATTATTTTATTGAGTTTGATCTGGAAAGTGTAGTGAATGTTGCGGATATAGGTGCGTTCAAGAAGGCTTATAACTTAGATCTGAGTTCTGATTCCGGAACATTATTTACACTTAATCCAATTGATACTAAAAAGGAAATTTTGTGTTCCTTTACGTACAGTTATCAAAGAGGCCTTATAAGACCACAAGTGGATAATTCAATTGTTTATGCGCTTCCGTTTAAAGAAAATAAAAAAATTACGATTTTTCAATCCCGACGTTTTAATGTTGACCCAGAAATTTGGAAAAATTATGTCGTATACTCCAAAATGAAAGATACTATTTGTGGAATGCGTAAAGGTATAGTGACCGAAATTAAAAAAATTACGGTAACAGATCGAAAAAACACAGTCTTAAGAACAGAAGTGGTGGTGGATCATGCAGATGGAACCACGGCTTCCTATATTGGACTTGACGAAAAATCATTGCAGGTAAAATTAAACGATCCGATTTATCCCGGTACCGTTATCGGGACGGTAGATGATGTCTTAGATAACGATGAAAATCACAATTTTAAATTTAATATTTACTATTTTTCTAATGAAGAGGTAGAAGATATGGAGGGAAAAAAAATTAAGATTATAGAAAGATCTGTTGCGCCTCAGTTTCTAACATCTGATGGTATAAAAAAAATAGAAAGTGATGAAAATTATACGGTTAAGTACAACGAAGATGTCCTATTTAAAGAAATGACTCCAGAAGAGAAATCGAAAAATAAAATAATTTTATAAAACTTTTCGAAAATTATTTTTGATGAAAATGATTGGCTATAAACATTTTATGACTTGTCTCCAGTTTTAACTGGCGAATTTAGCAAAATAGAAAAAAGGCTTTAGCCGAATTGTAATAAATTCGGCTAAAGCCTTTAGTTTTGTGAGTATTTCTCATGCAGCAAAAGCTGACGCAATTTAAACTTAAATAATAAAAAAAATTGTGTCTTAGCGCCTTCGTTGTAAACCAAAAAATTAAGCCTTTTTTCGACCTTCAATATTCGGTAAAAAACCAGTAATTATCCCAATCAAAGGCAGAAACGCACAAATTTTAAATACATATTCGATACTCGTTGCATCGGCGATTTTTCCTAAAACAGCAGAACCCAATCCGCCCATTCCGAAAGCAAATCCGAAGAAAAGACCGGCTACTAAACCCACTTTTCCGGGCATTAATTCAGTTGCGTAAACTAAGATTGCAGAGAAGGCAGAAGAAAGAATCAATCCGATGATTACAGATAAAGTCCCTACCCAGAATAAAGAAACGTACGGCAACATCAACGTAAACGGCGCAACACCCAGAATAGAAGCCCAGATTACATATTTTCTTCCGTAACGATCGCCAATTGGTCCGCCGATCAAAGTTCCGGCTGCAACAGCACCCGAAAATAAGAATAAATACACCTGAGACTCCTGAATTGAAATATGGAATTTATCAATCAAAAAGAAAGTATAGTAACTTGTAATACTACTCATGTAGAAGTATTTAGAGAAAATTAAAACCAATAAAATAATTAGCGAAAAGATTACTCTGTTTTTAGATAAATGATGTGTTTCGATTTGTTGGGTTGATTTATTGGCCATTCTCTCAGATAAATGTGCTGTGTACCAAACCGCAATTTTATACAAGGCAAAAATTCCAACTAAAGCAATAATACAAAACCAGGCCACGTAAGATTGTCCGTGCGGAATCACAATAAAAGCGGCCAATAAAGGTCCGATCGCACTTCCGGCATTTCCGCCCAATTGAAAAATAGACTGCGCTAAACCTTTCTTTCCGCCAGAAGCCAAATGCGCCACACGCGAAGATTCAGGATGGAAAATGGAAGATCCAATTCCGATTAAACTTACCGATAATAATAAGTAGATAAAACTCGAAGCGATTGAAACAAGAAATAAGCCAACCATTGTAAAACACATTCCAATAATCAGAGAATACGGTTTCGATTTTTTGTCAGTATACATTCCCACAAAAGGCTGTAGGATAGAAGCAACGATTTGATAAGTAAAAGTGATGATTCCGATTTGGGAGAAAGTCAGTCCGAAGTTCTCTTTAATTAAAGGATAAATGGAAGGAACTACAGCTTGTAAAAGATCATTTATTAAATGAGAAAAACTGATTATAAAAAGTATCGAGTAGGTTGTTTTCTTGACTATTTCTGGATTTGCTTTGACGGTTTCCATGATTTTGTATTTGAGTTAATTTTAGTTTTAAAAATAACAGCTGTTTTATTTTTTACAAAATTGGAGAAAATATGAATGTCAAAATTACTACATTTGGACAATGAATAATCAAATTCGGACATATCGAATAGCACAGGAACATGGATTTGTAATAAATCCGCTGATTCCTGTTATGGGTTATACAGAAATGGTAACCAACGAAATGTGTATCTCACATTCGCATCCAAGAGCACAGCTCATTTATGCCACACGGGGCGTAATGAATGTTGTGGTAGGAAATAACATTTGGGTTGTGAATCCGTTGCAGGGTTTGTGGCTTCCCGGTGGTGTAGAACATCAGGTAACTTTTCAGAAAGATGTGAATTATTACAGCGTTTTTATTGATCCGTCTTTTACGGGTGGATTGCCTTCAAATAGTTTTTCTTTTGATATTCCGGTTTTTCTAAAACAGCTGGTTTTTAAAATTATCACTTTTGGGATTGAAGGCAATATTTCGCCGTCACAACGAAGAATTATAGATGTATTTTTAGATGAACTGGCATTAATTACGCCAAGTGCTACGTTTCTTCCTACCACAAATAACGAAAGACTTCAAAAAGTCGTTGAACTTTTAATGGACGACGTAGCAAGCAAAAATACGATTGATCATTATGCTGAAATTTCTTTTATGAGTACCAGAACGTTATCACGTTTGTTTATCAAAGAATTAGGTATGAATTTCAGCGACTGGCGCACACGTTTGAAATTGCTCGAAGCCATTAAACGTTTAGGCGAAAAACAATCCATAAAAGAAATCGCACTCAATTTAGGCTACGAAACTCCAAGTGCCTTTATTTATATGTTTAAAAAACATTTAGGAAAAACACCTTCTAATTATATTTTGGAAGATGAGAATGAGTCAGAAAAGATGATTGCTTAATCATGAACATAAATTAGCACGCTGATAAAACTGATTCGCTTTCGCGAAGACGCGGATTTATACGGATCTTTTTATTTAAACACATAGAAACATATATATTTTATTCGTTTGAACGAAATTGAGAATATTAAAAAATGACTCATCATTTATACCTAACTATGTTACTTTTAAACAATTGATGCGCCGTTTCGCACATAGCTAAGCGTATGATTCGGTGTGTTAAAATAATGAGTTCAGTTTTATCCACGTTCCATAAAAATCCCAACATCATTTTTTTTAATACTAAAAAAGTGATAACTCATAATTTTTCCCTTAAAAAATTAGCAATGATTCGTATTTTTTGCGAAATTACAGGATAGTGCAGGTTGTGAAATGTAAAAATAACACTTATCTTTAGCTCCAAAATAAAACTAACTATGCCAAACCGCTTATCCATTTTTAAGATTTTAGTCGTTTTTATTTCTTTATTTTCTTGTACTGAGGTATTGGCGCAGGAAAAATCAAAAGAAGCAACATGGATCTGGTATCCGGGTGATTTCGAAATTTGGTTAAGCAATAAAATGCAGGTAAGACGTACAGAACGCGAAGCAGTATTTCCTCCGCTTTGGCAATATTACAGTCCCTATGCGCTGGTAACTTTTCAAACCCAAGTAGAGCTTCCAAAACCAGACGAAGTTAAAATCTACTCAGAAGGACCTTTTCAATTACTTTTAGATGGCGGTCAGGTATACGGACAGCCAAAGTCAATAACAATTCCTGCCGGAAAACATAAAATTTCCTTTAAAGTTTACAATCAGGAAGTGTTGCCGGCTATTTATATAAAGGGTAATTATGTCAAATCGGATTCATCCTGGAAGGTAACGAACGAAGATAAACTTTGGATTGACGAAGCCGGAAAAGCACAACAATCGGGTACACCCTGGGTTCCTGTGGGTTCCTGGAATTTTGACTCACCGGAAAATAAACCTTCCGGATTTAAACTGACAACCAAACCTTTGAGTGCCAAAAAAACAGAAAAAGTTGGAGCAGGCGAGCTGATAGATTTTGGAAAAGAAACTTTTGGTTATATTAAAATTCATGGTTTAAAAGGAAAAGGTAAAGTTGCGCTTTATTATGGAGAATCCCGCGAAGAAGCTTTAGATTCAGCCAAATGCGAAACCTTAGATCATTTATCTTTTGATGGAAAACAGCCTGAAACTTATACACACAACGGATCAAAAGCATTTCGCTACGTTCAGTTGCAAGCAGATGCAGGGGTAAAATATGATTCTATTTCGATGCTTTACGAATATTTGCCATTAGATTATCGTGGTGCATTCAAATCTTCAGACGAATTATTGAATAAAATTTGGGATGTGTCGGCTTACACCATGCATTTAACGTCCCGCGAATTTTTTATTGACGGAATCAAACGCGACCGCTGGGTTTGGTCTGGCGATGCTTATCAAAGTTACTTAATGAATTATTATTTATTCTTTGATTCGCCTTCTGTAGAACGAACGATGTCAGCCCTTCGAGGAAAAGATCCTGTAACGGCTCACGTTAATATCATTATGGATTATTCGCTATATTGGTTTGTGGGCGTTTACGATTATTACTTACACACAGGCGATACAAAATTCATCAAAACTTTTTATCCAAGAATGAAATCTCTTATGGATTTCTGTTTAGAAAGAAGAAACAAAAACGGATTCCTCGAACCTTTAGAAGGCGACTGGGTTTTTATTGATTGGGCAGACGGATTGCCAAAAACGGGCGAAGTTAGTTTTGAGCAGATGCTTTTGGCGAGAAGTTTAGAAGCCATGTCAGTAAGTGCTGAAATTGCAGGTAAAAGTGAAGACCAAAAACAATATCAAAAATTAGCTTCTGATTTAAAAGCAAAATTATTCGATGTGTTTTGGGATAAAAAAGAAAACGTCATGAAGCACCAGCGTATTGATGGGAAAATGCAAAATATCGTCACTCGATACGCGAATATGTTCGGCATTTTCTTTAATTATTTTACGGAAGAACAAAAACAAAGTGTAAAAAATAAAATATTACTCAATAAAGATGTTCTTCAAATCACAACGCCGTATATGCGTTTTTACGAGTTGGAAGCATTGTGCGCAATGGATGAGCAAAAATTGGTTCTAAATGAGATCCGCGATTATTGGGGCGGAATGTTAAATAATGGAGCTACATCATTTTGGGAAAAATACGATCCCAAACAAAGCGGAAAAGAACATTTAGAAATGTACGGGCGCCCTTACGGGAAAAGCCTTTGCCACGCCTGGGGTGCAAGTCCGATTTACTTATTAGGAAAATATTATTTAGGTGTAAAACCAACCGCTCCGGGATATTCAGAATATGAAATCAAACCAAATCTGGGCGGTTTAAAATGGATGGAAGGAAAAGTGCCAACACCAAACGGAGAAGTTTCCGTGTATTGCAGTACGAAAGAAATAAAAGTAAAAGCAGGAGAAGGTGAAGGAAAATTGATTTTTAAAAGTGCAGGCAAACCCAAAACAAACTCTGGAACAATTACAGAATTAGCGAAGAATAAATATCAGTTGATTGTAAAACCGAATGTGGAGTATGTTGTGAGTTATAAGGCTATTTAGTTAATTAGTTCTTAGTCGTTAGTAATTAGTCCTAAGTTTATAAACGTCCAGTTTGTCATTTCGACCGAAGGGAGAAATCACACTCGTAACCACAAAGATTGTCAACCATTGTTGCGGAATTTCTAGTGTGATTTCTCCCTTCGGTCGAAATGACAAATAAGAGCCAATAAAAAAATAAAACCAAATGTTGTCAAAAAATAACAAATACAATTTCAAATTAAAAGCAACTTTTCTAGTGCTGTTTTCAATCTGCATGCAATTCTCAGCAATAGCACAAAATGCATGGAAACCAGCTTCTTTCGAAATTGTAAAATCAAACTACAAAACATTCAAAACTACACAATACGCTCATGTATTTTCAGGAAGCAAACATAACATTATTCGTGTCGCTCCCGAATTACAAAAATTGACAGGAATCGAACTTCCTTCAGATAAATATAAAAATGGAACCAATGCTCCATTGCAGTTAAAGTTTAAAGAAGCTGTAACGGTTTTAGTGGGTGTTTTTCAGGAGAAAGATACAGAATATCTTCAAGCAGATAAACTTCAAAATTCTAAGTTAATTTTAGAAAATGGAGTAACCGTTACCGGACTTGCTCCTGTAAATGTTTATGCTGTTTCTTATCCAAAAGGAATACAAAACATCAATTTTGGAAAAGGATTATTTGCGATTTTAGGAATTGTAAAAGCTTCCGAAAAACTGTTACCGCGAGACGCTAAATTCCCAGATGGAAAATTATGGAACCCGACATTTATTGTGGATGGATTTTCAGATAAAAAACCACTTTTCGAAATTATCGGCGGAGACAACAAAGCGGTTATCGACGAAGGAATGTCTGGAACAGAAGGAATTCAGGGTGGTTTTGAAGGTGGACGCGTCGTAAAAGTCGGCGATACCTATCACATGTTTCCAACCGAAAGAGCAGGAGAAAAAGGTGTTGATTATTATTATGACCGCGTAAAAACCAAAATCGGACACTGGACCAGTAAAGATGCGATTCACTGGAAAAGGGAATCCACCATTTATCAGGCAAGCGGGGTTTATGCGTTAACCGAAGATGATAATCCGATGAACGATCGTCGCGCAGCCATTTGGTCTTATATGCCAGTTTTTAATGAAAAAACAAACAAATGGTACGGCTATTATTTAGCATATACCGTAAGTAAAGAAATAGAACCGAATCATTCCTTTGGAAGAATTTGGCGTTGTGAATCGACTGTAGAAGGCATCAACGGAATCGGTGGTCCTTATAAAGATATGGGAATCATCATGGAACCAGGATTAGATTCTCAACCTTGGGAAGGGCGTCAGGGTGTAGCTTCTTTTTTTCCGTATCAGGTTGGCGATAAATTTTTCGGATTTTACAGCGGAGCTTATCCATTTAGTTCCTGGGCCGATTATCCGAAGAAATCAGGAAAAGGCTGGTTTGTAGCTTTAGCAGAATCCAAAAGTTTAGAAGGACCTTGGTTAAGAGTGAATAAAGGTTTGGAACCGATAAAATCAATTCATCCCTTATTTATTGAAAATCCAATCGTAAGTCAGTTACCAAACGGATTATATATTGCAATTTTCGACGGAGGTCCAGACGGCTGGGGACATCATTTACCAAACATGATCGGATATTCATTATCTGCAGATGGCGTAAATTGGCATGAAGCGCATTATTTGCCCATCGAAACCAAAGTAGATAAATGGTGGGATATTATGAGAACACCATTATGCCTAATCCCCGAAGGAAATGATGTTTACACCATAGTGTACAACGCAATAGATTTAAAAAAGCGATTTCATCCAACAGGAATGGTTAAGGTAAAATTAAACAAAGATGTAATGGATTCTCGTTTAAAAGAATTGAAGAAGTAGAAGGACGGGTAGAAGCAAGAAGCAAGATTTTTGAGATTGTAAATAAAGAATATAAAAGATAAAAACTTTGCTCCTTAGCTACTTTGCGAGAGCTAAAAGCTAAGCTTAGAATTAATCTCGCAAAGACGCAGAGTCGCAAAGAAAAGCATAAAATTTAGTGCCTTAGTCCCGATAGCTATCGGGATCGTAGCCAAAACCAAAAACAATGAAAATTAAATACCTATTTATAGCCATTTCAGCACTGTTTATAAGCAGTTGCGCCACCAAATACAAGAAGCGTGAAATTACCGAAAACGTAATGCAGGAAATTTACAACGAAGTAAAAACACCCTACAAATACGGATTGGTAATGGTGCCAACAGACAACTCTTATAAAATGGATTGTCCAAGCGTTTTCAGAAAAGACGGAAAATGGTTCATGACGTATTTAATTTACGACGGTAGAGGTTACGAAACGTGGCTGGCAGAAAGCGATAACCTTTTAGATTGGAAACATTTAGGGAAAGTAATGTCCTTCTCAGAAAATGAAAAACACTGGGACGTCAACCAAAAAGCGGGCTATATTTCATTGCAAGACATGACGTGGGGCGGAAGCTACGAATGGGAAAAATACGACGACAAATACTGGATGAGTTATTTTGGCGGAGACAGTAAAGGTTACGAAGCAGGCGTTTTGTCTATCGGAATGGCATTTACAATGGAAGTACCGACAAAACCACACGAATTTCAAAGATTAGAAAATCCGGTTTTGACGCCAAAAGACAAAGACGCCAGATGGTGGGATAATAGCACGATGTACAAAAACAGTGTAATTCGTGATGAAGACAAAGTAACGGGACACAATTTTATCATGTATTACAATGCCCGCGGAGATAGTATAAATCCTGCTAAAGGTGCTGAGCGTATTGCGATGGCAGTATCCAACGATATGAAAAATTGGAAACGTTATGGCGATAAACCTTTAATCAATCATCATAAAGGAATCTCGGGAGATGCTTATATTCAGCGCATTAATGATACCTGGGTGATGTTCTATTTTGGAGCTTTTTGGACAGGTTGGAATCAGGGTGCTTTTAACCGATTTGCCGTTTCGAATGATTTAGTAAACTGGAAAGATTGGGAAGGAGAAGATTTAATTAAATCATCTGAGCTGTATGACGATATGTTTGCCCATAAATCATTTGTTGTAAAACACGATGGTGTTGTCTATCATTTTTACTGTGCCGTTAATAAAGCAGAACAACGCGGAATTGCAATTGCAACTTCTAAAGATTTAGGGAAAAGCAAATTGAATTTTGTGGCTCCGCCGGAGAAGAAGGCTAAAAAGTAGTAATGAGCTATAAGTTATGAGTTTTAAACCTGACAGGTTTTAAAAAACACAAAAATAAATAAAGACAAAGTTTTGTCATTTTGAGGAACGAGAAATCACACTAGAGTTCCACACAGTATGTAAATAATGTTTGTCGATATACGAGTGTGATTTCTCCCTTCGGTCGAAATGACAAAAAATACGGTCAATACAAAGCGAATAAAAAATATAGAATTAATGTCCAAACCAATTCAAAATAATCACTTTTCAAGGTTTCGATTTTCGATACTAAAATCAGTATTCACATTTTACATTTTACTTTTAACATCTTACGGAACACTGGCACAATCTGTAACCGGAGAACCTGCTGGAGTTCCGGAATTGCATAAAAAATACGAATTTGCACCTTGGGAAGATCCGACGATTACAAGTATTAACAGACAACCGTCAAGAGCTACTTCTTATTCGTATACAAGTGTTGAAGATGCATTAAAGGGAGACCGCACCAAAAGCCGAATCCAGATGCTGACTGGCGATTGGGATTTTAAATACGCTGTAAACTTAAAAGAAGCATCCAAAGATTTTTATCAAAATAAAGTTTCCGGGTGGGATAAAATCGAAGTGCCTTCCAACTGGGAAATGAAAGGATACGATAATCCAATTTATAAAAGTGCCGTTTATCCATTTCGACCTATAAATCCGCCTTATATTCCTAAAGATTATAACGGAGTTGGTTCTTACCAAAGAAGTTTTACTGTTCCTGAAAACTGGAAAGATATGACCGTAACTTTACATTTTGGAGCCGTAAGTTCAGGTTTTGAAGTTTGGTTAAATGGAGAATTTTTAGGTTATGGCGAAGATAGTTTTCTGCCATCAGAATTTGATATATCACCTTATTTAAAGGCAGGAGAAAATGTGGTTTCTGTTCGTGTAATCCGCTGGACGGATGGTTCTTATTTAGAGGATCAGGATCATTGGAGAATGAGCGGAATCCAGCGTGAAGTTTTCATTATGGCCGAGCCAAAATTGCGCATTCAGGATTTCTTTGTTCAAACCAAATTGGACAAGGAATACAAAGACGCAATTTTCAAATTGAGACCCAAAGTAGAAAATCTTACCGGAGAAAGAGTGAAGGATTATACAATGAACGTTCAGTTGTATGATGCACATAATAGGGCTATGTTCAAAGAACCGCTGCAGAGACCGGTGATTGATCTCATCAACGAAAGTTATCCTCGTCTGGATAATGTCCGTTTTGGATTCTTTCAGGAAAAAATCACAAATCCGAAAAAATGGAGTTCAGAAGAGCCAAATTTATACACAATGGTCATTTCTATAAAAGACAAAAACGGAAATGTTACCGATGCAAAAAGTTGCAAAGTAGGATTCCGTTCTATTGAATTCTCCAAGGAAAACGGAAAAATGCTCATCAACGGGAAAGAGACCTATGTCTATGGTGTAAACCGTCACGATCATCATCCGACAAGAGGAAAAGCGGTTACGAGAGAAGATATAAAACAGGATATTACAACCATTAAAAAGTTTAATTTCAACTTTATACGAACAAGTCATTATCCAAATGATCCCTATTTTTACGAATTATGCGACCAATACGGAATCATGGTAATGGACGAAGCCAATCAGGAAACACACGGAATTGGCGGTAAATTAAGCAATGATCCGCTTTGGACAAATGCATATATGGAACGTATGATCAGAATGGTGGAACGCGATAAAAACCATCCCTCTGTGGTGATGTGGAGTTTGGGTAACGAAGGCGGAAAAGGGCCGAACCATTCTGCCATGTCGGGCTGGGTTCACGATTTCGACATCACGCGTCCCGTGCATTATGAGCCGGCGCAGGGAAATGCAAAGTTAGACGGTTATATCGATCCGCTTGATCCGGGCTATCCAAAAACAATCGACCACGCTTACCGATTTGAAAATCCACAGGATGACTCTTATGTCGATATGGTCAGCCGTTTTTATCCGGGTGTTTTTACACCTAAATTTTTGGTCGATCAAAAGAAAGATACAAGACCGATTATTTTCGTTGAATATTCTCATGCTATGGGAAATTCAGTTGGAAATTTAAAAGAATTATGGGATGAATTCCGTTCGCTTCCAAGAGTTATCGGCGGTTGTATCTGGGAATTCAAAGATCAGGGAATCGTGAAATTTGATTCCAGATCCGGTCAGAATTATTTTGCCCACGGAGGAGATTTTGGTGAAAAATACCATGATGGAAATTTCAATACAAAAGGAATTGTAGATTCTTACGGAAAACCTAAAGGCTCGATTTTTGAGAACAAATGGGTGTATCAGCCCGCGATTTCGACTTTAAAAGGCAATCAGTTAGAGATCAAAAATCGACAGGCGGTTAAATCTTTAGAAAGTTATATACCGGTCTTAAAAATGTTAGAAAACGGAAACGTAATTAAAACGCACATTTTAAAGCCATTAAAAGTAGAAGCAGGGCAATCGACAACTTTAGATATCAGTCAATACCTTCCAAAAATGAAAAACGATGCTGAATATCTTTTAAATATTGAATTCCAGCTTTCAGCAGATGAGTTGTGGGCTTCAAAAGGTTACGCTGTCGCGGAAGATCAGTTTGTGTTGAAAAAGAAAGATATTCTTTCACCTGAATTAAAAAAAGAAAATATAAACGTTTCTGAGTCTGATTCTGAGTTTAAAATCAAAGGAAAAGCTTTTGATATTACAATTGGAAAAACAAACGGAGCTTTGAGTTCGTACATTTTCAACGGAGAAGAACAGGTTGTTGCGCCCCTGCTTCCTAATTTCGTTAGACCGCTTACAGATAACGATAAGCGCGGATGGAAATCGCAGAAGTTGTTGAAACAATGGTACAAAGCAAAACCAAAATTGGTTAACGTAAAAATTGACAAATCGACTTCTGAAATTAAAATTATCAGCGATTACGAAATTATAAAAGACAGCGCTAGTGTAAATGTAGTGTACAATATCAGTCCAGACGGTGTGATAAAAGTAGATTACAGTTTAAAAGCTTCAGACAAACTGCCAAACATCCCGAAAATCGGAATGCAGATGGGAGTTCAGAGAAAATTTGACCAAATTTCATGGTACGGAAAAGGAGAACTGGAAAATTACAACGACAGAAGTTTTGGTTCGTTTGTTGGAAAATATTCATTGCCAATTAATGATTTTATCGAACATTATCCTAAACCACAGGAAAACGGAAACCGATGTGATGTAAGATGGATGGCACTGACCACTCCGCAGAAAAATAAGGGTTTTGTTGTAGTAAATGATAGCAAAGTTTTGAGTATGAGTGCATGGCCATATACACAGGAAAACCTAAGCGCATCAGGTCATACATACGATTTAAAAGATCCTGGATTTTTGACGTTAAACATTGATTTATTTCAAATGGGAGTTGGAGGAAATGACAGCTGGACGATTGTGGCTCAGCCATTAGAACAATATCAGATTAAATCTGGTAATTATGAATATAGTTTTTATATGATGCCTTTTATTGGTTCGAAAAATCAATTGGAAAGCAGTTTGAAGAAGTTTAAATATTAATAAATTGATAATTAATAATTGAGATATAGTTTTTGTCATTTCTGCCGAAGGAGAAATCACACTAGAAATTCGACAACGATTATCAAACATAGCCCAAGGTTTTAACCTTGGGAACGCAATGTAAATCACGTTACGTTACATTACGTCTATTTTAGATCAAATACGTTAAGTCCCAATGGTTAAAACCATTAGCTATATTTTGAAAGATAGTTTTGTCATTTCGACCGAAGGGAGAAATCTCCACAAGTAACTCCGCAAAGAAAAGCCAATCTTTGTAGCGCTTCTCGCGAAGATTTCTCCTTCGTCGAAATGACAAAACGCATGGGGAAAGCAGTAAGTATCAAACCCGACAGGTTTTAAAAACCTGTCGGGTTTACAAACGAAATAAAACAATAAAATGTTTCAAAAAAAATACCTCTTTTTTACCTTACTTTTTGCGGGATTCGCTTCTGCACAGGAAACCTATAAAAAAGAAAATGGATTTTTTCAGCCCACTATAGAATCCTCAAAACCTTGGGTATATTGGTATTGGATGCAAAGCGCTTATTCTAAAGAAGGAATTACCGCCGACTTAGAAGCCATGAAACAAGCGGGAATTGGAGGCGCCTATTTGATGACCATAAAAGGTCCGGCAAATCCGCCATTGATGAATCCGCCGGTTTTGCAGTTGAGCAAGGAATTTTGGAATTTGGTGCGTTGGGCATTGACAGAAGCAGACCGATTGGGCGTAAAAATCGCGTTTCATCCCGCAGATGGTTTTGCCGTTGCTGGTGGACCCTGGATTACGCCGGAAATTTCGATGCAAAAAGTGGTTTGGTCAGATGTCTCGGTAAACGGAAATAACTTCAAAAACGTTCAATTACCCGTTCCAAATCATTACAAAGACTATTATAAAGATATTGCCGTTTTTGCGATTCCGCAGAAAGAAGCGATTGTTACCTCTTACCAAAAACAGCCAAAAGTTACATCAACTTTAGCTGATTTTGATGCTTCATTTTTGACTAATTCTGCCAAAGAAGATCAATTTAGATTAAAAGAAAAAGGCTGGGTTCAGTACGAATTTGATCAGCCGTTTTTGTGCAAATCCATCCAGATAGAAACCAAAGGAAATAATTATCAGGCACATCGTTTAATTATTGAAGTTAGTGATGATGGTAAAAACTTCAAAAGTCTGGGAAGATTAACAACGCCGAGACAAGGATGGCAGGATACAGACGCGTTTTATACACACAGTTTAATTCCAACAAAAGCAAAATATTTCAGATTTGTTTACGATCCGAAAGGAACAGAACCCGGCGCAGAAGATCTTGATCCCGCAAAATGGAATCAGGGTTTAAAAGTGGCCAAAATCATTTTATCAAACGAAGCGTTAATCGATAATTATCAGGGAAAATCGGGCGCAATCTGGAGATTAAGTCCGCAGACAACCGAACAGCAAATTGGAAAATCAGATTGCATCGATCCTTCAAAAATGATCAATATTTCGAAGTTTGTTGATGCAAATGGAGTTTTGAATTGGAAATCTCCTTCAAAAGCAAACTGGAAAATTATTCGTTTTGGATATACTTCGACCGGACATGAAAATGCAACGGCAGGTGCAGGAAGAGGTTTAGAAGTAGATAAATTTAATACCGAAGCCATTCGTTTTCAATTGGATCATTGGTTTGGCGAAATGTTACGAACTGCCGGGCCAGAACTGGCTTCAAAAGTCGTTAAAATCCTTCACATGGACAGCTGGGAATGCGGAAGTCAAAACTGGTCGCCTGTTTTTAGAGATGAATTTAAAAAGCGAAGAGGTTACGATATTGTTGATTTTCTTCCGGTTATGGCTGGAATTCCGGTGAAAGATATTCAGACTTCAGAAAAAATATTATACGATGTTCGAAAAACAATTTCAGAATTAGTTGCTGAAAATTTCTTCGGAACATTAAAAGATATTGCAAAGGAATCCAATGTAAAATTAAGTTCTGAAAATGTGGCGCCAACGATGATGAGCGACGGACTTTTGCATTTTAAATATGTTGATTATCCGAGTGGTGAATTTTGGCTGAAAAGCCCGACGCACGACAAACCAAACGATATGCTCGATGCGATTTCGGGCGGACACATTTACGGAAAAGATATTATTCAGGCAGAAGCGTTTACCGAATTAAAAATGGACTGGGATGAACATCCGGGAAATCTTAAAACGCTGGCAGACAGAAATTACACTTTAGGAATCAACCGATTTTTCTATCACGTTTTTGTTCATAATCCGTGGACAGACAGAAAACCGGGAATGACTTTAGACGGCGTAGGATCTTATTTTCAAAGAGATCAAACCTGGTGGAAACCCGGAAAAGCCTGGGTAGATTATTGCCAGAGAGTGCAGTTTCAATTGCAAAAAGGAAAACCTGTTATTGATTTAGCTGTTTTTATTGGTGAAGATTTGCCGTCGCGTGCCATGCTTCCGGATCGTTTAGTGCCTTTTATTCCGAATGTTTTTGGAAAAGAGCGAATTGAAAGTGAAAAAATCAGATTGGAAAATGAAGGTCAGCCGAGTTTGAGAGCGCCAAAAGAAGTGACTTCTTCTAAAAATTCAACCGATTTATCGCAATGGACAAATGCGATGAACGGCTATCAATATGATTCTTTTAATTCTGATGTTTTGATTAGAAATGCAAAAGTAGAAAACGGGAAAATAACCTTTGGCGGTGGAATTTCATACGGCGCTTTATTGTTTCCGGGAAGTCATAAAATGGCGCCGAATAAAATGATTACTCTGGCTTCCGCCGAAAAAATATTGGAGTTGATAAAAGCTGGCGGAACAATTTTTGTGGATGAAAAACCAAATCTGCAACCCGGAATTCAGTCTGAAGCTGATCAAAAGAAATGGCAGAATGTAGTGGATGAAATCTGGAATAATGAGGATGCATCTTCATGGAAAATCGGAAAAGGAACAATCATTAAATTGCCTTATTTAGGAAATGATTTTGCATCAATCGGAATTACGCAGGATGTTTATTTTCCGAATTTAAACAGAGCCGATTCCGAAACGATTGCCTGGACACACCGAAAATCAGAAACTGAGGATATTTATTTTCTTTCAAATCAAAAAGAACAAAAAAGAACTTTCGAAGCTTCGTTTAGAATTTCAGGAAAAATTCCAGTTTGGTACAATCCTGTAACCGATAAAACGGCTGTTTTAGAAAATTGGAAAATCGAAAACGAGCGTACCATTGTTTCTTTATCATTAAATGAAAATGAATCTGGTTTTGTGATTTTTAAAGAAGAAACCAAAGAAGTTTTAGCTCAGGGAAAAGTTGCTGAATTTGAAAAAGTTCAGGTTTTGGATGAGAATTGGGAATTGCATTTTGATCCCGAATTCAAAGGTCCGAGAGAAGTCGTAAAAACCAATAAACTTTTTGACTGGAGTACCTCAGAAAATGATCAGATAAAATACTATTCAGGAACTGTAATTTATAAAAAAGAGTTTGTCTGGAAGGCAAAAGATTCGAATAAAATCTGGTTGGATTTAGGTGAAATTGCCAACATCGCTGAGATTTCAATCAACGGAAAAGACTGCGGGACGCTTTGGACATTTCCTTATAAAACAGCTATTTCGCACGCATTACAAAAAGGAAAAAATACGATTATAATAAAAATAACAAATACCTGGGCAAACCGATTAATGGGTGACGAAAAATTGCCAAAAGAAGAAAGATTAACGTGGACGACGGCGCCGTATCGTTTGGAAGGAAGTCCGTTATTGAAAGCGGGATTATTAGGGCCGGTAACGATTTTGAAAGAGAAATAATATTAGTCACAGATTAAAAGAATTATTGATTTATGAATTGAATTGTCACCCTGAGCGAAGTCGAAGGGCGTTCCAATTGGAATCGGGCTTCGACTTCGCTCAGCCTGACATAACTAGATTAACAATCTTTTTAATTCTTTTAATCTTTAGCAAAAAAATAAGACAAAAATGAAAAAATTAATTATTGCATTTGTAATGATTTTGGCAAGCTTTCAAATCAATGCAAAAATCAAACTGCCAGCATTGTTTAGCGACAATATGATGTTGCAGCAAAAATCAAATGCACCAATTTGGGGCTGGGCCGAAAAGAACGCAAATCTTACCATAAAAACCTCGTGGAATTCTAAAATATACAAAGCAAAAGCAGATGCTTCAGGAAAATGGAAAGCAGAATTGCAAACGCCAACTGCAGGCGGACCTTTTACAATTGAAGTTGCGGAAAGAAACGAAAAAATAACCATCAAAAACATTCTAATTGGTGAAGTCTGGCTTTGCTCCGGACAATCGAATATGGAAATGCCATTAAAAGGTTTTCCAGGGCAACCCGTAAGAAACGGAAACGAAATTATCGTAAGATCTACCAATAAAAACATACATTTTATAACCGTTCCAAGAGCGACAGTTTTAGAACCAAAAGATGATTTTGAAGGAAAATGGGAAGTGGCTTCGCCAAAATCGACTGCTAATTTTAGTGCAACGGCCTGGTATTTTGGATCTCTTTTACATGAAGTTTTAGATGTTCCGGTTGGGTTGATTCATGTTTCGTACGGCGGTTCAAGCATGGAAGCATGGATGAATCAGGAGATGCTTAAAGATTTTGCGAGCGCTAAAATTCCGACCACAAAAGAAGAATTAGCAAAAGATCCAAATCGTGTTCCGACCACTTTATTTAACGGAATGCTTTCGCCTGTAATTGGGTACCGAATTAAAGGCTGTATTTGGTATCAGGGCGAATCGAATTATGAAAGAGCTTCTGAATACAAAGAGCTAATGAAAAAAATGGTAAGCAGTTGGAGAGCCTTATGGAAACAAGGAGATTTTCCGTTTTATTACGCTCAGATTGCACCGTTTAATTATGCTTCTTTTCATCCAAAAGATTATTTAGAAAAATACAATTCGGCTTATTTAAGAGAGGCACAATTGAAAGCTTCAGCAGAAATTCCGAATTCGGGAATGGCCGTTTTAATGGATGTTGGTGAAGAAAATAATATTCACCCGATGGACAAAGAAAAAGGAGGAAATCGACTTGCTTTTCAGGCTTTGGCGAGAACGTACGGAATTGAAGGTTTCGAATTTGAAAGTCCAAAATATAAATCAATGGAAATAAAAGATGGTGCTGTAACCGTTTCATTTGATGATGTTCCAAACGGAATTACAGCTTATGATAAGGAAGTTTTAGGTTTTGAAATTGCCGGCGAAGACAAAGTTTTTTATCCGGCGAAAACCGTAGTAAGAAGAAAATCAGTGGTTTTAACTTCTGATAAAGTAGCGAAACCAGTTGCTGTCAGATATTTGTGGAAAGATTTCGCGAAAGCAGAATTATTTAGCGCCGGAGGTTTGCCGGTTTCTTCCTTTAGAACGGATGAATGGTGATTTTGAGTTATAAGTTATGAATTATAAGTTATGAGTTGCGCCTAGTTTGTCATTTCGACTGAAAGGAGAAATCACACTAGTAACCACAAAGATCGTCGATAATTGTTGCGGAATTTCTAGTGCGATTTCTCCTCCGTCGAAATGACAAACAAGACTAAAAAATAAATGGATTTGAAATATATAAAATACATAGTTTTTTTCACCACGCTTTGCATCAAAGCACAAATTCCTGTGCTTGATAATTACAACCAAATCTGGACAACACAAAGCAAGAATTCATCAGAATCGATGCCTTTGGGTGGCGGAGATATTGGTGCGAATGTCTGGGTAGAAAAAGGAGATTTGTATTTCTATTTTTCTAGAAGCGGGACTTTTGACGAGCATAATACGTTATTAAAATTAGGCCGTGTAAAAGTGAGTTTAAGTCCAAATCCTTTTGAAGGGGCAGCAGGTTTTCATCAGGAATTAAAACTGAAAGACGGCTATATTTTAGTGAAGCAAAATGATACTAAAGTTAAACTTTGGGTGGATGTTTTTAAACCCATTATTCATGTTGATTTAGAAAGTAAAAATCAGTTGAAAATGACGGCTTCTTATGAAAGCTGGCGTTATCAGAATCATCATTCAAAAGGAAAAGAAAATAATGCCAATTCTTATAAATGGGCTCCACAGGGAGACATCATCATTTTTAAAGATTCTATTGCTTTTGAGAATAACGGCGTAAAATTCTATCACAGAAACCGCGAACAGACTGTTTTTGATGTTGCTGTACAACAACAAAAAATGGAATCGGTAAAAGACCAAATGCTGAATCCTTTGGCAAATCTCACTTTTGGAGGATTTATGAAAGGGGACAATCTAAAACCTGACGGAACTTATGTAGGGAAATATCAGAATACCGATTTTAAAGGTTATAATTTAACGAGTGTAAAAGCATCCAAAAAACATGCTTTAGAAATTTATTTGAATACAATTCAGTCAGATTTTGAAATTTGGAATAATGGTTTAAAAAAACAAATTTCTTCAAATAAAAACACAGCAAAACAAGCTGAAAAAAACACTATAAAATGGTGGAATAATTTCTGGGAACGCAGTTTTATTTTTACACAAAAAAATCAATCGATTGAGAAGGATTCGGTTTATCAAATTGGACAGAATTATCAATTGTTCCGATACATGTTGGGATGCAATGCCTATGGAAAATATCCAACAAAATTCAACGGTGGACTTTTTACAGTTGATCCCGTTTTTACGAATAAAGACCTGAATTTTACTCCGGATTTCAGGAATTGGGGCGGAGGAACAATGACGGCTCAAAACCAGCGATTGGTTTATTTTCCGATGGTAAAAAGCGGTGATTTTGATATGATGAAATCTCAATTGGATTATTATGTAAGCCTTCAAAAAAATGCTGAATTACGTAGTCAGGTGTATTGGAAGCATAATGGCGCATCTTTTACGGAACAATTAGAAAATTTCGGATTACCAAATCCAGCAGAATACGAATGGAAACGTCCTTCAGATTATGATCCGGGAATGGAATACAATGCGTGGCTGGAATACGAATGGGATACGGTTTTGGAGTTCTGCCAAATGATGTTGCAACAGAAAGAATATGCAGGAGAAGACATTCAGAAATACAATTCTTTTATGGTAAGCTGTCTTCGTTTTTTTGATGAACATTATCAATATTTGGCCAAACAAAGAGGCAGAAAAGCATTAGACGGAAATGGTAAATTAATCCTTTTTCCGGGTTCCGGAGCAGAGACATATAAAATGACGAACAATTCAAATAGTACGATTTCCGCTTTGCAGGTTATTACAGAACAGCTTTTAAACCTTTCAGAAAAAGAATTGTCAAAAGAAGAGATTGAATATGTAAAAGCATTTCAAACCAGAATTCCGCCTTTGAATTTTGGTCAGATTGAAAATCATAAAGTTTTGGTTCCGGCGAAAACATGGGAGAGAGTAAATAATTCGGAAGTTCCGCAATTGTATTCTGTTTATCCGTGGGGAATTTATGGTGTTGGAAAACCTGATTTGGAAACGGCTGTAAATACTTGGAAATATGATGGGGATGCCTTAAAATTCAGAAGCCATATTGGCTGGAAACAGGATAATATTTTCTCGGCCAGATTAGGCTTAACCGAAGAGGCAAAAAAATACAATCTGATGAAAATGGCGAATTCAGATAGAAGGTTTCCGGCATTTTGGGGACCCGGATTTGACTGGGTTCCGGATCATAATTGGGGAGGTTCTGGAATGATCGGAATGCAGGAAATGCTGATGCAGGAAGCTGATGGAAGAATTTATCTTTTTCCGGCCTGGCCAAAAGATTGGAATGTCCATTTTAAATTGCATGCCAAACAAAATACCACGATTGAAGCCGAACTTTTAAACGGCGAATTAAGAATAATAAGAGTTAGTCCGGAAGGAAGAAAAAAAGATATTATCAACCTGATTGGAAAATCAGAAACCGAAAAAAATAAACTAAAATGATTAAGAAATTAGTAAGTTCTTTTGCTTTGGCAATGCTTTTGGCGGCAAATGGACACGCACAAAATGCAGATAAACAAATTGTAAAAGTCGATTTTGACTTTTTTCAAAGAAGATTAGAGGAAGTTCACGATCCGGGTTATGATTCCTGGTTGATCAATGAGGGCAAAGAAGATCACAAGACTTTTAATAATGTGACGTTTCAATTAAAAGGAAATTTTTCTTCTAAATGGTACAAGGTGGGTATGAGTGCTCCGTATTACAACAGATTAGGAAGTGATGGTTTAATTACTTCTGAAAATTTAGAATTAAAGATCAGCGGATTAACAGCGGGAAAACATACACTTCTCACCTTTCATAATGCATTTGATGTTATTACGGGCAAGACTTTTTCGCCAATTAAAATTTATGTCGACGGAAAATTAGCAGAGACTGTAAATGCAAGTCAGAGGGCCAATGCAAAAATTGATGCCGCTATGGCTTACATCAATTTTACAGCAGTGAAAGGAAAAGAGGTATTGATTCGTTTTGAAATTGATGCTAAATCAAATCCTGATGTGGCAAAACAAATTGTGATCAATGGCTTTGAAATTGATACACCAAATTTGATGAATCAGGCGCGTACGCCACAGCCTGCCAACAGAGACGAACATGTTGCAGATAAGAATATTATTCTGAAATGGGATGCTTCAAAAACTGCCGTTTCGCATCACTTGTATTTTGGTGAAGAGCAAAATGCAGTTACCAATGCAAATGAATCTTCCAAAGAATTTAAAGGGAAACTAACCGAAAACTCCTTTCCGCTTTCTAATTTATACAGCATGTCAACTTATTATTGGAGAGTGGATGAAGTGGACGCCAAAGGAAATGTAACTCTAGGAAATGTCTGGTCGTTTAAGCCTGCACAATTAGCTTTTCCGGATGCTGAAGGTTACGGACGTTTTGCTGTAGGAGGAAGAGGAGGAAAAGTAATTGAAGTTACAAATCTAAACGACGATGGTCCGGGAAGTTTGCGTGATGCTGTAAACCAAAAAATAGGACCACGAACAATTGTTTTTAATGTTTCTGGAAATATTAAGCTGGAATCAAGATTAGTTGTAAATCAGCCCTATATTACCATTGCGGGACAAAGCGCTCCGGGAGAAGGAATTACAATCACTCGTGCGCCAATCGGACTTACCGGAGATGACGGAGTTATTCGATTTTTGAAAGTGCGTATCGGCGGCGGAAGAACATATGACGGAATGGGACTTACGGGTGCCAATCACAGTATTATCGACCATTGCTCAATCAGCTGGACGATTGATGAATCATTCAGTTCAAGAAGCGCGCATCATATTACACTGCAGCGAACTTTAATTGCTGAAGCTTTGAATGTTGCAGGACATGGCAAATACGAAGCCGGAAAAATGCACGGTTATGCAGCAACAATTGGAGGTGATATTGGTAGTTTCCATCACAATTTATTAGCACATAATTATGGAAGAAACTGGAGTATTGGCGGTGGTTTAAGCGGAGACGGATTTTACACCGGAAGATTAGATATCAGAAATAATGTGGTTTATAATTGGGGAAAACGTGCTACAGATGGTGGTGCAAACGAAGTTAATTTTGTCAATAACTATTACAAGCCGGGAGCTTCAACAGGAATTTTTGTCGCACTAAATGCGCAGCACGAAGGAGTTGGAAAAGGAATGCAGCGCTATTTCTTTAACGGAAATGTGATGCCGGGTTATTTCGACGAAAAATCTCAGGAAAAAGGAAGAAAAATGACCGTTACCAATAAGGAAATAGTCGAATATGAAACTTTTGTAAACAAGCCTTTTTTTGAATCGTACGTTGAAACACAATCAGCGAAAGCTGCCTATAAAAATGTGCTTTCGGATGTTGGGGCAGCTCAGCCGTTTTTTGATAAACACGATCAGCGTATTATTGATGAAACTTTAAAAGGAACTTTTACTTATAAAGGAAGCAAAAGCGGTCTTGGCGGAATGATCGATAATGAAGCGGATGCGGGAGGATGGCCTGACTTTGCTTCAGAAACACGTCCTGCAGATTGGGATACCGATCATGACGGATTGCCCAACTGGTGGGAAAAAGCTTTTGGTTTAAATGAAAATTCTAAAACCGGAGATTTTTCAGATGCTAATTCAGATGCAGATAAAGATGGTTATACCCAATTGGATAATTATCTGGAATGGCTGGCAAAACCGCATTTCTTTATTAAATCCGGAGAAAAATTGAGTTTGAATGCTTCTGATTATTTTAAAGGTTATGAGACAAAACCAGTTTATACTTTCGAGAATCTTAAAAACGGAAAAATAAACCTGAAAGGAAAAGAAATTCAGTTTACTGCTATAGAACCTGGATTTGCATCTTTTGTATTAACCGTAAAAGATGCAGACGGAGATACCATGAGCAGAGCAATTAATTTGTTTGTAAAGTAGTGAAAAATAAAACTATATAAGTGATATAAGAAATTATAAGTTTAGTTTAAATGAACTTATATTACTTATATGGTTCAAAATTATAAAAGATGAAAAGTTTATTAAATGTTTCCCTTAGCTTGTTTTTTGTTGGTGCTGGAGTAATGGCGCAAAACAAAGGATTAGTTGCCAATTCAGAAAGTCCTTATTCGAAATTACAAAGCGTTGGTCTGCAAGATGTAAAATGGACAAATGGATTCTGGAAAGAACAGTTTGATGTCGAAACCAAAAATACATTACCGTATATGTGGGATCTTTATCATAACGATGAAATTTCGCATGCCTACAAAAACTTCCAAATTGCCGCAGGAGAAAGTAAAGGAACTTTTAAAGGCCCTTCTTTTCATGACGGTGATTTTTATAAAATTTTTGAAGGAATGGCCGCTACTTATGCCATTACAAAAGACAAAAAACTGGATGCAGAGATGGATAAAGCGATTGCGCTTTTCGCGAAAGTACAGCGCAAAGACGGTTACATTCATACGCCGGTTTTAATAGATGAACGCTGGGGAACTTTAGGTCCGGAAGAAGTAAAGAAACAATTGGGTTTTGAGAAATACAATATGGGACATTTAATGACTGCGGCCTGCATTCATTATCGTGCTACGGGAAAAACAAATTTTCTGGATATTGCAAAAGGTGTTGCCGATTATTTATATGATTTCTATAAAAAAGCGTCACGTGAACTGGCTCGAAATGCCATTTGTCCTTCTCATTATATGGGAATTGTCGAAATGTACAGAACCGTAAAAGATCCAAAATATCTGGAATTGGCCAATAATTTAATAGACATCCGCGGAACCACAAATGACGGCACAGATGACAATCAGGACAGAATTCCGTTTAGACAACAGACCACTGCCATGGGGCATGCGGTAAGAGCCAATTATCTTTATGCAGGTGTAGCCGATTTGTATGCCGAAACAGGAGAAAAGAAATTATTAGACAATCTGGAATCGATTTGGGATGACGTTGCTTACCGTAAAATGTACATTACGGGCGCTTGTGGTTCTTTGTATGATGGTGTTTCTCCGGACGGGACTTCTTATGATCCTACTGTAGTTCAGAAAATTCATCAGGCATACGGGCGACCATTTCAATTGCCAAATGCAACCGCTCACACCGAAACCTGTGCGAATATTGGGAATGTATTGTGGAACTGGAGAATGCTGCAAATTACAGGAGATGCCAAATATGCAGATATTGTAGAGTTAGCACTTTACAATAGTGTCCTTTCAGGAATGGATTTGGAAGGAGAAAAATTTCTTTATAACAATCCGCTGAATGTTTCTAATGATCTGCCATTTCACCAACGTTGGGGAAATGAGCGTGAAGGCTATATTGCTCTCTCAAACTGTTGTGCGCCTAACGTAACAAGAACCGTTGCCGAAGTTGGAAATTACGCTTACAGTCTTTCTAAAGAAGGTTTGTATGTAAATTTATACGGAAGTAATGCATTAAATACAAAAACTGTAAAGGGAGAAGCGTTAGAAATTGAACAGCAGACGAATTATCCGTGGGACGGAAAAATAACTTTAAAAATAGTGAAAGCGCCAAAAGATTTACAAGCTTTCTTTTTAAGAATTCCCGGATGGAGCCAAAATGCTGAAGTTTCGGTTAATAACTCTAAAATCATACAAAAAATTATTTCAGGTACGTATTTGAAATTAAATCAAAAATGGAAAAAAGGAGATGTTATCGAATTAAATCTCCCGATGCCTGTGGAGTTAATGCAGGCCAATCCATTGGTGGAGGAAATTAAAAATCAGGTTGCGATAAAAAGAGGTCCGATTGTTTATTGTTTAGAATCAGATCAGCTTCCTGCAAAAACGAGTGTTAATGATATTGCTTTGAATGTGACTTCGAAATTTACAACTAATTCTTTTACTTTAAATAACAGAAGTTTAATGAGTATTGAGGCTGAAGCTATTATTTCTGCTGATAATTCGTGGAGTAAAACATTGTACAAACCACTTTCATCGAAAGATGTTACGGCGATTCCTGTAAAATTAATTCCGTATTTTGCCTGGGGAAATAAAGGTAAAGGCGAAATGACAGTTTGGATGTCGCACTAGGTTTTTGAACGCGGATAAAACGGAATTTTTTACGTTTAAAATTTTTTCTAAATGGTAAATCTTTGTCAAAGTTTAAAACTTTGACAAAGATTTACCCTCGAAGATTGTCACCCTGAGCGAAGTCGAAGGACTCGCAAAGATAATCGTCAATCTTCGTAGATCAACTTATGTGTCCTTCAACTTCGCTCAGGATGAAAAAAATGAGATCAATTAATATTAAAAAATATGAAATACAT
Organism: Flavobacterium olei; assembly: GCF_039749035.1. Lineage (NCBI taxonomy): Bacteria > Pseudomonadati > Bacteroidota > Flavobacteriia > Flavobacteriales > Flavobacteriaceae > Flavobacterium > Flavobacterium olei. Next base: position 314,673 of record NZ_JBDKWC010000005.1, read on the forward strand.
TCTGGCTTTATTTCTACTAACAACAATTTCTTTATCAGCGCAAACGCTTGATAATAAATTAGCTTTAACTGTTGCCCAAGACGGTTCCGGAGATTTCAAAACTATTCAGGAAGCGGTAAATAATGTCAAAGATAATTCAGAAAAACGAGTGGTTATTACCATAAAACCTGGATTCTATAAAGAGAAATTGATTATCCCTGCTTCTAAAACATTTGTTACTTTAAAAGGAACAGACAGAAATAAAAGTATAATTTCGTTTGATGATTATTCGGGAAAACCGCTTCGTGAACCAGATTCATCGGGAAAGACCGCTTTTGGAACAGGCACTTCCCATTCCTTTTTAATTCTGGCCAACGACTGTAAGCTTGAAAACCTAACGGTCGAAAATACGGCAGGACGAGTGGGTCAGGCAGTTGCACTTCACATAAAAAGCGATAGAGTGGCATTGAAAAATTGTAACCTTTTAGGAAATCAGGATACACTTTATTTATCAGAAGGAAATTCCAGAACTTATTTTGAAAACTGTTTCATCAACGGAACAACCGATTTTATTTTTGGTGCCGCTACCGCATATTTTTATAAATGTACTATTGAAAGTCTAATAAACTCTTATATCACCGCTGCTTCAACTCCGCAAGGTCAGGCGTATGGTTATGTCTTTAAAGACTGTAAACTGACAGCCAAAGACAAAACGGTTGATAAAGTATTTTTAGGAAGGCCCTGGAGACCGTATGCACAAACGGTTTTTATTCATACAGATTTGGGTTCGCATATTATTCCGGAAGGTTGGAATGCGTGGACAGACACCAGATTTCCTGATAAAGATAAAACGGCGTATTATGCAGAGTATGGAAGTAAAGGTGCAAGTGCAAAATATTTGTCTCAAAGAGTTTCATGGTCAAATCAATTAGCGAAAAGCGAGATTAAAAAATACGATCGCGATTTAGTATTATGGGGATGGAATCCAAACAAATAAAATATTGGTATATGAAAAATTTCAGAATTCTAATTGCAGCTGTTTTTTCGATTTTGGTATTAAGTGCTTTTAAGTATAAATCAAAAGTGACAACGATTTATTTAATTGGCGATTCTACTGTTGCTGATTACTCATTAGAAGAAAATTATCAGACCAAAAAATTTCCGCAGGTTGGCTGGGGGCAGGTTTTTCAGCCTTTTTTTGCTAAAGACAGTTTAAAATTGGTGAAAAATATTCTAGGAAATGCCAAAGAAGTTAAAATTGATGACAGGGCCAAAGGCGGCAGAAGCACCAGAACATTTTTTCAGGAAGGACGATGGGCAGCTGTTTACAACTCTCTTAAAAAAGGAGATGTTGTAATGATGCAGTTTGGACACAACGACGCTGCAGTAGATAAAACAGAACGTTATGTAACGATTGAAGGTTATAAAGAATTCCTGAGGCTTTTTATAAATCAGACCAAAGAAAAGGGTGCAACTCCAATTGTTCTTACACCGGTTGCAAGAAATTATCCGTGGAAAGATGAAAAATTAGCCAACGTTCACGGTGAGTATCCGCAGGCTGCAATTGATGTTGCCAAAGAATTAAACGTAAAATTTATAGATTTAAATCTATTATCGATGCAATTTTTTACAGCCAAAGGTCAGGATTACGTGACTGCTAATTATTTTATGAATCTTGAAGCCGGAAAATATCCGGGCTATCCTGAGGGACAAAAAGATAATACGCATTTTAAAGTAGAAGGAGGAGTCGAAGTGGCTCGTTTGGTCTTTAACGCTTTGAAGAATTTGTAGCTCAACAAAACATACAATTTTTTTAACACATTCCCGCTAACCGTAGAGTTTATCTTATGTCAGCGGTTTTTTTGTTTTCTTAACCGCATATAAAATGGCTGAAAATGGTCTGTCTATTTTTATTGGTCAGAAATTACTTTTAAAAATATTTTTTTTTTCATTAAAATAATTTAATGTTTTAGAAACCTGCCTGCCACTTCCTGTTCCTTATATTTGTAGGTTTTTTATCGCAGTAGTTACTAAAATCTAATCTTTATCTCTATCGTTTTCGTTAAAAACGCCTTTTTATAACAGCTTATTTATCAGATAGGAGGGTGCAAGGTTTTGCAGAATAAATAACAGATGTTTATTTTTGATAAAAATCTTATTGTTTTTGTGTTGAAATAGGATTGTAAATTCTTTATTAAGCAAACTTTTGTCTTAAATATTCTATTTCATCTACTTTTTTCTTTTGTTTTTTATTAATATTGTTTTTTTTCTGTCTTTTTTTTTGAAATTATGTTATTAAAACAGGATAGAGCAGGACGGTTGTAATATGTCATCGTTATATTTTTGGGATACTAAAATAAATGTATTTTAAACATTTAATAAAATTTATAATTTTCCTTCCACGGAAATTTTGTTATCTTATTAAGATGCGTTTAAACATGACTAACTAACATTTAATAACCTAACCAAAAAAAACATTTATGAAACAAGCACTTATAAAAAGATGTAGTTTTCTTTTGTTTACATTGATGAGCGTAATGAGCTACGCTCAAACTTCAAGTACACAAGTTACGGTAACAGGAACTGTTACGGATAATTTAGGAGGACTATTACCAGGTGTTAACGTTACTGAAAAATCTACTAAAAATTCGGTAACAACAGATTACAATGGAAAGTATCAGATTAAAGTTAAGAGCGGAGGGACTTTAGTTTTTTCTTTCATCGGGATGAAGAAAATAGAAATTCCTTTAAACAATCGTTCCATCGTTAATGCAAAAATGGAAGACGATTTTAATCAATTAGAAAATATTGTAGTAGTTGGTTACGGTAGTCAGAAGAAAAAAGAACTTACCGGAGCTATTGCGACTATCAAGGCAGATGACTTAATGGATTTGCCTGTTACCAATTTATCTGATGCATTAAAAGGATTAGTTCCGGGTGTTAGTGTGACCAGTGGAACGGGACGTCCAGGTGAGGCAGGAAGCGTTCAAATTCGGCAAACTTTCAGTTTATCTAAAGATGGAGGTTTTAATATTCCTCTGATCATTATTGATGATATGATTCAGGTTGATCCTAGTAATGGTAAGCCAACATTAGAACAATTTAACAGATTAGATCCTTCTGAAATTGAGAGTATTACAGTATTGAAAGACGGTTCTGCTGCAATTTATGGTTCACGAGCTTCACAAGGAGCAATTGTGGTAAAGACTAAACGTGGTAAAGCGGGTAAAGCAAAATTCTCGTATAATAGTCAATTTGCTATTAATGACGCTGTTAGCCATAGCAAAGTATTAAATGCTTATGAATTTGGAGTTTTTAGTAACAGGTTTTTTAAATCAAGAATAGCTGCGCCAGCTGTAATTGATCCTGCTACAATTTATTCGGATTCAGAATTGGAGCAAATGAAAAGCTTAGATTATAATTGGCTGGATGAAGCCTGGAAACCTGCTATTCAGCAAAAACACTCTTTCAATGTAAGTGGTGGTAGCGAGGATATTACCTATTTTGCGGGTGCAACTTATCTTACTCAGGATGCTAACTTAGGATATCAAAAATATGATAAATGGAATTTCCGAACTGGTATCAATGCGAAAATTGCTAAGAATTTAGATTTTTCTGCTTCTATTTCCGGAAATGTAGGCTCTATTGATAAAACTTTTACTAAAGCATCGTCAAATATTAGTGACGGTAGTTATGCTTCTGCTGCTGGTGGAGAACAGGCAGATTACGGATTCTTGCTTCACATGCCTCAACATGTGCCGTGGGAAACTGTTGTAGATGGTAAACAATACTACGTATCTCCATTTCCTAATTCAAACAAAAACTTTGGAAGTGCAAATGCGAACAATAATATCGCAGGGTGGAATTACTTTGCGAACTTAAATAATGGTTCACACCAAATTACCGATGATAACACATTCAATGTAAATGCTTCGTTAAATTATAAAGTAGCTGCAGTTAAAGGATTATCTTTCAAGGTAACATATTCCAGAAATCAGACTTCATCTTACACAGAGCAAATTCAATTACCCTACGATTTAGTTAGAATTAGAGATTATCAATTGCAGGATAGACACTTAGCAAGCGCTGCTAATAATAGTTTCTATAATGCAACTACAAATCCGACGGGAAGCTATGTTTTAGAGACAAACGTAAGAAACTCAAGAGTTTATTATAATAATACAGACGGAAAAAGTACTCAGGGAGATTTCCTGATTAATTATGACAGAACTTTTGGAGATCACCAGGTGGGTGCTATGGTAGGTGGAGAGGCCTCAGAGATCTACAATACCTTTACACGTTTAGCTTATGAAAATACAGGTAAAGATTATTTAGGAGATTATCGTACAGCGGGAACTTTAAGTACATCTAATAGCCAGGCTACAAAAGTAGAAGGAGGAACTTTATCTTATTTTGGACGTTTGAATTATAGCTTTAAACAAAAATATTTGTTCCAGTTTATTTTGCGTAGTGATGCTTCGACAAAATTTGCACCAGAGAACTATTGGGGAACTTTCCCATCTGTTCAGGTGGGTTGGGTAATGTCTAAAGAGCAATGGTTTGAAAAAAGTGTTCCATGGGTTGACTTTTTTAAACTTCGTTACTCAATTGGTAAAACAGGTAAAGATAATATTCAGCCTTGGAGATGGGAACAATATTATGATCTTATTGTGGATAAAGGTTTTCAATTCGGTCCCGGTACTGCTACTAGTGGAGGCGGATATAACGGTAATGGTTTAACACCTAGAGTAAATCCTAACAGAAATGTAACATGGGATACTACCATAAAAAACAACTTTGGTGTTGATATTAATTTGTTAAAAAACAGATTAAGTATCACTTATGATTACTACTACGATAAGAATAAAAATATGTTGACAGACATGAGTAGTGCAGTTGGCGTTCCAATTTCTGTAGGGGGAGCATATGCTGAGCAAAACTATGGTCAGATTGATGCCTGGGGACATGAATTTAGCATTAACTGGAGTGATAAAATCAAAAGCAATTTGAGTTACAATGTTGGAATTAACTTTAGTTATAATGACAATGAAGTTAAAAAATATCCTGATCAGGGAAATTTAGTTCCTTCTAATAATACTACCAGAGTTGGATATTCATCATTTAACCCTGTTTGGGGATTTTCAGTGTGGAAAGGAACATCAACAGGAGACGGTATTTTACGTACAGATGAAGATATTGCAAACTACTGGGCATACTTAACAGAACGTGCTACTGCAGTTGGAGGAGTGCCAAGATATTTAGATATCAATTCTGTTGCCGGAATGAGAAAAGGATCTTTGGCTTATCAGGATGTTGCCGGAAATCTTAATCCAGATGGAACTTTGGCACCAGCAGATGGGCAAATCATGAAAGACAACGATTACGTGAAATTAGCTAACAGCAGCAGAACTTATGGTTTTACAACAAATCTAGGTTTTAAATATGACAATTTTTCTTTAAGAACTCAAATCTCAACTTCTTGGGGAGGGGCTAATTTCGTAGATCTGGTAAATCAGGGTACATCATCCGCACACAATATGTGGTCTCGTGAAAGTTTCTGGAGCGATATGTATGGTGAGGATAATCCAAATGGAAAATATCCAAACGTAGCACAATGGAGTTATATGTCCAGTCCATCAGATTTCTGGCAACTAAATACTTTCCGTTGTTTTGTTAGAAACTTAAGTCTTAATTATGATCTTCCTAAGAAAATTTTTGCAGACACAAAAATCGCTGCTATAACATTGGGAATAACGGGTAATAACCTTTGGGATCTATATAATCCATATCCGGATCATTACAGAAATATGTATGATAGTTCTTCGGTAAATTATCCTACACTTAGAACGTGGTCACTTAATTTTAATGTATCATTCTAATCAAAATTAACTATGAAAACACCATTTAAATATATAACGTTATCACTACTTCTTGCTGTAGGTGCTGCCTCATGTAGTGATGATTTTCTAAGAGACAAGAAAGGGTATGGCTTGTACGATGACACTTTCTACCAGACACAGGAACGTGCACAGGCTTATGTAGACAATCAATATTACGATTTTTATAATGCGTATAAATCACCAACTTCTACTGTAATTGGACTTTATACAGATGCCAACTCAAGATTGACAGAGGAGCTTGGAGGTACTCAGGATTTTATCAATCCTAATAAAACTATTATAAACGCAGCTGATGCCAGCAGTTACTACGGAGCAAAATTAGCCACCAGTATCAATAACCATCCTTATAATAGAATTAGAGAATGTAATGCCTTTTTAGAAGATATTGATGTAAAGGGTTCCAATCTGGACAAAACGTTTCGTGATCAGGCAAAAGGACAAATTTATTACATGCGTGCTATGCAGTATTTTGATTTGATGCGCGTTTATGGAGGAGTTCCTATTGTTACCACTGTTCAAAATGCCTCCGCAAATGATCCGTCAATCCAGCTTCCGAGAGCAAAACCTTCAGAAGTAGTAGATCAAATTGTTAAGGACTTAGATATGGCAGCATCATTATTACCAGGTAACTGGGCCTCTGGTGCATATGGCCGTTTTACAAGAGGTGCAGCGTTAGCTCAAAAATCAAGAGTGCTTTTAACCTTTGCAAGTCCTTTATTCAACAAAAATTGGGATGGTTCAAACGAACGTTGGGAAGCTGCGCTAAAAGCAGGTCTTGAAGCAGAAGCTCAGTTGACAGCTGATGGTTACGGACTTTACGGAAGCAATGCAAAACAATGGGAACAAATGTTTTTAATTGATAATGCATTTTGTTCTGAAGCAATTGCAGTACAGCTTTGCGGAACTGGTAATCTTTCTCAGGCAATTAATAATTCATGGGAAAAAGGAATTCGTTTATTAAGTTTAGGAGGAACTGGCGGAGGTGTAGCAGCTCCAAAAGAAATGATCGATTTATTTCCAATGGCAGATGGTAAAAGACCAACTACTGCAAATGGTTACAACGATTTCACTTTTTTCCTTAACAGAGATCCGAGATTCTACAGAACATTTGCTTTCTCAGGTGTTAAATGGGGATCAAAGGAAACTCCAAATTCCGTTCTATGGGCATATAGATGGGTAGATGCCAGTAATAAAGCTGGTTTTTCTGATGGGAACACTGCTATTTCAAGTCCTGCATTTATTAGAAAAATGAGTAATACTGCAGCTAGTAAAGAAACAAACTTCCAATACTCCGGAACAGACATTTTTGAATATCGTTATGCTGAATTATTATTGAATATTGCTGAATGTTATGCCGCATTAGGACAAACAAATAATACATTGGCTTATTTAGGAAGAATTAGAAATCGTGTTGGAATTCCTGCTACCAATAATTACGGGATTGGGACACTTTCAGACAAATATCAGGCGATCGAAGCCGTATTATACGAGCGTAGAGTTGAGTTAGCCTATGAAGGAAAACGTTTTTGGGATGTTCAGAGATGGATGCTTTACGATAATGAAACTCTTCCTGGTGTTACTGGTGGTACTGTTAGTAAATTAGGTTTAACGCCAATTAACGGAACAAAACGTACTGGAAATTTTTTACAATACAGAGTGTCAACAACTTCTGCAACAACAGATCCATTGGCTGCTGCCCGTGCAAGCATAGTTGCTGATCCGGATGCGGCAAATTTCCAAACTCAGTTAACAACATTGGCTACGTTTTATACTACCAATTTCATTCGTACCAATTTAGTTACACCAATGGATAATTTTAACGGTGCAGCTGTTAATATCAAATTCAATCCAAATTATTATATCAATGGTCTTAATACAACTGCATTAACTTCAAATCCTTGGTTATTACAAACTATTGGGTGGAATGATAATTTTGGAGGACAAGGAACTTTCAATTACCAGGAATAAATTTATTTAGATTAAAAAGAATTATATATAACTTTTCACCTGTATTCGTCAAAAGATACAGGTGATTTGTTTAAAAAGAATTACCATAATAAAAAATTAACATGAAAAATTCTGCATTATTTATCGCAACGCTGCTTTTTTTGGGAAGTGCAAAATGTTTTGCTCAATATCCGAAGATAAGTCCAGAAGTTCAGGCTCAGGAAAAAGCAATTAAAGAAGAAGCCCAAAGACTTTCTGATGAAGCATGGACAAAAGCTTTAGTGGTTATTGAAGAAGAAGCTAAACATGGTAAACCGTATATTCCCTGGGCATCTCGTCCAACTGATTTACCGCAAGCTGAGATTCCTGCTTTTCCTGGTGCAGAAGGCGGAGGAATGTACACTTTTGGAGGAAGAGGCGGTAAAGTTTACACTGTAACCAGTCTTGAAGATCGTGGGCCGGGAACTTTACGTGAAGCTTGTGAACAAGGTGGAGCAAGAATAATAGTGTTTAATGTTGCCGGAATTATCAGACTTAAAAGTCCGTTAATTATTCGTGCGCCGTATATTACAATTGCAGGTCAGACTGCACCTGGAGACGGAATTTGTATTGCAGGTGAATCAACCTGGATTGATACCCATGATGTCATTATTAGACACGTACGTTTTCGTCGTGGAGAAACTTTTGTAGGACGCCGTGACGATGCAATTGGAGGAAATCCTGTTGGAAATATTATGATCGACCACGTTTCAGCAACCTGGGGATTAGACGAAAACATGTCCATCTACAGACACATGTACAATCCTGGAGCAGGTTATCCGGATATTAAAGTGGGAACTGTAAATATTACAATTCAGAATAGTTTGTTCGGAGAAGCTCTTGATACTTACAATCATGCTTTCGGAAGTACTTTGGGAGGAGAAAATTGTTCTTTCATGAGAAATATGTGGGCAAATAATGCAGGAAGAAATCCTTCCATTGGATGGAACGGAATTTTCAATTTCGTAAACAACGTAGTTTTCAACTGGTACAACAGATCTACAGATGGTGGAGATTATACTGCAAATTATAACATTATCAATAATTTCTACAAACCAGGTCCTGTAACTGATCTAACACAGCCAATCAGTTACAGAATTTTAAAACCGGAATCAGGAAGAAGCAAATTACCTTATATGGTTTTTGGTAGAGCTTATGTTAATGGAAACGTTGTAAACAATAATCCTAAAGTGACTAAAGACAACTGGGATGGCGGAATTCAGCTTGAAAATAAAAAAGGCGAATTAATGTCTTATGATGAAGCTAAAGAATACTTTGCTAAAATGAAGACCGACAAGCCTTTCCCAATGCCTTGGTTCAATAAATTCATGACAGCAGAGGAATCGTATGAATTTGTTCTTAAAAATGTTGGGGCAACTTTACCAATCAGAGATAAAGTAGACGAAAGAATCGTAAGAACAGTAAAAACTGGAGTTCCGGAATATGCAAAAGGATTAGAGAAAAAAGAATTCTATCAGTTCGAACACAGACGTCTACCAATGGATTCATACAAAAAAGGAATTATTACAGATATTTCTCAGGTTGGAGGATATCCGGAATATAAAGGAAAGCCTTACGTTGATACAGACAAAGACGGTTTGCCGGATGCATGGGAGAAAAAATACGGTTTAAATCCAAATGATCCTTCAGATGCACAGGGAGATTTAAACGGAGACGGATATTCTAATATTGAAGATTATATCAACGGAGTTAATCCAGCAATTAAAGTAAACTGGAAAGATCTGGCGAATAACAAGGAAACTTTGGTAAGACCTTTATTAGATTTAAAATAAGGAACAATTTTTGAAAACATTCTTGTTGTTTAATGAGAATGTTTTCAAATACTTAAAAGAAATATTATGGTACTTGATAAAATACATGCAATCTTATTATCACTGGTTTTTGCCTTTTCAACTTTAAGCGCACAACAGCATTTAGATCCTGAATACGTAAAAGTTACCAACGAAAGAGCGGCTAAAATTGTAGTAAAATTAGATTTGAAAAACGAAGCCAAAGAAAAGGCAGTTTCAAATATAATTGCACAGCAGTTTAGGGACTTAACTGAAATTCAGGACGGAAGAGATGCTGAAATTAAAAAAGTAAAAGAAGATACCAGTTTAGCCAAAGAAAAGCAAAACGAAAAGATTGACAAACTGAAATCAAAAGCAGACGAATCAATCGCAAAACTGCATAAATCTTACCTTAAAAAATTAGGTAAAGAATTGTCAGAAGACAAAATCACTGAGGTAAAAGACGGAATGACATATGGAGTGCTTCCCATCACGGTTGCAGGTTACAACGATATGCTTCCAAATTTAACAGCAGAGCAAAAAGATTATATTTATAAAGCTTTAGTTGAAGCCAGAGAACACGCAATGGATGGCGGATCTTCTAAAGAGAAACACGGCTGGTTTGGAAAATACAAAGGAAGAATCAACAATTATTTATCAAAACAAGGCTACGATTTAAATAAAGAAAGTGCTGACTGGCACAAACGTGTTGAAGAAAGAGAGAAAGAGAAAAAGTAGTCCTTAGTTCTTAGATTTTTAGTCCATAGTCAATTCACTAACTAAAAAGCTAAGAACTAATTACTAAAAAAACTAAGGACTAACCAACTAACTACTAAGGACTATAAAATGAATAATATTTCTCCAAACCGTACTTTAAAAAGAACATTAATGGCCTTTTCATTTTGTTCGCTTGTTTCTTCGGCGTATGCGCAATATCCCGTAATTCCGAAACCGGTACAGGAAAAAGCAGATGCCATTTTAGCTGATGAAGAAAAAAGGCTAAATGAAATTTGGACAGCCAATTATCATATTATTAAAGAAGAAGCAAAACAGGGAAAACCTTATTTGCCGTGGGCTTCTTACCCAAAAGATTTTGTTCAGGCTGATATTCCGGCATTCCCGGGTGCAGAAGGAGGAGGAGCATATACGCAAGGTGGAAGAGGCGGCAAAATCTTTGTAGTCACTAGTTTAGCAGACAGCGGAAAAGGAACTTTTCGTGAAGCATGTGAAGCAGTTGGCGCAAGAACCATTGTATTTAATGTTTCTGGAATAATCAAACTTGAAAAAAGAATCAGCATGCGTGCGCCTTACGTAACCATTGCGGGACAAACTGCACCGGGCGACGGAATTTGTATTGCAGGCGAAACTTTAGAAATAGACACGCACGATGTAATTATCAGACACATGCGTTTCAGACGCGGTGCAACAGAAGTTACCAGAAGAGACGATGCTCTTGGCGGAAACCCAATGGGAAATATCATCATAGATCATTGCTCGGTAAGCTGGGGATTAGACGAAAACATTTCGCTTTACAGACATCAGTTTGCAGCAAATGAGAAATCGAAACTGGAGAAGTTACCAGCTTGTAATATTACTATACAAAACACCATTTCGGCAGAAGGTCTAGACACTTACAATCACGCTTTCGGAAGTACAATTGGTGGATTAAACAGTACTTTTATGCGTAATTTATGGGCAGATAACATTTCCAGAAATGCTTCTATCGGAATGTATGGCGACTTTAATTTTGTGAATAATGTAGTTTTTAATTGGTGGAATCGTACTTTAGACGGAGGAGATTATCGTTCGATGTTAAACATCATCAATAATTATTTTAAACCCGGACCAATTACACCGGCAGATCAGCCAATTCGTTACAGGATTGTAAAACCGGAGTCAGGTTATATTCAGCCCAAACAGTATGGAAGAGCATATGTTTCAGGAAATTTCATGGCAGGCTCTCCGGAAGTTACAGCCGATAACTGGAATGGCGGAGTGCAGTTGGAAGATCAAAACTCAGAAGCAACTAAAGAATTTTTAGCAGCAATCAAACAGCCAAAACCATTCTCAATGCCTTCATTTAAAATTATGAAAGCAGAAGAAGCGTATGAATTTGTTTTGACGAATGTTGGAGCGACCATCCCCAAAAGAGACGCAGTTGATGAAAGAGTGATCAAGCAAGTCCGAACCGGTAAGATTGAAGTGAAAGACGGTTTAGAAAATGCAATTGGAAAAGAATTCATTAAAAGAAGACTTCCTGCAGATTCATACAAGAAAGGAATTATTACGCATCCTGATCAAGTTGGCGGTTATCCAACTTATAAAGGAAAAGCTTATAAAGATTCTGATAACGACGGAATTCCGGATGCCTGGGAGAAGAAATACGGTTTAAATCCTAATGACGCAGCAGATGCGAACAAAGATTCAAACGGAGACGGTTATACCAATATTGAAAAATATTTCAACAATATTGATCCAAACCAAAAAGTAGACTGGACGAAATTGGATAATAATGTTGATACTTTGGCTAAAGTAAAATCTTTGGTGCAATAGTTTCAAACTTTGTAAACCTGACAGGTTTTTAAAACCTGTCAGGTTTAATTGGCGTAAAGTATACTCGTTAAGTTTGTCATTTCTACGAAGGAGAAATCACACTAGAAACTCGACAACAGTGGGTGAATCCCGAGTGCGATTTCTCCTTCGTCGAAATGACAAGATTGAGGAAATACTTAACTTTAGAAAATCTAAAATCTATCCCGAGGCTTCGGGACTGAAATCTAAAATATACTAAAAGTGAATTTCACTAAACAAAATATAATCCATTACATTAAAAACACATTAGTAATAATGTGTTTTGCCATGTCTATAAATATCAAAGGCCAAACCACTTTCCCGGACATTGTAAAAACCAAAGAAGGTAAACTTACTTTCACAGCAGACAATCAGGGAAACAAAATCCCAGATTTTTCTTTTGCCGGATATATGGCATCAGAAAAAGCCATTCCGAATGTGGAAAATAAAATTTTTGTCCCAAAACAAGAACAAGACGCAACACAAAAAATACAAACTGCAATTGATCATGTAAGTAATTTAAAACCAGATAAAACTGGTTTTCGCGGAGCGGTACTTTTAGACAAAGGAACATTCAAAGTAAGTGGCACTTTATACATCAGAAAATCGGGAGTTATTCTTCGCGGAAGCGGCAATACAGAAAACGGAACCATTCTTTTAGGAACCGGATTAGAAAGAGAAGCGTTAATCAGAGTTCTCGGAATTGACGATAGAAAATACAACGAAACCTACGAATTAGCAACTGCTTTTTCTCCGCTGGGAAAACAAAAAATCCAACTTAAAAATGCCTCAAAATTAAAAGTTTCAGACGAAATTATCATCAGCAGACCGTTGACCGATACTTGGATCAAAGAAATGAAAATGCAGGATTTTGGTGGAGAAACTTCATGGATCGGCTGGAAAAAAGGCGATTGGGATGTTAACTGGAATCGGGTTGTAACCAATATCAGCGGAAGCGAAATCACTTTAAACGCTCCGTTAACCATGGCTTTAGAAGAAGTGTACGGACAAGCAAAAGTAATGTCGTATTCATGGAGTGGAAGAATAGAACAAAACGGGATCGAAAATATTTTAATAAAATCAACCTTCAACGCATCAAATCCAAAAGACGAAGAGCACAGATGGCAGGCAATCAGTATTGAAAATGCCAGAAATGCGTGGGTAAAACAAGTTAATTTTAAACACTTTGCAGGCGGTGCGGTTACGCTGTTAAAAACTACACAGCAAATTACAGTTGAAGATTGTATTGCAACAGAACCTGTTTCTGAAATCGCTGCCTTTAGGCGCCATACTTTTTATACAGAAGGTCAGCAGACTTTGTTTCAGCGTTGTTATTCAGAATTCGGATATCATGATTTTGCGGTTGGAGGGTTTGGAACCGCGGGACCAAATGCGTTCGTGCAATGCGAATCTCACATGCCGTTTGAAAACAGCGGCGCAATCGGAAGCTGGGCAACCGGAGTTTTATTCGATATCGTAAACATCGACGGAAAAGAATTAAGTTACAACAACAGAGAGCAAGACGGAAGAGGAGCCGGATGGACAGCCGGAAACAGCGTTTTCTGGGAATCATCGGCATCAAAAATAGAATGTTACAGTCCGCCGACAGCTTTAAACTGGGCTTTTGGAGTTTGGGGGCAATTTGCAGGAAACGGAATCTGGAAAGATGTAAACGGACATGTTAGTCCGCGTAGTTTGTTTTACGCACAATTAGAAAACCGTTTAGGAAAACTTCCTACGCCATCTTATATCTACGATTTAGGTTCAGAGCCTTCGTCGAGTCCGACAAAAGAAGTAGCGAAAGAATTAACCAACAACTCGGTTACAATTGCAAAAACGTTATCAGAATGGATTAATGAAGTTGCAAAACAAAATCCGATTGATATTAATAATGCAAAACTTAAAAATGCGAATGATTTAAAAATTGTTGCCGATAAATCACCAGCTTCAACTTCAAAAATAAAAATCGAAAATGGTTTATTGACTTTCGAAGGGAAATTAATTGCCGGAAAAGAAACCAATGTAGCATGGTGGAGAGGAAGTTTGATTGACGATGATGTAAAAAAATCAACACCGCACATAACTCGTTTTGTACCAGGAAGAACCGGAGTCGGATTGACAGATCAGGTTGAAGAAACCGTAAATTACCTGACTAAAAATAATATTGTAGCTTTAGAACACAATTATGGTTTATGGTACGACCGCAGAATGGACGATCACGAACGCGTTCGCCGTATTGATGCCGATGTCTGGCCTCCGTTTTACGAACAGCCATTCGCGAGAAGCGGTCAGGATTTGGCATGGGATCATTTAAGCAAATACGATTTGACAAAATTTAATGATTGGTATTGGAATCGTCTTGCAGCTTTCGCAGCTTTGGCAGAACCAAACGGGCAGTTGTTAATCAATCAGCAATATTTTCAGCACAATATACTAGAAGCCGGTGCGCACTGGTCAAGTTCTCCGTGGCGTTCGGCAAATAATATCAACAGCACAGGTTTTCCGGAACCACCGCCGTATGCAGGAGACAAGCGTATTTTTATGGCGGAACAGTTTTATGATATTACAAATCCGCAGAGAAGAAAGTTACATCAGGGATTCATTCGTAAATCTTTAGAAAACTTTCAGGAAAACAGCAATGTAATTCAATTAACAAGTGCCGAATATACTGGTCCGTTGCATTTTATGGAATTCTGGCTGGACGAAGTTCAAAAATGGAAAGACGAAACCGGTAAAAAAGGTTTAATCGGTTTAAGCGCTACAAAAGATGTTCAGGATGCTATTTTGAATGATGCCAAAAGAAACAAAACGGTGGATGTAATCGACATTCGTTATTGGTATTACAAAGAAGACGGATCAGCATACGCACCGGAAGGCGGTGTAAATTTAGCGCCACGCCAGCACGCCAGAAAACTAAAAACCGGAAAAGAAACAGACAATCAGGTTTATCGCGCGATTAGCGAATACCGCCAAAAATATCCTGAAAAAGTAGTTTTATATTCTACAGACGGATCTTCAAGATTTGGATGGCCGGTTTTAATGGCCGGAGCGTCATTGCCTAACCTTCCAAAAATTGAATTGCCGCAATTTTATTCCGCTTTAAGCGAAATGAAACCAGCAGGCGGCAACAAATACAGTGACAATCTTTGGACATTAGAAAACAAAGGAAAAAGTTATTTGTTCTATATAAAAAATGATCAGGAGATTTCAATCGACTTATCCAATCAAAAAGGAACTTTTGAAGTATACGAAATTAACACATCAACAGGAAAAATAACAAAAAAAGCAAACATAAACGGAGGAAAACAAGTAACGATTCCGCAAACCGAAATAAAAGAAAAAGCGCTATTTGTAATGAAGAAGAATTAGTCCGCAGATTCCACAGATTAAACGGATTTACACGAATCATTTAAAATCAGCTTAATCTGCAAAATCTGCGACAGTAAAAAAAAATTTCACGCAGATTTAAAAAGATCAAAGCAGATTCAACAGATTTTTAAAATTAAATCTGCGGAAATCAGCTAAAATCAGCAAAATCTGCGTGAAATAATTATAAGACAAAGCTTGGATAAAATCCATTAAATCAGTATAATCTGTGCCAAAAAACAAAAATATAATTCCAAAATAACCCAAAAAATGAATCTGAAACTAAAATCTTTATACGCCCTAAGTATTCCCTTTTTGTTTGCAGTACAAAGCGGATTTTCGCAAGCAAAAACAAAAAAATTACCACAACTAAAAGTTTCTCAAAATCAGCATTATTTTGTGACTGATAATGAAAAACCATTTTTCTGGTTGGGCGATACAGGCTGGCTGACATTTGGAAAACTGGACAGAGCAGGAATAGATAAGTATTTTAAGGACCGAAAAGACAAAGGTTTCAATGTTGTTCAGGTAATGGTTTTGCATAATATTAATGCAGTAAATGTCTATGGTGATGCCGCTTTGATCAACGAAGATGTTTCTAAACCCTTTATAACTTCTGGGAATAATTTCAAAAGTGCAGCAGAATATGATTATTGGGACCATGTAGATTACACTTTGGATGTGGCTCAGAAAAACGGAATTTATATGGCAATGGTTCCGGTTTGGGGAACAAATGTTTCTAAAGGAAATAAAGTAAGCAAAGAACAAGCGGCAGTTTACGCTAAATTTTTGGCTGACCGATATAAAAACAGAACCAACGTAATCTGGTTAAACGGCGGAGACACACACGGAAACGAGTTTCAGGATATCTGGAACGAAATCGGAAATACTTTAAAAATCAACAATCCGGATCAGTTAGTGTCTTTTCACCCTTTTGGAAGAACCGATTCTTCAGAGAATTTTCATAATGCAAAATGGCTGGATTTTAATATGTTTCAATCAGGCCACAGAAGATACGATCAGGATTCAATCAAAACAAATTTCAAAGAAGACAATTACAAATTTGTTCTAAGAGATTTCGAATTAACACCAACAAAACCAACATTGGACGGAGAACCATCGTACGAAGCAATTCCACACGGACTGCACGATACTTTGCAACCCAAATGGACGGCAAATGATGTTCGCCGTTACGGATATTGGTCCGTCCTTTCTGGCGCTGCAGGTTATACTTACGGACATAATGCCGTAATGCAAATGTTTAGAAAAGGCGACAAACCCGCGTATGGAAATAAAGAATTATGGACAAGCGCCATCAATGCACCGGGAGCAAAACAAATGGTTTATATTAAGAAGCTAATGGAAGAATTTCCGTTTTTAGAAGGAACTCCGGATGTTTCATTGGTTGTTAATCAGGGAGAAAAATACGATTATATTCCGGCACTAAGAGGGCAAAATTATGCCTTGCTATATACCTACAATGGAAGAATAATAGAAGTAAAACTAGGAAAAATTTCCGGTGATAAATTTGAAGCCATCTGGTATAATCCAAGAAATGGCAAAAAAACAAAAATCGGAACCTATGAAAATAAAGGAACTCAAAATTTTCAGCCAGAAGGCAAAAAAGAAGACGGTAATGACTGGGTTTTGATTTTGAAATCGAAGTAAAAATTAATGATTCAGAGACCTGAGAGGTTTTTAAAACCTGTCAGGTCTAATCACAGTAACCATAATCTTGTCATCCCGAGGAACGAGGGATCTCCGCAAGAAACTCTACAAAGTTGCTCAAGCATGACGAGCTACTCGCAGAGATTT
The DNA here is from genome assembly GCF_039749035.1 of Flavobacterium olei. NCBI lineage: Bacteria > Pseudomonadati > Bacteroidota > Flavobacteriia > Flavobacteriales > Flavobacteriaceae > Flavobacterium > Flavobacterium olei. The sequence goes on from NZ_JBDKWC010000005.1 coordinate 332,080, forward strand.
CTCCTTCGTCGAAATGACAAAAAATGAGAATAAAATTTTTCACGCAGATTTAAAAAGATCAAAGCAGATTTAACAGATTTTAATAATAATAATCCGCTAAAATCTAAAAAAATCTGCGTGAAACCAAAAACAACACAACTATGAAAAACATACTAATCATACTCTTCTTCATAACTGGATTTAACACCGCTTTCGCGAATGACGGCTGGCTGAATATCCTGAACGAAGGAGGAAACAACAAAGGAATAAAATGCACCGGAGCTATTCAAAATGCCATTGAAAAAGCATCAAAAAATGGCGGAGGAACCATTTTCTTTCCTGCCGGTGAATATTTAACCGGAGCTTTAAAACTAAAAAGCAACATTACGATTCACTTAGATTCGGGTGCGCTTTTAAAATTTTCAGAGAATTTTGATGATTATTTACCTTTTGTAGAAATGCGTTACGAAGGATTAATGATGAAAACTTTCTCGCCATTATTCTACGCAAAAGATGCCGAAAACATCACCATAAAAGGAAGAGGAGTAATCGACGGACAAGGAAAAGCATGGTGGAATGAAGTGTACCGAATCGAATCTGCAAAGGGCCCGATTCCGGAAACGAAATACCAAAAAATGTGGGGTGAGCAAAATCCCGGAATGGTTTACGAGCCTTACTATAAAAGAACAATGGACAAAAAGTTTTTCAGACCTGCTTTCTTTCAGGTTTTAAATTGCAAAAATATTTTGATTGAAGGCGTTACGTTTCAAAATTCGCCTTTTTGGACAATCAATCCGGAGTTTTGTGATAATGTCACGATCACGGGAATTACAATTTTTAATCCACATTCGCCAAATACCGACGGGATAAATCCTTCTTCCTGTAAAAACGTTCATATTTCAAACTGCCACATCAGTGTGGGAGATGACTGTATTACAATTAAATCTGGAAGAGACGCCGACGGACGTAAATACGGAATTGCAACAGAAAATGTTACGATCACAAACTGTACCATGTTAAGCGGTCACGGCGGTGTTGTTATTGGAAGCGAAATGTCGGGTGGAATCAAAAAAATCACGATTTCAAATTGTGTTTTCGACGGAACAGATCGCGGTATCCGTATCAAATCGGCTCGCGGAAGAGGCGGAGTTGTAGAAGACATTCGTGTAGATAATATCGTGATGAAAAACATCAAAGAAGAAGCTTTTGTATTGAGTCTTTTCTATGATAAAGACACCAAACAAGAACCTGTAACAGAGAAAACGCCAATTTTTAGAAACATTCACATGAGTAACATCACGGGAACGAATGTCAATAAAGCCGGAGCGATTTTAGGAATTGCAGAAATGCCGGTTCAGAACATTTCGTTTTCAAATATAAACATCGAAGGAAAAGAAGGTTTTGAAGTAAATACCGCAACAGATGTTGAATTTCACGATGTAAAAGTAAATGCGTCAGTTGGTTCTTCATTCAAAATTTCAGATTCTAAAAACCTGATTCTGGATAATGTTGGATCGTCAACACCAATAAAAGCAGTTCCGGTTATTAAACTGAATAATGTTTCTAATTTGATGATCAATAATAATTTCCCTTTTAATGCAACCGATATTTTTATCGAAGCCGACGGGAAAGAAACGAAAAATGTATTCGTAAAAAATAATGTTTTTAATAATGTTTCGACTCCAATAAAAAAAGGAAAAGATTTAGATAAAAAAGCAATTACAGAATAAAAGCAACGATAGAAATCTTTGTCAAAGTTTAAAACTTGGACAAAGATTTCAGCTGTTTTGCACTCCTGCAATCCCGAAGCTTCGGGATGAAACCTTGTAGGTGTAATTACGAGAACTTAAAAATACCTACAAGGTTTTGGAAACATTGCAGGAAAATAAAATAGATATGAAAAAAATATTCATCATAATAACCCTTTCAATTTTTGCGATCAGTTATTCGCAGAAAAAGAAAGATTTATATCTTTTTACATCGTTTAGAGAACCCGCAACAGAAGGCTTATATTTAGCCTACAGCGAAGACGGTTACAACTGGAAAGGTCTTGAAGGATCATTTTTAAAACCGGAAATTGGAGCAAGTAAAATCATGCGTGATCCGTCCATTACAAAAGGTGCTGACGGAACGTATCATATGGTTTGGACAACCGACTGGAAAGGCGGAAACGGTTTTGGATATGCCAGTTCTAAAGATTTAATACATTGGTCAGAACAGCAATATATTCCCGTAATGAAAAATGAACCGGAAGTGGTAAACGTTTGGGCGCCCGAAATTTTTTATGATGATGTGAAAAACGAATACATTATTATCTGGGCATCAACAATTCCGTTTCGATTTGAAAAAGGAGTGGAAGAAGAGAAAAACAACCACAGAATGTATTATGTAACGACGAAGGATTTCAAAACGTTTTCAGATACCAAATTATATTACAATCCGGGTTTCAGCGTGATTGACTGTGTAATTGTAAAGAAAAGCAAAAAAGAATACGTTTTGGTTTTGAAAGACAATACAAGACCGATGCGAAATATAAAAGTAGCTTTCGGAAAATCACCTCTAGGTCCATTCGAAAAAAGTTCGGCACCATTAACGGAATATTTATCAGAAGGCCCAACGGTGGTAAAAGTCAGTAAAAAATGGCTGTTGTATTACGACAATTACGGGTCCAAAAATTATAAAGCTTTAAGCACATCAGATTTTGTTCATTTTGAAGATGTTTCTTCAAAAATAAAACTTCCGGAAGGACACAAACACGGAACAATTACAACAGTTTCTGAAGAAGTTTTAAAAGGATTAATTGAAAAGAAATAAAAAATAGTTTTACGCAGATTTAAAAAGATTTAAGCAGATATGGCAGATTTTTTATTTTAATCTGCATGAATCAAAACAGTTTTAAATAGATTTAATAATATCTGCTCAAATCAGCTCAAATCTGTAAAATCTGCGTGAAACAATTTTCTCGCTGATCTGGCAGATTAAGCAGATTTATTTAAAAGTTACAGTCGCAAACCTGACAGGTTTTTAAACCTGTCAGGTTTAATAACGATAAAAATAATACCAATGAATACTTTCAAAAATATTAAAACCAACATCGCCATTACAGCCACAATTCTTTTGGCTTGTACAACTGTAAACGCCCAAAACGACACAGTACGTTATGTTGGAAAAACACTTTCAAACATCGATTATCATCACGGGCAGTTAAGTCCGGCGGTTGGAGTTCACGCCACACAAATCATGCGTGCCAGCCGTGAACACCCAGAAAAAGCAGATGGTTTTGGATGGACATACAATCATCAGCCGATGATGGCGTATTGGAACAATACCTTTTATCTGCATTATTTAAGTGATCCTTCGGGTGAACATATTCCGCCGAGCCAGACTTTATTAATGACTTCTAAAGATGGCACAACATGGTCAAAACCAACCGTAATTTTTCCAATTTATCATATTCCTGACGGATGGAAAAAAGAAGGTGTAGAAGGTGTTGCCAAAAATCTGGATGCCATTATGCACCAGAGAATGGGATTTTATACTTCAAAAGACAAACGATTTTTTGTCTTAGGTTATTACGGAATCGCAATGGATGAAAAAGACGATCCAAACGACGGAAAAGGAATTGGACGTGTAATTCGCGAAATCAAAAAAGACGGAAGTTTTGGCGAAATTTATTTTATCAGATACAATAAAACCTGGGACAAGTCAAAATCTGCTTTTCCATTTTATACCAAAGCAAAAGACAAAGGTTTGATCAAAGCCTGCGAAGAAATACTGTCAGAACCCTTAGTTTTACAGCAATGGGTTGAAGAAGCAGATCGTGATGACGAATTAATTCCATTACAAAAACCTTATAAAGCGTTTAGTTATTATCATTTACCAAACGGAAATGTGGTTGGTTTATGGAAACACGCTTTAACATCAATCAGTAAAGATGGCGGAAAATCATGGGATTATATGCCGTTGCGCGCGCCGGGATTTGTAAACAGCAACGCCAAAATCTGGGGACAAAAAACGTCTGACAATCGTTATGCAACATTATACAATCCGTCAGAATACCGCTGGCCTCTGGCGATTTCGACCAGTGATGATGGATTAAATTATAAAGATTTATTGCTAGTTCACGGCGAAGTAAGTCCGATGCGTTATGGCGGAAACTATAAATCTGCCGGTCCTCAATACGTACGCGGAATTACAGAAAAAAATGGAACTCCGCCAGACGGAAAAATCTGGGTGGGTTACAGCGTAAATAAAGAAGATATTTGGGTGGCATCCATTCCGGTTCCGGTGACTTCTGTTGTAACAGAAGATGTGAATGATGATTTTAATACTCTTCCTAACGGAGAGGAATTAAAACTTTGGAATACCTATGATCTTTCGTGGGCATCTACAAAAATCGAAAAGAAGGCCGACGGTAAAAAATGGCTGACTTTAAGAGATCAGGATTATTTTGATTATTCAAGAGCAGAAAGGGTGATTCCGTTTGCGTCAAAAATGGAAGCTGTTTTTACTATTAAACCAGAACAAAATAATCATGGTTTATTACAAATTGAATTTCAAAACAAACAAGGTCTGCCTTCGGTAAGATTGACTTTTGATTCTGATGGTGAACTGAAAGTAAAAAATGGAGCGCGTTACAGCACAATTGCAAAATACGAAGCAAACAAAACGTATAAAATAACAGTTAAACTGGATGCAAAAAACCGCACCTATACTGTAAAAGTAAATAACGAAAAAGAATCAACAAAGATATTTTACGCGCCAACAGACGGGTTTGAAAGAATTATGTTTAGAACAGGAGAACAAAGATATTCACCAAATCCGGACACAGCGCCAGACACAGACGATTACGTCGACCTGCCTCAAACCGGAAAATTAATTCCGGAAGCGGTATTTAATATTGAATCTTTTGTTACTAGAAAATTATAAAAGTTTAAATAGCCACGAATTCACGAATTATTTTTATCATTAGAAAGTAATTTATTTCCCAAAATTGAAATGATTTCACTTATTAATCAGATTAATATTTTAGGTATAAATTAGAGAAATAAAACACAAAGAAAAATTAGAGTTAATTCGTGAATTCGTGGCGAAAAAAAAATCATATAGTGAAGTTTTTTAAAAACATATTATTAGCAATTAGCTTATTAGTCACTTTCATTTCGAATGGACAAATTCTGCCTGTGAATTTGACGGCAGAAATGGCGGAAAATCCATTAACAGTTGTTCAGAATCAGCCGAGATTAAGCTGGCAGTTGGTTTCAAAAGAATCTAATTCGTCGCAAATTGGCTATCAAATTTTGGTTGGTTCTTCTGAGGAAAAACTAAAAGAAGACTTTGGCGATATTTGGGACAGCGGAAGAATAAATTCGAACAAAAACCTTCAGATTTCTTATGGCGGAAGTCCATTAAAAAATGAAACCAAATATTTCTGGAAAGTGAAAGTTTGGAATCAGGAAGGCGAAATGTCAAAATGGAGTAAAAATGCTTTTTTTAGAACCGCTCCTTTAGAATCAGAATTAAACCCCATTTGGATTGGCGCGATTACAAAAGCGGACAGTCATTTGCCGGAAGGAAGAAACTTTCACAGTGCCACTTACAAAAGAGAAAAGAAAGATGCGATTATCAATGCATCCGATTCCCTTTCGCGCAGAAGTATTATGTTGCGTAAACCTTTCGAACTAAAAAAAGAAATTAAAGAAGCCGTTGTTTATATTTCAGGATTAGGACATTATGAATTGACGATCAACGGAAAAAAAGTTGGAAACAGCCAATTTGCACCTTTGTGGACAGATTACGATAAAACAGTTAATTACAATACATACGAGTTAACTGCGAAAGAACTTCAAAAAGGAGATAACGTAATTGGCGTACTTTTAGGAAACGGAATGTACAATACGCTTGCTGAAAGATATACCAAATTCTTCGTGAGTTTTGGTCCGCCGACTTTATTTTTTAAAATGAAAGTCGTTTACAAAGACGGTTCACAAGAAATTATAAAATCAGATGGAAGCTGGAAATACAGCAAAAGTCCAATTACATATAACAGTATTTTTGGCGGAGAAGATTACAATGCCAATCTAGAGAAAAAAAACTGGAACAGAAAAGGTTTCAAAGATTCAGGCTGGAATAAAGTAGTGATTCAGGAAGCACCAAAAGGAACTTTAAGACCTCAGACGGCAACACCAATTACGATTCAGAAACAATATGAAGTGAAGACTTCGAAAGAGCTGAAACCGAATTTTTTTGTGTTTGATATGGGACAGAATCTTTCTGGATTTCCAACGATAAAAGTTGAAGGAAAAAAAGGACAGACGGTTCGTGTCTGGGTTGGAGAAAGTTTAAATGAAGACGGAACTGTCGGACAGGGAAAATCGGGTAAGCCTCATTATTACGATTATACTTTAAAAGGTAACGGAACAGAAGAATGGACACCAAAATTCAGTTATTACGGCTTTCAATTTATTCAAATAGAAAACATTAATTATAAGGAAACAAAAGATAAAAGTCTGCCGACAATATTAGATTTGAAATCAAATTTTATTTATAATTCCGCAGGAGAAGCAGGAAGTTTTGTTTGTTCAAATGAACTTTTTAACAAAACCCATGAGATTATAAATAATGCTATAAAAAGTAATTTTCAGAGTGTTTTTACCGATTGTCCGCAACGAGAAAAATTGGGCTGGCTGGAAGAAATTCACTTAAACGGACCCGGATTACTATTTAATTATAATCTGGAAAATTTCATTCCGGCGACAATGCAGAACATTTCAGATTCGCAGAGAGAAAACGGTTTAATTCCGACAATCGTTCCGGAATATGTGGTTTTTGGAGGCGATTTTACCGATTCTCCGGAATGGGGTGTAACGGGTGTAATCCTGCCTTGGATGTATTATGAATATTATGGTGATGCGTCTTTAATTGAAAAATATTATCCGGTAATGAAAAACTATGTCGATTATTTAGAATCAAGGTCTAAAAATCACATCGTTTCTCACGGATTGGGCGATTGGTACGATTACGGAACACATCCCGCTGGATATTCAAAAAATAGTCCGATTGCGCTTTCGGCAACTTCTCATTTTTATTATGGAGCCAGTTTGGTCGCAAAAGCAGCTAAATTGTTTAATAAAACAGAAGATATCGAGAAGTATGAAAACTTAACTTCTGAGATTAAAAAAGCTTTTAATGAGGAATTTTTCAATAAGGAAACGAAACAATACGGCACAAACAGCCAGTTTAGTAATGCCGTTCCAGTTTTTATGGAAATTGTAGAACCGCAATTTAAGGAAGCGGTAATGCAAAATCTGATTGCCGATATCAAAGCAAAAGGCGACCGATTAACAACGGGCGATGTTGGAAACCGTTACTTATTTCAGGCTTTGGCACGAAATGGCGAAAACGAAACGATGTTTAAAATGAACAATCATTATGATGCGCCGGGTTACGGTTTTCAGATTAAATATGGCGTCACAACTTTGACCGAACAATGGGATCCGAGAAAAGGAAACTCATACAATCATTTTATGATGGGACAAATTGAGGAATGGTTTTATCAAAGTCTGGCCGGAATTAATGCAGATCCCGAAAAACCGGCATTCAAACATTTCTTTATTCAGCCGGAAGTAGTAGGCGATATGACTTTCGCGAAAGCGGAATATCACTCGGTTTACGGGAAAATCGTTTCTTCCTGGGAAAAGAAAGACGGGAAATTTATTTTGGAGGTCGAAATTCCGGTGAATACTTCGGCAACCATAAAATTACCAGTTGCTAAAAATTCTGAAATTAGAATTAATAAAAAAGTGGTAAGAACAGGTTTTGATGGAAAGAAACCAAGTTTAGAATTTGGTTCCGGAAAATATACAATTGAGTGTAAGTTATGAGTTCTTAGTTAGTAGTCCTTAGTTCATAGCAATTATCAAATAAAAAATCAATTGCCTCCAGTTTTAACTGGAGGTTATAAATAGACAAAGTCAGAGGGCTTTAGCCAAATAAATAAGTTAGGCTAAAGCCAATATTAAAAATCAATTTGTTTCCTCCAGCTAAAGCAGGAGGCAATTCAAAAACAATTTTGAAATAAAATGAAAAAAATAAAATACACAATCTTACTTTCAATTTTCGCATTGACCATTTCAAATGCGCAGATTACTTCTGATGAAAATTTTAGAAAACCGGTTTCAGAAACCATTCAAAAAATTGGAACTATTTTTAATATTACCATCAACGATGACAGAGGTTTACTAAAAGGAAAAGAACTGGATTATGCAGACTGGAGAATTGAACCGGGAAATCTGGCGGTTTCGCTGACCAATATTCTGGCGCCGTTTGAATTGATGTATTTTAAACAACCCGACGGAACCTACATTATTCGTAAATATGAAAACCATAAAGTTTCAGTTGATAAAGGAAAAGAGCGCTTGTTTTATTTAGAAAGCCAATATTCAACCACAGACGAATGGGAGAAACGTAAAAAGGAGTTAAAAGCATGTATGATAACCTCATTTGGTCTAGACAAGGCTCCCCCAATGCCAAAATCTAAGCCACTTTTAACTCCTAAGAGAATTTATAAAGATTACAGTATTGAAAATATTGGGTTAGAAATTCTTCCGGGAGTTTATGTTACAGGATCGATTTACAAACCGTATCCGTTAAATAAAAAATCGGCTGTAATCTTAACACCGGACGGACATTTCGGTGACGGAAGATATAGAAAAGACGAGCAGTATCGTTGTGCCATTTTAGCCAAAATGGGGGCTATTGTAGTAAGTTATGATTTGTTTGCCTGGGGAGAATCATTGCTTCAGTTTCCAGAACAAACACACAGAAACAGCATTGCATCAACAGTTCAGGTTTTAAGCGGAATTCGATTATTAGATTATTTATCGACTGTAAAAAATGCGGACATGTCTAGAGTTGGTGTTACGGGCGGTTCTGGCGGAGGTTCACACACTATGTTTTTAGGAGCAATCGATGACAGAGTAAAAGTTACGGCTCCAGTGGTAATGGTTTCATCTCATTTCTCAGGCGGTTGTCCGTGCGAAAGCGGACGCGGAATTCACCTTTGCGGAAACGGAACAAACAATGCAGAAATTTCAGCAATGATGGCGCCAAAACCACAACTAATTGTTTCAGATGGAAAAGACTGGACATTGGCAGTTCCGGAGTTGGAATTTCCTTTCATTCAAAGAACGTATGAATTGTACGGTAAAAAAGATTTGGTAGAAAATGCTCATTTTGGAAAAGAAGGACACGATTACGGCGTTTCAAAACGTATGGCAATGTATCCGTTTATGGCGAAATATTTAGGATTAGATTTGAATAAAGTCAAAAATGCAAAAGGCGAAATCGACGAATCGACTTGTGTGATTGAACCTTATGACAAATTATATGTTTTTGGAAATAAAGCAGAAAATTTACCCAAAAATGCTTTGAAAGATATCGACAAATTATATGAAATGTTCGGAGAAAAAAATCTGAAGGTTTATGAAACTAAAAAATAGCCACGAATTACACGAATTGCACTAATTTTTTTTTGCCACTCCCGATAGCTATCGAGAGTGGCAAAAAATTAGAGAAATTGAAATAAAAATTAAAAAAGAAATTAGTGCCATTCGTGAAATTCGTGGCAAAAAAAAATATAAACATGAAGTTAAAAAGTAAAATAACGGTAATCTGTCTGGGAATTTTTTCGCTTACAGCAACAGCGCAAAACGACCTGAAATTATGGTACGATAAACCAGCTTCAATCTGGAACGAAGCTTTGCCATTAGGCAACGGACGATTGGGTGCAATGGTATTCGGCGATCCGGCAGTCGAACGTTTACAATTGAATGAAGAAACCATTTGGGCAGGTTCTCCGAACAGTAATGCGCATACTAAGTCAATCAAAGCTTTGCCGATCGTTCGTCAGTTAATATTTGATGGAAAATTTGATGAAGCGCAGGATTTGGCGACGGAGGATATTATGTCGCAGACCAATGACGGAATGCCGTATCAGACTTTTGGAAGCGTGTATATTTCGTTTCCTGGGCATCAGAAATATTCTAATTATTATAGGGATTTAGATATAAGTAACGCTTCCGCGAAAGTAAAGTACACAGTAAATGGAGTGGAATTTACGCGTGAAATTATTACAGCATTTGCCGATCAGGTAATTGCAGTAAAACTTTCGGCAAGCAAACCGGGACAAATTACGTGTAATGTTTTTATGAACAGTCCGATTGATAAAACCGTTGCTTCAACAGAAGGAAACCAAATTATACTTTCCGGATTAGGGACAAATTTTGAAAATGTAAAAGGAAAAGTGAAATTTCAGGGAAGGCTTACCGCTAAAAATAAAGGCGGCGAAATTAGCGCCAGCAACGGCGTTTTAAGTATTGATAAAGCCGATGAAGTTACTTTATACATTTCAATTGCAACCAATTTTAAAAACTATCAAGACATTTCGGGTGACGAAATTGCGAAAAGCAAATCGTATTTAGAGCAGGCTTTACCAAAAAGTTTCGACGAAATAAAAACGGCGCATACAGCATATTACCAAAAATTCTTCAACAGGGTTGCGTTGGATTTAGGAACAAATGAAAATGCAAAGAAACCAACAAACGAAAGAATCCGTGATTTCTCTAAAGAATTTGATCCACAATTAGCTTCATTGTATTTCCAGTTTGGACGTTACTTATTGATTTCAAGTTCACAACCGGGCGGACAGCCGGCCAATTTACAAGGAATCTGGAACGATATGGTGACTCCGCCGTGGGATAGTAAATACACCACAAACATCAATGCCGAAATGAATTACTGGCCGGCACAAGTAACGAATCTACAGGAAATGCACGAACCGTTTTTGCAAATGGCGAAAGAATTAAGTATAACGGGCGCCATAACTGCAAAAACCATGTACAATGCAAACGGTTGGGTTTTACATCATAATACAGATATTTGGCGTGTAACGGCTCCGGTAGATTCTGCTGCGTCTGGAATGTGGCCAACGGGTGGCGCCTGGGTTTGTCAGGATTTATGGGAAAGATATTTATATACGGGTGATAAAAAATATTTAGAAGAAATTTATCCGATTATGAAAGGTGCGGCAAGTTTCTTTTTAGATTTTATGATCATCGATCCAAATACAAAATATTTGGTTGTAGTTCCGTCAAGTTCGCCAGAGAATACGCATGCAGGAGGAACAGGAAAAGCCACTATTGCATCGGGAACTACGATGGACAATCAGTTGGTTTTTGATTTATTTACACATGTTATTGAGGCTTCAAAACTGGTTGCTCCAGATGCTGATTTTACTAAAAAAGTACAGAATGCCTTAGCAAAAATGGCTCCGATGAAAGTGGGAAAATACAATCAGTTACAGGAATGGCAGGAAGATTGGGATAATCCAAAAGATAACCACAGACACGTTTCGCATTTGTACGGCTTGTATCCGAGTAATCAGATTTCGCCAATCAAAACACCGGAATTATTTGAAGCTGCGAAACAATCTTTGATTTACAGAACAGACGAATCTACAGGCTGGTCAATGGGATGGAAAGTGAATTTATGGGCGAGATTATTAGACGGAAATCACGCATATAAACTGATTCAGGATCAGTTGCATTTGGTAACGGCAGATCAGAGAAAAGGAGGCGGAACGTATCCGAATATGTTAGATGCGCACCAGCCTTTCCAGATTGATGGAAACTTTGGCTGTACGGCCGGAATCGCCGAAATGCTGATGCAGAGTCAGGAAGATGCGATTCATTTATTGCCGGCTTTACCCACGGTTTGGAAAGACGGAAGTATAAAAGGTTTGGTTGCGAGAGGCGGTTTCGTAATCGATATGACGTGGAAAAATAATAAAGTTTCAACTTTGAAAATTTATTCTAAATTAGGTGGAAACTGCCGATTGAAAGTGCAAAATACGCTGAGTGGTTCTTCTATCAAAAAGGCAAAAGGTAAAAATGCAAATGTTTTGTTTTATGATGTGGAAGTGAAGAAACCGATTATTTCTAGCGAAGCTAAATTGAAGAAGGTCGTTTTACCGAATTACAATATTTACGATGTGAATATGAAAGCAGGGCAGACTTATACTTTTACTGGGAAATAATTTTTTTGAACCATATAAGTGATATAAGGAAATATAACGTCTCGTTTTGTCATTTCGACCGAAGGGAGAAATCACACGCGTGACCATAAAGAATGTCAAATATTGTTGCGGAGCTTCTAGTGCGATTTCTCCCTTCGGTCGAAATGACAAACTAGTTGCAGAATTATATAATAAATAAAAAATAATGTTAACAAATCTCAAACATAAAATAGTAACCCTTTCAATTATAATTGCTTGTTTAAACAGCAGTTGTAAATCAGGTGCGAATGTTTCAAATAAAGGGAAATCGGTTGTTTTAAAAGAAAATAACTTCAAACATTATGTTGATTATTTCAACACGATGGAAGACGAGAATTTAAAATTTGCGATTCCGAATGACAGCGCGTGGAGCTGGATGGAAAAGAATATTCCGTTGTTTGAATGTCCACAGCAGAATTTTGAGGAAATCTATTATTTCCGTTGGTGGAGCGTTCGTAAACATATCAAAAATACACCGCAGGGATTTGCGATCACGGAGTTTTTGGTAGATCGTTCTTATGCCGATAAATACAATATGATCAGTTGTGCTTTGGGACATCATATTAATGAATTCCGCTGGGTTCATGATCCTAAATATATTGAGCAGGACGTTCATTTATGGTTTAGAGGAAATGATGGAAAGCCAATGAAGAAACTCAGAACGTTTAGTTCTTGGACAGCTGATGCATTATACAACAGATATTTAGTAAATAAAGATGACAAGTTTTTACTGAATATGTATCCGGATTTGGTTAATGAATATGCAGCTTGGGAAGGCGACAGAAAACGTAAAGACGGTTTATTCTGGCAATTTGACGTAAAAGACGGTATGGAAGAATCGTTGAGCGGTGCGAGAAAGTTTAGAAATGCGCGCCCAACAATTAACAGTTATATGTTTGGAAATGCGGTGGCGCTGTCTAAAATGGCAAAACTAAAAGGCGATACGGCAAAAGAAAATTATTTTACTGCAAAAGCCGATACGCTTCAGAACTTAGTGGAAACGAAATTGTGGAATAAAAAATCTGAGTTTTTTGAAACTTTCACAGAAAAAGATACATTAGCACAGGTGAGAGAAGCGATTGGATTTATTCCGTGGTATTTTAATCTGCCTCAAAAAGATAAAGGTTTTGAAAAAGCCTGGGAGCAGGTGAAGGATGAAAAAGGATTTTCGGCTCCGTTTGGATTAACAACGGCAGAAAGAAGAAGTCCGCGTTTTAGAACTCACGGAACCGGAACCTGCGAGTGGGACGGGGCAATCTGGCCTTTTGCAAGTTCGCAGACTTTGACCGCAATGGCCAATGTTTTGAACAATTACAATCAGGATTTTGTGGCAAAACCTGATTATTTCAAACAAATGGAATTGTATGTGCAGTCGCAGTATTATAGAGGAAAACCTTATCTTGGCGAATATCTGGACGAAACTACAGGCTATTGGTTAATGGGCGACAGAGAAAGAAGCCGTTATTATAATCATTCGACTTTTAATGATTTGGTGATTACCGGTTTGGTTGGTTTACGCCCGAGAGAGGATGAAAAAATTGAGGTAAATCCGTTGATTCCGCCGGAAAAATGGGATTGGTTTTGTCTGGATAATGTTTTGTATCATGGCAATATTATTACGATTCTTTGGGATAAAACCGGAGAGAAATATCATAAAGGAAAAGGATTTAGGGTTTTTAAAAACGGAAAAGAAATTGCGGTTTCTGAGAAGTTGGAGCGTGTGATTTCTGAATAGAATCATATATTAATCGTCCAGTTTGTCATTTCGACGAAAGGAGAAATCGCACTAGAAACTCCACAAAGTGAGCCAATCTTTGTAGAATCCCGCGTGTGATTTCTCCTTTCGTCGAAATGACAAAAATGAGAATAAATTTACTCTTGCAGATTTAAGGGATTTTTACTTTAAAGAAATAAAAAAATCTGCTCAATCTGTAAAATCTGCGAGAAACAAAAAATAATACCATGAAAAAGTTTTTACACCTTACATTAATCATCACATTGTCTGCATTTTCGGCGAAAGCCCAAAACAAAATCAGTGTAAACAATCTGCAATGCGAAATGATGAACAATCCGGAAGGTATTGATGTTTTGCAACCGCGATTAAGCTGGCAGATTGATGCAAATGTAAACGATGTAAAACAAACCGCTTATCAGATTATTATTGCTTCGACTCAAGAAAATTTAAACGCGAATAATGCCGATCTATGGGACAGTGGAAAAATAGAAAGCAACGAATCTGTCAATATTATTTACAATGGAAAAACTTTAGAAAACAGACAAAATGCTTTTTGGAAAGTAAAAATCTGGACGAATAAAGGAGAAATTCAATCTACTGAAAAAGCATTTTTCAGTATGGGAATTTTAAATTATGCCGACTGGAAATCGACGCGTTGGATTGGTTATGAAAAAGCTTCGCCGGGAGATAGTATTTCGCAATATTCGAGATTATCGGCAAGATATTTAAGAAAAGAAATCAACCTTAAAAAACAAATTAAGAGTGCGAAAGTATATTTAATGGGTTTAGGCATGTACGAATTGTATATTAACGGAAATAAAATTGGAAATCAGGTTTTAGCACCCGTTCCTACAGATTACACCAAGAATGTAAAATACAATGTTTTTGATGTGACTTCGCAATTGAAAGAAGGCAAAAATATGCTGGGAACTATTCTTGGAAATGGCCGTTTTTTTACTATGCGTCAGGATTATAAACCTTATAAAATCAAGACTTTTGGTTATCCAAAAATGGCTTTGCAATTGTTTGTAGAATATACAGATGGCAGCAAAGACGTAATTCGTACAGACGATACTTGGAAAGTTACTACAAATGGACCGATTTTATCTAATAATGAATACGATGGCGAAGATTATGATGCACGCAAAGAATTAAAAAACTGGAATACTGTAAATTATGATGATAAAAATTGGTTAAGCGCCGAATATGTTCAGGAACCGGGCGGTTTTTATGAAGCTCAGATGACTCCGAATATGAAAATAATGGGAGAAGTAAAGCCAATTTCCATGAAGAAAACGCCACGCGGAACTTATATTCTGGATATGGGCCAGAACATGGTAGGCTGGTTACAATTGAAAGTAAAAGGAAAAAGCGGTGACAAAATCACTTTGAAGTTTGCTGAATCTTTGCAGGCCGATGGTTCTTTATATATTGATAATCTGCGCGATGCGAGAACGACAGATCATTATATTTTAAAAGGAGAAGGCGAAGAAGTTTGGGAACCAAGATTTATTTTCCACGGATTTCGATTTGTAGAAGTTACAGGATTTCCGTCAAAACCAACATTAGATAATTTTGTTGGAAAAGTAGTTTATGACGACATCAAAACAACGGGAACTTTTGAATCTTCTGATGCGACGATGAACCAGATCTTCAAAAATGCCTATTGGGGAATCAGAGGGAATTATAAAGGAATGCCGATTGACTGTCCGCAAAGAAATGAGCGCCAGCCTTGGTTGGGTGATCGTACTACGGGTGCTTACGGCGAGAGTTTTATTTTTAACAATCAGACTTTATATGCAAAATGGCTGGACGATATTAAAAATGCACAGACGGCAGATGGCGGAATTCCGGATGTTGCGCCGGCTTTCTGGCGTTATTACGGGGATAATGTGACCTGGCCGGGAACGTATATTACAGTTGCCGATATGTTGTATCAGCAATTTGCAGATAAAAAAGTAATCGAAAAACACTATCCATCAATGAAAAAATGGGTGGTGTATATGGAGAAAAATTATTTGGTTAAGGATTTAATGACCAAAGACAAATACGGCGATTGGTGCGTTCCACCGGAATCTCTGGAGTTGATTCATTCTAAAGATTCAGCCAGAACAACAAACGGCGAATTGATTGCGAGTGCATTCTATTATCATTTATTGCAAAAAATGAAAAAATTTGCCACAATTAATGATTCTGGAAATGAAGATATTCAATATTATGAAGGACTCTCACAAAGAATAAAATCAGCATTTAATGCTAAGTTTTTCAATTTAAAAACAAATAACTACGCCAATAATACGGTAACAGCAAATCTTTTACCATTGACTTTCGGAATGGTTCCGGAGAATCTGGAAGATAAAGTTTTTGAAAATATTGTTTATGAAGTTGAAGTTACATACAAAGGTCACATCAGTACAGGTGTGATCGGAACGCAGTTTTTAATGCGGACTTTATCGCAGTTCGGGCGACCTGATTTGTCTTATAAACTGGCGTCCAACAATACCTATCCGAGTTGGGGATATATGGCGAAAAACGGCGCCACTACGATTTGGGAATTATGGAACGGTAACACGGCAGATCCAAAAATGAATTCGCAAAACCATGTCATGCTTTTGGGTGATTTACTGATTTGGTATTACGAAAATATGGCCGGAATAAAAAGCAATCCAGAAACTCCAGGTTTCAAAGAAATTATCATGAAACCCGATTTTAATGCCGGATTAACTTACGTGAATACTTCTTACGAGTCTATTTACGGATTAATTAAAAGTAACTGGAAAAAGAGCAAAAATTCTTTGTCGTGGAATATTACGATTCCTGCCAATACGACTGCGGTTGTTTATCTTCCCACAGAAAATGCTTCTAAAGTTACTATCAATAATCAAAAACTACACAAGACTTCAAATACATTTAAAACAGAAAAAGGTAATCTTGTACTTACACTTCCGTCAGGAACTTATGTTTTAAATGTTAAATAATCTGCTTTTCTGTTAATTCGGGACAGTACAGGATAGATATTTAAAAAATTAGTGTCATTTTTACACTTAATAAATAATTTTGTGTAAAAAATTATTGAGAATGCATTTAATATCAGAAATTGTAATTCAAAAATAAAACCTAAGAATGAAGATTTTCAAAGTAACATTTATCCTGTTTAGTTTATTTCTTTTAGGAAGCTGTAAATCGGCTTTAGAAAAGAAAACCTGGAAAGAAGGCATTTTAGTAGATCAGTTTATCTATGATAAAGCCCCTTATCCGTCTTGCCACGCCGTAACTATCGTAGAAGCAACCAATGGTGATCTTGTAGCCTCCTGGTTTGGAGGTACTAAAGAAAGACATCCGGACGTTTGTATTTATGTGGCAATCAAACCAAAAGGAAGTGATAAATGGAACGAAGGTATACAAGTAGCTGACGGAGTGATGAAAGACGGACCGAGATTACCAACCTGGAATCCGGTTTTGTATCAAATTCCGGGTGGCGATTTAATGTTATTTTATAAAATCGGCCCTAAACCATCAGAATGGTGGGGTGTAATCAGAACTTCATCTGATGGCGGAAAAACATGGTCTGAAGCTAAAAAAATGCCAGACGGTTTCTTAGGGCCAATCAAAAACAAACCTGTTTTATTAAGCAACGGAACTTTACTTTGTCCGTCAAGTATAGAAGGCGATGGCTGGAGACTTCGAATGGAATCTACACCAGACTTCGGGAAAACATGGGTAATGGGCGATACGCTTTCAAGAGGAAAACAGAAAATCAATGCGATTCAGCCAAGTATTTTATTTCATAAAGATGGAAGTATTCAGGCGATCGGAAGAACCAGAAACCGCGCTATTTTCAGCACCTTTTCAAAAGATAACGGAAAAACCTGGTCGGATGTTGAGTTAATTGGACTTCCAAATAACAACTCAGGAACAGATGCCGTTACACTTAAAGACGGCAGACATTTATTGGTTTACAATCACGTCCTGCCTCCGGGAAAAGAAGCAAAAGGGCCAAGAACGCCTTTGAATGTTTCGGTTTCGAAAGACGGAATTAATTGGAACGCCGCTTTGGTTTTAGAAGATTCAAAAATCAGTCAGTATTCTTATCCGTCGATGATTCAAAGTGCTGACGGAATGGTGCATATTGTATATACGTGGAGAAGAGAAAAACTGAAATATGTAAAAGTTGATCCGAGCAAATTAAAAGCACTTCCAATCAAAAACGGAATCTGGCCTGGCGATGAAAACAAAGTCGTAACAGCTGTAAAAGCAGAAGAAGAGTAAAGAAATTATTCGCCACGAATTCCACAAATTTTCACGAATTATTATTTAAAAAATTAGTGTAATTAGTGTAATTCGTGGCAAAAAAATATACCCATGATATATAAAAAACACTTATTAATTGCACTACTTGTTGTTTTATCGACAACATTCAACAGCTGTGCAACGGCTCAGGCATCAAAAAACAAGCACCAATACAAAGTGGCGGTTTGCGACTGGATGATTTTAAAAAGACAAAAATTAGGTGCGTTTGGACTTGCGTCTGATATAAAAGCAGACGGAATCGAACTGGATATGGGCGGTTTAGGAAAGCGACCAACCTTTGACAGCAAACTAGGAGATCCCGTAGAAAGACAAAGGTTTCTGGATAAATCTAAAGAAGTAAATGTCGGAATCAGTTCTATTGCAATGTCAGGGTTTTATGCGCAGTCTTTTGCCAAAAGAGAAACCATCGAGCCTATGATAAACGATTGTGTGACAGCGATGAAAAACATGAAAGTAAAAGTCGCGTATTTACCATTAGGCACAGAAAGTGATTTGACTAAAAATCCCGAATTACGCCCAATTATTATTGAACGATTAAAATGGGCAGGAAAACAAGTCGGTAAAATTGGCGGTGTAATTGCTATTGAAACGTCACTAAATGCTACAGACGAGAAAAAACTTTTAGAAGAAATAGGTTCCAAATACATTAAAAGTTCGTTCAATTTTGCGAATGCAGTTGATAACGGAAGAGACATTTCGGCTGAATTAAAAATTTTAGGCAAAAAACATTTAGCACAGATTCACGCTTCCAACACCGATAAATTCTGGTTAGAAAATGATCCGGCGATCGACATGCCAAAAATCAAACAAACGCTGGACGAAATGAAATGGAGCGGATGGTTAATTGTGGAGCGTTCAAGAGATGTAACACAAGTACATAATGTAAAAGCCAATTACGGAGCAAATGTGGCTTATTTGAAAAAGATTTTTCAGAATTAAAATAATAGAGCTTTCTCTCATTTTTGTCATCCCGAGGAACGAGGGATCTCCGCAATTAACTCCACAAAGATTGTCGATTTAGTTTGCGGAGTTACTTGCGGAGATTTCTCCTTCGTCGAAATGACAAATAGAACGAGGTAAGATTGCCAAGAATAAAAACAAAATACAATGAAATACCTAAGTTTACTTTTTTTTAGTTTTTACGTCACTTTCGCAACAGCGCAAAATATCACTATTGTAAGTGATGCAAATGCGCCAAGAGCAAAGTTTGGTGCAGAGAAATTAGCAGAAACCCTAACTTCAAAAGGATTCAAAGTTAGTCCATCTGACAAGTTTAAAAAGTCAAAAGAACAAGTAATTGTAATCGGCGAAAAAGGAACAGATTTCTGGAAAAAAAACACCAAAAGTGCCAAAATCGATGACAGTAAATTAAGTAAAAAAGAAGGATTTCAGATTCGTACACAAAATAATACCATTTTTATTGAAGGAACAGATGCGACTGGAGCGTTGTATGGTGCTTTGGAATTAGCAGAGCGAATCAAATCCTCAGGTAAAGTTCCTTCCGAAATTAATATTGATGACAGTCCCGAAATGGTTTTGCGCGGCGCCTGTATCGGAATGCAGAAACCGGTTTATCTTCCGGGTCGTGACGTTTACGAATATCCTTATACACCAGAAACTTTTCCGTGGTTTTATGATAAAGCTTTATGGATTAAGTATTTGGATATGATGGTAGACAATAGAATGAATTCTTTGTATCTATGGAACGGTCATCCTTTTGCTTCTTTAGTCAAACTAAAAGAATATCCGTTTGCGGTAGAAGTAAGCGACGAGGATTTCAAAAAAAACGAAGAAGTTTATAAATTCTTAACCGTAGAAGCCAATAAAAGAGGAATTTGGGTAATCCAAATGTTTTACAATATCATCGTTTCTAAACCTTTTGCAGAACATTACAACATAAAAACACAAGATCGTTCGCGACCAATTACGCCTTTACTTTCCGATTATACACGAAAGTCAATTGCTGCGTTTATCGAAAAATATCCAAATGTAGGTTTAATGGTTTGTCTCGGAGAAGCGATCAATACTGTGGATGACGACGTAGAATGGTTTACCAAAACCATAATTCCGGGTGTTCGCGACGGTTTACAAGCCTTAGGAAAAACAGATGAACCGCCAATTATTTTACGTTCTCACGATACAGACGGACCTTTGGTTATGGAGAAATCGCTCCCGTTATACAAAAATCTGTACACCGAAAGCAAATATACAGGAGAATCGCTGACGACTTATACGCCAGGCGGACCTTGGGGTGAAACACACAAGCAATTGAGTTCGTTAAAATCGATTCATATTGAGAACGTTCATATTTTGGCCAATTTAGAGCCTTTCAGATACGGATCACCAGATTTTATCCAGAAAACCGTAAAAGCAATGCACAGCGTTCACGGCGCCAATGCATTACATTTATACCCGCAGGCATCGTATTGGGATTGGCCTTATTCTGCCGATAAAACCAAAACTGGCGAAAGACTGCTGGAGATGGATCGCGACTGGATCTGGTACAAGGCCTGGGCAAGATATGCCTGGGACAGTAAAAGAGACCGAAACGCAGAAGTTAAATATTGGGATAATGATTTAGCGACAAAATACGGAACAGATCAGGAAGCTGCTAATAATATTTTAAAAGCCTACGAAGAAACAGGAGAAATCGCTCCAAAAACATTAAGACGTTTCGGAATTACTGAAGGAAACCGTCAAACCTTATTATTAGGTATGTTTGAAAGTCAGTTGGTAAATCCGGCAAAATGGAGAGTGTATCCGGGATTCCACGAATCGTGCGGACCTCCGGGAGAATTACTTTTAGAATATGCCAAAAAAGAATGGAACAAAGAACCCCATTCTGGGGAACTTCCAACGCAGATTATTGCTGAAATTACAGAACACGGCAGATTGGCCGTTGAAGCTATCGACAAAGCCGAAGCAAGTGTAACCAAAGACAAAGAAGAATTTTTACGTCTTAAAAACGATGTACATTGTTACAAAGCTTTCGCCGATTTCTTTTCAGAGAAAGTAAAAGCAGCGTTACTGGTTTTGAGATACAGTTATTCTAATGACATTTCAGATCTGGATAAAGCGATGCCACATTTGGAAGAAAGCATCAAACATTATGAATTATTGGTAAATTTAACCAAAGATACTTATTGGTACGCCAATAGTATGCAGACCGCGCAACGCCGAATCCCGATTGGAGGAGACGACGGAAACAACAAGACTTGGGCTGAATTGTTACCGCATTACGAACGTGAGTTGGCGAATTTTAAAAGAAATTTAGAAAAACTGAAATCTTCTAAAGATGGTAAAATAGAAAGTAAAGAAGGAAAACCGTGGAAAACGGCAGAAGTCACTTTCATCGACGAAAAACCGGGAACGTATTTGGTTAAAACCGGAACAAAAGTTTATGGAACCGATATTTCAGAACTAACAAAAATTGCTCCCGAACTCCAGAACCTAAAAGGATTCTCGTTTGTAGAAAACGATCAGAACGAAAAAGGAACACATTTGAAATTCAGAAATAACAAAGCCGTAAAACTGGTTGTAGGTTATTTCAATTCAGACCAAAAGAGATTTTTATTACCGCCAAGTTTAGAAACCGATGCTGCAGGAAACGCCCACGGTCAGGCCGAAGTGATTTTGGCAAGTGCCATGAATTTGAAAGAACTGCCACGTGTAAACATTCATACCTATACTTTTCAGCCGGGTGAAAACAAACTCGATTTAGGAAAAGGAAAAGTATTAATTTTAGGTTTCATCGATGCAGATCAAACCATTACAACTCGCGATGTTGGGTATATAGATGCAGGAGAAAAAGCAGCAGTAGACTGGTTATTCTATTAAAATAATAGTATTTTGGGCGTGTCCCTCCGGGTCGGGCTGTACGTTCCCGCTTTTTTTGAGGCAAAGACCCGAGCGTAAGCGAACAGGCGGAGCAAAAATTGCCCCAAAAAAGAGCTCCACTGCCATCCCTCACGCGAACCAAGATTGCATTAAACCTGACGGGTTTTCAAAAGCCGTCAGGTTTAATAACACAATCTTGTCATTTCGACGAAGGAGAAATCACACTAGAAGCTCCGCAAAGTAGAGACAATCTTTGTCGAATCCCGAGTGTGATTTCTCCTTCGTCGAAATGACAAAAAAGCCGAGTAAAGGCGTTGTATAATAAACCAAAAAACAACCTTATAATCACTTATATGGTTTAAAAATATGAAGAAAATAGTTTTTTTTATTTTTTGTTTTTTCTCAGGTTTTTACTTTGTTTGGAGTCAGAGTAAAAGTTCAGTTCGTAAAGAAATTTCGCTGAATTCATCCTGGGAAACCATAATGTTGGATAATCTTCCGCTGAAAGAAGAAGATTTTGTAGAAAATCCAAAAACTGATTCCAATTGGAACAAGGTAAGTGTGCCTCACAATTGGGATCAGTATTATGGCTTTAGAAGAACAAAACATGGAAATTTGCACGGTACCGCCTGGTACAAAAAAACTTTAAAACTTGATAAATCTGCCATTGGCAAAAAACTTTTCCTTTTTTTTGAAGGCGTAAGTTCGTACGCAGATGTTTGGGTAAACGGCAAAAAAGTAGGTCAGCACAAAGGCGGAAGAACCACTTTCACTTTAGAGATTACCAAAGCCGTTTCTTTTCATAAGGAAAATAAGATTTTAGTAAAAGTTTCACATCCTTCTTTTATTGCTGATCTTCCGTGGGTTTGCGGAGGCTGTTCGGGAGAATGGGGATTTTCAGAAGGTTCTCAGCCAATGGGGATTTTCAGACCTGTTTCTTTAGTGATTACAAACGATATCAGAATCGAACCTTTTGGCATTCATGTGTGGAATGATAAATCGGTTTCTAAACAAAAAGCAATTCTTCATACCACAACAGAAATCAGAAATTACGGGACTTCAGACCGAAATCTAATCTTAGAAAATATTCTTTTTGATGCTTCAGGAAAGAAAGTTTCAAGCATTAAAAATCAAATCAAATACAATTCTGGAGAGAAGAAAGAAGTCGCGTTGACTTTACCGGAAATTCAAAATCCGAAATTATGGTCGCCATCCCATCCATATTTATACAAATTGGTAACCTCAATTTACGAAAACGGAAAAATAATAGATCAATTAACAACGCCTTATGGAATCCGCTGGGTAAGCTGGCCGGTAAGTCGTGACGGAAAAGACAATCGATTTTTCATTAACGATGAACCTGTTTTTATAAATGGAGTTTGTGAGTACGAACATCAAATTGGAAACAGTCACGCCTTTTCAGACGAACAAATTCATGCCCGAATTGAACAAATAAAAACGGCTGGATTTAATGCTTTCAGAGAAGCGCATCAGCCCCATAATTTATTATATCAGGCAGCATTAGACGAAAACGGAATTCTGTTTTGGAGTCAGTTTTCGGCACATATCTGGTACGATACACCGGAATTCAAAGAAAATTTTAAAACGCTTTTACGCGAATGGATTAAGGAACGCAGAAACAGTCCGTCGGTTGTAATGTGGGGCTTGCAGAATGAAAGTACAATTCCGAAAGAATTTGCAGAAGAATGCACCAAAATCATTCGTGAAATGGATCCGTTATCCGATAAACAGAGAATTGTAACAACTTGCAACGGAGGAGAAGGAACCGATTGGAATGTCGTACAAAACTGGTCCGGAACCTACGGGGGAGATCCGCTAAAGTATCATTTAGAAATGACAACGCAGTTATTAAATGGCGAATACGGTGCGTGGCGTTCGGCAGATTTGCATACCGAAGGCGAATTTGATCAAAAAGGAACGTTGAGCGAAAACCGTTTTTCTCAATTAATGGAAATTAAAGTCCGCGAAGCCGAATCGGTTCGTGATAAAATTGCGGGACAATTCAACTGGCTTTTTGCTTCACATGAAAATCCGGGACGCGTACAAAACGGAGAAGGATTTAGAGATATTGACAAGGTCGGACCCGTAAATTACAAAGGACTTTTTACGATTTGGGGCGAACCGCTGGATGCGTATTATATGTACCGCGCCAATTATGTTTCGAACAAAACCAATCCCATGGTGTATATTGTTTCGCATACCTGGCCAAGTCGTTGGGAAAGTGCAGGAATCAAAAACGGAATCGATATTTACTCGAATTGTGAAGAAGTAGAATTGTTTAATGATGTCAATAAAACTTCATTAGGAAAATTGAAAAATCCGGGAATCGGAAATCATTTTCAGTTTAATAATGTAAACGTTCAATACAATGTTTTATACGCTGTGGGTTATGTAAACGGAAAAGCTGTTGCCAAAGATTATATTGTTTTGAATACTCTTCCGAAAGCGCCGAATTTAGAGGTTTTAACGCCAAATAAAACCGATATTCTAAAAGCAAAAAGTGGTTTAAACTATATTTACCGAGTAAACTGCGGTGGTTCAGAATTTACAGACAGCAACGGAAATACCTGGTTAACTGATACACACAAAAGCGGAAAAAATACTTGGGGTTCTTTATCGTGGACAGATAATTTCGAAAAACTTCCGGACTTTTTTGCCAGCCAAAGAAGTAGTTTTGATCTTGTAAACGGCACAAAAGACCAAACTTTATTTCAGACTTTCAGATACGGAGTGGACAAATTAAGTTATGAATTTCCTGCACCGGACGGGGAATATGTAATCGAATTGTATTTCATAGAACCATGGTACGGAACAGGCGGTGGCATGGATTGTAAAGGCTGGCGTTTGTTTGATGTGGCAGTTAACGATAATGTGATTTTGAAAGATTTTGATATTTGGGCAGAAGCCGGACACGATAATGCTTTAAAGAAAACGTTGAAAGTAAAAAGTGTTGGAGGGAAAATCAAAATTTCATTTCCAAATGTAAAAGCAGGACAGGCGATTATTTCGGCAATCGCTATCGGGACAAAAGATTATCACGCAAGACCAGCTGAGGAATCGGCAAGAAATATTCAGAATGTAAGTTTAGATTCCAGAGATTTTAAAATTGCTTCGTGGTTGGATATTAATTCAAAACAATTCGTAAACTCAGAAGTTCTATTTACCGAATTACCTTCAGAAGTTTTTGGTGCTGATTTTATTCAGTTTTTGACTGATTCAAAAGCAACTGGTTCATTCAAAGCAAAAGAAGAATCGACTGTTTTTGTTTTAGTTGATAATAAAATCAAGTCTTTAAACTGGCTTTCGGATTATAAAAAAATAGAAGAAAAAGCAAAAAACAACGCTGGAACTAGTTTTGATGTTTTCACTAAAAAAGTAAAAAAAGGCGAAAAAGTAGCTTTTGATAATTCAGAAACGACAATTTCGATTGCAGTTGTTCCAACTTATGATATGGGCGAAAAAGACGATTCTAGGCCCGTTGTTATCATAGAAGCTGAGAAAACAAAGACGACAGGAACGGGAATTGAAAAAGGAAATTTCAAAAAAGCCGATTATATTGAATTCACAAAAAAGACAAATAACAGTATCGAGTTTGAAGTAAAACCAGGAGTTGCGGGAATTTATCTAATGCGTTTCCGTTTTATGAACCGAAATGAAACGCCATTAAAAGTAAAATTCAAAATGGAAGATGCGTACGGGATTTTAATGCGAAATGACACGATCGAATTTTTTCCTTCATCGGAAAAATGGAAAATTTTAAACACAACATCAGGAGGTTATATCAACGCGGGGACTTATAAAATCACTTTGGAAGGAGATGATTTGAAGGGGTTGATGTTGGATAATTTTGAATTTCAATAATTTGATTTAGCCACAAAGACACAAAGACGCAAAGGTTCAAAGTTTTTTGTTGGGTTCGGTTGTCAGGCTGAGCGAAGTCGAAGCCCACGCAAAGTAATTAACCCAAAGGTTAACACGTTTAGTTTGTCATCCTGAGGAACGAAGGATCTCCGCAAGTAGCTCGACAAAAGGATTAAGGTTCAGTTTGTCATTTCGACGAAGGAGAAATCACACTCGAAACTCTATAAAGATTGGCGATTCGCTGTGCGGAATCCCGCGTGTGATTCTCCCTTCGGTCGAAATGACAAGATTGTGGAATTCGATAATTAAAAAGATTATTTATAGATATTATGATTATAAAAAAAGTAACATTTGTATTTCTGATACTATTCTCAACAGCAATAATGGCACAAAAAGCCAGAATTGTAGAGGATTTCAATAAAAACTGGAACTTCAAATTAGGCGATTATCCAGAAGCAATTAATGCAAATTACAACGCATCAGACTGGAGAACGCTTCAATTACCACACGATTGGAGTATCGAATTGCCCTTTGATAAAGACAGCAAAACCAAACAAGCACAGGGATTTTTACCTGCTGGAAAAGGCTGGTACCGCAAAGTTTTTACCGTTCCGGCTGATTGGAAAAACAAAACGGTTTCAATAGAATTTGACGGTGTTTTTAAAAACAGTGAAGTATTTATAAACGGACATTCTTTAGGAATGCGTCCAAACGGGTATATTTCTTTTGGATATGATTTAACGTCCTATTTACAATTTGGAAAATCGAATACTATCGCAGTAAAAGTCGATAATGATGCACAGCCGAATTCACGTTGGTACACCGGTTCTGGTATTTACAGAAACGTTCGATTAATAGCAAGCGAAAAACTACATGTAGGGAAGTGGGGTACTTTTGTAACAACTCCGGAAGTTTCGGCAGAAAAATCAAAAGTAAATGTGGAAGTTACGATTGATAATGATAATGCTTCTGCAAAAGAATTTAAACTGATTACTTCAATTGTAAATGCAGATAATAAAGAGGTTGCAACTTTTACTTCAACAGAAAAAATTGGTGCTAAAACTTCTGAGAAAAAGGTTCATAATCTGGAAGTCAAACAGCCGAAATTATGGAATACAGAGAATCCGTATTCGTATAAAGTAATTACAAAAGTGTACGAGAAATCGAAGCTTGTAGACAATTACGACACTCCTTTAGGTTTCCGTTATTTCAATTTTGATGCTGAAAAAGGATTTTCTTTAAACGGCGTTCCAACTAAGATTTATGGAGTTTGTCTCCATCACGATAATGGCGCTTTGGGTGCGGTTGAAAACATTCACGCCGTTCGCAGAAAACTGACTTTAATGAAAGAAATGGGTGTGAATGCGATCAGAATGTCGCATAATCCGCATTCTTTGGAAATGATGCAATTGTGTGACGAAATGGGGTTCATTGTTCAGGACGAAGCTTTTGATGTCTGGAAAAAGAAAAAAGTGACCAACGATTACCATAAAGACTGGGATGCTTGGCACAAACAGGACTTAGAAGATTTCATCAAAAGAGACCGCAATCATCCATCGGTTATGATGTGGAGTATTGGTAACGAAATCCGTGAGCAATTCGATTCAACCGGAATTGCAATAACGAGAGAATTAGCTAAAATCGTAAAATCTTTAGATACAACCCGTCCTGTAACTTCCGCTTTGACGGAAAATGTAATTGAGAAAAACTTTATTTATCAGTCGGGCGCTTTAGATCTTTTGGGATTCAATTATAAACATGAAGATTATAGAGATTTTCCAACGAAATTTAAAGGGCAAAAGATATTAGCATCAGAAAGTGTGTCGGCTTTGGAAACCAGAGGACATTACGATGCACCTGATGGAATTAAAGCCTGGCCCACAAAACACGGCGCTAAGTTTGACGGAAATGCAGATTGGACGGTTTCAGCTTACGATCAGGTAAAATCGTATTGGGGCGCGACGCACGAAGAAAACTGGAAAACGATCAAGAAACAGGATTTTATGGCGGGAACTTTTATCTGGACAGGATTTGATTATATCGGAGAACCAGATCCTTATCCTTATCCCGCGAGAAGTTCGTATTTCGGAATTGTAGATTTGGCCGGACTTCCAAAAGATGTCTATTATATGTACCAAAGCGAATGGTCGAAGAAAGACGTTCTGCATATTTTCCCACATTGGAACTGGAAAAAAGATCAGGAAGTAGATGTTTGGGCATATTACAATAATGCCGATGAAGTGGAGCTTTTCTTAAACGGAAAATCTCTTGGAAAGAAATCCAAAAAAAATGATGATTTGCACATTTCCTGGAAAGTGAAATTCGAGCCGGGAACTTTAAAAGCCATTTCCAGAAAGAATGGAAAAGTAGTTTTAGAAAAGGAAATCAAAACGGCTGGAGAAGCTTCTAAAATTGATTTAAAAGCAGATAAAACCACGATTAAAAATGATACGTACGATTTGGTTTATGTAACCGTTTCGTTAGTTGACAAAGATGGAAATATGCTTCCAAACGCTATGGATTTAATCAATTTCGAAGTTTCCGGCGGAGGAAAATTAGTTGGAGTTGATAACGGTTATCAGGCGAATTTGGATTCGTTTAAAGCGAATTCCTGTAAATTGTTTAATGGAAAATGTATTGCGATTATTCAGTCGAATGGGAAGAAAGAGAAAATTCAGTTGAAAGCTACAACTGACAATTTAAAAGCTTCGACAATTGAAGTTAAAGTAAATTAATTTTTGCTCGCGAAGTTGCAAAGGCACAAAGTTTTTGAACCATATAAGTTATATAAGTAATTTTAAGTTTAGCTTAATGGAACTTATATAACTTATATGGTTTAATTTTTTGTAAACATGTTTTTTTGTGAAAGAAATAATACTATTTTAGCTCGGGATTAATCAAACAAATTTTTGGATTTAACTTGATTTTTTATAACTAAAATATAAGTGATTTTATGAATAAAACACTTTGGGAAAAAGCTTTAGCATTTAGTTTTGATCATCCAAAAGATCAATATGGATTTTCGACAAGACTGGCATTAGAAAATCATTGGACTGTTAATTTCACTCAAAGCGCCATAGTCGAATATAAAAAATTCATGTTCCTGGCTGCGACCAATAACGAAATGGTTTCGCCTTCTGAAATTGTAGATATTGTTTGGCATGAACATCTAATTTTTACAAATTCGTATACCGATTTTTGCTCACTTTTAGGAAAGAGAATTGAGCATATTCCATCGACACATAGCCGATCTGAATTTGATAAGTTTCAAATTGCAAAAGAGCGAACAAAAGAACTTTACGAACTTAATTTTGGACCACAGCCACAAGAAGTTTGGCATTATAGTAACGAACTTGATTCTTTCAATCTGGAGAAAAGTAAATATGAGATTAAAAAGCTTAGTAAAGGTTTTTTAAAATATACATTCGTACTGTCTTTTCCAGTTTGTTTCCTGATTTCTTTTATACTGATAAGAATAAACAACCCTAATTTTATTATAGGATATCTTTTGTTGTTTTTAGCTGGATTTCTGTTTGTAAAATGGTATGTCACAAAAGGTCTTAAAGATTTGCATACTAAAATACAGGCAAACGTCATTTTAAAAAACCTTACCGCATTGGAATTGGTTTATTTCAAGGAAAATAGTTTAGATGCTGTCATTCACGGTGTAGTCAATAATTTGATTGAGAATAATAAAATCCAAATTTTAGCGAATAAGAGATTACAGTTAATTAATGGAAATTTGGGTGATAATCCATATGAAAACTGCGTGATAGAAATTATGAAGGATTTCGAGCCAATGCCTTACAAACAATTATGCTATAACGTGAGGCAGAAACCTATTTTTGAACAGCTGCAAAAAGCCATTGACAGGATAAAAGAGAGAATTATAGCATCCAGACAGTTTACCAATATGATAATTGTTGCTATGGTCACTTTAGGTGGTTTATTAAGTATTGGATTCAGCAGACTATTTATGGGAATTTGGCGAGATAAACCCATTGTTTATTTAGCCATTGCATTGCTTCCTTTGTTGGCGGTTTCGATGTATTATATAAATCAGTTATTAAATTTACTGTTTGTAGACATCATACCAGCTTCTTTTAAAGCGGCGATTTTAGATAGAAAAGAAAGTGAAAGAGATTGGCAATGGAGCTATTTTCTTTATGGAACTGCTGCGCTTTCAACCGCTTTTATTCCAATAACCGGTTTTGTAGCACCAAATTCTTCCAGTGATTATTTCAGCAATTCGACTTCTGGTGATTCAGGTTCCGGTGGCTCGTCGGGTGGAAGCTCGTGTGGGAGTTCCTGCGGTTCTTCCTGTGGAAGTTCTTGTGGAGGTTGTGGTGGTGATTAAAACAATTATTTTGAAAGATTTTTAACCATACAAATCTTAAATCAATTCAAGTTTTAGCTTAATTGAACTTATATAACTTATATGCTGTAATTTTTATCCGTATTTCCAACATAGCCCATGGTTTTAACCGTGGGAAACTAAACGTGATATTGCATGCGTTCTCACGGTTAAAACCGGGGGCTATTTTTTTAGCATCTTATTTATAATTTAATTTTTTATTTTTAAACTTTGAGACTTCGCTCCCGATAATTATCGGGATTGCGAGATTCTTTTTATATTTATACAAAAAAATGAAACCTACTTTCTTTGCAGATCAAAACGACTTCAGAAAATGGCTTGAGATAAACCATCAAAAAGAAAAAGAACTTTTGGTTGGTTTTTATAAAGTCAATAGCAAGAAACCTTCAATGAGCTGGTCAGAATCTGTAGATCAGGCGCTTTGTTTTGGCTGGATTGACGGTGTTCGTAAATCTATTGACGAAGAAAGTTATACCATTCGTTTTACGCCCAGAAAAACTTCAAGTATCTGGAGTGCTATTAATATCCAAAAAATGGAAGATTTAACTAAAGCCGGTTTAATGACTGATGCCGGTTTAAAAGCTTTCAGTTTTAGAACCGAAAATAAATCCAAAATTTATTCCCACGAAAAAGAACCCGTTCCGCTTGATGGGTCTTACGAGAAACAATTTAAAGCGAATAAAACGGCATGGGATTTTTTTGAGAAGCAGGCACCTTCGTACAAAAAAGTCATGATACATTGGATTATGAGTGCGAAGCAGGAGAAAACACGTCAATCGAGATTAGAGAAAACGATTAGCGAAAGCGAAAAACAGAAAAGAATTTTGTAAACTATTCTAAATGAAATTTCAAATTGTTGAACAGTTTGTTTGGAAAATGGGATATCTAGTATGCAAGATTAAATTTATTATCCGGACTATTTCGAAAACTGTCTTAAATCTGTCATTGGTCGAAATTCTTTAGATCGCAATCTTTAATTCTATTACATTTATGGTTTAGACTAATTTAAGTAAACCACAATGAAAAACATTTTCCTTTCGCTTTGTCTTTTAGGCGTTTTATCGAGCAGTTTTAGTCAGGAATTACCAAATGCGCCAAAACCTTTTGGGCCGCTTCCGACGCAGAAACAAATCGATTGGCAGGAAATGGAATTCTACGCTTTTGTACATTTTTCGTTAAATACATTTACCAATAAAGAATGGGGTTACGGCGACGAATCTCCGGAACTTTTTAATCCGACAAATTTAGACGTTCGTCAGTGGGCGCGCGTGGTTAAGGAAGCCGGTATGAAAGGAATTATTCTGGTTGCTAAACATCACGACGGATTTTGCTTGTGGCCGTCGGCGTATACGGAACGTTCGGTTAAGAATTCGCCCTGGGAAAATGGAAAGGGAGATCTGGTCAAAGAATTGGCTGCAGCCTGCAAAGAATACGATTTAAAATTAGGATTATATCTTTCGCCTTGGGACAGAAATCATCCACAATATGGAAAACCGGAATATGTTACCTATTTTAGAAATCAGCTGAAAGAATTACTGACCAATTATGGTGATGTTTTCGAAATGTGGTTTGACGGTGCAAACGGTGGCGACGGCTATTATGGCGGTGCAAACGAAACCAGAAAAATCAACACTCTTACGTATTATAATTGGGATGAAACTTATAAAATGATTTACGACTTAGCTCCAAAAACTTTAGTTTGGGGCGTTGGTCCTTCTGAAGCGAGATGGATTGGAAATGAAGAAGGACGTGCCGGCAAAACCAATTGGTCATTATTGCGCCAAAAAGATGAACTGGCTGGAAAAGTACATTATACCGAATTTATGTCGGGCCACGAAGACGGGGAGAAGTGGGTTCCGGGAGAAGCCGATGTCTCCATTAGACCGGGGTGGTTTTATCATTCGGTTGAAGATGATAAAGTGCGTTCGCTGGACGAAATGGTTGATATTTATTACGAGTCGATTGGACGAAATGCAACTTTATTACTGAATCTTCCTGTTGACAGACGCGGACTGATTCATGAAAATGATGAAACGCGACTAAAAGAATTGGTGGCAACTATTAAAGCCGATTTCCAAACAGAACTATTAGCAGCAACAAATGTTCAGGCATCAAACATAAGAGCAACAGATTCTAATTTTGGACCTCAAAATGTGATTGATGGAAATAAAAATACGTATTGGGCAACCGATGATAAAGTAAAAGAAGCTTCAATTGAATTTACGTTTAAAAAACCAACAGAATTTAATAGAATTCTGCTTCAGGAATATATTAAACTGGGACAAAGGGTAAAATCTTTTTCTGTTGAAGCAAATGTAAACGGACAATGGAAAACTATTGCCAATGAAACTACGATTGGATACAAAAGAATTCTCCGTTTAGAACGAGTTAGGGCTTCAGCTCTGAGAATTAATATTATGGATGCAAAAGCCGGTTTTGTAATTCATACCATCGAAGCGTATAATGCGCCGACTTTTGTTAAAGAACCTCAGATCCGGAGAGATAAAAATGGTCTGGTCACGATTAAATCAGAATTGGGGACTGCTGTTTATTATTCGCTTGACGGAAAAAATCCTACGGAAAAAAGTACCCTTTATAAAGCTCCGTTTACTTATAATAAAGCGGTAGAAATTAAAGCGATTGCCAGAAATCTGAAAGAGAAAATCAATAGTGCCGTAAAGTCAGCTAAATATGGTGTTTCTAAAGAAAAATGGAAAGTGGTCTCGGTTTCAGACGGAGACAGTAAACTGGCGGAAAGAATTATTGACGGCGATGCCAATACCGATTGGGGATTTGGAAATGACCAAAATAAATTACCGCAAACAGTCATTATTGATATGGGCGAATTAGTCCGTATTAAAGGTTTTACGTATACGCCACAACAAGTTGGTAACAATCTGAATCTAATTTCGAATTATGAATTCTACACCAGTATAGATAATTTTTACTGGGATAAACAATCAGAGGGAGAATTTTCTAATATCAAACATAATCCAATTGAGCAATTTAAGAGTTTTACTGCAGTAAAAGCAAGATTTTTGAAATTTGTAGCTACAGCAGGGTTAGGAAAATCACAAAGTGTTTCGATTGCTGAAATTAATGTTATGGAATAAAATCTTTTTTTCCTGTTGATAAAATAGCTTATACCTACTAATTTGTCTTTTGCCGAAGCGCAGTCGTTATTAGTCGAATTTTTGATAGTTGGAGGCAATTAAATTCTACTTTTAACATACATTAATTAAATGGTCAAAGGCAAATGATTAAAGAAGACATTGGTTTTAGAGAAGCAGGAAAGTTTGAAGAAACTCGTTTTGAGAAAATTCACAATGTCATTTTCGAATCGTCTGAAGAAGCTTCTTTTTTGGTTGCACAGGAAATTGCCAATTTGATTCAGAGAAAAAATGAGCTGAACGAACCATGCGTTTTAGGTTTAGCGACAGGCTCTTCGCCAATTAAAGTATACGAAGAACTGGTGAGAATGCACAAAGAAGAAGGTCTTAATTTTGAAAACGTTGTGACCTTCAATTTAGATGAATATTATCCGATGGATAAAAATGATATTCAGAGTTATTATCATTTTATGCACGAGCATTTATTCGATCATGTCAACATTCAGCCTAAAAATATCAACATTCCGGATGGACAGGTAAGTGCGGAGGAATTACAACAATATTGCATTGATTATGAAATGAAAATCAAGTCGTACGGCGGATTGGATTTTCAGCTTCTCGGAATTGGAAGAACGGGTCATATTGGTTTTAATGAACCGGGTTCTCACGTTAATTCGGGAACTAGAAGTATTACACTGGATCATTTAACCAGAGTCGATGCGGCATCTTCTTTTTTAGGAATTGACAATGTGCCGAGAAAAGCCATTACTATGGGAATCGGTACGGTTAGAAATGCAAAAAGAATTGTTTTGCTGGGATGGGGAATCAGCAAGGCGGGAATCATAAAAAAAACTATTGAAGGAGAAGTTTCTTCACGAGTGCCTGCGACGTATCTGCAGGAGCATAACAACACAACATTTGTTCTGGACACAGAAGCATCGTCTGAACTGACACGAGTTAAAACGCCCTGGCTGGTTAAATCGGTAGTTTGGACAGACGAATTAAAACTGAAGGCGGTGGCCTGGTTAAGCGAATTGACCAAAAAGCCGTTTCTTAAACTTACTGATAAAGATTATAACGACAGCGGAATGTCGAGTCTTTTGACTGAAGAAGGCACTGCATACGATTTGAACATTAAGATGTTTAATAAAATGCAACAAACAATCACTGGCTGGCCGGGCGGAAAACCAAACGCAGATGATACTTACAGACCGGAACGTTCCACACCGGAAAGAAAAAGGATCATTATTTTCAGCCCGCACCCAGATGATGATGTGATATCGATGGGTGGAACATTTGACCGCCTTGTAGATCAGGGACATGATGTTCATGTTGCGTATCAGACTTCTGGAAATATCGCGGTTTCGAATGAAGAAGCGTTAAAATTTGCAGAAATTTCGAAAGCACTGAATCCTGATTCGGATGTTGCTGATGAAATTATTAATTTCTTAAAGAACAGAACCGGGAACGAAATAGATTCTTTAGAAGTCAGAAAATTAAAAGGATTAATAAGAAGAAGCGAATCTCACGCCGCAACGCGTTATTTAGGTTTGGCAGATTCTAATGTAAACTTTTTAGATTTACCGTTTTACGAAACGGGAACGGTTAAAAAGAATAATCTTTCGGATGCAGATATCAACATTATGTGTGATATTATTGAAAGAATAAAACCGCATCAAATTTATGCCGCCGGAGATCTGGCAGATCCGCATGGCACTCATAAAGTCTGTTTAGACAGTTTGTTTGAAGCTTTAAAAAGATTAAAACACAACTCATTTATGGAAGACTGTTGGGTTTGGTTGTACAGAGGCGCATGGCATGAATGGGAATCGTACCAAATTGACATGGCAGTACCAATGAGTCCTGATCAGGTTTTAAAGAAACGACATGCTATTTTTTATCACCAGTCTCAAAAAGACGGTGTTATGTTTCAGGGCGATGACAGCAGGGAGTTTTGGGTACGTGTTGAAGACAGAAACAGATTGACTGCAGAAAAATACCACAACTTAGGATTAGCAGATTATTCGGCCATTGAGGCGTTTAAGCGTTATCATTTTTAGTGATTTTTGCAGCAATAAAGATAATAGACTATTTCATGGTTTATTTTGGTTAGTTACCTATAATTGAGAGAAAATGCGGTCGTGGTTGGCCGCATTTTCGTTTTTTATTAGTTTTTACTGCAAAGATTTCTTTACCGCAAAGAGCGCTAAGGTTTCGCAAAGTTTCTTTTTAGGAATGCCACGAAGGCGCAAGGACACAAAGGTTTTTCTTATTTCTGTCAGGCTGAGCGGAGTCGAAGCCCACGTAAGAAGCTCTACAAAGATTGATGACTTTATATGCAATTACTAACGTGGGCTTCGACTCGCTCAGTCGGACAAACACGGTGACAAACTTTGTGTCTCAGTAAACTGGCTTCGACTCCGCTCAGCCTGACAAATTAGGCGTAAAAAAAAAGGTTCGCAAAGCTTAAAAATAAAACTTTGCGAACTTTGCGTAATTCTTTGCGCTCTTTGCGGTTAAATAGACGAATTCAAAATTTTCTGTTTTACTTCATCAATATAAGATCTTCCGATAACGTATCTAAGACCTTCAATTTCAATGCTGTTCCCTTCAACGGCATCAATTTTGTCAATCGCAATGGTGTAGGATCTGTGGATTCTGATAAAATCTCTTTCGGGTAATAAACTCGTAAAGTCAGATAAAGTACTGTGAATGATAAACTTTCCCGAAGTGGTGCTGATTTTTAGGTAATCCTTTAAACTTTCAATGACCAGAATTTCATTCAGAAAAATCTTTTTCATCTTCTTTTTATCGATTTTCACAAAGATAAAAGCGTTTTCTTTACTGTTTTCCGTCGGTGTTTTAGTATTTGTATTAAGACGCTTGTTGATTTTATTGACTGCTTTCATCAAACGTGGAAACTCAATTGGTTTTACGAGATAATCCAAAACATCAAGTTCATACGTTTCTATGGCAAATTGATCGTAAGCGCTTGTAATGACTAATAATGGCGGATTTTCTAAACTTTTAATAAAATTAATACCGTCCAGAACAGGCATGTTTATGTCCAGAAAAATTACATCGATTGTGTTGTTCTTTAAAAAATTAAGACCTTCAATAGAATTACTGAAAGTATTGATTAATTCTAATTCTTCAATCTGCTCAATATAATTTTTAATAACGTTTATTGCCAATGGCTCATCATCGATAACTAAACACTTTATTTTCATTTTTTTATGTAATATTATTTAGGCCGGTAAAGATTTTGTAGGTATAGTATGAGAAAAAGTTAAAACGTGGACTACGTGACTTTTATAACTAGTTTGACGACAAAAATATTCTTTTTATTTTTAAATGAAAGCTTATAGTCACTTTTATTATATCCTAATTCCAGTCTTTTTTTGACATTTTCAATACCTATACCACTTGCCTTGTTAAAATTATCTTTATGTACGGTAAATTCTGGTGTTGGGTTTGAAATAGAGAAATATAGAAAATCTCCTTTTACCTTAAAATTTATATCAATAAGCACATTTCCGGTGTTTTTATTTACACCATGTTTAAAAGCGTTTTCTACAAAAGTCAGCAACAGAACAGGTGAAATTTCCTTGTCGTGTATATCGCCTGAGATAGACATATTAACTTCAAGACGTTCTCCGTTTCTAATTCGTTCCAGATCAAGGTAATTCTGGATACACATAATTTCATTTTCCAGACTTTGCTTTTTTCCTTTTGTTTCATACAACATATAACGCATTAATTCTGAAAGTTTTAAAACTATTTTAGGCGTTTTATTTGATTTTTCTACAGAAAGCGAATAAATATTATTTAAGGTATTAAAGAAAAAATGCGGAGAAATCTGTGATTTCAAAAAGAGTAATTCGGTTTCTAACTGCGATTTTTCCAGATCGGTAACCCTTCTTTGTTCTTTTAAAAAATCTAACGTAATTTTAATCGCAGTCACAAACGTCATTACATATAATTCGCCCATCATCATATCTATAGTATAATTTAGGGTTAATTCGTTAATAGTCTGCGGACCTTCCGGCCAGACATCGTGTGTGATTAATAAATAGGTAAGATTAAATTTAATGACAACCATTATAAAAATGGCAGACAAAACGCTTACTATATAAAGGAAGTATTTTTTTCGATAAACCAAAAAAGGCATCAAAACCAAAATATTCAGATAACACAACGCCATGTGAATAGGAAAGCCCAGCAAAGTTGTTTTTAATGAATAGACATAATCGTTAAAATAGCTTCCCCAGCGGAAAGTGTTAAACAAAAAATAGGTAAGCCAAAAGTAAACATGGTAACGAATAGGAAGGCTGTATGGTTTATTTGAATTAAAAATCATATGGGTAATTTAAAATGTCGTTTGTTACTGTTTTTTGATGTTTAGGGCTGTTTAAATGTCGTCCGTCTAAAAATATTTTGGTAAAAGTTGAATTTATCTAAATTTAAAGTTAAATTAATATTGTTTTGATATGAGGAAAATTACACTGCTCTCTCTAACGGTAATTTTTATTGCAAGTTGCAAAATAAATGTAGATAAAAACAAAGATCGACAAAGTTTTGCAACAAATTATGTAGATCCTTTCATAGGCACCGGCGGTCACGGACATACGTATCCGGGTGCTACGGTTCCTTTTGGAATGCTACAGGTGAGTCCGGATAACGGAATTTCGAGTTGGGACTGGTGTTCCGGCTACCATTATTCAGATTCGATTGTCTCAGGTTTTAGTCATTTACATTTAAGCGGAACAGGAATCGGTGATTTGGCAGATATATTATTTATGCCAACAAACAAAAAGTTAGACTTAACCGCCAAAGCCGCTTCACGCGATTTCCTTCCGTATAAATCAAAATATAATCATGCTAACGAAAAAGCAATACCGGGCTATTACCAGGTTTTTCTTGAAGATCCTAAAATCAATGTAGAATTAACCTCTACACAAAGAACAGCATATCATAAGTATACCTATAATAATAACGACATTCAATCTGTGGTTGTCGATTTAGGTTTTGCCATTAACTGGGATAAAGCGACAAAAACTTCGATAAAAATTGAAGATGAAAATACAATCAGCGGTTTTCGTTACAGTACAGGCTGGGCAAAAAATCAAAAAGTATTTTTTGTAGCAAAATTTTCCAAGCCTATTACAGAATCTATTTTAACGAATGATAAAAAAGTAGTTTCCGCTAAAAACGCAGAAGGAGAAAACACCGCATTACAATTGTTCTTCGATGCTAAAAATTCTAAACAATTAAATGTAAAAGTGGCACTTTCTTCGGTTAGTATCGCTAATGCGAAAGATAATTTAGATAAAGATCGGGAATTTGAAAAAGTAAAAACCGATGCGTCTGCACTTTGGAATAAAGCTTTAAGCAAAATTACGGTTGAAACGCCTGTAGATTCTTTAAAAACAATTTTCTACACTGCTTTATATCACGCTCAGGTTGCGCCGGTAACGTACAGCGATAAAAACGGTCAGTTTAGAACAGAAGATGATAAAATTGTAACGGCAAAAGACTATACTGCGTATTCTACTTTGTCTCTTTGGGATACTTTTAGAGCAGAAAATCCTTTATTGACGATTTTAGAACCGACAAAAGTTTCTGATCTGATAAATTCTATGTTAACATATTATGAAACCAAAAAGATCCTTCCGGTCTGGACTTTATATGCAAATGAAACCAACACGATGACAGGATATCATTCGATTCCTGTTATTGCAGATGCTTATTTAAAAGGTATAAAAGGTTTTGATGCAGAAAAAGCTTTTGAAGCGATGAAAGCCACCATGATGCAGGACGAACGTGGTTTAAATTTCTATAAAAAATACGGTTACATTCCGTACAACTTATTAGACGAATCAGTTACTATTACTTTAGAATATGCTTATGACGATTGGTGCGTGGCTCAAATGGCAAAAGCATTAGGCAAACAAGCTGATTATGAGTTTTTCTCTAAAAGATCAAAAGCATACGAATATCTGTTTGATTCGAAATCCGGTTTTATGAGAGGAAAATCGGAAGATGGAAAATCCTGGAACGAACCTTTCGATCCAAAACATTCCAACCACAGAGCGCATACCGATTACACAGAAGGAAATGCATGGCAGCACAGCTGGTTTGTGCCTCATGATGTTGATAATGTTATTAAGCTTCATGGCGGAAATGCCTCTTTTACAAAACGTTTAGAGCAGTTGTTTACAGAAAGTTCAGAAATTACAGGAAATAATGTTTCAGCAGATATTTCAGGATTAATCGGGCAATACGCACACGGAAATGAACCGAGCCATCATATAGCGTATATGTTCAACCATGCCAAACAGCCATGGAGAACACAATATTGGGTGCGTC
Organism: Flavobacterium olei; assembly: GCF_039749035.1. Classification (NCBI taxonomy): domain Bacteria; kingdom Pseudomonadati; phylum Bacteroidota; class Flavobacteriia; order Flavobacteriales; family Flavobacteriaceae; genus Flavobacterium; species Flavobacterium olei. The sequence continues at coordinate 371,790 of NZ_JBDKWC010000005.1, forward strand.
ATATATTAGATACGCAATACAATACAACCGCAAACGGATTGAGCGGAAACGAAGACTGCGGACAAATGTCAGCTTGGTATGTGTTCAGTTCTATGGGATTATACCCTATGAATCCTGCCTCAGGTGACTACGAAATTGGAAGTCCGATTTTTGAGAAATCAACCTTAAATCTTCCAAACGGAAAAACCTTTGTGATTGAGGCAGAAAATGTTTCAAAACAAAACTTCTATATCCAATCGGCAACCTTAAACGGAAAACCATTTAATAAAACAGCAATTTCTCATCAGGAAATGCAAAACGGCGGCGTACTTCATTTTGTAATGGGAGCACAGCCAAACCAAAACTGGGGAATAAACTAACTAACTCAAAATAAATATATTAATGAACATTATTGACGTATCAATCATTTTAATCTATATCGTACTCTCGGTGGGTATAGGAATCTGGATTTCAAGAAAAGCATCTAAAGGTTTAGATGATTATTTTCTGGGCGGAAAATCGATCAAATGGTATTTTTTGGGGTTGAGTAACGGCTCGGGGATGTTTGATGTTTCGGGAACTTCCTGGATGATTGGCGTGCTATTTTTATACGGCGTAAAAAGTTTCATGTTTATGTGGCTTTGGCCAATTTGGAATCAGATTTTCGTTATGATGTTCCTTGCAGTCTGGATCAGAAGATCGAAAGTAATGACAGGTTCTGAATGGATTTTAACCCGTTTTGGAAGTGATAAAGCAGGAAAAGCTTCTCATATTATTGTGGCCATTTTTGCTATTATTTCGACAATAGGTTTTATCGCTTATTTCTTTGTCGGTATCGGAAAATTTGTAACCATTATTCTGCCATGGGATTTAACAGTTTACATGAACGATGCTGTTTTTCTAACTTCAGAACAGGCTTATGCATTGTTAATCATTTTCTTAACTACGATTTATACCGTTAAAGGAGGGATGTTTTCTGTGGTGGCGACAGAAGTAGTGCAATATGTAATTATGATTATCGCCGGAGTTTTGATTGCAGGTTATGCTTTTATTAATTACACAGATATTCAGATTAATTCGGTTATTACACCCGAATGGAAAAATGTTTTCTTTGGATGGGAATTTGAAACACAATGGGGCGATAAATTCGAAACTTTCAACAGATTAATTGATACAGAAGGTTATAAAATGTTCGGTGCTTTTATCGGAATGACACTTTTCAAAGGTTTCTTCGCGAGTGTTGCAGGACCAACTCCAAGTTACGATTTACAGCGTGTTTTATCTACCAAATCGGTTAAGGAAGCGGCTTATATGAGTGGTTTTACCAACCTGATTTTATTTATACCAAGATATTTATTAATTACAGGAATCGTCGTTATTGCTTTAGTCAATTTAGCGCCGGAATTAAATGCCAATGTTAATTTAACTGGTGCCGATTTAGAATTATTGATGCCAAAAGTGGTTAATCTTTATATCCCGGTAGGAATTAAAGGAATTCTTCTTGCAGGTTTACTGGCGGCTTTCATGTCTGGATTCTCCGCTTTCGTAAACGCCGGACCCGCTTATATCGTAAATGATATTTATAAAAAATACTTTAAACCAGTTGCTACGAATCAGCATTATATTAAGGTAAGTCAGATCTCGTCTTTTCTTGTTGTTGGCTTAGGGGTTTTCATGGGATTCTTCGCAGATTCGATTAACTCATTAACACTCTGGATTACAAGTGCATTGTATGGCGGTTACGTAGCAGCCAATTTCCTAAAATGGATTTGGTGGCGTTTTAACGGATGGGGCTATTTCTGGGGAATGGTCGGCGGATTAATTGCGGCTTCGCTTCAGTTTATTTTAGATCAGAGCAAAGGAAGTTTAACACTGGGAACGTTCCTGCATGATCTTTCGCAGGTGCCGTCGATTTATTTATTCCCTTTAATTTTCGGAATGTCAATTTTAGGCTGTCTTCTGGGAACGTATTTAAGTAAACCAACAGACATGAATGTGTTAAGATCTTTTTACGCAAATGTAAGACCTTGGGGATTCTGGGGACCCGTTTATAAATCGCTTAAAGCGGAAGATCAGTCTTTCCAGAAAAATAATGATTTCTATTTAGATATGATGAATTGTATTATCGGAATCGTTTGGCAGTCGAGTATGATCCTGCTTCCGATTTACTTCATCATAAGGGATTATCCAAAAGCATTAGTGGCTTTGGTTGTCTTTTTAGTGACTACGACAGTATTGAAGTTTACCTGGCTGGATAGAGTTAGGAAGATTGAAGAGTAGATTTTTAGGAGAGAGATTTTGAGAAGAAAGATTTTAGAAGCAAGAGGCAAGATTTCAGATTAGAGAAAATAGAATATAGAATATAGAATATAGATTTTAGAGTAAGGATATTTTCAACAGACGCTGTAAACGCACGATAGCTTTGTCAAAGTTTTAAACTTTGACAAAGCTTAATAAGATAGCGTTTTACAGTACAGTGTGTCATTCTGAGCGAAGTCGAAGAACCGCAAGAAACTCTGCAAAGATTGGCGAATTACTGGATGGATCTTCTAGCTGCCCTTCGACTTCGTTCAGGGTGACAAAACGTAAAACCACAAACCACAAACCACAAACAAAGAACAATAAACAATAAAAAAGATAAAAAAATGAGTACTATTCCTTGGCAAGACAGACCCGAAAACAGTAAAGATGTAATGTGGAGATATTCTGAGAATCCTATTATCGACAGATATGCGATTCCTACTTCAAACAGTATATTTAATAGTGCGGTAGTACCTTTTGGAGATGGATATGCCGGGGTTTTCAGATGTGATAATAAAGCGGTTCAGATGAATATTTTTGCTGGTTTCAGTAAAGACGGAATCAATTGGGATATCAACCACGAACCAATCGAGATGAAATCGGGAAATACAGAAATGATCGAATCGGCTTATAAATATGATCCGCGCGTTGTTTGGATCGAAGACCGTTACTGGATTACCTGGTGTAATGGTTACAACGGACCAACCATCGGAATTGGGTATACTTTCGATTTTAAAGAATTTTTCCAATGCGAAAATGCCTTTCTTCCTTTCAACAGAAACGGGGTTTTATTCCCTCAGAAAATAAATGGTAAATACGCCATGTTAAGTCGCCCAAGTGATAACGGACATACTCCTTTCGGAGATATCTGGATCAGCTACAGTCCGGACATGAAATATTGGGGCGAACACAGATTGGTAATGAAACCAAGTGCTTTCGAAAAAAGTGCGTGGCAGTGTACCAAAGTGGGAGCGGGACCTATTCCGATTTTAACAGAAGAAGGCTGGCTGATGATTTACCACGGCGTTATTAATACCTGCAACGGCTTCCGTTACGCAATGGGGTCAGCTTTGTTGGAAACAGATGCTCCGGATAAGGTAAAATACAGAACGCAGCCGTATTTACTAGGACCTGCAGAAACGTATGAAATGGTTGGAGATGTACCAAACGTAGTTTTCCCATGTGCAGCACTTCATGATTTTGAAGAAGATAAACTGGCAGTTTATTACGGAGCGGCAGATACTGCGGTTGCGATTGCTTTTGGGAAATTAAGTGAAGTAATTCAGTTTACAAAAGATAATAGTTTATAATAGAAGATGCATTGTAGAAGTAAATTATTGTCCCTTGCCGTATTCTTTGTTGGATTGGTGGGTTATGCGCAATCTGAAAAACAGGTTATACCAAAAAATTATATTGCGTATAAAACGTCAAAAGAAATTGTTATTGACGGCGATGAGTCAGATAAAGCCTGGGAAAAAGCATCCTGGACAACACCTTTTGTCGACATAGAAGGCGTTGAAACTCCAAAATACAAGACTCAGGTCAAAATGCTCTGGGACGATAATTACTACTATATTCTTGCTAAAATGGAGGAGCCTCACGTTTGGGCAAATCTAAAACAACGCGATACCATTATTTTTTATAATAATGATTTTGAGGTTTTTATCGATCCGGATAATGATACCCATAATTATTATGAATTAGAAATAAACGCTTTAAACACGGCTTGGGATTTATTCATCAATAAACCTTACCGCGAAAAAAATACCGTTCTAAACGACTGGAATATCGAGGGATTAAAATCGGCTGTAAAAGTTCACGGAACTTTAAATAATCCTTCAGATATTGATAAAGGCTGGAAATTAGAAATCGCCATTCCGTGGTCGGTTTATAAGACGTCTTATTTTGACAATATTGTTCCGAAAGATAAATTTTGGAAAGTCAATTTCTCACGTGTGAATTGGCAGCACGATATTGTAAACGGAAAATACGAACGTAAAAAAGATAAAGAAGGAAAATTTCTCCCAGAATACAATTGGGTTTGGTCGCCTATGGGAGTGATCAATATGCATGAGCCCGAAAAGTGGGCTTATGTATACTTCTCTTCAAAAGAAAGTGAAGATACATTTGCAATTCCGCAGGAAGAAAAAGTAAAATGGGAATTGTATACGTTGTATAGAGCTCAGAAAAGATATTTTGATAAGAATAAGACTTGGGCAAAATCCCTTCAAAATATCAATAAAAAAAATATAATTGTTGATGGAAAAGTGTTGAAACCGACATTAGAAAATCATTTATCCGGATTTAATATTGCTGTAAAAAGCCCTTTTTCAAACAAAACCTTAATAATTAAAGAAGATGGTAAAATTATTACGAAAGAATAAATTACAGAACCTTTCAAAAGTTATTGTTCTGGCGCTTTCGCTGAGTTTATTCTCTTGCGGACAAAAAGACACTAAAACAGAAGAGAGCGGAAAATTCAATTTCGGAGTCTGGACTACAGCCGACGCTAAAAAATCGGATGCAGATTATTCGAAAGAATTTAAAAAATACAAAGACGGCGGAATCGATGAAGTATTAATCAATACCAATACAGATCCGAAACTATTAGGAAGATTAGTGCCTTTAGCCCAAAAAGAAGGTTTAAAAGTTCACGCCTGGATTATGGCTATGAACCGCCCAAATGATTCTGTTGCATTACAGCATCCGGATTGGTATCAGGTGAGTAAAGAAGGAAAGTCTTGTTTTGATAACCGACCTTATGTAGATTATTACCAATGGCTTTGCCCGACTAAACAAGAATCGAGAAACCACGTTTTAGGTTTGGTTGAAGGTTTGGCAAAAGTAAAAGGAATTGAAAGCGTTCATTTAGATTACATTCGTTTTCCGGATATCTTTTTACCAATCAGTTTATTACCAAAATACAATCTGGTTCAGGATACAGAATTACCACAATTTGATTTCTGTTATTGTGACGCCTGCGTTTCTAAATTCGAAAAAGAACATCATAAAAATCCAAAAACAAGTCACAACACTTCGATTGATATGGAGTGGAAGAACTTCAGGTTAAATGCTGTAAAAGCAGTTGTCGACGATGCGTATAAAATTGCTCACAAACACAATGTAAAATTAACGGCAGCAGTTTTTCCTTATCCGGAAATGGCAGATCACATGGTACGCCAGCGTTGGGACAAATGGAATATTGACGAAGTTTATCCGATGATTTATCATAGTTTTTATGATGAAGAAATTGACTGGGTAGGTTACGCAACAAAACAAGGCGTTGCCGATTTAGAAGGAAAAGAAACCAAAATAAATACAGGAATTTATATTCCGGGATTAAAATCGGATGCCGAATTGAAAGAAGCCATTCTTCAGGCAAAGAAAAATGGCGCAACCGGCGTTTCATTTTTTGACGGAAATGCTTTATCAGAAAGTAATTTAAAGACAATAAAAGCAGTAAAAGCAAGCTTATAAGAGATTTTTCTCGGATTAAAATTATTTACGAAGTAAATTGCAGCATCAAGAATAATTTGATTTCTAAATGTTGAACCAAAAATAAACCACATGTCAAATAGAAGAGATTTTATCAGGAAAACAGCTTTGGGCACTTTGGCCGTAAGTTCTGTTTTAGGCGTAAGCGGATTTGCTGCAAATCATGAAAATGAAGTTGAAGAAATAAAAGAGAAAAAACAGCAGAAACCGGTCATAATTTCGACATGGAATCACGGTCTGCCTGCCAATAAAGAATCCTGGAAAAATTTAAAAGAAGGAAAATCTGCTTTAGATGCTATCGAAGCCGGAATGAAAATTCCTGAAGCAGATCCAAATGTAAGAAGCGTTGGTTACGGAGGATATCCGGATCGTGAAGGCAAAGTAACGCTGGATGCCTGTATAATGGATCACAACAGCAATTGCGGTTCTGTTTGTTTTCTACAAGGAATTAAACATCCCATTTCTGTAGCGAAAAGAGTTTTACAAAATACGCCTCACGTAATGCTGGCCGGACAAGGCGCTTTGCAATTCGCTTTAGCGGAAGGTTTTAAAGAAGAAAATTTACTGACTCCGGAATCTGAAAAAGACTGGAAAAAATGGCTGGAAGATTCTAAATACAAGCCAGTCATTAATATAGAAAATCACGACACCATAAGTATGCTAATGTTAGATAAAGACGGTAACCTTTCGGGAGGGTGCACCACCAGTGGTGCTGCCTGGAAGATGCACGGCCGCGTCGGTGACTCCCCAATAATCGGCGCGGGTCTTTTCCTGGATAACGAAGTTGGAGCAGCAGCTGCAACCGGTTTGGGTGAAGCAGTTATCAGAACTGCAGGCAGCGCAATGGTGGTCGAATTAATGCGTCAGGGAAAATCGCCTTATGATGCCTGCAAAGAAATTACGGAGCGTATTTACAACAAACACAAAAATCATAAAGATATGGAATACCTGCAAGTCGGTTTTATTGCTTTAAATAAAAACGGCGAATATGCAGGATACAGCTTGAGATCAGGATTTAATTTTGCTGTTTCAGATGACGTAAAAGGTCACAGAATGGAAGATGCAAAATTTAAAATGTCCTGGGACAAATAGTTAGTGCCTGAGCTTTGTCAAAGTTTTACAGCCTTGACAAAGTTTTTATTTATGACGTCAATTGATTATCAAACGTTTCCCAAGGTTGAAATCTCGGGCTATGTTTTAAAAGCAGAGGCAATAAAAATCAAATATAGCCAATGGTTTTAACCATTGAGACACAAATTTAATCCGCAATGTATTGTCATTTCGACTGAAAGGAGAAATCGCACAAGTTAATCGATATAGATTGGAGATATACTTTGTAGAATTTGTAGTATGATTTCTCCTTTCAATCGAAATGACAAACTAAACTAATAAAACTATCTCTCTTCATCTTCTTTCAATAAGAAACTGATGAGACAAACCAAAAAATAAAGAATGAAAAAATTACTATTCCTATTAACGTTAATCATTTCAATTTTTTCGGCTAATGCGCAGAAAGTTTACACAGAAAGTGATATACATATCATTCCGAAACCGAGTCAGACTTTTATTAAAACTGGTGTTTTTGAATTTACAAAAGATACAAAGTTTGTCGTAAACGGAGATTTCCAGAAAGATGCGGCAAATGCTTTGGCTTCTAAATTTGAAATTGCCGCAGGATGGAAACCAGAAACGACAACTAAAGCACCTGCAAGCAATTTTGTTCAGTTTAAAGTAGATCCGAACTTAAAAAATGAAGCTTATATTTTAGATGTAAATCAGACTAGTATTGTGATTTCTGCGAAAGGAAATGTAGGCTTTTTATATGGTTTGGAAAGTGTCAGACAATTACTTCCGGAAGCAATTGAAAGCAAATTTGCTATTACTTCTGCAAAATGGCAGGTTCCAAGCTTAACGATTAATGATGAACCTCGTTTCAAATGGAGAGGTTTAATGTTGGATTTATCGCGTCATTTCTTCGATAAAAATTATATTCTGTCTACAATTGATCGTTTGGCAATGCACAAAATGAATGTTTTGCATTTGCATTTGGTTGATGATCAGGGCTGGAGAATTGAAATAAAAAAATATCCCAAATTAACAGAAGTTGGCGCCTGGAGAGTAGATCAGGAAAGCTTATCATGGAATGCAAGGCTTCCGGTTACAGCAGATCAAAAAGGAACTTATGGTGGTTTCTTTACACAAGATGAATTAAGAGAAATCGTAAAATATGCTTCAACAAAAGGAATCGAAATCATTCCGGAAATTGAAATGCCGGCACACGTAAGCAGCGCAATTGCATCGTACCCTGAACTGGCCTGTTTTGAACAGAAAATTGGTGTTCCGTCGGGCGGAGTTTGGCCTTTGACAGATATTTATTGTGCAGGAAAAGAAACGACTTTTGAGTTTTTACAAAATGTAATTGATGAAGTAATTACCATTTTTCCTTCAAAATACATTCATATTGGCGGCGATGAAGCGACTAAAACCAATTGGGCAAAATGTCCGCATTGTCAGAAAAGAATTAAAGATGAGAAATTAAAAGATGTCAACGAATTACAAAGCTATTTTGTAAAACGTATGGAAAAATACATCAACTCAAAAGGTAAAAGAGTTATTGGTTGGGATGAAATCTTAGAAGGTGGATTAGCTCCGGATGCAACCGTAATGAGCTGGAGAGGAATGAAAGGCGGAATCGAAGCAGCAGATCAGGGTCATGACGTAATTATGACTCCGGAATCTCCTTGTTATTTCAACTTTTACCAAGGTCCGCAAAACGAAGAGCCTTTAGCTTTTGACGCTTATAATCCGTTAAGTGAAGTGTACAAATTTGATCCTGTAGTTTCAAGCATGACGCCTCAGGAAGCAGCACATGTGTTAGGCGGACAAGCCAATTTATGGGCAGAACACTTAGCATTACCCAAAGATTCTGAATACATGATTTTTCCAAGATTGGCAGCATTATCAGAAACTTTATGGAGTCCGAAAGAGAAACGCAATTGGAACGATTTTACAACAAGATTGTTCTCATTATTGAAGCGTTACGATTATTTAGGAATCAATTATGCGAAAAGTGCCTATTTGGTAACCGCTTCTTCAACGGCTGATTTGTCTAACAAACAAATAAAAGTCGAATTGAAAAATGAATTTCCTAATCCTGATATTCGTTACGTTTTAGGAGATAAAAGCATTGATCATCATGCTCTAAAATATGTTGCTCCAATTGAAATCAAAGAAACTACTGTTTTAAAAGCTTCTTTATTTCAGGATGACAAACCAGTTGGAAAAACATATACAGATACTATAGTTTTCCATAAAGCATTTGCAAAAAAAGTGAAATATTTAACACCTTATAATTCGAATTATAAAGGAGATGCGAATACGATGGTAAACACCATTCGCGGAAGCAAAAATTTCCATGACGGACAATGGCAGGCCTGGCTGGTTAACGATATGGAATTGTTAATTGACCTGGAAAAATTAGAAAGCATTGAGCAAGTTAAAGTTGGCGTTTTAGAGAGTCAGGGAGCTGGAGTTAATTTCCCAATTGAGGTTAAAGTTTTGGTTTCTGCTGATGGAATAAAATATCAGCAAGTTGGAAAAATTACACGTCCATATGCGGTAAATGCAGTTCCGGAGTTGAAAGATTTCAAAATTAATTTCCAAAAGCAAAATGCACGTTTTGTAAAAGTAATTGGAGGCAACTTAAAGAAAAGTCCAAAAGGAGAAAGCTCTTGGTTGTTTGTGGATGAAATTGTAATCAATTAATTTTTAGTTATTTAAAAAATGAATAAGATACTATTTAAGCTCGGAATATTATTGATTGGATTGATGCCATTTTTTAGTACAGCACAAACCAAAGGATTTTCTATATCTAAAGGAGAATTTCAGCAAGACGGAAAAATTATTAAAATACATTCAGGCGAAATGCATTATGCACGTATTCCTAAAGAGTATTGGAGACACAGGTTGCAAATGCTTAAAGCGATGGGAATGAATACCGTGGCCACTTATGTGTTTTGGAATTATCACGAAACAGCGCCAGGTGTATGGGATTTTAAAACAGAAAATAGAGATTTAGCTGAGTTTTTACGTATTGCTAAAAGTGAAGGATTATATGTGATTCTGCGGCCAGGACCTTATGCCTGCGGTGAATGGGAATTTGGAGGATATCCTTGGTGGCTTCAAAATAATCCGGATTTAGTAATTCGTACCAATAACAAAGCATTTTTAGAAGCTTGTAAAACGTATTTGGAGCAATTGTCTGCAGTGGTAAAAGGATATTTTTCTAATCAGGGAGGGCCTATTATTATGGTTCAGGTTGAAAATGAATTTGGTTCTTACGTTTCTCAAAGAACAGATATTGCAGCTGCTGATCATACAGCATACAAAACAGCTATTTACAATACGCTTAAACAAACCGGGTTTCAGGAGCCTTTTTTTACTTCCGACGGGACCTGGCTGTTTGAAGGCGGAATGGTTGATGGCGTTTTGCCAACTGCAAATGGGGAATCAAATATAGAAAATTTAAAAAAGCAGGTTGATAAATTCCATAAAGGACAAGGACCTTACATGGTTGCAGAGTTTTATTCTGGCTGGTTAGATCATTGGGCAGAACCATTTGTTAAAATTGGATCTGAGGAGATTGCAAGTCAAACCAAAAAGTACCTTGATGCAGGCGTTTCTTTTAATTATTATATGGTACATGGCGGTACAAATTTTGGATTTACTTCCGGAGCAAATTATAATGAAGAAAAAGATATTCAGCCTGATATTACAAGTTATGATTATGACGCGCCAATTAGCGAAGCAGGTTGGGCAACTCCAAAATTTATGGCGATACGTGATATTATGCAAAAGTATTCTAAAACAAAATTAGCACCGATTCCAGAGAAAATACCAGTTTCAAAATATCCTAATCAGCCGGTAAAATCCAGTATGGATGTTTTAAGCTGGATAAAAAAAGAAAAAGCTGTTGTTAATGACCAGCTTTTAACATTTGAAAAATTGGGTCAGGGACATGGATATGTTTTGTATCGAAAAAGATTTACTCAACCAATTAATGGCAAATTAAAAATTGAGGGATTGAGAGATTTTGCTACAGTTTATGTAAACGGAGTTAACGTGGGCGAGTTGAATAGAGTTTTTAATAACTACGAGTTGGAAGTTTCTATTCCTTTTAACGCTATTTTAGAAATTCTGGTTGAAAATATGGGTCGTATTAACTACGGTGCCGAAATAGTTCATAATACTAAAGGAATTATTTCTCCGGTATTCATCAATGAATATGAAATTAGTGGCGGATGGGAAATGTATAAAATGCCAATGAATGAAGTGCCGGTTCTTAAAAATGAAAAGATAAAATCTGGACGACCAGTTATTTACGAATCTATTGTAAACATAGACAAACCAGCCGATACTTTTCTTGATATGACAAATTGGGGTAAAGGAATTGTATATGTTAACGGTCACAATCTGGGGCGCTACTGGAAAGTCGGACCGCAACAAACACTCTATGTGCCAGGTTGCTGGTTGAAGAAAGGTGAAAATAAGTTTGTGGTATTGGAGCAGCTTAATGAAAACAGCAAAACAGAATTAACTTTTACAGACCAGCCAATACTTGAAAAGTTAAATTGATAATACCTATTAACCAGAGAATCGAGTTTGTCGTTTGGAGTGAGAAGACTTAAGCAACAGCTAACCGGAAGTAAAATCTTCCAGGTATTTGACACAGATTAAAGTTCTAATAGCAAACATAGCCCGAGGTTTCAACCCCGGGATGTCTATTCAAACTAACTTTAGGTTGAATTACGTTGAGTCCCAATGGTTGAAACCATTAGCTATGTTTAGAATGATAAACTTCGAGAGTAAAAAATAAACAAAAAACAAAAGAATAAATAAAACCTAATAAATAGATTAAAGATGAAAAGAGGAATATTCATTATCGCCCTTTTATTTTCAGCTCAGATATTCGCGCAGGCAATATATGAAGATGAAAGATACGTACCAGAAACAGATCCGTTAGTTTTAAAGAACCTGGACGAATGGCAAGGCAAAAAATTTGGTCTGCTAATGCACTGGGGAACTTACAGCCAGTGGGGTATCGTAGAATCCTGGTCTATTTGTCCTGAAGATTACGGTTGGTGCGAACGTAAAAAAGGAAGCAATCCTGCTAACTACAATCAGTACATCGCCGATTATGAAGGTTTAAGAAAAACATTTAATCCTGTAAAATTTGATCCTGCAAAATGGGCAAAAGCGGCTAAATACGCAGGAATGAAATACATGGTTTTCACTACAAAGCACCATGACGGTTTCAATATGTACGACACTAAATATTCTGATTATAAAATCACGAGTAAAGACGTTCCTTTTCATACCAATCCAAAAGCAGACGTTTTAAAAGAGATTTTCAACTCTTTTAGAGGTGAAGGTATTTCTACTGGAGCTTATTTCTCTAAACCAGACTGGCATAACGAAAACTACTGGGATCCTTATTTTCCTCCATTTGACAGAAATGTAAATTACGATCCTGCTTTATACCCAGAAAAATGGCAGAAATATGTTGATTTTACTCATAACCAAATTATGGAAATCCTGACTAATTACGGAAAAGTAGACATTTTATGGTTAGATGGTGGATGGGTTAGAAAAAGAGACCAGGTAAATATCAAAGAGAACTACGACGAGAAATTTACAGAAAACGAAGCTAAAAACGGTTTCATCAAGCACAGAGTGGTAGATCAGGATCCTAAAATGGATGAATTGGTTGTAAAAGCACGTGCCAAACAACCGGGTTTAATTGTGGTTGACAGAGCGGTACATGGTAAAAACCAAAACTACTTAACTCCGGAAGGGCGTGTTCCTGCCAAAACTTTGCCTTACCCATGGGAATCCTGTATTCCTGCTGGCGGTGGATGGTCTTACTCTCCAGGTGCTACTTACATGACTGGAAGACAAGGTATTCATATGTTAGTTGATATTGTGGCTAAAGGTGGTAACTTATTATTAAACGTGGCACCAAGTCCGGAAGGAGAATGGGATAAAGGAGCTTACGATTTGTTACAAGCTTACGGAGACTGGATGAAAGTAAACAGCACCGCCATTTACAATACCAAGCCAATCGAACCTTACAAAGAGGAAAACATTTGTTTTACACAAAATAAAGCGGGTAATGTATTTGCTTTTTACCTAGCTAAAGAAGGAGAAGACAAAATTCCTGCAACGGTTGCAGTAAAATCTATCAGCCCTAAAAAAGGAACAAAAATCACGATGTTGGGTTCTAAAACTTCATTGAAATGGGTAAAATCGGATAAAGGATTTACAGTAACTATTCCAGAAAGTTTAAGAAACAACCTTCCTGCAAAAGAAGCGTGGACTTTAAAAATAGAAGCGATTAACAGATAAACGAAACCTATGGTTTTAAATATAACAAATAAATTCAGGACAGCATGTATCTTGTACATGCTGTTTTTTAGCATCACCATTTTGGCACAGGAACCTGCCGATTATGTCAATCCGTTTATTGGGACTTCCAATTTTGGAGCGGCTTTTCCGGGTCCGATTGCACCTAGAGGGATGGCAAGTATTAGTCCGTTTAACGTGGCGGGAATAAAAAACACGCCTATGGAAAAAGACAGTCAATGGTTGTCTAATCCGTATGTGAATGAAAATACTTTTCTGACTGGATTTTCTCAGGTTAATTTAAGTGGTGTCGGCTGTCCGGAATTGGGTGTTATTTTACTGATGCCCACAACAGGAGCAGTAGAAACCGATCATTTAAAATATGGTTCGACCTATTCTAATGAAGTGGCAAAAGCAGGGTATTACAGCGTAAACATCGACAAGTATAAGGTTAAAGGCGAATTTACAGCTTCAAAACGAGTTGGAGTAAGCAGATTCACTTTCCCGAAAGGACAGTCAAACGTCTTGTTGAATCTTGGTGTTGGTTTAACCAATGAAGAAGGTGCCATGATAAAAGTGGTGTCGCCGACAGAAATTGAAGGAATGCGTTCGGTTGGTTCGTTTTGTTACAACAGTCCTGAAGATGCTTATCCGGTTTATTTTGTGGCTCAATTTTCTAAACCTGCCGATAAATTCGGAGTTTGGAAAAAACCTGCAAAATACAACGGCGTTGAAGCGCAATGGATGGGTTACAACGGAAAAACGAGAATAATGGAAAATACTGTTAAAACCGTTGTAGGTGATAGTATCGGAAGTTATTTTACGTATAAGTTCGACAAACAAGAAACGGTTGAAGTAAAGATCGGAATTTCGTACGTAAGTATCGAAAATGCCCGTGAAAACTTAGCAAAAGAAGTGGGTAACAGATCTTTTGATGCAATTTACAAAGAAACCTACAACGAATGGAACGAAGAACTTTCTAAAATTTTGGTTGAAGGAGGCTCAAAAGATGACAATACGATTTTTTACACGGCTTTGTATCATACTTTAATTCACCCCAATATTTTGAATGATATTAATGGTGAATATCCGGTAATCAAAAGAACTAAAGTTGGTAAAACCAACGGCACCCGTTATACCGTATTTTCATTATGGGATACTTATAGAAATGTGCATCAGTTAATGTCTTTGGTTTATCCCAAACAGCAATCTGAAATGATAAAAAGTATGCTGGACATGTTTGATGAAAACGGATGGCTTCCGAAATGGGAATTGAATTCGACGGAAACTTTTACTATGGTTGGAGACCCGGCAAGTATCGTCATTACAGATACATACTTAAAAGGAATTCGTGATTATGATGTTAATAAAGCGTATTATGCGATGTTGAAAGGAGCAGATAATACGGAAAATAATCCGCTTCGTCCCGGATTAAAAGATTATATCAAAAAAGGATATGTGACAACCAATGACAAAGGTCCGGTTTCAACGACACAGGAATATAATATTTCAGATTATGCTATTTCGCTAATGGCCAACGAATTCGGCGACAAAGACAATGTAAAACGTTTTAAAAACCGTTCGTTATCGTATAGAAAATTATTTGATAAGAATCTGAATTTACTTCGCCCAAGAACGGCAAACGGAGATTGGTACGAGCCTTTTGATCCGGCATCGGGAGCCAATTTTGAGGAAAATGTTGGTTTTATAGAAGGAAATGCATGGCAGTATAATTTTATGGTACCACACGATATCGTCGGATTAAAGAAATTAATGGGCGGTGATAAGGTTTTTTCAGCACAATTGCAGAAAATCTTCGACATGAAACAATTTGATATGGCAAATGAGCCGGATATCGCAAATCCGTACTTATTTAATTATGTTAAAGGAGAAGAGTATAAAGCTCAGGAACTTGTAAAAAAACTGGTTCGCGAATACTTCCAAAACAAACCAAAAGGATTGCCGGGAAATGACGATACAGGAACCATGTCGGCCTGGCTGGTCTATTCGATGATGGGAATTTATCCAATATCGCCGGGAGATCCAATTTACACTATTACAGCGCCAATGTTTCACAGAGTGACAATTAAATTAGATCCAAGATATTATAAAAAAGAAAGCATTGTCATTGAAAGACAAATCAATAATGATGGAAAAATCAATTCGATTGAGCTAAACGGTAAAACACTAAACAGCTTTTTTATTTCGCATGATGATTTTGTGAATGGAACAAAGCTGAAAGTGATTCAAAATTAAACAACACAATTATGTTACAACTAAAAATCAAAAAAACAGCCATTATTTTTGTAATGGCTGTAGGTTTTTTTAACCAAAGCCATGCGCAGAAAAAATATCCGTATCAGGATGCCAAACTGCCTGTTGAAGAAAGAGTTCAGGATTTATTAAGCCGTATGACACTTGAAGAAAAAGTACGTCAGATGGATATGTACAGAGGAGATTTTTTTAAAGAAAAGGAAGATTTTGCCAAATCTAAATCAGCTGAAAAAATCGGGATATTAGGTATTGGAGCAATTCATGACCTTTATCCGCGTTCGGCGAAAATGATTAATGATTTGCAGACCAACGTAATCAAAGGAAACCGCTGGGGAATTCCAGCGCTTATTATGTGTGAAATGCTTCATGGTTATTTAGATGAAGGAAGTACCGCTTTTCCAATGAATATCGGACTTGGAGCAACTTGGGACGTAAATGTACTGGACAAAGTTGGAAAAGTAATCGGTATGGAAGCTCGTGCTCATGGTGTTCACTTCGGTTTTGGTCCAAACTTAGATTTAGGACGCGAGCCAAGATGGGGGCGTGTTGCGGAGACTTTTGGTGAAGATGCATTCTTGAACAGCGAAATTGGTTTGGCTTTTATTAAAGGTTTACAAGGAGATGATTTAAAATCAGATCGTTCGATTATTGCTGAACCTAAGCATTTTGCAGTTCACGGTATTCCACAGGCGGGAGGAAATTCTTCTCCAATTTTAGTGGGAGAACGTTCGGCTCGTGAAGATCATCTACCTTCTTTTAGAAAAGCATTTACAAAAGGTGGTGCATTGGGAACGATGTGTGCCTATTCAGAGTTAGACGGAATTCCATGTGCGGCAAATCATTGGCTATTGACGGATGTTTTGAGAAAAGAATGGGGTTTTAAAGGAATCGTAGTTTCAGATTTAGGAGCTATTAAATACATTCAGACCACTCACAAAGTGGCTGATTCTCCAAAAGATGCTATTAGAGAAGCAGTTTCTTCTGGTGTTGATATGCAGTTTTACGATTTTTCAAACGAGTTCTGGCAGAATACGATTATCGAATTGGTTAATGAGAAAAAATTAACTGAAGAAAATATCAATCGTGCTGCGGGAGGAGTTTTACGTTTGAAATTCTTGTTAGGATTATTTGAAAATCCGTTTACCGATAAAAACTTAATTAAAGAGCGTTTTCATACTAAAGAAAATCAAGCTGTTGCATTAGAAGCAGCTCAAAAATCGATGATTTTATTGAAGAATGAAAACAATATTCTTCCATTAAAAAAAGATCTTAAAAACATTGCGGTAATCGGTCCAAATGCAAATGCTTCAAGATTGGGAGGTTATTCTCCTAAAAATAGTGTCGGAACAACTGTTTTTGAAGGTATTCAGCAAGTGGTTGGTAAAACGGCAAATGTGGTTTATGAAGAAGGTGTACCGCTGATTGTAAAAGGACAAGCTATTCCATCAAAATATTTATTTACTTCTGACGGATCTCAAAACGGATTAAAAGGAGAATATTTTAATAATAGAAATGTGGAAGGAACTCCAGCTTTAACGCGTATTGACAGCCAATTAGAATTTGACTGGCCTTGGGCGCCTGGTGATGGTGTAAATGTGGATGATTTCTCTATCCGTTGGACAGGTTACATTCAATCAGATAAATCATTTGACGGCTGGTTAGGTTTAAGTTCTGATGACGGAATCAGAATGTGGATTGATGATGTATTGGTTGTTGACAACTGGGCAAAAGGTGCGACAAGCATTGTTACAACTCCAAAAAATATTGAAGCAGGAAAAAAATATAAAGTCCGCATTGAAATGTGGGAAGGCGGTTGGGGTGCCAGAGCACACTTGCGTTGGAACTTAGAAAAAGTAAACATGCAGCCGGCAATCGATGCCGCTAAAAAAGCTGATGTTGCGATTGTCGTTTTAGGAGAATCTAACGAATTAGTAGAAGAAAATAGAGACGTTGCTGATTTGAATTTACACGGAATACAGCAGGAATTGATCGAAGCGATTCAGAAAACAGGAACTCCTGTAGTTTGTGTATTGTTAAACGGTCGTCCGTTATCGACAAACTGGATTGCTGATAATATCCCAGCGATTATTGAAGGATGGTTCCCAGGTGAAAGTGGGGGTAGAGCTGTAGCTGATGTTTTGTTTGGAGATTACAATCCGGCGGGAAGACTGCCTATTACGGTTCCAAAATCGGTTGGACAGTTACCTATATATTATAACCAAAAACCATCTGCGATTCATAAATACGTCAGCGAAAGCGAAAACCCGCTTTTCAATTTCGGTTTTGGTTTAAGTTATACTAAGTTTTCTTATTCGAATTTAGCCATCAGCTCGACTGAAATAAAGCAAGACGGCGAATTGAAAGTTAGTGTTGATGTGAAAAACATTGGAAATTATGACGGTGACGAAGTCGTTCAACTTTATATTAATGATATTTACAGCAGTGTAACAACTCCTGAAAAAACCTTAAAAGGTTTTAAAAGAGTGTTCATTAAAAAAGGAGAAACCAAACGTGTTGATTTTACACTTACTCCCGATGAGCTATCTCTTTGGAACAGAGAAATGAAGGAGGTTGTAGAGCCGGGAGATTTTGAAGTTATGGTCGGCGGAAATTCGGTCGATTTGTTAAAATTAAAATTCAGGGTTTTGAACTAAAAACCATAAAACGCCGAAGATTTTTCGGCGTTTTTGCTTTAAAAAAGTGAATACAATTATAAAAGGTAAAAATCACTAAAATAAATAGACTAAGCCCTTGTAAAATAAGGAAGACTAGGATTACAAATGAAAACGTTTTCTTTCATTTTCAACTAAAGTTTCACCAACACCTTTGAAAAAATGTCATTTGTCGAAATTATGATTCGTTAACAAAATGTATTCTTAAGTTTAACATGTTATTAACTCTAAAAAAACAACTAATATGATTAAAGACGTACTAAAATTACTGTTGGTCATATGCCTCTTCGGATTCCAAAGTCTGGAGGCACAAACCACAGTAAAAGGAACGATAACAGATGCTTCCACAGGGATTCCGATTCCGGGAGCAAATATTATTGTTAAAGGAACTAAAACAAGTGCTTCAACCGATTTTGACGGTAAGTATGCTATTATTGTTCCAAATCAATCAGCAGTTTTAGTTTTTACTTATGTAGGATCTGCTACAAAAGAAGTAGCTGTTGGTTCGCAAACTACAATTAATGTTGCGTTAGGAGCAGACACGCAACAACTGGGAGAAGTTGTTGTAACCGCTCTTGGTATTAAAAGAGAGAAAAAAGCAATTACGTATTCTGCTCAGAACGTTTCTGTAGATGAGCTTTCTGAAGCGAGATCATTAAACGTTGCCAACTCATTATCAGGTAAAGTTGCAGGTCTTAACTTCTCTACTACTTCAAATGGTGTTGGATCATCTTCCAGAATTACTTTAAGAGGGAACAGATCGCTTAACGGAAACAACCAGCCATTATATGTGGTAGATGGTGTGCCGATTAGTAATGGTACAACAAATTCTAATCCTGATATTGATACAGGAGGAACTACACAGCCAGATGGTATTTCTAACATTAACCCGGAAGATATTGCTTCGATGACTGTTCTTAAAGGACCTTCTGCTGCAGCACTTTACGGATCAAGAGCATCAAATGGTGTAATTGTTATTACAACTAAATCAGGTAAAGCCGGAAAAACTTCAGTTTCGTTATCATCCAACTTTATGGCATCTTCTGCTTATAATTTGATGAATTTACAAAACGAATACGGTCAGGGTACAAACGGAAATTACGTTTCTAACTCAAGTTCAAGCTGGGGTGCGCCGTTAGACGGGCGTCAGGTTTCTGCCTGGCAGTTGGTTCGTAATCCAAACTATACGGGACCGGCTACTCAAAGTTATTCTCCACAGCCAAACAACGTAATCGATTTTTACAAAACTGGTTATAACTTAGCGAATACCTTAACAGTTACAGCAGGTAACGAAAAAGCACAAGGATATTTCTCTTACACGAACACTCGTGCTGAAGGTATCGTTGGCGGTAACCAGATGGACAGACACAATCTTAACTTAAGATTAACCAGCAAAATTACAGATAAGTTAACTTTAGATGCCAAAACAAATTACATTGTGCAGGATATCGATAACTTATTAAGAACTGGTGAAGAGTCTATTGGTACATCTGCTTATTTGTTACCTCGTAGTATTGCTTACAACGATTACAAAAATTTCGAATATTTTGATGCTGCCGGACAAAGACAGGTAAACTATTTTCTTGACGAAACGGGAGCTCCGGGTGGAAATCCTTTCTGGTCAGCTTTAAGAGATGATGCACGTACAGATAAAAGAAACAGATTTATTGGTTTAGCTTCTCTTAAATATGAGTTTACAAAAACGTTAAGCTTACAAGGTAGAGCAGGTCTGGATCAAATGACAAATAAAAACGTAAGAAACAGATATGCAACCAATGCTTTCAACAGCAATATGGGATCATACAGCGAATCGTATGAAACGGTAAGTGAATTAAACGTTGATGCGTTACTTTCTTACAATGAAAAATTCGGTGATTTTGCTGTCGGACTTAATGCCGGTGCTAATGCATTACAACAAAATAATTCAAGTTTAGGTTCAGGCGGTGTTTTAAGTAAAAGAAACTTCTTCGCATTATCAAATGTTCAGACAGTTCAATCAACTTCTACGGCTTCGAATAAAAGAATTAATTCGGTTTACGCATTTGGTCAGTTGGGTTACAGAAACTATTTATTCTTAGATGTAACCGCCAGAAATGACTGGTCTTCTACTTTACCAACAGATTATTTCTACCCATCTTTTGGTCTTTCTGCAGTTCTTTCGGATATGTTTACTTTACCGGAAGTAATTAGTTTTGCAAAAGTCAGAGGTTCTTACGCACAAGTAGGTAACGATACAGATCCTTACCAGACACAACAAAGATTCTCTTATATTGGAGGTAACGGTGGTATGTTGTACGGACAAAGCACAAAAGCAAATCCAAACTTAAAACCGGAGATTTCTTCTTCTACAGAGTTTGGTGCTGATGTTAGATTTTTCAACAACCGTTTAGGTTTAGATTTTACGTATTTCAATACACTAACAGATAATCAGATTTTCTACATCAACACTCCTGAGTCTTCTGGATACTCCAGAGCTATTGTAAACGGTGGTGATATTGAAAATAAAGGTATTGAGCTTACTTTAACTGCAACTCCAATTCAGACTGAAAACTTTACCTGGGATATTACGGCAAATTATGCTTCGTATAAATCAAAAGTAAAATCTATTTACGACGGAAGAGATGAGTTAGTTTTGGGTGAAGGACGTTTAGTGAGAAGTAAAGTGGTTCAGGGTGGAGAATATGGTGACTTATACATTAAAGGTTTCCAAAGAGATCCACAGGGAAATATTATCGTAAACAGTGCGGGTCTTCCATTGGCAACAAATGGATTTGACGTTCGCGCGGGTAACTTTAATCCGGACTGGACTGCAGGTTTTAAAAACAACTTCAAGTACAAAGATTTCTCTTTAAGTTTCTTAGTTGATTTCAGAATTGGTGGAGAAGTGATTTCTTATACTCAGGCTAGACAAGCTGGTTTAGGGGTAAGTGACATTACTTTGGCAGGAAGAAATGGTGGAATTATTGTAGACGGTGTTGTGGCAAACGGTGACGGTACATTTAGTCCAAATACTACCAGCATCAATGCTGAACAATACTGGACATCTATCGGACAAAGAACTCCGATTGCAGAACCCTTTATTTATGATGCTACAAACATCAGATTAAGAGAGCTTGTTTTTGGTTATTCATTACCAAAACGTATCTTGGGCGATTCTGGATTTTCAAGCATCGATTTCTCTTTAGTAGGCAGAAACTTGTTTTTCTTCGTAAACAAAGCAGAACACTTTGACCCGGAAGCAGGAGCAGGTACAGGAAACTTGCAGGGGATAGAATCTTTCAACATTCCTTCAACCAGAGATTACGGAGTAAATGTTAAATTTGGATTTTAATTAAAAGAGAAATATCATGAAATATAGTTTTAAAATAAAAACATTAGGAGTTGCATTAATGGCAGTTTCAGTTTTGTCAAGCTGCGCTGGCGACTTTGATGAAATTAATAAAGATCCTAATTCCTTGACTGAAGATCAGTTAGATGCTACATTAGCAGGTCCTGCGTTTGCATCTGCATTGTATGCCGGGATTCACAATGGTTCTTATTCTTCTCCGGGTGTAGATGATCAGGGTACATGGGGTATTGCAACAGGTATTTTGTCTTCGACTTTTATTCACTACCTAAACTGTGGGTACGGAACGGAAAGAAATGCTTTCGTTAACGGATATGAAGGCAGAGGATGGACAAGATTTTATACAGTAGCTGCACCGGCTTTATCAAATGCCATCAAAGCATCTGAAGGAAATGCTGAAGCATTGGCGATTCTTAAAATCTGGAAAGTTTTCATGTACAACCAAATGGTTGATGCTTACGGACCAATTCCTTACACTGAAGCAGGAAATGGTAAAGAAAAAGTACCTTACGACAGCGTAGAATTTATTTACGCAGATTTCTTTAAATTGTTAGATGAAGCCAATGCAGTATTGTCTTCTTCTTCAACAGCTACTGTTGCATCTCTTTCTCCAAATGACCGTGTGTATGCAGGAAGTGTTGACAAATGGAGAGTTTTTGGAAATAGTATGAGATTACGTTTAGCCATGAGAATTTCGGATAAAGATCCTGCAAGGGCAAAAACTCAGGCTGAAGCTGCTGTAGCAGCAGGAGTAATGCAGACTAACGATCAGGGAGCGTTCTTTAAAGCAAGTAACATTACACCAAACAACCTGAACATGATTGTGAACAGCTGGGGTTATGTAATGACATCTTCTATGGAAAGTATCTTAGTAGGATACAACGATCCGCGTTTGTCTAAATGGTTTGCTCCAATTGCGGCAGGTGTTTACAGAGGTAACCCGGTGGGAGGTCTAGAAGATCAATTTGGAACAACTGAATTCTCTAAATTTAATAATGATGAGCTGGGTAACGGTGCGGCTAATACACGCAGCGAAACTAAAAACATCGAAATCTTTATGGCTTCTGAAAATTATCTGACAAGAGCAGAAGGAGCTTTAAATGGATGGAACATGGGCGGTGATGCCAAAACATTGTACGAAACAGGTATCAGATTATCTCTTGCACAATGGGGATTCACAGATCCGGCTGTTGTTAATGCTTATATTAACGGAGCTTCATTGCCAACATTACCAAACATTTTAACCGTTTATCCAACATTAGATTTACGTGATATTCCGGTGAAGTTACCGGTGGCATGGTCTGCATCTACTGCAGATCAGCGTACACAGATCGCTGTTCAGAAATATTTGGCTATTTTCCCGGAATCCTGGGAAGCTTGGGCAGATTTACGCAGAAGCGATGCTAAGGTTATTTATCCGGTATTAAATACTGATAATCCGGATGCGGGAGTTGGTAAATCTTTAATGAAAAGAATTATTTACACTACAAACGAGTACTCAGCAAACAAAGCAGCAGTTGAAGATGGTATCGTAAAATTAGGCGGTGCAGATTCAGGTGGAACCAGACTTTGGTGGGACACAAAATAATTAATTTGGTAAGTAACGATCCACACAATCCTTACTTAAAATTCAAAAGGAGAGGCAACTCTCCTTTTGTTTTATATATAAGTCAGATCGTATCTTTAGCTGACCTAAAAAATAATTTAAATGATATCAAAAGTAAAGTATACTAAGGCGATAATACTGGTAGTTTTTCTTTTATCGAATGCAGTAGGTGCACAGAAAGCCATTAATATTGAAAGCAGTTATATTGCAGATCCGCCTGTTACGGCGGCGAGTCACGCTGCGACTTTGGCAGAATGCAAACCAAACGAAATTTTAGCAGCCTGGTTTGGCGGTAAATACGAGGGAGCTAAAGACGTCGGAATTTATATTGCTTCGTATAAAGATAAGAAATGGTCCGAGCCTAAAAACCTGATTCAGCCTTTAATTAAAAACGGCGATACATTGCCTTGCTGGAATCCGGTTTTGTTTAAAAGTAAAAGCGAAAATCTGTATTTATTTTATAAAGTAGGCAAGAATCCCAGAGAATGGTTTGGCGCTATGATGGTTTCCAAAGACAATGGAAACAGCTGGGGAGAAACGACATATCTTCCAGACGGATTTCTCGGTCCCATCCGAAATAAACCAATCGAAACCACTCCCGGCGTAATCTTATGCGGAAGCAGTACAGAAAGTGTCCATACAGACGAATGGCGCGTTCATGTAGAGGAATATACAGAAGCAACCGATTCCTGGAAAAAGATTGAAGTTGAAAACAATAAAAACTTCAATATTATTCAGCCTGCATTTTTAATTCACAGCGCGACCGATATTCAGATTCTTTCGAGAAGTAAGCACAATAAAATAGTTTCCAGTTGGTCTGGCGATAATGGTAAAAGCTGGATTAGAACCAATACCATTAATGTTATCAATTCAAATTCCGGAATTGATGCACTGACGGTAAATAAAAACCTGTTTTTATTGGTAAATAATCCATTGCCAATGGGAAAAGACTGGTTTAACGGAAGAAATATTCTCGACGTAGATTATTCTACTGATGGCTTAAACTGGAAGAAATTATTTGATCTGGAAAAACAGGAAAAAGGAGAATTCAGTTATCCAGCCATTATTCAGACCGCAGATAAAAAAGTACATGTTTTATATACCTACAATCGTAAATATATTAAGCATACCGTTTTTGAGTTAGGTGTATAAAGCTTTAGCGGTTAATTGTACAAGGTTTATTTCACACAGATTTAAAATAATTTCAGCAGAAAAAAGCAGATTTTTTAAATCATAAATGCATTTGAAAATCAAAATAATTTACTGGTGAAATTATTTTAAAAACAAAACATCGTTTCTAATTAAAAAATGGCCTTTAAATCTGCGTGAAACAAAAATAAAAAAACGTTTTAATCTGCGTTTTAGCGATAGCAAACCGTATAAATTTTTTAGATAATTAAATATGAAAGTTTTAAAGAGCATCAGTATTATTTTAGGTTTCTTTTTTTTGAGTATTACTTCAAATGCTCAAAATATGGCGCAAACCTTTTATAAACACGATAAATATTTATCGTCTGATAAAATGGAAGGCCGCTTTCCCGGTACAAAACAAAATAACAAAGCGGCAGCTTATATTCAGAAGTATTTCAAAAAATACGGTTTACAGCCAGTCTATAAAAATTATTATCAGCCATTTAAAGTTTTTATAAAAGAAGGCGTCAACAAAATGAGATCGGATAGTGTTGCAACCCAGAATGTTGTTGGTTTTATAGAAGGCTCAGATGAAAAACTCAAAAACGAATTTATAATAATAGGTGCACATTACGATCACTGGGGCTGGGGCGGACCTGGTTCAGGAAGTAAAAAGAAAGATGTGGCCGCCATTCACAATGGCGCAGATGATAATGCTTCGGGAGTTTCGGCTTTACTTTGCATTTTGGAAGAAATTTCAAAGATGAAAGTAAAACCTAAAAGGAGCATCCTGTTTATTTCCTTCAGCGGAGAAGAAGAAGGTTTAGTCGGTTCGCGCTATTTTGTAAATCATTTACCTGTAAAAAAAGAAGCCGTAAAAGTAATGCTCAACATGGATATGGTTGGAAGACTAAATGCCGAAAAAGAGCTTTACATGGGCGGCGCCGGAACTTTTCCAAACGGAGTAGAACTGATGAAAAAACTGGGCGAAGGCAGTGGTTTAAAACCTGTTGTTCACGCCGGAGATGTCGGCGGATCGGATCATGTTTCGTTTTACAAAGAATCGATTGCAGCTGTTGGTTTCCATACCGGCGGGCATCCACAATATCATACGCCGGAAGATGATATCGAATTAATTAATTTTGAAGGTGGCGCATTAGTTTCAAAATATATTTTTAATGCACTAATCTCCATTGCAAATTATAATGAAGATTTGAGATTTATAAAACAAAATTAAAGCAATTATACGCAGATAAAGACTGATTTTTTATTTTCACGCACATCTAAACAGATTTGAGCAGATTTAGCAGATTGTTAATTAGTATAATTTGTTACTGGCGATAATAAGAGAATCTGCGTTTTCTGTCATACAAAAAAAATATCTTGAAAATCAGCATTTTTCGCGAAAACAAATCCATTTCACTGGCGTTTTAAGATAATAAAGTTAAGTTAATTAGTTATTTGTTTTGAGCAAAGACGGCATTCTATGCTATGGTATAGATGCCGTCTTTTACTTTAAATGCCCACGCTGCCATTGCATCAATTACAGGTACTAAACCAGTTCCGGCATGGCTTAATTTGTAAGTTAAATCCCTCTTGATTAGCAGGGAGAATCTATCACTTAATAAAAGGATGTTATAAATGTTCGGGTTTATTTCTTAAAATTTAGCTTTAAATCTTTTAGCTCTAAAATTCTTCGATTTTAAAACCTTTCCTTTATCAGTAATCATTAAACCGCTGTATTCTGGAAATTTTGAGAGTAAAATTAGTCCTTCTTTTTGTCCTAAAACCATAATCGAAGTACTCAGTCCGTTTGCGGTTTCGGCGTTAGGACCAAATATAGTAACACTGCATAAACCTGTTGCAGGATAACCCGTTGCCGGATTTATAATGTGCGAATAACGCTTTCCGTTAAACACAACAAATTTTTCGTAACTGCCTGAAGTTGTAACAGCTTCTTGCTCCAGCGAAACAACGCCAAGTAATTTTTCAGGTTTAAACGGATTCGTAATTCCAATTTTCCATGGCAAGCCATTGGGCTGTTTTCCCCAGGTGCTCATGTCACCGGAACCGTTTATAATTCCGGCATTTATTCCCTGTGCGAGCATCATTGCCCGACATTTGTCCGTTGCATATCCTTCGCCCAAAGCACCAAAACCAATTTTCATTCCTTTTATTTTTAGAAAAATAGTAGACTGAACACTGTCCAGAATTATGTTACGATAACCCACTTTTTCTACTGAATTTTTTATGGCTTCCGCCGAAGGCATTTCGGTCATGGAGCCGTCAAATTTCCAGATTCGGTCCATTGCCGCAAAGCTAATATCAAATCCGCCCTTTGTAATTTCAGACAGTTTTATAGCTCTCTCCGTTAATTCAAATACTTCACGATCTACTTTTACGGGCCGAATTCCTGCATTCTGATTCACTTCTGAAATTTGGGAGTCCGGTTTCCAATCTGAAATCAAGTTCTCAATTCGCGTAATCTCAGCAATAACTTCTTCAATTTTCTGACTCGCAGTTGCAGAATCTTTAGCCACAATCGAAATGTCAAAACGACCGCCCATCAAAAGCGTGGTTTTCTTACGCAATATTTGAGCATTCGCTGAAAAGCAAATAAATACTATAAGTATAGTGATTTTTTGACGAGTTGACATTGGCTTTATTTTTTTTTGTCCCCTAATAACAATCCGTTAAGATCTGACCGTTTCGTTTGTACTCTGTTATATTTTTAGAATTAGAAGTCAGGCAAAGTTCCTCCAGAATATTCTCGACATCGTTCTGCATTTGCAGTGATCCGCAGATCATGATCACGCCACCCTGGTTTAATAATCGGATAAAGAATGCAGCGTCACGCCTAATTAAATCCATAACATAAATATGTTCTGCTTCACGCGAAAGCGCCACATGAAAATTCTCAAGATGTTCTTTCCGGATCATGATTTCCGCAAACTTTTTATATGCCAAAAGCGTCGGAGTTTCCATCCTGAAACCGCTGTACAAATGTAATTCGGTTTTTGCTTTATTTTGTTCGATCATTCCGAGAAAAGGAGCAATTCCGGTTCCGTTTGAGATAAATGCAGCTTTTGGAGCTTTTTTTGGAAGATGAAAAGCGGCATTTTTTAAAATTCTGGCCTTTATTGTATCTCCGGGTTCCAGTTTATTCAGATAACCGGAACCTAAACCCAACGGATGCAATTTGACAACCAACTGAATATTTCCGGTATGTTTTCCAATTGAATAAAGACGTTCCCGATTGTCGTTTGCAGGATAAATGGCCAGTAAATCTCCAGAAGTAAATTTGGTTCTGCTGCCCGCGCGTAAAGTTAGTAAAAAAGTATGTTCGGTTTCTGAAATGGGTGTCTTATCCAAAACCATAAATTTTTCTAACCCTTTTGGAATCTGATTGTAAACCGACGGTGTTTGCGATAAAACAATTTTACTTTTAGAATTCCATAATTTAATCCATTCCACAAAATCTTCTGCCGATTTATCGTTGACTGTCTGCAGCGGTAAAAAACGTTCTGCCCAGCTTTGATCTTCTAATAAAGCATCGGCTTTTTTTGCAAAACCACAAAAATCAGGATAGGCTTTTGAACCAAAACCAACCACAGAAAAATGTGTTTTATGTTCTTGCGTATGTTTTTTAAGGATCGAAATAAATTTATTGGCATTAGAAGGCGCATCTCCCAATCCATGTGTAGAGGTAAAAACAATAATATGTTCTGCTTTGGCGAAAGTTTTAAAATTATTCAATTCAGTTAGAAAAACTTTTTCTCCTGCCGCAATTAATTGTTTCTGAATGGCATTGGCAAAACGCAGCGAACTTCCGTTTTCAGAACCTGTCAGTAAAATATAGTTACTTTCGTCTGCCTTAAATTTATTTTTAATCCTGCTCGATCTTCTCTTTAAGGTGATTGCAAATCCCGAATAAATAAAGAATAAAATATTTATACAGGCCAAACCTAAAATAACAGCCCAGACTGCATTTATTCTTCCCGTATGAAGATCAAGACTTAAAGCGGCAATCTGCGTGCGTACGGGTGATAGTTTCTCAGAAGTAACCATTCCAGTTCCCTGATTCACTTCAACTTCGCGGTCTTTTAATTCTATAATGTAATATTCTTCAGGATCATCTGTAAACGGAAATTCTATTTTTTTGACATCACTTAAAAGTGTGTTTTTGAAAAAAGATTTTCGATCCTTAGCTAAATCTGAAGCTGACGTTGTGGTTAATTCTTTTGCTTTTTCGTCTTTTGGCATAAAAAAATTAAATCTCTCCAGAGACAAATAAGTTCCTGTAAGTGCAATAACCAAAATCGGAATCAGGGCAAATCTTCCTAAAATAACATGGTAATACTGGGCGAAATATTCTTTTATGACTTTGGAAAAGAAATTTCGAATTCCTTTTTGTCTTTTTAAAACCAATACAAAACCCGACGTTGCAATTAGAAACAATAAAAATGAAATTACGCCAATAAAAAAACGCCCCGTTTCATGAAGAAACAAAGAGCGGTGTAAACCCGTAATCCACTTTATAAATTCACTTTTCTTTACAGGTTTTCCTAATGTCTTTCCTGTTTTAGGATCAATGTAAGCGTTAATGTCATTTCCGTCTTCATCAATTGCTTTCAAAGTTACGAACTGATGGTAATCGACACTCAATTCGGTAATTTCCATATAAGACTTTTTAAGAACCGGCAGTGTCTCCTCCAAAGTTAACCGATCGAAATCAGCTGCCTTGTACGGAAGTGTTTTTTCCTGAACGGCATCAACCGAAAGAATAATTCCGGTAACGGAAGCTAAAATCAGAAAAAGGGAAGAAAACAAGGCCAAAGCCAAATGAGAGTAACGCCAGAAAGAAAGAGTCATGGAATGTATTCTAGATATGGAAACGCATTATAATGTAACTATTTATAAAATGATAAAAATTTTTAACCCATAACAATATGCATTGTAATGGGTTAAAAATTATAAAAACGGTTTCCCTACAGTTTTATTAATTTGACATATTTGATATAGCCTTTTCCGTCTGTTTTATCAGCAAGGACTTCGGTCGTCAACGGTACCTCAAGATCGCTTACATAATATTTCTGGTCTTCGACTGCAGATTCAAAACGTAATTTGTACCCTTTATTGATTTTAGAATTTTCGATTTCAAAAGTTGTAACACTGCGATCGCCACCAGTAACAGAAGCACCTGTTTTGGCACTAATATCATCATTTTTCTGTGTGTGAAATTTATTCCATTCTTTCAGTGATTTGTACCATTTTTTATCATCGCCCATCACATAAAGTGTTTTTTCGTACTGGCCGCCGGCATTTACAAGTGAAACCACAATGTAGGCTCCTTCTCCCATATAATTATTCATTTGCAGCATACACTTGTATTTGATCGATTGCGCCTGAGATTGAAAAGAAAGTAAAAATATAAAAACGCTTGTAAGGGTGATTTTTAATATAGATTTCATGTAATTTAAATTTGTGTATTGAATTTTAATCAATGTTTTTAAAATTCCAAAAATCAAATGTAGAATTTGAATTTCGGAATTTCAAATCATGCTTATTATTATATCGTTATTTTAGAAACTCAACAGAAATGTTGTTTTTTGTCAGTAATTCATTTTCTTTCGCCAGGGCATAAGGAGTTTCATCAAATTCTGTTATCACGTCTTTTTTAGCACCAACAGAAACCAGGTATTTTAAGATTGCGTCGTCTTTAGAAATCATTGCTGCTCTGTGTAATGCTGTCAAACCATCTTTATTTTTGGCATTCACATCTACTTTCAGATCATTTATTTTTTTTAGAAGTGCAATATCATTTTTGGTAACTGCCACATGATACAGAGTGTTTCCGTCTTTTTGAGCAGCTGCGAGATCCAGTCCTTTATCCTGCAGTAATTTTGCTTTTGCATCAAAAGGATCTTGTTTTGGGGTTTCTCTATCTTTTCCTGACGGACGATAAGACTGTACCAGATAAAGGCCAAGATTATTTCCGTCTTTGTCTTTTACATTTACAGCTGCACCTTTTGCCAACAGTAAACCAACAGTTTCAGGAGTACCATATTGAACGGCTTTGGTCAATGCAGATTCTCCTTTTAAATTCTGGATATTAACGGTTTTTGTTTTTGGAAGTAAAAGTTCCAAAGCAGCAGGTTCTTTTGCAGATGCTGCAGCCATAAGCGGTGTATTTCCTTCCTTATCTGCTTTATTGGCATCAACTCCCTTATCCAGGAAATATTTAATAATTTCTGTCTGATTGGGTTTGCCCGCCAGAATATGCAGTACATTTTGACCCGCTTTATTCTGCGCAGTTGGTTTAAGTTTTACTTCTTCAACTAAATATTTATAAGTTTCAATTGTATTGGTTTCCCTGCGGCTTCCCTGTGCAGCGATTAATAACGCTTCATCAGTAGGCTTAATTCCTTTTTCCAGAAGTTTCTTTAACAAGTCTATATTGCCGGATCTTGCTGCATACGTAAAAGCAGTATTTCCGTTTACATCTACATCTTTTAGCGACATTCCTTTGGTAGCAAAATATTCTGCTGCTTTTAAATCTTTATCGGCTGCAATTCCTAATAATAAGAGATTAGCACCGTTAGTATATTTTTTCTTTGGATCTAAACCTGCCTTAAAAAACGCATCATACATTGCCGGATTTGCCTGCCCGTTTGAAGCTGCAAAATCTGCAGGAGCAGTACCGTGGCTGTCTTCAAAATTAACATCAGAACCTTTGCTCAGCAGATACTGCACCAATTCTGTATTTCCTCTGTATGCCGCCCAATGTAGATATATACGATTATCGTGTGTTAATTTCGTTACAGAATTTCCCGGTTGTTCTGCCAAAAATTTAATAGTTTCTATTGGTGCATCGTTATTAATTGCTAAAGTAGTCACATCAAAGGCATTGGCATTCGCTTCTGATGGATTGTTTCCTTTTGCAATTTCAGCTTTTACAGTTTCAACATTTGGAGAAGTTTTCCAAAAAGAGGGGTCCAAAAGCGTATTTTTTTGCTGTGCACTTACAAATGCGGTAGTAGCTAATACAAAAGAAACGAAAAGATTCTTTTTCATAATAAGTTATGTTAGAATTGTACAGAGTTAATTGTTTTCGGTCAAAATTTCTCTATTTAGAATAAATAAAAATAAAGCAAAAGTAAAAATTTATATTCTTAAACCAAGAATTATTTGAAGTAAAAAGTCTTTTTGGATAAGCTATTTTAAATCTTAAGAATCACTTAAGCAGATTTTAATTTTATTTTGAGTGAAAATGTCAAATTGAAATTGTTTCATAGATAGAAAACCCCATTTAAAAATGATGCCGCAATGAAATCTTGTCAAAAAATGTCAGGGTTTAAATTTTAACTGTTAAAGTTGATTTAAATCAGTGAAAAATCAAAAGTAATCGTTTTGTATTTATTTCTGCTAAAGCTATTTGGTTGTATTAAAATAGGTTATCGATATTTTGAAAATTTTATTTAGAATAATTATTAATAATTCTGCTTTTTTTTTCAGTTTAAAACAGACTGAAAGTTCCATTTTAAAAAAATTATTGTTGATAACTGTTTCGCATTTTCAGGGAAAACCGAAGCTTTTGAGATGTTTAAAACTTCCAACTAAATTTATAGAAAGACCTAACTGATTGCAAATTACGAAACACTGAACCCCTATCGAAACGATTTAAAATTCATTTTTTTTCGATCGTTTTTCAACTGTTGATAATTGATTAGATTTTTAACATCAAAAACTGGACACGAGAAATAACTCCGACTTAAATTTGTATAATTAGAATTACAGCCGAATTTTCAATTCGGTTTTTCTATCTGAATAAGTCACTTAAAAATCTATATATATGTCTATTTTCGATAAACGAATCAATTATAAACCTTTCGAATATCCTGAGGTTCTGCAATTTACTGAAGCAATTAATAAAGCGTACTGGGTTCACACCGAAGTAGATTTTACTGCCGATACACAAGATTTTCACGCACACTTAAATGACGCTGAAAAGACTGCAATTAAAAACAGTTTACTCGCTATTGCGCAGATTGAGGTAGCGGTAAAAAGTTTCTGGGGTAATATCTACGAACATTTTCCGAAACCGGAATTTAATGGTTTGGGAACTACTTTTGCAGAATGCGAGTTTAGACATTCGGAAGCGTATTCCCGATTGCTCGAAGTTTTAGGGTACAATGACGAATTCGAAAGACTGTTGGATGTCCCTGTAGTTCGCAGACGTGTAGATTATTTATCGAATGTTTTAAAAGATACCAAATCTCAGGACAACCAAAAATATATGGTGTCCCTTATTTTATTCAGTATCCTGATTGAAAATGTATCGTTATTCAGTCAGTTTGCTATTTTACTGTCTTTTACCAGATTTAAAGGTTACATGAAAAATGTAAGTAATATTATCGCGTGGACCTCTATTGATGAACAGATTCATGCCAATGGCGGAATTTTTATTATCAATAAAATTCGCGAAGAATTTCCCGAATATTTCAATGCAGAAACTTTACAATTAATTAGAGAAACCGTAAAGGAATCCATAATTGTGGAAGCAGATATTCTGGACTGGATTTTTGAAGACGGCGCAATTGAAACCATTAATAAAGAAGATTTGGTAAACTTTATGAAATTTAGAATTGACGAAAGTTTAAAACAAATTAATATCGAAACCATTTTTAATGTTTCGCCCGATGAATATAGTAAAATGACCTGGTTTGAAGAAGAAGTTTTTGCAAACAGTCTGGATGATTTCTTTGCAAAAAGACCTGTAGAGTACACGAAACACGATAAGAGCATTACAGCAAACGACCTTTTTTAATACAAGCCCATACAAATTATGAATACAACAGATATAAATCCGGAAAATTTAGATACGCGAACGGAAGGAAAAATGTGGTGGAAAAATTCTGAAAGTGAACAGATTTTAAACCGCGGTTATCTTCTGAAAGGAGAAACCGTTGAAGGTGCAATTGACAGAATTTGTACCGCTGCTGCGAAAAGACTTTACAAGCCTGAATTGAAAGAGTCTTTTATGGAAATGATCGAGAGAGGCTGGATGAGTATAAGCTCGCCGGTTTGGGCCAATATGGGTACAGAAAGAGGATTACCGATTTCCTGTTTTAATGTACACGTTCCGGATAAAATTGAGGGAATTACACATAAATTGGGTGAGGTGATCATGCAGACCAAAATTGGTGGCGGAACTTCCGGTTACTTTGGTGAATTACGCGAACGCGGAAGCGCCGTAACTGATAACGGAAAGAGTAGTGGAGCAGTAAGCTTTATGAAACTTTTTGATACTGCGATGGATACCATTTCGCAGGGCGGAGTTCGTCGTGGTGCTTTTGCAGCCTATCTGGATGTCGATCATCCGGATATCGAAGAGTTTTTAAAAATAAAAAGTATCGGAAACCCAATTCAGAATTTGTTTACCGGAATCTGTGTACCCGATTACTGGATGCAGGAAATGATTGACGGAGATACGGAGAAAAGACAGGTTTGGGCGAAAGTTTTAGAAAGCCGTCAGCAAAAAGGTCTTCCTTATATATTTTTTAGTGATAATGTAAACAAAAATAAACCTCAGGTATATAAAGATCAAAATTTGCGAATTAACGCAAGTAATCTTTGCAGCGAAATTATGCTTCCGTCTACTCATGACGAATCATTTATCTGCTGCCTTTCTTCAATGAACCTGGAATTGTATGAAGAATGGAAAGATACGGAAGCCGTAAAATTAGCGATCTTTTTCTTAGATGCTGTTTTACAGGAATTCATAGAAAAAACCGAAGGCAATTATTATCTTGCTGCAGCCAATAAATTTGCCAAAAGACACCGTGCTTTAGGATTGGGAGTTTTAGGATGGCATTCGTATTTACAGAAAAATATGATTCCGTTTGAAGGAATGGAAGCTAAAATGAAAACAACAGAGATTTTCAAACATATCAGCGACAAAGCAGATAAGGCAAGTCAGGAACTGGCAAGAATTTACGGTGAACCGGAATTGTTAAAAGGCTACGGAAGACGTAACACCACTACAATGGCAATCGCACCAACTACTTCGTCTTCTGCTATTTTAGGACAGACTTCTCCAGGAATTGAGCCTTTCAGCAGTAATTATTACAAAGCAGGTTTGAGCAAAGGTAATTTTATGCGAAAAAATAAATACCTTAAAATTCTTTTAGAGAAAAAAGGCCTGGATAACGAAGAAGTCTGGAGAGGCATCATGTTGAACGGTGGAAGTGTGCAACACATGAACGAACTAACTCAGGAAGAAAAAGACGTTTTTAAAACGTTTAAAGAAATTAGTCAGTTAGAGATTGTGCAGCAAGCCGGAATTCGCCAGAAATTCGTCGATCAGGGACAAAGTTTAAATCTGAATATTCCGGCAGAACTGGCTATTAAAGATGTAAACCGTTTGATGATCGAAGCATGGCAGCAGGGCGTTAAAAGTTTGTATTACCAAAGAAGCCAGAGTGTTTCTAAAGAATTGGTTACAAGCCTTGTCTCGTGCAGCAGCTGCGAATCATAAAAATTTAAGCCGGATCTAATTAGATCCGGCTTTTTTTTATAGGTTGTAACTAACCGTTTTTCTCTGTCGCGAATTACACGAATTTTCACGAATTTAATTAAAAGATTTTTAGAAATTGCTCAAATGAAAATTGATAATAGTGAGCGATGAATTACCTTCGGCCAATTGAAGTTTTTTTAGTTTACTTTTTTTTTCTCGTTTTATTAGTACAAATTCGTGTAATTCGTGGTAAAAAATCTCTCTATAGAAAATTACTGCATCTATTTTGCAAAGAGTGTCCACGGAATTGCCTCCAAAAAAACATTTCCAAAAAACATCCGAAAACACTAATTTAGCATCGCATTAATCCATTCCAAAACCAAAATAAATTCCTAAATGGAGAATATTTCCGTAATCATAATGCTGCTTTTTGGCGTAGCATTTCTTAGTCTTGTTAGTAAAAGATATAATTTTCCAATTCCGATTGTATTAGTTTTATGCGGTGTCATAATTAGTATAATTCCCGGACTTCCTGTAATAGCTTTAAGTCCCGAAGTGGTTTTTTTATTATTCTTGCCGCCCTTATTATACCATTCTGCATGGTACACCAGCTGGTCCGATTTTAAGCATGCTATTCGCCCCATTACACTTGCCGCTGTTGGATTAGTCTTTTTTACCACATTTGCCGTTGCTGTTGTCGTACACGAATTAATAGATGATATTTCCTGGCCGTTGGCTTTTTTGCTGGGTGCCATTGTTTCGCCTCCAGATGCAGTTTCTGCGGCATCAATTACAAAAGGACTCGGACTGAATCCCAGGCTGATTGCGATTCTGGAAGGCGAAAGTCTGGTTAATGATGCAAGCGGACTTGTAGCATATAAATATGCGTTAACTGCCATAACTGCAGGAAACTTTGTGCTGTGGGAAGCGGGTTTTAATTTTGTATTGATGTGTATCATTGGAATTGCAATAGGACTCGCAGTTGGATTTATCATGAGTTATATTCATAAAAGATTTGTGTGTGATGAAGTCATCGAAACCACTCTGACATTACTAACTCCGTTTTCATCCTATCTCCTTGCCGAACATTTTGAAGGTTCAGGGGTTTTGGCAGTTGTAGTGACAGGTTTATTTCTTTCGGCTCGTTCCGGGACTATTTTTACGCACGAAAGCCGGATCATGACGGGAACAATCTGGAATGTATTGACCAATATCTTAAACGGTCTTATTTTTATCTTAATTGGACTTCAGTTACGCGAAATCATTTCCGGGATCGATAATTATTCCGGAATGTCCTTATTTATCTGGGGTGCGGTTGTCAGTGTTGTTGTAATTTTGGTGCGGTTCTTATGGGTTATTCCGGCCACAATGCTGCCAAGATTTTTCAGTAAAAGAATCCGGAAGAATGAAGAATTTGATTATCGCAACATGATTATTTTCGGATGGTCCGGAATGCGGGGTGTGGTGTCTATGGCGGCTGCTCTGGCACTGCCGCTTTCTATAAGTCCAAATCAGGCTTTCCCTTTTCGAAATCTGATTATTTATCTGGTATTCTGCGTTATACTTTCTACTTTAGTGATTCAGGGTTTGACACTTCCGTGGATTATTCGTAAAATGAAAGTACAGCCTTACTCGATAATTGCTGAAGAATACAATATCAGAAACATCATAGTTTCGGAAACGATTACTCATATTGAGGATAATTTTTCTTTACTAAATGATGATTTGCTGCATAATATTAAAAGTAAATATGAAGTCAAATTTAATCGTCTGCAGAAAACAGAACTTCCCGCCAATTTCTTCGGGAAAGGAAATGTAATGGGCGGTCAGGTTTTTAATGATTTTACCAAAATTCAGATTGATCTGCTGAATGTAGAACGTTCTAAATTAGAGAAAATGCATAAAGCAGGTTCGGTAAACGAAGAAATTTTCAGAAAAATAGAAAAAGAATTAGATCTCGAAGAAACCCGTCTATGGATGGAAATGTATGAAGATTAGTTTTTTAGTTCTCAGTTCTTAGTACTTAGTTTCCGGTCAATAATAATTAGTTCTGATTTTCCATTAAGTTTAAAATTTTAGTGGCAGCTTAATCAGTAAAACCATGATAAAGTACTAATGCAAAGTACAAAGTACAAAATCCATGAACCAAAAACTAAGAACTAAGAACAAAATAAAACTATATAACCCCCATTTTCTGCATTAAGAAAGTAGCACTTTTATTTTTGCAGATTCCGTTTCGGAGCTTGTAATCGAAATGCAGATCATTGTTTTGAATTTCCACCTCAAAACATTGATTGATTAAAGTTTCAGGATAGTCATTTGTGGTCAGACATACCTCAATATCATGAGTGGCAATAGCACCAATAGCGTTTTTCGAAATTATTTTCTTAACTACTTCAATTGTTCCGTTTCGTTTGTCATCTGAATTAGTTCCGCGTAAAATCTCATCTAACAAAACAAAAGCAGGTCTATCTTCCAGTGCTTCCATAATCTGCTTCAAACGCTTAATTTCGGCAAAAAAGTACGATTCACTATCCGACAAGGAATCTGATAATCGCATTGAAACCAATACTGGAAGTGGATGTATTTTAGCTTCTGTAGCACAAATAACTGAGCCGATTCCGCCTAGTACCATATTAATTCCCAAACTTCGTAAAAAAGTACTTTTTCCGGACATATTGGATCCGGTCAGAATAACAAATGACTGGGGATAAAATTCCGTATCGTTTCCGATTCTGGTTTCCGGATTTAATAAAGGATGACTCAAATTTTTAAATTCGATTTTATAATCAGAATTAATTTCAGGAAAAACAAAATCGGCATTATTGTACGCTAAATTTGCCAGACTGTTCAGTGTCTCTATTTCCCCAATGTTATCCATCCAGCCCGAAATTTCAGAAGCATAATTTTCTTTCCATTTTAAAAGTGCTCTAAGAACATGAAGATTAAATAAGAAGGTTCCGTTAAACAATGTGGCTGTTACAAAATTATTGATAGTGTCCATTCTCGAAAAAAGTTCAGACAGCTGCTTTAAATGCTGGCTGGCTTTTTCATTTTTAAAAACGAAAATCTCCTGAAGCCGGATTAATTTTTTTGATTCAAAAGTCTCGTTTTCTATTTTCTCAATCAGTAAACCATAATGTTTCATGATACTAGCGATATTGTCCGCTTGTGCAATTTCTGATTTAATTCTTTTGGTTGCCGCTCCCAAAACCATTAAATTGGCGATAAAAACGTAAGTGACGTACGATAAGATTATAATTTTGGAAGTTAGAAAATACCAGGCCAGCAGTCCGAAAAATAAAACAGGAAATACAATTGAAAGTATAACCAAAACTTTAGGTAAAGTATTATTTCTAAAAGAAATCCAGTGTTTTATTGCCTCATACGATTGTTTAGAATCCTGACTTATTATTCCTAAAGCCTGAAATTCCTGTCGCCAGTTTAGTTTGTTTTTAAGTTCCCGAATGGCTTGCTGATTTTCGAGAATAGAAGTTTCAGAAAGTGTGCCCAGCAATTTTTCTGCGAGCGTTCTTTTTCCGATAAAAGTGGAAGTTCTGTTTAGATTTTGAAATAAAGAATGTTCTCCAAAAATATCTAAATCGTAGGCATACGGATGATGAAAATCGATAAATTCGGATCCGTTTTCAAAAGAAGTTTTTTCTCTTTTTAAAAAAGTAATCTCGTTTTTATTAATCTTTAGGAGCGTTTCTGCAAAAAGTCTCTGAAAGGAGACTTTAGAGTGTATTTTCATTAAAAAAAGAAAACCAATAAAAGACAAAACAGCCGCAGAAACAAAAAGTATTTCATTTGTTTTGATGTAATAAAACATAAAAAACAAAAAAAGAAAAATACTTAATAACCTTAAAAGGCTGATGCTGTTGTATTTTTTATTGGTTTTATTGTATAATTCTGAATATTCTGTAACCTTGTCTAAATATGCTTTCATTGTATTTATTTGCTGAAATACAAATATAGCTTTTAAGTTACAAAACCATCACTTTTGGTATTTAATCTTCGTGCATGATCATAACCGGAATCTGAACTTCTTTTGAAATTTTCTGACTGAAACCGGAATCGAAAAGATTTTCAAAAAACGAACGTTTATGTGTAATTGTCGTTAAAATATCAATGTCTTTGTACAATACAAAATCCAGAATGGTTTCTTTAACTTCGTCGCTTGGTAAAACCAGGAACTCTACATTTTCACCCGCAAATTCGTTTTCCCATTCTTTTCTCGTGGCATCTGTCACATCAGAATTGGAAGTTTTTACATAAAGGCTTTTTACTTTAGCATCTGTTTTTCTTGCGATTTTTAGAATTTTTCTGAGTTCTTTTTTGTCTTTTTCACGGTAGCGCGTAGTAAAACCTATAGTTTTGATTTTTTTATATTTAGCCTCGGCAGGAACACACAAAACAGGAACATCGACCCCTGCAATCACAGAGTTGGTATTAGAACCGGTAAAGAATTTGGTCCAGTCAGAGACGCTGTTGGTTCCCATTATTACAAAATCAATCTGGTCTTCTTCAATTGCATTTTTCAGGTTGTAGATCAGATCTCCGTCCATTAAACGGTGTTTGATCACAATGTCTTCCAGATTGCGTTCCATTGCAATGGTTCTCAGTTTCGGAATCTCATCTTTAAACATTTCAAATTTCGCCAATTCGATTGAACTGTAAATAGAGGCGTAATTTTCAGGAAAAAACTGGCTGTCGTAAACCGGGATCTCAAAAGTGTGAAGCAGAATCAGTTCGGCTTTTACAATCTTAGCAAATTCTAAGGCATGAACAAACGCATTGGTTGCTGCGTCAGAGAAATCGGTTGGGAATAATATCTTTTTCATTTTTATTAAGATTATGGTTTGTCTCTCAAATTTACTCATTATAACAGAAAAACAACCTGATAATTATCAGTAATTTAACACTTAATAATTTGTTAATCTTCTTTATTTTAAAGGTTTTATAAGATAATTTGAAAGAAAGATTCCTCAGAATAAATTATCCTTTTTTAATATCTTTGCAGCATGATAAATCAAGATTCTATAGTTGCTCTGGCTACGCCTTCGGGTGCGGGAGCTATTGCCATCATTCGAATTTCCGGTCAGGAAGCTATTACAATTGGTAATTCTGTTTTTAAATCTGTTAAAAATAAAGATTTAACTAAACAGAAAACCCACACTTTGCATTTGGGTCATATTGTGGACGGAAATAAGACATTGGACGAAGTTTTGGTTTCGGTATTTAAAGGACCAAATTCCTATACCGGCGAAAATACTATCGAGATTTCGTGTCACGGATCTACTTACATTCAACAGCAGATTATTCAGTTATTGCTACGAAACGGATGCAGAATGGCAGATGCCGGAGAATTTACTTTGAGAGCTTTCTTAAATGGAAAACTAGATTTGTCCCAGGCAGAAGCTGTAGCAGATTTAATTTCATCGGATAACGAAGCTTCACATCAGATTGCCATGCAACAAATGCGCGGAGGTTTTAGTAATGAAATTGCCAAACTTCGCGAAGAACTTTTGAATTTTGCCTCCTTAATCGAACTGGAACTGGATTTTGCAGAAGAAGATGTAGAATTTGCAGACCGAACTCAATTTCATGAATTATTAAACAGAATTGAATTTGTTTTAAAACGGTTAATTGATTCCTTTGCAGTTGGGAATGTGATAAAAAACGGAATTCCGGTGGCCATTGTAGGGGAACCTAATGTTGGAAAATCGACTTTATTAAATGCGCTTTTAAACGAAGAAAGAGCCATTGTTTCTGATATTGCCGGAACAACTCGCGATACCATTGAAGATGAACTGGTAATTGGCGGAATTGGATTTCGATTTATCGATACGGCCGGAATTCGCGAAACGAAAGATGTTGTGGAGAGTATCGGAATCAAGAAAACTTTCGAAAAAATAGAGCAGGCGCAGGTCGTAATTTATCTGTTTGATGGTTTAAAATTTCAGGTTTCCAGTTCTGAATTTGTCAATGAAATTGAACAGATCAAGAACAAATATCCATTAAAACCATTACTGATTGTAGTAAACAAAAAAGATATTCTGTCTGAAGAGGAAGTGTCAAATATTACCAATAAGTTAGAGAATTTAAATGCAAAACTGCTGTTGATTTCGGCAAAGCAAAAGATTGGAGTTGAGGATTTAAAGAATGAATTATTGTCTTTTGTAAATACCGGTGCACTCCGTAATAATGAAACCATTGTTACCAATACCAGACATTATGATTCGCTATTAAAAGCTTTGGATGAAATCATGAAAGTGAAATTTGGTTTAGAATCTGGACTTTCCAGCGATCTGATGGCACTCGATATCCGGGAAGCGCTATATCAATTTGGACTGATTACCGGACAGGTTTCTAATGACGAATTACTGGGGAATATTTTCGCTAA
This sequence comes from Flavobacterium olei, assembly GCF_039749035.1. Classification (NCBI taxonomy): domain Bacteria; kingdom Pseudomonadati; phylum Bacteroidota; class Flavobacteriia; order Flavobacteriales; family Flavobacteriaceae; genus Flavobacterium; species Flavobacterium olei. Next base: position 412,917 of record NZ_JBDKWC010000005.1, read on the forward strand.
TTTTTGCATCGGGAAATAACCGAAAAAAATATAATATAAATGGATAAAAAAAGAGCAGAAAATGTTACTATCAACATTTTCTGCTCTTTGTGGTTTACATTCGAATACAGATTTTTGTGTATCCTTACAGACATTTATTCTTATCAAAAATAGATTGCAGCTGCTCCATGACCGATTTTACTTTAAAATCAGTTTTTTCGATGGCATCAATAATTTTAGGACAATCGCCAAAAGCTTCTCTCGACATTTTTCTAATTAAAGAATCTGTACCTATTGCCAGGTGGCTGCCGGCAGATTTTGCATAACCAAAAACCAGTTCTTCGCTGTTCTTTTTTCCGAAGAAATAGGAGGTACTTGCCGGAGTAATTACCCTGCTGGTTCCGCCCGCATTTGGTCGGTTGCTGGCTTCTTCTACAATATAACCTATTTTTGCATTTTTATTAGAAACCATGTAAAACCATCTTTTTTTGCCCGATCGGGAAAATTTTCCTGTAAAAAGATTTGCCGTTGTAGCATAATATTTTTCGGCCGTATACACAACGTTACTATCATCTGTAAATTCAATTTTTTTAATATCCGAACTTGAAAATTTTTCTTTTGCTGCTTCTTCGTTTGCCTTAAATTTTACTTTAGAATCATTATAAGCCACTTTTTCGGCAAGTCCTTTTTTAACAGTTCCATCTTCCATGTACAATACGGCTTTAATATACTTGGCATGTATTGTTGTTGTGCATAATAAAAAGATTGCGAAAATTAAACTGGCTTGTTTCATGAGATTTTTTTTTGTAATAAATATATTATTTTTTTATGATTTTAAAAGGCAGCAAATATAAAAGGAATCTTAAAACCAGCGCATACCTGAAATCAGGTATATTGTCCGTTTTTTTCTACTCTTTGGCGATTATTTCTAATTCAAAATTAAAATTAATACATATATTCGCAAAAAATTTTGCGAATGAAAGTAATATTACCTTTATTAATTTTTAGTTGTTTTATTAATGCCCCTGTTTACAGTCAGAACGAAACCAATATTACTTATGGGTTAAAGCTTGGCGTCATTCATTCTACCTTTAGCAATTTACCGGAAAGTATTAAAGGACGAGATAATACCTTTGATAACAGTGTTATGGAAAGTAAAGGAAAGCTGGGTATAGAAGGGGGTTTCTTTATTAATTGCAAGCTTTATGATACCCGTGTCGCGATACAGCCTGAAATTTTGTTTCGCCAATCGGGAGAAACAATAAAGTACCGTGATGCAGTTGGAAAAGAATTTGAGCTTGGACTTAACTATGCTTTTTTACAAATAGGCGCCTTATACAAAGTATATCCATATGAAGGTCTGAATCTGGGTTTTGGAGCTTTTTACGGAATTAACCTGTCTCCAAACGATGTTACATATACTTCTAACGAAGCAGGCGGCATGTACGATGTAGCTACCCGACAGTTTTATAAAGACGGACTAGACGGTGCTGATGATTTCTCACTTTGTGTTGCATTAGGGTATGAACTTCATGAAAGCATTCATTTTGATCTCCGCTACTATTTAGGCGTTAAAGATATGGTTAAAAGTAATGCATCTTCTTTTCAGTTTATTGAAAATCAAAACAAAAGCAGTGTCTTTAGTTTTTCGGTAGGCTACAGTTTTCATCAATGGTAATTTAATTAAAAATGAAAAAAATTATTCTGCTTCTATTATTAGTAAGCACCAAATTTCTATTTGCACAGGGAGACCGTGAAATTACGTACGGACTTTTTGCCGGCGGAATTTATTCTAAAATGTCAAATCTGCCCGATGTGATAGTACCAAAAGGTATATATGAAGGATACACTTTAGAAGAAAAAGGAAAGTTTGGCGGAACGGGTGGATTTTTTATCAACTGGAAATACCCTTATGCCAAAGTCGCTATCCAGACGGAAGTTTCCTATTCTGGTCAGAGTACGGATCTGAATTATGAAGATGTAAAAGGGCTTAAATACAAAATGACTTTTGGATATAGTTATATCAATCTCGGCGCTCAGCTTAAGTTTTATCCAATAGAAGGATTTTATATAGGTGCAGGTCCGTATGTGGGTTTTAATATTTCAAGTGACAATATTAAGTATTCATCAAATGCACAGGAAATATTTGCAGATTCGGGAGTTTATTTTGAGCCGGATGCCAATGTGCAGAAAGTTCTTAAAGAATCTCTTACCGGTAAAAATTATTTCTACGGTATGTTATCCATGGGATATGAATTCAATTCTAAATTATCTGTGGGAGCCCGATACACTCTCGGTCTTACAGATGCTTTAATGACGGAGGAAAACGGACATCGTTACAGCGAAAACAAAAATAAAATCAACAGCATTTCCCTGATTATCGGTTATTCTTTTGATTTTGATGATTTAGGAAATTTCTAGGTTTTCCATACTAAAAAACCAATTAGGTTATGAAAAGAAAAATGTTTTCTGCAATTGTTTTTACAGCATTATTTTGCTCCTGTACTGCTTTTTCTCAGGAAAAAATCCTGCCCGGAGGCGTTGCACAACCTTATTTCTGGCTAAAATCCAGAAATACCGGCGAGAATTATTATTGGGAAAATAACAGTACAAATAAAGAAACAAAGGTATCGGCCAATAAGCATAAAGGCACTGCTTTCAATTATAATCCGAGTATTGTTTTTGATGCAGCTCACGATTCGTTGATCGTTCCTCTTGGTGTGGATAGTAAAAGACGTCAGACCCTTTTTATGGTTTATAAAGTTAATGACAGTTTGAAGGAACAGTTTTTATGGACTATAAATGATCCTAAAAAAATAATTTCGGCTGCGACCAATAAACGTTTAGTTGATTTAAAGAAATATTCCTATCAATCGTATCAGGAAAAAATTAAACCTCACAAAGCCAATATTCACTTCTTTCAGCAGAATGTTACAGATACTGTGGCAGAATTTTCGTCTTTAACGATTGGACAAAAATCCAAACTTGAAAAACTGCCACCTGAAGATTTTAAAGGCAATATTAGTGAAATCGTGGTTTTTAACCGTGTTTTATCAGGATTAGAAACTCAAAAAGCAGCAAGTTATCTGGCCATAAAATATGGAATCTCTCTTTCTCAGTTTGAGAATAAAAATTATGTAAACAGTCAGGGTCATACGATTTGGGACTTAGAAAAACATAAAGGATTTAATTCCTCTATTACAGCCGTAGGACGTGATGATGCCAGCGGGTTATTGCAGAAAAAAAGCAATAATATGATTGACGAAGGAATGTTGACGATAGAAATGAAAAGCAAGTCCAACCAGATTCCCAACAACTATTTTACTTTCTGGAGTGATAACGGTAAAAATCTGTTAGTAAAAAAGCAGGAGCAGGGAGAACCAATTGGTATTTCCAGAGAGTGGCAGCTGGATTTTGCAAATCCTTCAGATATAACGTTAGACTGGACTTTTGATCCTAAATTTATAAAAGGAACTTTACCCAAAGATACTTATTACTGGCTTTTGGTTGATTATTCAGGAAAAGGAACTTATGATGAAAACGACTCAGAATACATTCGTTTAGGAAGTACGTCAAGCTCAGAAAAATTAGTTTTAAAGGATTTTGACTGGAACAAACACAAAACCGGAGTTACAAAATTTACTCTTAAAATAGCGCCTCAAATGTTTAGCCGCGTGTGGATTACAGAAGCTGTTTGCGGCGTTTCCGGCTCTGGTGAATTGAATTACACCATTGAAGGCGGAGAAGCGCCCTTTACCGTAACGGTAAAAAAAGAAGGAAGTGCCGCTGTTGTAAAACAATGGAATCAGGCGGCGAAAAGTCAGAATGGTGTACAGCTTTCATCGGGAACTTATGACTATATTGTTAAGGACAAAAGAGGGAATCTGTATTCTGAAACAGTTTTTGTTGCCGATAAAGAAGGAACATTTCCAAACCTGAAATCTCAATATTTATTGACCGATGGAAACGCCGTCCTTCTGGATGCCGCAAAAGATCTTCCCGCAGGAAATTATCAGTACGAATGGTTTTATGAAGGTAATTTTGTTGATGATAATCCGAAATTACTGGTTGATCAGCCGGGTAACTACGAACTTCGATTAATAAACGATCAGGAATGTAAGACTTCCATGAAAATAGCCGTAAACACAGACGGGAAAGAAATTAATGATTCGAGTATTTTGATTTTATATCCAAATCCGACGCCAGATGGAAAATATGCGATCGCGATGCAGTTTCCTAAAAAGACAAATGCAACAGTACATGTGTATGCTGTAAACGGTTCGCTGCTAAAAGAAACCAAATACAATCAGATTGAGACCTACCTGCATGAAGATGTGATAAAGGGTGCAACAGGAATATATCTGGTAAAAGTGAGTTCCGATTTCGGCACTAAAACCTTTAAAGTCATTCTGAAATAATTCGGGTTTCAATTTAAATTTGAAGCTGTAATCAATATAATATTAACCGGTTATCCCAAATCGTTTATTCTGTTTTATGAAAAACAAATCCATATTACTGTTACTTTTAATTGGTACTTTTTTATTTGCCGCCAATTTTGGAGAATATAAAATCGTATCTTTTTTTTCTCAAAATATCTCAAATGAAAAAATCTCCAGTGGAAATTTGGATTCTAAGGCAATTTCTACAGATGAAAGTCAGACAACAAAACTTTTTACAGCTGATATTCAGGAAGGAGTTATCGGAACTGTAAATTCTGAAGATATTGACGATGCCTATGATAATGTTTTCCATTTAAAAATAGACGAACTCCCAAAAGCCTCTGAATACGCTTATCTAGAATATGAGCTTTTTGGTTACGATAACAGCGCATCGATTTCAAGAAGTTTAAACAATCAGCCAAGTATTGGAGGTCAGTTTTTGTCTCAAAACAAAGCCTGGACGCAACAATCTGAATTATTGTCTGATAAATCTTTGCGAACAGGAGACAACGTACTTTTATTTACAGCGCCAGAAGGAGTTAAAAACGGATATAAAATTAAAAATATACGCATTGTATATAAAAATAAAGCGTCACTCCAGAATCTGACACTTTTAAAAGCAGCGAGTAAATTATATATAAAAGGACCTAATTTTTCTTCACAAATAAAAAAACTAACCATTGCCGGAATTGCCGTAGATGTAAACCAGCCGGAATTTGAATTGATTTTGGATGCTGAAAATGCCGGAAAATCAGTTTCAGTATTAAAAGAAATGGTGACCGGAGTTATTGTCAAAGAAAAGATCGATTTAGAACACTTTTTAGAGGTTGACACTTTCAGACCAATGGGAAACGCAAAAGAGCGTATTTTTCAGAATATTAATGTCGAAAAAGAAAATATTCTTGCGTACAAAGAATTTGGAGCAGTTTTTCCAGCTGGTGCTTTAAAGCAAAACATTTCGGTTTCGGTTCGCGGACTTAGAACAATAGATATTGCGCCTTTAAATTCGGCAATGATAAATGTAACAGGTACTAATGCAGGTTACAGGTTATTGCCGCACGGAACCATTTTTGAAAAAGCGGTAACCTTGTCACTTCCTTTCAACAAAGAAGCAATTCCGGAGGGATATACGGAGAAAGATATTAATGTATTTTATTTTGATGAAAACAAGCGCCTTTGGCAGGAAGTAACCAAAGATTCTCTGGATATTAAAAATGGAATCATTAAAGCAAAAACAAATCATTTTACAGACTTTATTGCGGGAATTATAAAAATGCCGGAATCTCCGGAAACTTCAGGTTATACGCCCACAAGCATAAAAGACTTAAAAGCAGCCAGCCCGTTGGTAGGGGTTCAGTCGATTGCACCGCCTTCGGCAAACGGAAGAGGAACCATGAGTACAGGTTTTTCTATTGTGATTCCTAATGGAAGAGGAGGTATGCAGCCTTCTTTTAACCTGCAGTACGATAGTGATGGCGGACACAGTTGGGCAGGAACGGGCTGGGATATTTCAGCACCATCGGTAAATATAGAAACCCGTTGGGGAGCACCCCGCTACGATGCCTCAAATGAAACCGAAAGTTATTCTATTTCAGGAGAAGCTTTAATTCCGAATTCGCATCGTGCCGAATGGATTGGCAGAACGCCGGATAAGCAATTTTATCCAAGACGCGAAGGCGCTTTCCAACAGATTATTCGTAAAGGGTCATCACCTAAAAATTATTATTGGGTGGTAAAAGACAAAAGCGGGGTTACCAGTTATTACGGAGGAAATGAATCGGGTATGAGCACTAATGCTCTTTTACAAGATGGCTCTGGAAATGTAGCACAATGGGCGCTTTGTCTTCAGAAAGATTTAAAAGGAAATACGGTTGAATACGAGTACGACAAAAAAGACGGAGAATTATATCTTAAAAAAGTGTATTACACTGGTTTTGGTTCTCAGAAAGGAAACTACAATGTAACGTTTGTTAAAAACTCCGATTTAGGAGAAGCCAACCGTCAGGATGTCCAGGTTTCGGCAAGATTAGGATTTAAGCAATTAAACAATCAATTACTGCGAAAAATTGAGGTGCGTTACAAAAACGAAATGATCCGCAGTTACGAATTAAAGTATAAAGAAGGAGCATTCAGGAAAACCTTATTAGAATCTGTCTCAGAATACGATTCAGAGTCCAAATTGTTCTACACCAATACATTAGATTACTTTGATGATGTTCGTGATGCTTCGGGAAAATATACTCCTTTTGGGGCAGAGCAAAATTGGAATGTACCAAATGACAATTTACGAAATACTTCGATTCCGTCTTTCAGTGATGTATTGTTTTCAGGAAAACATTCTTTGGTAAGCAGTACTGAAGGTTCTACAGAAGGGGTAAGTTACAGACTTGGAATTGGGCTGGCAACAAACGCAGGAAGTCTTAAAGGTTTTACGGTCGGTGGTCACGGAGGTAACAGCTGGGGTAAATCTGAAAGCGCCGCAGTATTAGAAGATTTGGATGGCGACGGACTGCCAGATAAGGTTTTTAGAAATAAAGACGGTGTTTATTACCGAAAAAATCTTGCAGGTTCAGGTCAGTTAGGCTTTGGTGAATTACAGCAAATTAACATCAATGATGTTGGATTTTCGAAGTCAACGTCTTATAACTGGGGAGTCGATTTGAATCTGAAATATGGAAATATTGGTTATGATCAACAGCGCTCTACCAATAAGACAAAAGCATATTTCATGGATTTTAACGGCGACGGATTAGTAGATTTTGTCCGTAACGGTCAGGTATATTACAATAGGTTAGAAAACGGCATACCCACTTTTAAAAATAACAGTACAGGAACTCCATCGCCTGTTTTTGGAGGAGGAAATATCAATATTCCGGGATTTACCACGATTTCGGCAGAAGAAATAGAAAAACAGAATCCGCTGCACGATGTTGTACGTATGTGGGAAGCCCCCGTAAAAGGTATTATCTCTATTTCACATGAATATCGATTAATTGAAGATACAACTCCGGAAGGTATTAAGGCCCGTGCCGAATATGTTAATAATGCGGGAGTTAACAAAGCAGATGGCGTTCAATTATACTTTCAAAAAGGAAATCAATTAGTTTGGAACGAAGCTGTTTCAGCGACAGACTACGCGCAAAAATCGAGGCAAAACACAAGAATTTCTGTTGAAAAAGGAGAACGCTTATATTTCAGGGTAAGTTCTGTAAAAGACGGAAATTTTGATGAAGTGTATTGGAATCCGAAGATTACGTATTCTCAGTTTAAACATTTTGACAGAGGCATCAACGGGAATATAGCAGAAATTGATTTTATAGTACCCGCTTCTTTAAGAGATGTTAATACCTACTCACTGGCAGCTTATGAGGCAAACACTGATTTTTTTAGCAGTTCGATTGCAGGAAAAACAATTCCGGCTGCAGGAAATGTGGTTTTAAAAGGCATTTTAAATAAGCCTGTAACTTCAGATCACTTGAAATTAGTAATCAGAAAAAGTTATCTGGATCAGACCAGTCCGTCTGTAATAGTTTTTGAAAAAACATTTTTAGCCAATGAAGCGGTTTCTTTTGATTTAGCATCTGTCTCATTGCCCGCTTTCGAAGCCGAAACACAGATCAGCCTGGCTTTAGAAACGGCAACAAACATCAACTGGCAGACTGTTTCGTTTGCTCCAAGTGTTATAGTACCAACTTACGCAGGCGGAACAGTTGAAGAAGTGCCAATCGAAGTTTCTCATTTATTATACAATAAAAGAGAAGGAAATTACAACATTCCGGGTGTAACTTCGACAGTTGGCGGAAAAGTGAAATTGAGTATTTTGCCACAGGATTTAATTTTAGCAGTTCCTTTTCAATACCCTGGAAACATTAATAATTATAATGGAGAAGTTATTGTTTCGGCTAAACAAAACAATGTTTTATTAGCACGTAACCGTTACCAGATTACAGCGGGTACTTTAGTAATACAAAATAATGCTTTTGACAATGCAGTTAATTATCCCGATGCAGTTTTAGGAGAAGCGATTCAGTTAGAAATCACAGTCTCAAATGCGCAGTCCGGCATTATTCTTAAAAATTATCCAAAAGCCGGTGCGCTTCCCATCCAGGTTGAAGTAACAGATTTAAAAGACCTCGCAGATCTTACGGATGATGTAATTTTTACAAAATCTACAGATGATTTTGCTATATATAGTTTGCTGAATGCAGACGAAAGGATGCTTGGATTATACCAGCGTCAATGGGGTGGATTTGTAATCAACGGAACTTTAGCATCAAACATTATAGATCAAACGAAGTTAAAACAATCAGATGCTTACAACAATGAGCCAGATTTAAACAATACCGATCCCGAAAATTACGACGGAAAAGGCTACGAAATGGCCAATAACTATTTTGTGTCTTTAAATCCATCTTATACTAAAACAAAATGGGAGGGTCTGGAAGAAGGAGTATTTATTAAAGGACCAACTATAGGAACCTCAAGATTGGGTGAAGATGATATTTCAGATTACAGTGATTTCTCACTTCCAAATCTGCAGGGCGGGAGTACTTCTGCTCTGGATATGATCAGCGAAAGCAAGAGTAAAAGTATTTCTGCCGGAGCTTCTGCAGGAGGATCTGCCAGTATTGGTTACAGTAAATCTATTGATGGAGATTCGTATATGACGCAGACCATGAGCGATTTTAACGGAGACCGTTTTCCCGATTATGTTCGTGGCGGTAACGTACAGCTTACTGCCCCGGTTGGAAAAGTTTCTGATCAGATCATCAATATAGGCGATAATTTCAGTCATTCCATTACAAGTTCAGAAGGACCTAATTTTGGCGGAAGTTATAGCCACGGGGCTCCATCAAACTCCATGAATGTAACGATAGGAAAAGCCAGTGTAAAAAAAGATTCTTCCAAAGAAACCGCCTCAAAAGAAGCAGAAAAGGGAGGGAATTCTCTTTCTGTGAGTGCTTCGCAAGGAAAAGGAGAAGACCGTTCTGTAATGATCCATAGTGATATCAATGGAGATGGACTGCCGGATAAAATTACCGAATCCGGAGAAGTATTTTTAAATACAGGTTATGGTTTTTTACCTGCAGATAATTGGAACCTCAACAGCATTAACAAAGGAAATTCGACAGACTGGAGTGCGGGACTTGGATATAGTATTAAACAGGGATCTATTTCCGGGGGAGCAAACTATGCCAGATCACAATCCGATAGTGATGAATCTTTTATGGATATCAACGGAGACGGACTTGCCGATAAAATTCGATATTCAGGGAGTACGATGTTAGTTTCTTTAAATCTTGGAAATTCATTTGATACGCCGGTTGTGTATCCGAGATTCTCTGAGATGAACCAAAACAAGGGTGTAAGTTATGGTTTTAATGCCAATTTTTCATTTGATATTACAGTTTGGCTCCTGCGAATTACGCCTACTGTTGGCGGAAGTAAAGGATGGAGTACCAACCGTTCTGAGGGTACTTTTATGGATATTGACGGAGACGGAAACCTCGATTACGTAGTTTCCAAAAATGATGGTCACCTGACGGCTCAGCTTTCCAACATCAAAAGAACCAACAAACTTAAAAGTGTTACCAACGGAGCCGGAAACAGCTATGTGGTAGATTACGAATTAACTAAACCAAGTTATGAAAATCCTTCTGCAAAATGGGTTTTACAGTCGGTAGATGTTTTTGACGGACATACTGGTGACGGAATTGATCATTCGATTGCTAAATTCAGATATGAAGACGGTTACCAGGATCGCCGTGAGAGAGAATTTTACGGTTTCGGAAAAGTAATTCAGGAACAGATTGATGCGGCTGATAATTCGGTTTTTTCGACCTCAATTCAGGAATTTTACAATCAGGATTATTTCCGTAAAAATTTACTCAAACACAGTTATGTTTTAGATAAAAACGGTAAAATGCGTCAGGAATCAGAGAATGAGTATAGTTTTATTGATGTGACCACACAAGCGAGTATTCCCGTTTCAGAATTAAATTTACCTTCCTGTGATGCGAAACGCATTTTTGTGGGTCTTATTCATGCCAGTCAAAAAGTATACGAAGGCGGTAGCGATTATCTGGAAACGAATACGTTTAATACGTACGATGCCAACGGAAATATTATTCAATACGTAGATTTAGGAAACGGAACTGCCGGTGATAAAGTAACCGCTAAAATTAGTTATTACGAAAGTACAACACCATACTACGGCGGGATTCCGAAACAATTAGAAGTTTTTACAACTGAAGGCTTACGCCGAAAAAGAGCCACAACCATCAACACCACTACGGCAGAAGTAACTCAGATTAAAAATTACGCTGCTGCGGATAAAATTGCTATTACGGATATTGCTTATGATACGTACGGAAACCTGCAGAAAATTACCGGCCCTGCCAATCATAAAGCACAGCGTATGACTTTGGAATATACTTTTGATACAGAAAACCATCAGTATATGACCGACATTAAAGATGCCTTTGGGTATCAGAATAAAATGGAGTATGATTACCGTTTTGGTGTGCCATTAAAAACAACTGATCGCAACGACCAAAGTACTATTTATACTCTGGATACTAAAGGTCGTCCGGCAACCATAAAAGCGCCTTACGAAATTGCTTCGGGAAAACCATATACTATTGCCTACGAATATTTCCCGGAAGCAAAAGTTCCGTACGCGAAAACTAAAAATTACGATCCGGAATTAGACAAAGACATCGAAACCTACACCTATACCGACGGATTAGGAAGAGCGTTGCAGGTTAAAAAAACAGCCAGTTTGTTTACTCAGGCCGGAAGTGCCGATCAGGAAGCACAGATTATTTCAGGAAAAGTGATTTATGATGGATTGGGAAGACCGATAACCAGTTATTACCCAACCACTACGACCACAATAGACAATAATTTTAGTTCGGCAGTTTCCAGCGTTACGCCGACTAAAACAGAATACGATGAGGTTGGACGTGCCGTTAAAGTAACATTGCCGGATGGGAGTACCAACACAACCGTTTTTGCTTTAGAAAATTACGACGGCGTACCCGTTTTAAGAACGACTCAAACCGATGCTTTAAACAAAACAAGTCAGACCTATACCGATGCTACGGGACAGAATTTAGCCAGTATGCAGAATGACTTAACCACTAAGTTTGATACCAACGCTTTGGGAGAGATGATCAAAGTGACCGATGCGATGGATCATATTACCAAAAGCAGTTACGACTGGTTAGGAAGACGTGTAGAGTTTACGCATCCGGATGCGGGAACCACTACTATGCAGTACGATTTGGCGGGCAACCTGACAAGCCGAATTACACAAGACATTAAAAACACAGTGCCAAATGGCGGAGCTATAGAATATATATACAATTACAACCGTTTGGAAACGATTAAATATCCTAAAAACCCTCAGAACAATGTACAATACAATTACGGTAAAGCAGACGGAACACCGGCACGCCGAGGCAGATTGTGGTTTGTACAGGATGCGAGCGGCGGTCAGGAATTTTACTACGGAAAATTGGGAGAAGTCGAAAAAGAAATCCGAACGTTGCGTATTACGCCTACCGATGTACAGACTTACATTTCGCAATACGAATACGACACCTGGAACCGTATCCAGAAAATGACCTATCCTGACGGTGAGGTGGTAGAATATACCTATAACCGTGCAGGAAATCTGCAGAGCATGCAGGGAAAAAAAGAAAGTCATACCTACGATTACATCAAACAATTGAGTTATGATGAATTTGAACAGCGTAAATATTTGAAATACGGAAACGATACTGAAACCAATTGTACCTACGATCCTGTGATGCGAAGATTACAGCAGTTGCAGGTTAAAAGCGGTTCGAGACAAGTCATGAACAATTCGTACGGTTATGATGTGGTCGGAAACGTGCTGAACATTAAAAACACCGCACCAATTGTAAACAATACATTAGGAGGAACCGCTTCGCACGAATACCAATACGATGATTTTTACCGTTTAAAATCGGCAAAGGCAACCTATCAGGGCGAGTTTACCAAAGCCAGTTATGAGCTTAATATGAGCTATAATAAAATGCACAATATTACCAAAAAAAATTTGGTACATACTGTTAATAATGAGCAGAAAGGCTATGTTTTAGAATATAATTACGATAACGAACAGCACCCAAATGCGCCGAATAAAATTGCCGAAGCAGGAAAAACGATTCCAAGAGAATATGTTTACGACGGCAACGGAAACCCAACGAGTTATACCGAAGACCAAAACTTCAGAAAAATGACCTGGGACGAAGAAAACCGTTTAATGGGAATTAACGATAACGGAAGAATCCACCAATATACCTATGATGCTGGTGGAGAAAGAGTGATTAAAAGCTCTGGAGATTCACAGAACGTAGCAATAAATGGACAAACTGCTGCAACCATTGTACATACCGATGATTATACGGGTTATGTTTCGCCTTATTTTGTGATTAGCAAGGGAAAATTTACCAAACATTATTTTGAAGGCGCGGGACGAATTGTAAGTAAGTTAGGAAACGGAGCTTTTGCGCAGCCACTTAAAATTACAGCAGGCGGTGTTAATTATGGTAAACTAACAGCCGAACAGCAAAAAGCAATGGATGCCTACGTAAGAAGTTTAGGTTTACCGCCAGGACCACCAACACAACAGGGAATCTACGCAACACCAGAATTTACAGGAGATCCGTACCCTAGTGAAGTACTAAAACCAGTCGAAGAAAACCAGGAACCGCCTGAAGGCTGGCCGAGAAATCCTATTTTCAATGCGCCGGGAGATGTTCCCGGACCACCAGTACAATTTGGTCCGCCAGTAGAACCAGAAACAGTAAAAGCAAGTGAAGGTTTTACCGGAACCGGAATGCCGGAAAATGATATTTTTTATTTTCATCCTGATCATTTGGGAAGTACTTCGTATATTACAACCAAAAATGGTTCTATTTCACAGCATGTGGAGTATATTGCTTTTGGGGAGGTTTTGTTTGAGGAACATAGTTCATCTTTTTCTAGTCCTTATTTATTTAATGGAAAGGAGTTAGATCGAGAGACTAATTTGAGTTATTATGGGGCGAGGTATTATGATTTAAAAACTAGCCTGTGGTTAAGTGTGGATCCTATGAAAGAAAAAGGATTAAATATTTCTCCATATGTTTATTGCTTTAATAATCCATTAATGTTTTCTGATCCAACTGGGCTTTGGCCAGTTTATAATGAAAAAGGAGAATATATTGGTGATGATGGACGCAGTGAAAAAGGAAAAGATCTAGCTTTTACAGGTGAAAAAGATGGTAAAGGAGGCTTTAAAAATCTTAAACAATTTACTGACAAGCACACACAATTTCAAAAAGCATCCAATGTAGTTAAACATGAATCATCGGGAGATCAGGAAGAAAGTTTATGGATTGCACATACAGCAAATAATGCACAAAAAAATCCAGCCGTTAATTGGAAAAAAAATAATAAAAACAAGGATGTTTTTGAACAATTAATGGATCAAGATTATTCAACAACACCTGCATCAGCTAGAACTGCACTTGGTACTAGCGATAATAGTAACGGTGCTAAAAATGCTAGAGCTGGTTTAATTAATGTTTTATCAGGTGGGGCAGATCCTACAGGTGGGGCAGATTTATGGGATGGATTAGATTTTCTATATAAAGGGTTTAAATCAAATAAATTTAAAGAATATGGATATGTAAGAATTGATTCTGGGCATTTGCAAAATTTGACTGAATTTTACTCATGGCAATCAAATAAAAATAAAATAAATAAAAATTGGTATGTAGATTGTATGTTTGAAATACATGGTAAAGTTCCGCATGTATATACATTTAATATTGCGTATTGGACTGGACTTGGTAAGGAATCAAAAAGTTATCAAGGAATTCGTTCAACAGGTTCATTTGGAGGTACAATTTTTTGGAATATATATAAAAGATAAAAAATGATTAAAAAATATTTTGTGACGTGTTTAATTTTGTTGATTGTTTTATCTTGTAATAAAGTAAAAATTAGCAAAAATGAAAATACGATTATATTTGATAGTATTAAAGCTCCTGAAGGATTGGAGGATAGTTGTTCAGTTTCAGTAAAAGGGTATAAGAAAAAGTTTGGAGTAATTTTATCAAATTATTTTGAAATTTCTGATCAGATGTTTTATGATATTAATAAAGATGAAAAGATAGATACTCTACTCGTGTTGACACCTGCTTCAATGATACCAGGAGAAAAAGGTAATAGTTGCAATCGAGCAGATTTAGATGATAGATTACTAGTTGTACTTTTTAATTTGGATGGAAAAAAATCTAAGATTAATATATTTAAAAATATAATATCAAATCAAATAAGTGTTGCTTGGCAAGGTTCCGAAGAGTTTGGGAAATATAAAAATGGTTTTAAATTACAAAAGTCCTCAGGTCAGGGTTGTAAATTTGATTATTCTATTTTTGTGAATACTACTAACAAAAGAATAGTTATTGACAGTATAAGTTTATCATCTTTTTGTCCGTCAAGTAATAATAAAGAGAAGAATATTCAATTTTTTAAGACAAAAGATATTAGAAAATTTAATAGAAAAATGATAGATTCAATTAAAATGAAATATGACTTGTAGTCTGTAGCTTTATTCAAGTCTATTTCAAAGTAAATGATAGAAGATTTTAGATTTCTAACATGTTGAAATATTAAGAATATCAGTAAGAATAACTTGAAGATGAGCAGTAATGCTCATCTTCTTTTATAGCCATTTTTAACTTTAAAATAGAAACACTAAAAAGAAAGTAAAATCTTATGTGTTATTAGGGGCGTTTGGGAAGTACTTCGTATATTACAACCAAAAACGGTTCTATTTCGCAGCATGTGGAGTATATTGCTTTTGGGGAAGTTTTGTTTGAAGAGCATTCGAGTTCTTTTTCTTCTCCTTATTTATTTAACGGTAAGGAATTGGATCGTGAGACTAATCTGAGTTATTATGGTGCTAGGTATTTGGATATGAAGACTTCGCTTTGGTTAACGCTAGATATGATGGCGGAAAAAGGAGCAAATATTGGTGGATAAGTATATTGTTTTAATAATCCAATGATGTTTAGTGATCCAAGCGGATTATGGCCTGTATACAATGAAAATGGAGAATATATTGGTGATGATGGACGCAATGAAAAAGGAAAAGACTTAGCTTTTACTGGAGAAAAGGATGGCAAAGGGGGTTTTAAAAACCTAAAACAGTTTACAGATAATCATAACAAATTTATTCAAAAAGCATCAACTGTTTATGGAGAAAGTTCAGCGTATAAATCTGAAATGACAGAAGATTTAAGGAAAGAAATGTTTGCTATAGCCTCAGTGCATGAAAGAAATACGACTGCTTATGGGAATAATAGTGCACCTGCTAAAAAATTCCGTGAAACATCTCAAGAGGGAAGAAATGGAACAAAAATGCAATATGCTGTGGCTGCAGAAATCAACGCATTAAATGGGGGATTTGATTATAGCTATGGCGCTGATGCATGGGACGGAGCGGAGCAAGCTATGTTTAAATCTACAGATTATCGTTTTTCAACAGGTAGATTTGAATTACATAAAAATACCCTTGGCTGGACAATTTCTGATGCGCATTATAAGCAGTGGTCCTCTAATGTAGGAGAAGGTTTTGAAGTACCACAACTTAGCTTTACTCCTCATTCAGATACTAAATACAATAAGTATTATCAAGCAGGAAGAATTAATCTTAAATCTACAGCAGTGTATAATAAAACGATTTTTTGGCAAACTTTAAAAGGAAAAGATGTAATTAAAGCCTATCCTTGGAGTATCCCAAATCGTCCAGTCGAACCTAGTTTTCTAGATAATTTTAAAAAATAAAAAAAATGAAAATTTCGCAAATTTTATTTATCATATCCTTTACAATTTTTGGCTGTAATAATCCCGTTAAAAAAGAAACGGCTAATATTAAAAATAAAAAAGATAGTGTTAAAAATGAGTATCAGCTTATTAATGTGTTTCAAGATGGTATAAAAACTGCCTCTTATTATTATGATAAAATGGAACAACTAATAAAGATCAATGAGTACTTGACTAATGGAGATTTGGATAATGAAATAAACTTTCATTACAAAAATAATGAACTTGATTTTGTTTCTATTGGAGAGAATAATAAATCACAAGATGATTGGCTTTCTAATTATTATAAAAATATCAAAGAATATAATAATTTTTTAATTCAGAAAGGAATCAAAGTTGATAAACCTTTTATGATTGCCAATGAAGTAAGTGATTTACAAAATTTAATAACTAATATAGAATCCTTTAAGAAAACTAATAAAAAAGATGGAATATTATTTGCTTCTAAAAGAATAGATTTAAATGTAAGTTTTAATCCTTCTACAATGGAAAAGTTTATACCGCAAAATTCGAAGATTAGTTATTTTGAGTATTCATTAAATAATGCAGGATTTCTTGAAAGGGAAACAATTAAATTTAATGACGGTATTTTACGAATAGATTATATTTATGTTGATGAAAATATAAAGGAAATAGTATATTTATTAAAATACAGTAATAAAGAAAAATTAAAAGTAATCAAAAAATTTGATTCCCTTTAGAGTTCAACTCCTAGATGCCTTGCTAATCTATTTAAGTGATAAAGAGTAGTTAATTTTTCAAATTTAATGATGTAAGATTATACTATATTTGAAACAGAAATAATAACATTAAGAATTAATTTAAAGATGATCATTTGCTCATCTTTTTTTTTATAGTCATTTTAGGTTTACAATAGAAACATTAAAAGTAAGTAAAATTTTATTTTTTAAACGTAATCATTTAGGAAGAACTTCGCATATAACAACCAAAACGTTTCTATTTTGCAGCATTTGGAATATAATGCTTTTGGGGAAGTGTTGTTTGAGGAACATAGTTCATCTTTTTCTTCACCTTATTTATTTAATGGTAAGGAGTTAGATCGAGAGACAAATCTTAGTTACTATGGAGCTAGATATTTGGATATGAAGACTAGTTTATGGTTGAGTACTGACGATTATAAGGAGATATATCCAAATATTTCGTCATATGTATATGCAGCAAATAATCCTATAAATATTATTGATCCTGATGGAAAATTTTTAATGGATGTTCATAGAAGAATAACTGATAATGCTTTTACGGGTTCCGCAAAAGGGAGAACCTATGGTTCAGTGTACGATCATAAAGAGTTGAAATATAAAATGTTTGCCTTAGTATCAAAAGATACAGAACAATTTAGGAATGCAATTACAGGCGGGGCAAGTAATTATAGTGGATCCGTAGTTGCACGAGATGTTAGATCATTACCATGGTATGCTGGCGGGAGTGGAAAACCGTCGGTTGATAGTAATCACTTCGATAACATGAATTATTCTCAAATTAATTCAAATTTTGCGTCAATAAATCAAGGAATTGATAATTCTTTAAGTAAATATAAGAACGGTAAAATCAACGCAAAACAATTAGGAGGAATAGTTGGGGAATTTTACCACGCTATTGAAGATTTTTATTCCCATTCAAATTATATTGAATTATATGAAAAAACTTTCGGACAAACTTCTATTGATAAAATTCCAACATACTCTGATGTACTTTCTGATGCTAAATATAAAGATTTTGCTAATTTATTAAAGAAAGAGCTTCATACTGGGGAATATCCAGGGGAGGGTAATAATTCTTATAAAATGATGAATCATGATTTAGGTGCAGGTTCTCAATATGATTTCGTTGGTCAAGTAAAAGATAAAAGCGTTAATTGGAACTCAAGAGCCGCAGAGGCTGTAGCAACAAAAGCAGTAATTCAATATAATAATAAAGTGGAATCCCAAATTAAATAAGTATGAAAAAGTATAATTTGATAGTTTTATTAATTGTTTTAAATTTGGTTTTGGTCATTTATCTAAATTATAAAATTTCAAGTTTTGATTTGAGATTTTACTATGGAAACGATGATGGCTTTTTTACAAGATTAGAGGCGACATGTTTAATGAGTTGCTTATATTTTGGACTTTTAAGTAAAAAAAGAAAGCTTTTATTTTCAATAGTTGGGTTTGTAGTTGGAATTTTGTCAATTTTAATAAGTTGTCTAACAGTTTTCTATTTTTTAGATTTTGATGGAGTATTTTACCATCTGTTTGCTATTTTGTTATTTATTTTTACTTTTCATTTAATTGATAAACGTTTGACATAACTCCAGAAGGGGTAGTGTTTCAGATTAGGTGTTTTTATAAAATGATGATGTAAATACTTGAAAAAGAATATAATTTTTTAATTATGAAATAGAATAAGAGACGGCCAACAGGTCGTCTCTTCTATATTTTGTCTTTTAATAAGCCTTAAAATGCTTTTAACATACTTTAATGTTTCAAATTAGGTCATGAAAATAAAATCTAATTTTGGAATGGTACATGCATAAAAAAATAGATTTCAAGCGCTCCAATCGTCAACAATACGCTGGGAGGAACCGCTTCGCACGAATACCAATACGATGATTTTTACCGTTTAAAATCGGCAAAGGCAACCTATCAGGGCGAGTTTACCAAAGCCAGTTATGAGCTTAATATGAGCTATAATAAAATGCATAATATTACCAAAAAAGATTTGGTACATACCGTTAATAATGAGCAGAAAGGCTATGTTTTAGAGTATAATTACGATAACGAACTGCACCCAAATGCGCCTAATAAAATTGCAGAGGCAGGAAAAGCAGTTCCAAGAGAATATGCCTATGATGGCAACGAAAACCCAACAAGTTATACCGAAGATCAAAACTTCAGAAAAATGACCTGGGACGAAGAAAACCGTTTGATGGGAATCAACGATAACGGAAGAATCCATCAATATACCTATGATGCAAACGGCGAAAGGATAATTATAAGTTCTGGAGATTCGCAGAACGTAGCGGTTAATGGACAGACTGCCGCAACCATTGTACATACCGATGATTATACCGGTTATGTTTCACCTTATTTTGTGATTAGCAAGGGAAAATTTACCAAACATTATTTTGAAGGCGCGGGACGAATTGTAAGTAAACTAGGAAACGGAGCATTTGCGCAGCCGCTTAAAATTACGGCAGGCGGTGTTAATTATGGTAAACTAACAGCCGACAGCAAAAAGCAATGGATACTTATGTTAGAAGTTTAGGTTTGCCTCCAGGACTACCAACACAACAGGGAATCTATGCAACGCCTGAATTTACAGGAGATCCGTACCCTAGTGAAGTACTAAAACCCGTAGAAGAAAACCAGGAACCACCGGAATGGTGGCCGAGAAATCCTATTTTCAATGCGCCGGGAGATGTTCCCGGACCACCGGTACAATTTGGTCCGCCAGTAGAACCAGAAACAGTAAAAGCAAGTGAAGGTTTTACCGGAACAGGAATGCCGGAAAATGATATTTTTTATTTTCATCCTGATCATTTGGGAAGTACTTCGTATATTACAACCAAAAATGGTTCTATCTCACAGCATGTGGAGTATATAGCATTTGGAGAGGTTTTGTTTGAAGAGCATTCGAGTTCATTTTCTTCACCTTATTTGTTTAATGGTAAGGAATTGGATCGGGAGACGAATTTGAGTTATTATGGTGCTAGATATTATTCGCCAAAAGAAAACATTTGGTATGGATTAGATAAAATGGCAGAGAAATATCCTGATTTTGGAGGATATATTTATGCTTTTAATAATCCAGTTCGTTTTATTGATCCAGATGGTAATGATCCAAAACCGGTATATAATGGTTTCTGGAATGTGTTAAACGTTCTTCTATCGGGGAAAAAATGGATACCATATATGTCTAAGACAATTAAAGAAAGTGAATGGAATTTTAGCTGGGGTAGAGGATTTTACAAACAAACATCTTGTAGAACTGGAGAATGTGCTGATTACAGTCGATTGCAAGTGAACCAAGGCTCATCAGGAAAATATACAGCTGTTGGATCTAAGAATAGAGTGGATATGTATGTTAAAAAAGGCGGAGATACATCGAAATTAAATCTACAAAAAGGTGTAGATACAATTATTGAAAATCTTAACGAAGGAAAAGCAGTAATGGCCGGAGTTATGTATGATTCTAATAAGAATACAGGTAATCCAAATAGTGCAACAAATCATTACATTACAATTGTTGGTATGGGAAGAGATAAAGATGGCGCATATTTTTCTTATTATGATAATTATGCAGGAGAAGGGCATAGAGAACAGACAAAAAAAAATGTTGGTACAGATATAGTGCTTAACAAATTAAGGTTAAGTCAAACAAAAGATGGAACATATTATTTTTCTGATGGAGCAGATGGTAATATTCCTTATAATCAAAATAAGAAAGTTGAAGTAGGTAATCAAAATAAACAACCTGCTAGATATATTTTAACAGAAGTAAGAGACAATGAATAATGAAAAATAAAATAAAAGTTTTAATAATATTAGTTATGATTTCATCTTTTTTAGGGTGTAATAACATTTCAAAAAATGAAATATTAGGTGTATATGTTGTAGATAAGCAACCAATAGAATTGGTTAATAATAATATGTATTATTATCTGATTTTAGATAAGAATAGTAAGTACTATCTTAAATCAAATGATGACAATAAAAAAAAATTTGTTAGTTCTTGGAAAATACTAAATTCAAAAAATGATACTTTAAATATTGAATTTAAGTACATGAATAAAATTGTTATAGGAAAACTAAAAGGAAATACTTTTTTGTTTGAAAAAACAAATATTTTTGATCAACGCCTTCTCGCTTCATTGTATGTAAAAACAAATTTAGAAATTGGAAAAATTATAAGCTCCAAGTAAATTTGATGGAGTAGATCCGTACCCTAGTGAAGTACTAAAACCCGTAGAAGAGAATCAGGAACCGTCTGAAGGCTGGCCGAGAAATCCTATTTTCAATGCGCCGGGAGACGTTCCGGGACCGCCAGTACAGTTTGGACCACCTGTAGAACCCACAACTGTGAAAGGTGGTGAAGGATTTATCGGAGCCGGAATGCCGGAGAACGATATTTTTTACTTTCACCCTGATTATTTGGGAAGTACTTCGTATATTACGACCAAAAGTGCAAGTATAAACGAACACGTGGAATTATCGCGTTTGAAGAAGTGCTTTTTGAAGAACATAGTTCTTCGTTTAGTTCACCTCATTTATTTGATAGGAGGCAGTTGGGTCGTGAGACTAATCTGAGTTATATTTGGGCGAGATGTTCTGGCAATAAAAAACATTGATTCAAAGACATCCCTATTTACTACTTTGGTTCAAGTACTTATTATTTCTAAAAGATAAAAAAGAAATATCCTGAAAACTGGAAATAATATAGTGAAGGATATTAATTATAGTTTTATAACGTGAATTATTTTGTTTTTGTAGGTCGTACTTCTATCTTGCTTGGCAATACATTAGGATTCATTCGTAGGAGATCCACCACCATTTGTCCGATATCTGAAGGCTGGATTTTCCAGTTATCGGCTTCATTTGGCGTATGACCGTTAAAGTGCGACCTAACCGATCCGGGCATAATGGTAGTACATTTGACATCATATTCCCGTAGATCCAGCATCGCAGCCTGTGTAAAGCCCACCAGACCAAATTTTGAGGCATTATAAGCAGCACCATTAGCAAAGAAATTCGCTCCGGCCAGAGATGCAATAGAAATGTAGTAACCTTTATTTTCTTTGAGTTGTCCGGCAGTAGCTTTTAAGGTATGGAAAGCACCTGTAAGATTGGTGTCAATCATAGCGTTCCAGTCCTCAAGCGACATTTGATCTATAGGCGTAAATTTTCCAACGCCTGCATTCGCAATGACAATATCAAGTTTTCCAAATCTATGTACAACCTGTTCCACTGCTGTGGCCTCGTCATTAAAATTTCTGACGTCAGATTGAATAATCAGTACATTCTCGTTTCCTAATCTTTCCTGCACCTTTTCCAGGGCTTCGGTATCCCGGCCCGAAATTGCTACTTTTAATCCGTTATTTACCAGAGCTTCTGCAATGCCCAGACCGATGCCTTTTGCCGCTCCTGTGATATAAGCTACTTTGTTTTCTATTTGCTGCATTTTGATAAAATTAAATGGAGTTATTATTTTAAGGATATCGTTCGTTGTTTAAGTCCTTTTATCACAAAGACTCTTTATAAAAATACAATAAATTATAGAATACTGTCTCTTATAATGGGCTAAAATGCAAATGAACAAAGAGAAAAACTGAAAAAGTTGATCTTAGAAATAAAAAAAAAGCTTCAGTTATACTGAAGCTTTTCCCTTACGGATTAACGATGTCCTCATAAGGAAGATTAAAAATACCGTCTGTAATCTCGATGGCTTTCCCCGTATCCAGATTTCGCACCATCCCTGAGAAAGTGCCTTTAATGCCTGTTTTACTAATCGATTCGATTTTTACCGTAAAAACATCATCGGCAGTTCTTGTATTGTAAAGAATAGTTCCGTTTGGGGTCTGCACTGCATAGCGAGCCACCATTCCGGGTTCGACAGGGGTGGAGTAGGTGCCGGCTGTAATATTGCCTCCTAATTTCCATATTTCGAAATCCAGTGATGGTGATGGTAATTCTCCGGCTTTAGTAGGGTAAGGGGCTTCAGATCCTCCAATAACAATTTGCTCAAAACGGTTATCATTACCGCCACCTTGAAAGTTTACGGTATAAAAATTTATTTTACGTCCGTCCAAAGTAGCTTTAAAGTAATATTCTGCTGTATTGGCCTCCGGTTCGTCGTCACCGCCCGAACAGCCGCAGAAAAATAGTGCTAACATGCAAACGCATAAAAGCTTTTTACAGACGCGTGTAATGCTACCCGAAAAAATAGCCTCTCGCCAACTTTTAATCCTTATACTATTAATTCTCATAACTGTTTTTTTTTTTTTGATTATTAACAAATCTACCAAAGTAGTCTTTAGCAGACAATACCTGTTTTCATGGTATTTGTACTCTTCTTACTTATGAAGATTTTTTATTTGCCATTTCCCATCAATAAGGAGTAATAAAGTCGAGAACAATTTTTTCAATAAGGAAATACGATTTTAATATGCAGTAAATACTACTTTACCAGGATCAGGAATGAAGAGTGCTGACTCTAATTGCCTCGTACTCTGACTACTTTTACTAGCGAAGTATACTTTTTCCATTTATAGAATAAAAAGTTGTTTTACGATATTATAATCATACTTTTATTTTGTTAGAAAATTTTAAAGGATAGTGGTTAAATTTTTATTGTGTTGTTATTTTTTTTGTATATTTAATATAAGGATGCTAATTATTATAACATCAATTAAATTAGAAGCTTTTTAAAAATAAAACAATAAAAATCAGTTTAGTATGTATAGGTGCCATAAGTCGTAAAGGACTAGTATTTGTTCTCATTTGAGAGTGTTTTACATATTTTATTCGTGTAGGTAGCTTGAAATACATAGAAACTAATGGCGATTGCTTTCGAAGTTGATATACAAAGTACCAATAGACCAGAGGACAATTCTATATTGTTCTGGCAACAGTTTTAAATAAGCAGCATTATAAATAATACTATAAAAATCAATATTTAATTCCATGGTTATACAAAATAATTCGCCTCCATACTTTGGCTGCCTACCTATGTTAAGTCGGTTCAGAAAATACCGGACTTATTACTTTTAATGCCTAATAATGATAGGTAATTTTAAGCAAATTCTTGAAAAAGCATTCTCAAATTATGACCCCCCGTCTACAAATTTTAAAAATTATATGTTATGAAAAAAAAATACTCATCCCTTGTAGTTTTGCTGTTCATTTTGTTTTTTTTATCTAATCCTCTTAATGCCCGTACTGCGACAGATAAGCCCGCAGTTCGTAACTATAAATCTTTTATTTCAAATAATAGTATTGCATATGAAATTGAAAAACACAGGGTGTGGCTTAATCTAACCAATAATGAGGGGCTATTTAAGCAGCTTTTAATTGGTTACATTGATGGAGCAACCAATGGTTTTGATCAGAATTACGATGCCGTTACTGCAAACGCAAATAAATATGCAGATTTTTACAGTATTAATGAAGGTAAAAAATTAGTCATTCAGGGACGCGGTCTCCCATTCCTTACAACAGATATGATCCCTTTGGGTTACAGATCTGAAATCGCGGGAGAGTTAAAGATTTCCATTGATCAGGCAGATGGTAAATTAACGGATCAGGATATTTATATTGAAGATCGAAAAACCGGTACAATACATAATTTGAAGAAAAGTTTATATACATTTTCAACAGAGAAAGGTGTATTTACAGATCGTTTTATACTTCGTTATAGCGCAGCTGCAAGTCTTGGGACAGAGGAAGTTACGATCGCTGATTCGAAAGTACTCATTGCCTCAAGAAATAAAATAGTGACATTAAAATCATACGGCTCTGCACTGGAGGATGTGGCAGTGTATGATATTACAGGTAGACTCGTGTGCAGTCGTCCTAATTTAAATACATTTGATTTGGAACTTGCTGATATTCAATCTGATAATCAGGTATTGCTAATTAAGGCACTTTTTGAAGATGGAAATACAATAACTAAAAAAGTTATATTTTAGATATTGTATTGTTTCTTAGATAAAAGAGCGTTAAAGTAATAAAGTAGTTCCATAATTGACTACAACAAAAAAGCTTCAGAGAGATCTGAAGCTTTTTTTGTTGAGGTTAAAATGCTGTAATATTAGCAGGAAATCCTGTAAGATTACCCTGCTGATATAGTTGTAAATTTGTCTCTATACTGGTAACAATACATTTGAAATCAGTCAGAAAATAACAGGGAACCGGCGGGGTTCGTCTGGAGGTTCTGTCCAATGATTTAGTTAGTTACCGCATACCATTTCAGGCACCCGCCGGCTGCCGAAGAACTCCTTAAACTTTTAGGGAGTTTTTTTTTGCCAAAAGTTAACTTCCTGATTTTTCATTGTTTATAAATTCTGATGGCGACATTGAAAAGCTTTTCTGGAAGTTCCTGCTGAAGCTGGATTGTGAATTATAACCCACTATTTCTGCAATTTCATACACTTTATATTTCCCGGATAACAATAATTCTGCTGCTTTTTTCAGGCGTGCATTGTTTATCAGTTCGTTCGGACTTAAATTAGAGATGTCTTTTATTTTTCGATACAAAGTAGAACGGCTCATGTGCAGGATATCGGCCAGAGATTCGACACTTAAATTGGTATCAGACATATTCTGATCGATAATTTCATCCAGTTTTTTTATGAATTCCTCGTCAACCGTATTGTGGGCAATAGTTTTTAAATGAGATAGAGGAGAACTAGCATAATATTCCATAACATGACGTCTGTTAGATAATAAATTATCAATTTGCGCGATTATAAAATCCATTGAAAATGGCTTTGAAATATATGCATCAGCACCAGATTCCAAACCTTTAATACGGGATTGTACTGCACTTAACGCGGTTAAGAGAATAACCGGAATATGGCTGGTTTCGATATTAGATTTAATGCGCGCGCACAATTCGATTCCGTCCATAACCGGCATCGTGATATCACTTATTACAATATGAATGGTTTGATTATGAATAACTTTCAAAGCTTCCTCTCCGTTTGCAGCTTTATAAATTTTATATTCCTTGCTCAGTTCTTTGCTCATAAAGTTGAGCAGTTCCAGATTATCTTCAACAATCAGAATTTGCGTTTTGGTGTTCTTCGCCGTAATTTCATTTTCAAATTCTTCGTTACCGTCTTTTAAGGTTTCGGTGGTATCTTTATAAAGATGGAATTCACTTTCCTGACGCAAAGGCAGTTTCAAAACAAAAGTATTCATGGTATCATCCACGAACTTGAGTTTCAAAGTTCCATTGTGCAGTTCCGTTAAAGAATGTGCCAGTGACAAACCAATTCCGGTTCCTGTTTGTGTTTCCGATCCCAATATCCTGAAGAAAGGTTCAAAGATTTTGCTCTTAAGGCTTTTCGGAATCAGGTTCCCGTCGTTTTTTACAATAAATTCCAAAGAATTTTCATCTCTGAATAACGTAATTATAACTTCACTTTTGGCATATTTTATAGCATTACTAATTAAATTGCTCAGTATTTTTCGAATTGCTTCTTCGTCTACAAAAGCATAAATATTTTTTTCCCCCAGTTCCAGCTCCAGTTTTATATTTCTCTCCTCTATAAGAGGCGTAAACTCAGATTGCAATTGTTTGACTATTAAGGATATATTGGTTTCTACAAAAGTCAGCCCAATTCCTTCCATTTCCGTTTTTCTAAAGTCAAGTAATTCGTTTACTAAATTTAAAAGACGAGAAGTATTTTTTTCCATAATTGATAAATTAGGAAGAATATCGGAAGACTCATAAGTCTTTTTCAAAAGGCTTTCCAACGGACTCTTGATCAGCGTTAAAGGCGTACGGATTTCGTGTGCAACATTGGTAAAAAACTCGATTTTTGCGTGATAGATTTCCTTTTCTTTTTCGTTATTAAGATTAGCAATTTTCTGGTTGTTTTCTTTAATCGTCATTTGATGATAAAGTCGCAAAAGCCAGTAAAGACAGCCTGCAATAAGAAGAAAATAAACAAAAAATGCATAACCGCTGGCCCAGAAAGGAGGTAAAATCGTAATTTCAACAACCGCCTCCTTACTCCAGATACCACTTGCGCTTAACGATTTAACCCTAAATTTATAATTGCCTGACGGAAGCTCGGTAAAAAACACTTTATTGTTTCTGTTTAAATAAACCCAGTCATCGCTGATCCCGTCGAGCTTATACCAATATTGTGTAAGCTCAGGCGCGGTGTAGCTTAACGCCGCAAAATCGATATTAAAATTGGACTGGTCATTTTTTAAAGTAATTTTTTTGATATAAGAAACAGATTCATCCAGTGGCGAGTTGTCCTCATTTACCACAACATCCTGATTGTTAATCTGCAGCCCGGTAATAAATACAGGCGGATTGTATCTGTAAGTGCTGAAATTTTTAGGATTAAAGCTAATCATTCCGTTAAGATTTCCAAAATACATATCGCCGTTTGAATCCTTAAAAGCAGAACTGTAATTAAACTGGTCACTCAGTAAACCGTTTGCTGTCGTAAAAAATTTAACCGATTTCGTTTTATAGTTAAATCGCACCAATCCTTTTGACGTCGTGATACATAAATTTTGCTGATCGTCCTGAAGAATCGAGTAGATTACGTTGCTCGAAAAACCATCTTTGGTCGTAAACTTTGTAAATTCTTTGGTTTTTGCATGAAATAAATTGAGGCCATTTTCGGTTGCAATCCAAAGATTATTTTGCTTATCCTGAAAAATAGAAGTTATAAAATCATTGCTGATGCTTTTACCGTCTTTATAATCATGACGGTAAACGGCTTTTTCTTTGGTTTTCGGATTGTAATAAAACAGTCCGTCACGATACGATCCCGCCCATAAATTTCCATCCTTATCCTTAAACATACAGGTATAATGGGTAGACTCTGAAAAGAAATCACAAATTTTGAAGCTGTCGTTCTGATCTTCGTACAAATAGATTCCAACAGAAGTTATGACATACAATTTCTTTTCGGGAGTTTCATAAAACGAAACGATAAAGTCACTTTTAAAACTGCTAGTCTTATGATCGTAATGTTTAATAATTCTGCCGGTGCCCGCATCCATCACATCTAAGCCATGTTCAAAAGTACCAATCCAGATTTTATTTCCACGAGGTAAAACGCCGTGAATATTGTAAAACGAAAGACCTGATTTTGTTCCGTCTGGTTTATAATTGATAAATTTTTTGGTTTGAAGATTAAATTTATTAAGCCCTGCATCTTCAGTACCAATCCACAAATTACCCTGATTGTCTTTCTGGATTTCGCGAACAGCGCTGCCTACAATTGCATTTTCACTCTTTCGGGGAAAATATTTTTTAAACTGATCGTATTGTTTTTGATGGTAGTTGACACCGCCAAAATAAGTTCCAATCCAGACACCATTTTCCTTGTCTATTGTAATAGAGTAGGTTGCATTATCAGAAATGGCGTAAGGATCGCTCGGACTTTTTCGCAAATTTCGGATTGTTTTATTTTGCAGGTTATAAATGTATGCACCAGATTCGCTGGCAATCCATAATTCATTTTTGCTTCTTTTAAATTGCCTCACAAAAACCGGCTTTTCAGCTGTTGCAATAAAAGGTGTTGTTTTTCCACTCGGTACATCATATTTAAAAATACCATGATCGCGGGTACCAATTAAGATGGCATTTGCATCAAGTGCGTAAATTACCGAGATCGAAAACGTGCTTCCCGGAAGCTGTACTTTAATTTTATCAAAACTCTGCGTAGCTTCAGAATAATGGTATAAATCATCGTAAGAGGAAACCCAGATTCCGCCTTTTTTATCACAGCTTATAGAAGTGGCGTAAAAAGAATTACGGCCGTCAAACATTCTGGTTTCTTTGGTATCGACATTATATTTAATAAGCGTTCCAATAGAAATAAACCAGAGATTATTCTTCAAATCATTGTCAATATCATTGATACGACTATTTATAGCCTCATTTATAAAAGCAAATTTTTCTAATTTTTTGTCATAGGAATACAAACCTTTATCGGTTCCCACCCAGATATAATTTTTGAATTCGTGAAGCGATTGAATATAATTACTTCCCAATGAGGTTTTAGGATCCGGACCGCTTCTAAATGTTTTAAAATGGTAACCGTCAAAACGATTTAAACCGTCTTTTGTACCAAACCATAAAAAACCGTCTTTGTCCTGAATAGAAGCCAAAACAGTATTATTCGACATTCCGTTTTCTACTTTATAATGTTTAAAATAATATTCCTGGCTAAAAACAAAAGAAGATAAAAACAGGAAAAAAAGAGATAGTCCGGATTTTAAAAGACGCTGCATGTAAATGGTTGTATTAATTTTTATAAAAAAAAAATTTTTCGGTTGTCTCAATAGCACATCATTTTGATTTTTCTGTGTAATAGCAATGCGTTAAAAGTTGTTTTGAATCAATTCAACACAAATGTGAAACAAAATGAGATCAGAATTAAGTGCTCATTATCCTATTTTGGCCAAAAATTAAAATGATAATTTTTTAATATTTAAATTATTATATTAATAAAAATAAAGTAAAATTTTGTGACAGAAGTTAGATTTTTGGCTTTTATAGCGCTTGCAATATTACTTATATTTTTAATAATACAAAATGAAATTCTTAAAAGTTCTTTTTTTAATTTTTCTATGTGAAACTAACCTGAAAACCAAAAAAAACAAAACAACCAGATCCCAAAAGGTTCTTAAACCTAAACCTAATTAGATGAAAAGAAAAATACACCTACTACCACAATCCCTTTTATTGCTTTTGTTTTGGATGGTCAGTCCTAATGTCAATGCACAAAAAACTTTTGCAAATCCACTTTTAGAGTACGGGCCCGATCCTTACAGCACGTATCACGAAGGATATTACTATTACACCCATACCATGCAGGACCGTCTTGTGCTTTTTAAAACTAAAAATCTGGCTGATTTAAAAAATGCGGAAAAGAAAACCATTTGGATTGCGCCAAAAAATACCGACTACAGTGCCGAAATATGGGCACCAGAATTTCATTTTATTAAGGGGAAATGGTATGTGTATTTTGCCGCCGATAATGGTTCTAATAACACTCACCGAATGTATGTTTTAGAAAATGATTCTAAAGATCCGATGAAAGGCGATTGGCTTTTTAAAGGCAAAATTGCTGCGCAAACAGACAAATGGGCTATTGACGGAAATGTTTTTACCTATAAAAAACAATTGTATATGATTTGGTCCGGTTGGGAAGGAGATACCAATGGTCAGCAGAATATTTATATTGCCAAAATGAAATCTCCGACCGAAATTGAGAGCGACAGAGTTTTGATTTCCAGTCCGAAAAATCAGTGGGAATTACATGGAGCGCTGCATGATGATGTAAATCCCCCGCAGGTCAATGTAAATGAAGGACCTCAGTTTTTGTCTCATAAAAATAAGGTCTTTATTATTTTCTCTGCAAGCGGATGCTGGACAGACAATTATAGTTTAGGATTACTGACCTTCACGGGAAAAGATAATTTGTTAGAACCTTCTTCCTGGATAAAATCTGAAACGCCCATTTTGAGTCAGTCGCATCAGACAAAAGTTTACGCTCCGGGACATAATTCGTTTTTTAAGTCACCAAACGGAAAAGAAGACTGGATTTTATACCATGCCAATTCAAATCCCGGAGAAGGCTGCGGAATGAAAAGATCGCCAAGAATGCAGCAGATAAAATGGGGCATAAATGGAAATCCGGTTATTGGAGACCCGGTTTCTGAAGGAAAAGAACTGGCAATTCCGGCAATGTAATTTCCGGCCATTTCTAAAAAAAACATTTTTCATAACAAATTAAATCAATATTTTTACAATTATACTAAATCGTTTTAGTAGATTTGTTGATATTGATTTTTAATAGTTTACTAACATTTCAATTACTAACTAACCACATGAATCTTAAAACCATTTTATTTTCAGTTTATTTTATTGCAATTCCATTTGCTGTCGTAAAGGCACAGGAAGTTGCAATTCAAAAAGCCTCGTTGGCCGGTGATAGAATTGCCGAGTTTATTCCGAAAGGATACGATAAGAGCAAAACACCTTCTTTAATTCTTGCTTCAGAACCGAAGTCAAAAGGAAAATTACCGTCAGATTGGTCATTAGTTCCTGAATTTACATTCAAAAACGATAAAGCAAGCGCGGTTTTAAATTTAAAAGAAGATATTAGTCTGTACGGCGGCGGCGAAGTTACTGGTCCGCTATTGCGTAACGGGCAATCCATAAAACTTTGGAATACCGATACCGGCGCGTACAGCGTAGAAGGCGGTAAACGATTATATCAGACGCATCCCTGGGTAATGGGAGTTCGTAAAGACGGTTCTGCTTTCGGAATTATCTTCGACAGTACCTGGAAAGCAGAATTAATCACCAATTCAGATCAGATTATTTATAATTCCGAAGGCGCATTGTTCAGGATTTATATTATTGATCGCAAATCACCACAGGAAGTCATAAAAGGACTTTCAGAATTAACAGGAACTATTAAATTACCTCCACGCTGGGCTTTGGGTTATCATCAATGTCGTTTTTCGTATGACAGCGAAAAACGCGTAATGGAAATTGCAGATAATTTTAGAGAAAGAAAAATTCCGTGCGACGTAATCTGGATGGATATTGATTATATGCAGGGGTACAGAGTTTTTACATTTGACAGCGTAAGGTTTAAAAATCCAAAAAGATTAAATGACAATCTTCATAAAAAAGGTTTTCGTGCTGTTTATATGATTGATCCGGGTGTGAAAGTAGATAAAGAATATTCAGTTTATAACTCGGGTTCGCAAAATGATGTGTGGGTAAAAAAGCCGGACGGAGAAGAATATCATGGTAAAGTCTGGCCGGGAGATTGCGCTTTCCCTGATTTTACAAGTCCGAAAACCAGAACCTGGTGGGCAGGTCTATATAAAGATTTTTTAAATACAGGAATAGACGGTGTCTGGAATGATATGAACGAACCTGCTGTCAATGATAATGATTTTCCCGAAGATAAACGTCTGGGAACCATGCCATACGATACACCTCATAAAGGAGGTGGTACTTTACCGCCGGGCTCTCATTTGTTGTACCACAACGCTTACGGCCGACTAATGGTCGAAGCTTCTTATGAGGGAATATTAAAAACTAATCCGGAGAAGCGTCCTTTTCTCTTAACAAGATCCAATTTACTGGGCGGACAGCGATATGCAGCCACGTGGACGGGAGATAATTATGCCGGCTGGGATCATTTAAAATTATCGGTGCCAATGTCGCTGACTTTAGGATTATCGGGTCAGCCGTTTAACGGACCGGATATTGGAGGTTTCCTGGGGAATACAGATGGCGATTTATGGGCCAACTGGCTGGGATTTGGTGCTTTTATGCCATTCGCCCGCGGACATGCCTGCGCCGGAACCAATGACAAAGAACCTTGGGCATACGGGCCCGAAATTGAGAAAACTTCTCGAATTGCTCTGGAAAGACGCTATCGTCTGCTTCCATATATGTATACTCTTTTTTATGAATCTTCAAAAATCGGTCTTCCGGTTATGGCTCCGGTGTTTTTTGCAGATCCTAAGGATGCACGTTTAAGAAGTGAAGAACAGGCTTTCCTGTTGGGAGAAAATCTTTTGGTGGTTCCCGCTTTCGCGAAAAATCCGATTTTGCCTTCAGGAATTTGGGAAGAATTAAATTTGGTAGATGGTGAGAAAGGCGATAAATATCAGGCCAAACTGAGTATTAAGGGGGGAAGTATTATTCCGGCAGGAAAAATTATCCAAAATGCAGGAGAAAATTCGTTCGATCCGTTGAGTCTCTTTGTTTGTCTGAATAAGGATGGCAAAGCTCAAGGCGAATTGTACGTAGATGCCGGTGACGGATTTGGTTTTCAGAAAGGAGATTTTGCTTTGCTACAATTCACTGCAGAAAGAAAGAACAATACCGTGCAAATCAAAACTTCCGGTAAAGAAGGAAAAAGAAATATCGACAAGGAAATAAATAAAATAAACGTGACTTTACTTTTAGATGGTAAAACTTATGAAGGTATAGGGACACTTAAAGATGGAATTACGATCCAGTTAAAGTAATTAAGTCTTCAAAATGAAAAATTAAATATGAAAAACATTTTTAAAATCTGTCTTATAATAGTTGCCTCCACTGTAAGTAATGTCTCGGTGGCACAACCATCTGTTAAAAAGTTCTCCGATTATGTAAATCCGAATATTGGCACTGCTCACAGCCGCTGGTTTTTTTACACGCCCGCTGCAATGCCGTTTGGTCTGGCAAAACTAGGTCCGTCGACCAATGGACATTTGGGTAACAAGGATGGATGGGAAGCTACAGGTTATGATGAAAGAGATACTTCTATTGAGGGTTTCCCGTGCTTACACGAATTCCAGATAGGCGGAATTGTGCTTGCACCTTCTGTTGGGAAGCTGCAAACCATTCCCGGCAAAGCTGAAAATCCGGATGAAGGTTACAGATCCCGATTTGACAGAAAAGACGAATATGCCACTTCCGGTTATTATTCGGTTTTGTTAAAAGATTATAAGGTTAAAGCAGAACTTACGGCTACAAAAAGAGTTGGTTTTCAGAGGTATACTTTTCCCAAATCTTCTGAGTCGAATATTATTTTTGATATTGGAAACAGACAAGGCGAAAGCGGTGCTGTAAAAGATTCAAAAGTAAACATTACAGCAGACGGAAGGATTGAAGGTTATGTGATCACAACTCCTGAATATGTTAAAAAATATCAGACTGGCGCCGAAGTGGCGATGTATTTTTCGGCTGTCGTAGATAAGAAACCCGCTGGCTTCGGAACATTCAATAAAAAAGAAACCAAAGCCGGAAGTAAAGAAATTTCAGGAGAAGGTGCAGGCGTATATTTAACTTTTAATACAAAAGAAAATGAAAGTATTACAGTAAAAATTGGACTGTCTTATACTTCAATTGCAAATGCGAGACTTAATCGGGATACAGAAGCTAAAAACCTCAACTTTGATGCAGCAAGAAAGCAAGGTAATTCAGTTTGGAACGATTATTTAGGAAGGATAGCCGTAGAAGGTAAAAACGAAAATGACAAAATTAAATTCTATACCGGATTGTACCATGCATTATTGGGCCGTGGATTAGGAAGCGATGTCAATGGTGCTTATCCGATGAATAATGGTAAGGTAGGACAAATTCCGCTTGACGCAAAAGGAAAGCCCCAGTATAATTATTATAATACAGATGCCATTTGGGGCGGCTATTGGAATCTGACACAACTTTGGGCACTGGCGTACCCGGAATATTACGCAGATTGGGTTCAGGGACAAATTTTGGTTTATAAAGATGCGGGCTGGCTGGGCGACGGAATTGCAAACAGTAAATACGTTTCGGGTGTGGGTACCAATTTTACCGGACTTGCAATTGCATCGGCTTATAATTCAGGCATCCGTAATTTTGATGTGGAGAAAGGTTATGAAGCGGCCTTAAAAAATGAACTGGAATGGAAAAACAGAATTGAAGGTGCAGGGAAAATGGATGTAAAACAATTTGTAGAATTGGGTTATTCTCCATTTCTGGACAATATGGATTTTAAAACCAATTCTGAAGGTTCCGGATTTTCGGCTTCTCATACGCTGGAATATTCGTTTAGTGCTTATGCTGTTGCGCAATTTGCAAAAGCGCTTGGTAAAACAGAAGATTACGAAAAACTCATAAAACTGGCAGATGGCTGGAAATTGATATACGATAAGGAAACAACTTTTATAAGACCCAAATATGCCAACGGTACATTCATTAAAGATTTTGATCCGTCGCAGCCGTGGACAGGTTTTCAGGAAGGAAATGCATGGCAGTATACTTTTTACGTTCCTCACAATGTGCCGGAATTAGTGGCAGCTTTAGGTAAAGATACGTTTAACAATCGTCTCGATGATATTTTTAAAAAATCTCAGAAAAATGTTTTTGGCGGAGGAACAAAAATCGATGCTTTTGCAGGATTATCCGGTTTTTACAATCATGGAAATCAGCCTAATTTACATATTTCATGGCTTTTCAATTTCTCAGGAAAACCATACCTGACACAAAAATGGGTACACGCAATCTGCGATGAATTTTATGGAACAGAAGGAATTCATGGCTACGGTTATGGTCAGGATGAAGATCAGGGGCAACTGGGCGCTTGGTATGTAATGTCCTCCATCGGGTTATTTGATGTGAAAGGGCTGACAGATATTAATCCGTCTTTTCAGATTGGAAGTCCGCTATTTGATAAAATCACCATATCGCAATTGGGAAAAGACCGAAATAAAAAGTTTGTAATCGATGTTAAAAACAATTCCAAAACCAATATTTACCTGCAGGAAGTACAATTGAACGGCGCAAATTTAGAGAAGCTTTCTGTTGGTTTGGATGCCATTAAAAAAGGGGGCTCCTTAAAAATTAAAGTTGATGCGAACCCAGGCGATAAATGGTCCAATTAAAGTGGTGATGTTATGAAACAAGTTATATTTTTTCTTTTAATTATTTTCTGTCTGACCGCTACTGCACAAAAGACAGACGCTTCCAAAAATAATAATCCCATTTTTAAAGGCTGGTACGCCGATCCTGAAGGAATTATTTTTGACAAAACGTACTGGGTTTATCCCACTTATTCTGCGCGTTATGAAGAGCAGGTTTTTATGGATGCTTTCTCCTCCAAAGATTTAATAAAGTGGAAAAAACATCCTGCAATTATAGATACCTCAGCGGTAAAGTGGGCAAAAAAAGCAATGTGGGCGCCTTCGGTTATTAAAAATAAAAATAAATATTTTTTGTTTTTTGGAGCAAACGATATTCAGAACGATAAGGAAATTGGCGGAATTGGCGTTGCTGTGGCTTCAAAACCGGAAGGTCCATATAAAGATTATTTGGGCAAACCATTAGTAGATAAATTTTATAATGGCGCTCAGCCTATTGATCAATTTGTGTTTCGGGATAAAGACGGTCAGTGTTATCTAATTTACGGTGGTTGGAGACATTGTAATATCGCAAAATTAAAACCCGATTTTACTGGTTTTGTTCCTTTTGAAGATCAGACCATTTTTAAGGAGATTACACCCGAAAACTATGTCGAAGGTCCTTTTATGTTTATCAGAAATAATAAATATTACTTTATGTGGTCAGAAGGCGGCTGGACCGGGCCGGATTATTGTGTGGCTTATGCTATTGCAGATTCTCCTATGGGACCTTTTAAGAGAATTGGTAAAATATTAGAACAGGATAATAAAATTGCTAACGGCGCAGGACATCATTCTATTATAAAAACACCCGATTCTGACACGTATTATATCGTCTACCACCGAAGACCATTGACCGAAACGCATGGCAACTCTCGGGAAACATGCATAGAAGAAATGCATTTTGATGAAAATGGTTTTATAAAACCTGTTGTGATTACTAAAGAAGGTGTAAAAGCTCATGTAATTAAATAGAAACATAGTGGCAGACCGTAATAAAAAATAACGCAGCGATGCGTTATTTTTTTTGATTTTTTCTTTTAATAATTAGAAAGATCCTAAGGTAATTGCATGTCTTTATTTTTTGACTGCTATATCTAATCTATATAGTTAGGATATTATCGAATTGAAGTTTACTTATTTGCTTTTAAAAAAAAAGCTACTATACTATTACTTATTCCAATGGAACTATTGGGAAAAATAGAACTAAAACTATAAAAAACATACAGGCTAAATTTTTATATAATGCACCGTTCTTTATCTGCATTAGAATAAGCTTTTCGTTTTTTGTCTCATTATGACATTGTTTTTGCTCATGTACCATATTTTCAATGTTTTAAAGGCTTTAATGAATGATTTGAACACAATTTTGAAACAAAATGAGATTAAAATAATGTTACCATTCTCCTAATTTGGCAATAAATTAAATCGGAATTTTTTAGTATTTAAATTATTGTATCGGTAAAAAATAACATAATATTTTATTATGTTTAAAATATTAGCGATACAAAAGACTAAAATGTTATTTGTAATACAATTCTCATTGCAAGGCTTTTTAGAGAAATATTCAAAATCCATTTTAATTTAAAAACTTACTAATTACCAACCAAAAAATTAACCAAATGAAAATTAAACCGACTAGGAAAATGTCTTCCTTCTGTCTACACTTATTTACGTGGAGTAAATTGAAGTGTATTACGGATGGATGGATTTGTTTATTGTTTCTCCTGTTTTGCATAAGCAGTTCGTATGCGCAAAATGGAACTCCCGTAAAAGTAACAGGAACCGTTGTAGACTCGAAAGGATTGTCCTTACCCTCTGCGACAGTTCTTGAAAAAGGAACCAAAAATGCCGTTTCAACAGATTTTGACGGAACTTTTAGTATTACGGTGTCCTCTCCGGACGCCATTCTGGTATTTAAATTTATCGGGATGAAGGAGATAGAAAGACCATTAAACAATGAAAAGAAAATAACGGTGACCCTGCAGGACGAAACCAACGATCTTCAGGCTGTTGTCGTTGTAGGTTATGGTACGCAGAAAAAAGCTTCGGTTGTTGGAGCAATTGCCACTATAAAGCCGTCATTGCTGCAGGTGGGAACTTCCCGTACTTTAGGGAATAACCTTGCGGGTCAGATTACAGGGGTTATGGCCGTGCAAAGATCAGGAGAACCGGGTTACGATCAATCGGATATTAAAATTCGTGGAATCTCAACTTTTAAAGGAGGCACAAATCCACTTGTACTGGTTGACGGAATTGAACGTAATCTAAACGACCTGGATCCTTCTGAAATCGAATCTTTCTCAGTTTTAAAAGATGCTGCCGCCAGTGCCGTGTATGGTGTAAGAGGAGCAAACGGAGTAATTTTGATTAACACGAAAAGAGGTTTTGTGGGAACTCCAACCATTCAGGTAAGAACAGAATATTCAATTCAGGAACCTACAAAACTGCCGGAGTTTATTAGAGCCGCTCCCTAC
The DNA here is from genome assembly GCF_039749035.1 of Flavobacterium olei. Classification (NCBI taxonomy): domain Bacteria; kingdom Pseudomonadati; phylum Bacteroidota; class Flavobacteriia; order Flavobacteriales; family Flavobacteriaceae; genus Flavobacterium; species Flavobacterium olei. The sequence goes on from NZ_JBDKWC010000005.1 coordinate 450,873, forward strand.
ATGACGCTTTTAAATCAATTAGCCGCAGAGCAGGGCAAACCTCAGTTGTATTCTGATGATCGCATTTCAAAAACTTCCAGTAATTATGATCCTGATTTATATCCGGATGTAAACTGGGTTGATGCTATTACGAAGAAATTTGCCTTTACCTCAAGATCGAATCTGAATGTCGCCGGTGGATCTGAAATTCTGAGATATGCTTTAACAGCATCCTACTACAGTGAAAATGGTATTTTGGCCGCAGATCCGAATCAGACATACGATTCTGAAACAAAATTAAACAGAGCGAATGTTCGTACCAACGTAGATGTTAACGTGTCTAAAACAACTTTATTAAGAGTAAATATTGGAGGATTTTTGCAAAATCTGAATAAAGCCAATACAAGTACTGATTATTTATTTGGTACTGCATTCGAAACCACTCCTTTTGTACATCCTGCCATTTATTCTGATGGGAAGATTCCCCGTGTATTTGCGCGCGAAAATCCGTGGGCAGTTGGTACGCAGCAAGGATACTACAAACAGGGAGGCAGTAAAATAGAAAGTCTGGTGTCGATAGAACAGGATTTCAAAGGGATCACTCCGGGACTTAAAGCAAAGTTTACCTACTCCTTTGACTCTTATTCAGAAAATAAAATTATTCGCGGAAAATCTCCGGATTATTATAATGTGGCTACGCAGCGTGATCTGGATGGAAGTCTGATTCATGGCACAGTTCAGGCTTACGGTCAGGAATATTTAGGTTATAAAACCGAAGCTGCATTTGGTAACAGACGTATTTATCTGGAAGCCAATACTACTTATAACCGTTCTTTTGGCAAACATGATGTAGGCGGACTTTTATTATACAATCAGGACAGTTATAATGACGGTACGGCTCCTCAGGCTTTTAAGCATCAGGGATTAGCGGGAAGAACTTCTTATACTTTTGATAGAAAGTATGTGGGTGAATTTAACTTTGGATACAATGGATCTGAAAATTTTGCAAAAGGAAATCGTTACGGCTTTTTCCCTTCTGTAGCAATGGGATGGATTGCCTCTGAAGAAAAATTTATGGAGCCTTACAAAGATGTTTTCAATAAGCTGAAAATTCGCGGTTCTTATGGCTTAGTGGGTAATGATAATATTGGAGGTAACAGAAGGTTTGCGTATTTGACGACTATTAGTGATGATAACGGTTCTGACTACCATTTTGGTACAGGTCAGGGAGTAAAATTTGAAGGAATCGAAGAAGGTCAGATCGGTGTAAGCAATTTAACCTGGGAAAAAGTTGCCAAAGCAGATATAGGAATTGAATTAGGTCTTTTTAATATGATGGATCTAACTGTAGATGTATTTCAGGAAAAAAGAAAGGACATTTTTGTAGAAAGAAATACCGTTCCTACGCAAGCAGGATTTATTAATGCGCCGTGGGCCAATTTTGGAAAAATGGAGAATAAGGGTATTGAGGTTGGTTTCAATTTAAACAAACAAATAACTCCGGATTTCTTTATGAGCTGGCGATTCAATTTTACTTACGTAGAAAATAAAGTAACCGAAAGAGATGAAGCAGAAGCCGTTAAAGGAACTTATCGTTCGGGAACGGGCATTCAGAATAATACTTTATGGGGTTACATAGCAAAAGGTTTGTATACAGACGAAGATTTTGCTTCGCCGGGCGTACTGGCAGCAGGATTACCGGTTCCTACATTCGGAACAGCTTTAAGACCCGGAGATATTAAATATGAAGACCGAAATGGCGACGGAATCATCAGCGGGCTGGACGAAGGTTTTATCGGAGGAACAACAGATCCACAGATTGTTTACGGTTTCGGAAGTAATTTAAAATACAAACAATTCGATCTGAGCTTTTTCTTTCAGGGAATTGGTAAATCAGAAAGAATAATAGGAGGTTCTAATTTTATTCCGGGAAGCGGCACAGGAACTTTAGGAAATATTTATTCCAATTACGAAGATAGCTGGACAGAAGAAAATCCAAGTCAGGATGTGTTTTGGCCAAGATTGAGTTATGGTCCTAATGTCAATAATTCTGTTGCTTCTACATGGTGGAAAAAAGACATGAGCTTTGGACGTTTAAAAACAATGGAAGTAGGCTATACATTGGATAAAAAAGTAGCAGAGCGCATGTATCTGCAGGGATTAAGAATTTATATCAGTGGAAATAATCTTTGGTATGTATCGAATTTTAAACTATGGGATCCGGAATTGGATACCGGAAATGGTTTAAAATATCCCACAACAAAATCAGTTCTTTTTGGATTATCAATAGGGCTATAATTTAAAAATCAATCAAAATGAAAAAGATATACATTAAATCGATATTCCTTTTTTTAGGCTTATTACTATCCTCTTCCTGTTCTGATTATCTGGACAAGGAAAGTGATACCGAACTTACTCTGGATGGTGTTTTTGAAAGTAAAACAAAGACCGAGAACTGGCTGGCCGCATGTTATTCCAGAATTCCAGACCCAACATGGGGATATACGAGAAGTATAGGATGGGAAATTCTCGGAGATGATATGAGTCCGTCAGAAAGATGGCGTCAGTACGGCTGGCAGGTAATACCATTTGCGCTGGGTGACTGGTCAGTGGGTTCACAGTGGAGTCCAAGTTATTGGAACAGCCTTCCACAACGAATAAGAGAATGCAATCTTCTTATAAAAAACATCAAGCCATTACCGGGTCAGAACTTAAACGAAGATGAGGTTAAGTTAATGATCGCTGAATGTCGTTTTCTTAAAGCATATTATTATTCTATATTGCTCAATACGTATGGCCCAATACCGTTTAGCCCGGATGAAATCACGCCTGTAGATTACAATCTGACTGATTTACAAGTAGGACAGACTCCTTACGACGAAATTGTAACCTGGATAGATAAAGAACTAAGAGAGGTAGAACAAATTTTGCCGACCTCATACTCAGACGGAAGAAAGTTTGGACGCGCTACCTCGATTATGTGTAAAGCTGTTAGAGCCAGAATGCTTCTTTTTGCTGCAAGTCCGCTTGTTAATGGAAACTCAGAATACGCAGGTCAGGTTACAAAAGACGGAAAGGTTTTATTCAATCAGTCTTATGATGCAAACAAATGGAGAATTGCTGCAGATGCGAGTAAAGACCTTATTCTTAGCGCAGAGGCAGCAGGGCATAAATTATATACAGAAATAAACGCCGCAGGAAAAATAGATCCGTTTCTATCGTGTCAAAATTTACATCTTTTAGAAGTTAGTAAAGGCAATACGGAAGTTTTATTTGCGCGGGTGAGTGTAGAAAATGGCGAGTATGACCGTCATACAGCACCGGGAGGAGCCGGAGGAGCCGGAGGTTATGGAGTAACACAATCTTTGGTCGACGCCTTTTTTACATCAAATGGGCTTCCTATAAACGATCCTAATTCAGGATACGTAGAAACAGGTTTCTCTTCGCAAGATGGATACTGGACCAACGGCATCACAAAATTTAACGAAGTGAAAAGTCCGGGACTTGTAACAGTGGCCGGTACGTATAACATGTATTGCAATCGTGAACCGAGATTTTATCTGGCCGTTAATTTTAATAATGCGTGGTATACAGACGGAGATAATGCAGGGAAAGATAAAGGAAGAAAATTAGAGTTTTTTAACGGTGCAAAAGACAATAATAATACACACGATGCGCCACAAAACGGTTATCTGGCCAGAAAAAGAACAGATCCTACAAGAAACCCGACGATTAATTATTTTGCTCCGCGTCATGGTATTTTATATCGTTTAGGAGAAGCATATTTAAATTATGCCGAAGCACTTAACGAGACAGAACCGGGAAATCCTGAGATCTTACTTTATCTTAACAGAATTAGAGAAAGAGCAGGAGTGAGAACCTATACGTACGGAGGAACAGATGCACAAAACATTCATGTGGATAATAATCAGGAAAGCCTGAGAAAAATTATCAGAATGGAAAGACGTGTTGAACTGTGTACTGAAGGAATTCGTTATGATGATTTAAGAAGATGGAAACTTGCCGAAGCGGTTTTAAACGGTCCTTTCTACGGAATGAATTTTAATGGTAAAAATGCCTCAGAATTCTATCAACGAACAGTATATCAGACCAGAGTTTACAGAAAATCTTTCTATTGGTTTCCGATATATCTGGGAGAAATTGAGAAAAATCCAAATTTAATTCAGGCTCCTTTTTGGGACAAATAATTAAAATCAGAAGAAAATGAAAAATATAAAAAATAGTATCTCATTTGTAATGATGATCTTGGTTTTGTTCTCCTGTACAGACAACGGACTTGAAAATGCGGACTGGCTGAAGCAACCTGATTTTGCCAATCCGATGACCTTAACCCTTTCGGGAAAAGAAATAATACTGACTAAAGAAAATGAAAGTGCAAACGCCATTACTTTTACCTGGACAAAAGGAAACGAAAGAGGAGCAGGTACCAATCTGACTTACTTTTTCCGAATGGATATTTCAGGAAATAATTTTGGTGAAGGCGCCTCGCCGGGAACCAGCACCACTATTACAGAAGAAATTCCGGAAGGTGTCTTTACAAAATCGTATACGGTGGCACAGCTAAATTCTTTGTTATTGAAGAATTTTAAACGTCCGGGCGGTGTTTTAACAAATCTGGAGGTACAAATTATTGCACAGGTGAATAACAGTAAACAATATCAGTTGCCGGAAGTTTCAACCTCCAGTTTTGCGGTTACCAGTTACAGTCCGGGGCCATTGCCATTATTTATGGTGGGCGATGCTATAAGTGGCGGCTGGGATTATAACGCCGGCAAAAGTTTACCTGAGAAAACAGAAAGGGTAATTTATAATTTCATAGGAGATTTTGCAATAGGTTCATTCAAAGTAATTGAAAAACCAGGCAGCGAATTACCATCATACGATCCGGCAGCGGGAAATAAAATTGTGTACAACACCACCAATCCTAAAACAGATGACAATGTCTTTAAAGTTACAGAAGCAGGCCGTCACTCTTTCTACATGGATATCGATCAGGCGATATATGCTTTTGGTTATGTTCCTTATGAAAATGTGTATATGGTCGGGAATGCCATAACAGGTATTGGATGGGATATTGGTAAAGCAAAACCAATGACATGGGATCCAAAAAATCCGGAAGTATTTGTATATAAAGGGCAATTTGATGCCGGTGAATTTAAACTTCCTTTAGAATTAGGAAACTGGAACGGCAAAAACTTAATGCCGGCTTCTAATGGAACCGTGATTAAAGGCGGCCCTTCAGATAATACCACCATGTTGCTGATGCCAAACGGTCAGCCCGATAATAAATGGGTAATTGAAACCGCCGGACAATATGAACTTACCGTTAATCCGGCTAAGATGACAATTGTGCTGAAAAAGTTATAATTTTTTAAAGTGAAGTCAGACCAGCTTTTCATTTATATTGAAAAGCTGGAATGCTTCGGTTTTCAGCAGAATAACAAATTTTTAGTGTACTTACTTTATTGAATGATTTTCAGAAAAAAGTAAATGTTGTTTTAAAATGTCTAATAAAAAAACAAATTATGATACGATTAAAAATATACAGTTATGGTTTAAGATTACGTTTCGCAATATTATTAACTCTGTTGGGATGTGTGGCTTCACTGCAGGCACAGCTTAGTGGTAATCCGCTTTTTACAGGCGCAGATCCCGAAATTCATTATTTTAATAATAAATATTATATCTATACAACGGCTATTTACGGCACTCAGTTTCATGCTTATTCTTCAAACGATTTTACCAACTGGCAGGATGAAGGATTAATTTTTGATCTTTTTCCGGACAGTCCCTGGTCACAATACAATGGTTGGGCTCCGGCAGTGGTTTTCCGCAACAATAAATATTATTTTTATTACACTGCCGAAACTAAAATAGGAGTAGCTGTGGGGAATACGCCAACCGGACCTTTCACAGATATTGGAGCACCCCTTATCGGGACAGACCCTTACACCGACGATATTATCGATGCAAATGTTTTTATTGATGATGACGGGCAGGCCTATATTTACTACGGCGGTTCCGGCAAGAGCCGAATGGTTGTCCGTAAACTTAATGCCGATATGGTTTCACTCGCTACAGGTCCGACAGATATCACGCCTCAAAATTATACCGAGGGGCCTTATATGGTGAAGCGAAAAGGAATTTATTATATGATGTATTCTAACGGAGCATGGTTTAATGACACCTACAATGTACAGTATTCGACTTCCAATTCGCCAATGGGACCTTGGACTTATCGCGGAAAAGTTTTAAGTTCAAACTCAGAGGATAAAGGTCCGGGTCATCACGGTGTATTAAAAATAGGAGATTGTGATGAGTATTACATGATTTACCATCGGTATGAAAACGGAACATCAGGAGAGAGAAAAATAGCAATTGACCGAATGTATTTTAATGCTGCCGATTTAATAGAACCGGTTAATATGACCAATTACGGAGTTCCGGCAAGAGTTCCAAATCAATCCTGTCCTACACAAAGTATCATTTCCGGAGGTATTTATAAATTAACCCATAAAGGAACCAATCAGTGTCTGGATGTGGTGAATAATTCAAACCAGTCAGGGACCAACGTGCAGCAAAGTACAGACAACGGGAGTGATGCACAGCGATGGGTAATAACCCTTGAAGCAGATGGCTATTACAGGTTAACACACAAAGGAACCAATCAGTCTCTGGATGTTTCTCAAAACAGCAGTACGCAGGGGGCAAATGTACAGCAATGGATGGAAGGCAATACCGATGCCCAGCGCTGGAAAATTGAGCTCATGTCTGATGGTTATTGTAAACTAACCCACAAAGGAACAACTCAGGTATTAGATGTGGACAATAACAGCAGTCAGCCGGGAGCCAACGTACAGCAATGGTCGGATCTTGGTACGAATGCCCAAAGATGGAAATTGGATCTTATTGAAGTTCCAATTGTTTCCGGAGGTACTTATAAACTCACTCACAAAGGAACAACACAATGTCTGGATGTAAGCGACGGCAGTACACAGCAAGGCGCCAATGTACAGCAGTATACCAGTAATGACAGCGACGCACAACGCTGGGTGATCTCAAAAGAATCAGATGGTTTTTATAAATTAACGCACAAAGGGACTACTCAGGTTCTTGATGTTTCTAACAACAGCACTCAGCCCGGAGCCAATGTACAGCAATGGTCGGATCTTGGTACCGATGCACAGCGCTGGAAAATTGAACTCATGCCGGATGGTTATTTTAAACTGACTCACAAGAATACCAACCTTTGTCTGGACGTGGTAAATAATCTTGCTGAACCCGGTACCAACGTGCATCAGTGGACAGATAATAATAATGATGCGCAACGCTGGAAACTGGATTTAATAAAGCCAACGGCAACTTTAAGTACAGCCAAATTTTCTGATGCAGAGAAAGAAAATTCTGTTTTGTCTTCTTTAAATATCTATCCGAATCCGGTAAAAAATACCATTTTCTTTACTTCAGAAATGACGGGAACCCACATTCGTGTTTTCTCTGAAACCGGAAATTTAGTAAAAGAGCAAATTATAAAAGAGAATAGTTTGAACGTTTCAGATTTACCAACAGGAATTTATTTTTCTGTTTTTGAAAAAGACGGAACCAAAATGACCAAACGATTTATTAAAAAATAAACGTAGTAAAAGGAATAAATACTTCAAATAAAATCATTCAAATTGTTTAAATTCAGGGTTTTTATGAAAAGATTTGAAGTATTTGTTTTAAGATTAATTTTAAAAGATAATATGAAAACAAAAAAACTTTTAGTTACAATTTTTTGTCTGGCAACGGCCGCTTTAACAGCTCAGGAATATAAACCTGAAGCAAATCCAAAAGCAATTGTAACGGCAGGCAATGCCAGATTCACGGTACTTTCGCCGCGTGTCATTCGTATGGAATGGAGTGCAGATGGCAAGTTTACAGATAATGCTTCATTGACATTTGTAAACCGAAACCTTCCAGTACCGTCATTCACCAAAAAAGAAAGTAACGGTGTACTGCAAATTGTAACGGATGTTGTCAGGCTGAATTACAAAACAACAGAAGGCAGGTTTACAGACAAAAACCTGAGTGTTGAATTTACGGTAAATGGCAAAACAACCACATGGAAACCAGGTCTTGCCAACACAAAAAATCTATTGGGAACAACCCGGACTTTAGACAATGTCAATGGTGCGGCAAAGGAATTGGAACAGGGAATCATTTCGCGTGATGGCTGGTATTTGGTAGACGACAGCGAACGCCCGCTATTTGATAATTCAGAATGGTCGTGGGTAATGGCACGTCCTGGAGATAAGCCTCAGGACTTGTATTTATTTGCATATGATTCTGATTATAAAGCGGCCTTAAAAGACTTTACTGATATTGCAGGTAAAATTGCTATGCCTCCAAGATTTGCTTTTGGTGCGTGGTGGTCACGATACAGAGAATATTCGGATACAGAATTTCGTGATCTTGTCGGTGAATTCAAAATACATGATGTGCCGCTTGATGTTTTTGTAATCGATATGGACTGGCATGTGAAATCGCTGCCTGAATTTTTTAAGAACGGACAAAGACAAAGAGATCAGGCAGGAGAAGACTCCGGATGGACAGGATTTACGTGGAATAAAAATTTGTTTCCTTCTCCGGAAAAGTTTCTGCAATGGACGAATGAGCAGCATCTTAAAACTTGTCTGAACCTTCATCCTGCATCCGGAATTCAGCCTTATGAGGACGTTTATCCGGAAATGGCAAAAGCAATGGGAATTGATCCAGCTTCCAAAAAATATGTGCCTTTTGATATTACAGATAAAAAGTTTGCAACCAATTATATGAACCTGATTTTGCACCCAATAGAAAAAGCAGGTGTCGATTTCTGGTGGCTGGACTGGCAGCAATGGGGAAGCACCAATATTCCCGGTGTTAACCCAACTTTCTATCTTAATTATGTGCATTACAGTGATATGGAACGCCAGAATAAAGCGCGTCCGCTTATCTTTCACCGTTGGGGCGGGTTAGGAAATCACCGCTATCAGATCGGATTCTCGGGTGATACTTTTGTAACGTGGGAATCATTAAATTATCAACCTTATTTTACTTCTACTGCTGCCAATGTTGGATTTGGTTACTGGAGCCACGATATTGGCGGACATCAGGGTGATGCAGGTACTGCTGAATTGTACACAAGATGGATTCAGTGGGGCGTTTTTAGTCCGATATTCAGAACGCACGCGACGGCGGCGCCACAGCACGAAAGACGTATTTGGGCTTATCCGCTGGATAACTTTTTAATTATGAGAGAAGCTTATCTTATGCGTTATTCTTTGGTTCCTTATTTATACAATGAAGCAAGAAATACCTATGAAACTGGTGTTTCTACCGTTCATCCAATGTATTATGAATATCCAAAGGAAGAAAATGCGTACTCAATCCCTAATCAATATATGTTTGGTCGCGACATGATCGTAAATCCGATCACAAAGCCTATCGAAAAAGATAAAGTCGCTGTGCAGCAGGAAACATGGCTTCCCGAAGGAAAATGGTACGAATGCAGTACAGGAAGTATTATAAAAGGAGGAAAAAAAGTTACTATGCCTTTTACGTTGGGAGATATACCGGTTTTTGTAAAAGAAGGTGCTATTATTCCGATGCAGCCAAAAGTAGAAAGAACAGACGAGAAACCTTTAAACCCATTGATTCTTTCTTTTTATCCTGGTAAAAAAGGATCATTAAGACTTTATGAAGATGAAGGAAATAACAATAATTTCAAAAAGAATGCTTTCACTTTTACCACAGTAACGTCAGAACAAACCGGAAATAAAAGCAATATTGTAATTGGGGCGGCAGAAGGTTCATTTCCAGGAATGTTAACCTCACGTGGTTATGAGCTTCGCTTTCCATGTTCTTTTCCGCCCGCTAAAGTAACTGTAAACGGCCAGAATATTCCGTACAGTGCAGTTGCTAAAACCGGAACATGGTCGTATTCGGGAGATGATTTTGAAACACAACTGTTTGTTCCGGAACTGCCAACCAATAAAGCGATTCGTGTTGAGGTAGAATTTCAGAATTACGATCAACAGCTTCTTTCCGGTAAAAAAGGACAAATTAAATACATGAAAAATTTTGAATCGTTCCGTTTGCTAAATGACTGGAATGACGGATTGTACAGCCCTTTTGAAATTATGTCGCTTTCTCAGTTTGGTCAGAATATAGAGTATAATATTTCGGATATTAAAAAACAAGTAGACGGATTTGAAGACCGATGGAACAGTGCATTACAGACTATTCAGGATATCAGTGAAAATAATAAAGCCTATAAACCGTATTACGAATTACTGAAAACGTACGGTACTATTGCAGAACGACCTCAGTTCAAGAATGAAAGTGAACTGGATTCTGATGCAAAAGCAAAAGTAGAATTTAATACAGGAGCAGATAAAATCTACTATACTACAGATGGTTCTGTGCCATCATCTAAATCGAAGCTTTATACCAAACCTTTTGAAGTTTCGGTACCGGCGCGGGTAAACGCAATTGCTTGTCCGGCAGGAGATGGCTCATGCAGTTCGGTAGTTTCTAAAATATTTTACAATAAAAAAACGGGATTAAACTATAGCCTGTATAAAGGAAAATGGAGTAAACTACCTGATTTTTCTAAACTAACACCGACCGAAAAAGGATATGCTCCGGATTTCGATTTGAAGAAAATTAAGCATGAATCCAATAATTACGGTTTAGTTTATAATGGTTTTATAAATATTCCTGAGGATGGAAAATATACTTTTTATTTAGCATCAGATGATGGAAGTAAATTATTTATAAACAATGAGCTTGTTATCGACAATGATGGATTGCATGGTTTTGACGAAAAGAAATCAGAAATAAAATTAAAGAAAGGACTTCTTCCAATTCGTTTAGAATATTTTCAGGAAAATTATGGAGACGGAATTTCTGTAGAATTCTCATCAGATAAAATAAAAAGAAACAGTTTATTTCCTTCTATTTAAAATAAAATTGTTAGTAGAATTAAAGGATGAGCATTTTGTTCATCCTTTTTTTTATTGTAATTTCTAAAAAGTGGATTATTTGAAATCATAAAAACTCCACAAATCCCTCTTTTATTGCTGCATAAAAAAAATCACACTTTATTTGTTATACTAAAACGTTTTAGTATATTTGTGACTTCTGATTGTGTTTTGAATAAATCAAATTAATTTCAAGTTAAAACTAGTAATAGGAAAAAATATTCCTAAATAAATAATTGCATTCGGATTTATTTAATATAAAAGCTAAATAATTAGCGAAGGCGTCTCTTTACTATTTTTGAGATTATTCAGAACCATAAACAGCCATTTGAAATATTTGAAGTATCAATCTGATAGCTATAGAGCAGCAAAACTATACACGTAAATAGTATTGTTTTTTGACAATAAAGTATCAGCTGCTGAAAATCTTTCTTATTACGTTTGAAATTCATTTTACTATAAAAATATTCATTGAGATATATTAGAACCAATAAACCAAATAATAACCAGTATAGATTATAAAAATATAAGAAATGGCAGTAACAATAGGCGTAGATATTGGTGGAAGCCACATTAGCAGTGCAGCAGTAAATGGTAACAGCTTTGTGATGATTCCCCAGACATATTTTAGCGGGCCGGTAGATTGTAAGGCTTCTAAAGAAATTATAATAAAGAAATGGGCAGAAATAATTAATCAGACGATTGCGGCTGTTAAGGAACTGCCGGAATACGCTCCGGAGGATAAAATCGGAATTGCTTTTTCTATGCCGGGCCCGTTTCAATACGAATCGGGGATTGCAATGTTTGAAGGAAATGATAAATACGAATCTTTATACAACGTTTCCATTTCGCAGGAACTGATAAAATATTTAACTGCTAAAAATGTAAGCTTCAGATTTCTCAATGACGCCAGTTGCTTTGGTGTCGGAGGATCACTTACAGCAGAATCGGCAGGAGCCAGAAGAATAATTTCTGTTACTTTGGGAACTGGGTTTGGAGCCGCTTTTCTGGATAATAAATTACCCTTAACACATGGTGACAACGTACCTCATAATGGATGTTTATGGGATAAACCTTTTAAAGACGGAATTGCAGACAGTTATTTTTCAACAAGATGGTTTTTAAAAGAATACGAAATTAATACCGGAATTAAACTAACCGATGGAGTTAAGGAAATTGCAGGAATTGAGGGGCTTTCTACAAACAAAATATTTGATGATTTTGCCAATAATTTAAGCGATTTTCTAATTCCTTATATAACAGATTTTGAAGCAGATCATCTCATTCTGGGAGGTAATATTGCCAAATCGAATAGGCTGTTTTTACCAAAATTCAGAGACAATCTAAAAAGTAAAAGTATCGATTTAGACATTTCAATAATAGAAAATACCGAGCAGACTTCTATTTTAGGTTCAAGTTATTTGTATAATGAAAATTTCTGGCAAAGAATTAAGGCAGATCTTCCTTATTTCTAATACGTAATACTTTACTATATTTGAAAAATATTATGGATTTAAAATAAAAAGAATCTAAAGAATGAAGAAAAAACCTGTTTCCATTAGAAATATTGCAGAAGAATTGAAAATCTCTGTAACCACAGTATCTTTCGTACTAAATGGTAAAGCAAAAGAAAAACATATTTCTAAGGAGCTTACAAAAAAGGTTTTAGACTATGCCAAAGAAATTAATTACAGACCCAACCAGATAGCACAAAGCCTTAGAACAGGGAAATCTAAGTTATTGGTTTTCATGGTCGAAGATATTTCAAACAATTTCTTTTCCCAGCTCGCCCGTATTTTTGAAGACATTGCATACGAAAAGGGGTATAAGGTGATTTTTTGCAGTAACGAAAACGACGATGAAAAAGCAAACGAACTAATAACCTTGTTTAATTTTCGCCAGGTTGACGGATTCATTATTGTGCCTTCTCCAGGCATCCGGGATACTATTGAGAATTTAATTAAAGATAATATTCCCGTAATTTTATTAGACAGATTTTATGAAGGACTGGATTGCAACAGTGTAGTAATCGATAATGAGCAGGCTTCGTTTGATGCTACACAGCATTTGATTCATAATAAGTTTAAAAATATCTGCTTTATTAGTACTGCATCAGATCAGAGCCAGATGTACGGTCGTTTACATGGTTATGAAAAAGCAGTAAAAGCAAATGGTCTGGAACCACATATTCTTCAGATTCCCTTTAATGAAATTATTAAAGGAAAAGGAAAGGAATATATTGCGAAATTCTTCAAACAGAATAAAGAGTTAGATGCTGTTTTCTTTTCTACCAATTATCTTGCACAAAGCGGATTAGAAGTACTAAAAGAAACAAATCAAAATTTAATAAAAGAGTTGGGATTAATCGCTTTTGATGATAATGATATGTTCAAAATTTACGATCCGACCATTACATCTGTTGCTCAGCCATTAGTTGAAATCAGCACTAAATTAATGGAAGTTATGCTGCCTCTTTTAAAGAATAAAGATGTTGCAGAAGGAAGTCAGAAAATCGTTTTAAAAACAGAATTAATCATCCGTGAATCTTCTTTAAAAAAGACTAAATAATACATTTTATACGATAGATTTTAAAAAAATTAACCCGCCCAAAAATCAGGATTTACCATTGATTTTTGGGCGGGTTTTTTTGTACATTTTCATCTTTCATACCTTCATTTTAGTTATTCGTCTTTTTGCTGGTGCCTTTCATCGTTTTTTGGAAGCAAATTCCCGCTATTTTACAATTTCTTGTTTTAACTTTTAATTAAGAAACAACTGTTTTACAACGTTTTCGCTATATTTTATTGCATAATTTTTAATGGATTTCGTTAAATTCAGGAATATCTTCAAATATTAACAGTAAAATTATATTTAGTAAAATAAATTTTTTTTTACTAAAACGTTTTAGTATGTTTGTTATGAGTTAATAAGTTATTAAAGTCATTTAGTTTTTAAAGATTAAAAATTACCGGAACTTTTAATCAGGTCAAAAAACTTCAGACAGTGTAAAGCAGTTTTTCTACAAACCGTTTTTTACCGTTTTTTATTAATTCAATTATTGCTAACTAACCAAAATATTTCATGATGAAACATTCGAATTGCAGAATGGAAAGGATGCTCTGTATGCGTTTTTTCCTTACAATTGCTTTGCTATGCTGCGGGTTTAACCACGTAATCGCGCAGGATCAAAAAATTAAGGTCTCCGGGGTTATTACTTCTCTCTCAGACCGCTTATCTCTTCCCGGAGTTTCGGTGATAGATGTAAGTAATCCTAAAAATGGAGTTGATGCAGATTTTGACGGGCGCTACACGATTACCTTAAACAATGGTAATGCAACCTTAAGATTTTCCATGGTTGGCTACAAACCAGTTGAAGTAAAAGTCAACAACAGAAGCGTAATCAATGTAACGATGCAGGAAGATGTATCGGCATTAGATGAAGTGGTAGTAGTAGGTTACGGTACCCAAAAGAAAAGGAAGGTTACCGGAGCTATTGATCAGGTAAATAATGAGGCTTTTAAAGGAAGACCAAATGTTAATGCGACTTTGGCATTGCAGGGAAAAGCTCCCAGTTTAATCATACAACAAACTAATTCTGAGCCTGGTGCTGGTATTAATCTTAATATTAGAGGAGTAAGTACTTTAGGAAATAATAGTCCTTTAATAGTGATTGATGGAATTGTAGGAGGAGATATTAACTCACTGAATCCTGCGGATATCGATAACATTTCTGTATTAAAAGATGCAGGTAGTGCTGCCATTTATGGATCCAGAGCCAGTAATGGTGTTGTACTTATTACAACTAAAAAAGGAAGTAAAAGTAAGCCAATGTCTGTTCAGTACAGTAGTCTTGTGGGTTTCAATACGCCTAAATATTTTACTGCGCCGGTTCACGGGTACGAAAATGCGATGCTGAGAAATGAAGCTGCATTTAACTCAGGCGAATCTACAGCAGTATTTACAGCAGCTAAGATTGCCGAATTAAAAGCTAAAGGAGATACAGAATGGTTTGCGGACGAAATTGTAAGACCGGCAGCGCAGATTAATCAAAGTCTTTCGGTTTCAGGAGGTAATGAAAACTCCACTTATTTAGTTTCGTTGGGGTACATCAATCAGGGAAGTACTTTTGTTGGACCTACGAAAGGTATGGAGCGTTATAACTTTAGAATGAACTTTACTAATGAGTATGGCAGGTTTAAATTGACGTCTACAATGGCTTATTCTAAACAACTGATTAACGACCACTCTTCTAATACCAGTACTTTAATGGTGGATGCTTTCAGGGTTCCGTTATACTATACTCAAAAAGATAAAGATGGTAACTACCTGACAAACGATGTTTTACAACAGTTTAATTCATTAGGTATCTTAGAACAGGGTGGTTTTAGAAAATATGATAATGATGATCTTTTCGGAGCTTTAAATGCCGAACTTAAAATTACAGATGGGTTAAAAGTAAGAGGAGTTTTTGGAGGACGCTTATGGAACGGAAGCATGTTTAGCAGAGTTAAGCAGGTTCAGTTTTCCCCACAAGGAGTGTATGGCGCTGACCGTGATACCAGAGACGAAACCAACAAAAGCCTGGATTTGAATACGCAGTTTTTATTAGAATATAATAAAGCGTTTGGTAACCACAATGTGGGCGCATTAGTAGGTGTTTCTAACGAAAGCCATAATGAAAGACGCACAGCAATCTACAAGAAATTTACAGATCCTGATTTGGGAACACCAACCAGCGAAACAGTGATCGGACCGGACTCGTATAATTCTAACGGAACAGATACGAACAGAAATCCGGCATCTCCTGTAAGCAGTCTTAATTCTCTTTTTGGTCGTGCTTCTTACGATTACAAAGAAAAATATTTTGCAGAATTTAGTTTTAGATACGATGGTTCATCAAAATTCAGAGATGAAATTCGTTGGGGATTCTTCCCGTCTGCAAACTTAGGGTATGCACTTACGAAAGAGGACTTTATGGAAAATTACAACAACAATGTAGGTAATATTAAATTGAGAGCTTCTTACGGACTTGTTGGAAATCAGAACGTCAACAATTACCAATATCAAACAACTTACTTTGCAATACAGAATAATTACGGATTTGATAATAAAGCGGTAAGCGGTGCAGGATTTAACTTTGCAAACGCTGACCTGCAATGGGAAAAGGCAGCGACCTTAAACTTGGGACTTGACGCAGATTTCTTTAAAGGAGCACTGTCATTTTCATTTGATTTCTTTGACAAGGTGACTTCAGATATTCTTGTTCCGCCACAAGTTCCGGGAGTATACGGTACAGGACTTCCAGATTTTAATTCAGCAAAAGTAGGAAACAGAGGCTGGGAGGTAAGCGCTACTTACAGACATAAAGGAAAAGCAGTAAATCAAAGTCTGACCGTAAATATTGGTGATTCTAAAAACAAAGTTCTGGACTATAATAATGGGCAGGAGAGATTAACAGGAGTAGAAGAGCTTCAGGTTATTTTGCGCGAAGGACTTCCTTTTAATTCCTATGTTGGTTTAAAAAGAGACGGATATTTCCAAAACATCGAAGAGATTCAAGGAGCAGCAGTTCCTGCCGGAATCAATGTCGTTCCTGGTGACAACCGTTATGTAGATGTAAACAAAGATGGAAAAATAGACGACAAGGATAAATTCATTTTTGGCAATCCTTTTCCAAGATATACTTTCGGGGTCACTTATAATGTAGATTATAAAAACTTTGACTTAAGTGTATTTGTTCAGGGAGTTGGTAAAAGAACCATGATGATCAGAGGAGAGCTTGTAGAACCGTTCCATTACAATTACGGGATGACAATGTATACGCACCAACTGGATTACTGGAGCCCTCAAAATCCGGATGCAAGATATCCAAGGCTGGCAAACAATGGTACACAATCCAATACAAACAACTTCAGAAATGGTTCTGACATGTATCTGTATGATGGTGCATACGCAAGACTTAAAAACGTACAGGTAGGTTATTCACTACCAAATGACGTAGCAGAAAAATTAGGTATGAGCAGATTCCGCATGTATGTTTCGGGACAAAATCTCTTAACCTTATCAAAAGTAAAATTTGTTGATCCTGAGCTATCAGAATTTAACAGTAACATGTACACTAACGGCGCAAACAGCGGAAGAGCTTTTCCAACACAGGTGTATTACGGGATGGGTATTGATATCAGCTTTTAAAAAAAATCAAAATGAAAAACATATTTAAATATATAAAATTCGTGCCGGTAGTATTATTACTATTGGTAAGCTGCGAGGACCTGGATCAGTCGCCAGAAGACCGATTTACAGATGCGAATTACTGGACTAGTGTAGACAAAGCTCAGATGATGCTCAACACGGCATACTCGCAAATGCAAAAAAGTGAATATTTCTTTTATAATGAAGGGCTTTCTGATAACGCTTATAACGGAAGAGGTGATAATGCAGGAGCAGCTTCAATAGGAGCCGGACTTTATGATCCTTCGCTGGGAAGATTAAAAACCGAATGGAATGACAGATACGCTGGTATTAAATCCTGTAATATTTTATTGGAAAATATCGACAGAGTGCCTAATGCAGATCCGGCTGTAATTGCAAGAATGAAAGCCGAAGCACGTTTTTTAAGAGCGTTTCAGCATTTTCAACTGACAACATGGTTTGGCGATATTCCGCTGTTGCAGAAAGATCCATCTTTGTCAGAAGCAACAACAATTAAAAGAACGCCGCACGCAGAAGTAATTCAGTTCGTGTTAAGTGAATTGGATGCCATAACGCCGTCTTTACCCAAAAACACCCAAATTGCATCTTCAGAAAGAGGAAGAATCTCAATGGGAGCTGCTGCAGCCCTAAAAGCAAGAGTTCTTTTGTATGAAGGAAAATGGGCAGAAGTGGTGCAGGTAACAGAGCAATTTATGGCTATGGCGTACGGCCAGTACAGTTTATTTCCTTCTTATGAAGGTCTTTTTCAACAGGCAAACGAATATAGCAGTGAAGATATCTTAAGCCTGCAATACGTTACAACAGACAGAACCTGGGGCGAATTTTTTGATATGGCTCCAATATCTGCGGGTGCAAGATTAAATGCTCTTGCTCCAACACAGGAATTGGTAGACAGTTACATTATGCTTAACGGAAAAAGAATAAACGAAGCAGGATCAGGCTACAACGAAAATGATCCTTACGTTAACAGAGATCCGAGACTAACAGGAACAGTGGTTTATGATAAATATGTCTGGAAAGAAGCTGACGGAAGTTCACACATCATTTACATTAAACCGGGATCTTCTCCAACGGCAAATCATCCTGATGAGTTTGTACAGGGATCTTCTTCTACACCAACAGGTTACTTTACACGCAAGTATTATGATATGCAGCATGGAACAGATTTAAAATCAGGATTAAATTTAATGTTGTTTAGATATGCAGATATATTACTAATGCATGCTGAAGCTAAAAATGAACTGAACCAAATGACAAGCACAATTTGGGATCAGACGATTAAGCTTTTAAGAAGCCGTGCCGGTTTTACAGATGCAGAAGCTTTATCTTATAATAGTGCATTAGGGCAAGAAGGGCTTAGAGAAGTAATTAGAAATGAGCGTCGTACAGAATTTGGTATGGAAGGTTTAAGAATCTTTGATATCAGAAGATGGAAAATTGCTGAAGATGTTTTAAACGGATATGCACACGGAGCAAAATTTGGTATCTCGTCTGTAGATAACGGTTACTTAAGAGTAAACTTAAGAAATTTTGATCCTTCAAAACATTACTTGTGGCCTATACCAAGAGACGAGCGTTTGATTAATACTAATTTAACCCAAAATCCAAACTGGTAAAAACTAACTAACCTAAATAATAAAAACATGAAAAATATTTATATCAAATTAGTATTTCTATTATGTGCAGTATTTCTTGTAAGCTGCGATAATGATGAAAAAATGGATCATACAAATGTAACCGCTGTTAATGCACTTTATTCTCCTGCTAACAACAAGTTTTTTGACCTTAACGCTCAGAGTTCTGCAGTTTTTGAATGGGAAGGCGCTAAAGCGGAAGACAATGGAGCGGTACTTTATGACGTGGTTTTTGATAAGGAAAACGGCGATTTCTCTAAACCAATTTTTACAATTCCTTCTGATGGAAATGGTTTTCAAAAGACACTTAATCTTTCTTTTGCAGATTTAAATAAAATCGCCATACTGGCAGGAATTCCGTCTGAAACCATCGGAAAATTGAAATGGACCGTTTATTCTTCTAAAGGAATTAACGTTCAAAAATCAACCGTATCAGGTGTTATCGAATTTTTAACCCCAAGCGGATTCCCAACTCCTGATCAGTTATTTATTACAGGAACAGGTTCTGAAAATGGTGAAACTGTTGCCAATGCGCAGTCTTTCAAAAAGCTTGGTGCAACAAAATTTGAAATTTATACCAAATTAAGACCGGGTACTTATAAATTCATTACAAGAAAAAACGGAACACCGGAAGTTTTCTCAGTTAATGAAGGCAAATTAAAACAAGATGGTGAAACTACTTATTCAGGAGAAGCAAAAGTATATAGAATTGTTGTAGACTTCAGTAATGGCGGGACAACTATGACAGAAATCAAAAAAGTCGAATTATGGTTTCCTCCGCTTGGTCAATACCTTTTTGAGTACACGTATGCCGGAGGCGGTATCTGGAAAGCAGATAATAAACTCATCACTTTCAAACAGGAATCATGGGGTAGAGACGAACGCTATAAATTTAAATTTACTGTAGTAAACGGTGCCACAACCAGCGAAGAATGGTACGGAAGTGTTAATGGCGATAACAGTCGTCCTGACGGAAATGTAGCAGCTTCGTACTGGTACATGGTTCCGGTAACTAATGATTTCTGGAGTAACTCTTTCAAATTTGCTTCTGCAGTAGACAATAAGAACGTAAATGCAGAAATTAATTTTAGTGCAGCCTCACCAGCGTACACACACAGTTTTAAAGTTTTGTAGATAACCCATAAACGTCTCTTAAGGAGATCTTTGAGAGACGTTTTATTAAATGAAATTATATTATGAAAAAATTATTTTCAACACGTTATACTGTCGCATTGCTTATGGCAGTGGGATTTGGGTTATTGGTCACTTCCTGCGATGATGATCCGATTCCGTTGCGTGATCCCAACGGAGAAGTTGGTACCGAATTTAAATATACCTGGGCACAAACAGCCGATTCTTTACAGAATTCAACTTACAACAATTATTTGGGCACCAACGGAACTTTTGTGCAGAATAATGCAGGAAATGGTACCTTTAATTACTGGCCAAATGCGCATGTTCTGGATGTCTTGGTTGACGGATATCTGAGAACCAATAATGACAATTATAAAACCAGAATGAAAGCTTTAGTTCAGGGAATTAAAGTTAAAAATGGAAATAATACATACAACAATGTTTTTAATGACGATATGCTTTGGCTTGCTAATTCCTGCCTTCGCGCTTATGATGCCACAAAAGATCAGGAATATAAAGATGTTGCCGATTATTTATGGGGAAGAATAAAACTAAGCTGGAGTGATGTTTTTGGAGGCGGAATAACCTGGAAACAGGATACACCAAGACAAAAAAATGCGGTGTCCAACGGTCCGGCGGTGATTCTTGCCATGAGATTGTACGAAATTGACAAAAAGCAAGAAGATCTGGACTGGGCAAAGAAAATTTATGCGTGGCAGAAAAGCAATCTGGTAGATCCTGTTTCGGGAACTGTCTGGGATAATATTTCAGAAGTAAACGGCGTGATTACAACCAATAAAGACTGGGTTTTTACATACAATATGGGAACCTGGATCGGTGCGGGTTTAAGATTGTACAAAGCAACAAACGAGCAAACGTATCTGGATGATGCATTAAAATCGGGAAGAACGGTATTAACCAGTCCGAAGTTGCTTTCAGAAGGACTTCTTAGAGACGAAGGACAAGGAGATGGAGGTTTATTCAAAGGAATTCTAATTCGTTATTTTGTTGAACTAACAGAACATCCAACAATTAATGCTACAGATAAAGAGAAATTTGCGGCATTTTTAAAGTTTAATGCTGAGACATTTTATAAAAAAGGAATTTTAAGGCCAACTATGCTTTCCGGAAACAACTGGAAAGTAGCTCCAACTGCCGGCGGCAGCGTCGATCTAACCACACAATTGAGCGGTGTGATGTTAATTGAAGCAGCAGCCAAACTGGATAAAGATGGCTATTTTGATTAGTTAGTTTAAGTAGTATTGTTTAGTAATTTTTGTAATACCTGAAGGTAATAAACGGCCTTCAGGTTTTATAGTATTTATTCAACCTAAAAGTATCACATGAAAAATAAGATTACCATAATACTTTTTCTCCTTTTTGCACTAAACGGTTTTGCGCAGTGGAAACCTCAGGGAGATAAAATTAAAACAAAATGGGCAGAGCAGGTAGACCCCAATAATACGCTTCCGGAATATCCGAGACCGATAATGGAACGAAGCCAATGGAAAAATCTCAATGGTTTATGGAACTATGCAATACAACCGGCAGGACAAGCTGCGCCAAAAGGGTATGATGGAAAAATCCTCGTTCCTTTTGCTGTAGAATCAAGCCTTTCCGGTGTAATGAAAACCGTAGGCTCAGAAAAAGAACTTTGGTATGAAACCACTTTTACGGTAGATAACGGATGGAAAAGTAAAGACATTTTATTGCACTTTGGAGCAGTAGACTGGAAAACTGAAGTGTATATTAATGATATAAAAATCGGAACACACACAGGAGGATACGTTCCTTTTACTTTTAATATCACGCCTTATCTAAACGGAAAATCTCAAAAATTAGTTGTTAAGGTCTGGGATCCCACAAATGACGGAACGCAGCCCAGAGGTAAGCAGGTTAAAAATCCTGAAAGTATTTGGTATACTCCTGTAACCGGTATCTGGCAAACCGTCTGGTTAGAGCCGGTCAGCAAAAAACATTTTACGAACCTGCGTACTACACCGGACATTGACCGCAACACCATACATATAAAACCTGAAATTGAGGGAAGTAATCCCTCAGATATTGTCGAAATTACAGTCTTAGATGGCACAAAAACAATTGCATCAGAAAAAGCGGTTGCCGGACAAGAGCTGGATTTAGTTTTAAACAATCCTAAATTATGGTCGCCGGATGCTCCGTTTTTGTATGATATCAAAGTGAAATTGATTAGCGGAGGAAAAGTTGCCGACGAAGTAAAAAGTTATTTTGCCATGCGTAAGATTTCCTCAAAAAGAGATCAGAACGGTATTGTAAGAATTCAGTTAAACAATAAAGACTGCTTTCAGTTCGGACCACTGGATCAGGGTTGGTGGCCCGACGGATTATACACCGCGCCAACAGACGAAGCTTTAAAATATGATCTTGTGCGCACTAAAGAATTAGGTTTTAATATGATTCGCAAACACGTAAAAGTGGAGCCGGCAAGATGGTATACGCATTGCGATAAAATGGGAATTATGGTCTGGCAGGATATGCCAAGCGGCGATGCAGGTCCCATTTGGCAGATGCATCAATATTTTGACGGAAATGAATTGAAAAGAACCGCTCAGTCTGAGGAAACTTACAGGAAAGAATGGCGTGAAATTATGGATTATTTATATTCTTATCCTAGTATCGTAGTCTGGGTTCCTTTTAACGAAGCATGGGGACAATTTAAAACGGTTGAAATTACCGACTGGACCAAAAATCACGATCCGGGCAGACTGGTTAATTCGTCCAGCGGAGGAAATCATTTTCAAACGGGAGATATGTTAGACATTCATCATTATCCGGGACCGGAATTAAAGCTGTACGATGCACGAAGAATTACCGTTTTAGGCGAGTATGGCGGAATCGGTTTTCCCGTTACAGGTCATCTTTGGCAGAGCGACAAAAACTGGGGTTATACACAGTTTAAAAATACAGACGAGACGACAGCCAAATACAAAGAATATGCAGATCAATTGATAACGCAGGCAAAAGCTGGCTTTTCTGCTGCGGTTTATACCCAGACTACAGATGTAGAGGGTGAAGTTAACGGTTTTATGACGTACGACAGAAAAGTAGATAAAATGAATTTTTCTGAAGTAAATAAAATAAACAAAGAGGTAATTAATTCGATTAATAATTAGCATCGCAAATGAAAATAAAAAACGCCACTGTATTTCTACTTTTTGCCTTCACTTTTGTTAGTGCACAAAATACGCAGATAATTACGCCGCAACTTCCCGTTGACTGGGTTAATCCCTTAATTGGATCTGATTCCGATTACGGAATTTCGAACGGAAATACGTATCCCGCAATTGCAATGCCGTGGGGAATGAATTTCTGGACTCCGCAAACGGGAAAAATGGGCGACGGCTGGGCGTATACTTATAAATCTAACAGGATTAAAGGTTTTAAACAAACACATCAGCCTTCTCCCTGGATGAATGATTATGGTCAGTTTTCAATCATGCCCGTTACAGGTGAATTAAAATTTAAAGAAGAAGACAGACAAAGCTGGTTTTCGCATAAAGCTGAAACCGTAACGCCTTATTATTACAGCGTTTATCTCGCAGACCATAATGTTACAACCGAAATCACTCCGACAGAAAGAGCTGCGAGATTTAGATTTACTTTTCCGGAAACAGACAAAGCTTATATCATAATTGACGCTTTTGATAAAGGTTCGTATGTGAAAATTATTCCTTCTGAAAGAAAAATTATCGGCTACACGA
The DNA here is from genome assembly GCF_039749035.1 of Flavobacterium olei. NCBI lineage: Bacteria > Pseudomonadati > Bacteroidota > Flavobacteriia > Flavobacteriales > Flavobacteriaceae > Flavobacterium > Flavobacterium olei. The sequence goes on from NZ_JBDKWC010000005.1 coordinate 474,600, forward strand.
CTAAAAACAGCGGAGGTGTTCCTGAAAATTTTAAAAACTATTTCGTCATTATTTTTGATAAGGATTTTGAACTGACTTCTACTTTTAATGGAGATGTTTTAGCAAAAGCATTAGAGACAAAAGCAGATCACGCCGGTGCGGTAATAGGTTTTAAAACAAAGGCAGGTGAAATAGTAAATGCTCAGGTGGCATCTTCTTTTATAAGCTATGATCAGGCTGAAATTAATCTGAAAGAAATTGGTACCAATGATTTTGATGCGCTTAAAGCGAAAGGTAAAGCCATCTGGAACAAAGAATTAGCAAGAATTAAAGTAGACGGAGGAACACCGGACCAAATAGGGACTTTTTATTCGTGTTTGTACAGATCGCTTCTTTTTCCGAGGAAATTTTACGAATACGATCAAAATAAAAAAGTGGTGCATTACAGTCCGTACAACGGGAAAGTTTTGCCGGGTTATATGTTTGCCGACACTGGTTTTTGGGACACTTTCAGAGCTTTATATCCATTTCTTAATTTAATGTATCCGGAATTGAATACACAAATGCAGGAAGGTTTATCGAATGCGTTTAACGAAAGCGGCTGGCTTCCGGAATGGTCAAGTCCGGGATTACGCGACATTATGGTCGGAAACAACTCTGCCTCGATTGTATCTGAAGCGTATTTAAAAAGCGGAAAAGTAAAAAAATACGATATCGAGAATTTGTACAAAGCGTTAATTCATGGCGCAAACAATGCGGGTCCGATGAAAGCAGTTGGACGCGCGGCAGCAGATTCATATAATGCTTTAGGATATGTTCCGAATGATGAAGTTAACGAAAGTGCCGCCAGAACATTAGAATATGCATACGATGATTTTGCTATTTACCAATTGGCTAAAGCTTTGAATAAGCCAAAATCAGAAATTGAGTTGTACAAAAAGAGAAGTTTCAATTATAAAAATCTTTTCGATCCTAAATACAATCTCATGCGTCCTAAAAATAAGGATGGAAAATTTATGGAACCGTTTGATCCTTTTCTCTGGTTTAACGGATTTACAGAAGGTAACAGCTGGCATTATTCATGGTCTGTTTTTCATGATATACAAGGTTTAGTGGATTTAATGGGAGGTCAGAAAGTATTTGTTTCCCAGTTAGACAAAGTTTTTTCATCTCCGCCGGTATTTGCAACTTCCAATTTTTCCGGAGGCGTAATTCACGAAATGAGAGAAATGCAGATTGCGAATATGGGGCAATATGCACACGGGAATCAGCCGATACAGCACATGATTTATCTTTATAATTATGGTGGTGAACCGTGGAAAACACAATATTGGGTACGCGAAACCATGAACAGAATGTATCATGCCACTCCCGATGGTTATTGCGGAGATGAAGATAACGGTCAGACTTCTGCGTGGTATGTTTTTTCTTCTTTAGGATTTTACCCCGTAACACCAGCCTCAGATCAGTATGTAATGGGTGCGCCGTTATTCAAAAAAGCCACTATTCAGCTGGAAAATGGAAAATCTATTATAATTAATGCTCCCGCAAACAGCGAACAGAATCGGTACGTAAAAGAAATGAAAATCAGAGGAAAAGTGTATGCGAAAAACTGGCTCAGTCATTCTGATCTGATGAAAGGTGCGACGCTGGATTTTGAGATGTCTGCCACGCCAAACACAAACAGAGGAACCAAAAAAGAAGATTTTCCATACTCTTTATCAAATGAATAAACGAAGGGTTTTTTCCTTCACAATTTTAAAAATATATAATTATGCAAAGAAGAAAATTTATCCAAAACACAGTTTTATTTAGCAGTTTAGCGCTTATCGATCCGTTGGAAATAATAGCAGGAACAAAAGCGGTTAAAGATTTTCCAATTGTCAGGGTTGCTAAAAACAAAAGAAATTTTGAAAGTGAGTTTATCGAAAAGACAATTGCTGAATTTCAAAAAAATGTAAAAGATAAAGAACTGGGATGGCTTTTCAATAACTGTTTTCCAAATACACTGGATACGACAGTAACCTATTCACAGAAAAACGGCAGACCAGATACTTACGTAATCACGGGAGATATTGACGCCATGTGGTTGAGGGACAGTTCTGCGCAGGTTTGGCCGTATATGGCATTTGCAGGAAAAGACGAAAAACTTAAAAACCTGATTGCCGGCGTAATAAACAGACAGACAGAATACATTCTGAAAGATCCGTATGCCAATGCATTTTATAATGATCCGAACAAAAAAGGAGAGTGGACAACCGATCACACGGATATGAAACCCGGCGTTCACGAAAGAAAATATGAAATAGATTCACTTTGCTATCCGATTCGTTTAGCGTACAATTACTGGAAAAATACGAAAGACGTTTCACCTTTTGATGAAAATTGGGTAAAAGCTATTAAAACCACGTTAAAGGTTTTCAGGGATCAACAGCAAAAAGATGGTAAAAATCCGTACACTTTTCAGAGAACAACTCAGTTTGCAACCGATACAAGACCGTTAAAAGGATACGGTTATCCTGTAAAACCAGTTGGATTAGTTTGCTCAGCCTTCAGACCAAGTGATGATGCAACTGTTTTTTCTTTTTTAATTCCGTCGAATTTCTTTATTGTAGCGAGTATGAATCAGGCTGCAGAAATGCTGGAATCCATCAAAAAAGATAACGGAACTGCCAAAGAATTAAGAGCTCTGGCAGATGAAGTTTCAAAAGCAATTAAAGAACACGCCATCGTAAAACACCCAAAACATGGTGATATTTATGCATTTGAAGTAGACGGTTTTGGAGGTCACTTACTAATGGATGATTCCAATGTACCAAGTTTATTAAGTCTTCCATATTTGGATGCGATTGATGTAAAAGATCCTATTTATCAAAATACACGAAAATTTATCCTTTCAGAAGATAACCCGTTCTTCTTTAAAGGAAAAGTAGCCGAAGGAGTGGGAGGACCGCACGTTGGTATGGATATGATCTGGCCAATGTCACTCGTTATGAGAGCCTATACAACCTCTGATGCAGCCGAAATTAAAAATTGCATCAGAATGCTGAAAGCTTCGCACGGAGATACAGGTTTTATGCACGAATCTTTTCATAAAGATGATGCTAAGAATTTTACCCGATCCTGGTTTGCATGGACCAATACTTTGTTTGGCGAGCTTTTATGGGACACGTACAAAACCAATCCCAAATTGCTTGAATTATAACCTGTAACTGATTTTAATTTTAATACCATGATGAAATTAAGAAACAAAATAATCCTCGCGGCATTTACAATGTCTCTGGCGAGTCAGAATAGTATTGCGCAAAAATCGGGCGGAGGTCTTTCAAAAGGAAAATACACCGCTTTGGTAAATCCGTTTATTGGAACGGCTCCCTTATTAGATACCAAAATTATAGGTTATACACCGCCGGCAGACATGCGTGTCTGGGCTGGTTTGGTTTTTCCCGGCTCTTCTGTTCCCAATGCAATGGTTCAGTTAAGTCCGATGACAAAATACAGATCAGGAGCAGGTTATGAGTATGAAGATACCGCGATTTTAGGATTTACACACACCAATAAAGGACATTGGAATTTATGTCATATTCCATTATTGCCCGTTTCCGAAGGTGCGTCATTCCCTTACAAATCCTCTTTCAGCCACGATCAGGAAAAAGCAAGTCCTGCTTACTACGAAGTCTATTTAAAAGATTATGATGTTCAGGTAAAATTAACTTCAACATTGCGTTGTGGTATTCATGAATATACCTTTAAAAATAACAAAGGAAGAAAAGTACTCTTTGATTTAGGAAAAGCAAATAATCATGTAGACGACTGGCAGATCAAGCAGGAAGGTTCAAATGCCGTAAGTGGTTTTCAGAGAACGGGTGGCGAAAAAATATACTTTTATGCAACTTTAAGCAGTCCTATTGAAAAATTAGATACGAAAGAAAGTGCTAAAAGCGGCGGATATTCTTTAGTAAATATTAAAGACGGCGATAATAAACCTGTAACCGTTAAAATTGCGCTTTCATTTGTCAGCGTAGAAAATGCCGCTGAAAATTTGAAAAAAGAAGCCGCCGATAAATCTTTTGCTAACATTTTTGAAGAAGGAAGTACTGAATGGGAAAAACTGCTATCTAAAATACAGGTAAAAGGCGGTAATGATCAGCAAAACGTTATGTTTTACAGTATGTTGTACCGCTCCTTTTTATGGCCCGCTTTAAGAAGTGATGTAAACGGTCAGTTCATCGACGAAGCCGGAAAAGTGCGCAAAGAGAATTATCGTTACTATACACTTCCGTCTTTGTGGGACGATTACAGAAATAAACTGGTGCTGTTAAGTATTTTTTCTCCTGATGTTACGAGTGATGTAATTAGTTCGATTATCAACGAAGGGGAAATAAAAGGATTTATTCCAACATTCTTTCATGGCGATCATGCGGCATCCTTTATTGCAGGTTCTTATATGCGGGGTGTAAGAAATTATGATGTCAAAAAAGCATACGAATTATTATTAAACAATGCCTACAAAGAAGGTGGCACAAGGCCTCATATTGCCGAATATATAGCAAAAGGTTATGTGCCGGAACAAGACATTAAAAATCCGGTAGTAGAAACGAAAGCAAATGCCGGTGTGACCAAAACATTAGAATACGCATATGATGACCATGCGCTTGCATTGTTGGCAAAAGAACTAAATGACACGCAACATTATACTGATCTGGTAAAACGTTCTAAGAATTATGCAAATGTTTTTGACAAAGAATCTTCTTTTATGAGAGGCAGACTAGCCGACGGAAAATGGATTACCCCTTTTAATCCCGAATTTCCGTACTATGAATATATGTACAGAGAAGCAAATGCCTGGCAGCTGTCTTTTTTTGTACCGCATGATATGCCGGGTCTTGTAAAGTTATACGGAGGGGCAAAACCCTTTGAAGCCAAACTGGATGAATTTTTTACAAAGCCATGGAATCCAAATTATATTGCATGGAATATTTCCGGTTTCATCGGTCAATATTGTCATGGAAATCAACCGGATCATGAAGCGCCGTTTTCTTATTATTTTATAAATAAACCCGAAAAATCCCAAAAAGTAATAGATGAAATTTTAGAAACTATGTATGGAATCGGACCCGAAAAACTGGCCATGAGCGGAATGGATGATGCAGGCGAAATGTCGTCCTGGTACGTATTTGGTGCGCTGGGACTTTATCCCTTATCGCCGGCAGATCCGGAATATATTGTGACAGTTCCTGTTTTTAAAGAAGTTGCCTGGACAACTCCTGCAGGAAAAAAGGTAATTATTAAAAACCCTAACGGGAAAAGAAATTTGGAAACGATAAAAGTAAACGGTTCTAAAATTAATACCTACTTTATTTCGCACGACCTGTTTAAAAATGGAGGTGAAGTAGAATTGCAGACCAAATAACAGCATCAATATAATAACGTCCCGTTTTAATGGGACGTTATGCATATAAAAACGATTTTACATGAAAAATATAAAATTATTTGCAGGCTTGTTTTTTCTTATTGCAGTTTATAATCTGCAGGCACAAAAAGCAAATTTTGAAGTTAATTCGCCAAATGGAGCACTAAAAGTTTCGATTACTCTAGCCGATAAAATTTATTATTCCATAACTGCCGGAAAGGAAGTTTTAGCAGAAAAAAATCATTTGTCTTTACTGCTGAGCGATGGAAATTTGGGTTTAAATCCGAAATTAATCACTTCTAAATCCGGAAAAGTAAATGAGATTTTAAAACCTGTTATTCCGCTAAAATTCTCGACGGTTTCAAATTCCTACCAATATTTAATTTTAAATTTCAAAGGAAATTATGCCGTTGAGTTCAGGGCTTTTGATGAAGGAATTGCTTATCGCTTTATTACTTCCAAAAGAGGTGAAATTGAAGTTTTAAATGAAAATTTTACAGTCAATTTTCCATCCGATTATTTGGTTCACTTGCAGCAAACCGGAAGTTTTAAAACGTCTAGCGAAGAAGAATATTCCCATATAAACTCCAGCGTATGGAATTCTTCCGCTAAAATGTCGACACTTCCCATTTTAGTCGATTCCAAAAAACAATACAAAATATTAATCAGCGAATCGGATTTGTCTGATTATCCCGGAATGTTTTTAAAGGGAACGGGAAATGGAGTAACGGGAATATTTCCGAAAACGCCTTTAGATTTTGGTCCTGACGGTGACAGAAGTCTTAAAATTTTAAAGGAAGCAGATTATATTGCAAAAACCACAGGCACACGAAATTTTCCCTGGCGTTATTTTGTCATCACTAAAAATGATAAAGAACTCATTGAAAATACCATGACCTTAAAATTAGCTCCTAAAAGTGAGTTAAAAGACGTTTCGTGGATAAAGCCGGGACAGGCAAGCTGGGAATGGTGGAATGGTGCAACGCCGTATGGCCCGGACGTAAATTTTGTTTCAGGTTATAACCTGAATACTTATAAATATTATATCGATTTTGCGTCAAAATTTGGGATCAAATATATTATTATGGATGAAGGCTGGGCAAAAAGTACAACAGATCCGTACTCGCCAAATCCTGATGTCGATGTTCATGAACTCATTCGCTACGGAAAAGAGAAAAATGTGGGAATCGTTTTGTGGCTCACCTGGCTTACTGTCGATAAGAATATGGAACTTTTTAAAACTTTTAAAGACTGGGGCGTAACCGGAGTAAAAATTGATTTTATGGACCGAAGTGATCAGGTGATGGTGAATTACTATGAAAAAGTGGTTAAAGAAGCGGCGAGAAACCAAATATTTGTAGATTTTCATGGTGCATTTAAACCTTCGGGTTTAGAATATAAATATCCCAATTTAATCTCTTATGAAGGTGTTCGCGGAATGGAACAAATGGAAGGATGTAAGCCGGATAACAGCGTTTATTTTCCGTTTATACGGAATGCTGTCGGCCCTATGGATTATACTCCCGGAGCCATGATTAGTATGCAGCCGGAAGTATACCGATCTGAGCGTCCTAATTCGGCAAGTATTGGAACGAGAGCTTACCAACTGGCTTTATTTGTTGTTTTTGAAAGCGGTCTGCAAATGCTTGCAGATAATCCAACCCTGTATTACAGAGAAAAAGAATGTACTGACTTTATTACCTCTGTTCCCACAATCTGGGATGAAACGATTGCGCTTGAAGCTAAAGCTGGACAATATGCAATTGTAGCAAAAAGGAAAGGCGCAAAATGGTTTATCGGTGGCATTACCAACAGCGGCGAAAAAGAACGAAGTTTTAAACTGAACCTCAATTTTTTGAAAGCCGGAAAATCGTATAAAGTAACTTCATTTGAAGACGGAATAAATGCCGGTTATCAGGCAATGGATTACCGAAGAAAAAATTATGACGTAAAATCAAATGATATCGTTGAAATAAAAATGGTTAAAAATGGTGGATGGGCTGCAGTTTTTGAAGAAATTTAATAAAATCTCTATTATGAATAAAATACTTTCATGGGCAATTATCGCCGCACTGGCCGGATTTTTATTTGGTTTTGATACCGTTGTGATTTCAGGAGCAGATAAAAAACTTCAGGAATTATGGCGTACTTCAGATGCGTTTCATGGTGCTGTCGTAATGGCAATGGCATTGTGGGGAACGGTTGCCGGAGCAATTTTCGGAGGTATTCCGACAAATAAATTAGGCAGAAAGAAAACTCTGATTGGGATTGGTATATTGTTTTTATTATCTGCAATAGGCTCTTCATTAGCCAACGATCCGTGGACTTTTGCCTTTTTTCGTTTCCTGGGCGGACTAGGAATCGGAGCTTCAACAATCGCAGCTCCCGCTTATGTTTCTGAAATTTCTCCTGCCAAAGACCGCGGAAGACTTGTTTCTTTGTATCAGTTTAATATTGTTTTAGGAATTTTAATGGCTTTTCTATCCAATTATTTACTGAGAGATGCGGGCGAAAATGCCTGGAGATGGATGATTGGAATAATGGCTTTTCCGGCCTTGTTTTATACTATTATCGTGCTTACCATTCCGGAAAGTCCAAGATGGCTGGTTTCACAGTCAAAAATTTCAGAAGCTGAATTGGTTTTGAAAAAAATTGATCCGAATGCAAAAATTGAAGATTTACTGCAGGAAATGCATTTTTCAGCAAAAGAGAATGAAGATGAAAAAAACGAAAATATATTTTTAAAGAAATACAGATTACCTCTGATGCTGGCTTTTTTTATAGCTTTTTTCAATCAGTTTTCGGGAATAAATGCCTTTTTATATTATGCACCTAGAATCTTTGCTGAAGCGGGACTTGGAGAAAGTGCCGCATTAATAAGCAGTGTCGGGATTGGTGTAACGAATTTGATATTTACCCTCGTTGGGGTTTTTTTAATTGATATTTTGGGTAGAAAAGTCCTGATGTATATAGGATCAATTGGTTATATTATTTCTCTCGGTCTGGTATCGGCAGCATTTTTCTTAAAATGGCAGGGCATACAGGTTCCTTTATTTCTGTTTTTGTTTATTGCTTCTCACGCCATTGGACAGGGAGCGGTAATCTGGGTTTTTATTTCAGAAATTTTTCCCAATCATTTAAGAGCGAGCGGTCAGGCTTTTGGTTCATCGACACATTGGGTTTTGGCGGCGATTATTCCGTCAATGATTCCGTTTTTATTTTCAACCATTGGAGCAGGAGTGGTGTTTTTAATATTTACTCTTATGATGGTTTTTCAATTGTTTTTTGTGATCTTTATGATGCCGGAAACCAAGGGAAAATCGCTTGAAGAACTTCAGGAAACTGTTTTTAATACAAGAAAGAGCTAATTATAGCATCAGCGTTTCATTTATAAATTATTAAATAGAAAAATATGAAAAAAATTATAATGGCAGTCTTGCTTTTCTCTTTTGTCCATCTTCATTCGCAAAAAGGTTTTAAACCATTATTTGACGGAAAAACAACTCAGGGCTGGCATTCGTACGGCAAAACCTCAGCCGGAGCGGGATGGAAAGCAGAGAGTGGCGTTCTTCATTTTGATCCTCAGGCTGCTCAAAACGGACAGGGAGGCGATTTAGTGACAGATGCAGAATTTGAAGATTTCCATTTAAAATTAGACTGGAAACTGGCTCCCAATGCTAACAGCGGAATTATCTTTTATATTAATGAAGATGCCAAGCAATACTCAAATACCTACAGTACAGGTTTAGAAATGCAGGTTCTGGACAACGACGGTCATCCCGACGGAAAAATTACCAAACACCGCGCGGGCGATCTTTACGATTTAATTCAAAGCAAATCGGAGCCTGTTAAAAAAGTTGGCGAATGGAATACGGCTGAAATTATCAGTAACAAAGGAAAATTGAAATTTATTCTAAATGGTATTGTAGTTGTAGAAACTATACTTTGGGACGACCATTTCAATACATTGATCGCCGGAAGCAAATTTGCGGGATGGCCAGGATTTGGAACCTTTAAAAAAGGAAAAATAGCACTGCAAGATCATGGCGATAAGGTTTGGTATCGAAATATTGTAATTAAAAAATTATAATGCGATAAAAATTTTATCAGATAAGGTAAAATTAGTTGTATAAAAAAAGAGCCAAGCATTGTTGGCTCTTTTTTTTTTTGATAAGTTCTGGAGTAAATGCATTTTTCCTCCCAACCCTATTTCCTTGCTGCTTTATAATTAAATATTCTTTTTTCTTCCAATAAAATTTTTAAATAAATAAATGTTTATTCATTTATAATATTATCTTTGTCTAAAATAAGCAGTATGAGAGTTAGAGATATAGATAAAGAAAAATTAGTGATTGATATGGCAATTTCCCAAATTGTTGAAGAGGGCTTTCAGGGCTTCAGCATGAATAAATTGGCAAAAGCCTGTTCGATCTCAGTGGGTACGCTCTATATTTATTACAAAGACAAAGATGATTTAATACAGAAAATAGGGGGCAGGATGGCTTTGAAATTTTTTTCCAGTACGGTTAAAGATTTTTCCCCCGAAATGTCTTTTGAAGATGGATTATGGAAGCAATGGGAAAACCGTTCGGCTTTTGCCATGAAATATCCGAAAGAAGTTAAATTTTTTGAAATCATCAAACACTCCCCACATGGCGAATCAATTTTGAGTTCGATTAAGGAATTCTCAGATTTCAGGGCTATTATGAACCAGTTTATAGATAACGCACTGCGAAATAAACAGCTTATTCCGATGACATTTGAGGCTTTTTGGTGTGTGGCTTACGGACCTTTGTATACTCTTTTAAACATGCATGCGGAAGGCAGGAGTATGGGCGGCAAATCATTTGTACTTACTAAACAGATTATGAAAGAAGCTTTTACAGCTACGATAAAAGCGCTAAAACCATGAAAAATTATGGAAACCAATTTAAATTCAATACATATTTTTAAAACAAACATTAAACAAATAGCACCTAATTGTGTTATTGATCAGACACTAACCAATCATTTGGACATTCAGCAATGGAGCATTGATTTAGAAGATGTGGATTGTGTGCTTCGAGTTGTTTCAGAAAAGCTTACGCCTCGTGAAATTATGAATCTTATCAATCAAAATGGCTATGAATGCCAGGAATTGTCCTAAACTCTAATATTATATACAATGGAAAAAAATACAGTAGAGATACCTACTTTTACTACCCATCAAAAAATTATTATAGCGATTTTAGCGCTTTTACAATTTACCGTTATTCTTGATTTTATGATTATTTCCCCGTTGGGAGATATATTGATGAAAACTTTAAACATGACGACTTCAAACTTTGGTTTTGCTGTCTCAGCTTATGCTTTTAGCGCCGGAATCTCCGGTTTGCTGGCTGCCGGATTTGCAGACAAATTTGACAGGAAAAAGCTTTTAATTTTCTTTTACACCGGTTTTATTATCGGAACTGTCTTCTGTGCTCTTTCATCCAGTTATTATATGCTGCTGGCCGCCAGAATCGTAACCGGACTTTTCGGAGGTGTGATTGGTTCTGTTTCCCTGGCTATTGTGACCGATTTATTTGTTATTCAGCAAAGAGGACGTGTTATGGGATTTATCCAGATGGCATTTGCCACAAGTCAGATTTTAGGAATTCCGCTGGGATTGTTTTTTGCAAATAACTGGGGATGGCATTCGGCTTTTATTATGATCGCTATTTTAGGAGTCCTAATTCTGTTCGCTATTTTGACGCAAATGAAACCAGTGGTCAAACATCTTGAACTTCAATCTGACAAAAGCCCGTTTCTGCACCTTTGGCATACTTTGAGTAATAAACAATATCAGATTGGTTTTACAGCGATTGCATTTTTATCTGTTGGAGGTTTTATGCTACAGCCTTTTGGGAGTGCATTTTTAGTCAATAACATTCATATTAGCCAGTTAGAATTACCAATGGTCTTTTTCTTCACCGGACTTTCAGTTCTTTTCATTATGCCGTTAATCGGAAAATTGAGTGATAAAATCAGTAAGTTTAAACTGTTTGCAGCGGGATCTTTGATTTCTGTGATAATGATTTTGATTTACACCAATCTTAATCCGATTCCGTTATGGGAAATTGTAGTTATCAATATGATTCTTTTCATGGGAATTATGAGCAGAATGATTCCGGCTACAACCTTAAACACAGCGATTCCGGAAATGAAAGATCGTGGTGCCTATATGTCTATTACTTCTTCTTTACAACAAATTGCGGGTGGAATTGCAGCAGTTTGTGCAGGATTTATAGTGCATCAGAAATCGAAAAGCGCTCCATTGGAAAATTATGATATACTTGGATATGTAATCGCAGCTGTGACGCTGTCAACCGTATTTTTAATATGGAGAGTTAATCAGCTGGCGAAAGCAAAAGCGAAGGTGGTTGAAAATAGGTAGTAAAAAAAAAAAGAAGCTTGTCTGTTATAAGACAAGCTTCTTTTTTATGATGAAAAAAAAATTAGATAAACTGCATTAAAGGCCTTACCTGCATAGTTACGATATCACATCTTTTAGGTTGTGAGAGCGTAAATAAAACACTCATTGCGATATCTTCGGCTTCGAGCATTTCCATTTTATCAATTTTTTGCTGTTGTTCTTCTTTAGATCCCGGTTGCATATCGCTTGTAACGGCTCCGGGTTCAATTAGAGAAACTTTGATGCCAAGAGGGTTAAGTTCTTTTCTTAATGCGGCACTAAAACCACGGATTGCTGCTTTTGTTACCACGTAAACAGTACTTGTTGGCTCATTTGTTTCGGCGCTCATTGAACCAATATTAATAATATGTCCCGATTGGTTTGGCGACATTCTGGTAACAGCTTCCTGCGCAAAAGCAAGATATCCAGAAATGTTAGTATCTAAAATATATTGCCAGTCGTCCAGTTTTATTTCTGTCAATCCGGAAGCAGGCAGGGCAGCATTATTAATTAAAATATCTAAACCTCCCAGTTCTTTATCTACAGCCTCAAAAACTTTTTTCAGGTCATCTTTATTCGTTACATCAGCAGTAAAACCATGAAGCTGACTGTTGGGATGTTTGGATTTAATGTCGTCAAATGCTTTTGTAAAATCTTCAATATCACGTCCAAAAATAAAAACACGTGCTTCGAGAGAAACTAATAAGTCTGCAATTGCTTTTCCTATTCCTGTTGTACCTCCTGTGATGAGTATTCTTTTATCTTTAATATTTTTTCCAAAGTAGTCTGATAAATTTTCCATAATTTTTTTCTTCTATGATTAATTATGTAACAAATTTACCTTACGCTTTCTTACAAAACTTACAGCATTACAGGCTGGATATTATATAATCCTTATTAAAGTGGAAACCTGAACATATTGCTAGACATAATTCCCGATGTTTTGTGGTAAACTAAATTTAAAAGTACTTCCTTTTCCCTGTACACTTTCAACCCAGATTTTGCCTTTGTGCATGTTTATAAATTCACTGCAAAGTAACAGTCCGAGTCCGCTTCCTGATTCATTATCTGTTCCTTTCTGAATCACTTTTCCGTTAATTTTAAATAATTTTGTTTTTATGATTTCGGGAACTCCAATTCCATTATCGGTAATGGATACTTCTACTTTTTGCTTTGTTTTAGAAAGAGCAACACGAATTTCACCATTCTTATCTGTAAACTTAATAGCATTCGTCAGTAAATTGCGTAAAATGGTATTAATCATATTTTTATCTACTTCAGCTTCTATGAGGTGAGCGGCTTCAAAAACTATATTAATTTCTTTATTTAATGCCGCATTTTTGCTCAGCTCGATATTATCTTCGATTAATTTATTGAGTAAAATTTTTTTTGGCGAAAACGTAATCATTCCGGTTTGGACGCGCGACCATTCCAGCAGGTTTTCCAGTAATTTATAGATGTTTTTATTGGATTGATGCAGTGTTTCTGAAATTTCATTTATTTCCTCCCGGCTATACTCCTGAATATTATCCAGCAAAAGCTCGGAGAGCGAAACCGAAGAACCAAGAGGCCCTCTTAAATCATGTGAAATGATAGAAAAAAACTGGTTTTTATCATCCAGAAGTTTCTGAATTTTATGATCCTGTTTTTCTTTCACCAATAATAAAAATCCAACAATACCAACCAATGCTAATAGAAATAGGCAAATGCTGTACAAACCATCTACGATATCATTGGAGAAAAAAAGTTCCTGCGGATTTAAATACCTGTAAATGACTCTTATTATAATTAGAACCTCAAAAAATGCATAGCATATAACATAAAATGTCCTGAAAAAACTTTTATCTCTTTCTTTCAGAAAATAAATCGTGGTCGGAATATAAATAGCCAGTATACCGATGGAGCCAATTAAAACCCTGGTATTTATGGTAGCGCCGAAGAACGTCCAGACATTAAATAAAATAATGGCAAGGACCGTTATTACAATTTGTAACTGATAGAGTTTTTTTGATTTTCTCTTGAGAAGCGATACCATTGCAAAGGTTTCGTAACAACACGCACACAAGATTATAGAATTTGCAACATTAATGGAAACAAAATCACTGATACTATTTCTTAAAAGAATAAGTATCCACGCCATGGTCAGTAATAATTTTCCGAAACCATACCATTTTAGAATTTTTCGGTTATCACTTGTCGAATAAGAGAAGGAAAAACTGAAAATAAGGATGCAGGTAAAGAAATTTCCCCAAAAATACAAAAGAAAGATTGTCTTTGGGTCTACAGGTAAAAGTTCGAACATTGTGGACTTTCTAATTTTAATATAGATTAGGCAAAGCTGCAAAATTAAGGAATTAACCAAAATGTTGTATGCTTCAGAGAGATAACGAAAAACTGTTTTATTTAAAATAAAGGAAACTAATTTATAACTACTTTTTTTTCAAATCGGCCGTGATGACTAATCGAAATTTCCTGAAATTTTTTTGAAGCTAATTGCAAATAGGGAATTCCATATTGGTCTTTTACAATTTTTAGATTTTCTACTTCGGCGATATTGTCTAAATTGTCTAAATTGTCAACCGCAATGGTGTGAATGTGTTCTGATGACAATATGCTCGTAGTAAAATAAACATTGCCATTACAAATCACTTTTCCCGAAGCTTTTGCTGCATCTGAGAAATCGACCATACATACAAGCTGTTTAGGAATGAATGCCCGTATTTTGGTTTGCCTGTTATAGATCTTATAAGCTGATTCTTTCATGCTCCACAAAAGCCAGACAGCAACTTCAGGCTGACTGAAATTACTTATAAAAACTTGTTCCTCATCCGTAAAAAGTTTTTCCAGAAAACCTTTGCGCTTCCAATTGCTTTCTTTTCGTGATTGCGCAAGATCAATTACATCATTGCCGATCATTTTGCGGCAAGTTTGGTTTCTATAATTTCTATAGCCGTTTTAACATCCAGCATTCTTTCCATATCGGCATTATCAATCACCACGTCAAAGTTTTCTTCTATATCAAGTACAATATCAACCAGATTAGCAGAATTAATGTTCAGATCTTTAATAAAATCAGTTTCTTCAGTCAGATTATCAAACGCTTCTGTGTTTGTAGCAAACGGTTTGATAATTGCTTTTAATCTCTCGATAATTTCTTTCTTGTCCATATTAGTTTTCAAATTTTTTAAATAATATACATGCATTTACATCGCCAAAACCAAAACTGGCTTTCGCAATTATTTTAGGATTGGTTTTAATTGTCTTTTGAAGAATCTTCTCGCGGTCAATCAGCGCTAAAATCTCAGGATGAAGATCTTCGCAATTTTTGTTTCCGAACAAAAAGCCTTCATGAAGCTGCAATACCGCCGCAACACTTTCGATACTTCCGGAAGCACTTAAGCAATGTCCGGTAAGACTTTTTAACGAATTAATGTATGGAAAATCAGTACCGCTTCGTTCCAGTGCTTTTGTCCAGTTTTCTATTTCGAGACCGTCTTTTGTTGTGGCTGTCAGATGTCCGTTTATAGCATCAATTTTGTCTGCATTAATTCCTGCATTTTCGACCGCACTTCTGATACATTTTTGAACTGCTGTGCTGTTTGGTGCAGTCATACTGCCGCCGTTTCGCTGTCCTCCCGAATTTATATTTCCACCAAGGATTTCGGCATAAATGGTTGCTCCGCGTTCCAGTGCGCTTTCCAATTCTTCAATAACAAAAGCACCGGCACCGCTTCCCGGAACAAATCCGGCTGCTGAAGCGCTCATTGGTCTGGAACCTTCTTCCGGATTTTCATTGTATCGGGAAGAACACACACGAAGCGCATCAAAACCTGCCCAAATATACGGTCCGCTGTCAGAAGTACTTCCTGCCAGAATACGCTTTGCCTGCCCGGATTGTATACGGTCGTAAGCCATCAAAATAGCTTCTGTTCCTGTTGTACAGGCAGAAGAATTTGTAGAAACCTGATTTCCCAAACCAATTTTACCACCCAGATAAGCACTAACACCGCTGTTCATGGTTTGGGCGACAACCGTGCTTCCTAATCGTCGGGTTTGCAGATCATCAATTTTATAGATGCTTTCGCGGAATTTATCTATGCCCGATGTTCCGGAGCCGAAGATACAGCCACTGTCCCAATCCGGATTTTCGTTTATCGGTAATCCTGCATGATTCCAGGCTTCCATTCCGGCCATAACACCGTATAAAATTCCAGTACTGTTAAAACCGCGAAGTTCCAGTTCTGAAAAATAATGCGCCTTTAATTCGTCGGATATTTGTGGCTGACCCGCAATCTGACAGGAAAATTGCAATTCCTCTAATTGTTTATCATGACGTATTCCCGAAATTCCGTTAAGAAGTGCATTAGTAAATTCAGGAATTCCCACACCATTTGGTGCAGCTACTCCAAGACCTGTTATTACGATTCGCTTTTTCATAATTTCTTCGTTATCATTCCTGCCAAAACGCCTCTGCAGACTTCTTGTCCGGCTTCATTTTTCATGATGGCCTTGCATTTTAATTTTCCAAAACGGAAAAACAGCTTCTCAGAAGTTACAGTTACTTTCTCATTCGGGTAAACCGGTTTTAGAAACTCCATATCGGCAGATGTAAAGGCGATAACTGTATTTTGTCCAAGATCATTTCCTAAAAGAAAAATTCCGAGACAAACCATTCCGATCTGCGCCATTGTTTCAGTTAAAATTACACCCGGCGTTACAGGATTATCTTTAAAATGACCTTTGTAAAAGTCTAAACTTTCTTTAAAAGTATAAGTTCCGGTTATACCATTTTCATCTGCCTGCAACAGTTCATCAACAAACAAAAATGGTTCACTGTATGGAAGTTGGGCTATTATATCAGTTAATTTCATAAGTTTTTAAATTACCATTGTAATAAAACTCTTTGTGCAGAAAATCCGGGGCCAAAACTCAGCATTAAACCTTTTTCTCCCTTTTGTGGATTTCTGTTCATAATGTTTTCTAATACATACAAAACCGTTGCACTCGACATATTGCCGTATTGTTTTAGAATTTCTTTTGTATCATCAATGTTTTTGTCCAGACCTGCAAAAAGAGATTCCACCGTAGTTACAATCTTTTTTCCGCCGGGATGAAATATCATGTGATCGATGTCTTTTATGTTTAAATTATTCTGTTTCAGAAACGGGTGAATAATATCGCCAAAATGAGAAGCGATTGTATCGGGAACTTCAATATCCAATACCATTTGTAAACCGCTGTTTGTCAGTTTAAAGCCCATCATGTGTTCGGCATCATAAAAATGATACATTTGTTCGTCGATAATTTCCGGACCTTTATCTTTTTCGTCTGATGATAAAAGACAGCAGGCAGCTCCATCTCCAAAAATAGCTGCGCTCACAATATTCGGCATGGAGAAATCATTCAGCTGAAAAGTTGCGGTCGGCGACTCTACAGCGATTACGGCAGCACGCTTTCCGGGATTGGATTTCAGGAAATTCTTGGCATATATAATTCCGGATATTCCTGCTGCACAGCCCATTTCGGTCACGGGAAGACGAACAATATCCTGTTTTAATTTCATTTTATTGATTAAATAAGCATCAAGTGAAGGAATCATAATTCCTGTACAGCTTACTGTGATAATATAATCTAAACTCTGCGGATCCCAGCCTGCTTTTTCCAGCGCTTTTTCTAAAACCTGATGACCCAAAACTATCATTTCGCGGCTGTAAATGTCATTTTTTTCTTCAAAGGACGTAGCCGTAAAAACTTCTGATGGTTCCATTATCGAATATCGTTTATCGACGGAAGCGCCTTCAAAAATCTTTTTAACCTTTCTTATAAAACGTTCTTCCTGTCCGTCCAGCCATACATCTAATAGCGGGAGTATTTCTTCTGTAGTTCGGGAATATTGCGGAAGCTGTTTGACAGCTGTGATTATTTTTACACTCATATTTTTGCGATTATCCACTGGTAGCGAAAAGCCCATTTCCAGTTTATGGAATAGTTTTTTAGATTTAATTTTTTGGAGAAATGTTCCAGATCTTCTTTCTTAAATCCTCTTAAAATAGAAACAAGTCCATCTTCTCTGGACATTTTATTCAGATTAAAAGTGGCAGCAATTATCTCAAATAATCGGTAAGCCATTTTGCTTCGGTGCAAATCATTGACAACAATTCCGACCGAAGCATTTGCATGCAGTGTTTTTAGCAAAAGCGATATCTGATCGTTTGTAAAGTGATGCAGTGTAAGTGTACACAAAACAATATCATAGGGTAAACGAGTAAATTCTTCGCTAAAAATATCCAGGCAGACATACTCGATATTGGAGTATTCTGTTGAAAGTGATTTGGCGTAATTAATCGTAAAAGCATTTGCATCAACACCTATCAGTCTAAACTGAATTCCTTTCTTTTTTCCATATTTGGAAAGCATTCTCAACATGTCGCCATTACCACAGCCAACGTCGGCAATGGTAATACTTTTAGAAATGTCTGTTTTTTTAAGGAGTTGTTTTACTCCCTGAAGAGTTAATTTATTTCCACCCAATAATTGATTTATGTTGGCAATCTGATTCAGCGCGTCGGTGAGTTCTTCACCTTCAAGCGAAAAATCATCCATTATTTCGGCTTCTTCCGTTCTGTATTTGGTATTTAAACTCATTATTCGATTGTTATTGGGCTGCCGTGTGTTTGTTTGATTATAAAGGATAATAATACCGGCACCGATGCTGCAATAGTAGTTAGCGCAAGTGTGATTTTTTTACGGGTCAGCGCTTTGGCTAATATTCTTCCGAACATTAGTCTTTTACTAAAATGCCTTTTCCATTCCTCTTTATACTTTTTTTCTAATGCCGTTCGCGATTCCAATTTTCCATTATTAAAGTCAAGAACTAATTCTGATGCAATTTTTGCACTGTGAATTGCCATTGCCATTCCGTTGCCGCACATCGGATGAATAAGCCCTGCTGTATCGCCAATCATTAAAATATGATTTTCTACAGGTTCTTTTTTATCGAAAGAAATCTGGCTTATCGTTAAAGGTTTGTCAAATAGGGCAGTGCTGTTTTCAAAAATGGATTTCAGTTTTCTGTTCTTGTATAAAACAGCTTTTTGGTAGTCGTCTATATTTTTATATTTTTTGAAAGTTTCAAAATCCGCCAGATAGCAAATGTTTATCGTATCGTTTTCTACTTTTGAAACTCCGCAATAACCGCCTTCAAAATTGTACAATGCTACCAATTTATTATCAAAATTTCCGGTGTAATGTCCTTTAACCGCCAGCCATGGAGATTTTTTGGAAATGAAATCACGAGAAAGATTCTGATCGATGTTAGAACGTTTTCCATAAGCGCCCAGAACGATTTGCGACGTAAAAATAGCAGAAGAAGTGATAACCGTGAAAACATCATTCTCAAAATGAATGTCAGTAACATTATCCGTTACTACATTGCATCCATTTTCGACCGCTTTTGTATGTAGAAAGTGATCCAGAGTATATCGGCTGATGCCAAAACCACCTAACGGAAGTTTAGTATTTGCTGTTTTTCCATTTTGTGCTGTAAATTCAAAATGCTGAATAGCTGTAGGTTGAAGCTGGGAAATATTTATATCAAGCCAGTTAAGATAGGGCAGAATTTCATTAGAAATATATTCACCACAGACTTTATGTTTCGGATAAGAATTTTTTTCGATCAAAGTCACTTTCAAACCTTTTTTGGATAAATGCACAGCGGCTGCCAGTCCTGCAAGACCACCTCCGATAATTAGTGCATTTAGTTTTCCCATAGTACCAATTTAGTTATAATAAGTGAAATGCTTTTACGGAATTTCAGAAGAAATTAACAAAATTTCAATATGATGGGAGTTGTGAGTTGTGAGTTGTGAATGGTGAGTTGTGGGTTGTGAATTGTACATGTCAATTTCGGTGGAATCGTTAGATGTAATTGAATTTCGAATTTGTTATTTGAATTTATTATTATTGATTGGTTTTAAAAAAAAACTCAACTTCTGTTTTATTCGAAGTTGAGTTTCTTTTATTACAATAAGAAGAATTACATTATTTTTCGATGGTAGCTTTTAGCATTAAATAATGCAAATCGGTATTTTTTATAAAAGGTTTTAGCAACTCGCTTCCCGGGCCAAACATGGCAAGTTCGACATAATCTCCGGAATGGTCCATACTAATCCATCCTACATTATTGTGCTTCTTCTGAATTTCTGAGAAAGCTTTGTACGGCAGTTTTTTATAATTGTATAAGCCGCCTTCCTGTTTTTCAAGACCGGAATAAAAGTTTAATAAGTGTTTGGCTTCGTCATCGGAAAGACTAAATTTATTGGTTTCGTAAATCCAGTCTTTTATTTGCTGTAAATTAAAATCGGCATGAATCGAATTTAAAATATATTCGTTGGTGTATTTATAATCGGCAATGCTGTTGAAATTTTTTGTTGCTTCTGCGCCATATATTACACCTGGATTTGCATTTCCGTGATCTGTTGTGATGATGACAAGAGTTTCTTTGTCTTTTTCTGCGAAATCTATTGCTGATTTTACCGCTTCATCAAAAGCCAGCTGATCGTGAATTAAAGCTGTAACATCATTCGCATGAGCGGCCCAATCTACTTTTCCGCCTTCAATAAGCAGTACAAAACCGTTTTCATGATCTTTCATCTGGTTAATTGCAGCAGTACTCATCCCGGCAAGTGTCGGCGTCTTTTGCAATTCAGCAATATTGGTTCTGTCAATAGCGTAAGGAAGCGCACCTGATGAGAAAACACCAAGTGTCTTTTTACCTTTTTGCAGGGTTTCCAAATCTGTTTTTTGCTTTAAAACCTGATATCCTTTCTGCTCGTAGATTTTATAGACATCTTTTTTGTCTGCTCTTTTCGAAGCATTAAAAAACTCATCTCCGCCACCCATCATTACGTCTAAGCCCAGATCTGCATATATTTCTGCGATTTCGTTCTCGGCATTTCTGCTGTCTGAGTTCACACAAAAACCTGCAGGTGTTGCGTGTGTAATGGTTACAGAGGTAACACAGCCAGCTTTTTTGCCCGCATTTTTAAACTTCTGCCAAAGCGGAAGATAGCGTTCTCCATTGGCTCCGATATTTAATACACCATTTTTAACGCGATGTCCGCCTCCGAAGGACGAACTTGCAGCAGCAGAATCGGTTACAATAGAACTTGCAGATGCGGTGTCCATCAAAGCTCTTGTCACTTTATTTTCGGCATACAGGTTCATCCAGTTTCCGTTTTTGCCTAAAATATTCTGCGAGTATAAATTGGCCATTTGCAGCGTGCCGGTACTCATACCGTCGCTTATCAGGATTATTATATTCTTTGCTTTTTTATCTTTTTTTGAAATAGATTCTAAATCCTTTGCAAGAATTACCGATGGCCCCAGAGTGAAAAGTCCGGTTAATGCCGTAGAGCCTTTTAAAAATTTACGCCTGTTCATTTAGTTTATTTTAATGGGATGTAAAGTAAAGATAATTTATTAATTAATGAAACTGTGTTGCATTAAATTATTGTTGCGTTTCTTTCATGAAGATTTTAAATCACATTATCTTTGCCTTCATTAGAAGAAAAAAAGAATTTATACATGAATATTGAAGATCTTATTGGAGATTATTCCATGTCCGGAAGCAATCAGGACGAAAGTAATGAAATAACCTATCAGGGAGTCTTGAGTTTGTCTATCGATAAAAATAACAGGATAAAAGCCGACTGGCTTATAAACAATGCACAAAAACAAAAAGGGAATGGTTTCTTTAAAGATAATATTCTGGTAATTAATTTTAGTTACAAAGGCGATGATCATAAAACCTACAAAGGAGTTGCAGTCTACCGTTGTATTACCAAAGATTATCTCGACGGATTTTGGTCGGAGAAACACGGGAATCCACTTTATCTGGGAAGCGAACAATGTTTGAGAATGGAAAGTACAGAAAGATTAAACTAAAATTTTATAATTTATAAAATTAAAAAAGGCACAGAATCACTGAGATTTTGTGCCATTTTTTTATGTGCTGAATTAATTATTTTGAACTGTCGGAACTTTAGTTTTTCTATCATAAACAATTATAAAAATAATCCAGGTTGCTAGTAAAACCAGGATTAAAATAAGTTCTGTCTGATGAAGTCCTTTAACAAAGAAATTATTTAACGAATGCACTCCGGCAACGGCCAACAAGGATCCTGTTTTAGAATACACTTTTCCAATTCCCCACGTGCCAAAAAAGATTATACCTAAAAATAATAAATTGCCCGATGACATTTCTAAATTAAGGTGCCATGCAAACCAAAGAATGGCGATGATTAAAGTAGAGTAGAAGACAGGCAGCGATTTTAATTGTTCCTGTAAAAATCCTCTCCAGCCAATTTCTTCCAGTAAACCATACACCACAATAGTAAACATTAACAAAATCGGGAACTTACCAAGTGTTATATAATAGATGCCCGAAATTAAAACAACCGGAATTATCCAAAAAACAGCAAAAGGAACAATGGCATTTTTATAAATTCCTTTTAATGACATAGAATTAGAAAGAGAGTATATTATTATGGCGGCAAATGCACCTGTCGCCGGTCCGATGCCGCGAAGTAAAATCTTTAGATACTCGCTTTCTACAGGGGCTAAAAGTTCTGTTTTTACTGCTGCATATCTGCAGATAACTGCAATTACATAATAAATGATCACAGCTCCAAAATTGATTTTATTTTTCATCGGTTGTTTTTGTTTGATTTTACTGAAGCAAACTTAACGCGTGAAAATGAGAATAAAATTGACTTTGGGTAAGAAATTATTTTTCCATAACTCTTTTTCGAATCCGGCTTAAACTTTCGGCTGTTAATCCCAGGTAGGAAGCGATAATTTTGAGCGGTGTTCTCTGAAAAATTTCCGGACGGCCTTCGATCAATTTCAAATAGCGTTCCTGAGGAGAAAGTGTCAATAAATTAATTTGTTCCTGTTGCTTGCGCACGTAAAGCATTTCAGAAATAGCTTTTCCGATTCGCAAACCGGTTTCAGATCTTTGGTATAATTCATTTAAATCGTTATGCGAAATAGACCAAAGTGTCAAATCTTCCAAAGCTTCGGTTTTTATAACAGACGGCTGCTGATTGAGAAATGACATATAATCGCTTATAAAACTATTTTCATACAACAAATTAATACAAATATCCCTTTTCCCATCCCAGACAAACAATCCTGCAGAGCCTTTAATAACGATATTGAGGAATTTTTCGGCGTTGTGATAATCTTTTATAATTTCTGATTTCTCAAATTGACGCATGTTGATTTTTTCCGAAAATGCTTTCCAGATATTCATATCGGCAGTAAAATAAGTTTCAAAAATTCTTTTGACTTCTTCTGGAGAAGGACTTTGTGGCATTATTTGTAAATATCAGTTAAAGGGCTAAATTTAAGCTATATCTTTTATATAAAATAGATCTGGTCAACAAAATCTATTTTATACAAGGCAGCTGTAAAACATTCGCGTTAAGCGGCTGCTCAATTTTTCTCTCCAGTTTCTCCGGATTTACCGTAACGTAAATTTCCATAGAACCGGTTCCTACTTTTAGCTCGAGAATATGGCCGCCATAGGCATCAAATTTATCATCTGTGGCAACACCGTGCAGATGTATGGATGGTTTTTCTCCGCTCCAGGCGATAGAGCCCGTAAGACTTCCCATTTCGACTTTATTAAAAGTTTTAGGATGGAATTTCTTTTCATTAAAATCATAAAAACCAAAAGTAGCTTGCTGTGCAAAACCAATTCCGGTAAAGTTTGCAGAGGGAATTTTCTGTTCTTTTGCCAGATTTTCGATCATTTCCAAGACATTGTCGCCTTCGCGAAGAACCATCAGGAAGCCGTTTGGTGTTTTGGTATAACGACATTTTTCAGCATCGTTTTTCTGTGCCTTTGCAAGATTAAAAGCAAAAAGTAATAATAGTATAAAAGTGGAGGATTTCATAAGTTATTTTTTATTGTTGAATTTAATGCCTTTACACATAGTCCCGACGCTTGTTGAAAGCTTGGATTGTCGGTAAAGGAATTTCATTTTTTTAAAATAAACTTAGCGCTTTACCACAATGCTTTGTAAAAAAGAAAGATGATCTCTTGCTTTCTTTTACAGATTATAATATCTAAGATTCTAATGTTTAATATTAAGCAAAGCAATACCAACAATATGTTTCTATGTATTTAAATGAAATTTAATTAAACTGAGGTCCTGTACTCTGAACCTGAATAATTCGATTATGATCTTTTTCATATTTTTCAGGATCTGAAGCGGCATATTCATTTTCAGGTTCCGGAATGGCGTGAATTTTTGAATCGCTGACAGAAATTACCGCCGAGCAAACATAAATTCCGACCTTTCCTTCGCTGTATTTAAAATCCAGTAAAGTCAGTTTTACAACATCATTTATAGAAAGTTCATAGTAATTTCCGTAACGGATAATTTTAAAATAAATCTGTTTTTCTTCACTAATTTCAAATTGATTCGTTTGGATATTCTGAAAGATAAAGTTGTTTTTAACGTCTTTCTCATTAAATCCCCACGCTCTGAATTGTACAAAACCATTCACAAAATCAATCGAAATATAATAAGCTGTTCCTTCTTTGTCACATTCAATAACAAAACCGGTTTTTCCCATTCCTTCAACAGAAAGTGTTCCTTCCCAGACAAAATCCATCGAAGGTTTTTCGAAACAATAAATTTCATAACCGCTTCTGCATCCAAAACGCCATTTGTTTTCGTTTTCCTGAAGAAATTCAGCCGTTGGATTTCCTAAAATAGGCATGGGCTGAGGCAAATCTTTTTGTTGAATGGTTTTCTGATATAATTTTTCCCAGTAGTAATAACTCTTCAGTAAAAGTCTTCCGCTTTTATCGGTATCCAGTTCTTTTGGTGGCGGAATAACGCGATGTGTATTGACATTTCCGTCTGCAAAATAGAAGTTGTAAACCAAAAAGTGTTTTCCTTCTTTTACAACCCTAGCTGCATAATTTCCCTGAGGAAGCAAAACATTGTTATGAAAAGCACAGTATTCTCCTCTAAATTCGGGAGCCGACCAATATCTAATTTTAATATCCTCACGAATAGATCCCAATAAGTAGTGATTTCCTTTTATTTCGAAAACACACGGGCATTCGACATCATCATAAACGTACGGGATATGAAGCGGTTTCTGCAAAACAAAACCTTCTTTTTCTCTTTTAGCAACGCCAATACAGCCTCTGCGATAGGTTGGACCCGAAGCACTTCTGGCACAAATTAGTAAATAATCTTCGCCTTTATATTGGTATTTAAAAGGATCACGAAAGCTAATCCATTGACGGGGATTATTGTTCTGACCTTCGTAATGTGGCGCTTCACTTTTAAAAGGAAGTCCGTATAAATTTTCTTTTTTCCAGTTGATTAAATCGGTAGAAACGGCACGTCCAACTTTCTGTTCTATTCCTTTATCCTGACGTTTTAAGCCTGTATAATACATTTCATAACCTTCGCCTTCCGATTTTTTACTTACATGCATAGTCCACAGCATATCGTCGTCCCATTCTCCGGGGTCACCCACAAATATGGCGTTTTTCACCCTTTTCCACGATAGACCGTCCTTTGACACGGCATGTGCAATATAATCGTGATTTGGGATAATTAAATGAAATAAATGATGAATCCCTTTTCCATCTATAAATACATCAACATCTCCAATTTCCCAACTACTAAATCCTGAGCTTGAATACATTTATTACTTTTTTAATCTGTTATTATTTTTTACATTGAAAATAGTATTGTTAGAAAATCTATATTCAATGTGTTTATTTTACTGTTACAAAGCCTTATTTTATGATCTTATAATGTTTTAATCCTTCGAGAATTCCTTCAGAAGCCGAAGTTTTTGCTACATATATACTTTTTGTAGTTTCATAAGAAGCAAGTTCTGCACTACGGTTTCCAACAATGATGCCTTTTACCGGACCTCTGAACATGTCAACATCATTTCCTGAATCTCCTGCGGCAATTACATTCGACAGCGGAATGGACCATTTTCTACAAAGGAATTTTATCGCATTTCCTTTAGAAGCTCTTTTCGGAATAAAATCAAGGAACTCTCCATGACTCGGAATAATATTGATTTTATACCAACCCGAACCTAAAGCCTGAATTAATTCGTCGTGATTGTAATTTTCTTTGTCATAATAATAGGAGATTTTATACGGATTTTGCGCTTCATCTTCCTGCAGTCTTATCCACTTAACGGCTTGTAAGCGGTTAACAATATCATCTCTTTTCCACCTTCCGGAAAGGAATTTTGCCCAGCCTTTATCTAAAATATAATCGGTACCATTGGTATAATAAATTTCGGTTCCAACCGAACAAATAATAAAATCGGGAAGAGGGAATTCTTCTTCGTTAATGACCTGTTTAACCAAATCTAAGTTTCGTCCCGACGCCATTGCAAATGCCATTTTATCGGTACGATTGACAAGATGTGATTTGAGTTCTTTTAAACCCGGATTTGCGAGTTTTGGTTCTATTAAAGTTCCGTCAATATCTGAAACCAGTAAATGATCCAATTTTCTTTTTAATCGGTTGATATTGATATTTGGGTAATGCTGTTTTTTTATTCCGGCTGAAGAAACGGATAAGTTTTCGTTGATCAGATCTACATATTGATTGACATGACTTACCCAGCTATAATGTTTCTGAATATTGATTGCGCCGTTATTGGAATAATATTTCCATTTATTTTCATCGGTTAAAATATTGCGAAGCGCTTTTTTAATTTCATCTTCTTTCTGTGGATTTACCAATTCTCCATTCTGACACACCGGAATAATTTCTGAAGGTCCCCCGTTTTTAGTAACCACAACGGGAAGTCCGGAACTAGCTGATTCTATCACCGTAAGACCGAAGTTCTCATGCAATGCTAAATTCACAAAAACACCTCTTTTCTCTGCGGCGTAACGGTAAATAATCGAAACTTCATTCTCCACATCATGCTTTTTCGGAATGGCCATTTTTCCGTATAAATCGTATTTATCCATCAGGAGAAGCAAATCAGTTAAAACATCTTTTTCTGATTCGGGCATTTTGGCAATGTCTTTTCTAATACCGGCAAAAATTACCAGATTGGCAATGCTTTGCAACTCTTTGTCTTTACCGTAAACCTCTATTAAAGTGTTTAAGTTCTTGTGTCGGTCAGGCCTCGAAAGTGCCAGAATAATAGGCTTATGCGGATTAGTAAGAAACTTAGAAATAGTTTCTGAAACCCAGTATTTTCTTTGTGCTTCTTCCATATTTTTATCAGAATCGGTTTCCTGATTGTAATACGGAACAAATTTTCTGGTATCGATACCAGGAGAAATAGCGTGGTATTTTCCTAATTCAAAATTTTTATAGGCTTTGTAAGTTTCAATTTCCTGTTCGGTAGAAGTAACGATAAACTCTGCGAGTTCCAGCGTTCTCTCTTCAGCAGCCATTCGGGCTTTAAATTTGAATTTCTTTTCTAATTCTTCCTCCGTTTGTCCACTTTGCAGTAATTTTTCTTTTTTATAAAATCCAAGTGAATGACCGGTGTGGGCAAAAGGAATATTTAAAACAGACGATAACTCTGCTGCAGCATAACCGGCGTCGGCGTAGTGAGAATGAATCCAGTCCGGGAAAATATTATACTGTTTGATGTGCTGCATAGCGCCATTAACAAAAATATCCAGACCTTCCCATAATTGTTCTTTTGATCTGTATTTTTTTCCTAAAAAAGGAATTCGGCGTATATCTAATTTGTCATTGATAACTTCAACAGGCACTGCATATTCAGGCGATAGAGAAGGATCATCGATTAATCTTGTAAAAATATGAACATGTTCTACATCTTCATGCTGAGATAAAAATTCTGCTAATTCGTAAATATATTTGGTCTGACCTCCATTGTCTGCATCTCTTCCAATTTCAAGACCCGAACCTTTTAAAAGTCCATGTATATTGATAAGTGAAATTCGTAATTTTTTCATCATTCTTCCTTAATAATTTTGAAAATGCAAGTTACAGCGACTGCATTGATTAAGAAGAAATAATTACAGTTTAAATTTACATAGTTCCCATGTTCAGTGCATATTTGTGATGTTTTAAGTATAAAAATATCCCGATATGTTATATCGGGATATTCAATAAATTTACTATCTTTTATGCATCAGGTTTTGAATTTCGCTCATTAAAATCTCTGGATTAGCACCAGAAGATCCTGCTACTAAAGCGCCTGTCGCGCAGGCAAAATTTAGAGCTTCCTGCGGTTCTTTTCCGGTTAAAAGAGTTGTTACTAATGCACCCAGAAAGGAGTCACCAGCTCCGACAGTATCTTCTACTTCTACAAAATAACCGTTATTTTCATAAAGATGTTTATCCAAAAGCAATAGAGCTCCATCTTTTCCTCTGGTAACGCAAATGGCAGTAGCATTGGTTAGCGAACAGATAAAATTCATGTTTTCTTCTAAGGTATTGTACGGAGAATCGAACGCCTCACTTATTTCTGTCAGTTCTTCATCGTTAAATTTGATGAAGTTTGCCGATTGCATAAGGTCTTTTAATATATCATAATCGTAATGCGGTTTTCTTAAATTAACATCAAATACTTTATAAGTGTGGGTATTTAACAACTCGTACAATGCATTTCTGGAAACCTCATCCCTGCAAACCAAACTTCCGTAAATCAAAACATCAGCGTTAACCACTAACTCGCGGGTTTCTTCATTTAGAATAATTTTATCCCAGGCAGAAGGGTAAATAATTTCGTAAGTTGCAGATTTACTTTCGTCTAAGGTTACATTTACCAAGCCGGTAGGGTAGTCATCTGATCTTAGTATTGAATTGGTGTCTAAACCCAGTTTTTCTACTTCGTTGATAATGGCATCTCCGTCAGCATCTTTTCCTACGCAGCTTATCATATCGGTATCAGCGCCCAGTGCTTTCATGCGAAGCACGACATTTAAAGGTGCACCGCCAATTTTCTTTTCATTGCCAAAAATATCCCAAAGTACTTCTCCAAAAGCGACAGCTTTTAATTGTTTGTCGTTGCTCATTTTAATTTTTTAAAACATTAAATTCGGTGATTAGAGTTTCACCTGAATTCATAAAAATAAAAAACATTACTGGTTTCTGCAACCATTTTCTAAAAAGTAACCTAATGAAAAAGGCAATCTATATTAGATTGCCTTCAAAATTAAAATATAAAAATTGGCTTATCCATGAGCTTCAACAGAAACATCATTCCATTTCTCCCAGTTTTCTAATCGCTGTTCATAGCTTTGTTTTACAAACGGAAGTGCTACTTTACCCAGTAATAATCGAAGCGGCGGATTTTCGTTTTCTACTAGATTAACGACCGCCGGAGCCGTTGCAGCAACTTTTCCGAATATATTTTCTCTTTCCGCCTGTGCTTTTTTAATTTCATCATAAAAAGGCAGACTTTCGCTGGTAATACCTGTGTGCCAGATGTTTGATTCGTATCCGTTTGGTTCTAACAGCGTTACATGAATTCCAAATTGCTTTACCTCTGATGCCAGCGTCTCGCTTAAACCTTCAACAGCAAATTTCGATGCACTGTAAAGTCCCATTGCGGTTGGCAAAGTAGCAAGTCCCAATATCGATGAAACCTGAATAATATGTCCGCTTTTCTGCTCTCTCATAATCGGCAAAACGGCTTGTGTTAACCATAAAGTCCCGAAGAAATTAGTTTCAAATTGTTCTCTTGCTTCTTGCTCACTTGCTTCTTCTACAGCGCCTGTAAGTGCATAACCGGCGTTATTAATTAAAACGTCAATCGTTCCAAAATGCTGTTTTACCTTTTGAACTACTTCCAGAGATTCTTCTCTTTTATTAACATCCAGTTGTAAGGGGAAAATTAAAGCACCGTATTTTTCTTTAAGATCATTTAAGGTCTCAAGATTTCTGGCCGTTGCTGCGACATTATATCCTTTAGCTAAAAATGCTTCTGCCCAGGCTCTTCCAAATCCTTTTGATGCTCCGGTAATTAAAATTGTTTTTGACATGGTATTTGTTTTTTATAATTATTATGAATATTTAAATATGACCAATCGGTCATTTTTATAAGAAAAAAAAACATCATTTTTCAGATATCATTTTTTTTAGTGTTGCTACTATGGTTTTCATACTTTCATTGTTGCCGGACATTCGTGACATTAAATGTCCACCTTCCAGCATCGCAAAAATAACAGTGGCCAATTCTGCTGCCTTGCCATTTGGGTTAAATTCGCGTTCGCTAATTCCTTTTTCAATGATAGAAGTTAAAAGCGATTGTCCGCGTTGGATGACTCTGTTTACTTTTTCTTTCACAACCGGATTGGTATCATCAGCTTCCATTCCGAAATTCAGCAAAGGGCATCCTCCAATTACCGGCGGATTTATAGGATTACTGAAAAAATCGATATAAGCAAAAAGCTGGTCTTTGGCGGTTTTTGCCTTTGTAATTTCTGCCTCCAGCTTACCGTTTAATATCTTCATATTATGATCTACAGCAGCACAGGCCAAAACATCCTTATTTTCAAAATGAACGTACATACTTCCTTTAGACAATTTGGTAGCTTCCATAATATCGCTCATAGAAGTTGCTGCAATTCCTTTAGTATTAAAGATCGGAGCGGCTTTTTCTATAATAAATTGTCTGGTTTCTTCACCCTTTGTCATAATGTGTTCCCTATTTATAAAGCAAATATATGACCGATTGGTCATATATGCAAATGTTTTAGTGTTTTATTTTTTAAAATTGCTTATCAGTACAAAATGTAAACTTCTACAATAAGAATATTGATGGTTAACTTTTAATTTAAAAACCTCCATAACGCAGCGTAGATCCTAAGATTAGCATTGTAACACCAATTGAAGTAACACTTAAAATGATAACTGCCATTCTTTTTATATTGTATTTGTTAAGAGTTGGAATTACAATAGCTTGTGCAATTATTGCAAAAATAAAAGTACAGAAGAGTAAAATCAATTTTATGGAAATTACTTTTTCAAATCCGCTCGTAAAGTGAAACCACTTATCAATGCTGACGCCAAAATCATACGCCATCCAGATTCCGGTTATTATCAAGATCACCAGTGATGAAAGTCCGAGTTTTTCAAATTTCTTCTCAAAATTCAGGATAATGTGCGGATCTTTTTTCTTTAAAGCAGAAGGTAAATAGCAAATGGTTAAAAGTAAATGTCCGCCGACCCAGATCGCAGCGGCCAAAAGATGCATTATTAAAACAAGATGATGTAAGTTCATAAAGCATTTATTTTAAATTTTTCATTCTCTAAAAATGACTTTTATTTTTGAAGTAGAGAAGTTTTTAAGTCTTATATTTTTATTTGAATCTTTAAGTTTTGAAAGTGTTGGGACATTATTCATAAAGTGCTGGATAAAATAATTTCCTTCGAAATTTTGTGATTCGAGATATTCTGTCATTTTTATAAAATCATTTTCTTCTATTAAAGAAGAATGAAAAGTTGTGCGGACTTCAAACGGGATATCTGAACGAATTAAAAGCGAAAGACTCTCTTCAAATTCATAAAATAAGCCTGATTGCGTTATCATTTCAAAGGTATGAGGAAGACTTTTATAATCTAACGCGACATAATCGATTAATCGATCGTGAATCAGGCTTTTCAATATTTTTGGGTTAGAACCATTGGTATCTATTTTAACCGCAAATCCCATTGTTTTGATTTCCTTTACAAAATCAATAATTTTTTTGTGTAAAGTGCATTCGCCACCGCTTAAAACAACTCCGTCCAATAATCCTTTTCTGGTTTTAAGGAAAGAAAGAATATATTCAAAATCTATTTTTCCCTTTCCTAAAACAATTTCTGGATTATAGCAGTATAAACACCGCATGTTACAGCCTGCAAACCAGATAATACAGGCTGTTTTATGCGGATAATCTAATAAAGTAAAAGGCGTGAGGCTATAAATTGCTTTAACAGATAATGGCTTGTTCGAAATGTTTACGTTGCTGGTGTTCTCCTTTTTTTCCAATATTAAAACTTTCTACAGGTCTGTGATAACCCATTACACGTGTGTAAACCAAACATTTAGTTCTTTGTGGTTTGTTTTCTGTTAGAATTTCAGACGTTTTCGTTTTCATAAGTCGGGTGTTTTTGATTGTTTTTATGGAGTATTTCTTCGTCGCATTTAGGACAATATTCATGCTCTCCGTTTAGATAACCATGAATAGGGCAGATGCTAAAAATGGGTGTCACGGTTATATAGGGTAGTTTAAAATTGCTTAAAACTTTCTTTACAAAATTTTTGCAGGCTTCGGGACTGCTGATTTTTTCTCTCATGTACAAATGCAAAACAGTACCGCCGGTATATTTGCATTGCAATTCATCCTGAAGCAATAAGGCTTCAAAAGGATCGTCGGTATGATCTACCGGAATTTGCGAACTGTTAGTATAATAGATATTTTCGTTTTGTCCGGCTTGTATAATTTCAGGAAAACGCTTTTTATCTTCTTTAGCAAAACGATAGGTAGTTCCTTCTGCCGGGGTTGCTTCCAGATTATATAAATTTCCTGTTTCTTCCTGAAATTCCTTCATTCTCAGTCGAATGTGATCCAGTATTTCTGTCGCAAAATGAATTCCAGAATTGGACGTTATATCCTGTTTTCCTTCAGAAAAATTAATGACCATTTCATTCATTCCGTTTACGCCAATCGTCGAAAAGTGATTTCTAAAATGTTTCAGATATCGTTGCGTATAAGGATAAAGACCGCGATCGTACATTTGCTGAATAAAGATTCGCTTTTTTTCTAATGTAGATTTGGCAATTTGCAATAAATGATCTAACTGAGCAAACAGATTAATTATATTTCCTTTATGCACATAGCCCAAACGCGCCATATTTATAGTTACCACACCAATACTTCCTGTCATTTCTGCACTACCAAAAAGTCCGTTTCCACGTTTTAATAATTCCCTTAAATCAAGTTGTAACCGGCAGCACATGCTTCTTACGGCATTTGGTTTATATGCCTCGGGATTTTCTATTCGATTTCCTTTTTCATCTAAAATATATTGGCTTCCAATAAAATTCTGAAAATAAGACGAACCAATTTTGGCAGTGTTTTCAAACAATAAGTCAACATTTTCGCCTTGCCAGTCAAAATCTTCCGTAATATTTACAGTTGGAATCGGAAACGTAAAAGGCTGTCCGTTAGCGTCGCCTTCCGTCATAATGGTATAATAGGCTTTGTTTATAAGATTCATTTCGTTTTGAAAATCACCATATTTCAAATCAATCAGTTTTGAAACACCTCTTTTTTGAGCTTCCAAAAGGAGATTTTCGGCCGTTAGATTCAAAAATAAATGCTGGTCGTTTCGTGTCGGGATTTGCTCTTTTAAATCTTCAGGAACATTCCAGTCTAATGTAATATTCGTAAATGGAGATTGTCCCCAACGTGCCGGTACATTTAAATTATAAATAAAACTTCGGATACTTTTTAAAATATCATCATAAGTAAGCTGGTCCTTAAATACATACGGAGCCAGATAAGTGTCAAAAGAGCTGAAAGCCTGAGCGCCAGCCCATTCGCTTTGCAAAATTCCCAGAAAATTTGCCATTTGTCCCAGTGCTTCTCTAAAATGAGAAGGAGGTCTGCTCTCGACACGGCCGCGCACGCCATTGAATCCTTCATTTAATAGCACACGCAGGCTCCAACCGGCGCAGTATCCGGTAAGACAATCCAAATCATGAATGTGTATGTCGCCATTCCTGTGAGCAGAACCTTCTTCTTTATTATAAATTTTATCCAGCCAGTAGTTTGCAATAACTTTTCCCGCTGTATTACTAACCAGCCCGGCGTTCGAATAGGAAATATTTGCATTTGCATTTATACGCCAATCTGACTGGCTGATATATTCCTCAACCGTCTGTGTACTATCAATATATGTAGTATCATCATTTAAACCATTAATATGTTCTCTTTGTAATTTTCGGGTGTGGCGGTATATTATAAAAGATCGCATGGTTCTGAAATGTCCATTTTCAAAAAGTACTCTTTCAATCATATCCTGAATTTCTTCAACCGGCCAGGAATATTTAACTTCAAGACCGGAAAGGACAATTTTATAGATTTTTTTATCTATAGGTTCATTGACACTTTGAAAAGCTTTTTGAATGGCGTCCTGAATTTTGTAAGCCTCAAAAGGTTTATAATCTCCACTGCGTTTGATTACATATTTTTCCATGGTAATTTTTTATAACACTTTTTCAAATGATTTTTCAAGTTCGATCGCTTTTGGAAAAAGAATATTATTTTCCATGTGAATATGCTTTTTCAAATCTTTATTAAATTCTTCCAGCATGGCAAAAGCAACTTTGTACGTATTGCAGGAATCAATTGGTGGTGTAAAATTATTGCTGAGCGATGTTATTCTTTTAAAACGTTCTGCCTCAGTTACATGATCTTCTTTTAAAATCGTAATCGGATTTTCAATCGATAAAAATGGCGGTGTTTCCAGATCTGTTCCTGTGTTATAAGCAATTTTCATCTCTTTGATGAAAGGAAAAATAATCAGTTCTTCTCTTTTCATGTGAGCGTTTAAATCCAGAACAGATTTTGAAAATATAGTATGAATTTCGTGTAATTCGGGATGTACCGCTCCATGGACTCCACATAACTTAAGCAGATATTGCAGAATCACCGGCGATTTTTCGTTTACGTATCTGTGATGCGTTTCCGTAATATAATCTGTAATCTTGTCGACCGGCCAGTTTTTATAATCTAAATCCTCATCGATATAACTCTTTCCTGCATCTTCAATATGACGGATCAGTATGTTTTCATCAATATCCCTTTTTTTGCAAACTTCTTCGATTGTTCTGTGTCCTTTGCAGCAAAAGTCAATATGGTATTTTGTAAAAATAGCAGCGGTTTTAAAATCATCTACAACGATTTCTGCAATTGTGGTTTTATTGGTGAGTTTCATAACTTTTGGATTTATGATTTTTGGTTTAGTGCATTTGTTTATCCGATGACTTGCATTGTTTTATAATAAGAAGGGATGCAGCGATCATGTTAGAAAATTCGATAAACGGAATCGTAATTTCGTGTGGCTCTGTAAGTGTGATAGCCCTGTTGTGGAGATCTTTTATTTTATGAAAAGTAAATTCTGCATCGCTCTCATCATTTATATAGAAAGAAGCAACCAGTTTTTGCAGTTCTTTTTTCAAAATGTCAAAAGCATGATAATCGTTTGACTGATCGGTTTTTGGAAACTTCGGAATTAATATTTTAGATGAAAAAACATATCCTGCAATAGTCCGGTCGATATTTTCTGAAGCCTGATGGGCAAATACAACAGCCTCTAGAAGTGAGTTGGACGCGAGACGATTTTTCCCATGAAGTCCCGTTCTTGCACATTCGCCAATCGCATACAGATTCTTTATTGATGTTGCCCCATTTTGATCTACTTTAATTCCGCCACACTGGTAATGCGCAGCCGGAACAATGGGTATTAAGTCCTTTTCCGGATTAATTCCTAACGAACTGCAATGTGCCGTTATAACCGGAAAATGCGTAGCAAAATCCTGAGCATCCAAATGTCTGCAATCTAAGTACATATGCTTTTTCTGATGAATAACCATTTCTTTGTGAATCGCGGCAGAAACAATATCGCGGGTTGCAAGTTCGCCTCTGGAGTCATATTTAAACAAAAATCTCTTACCATCTTCGTTCACTATATGAGCACCAAAACCCCTTACAGCTTCTGAAATCAAAAACAAAGGGTTTTCCTCTCCGGAATATAAAGCAGTTGGATGAAACTGAATGTATTGCATATCCACAATTTCTGCGCCTGCACGAGCCGCCATTGCCAGTCCGTCTCCTGTGGCAATTTTAGGATTGGTTGTGTTTTCGAAAAGCTGGCCGCAGCCACCGGTACTCAAAACAATAGTTCTGGTTCTCAGATATTTTATGGTGTTATATTTTTTTTCATAGAAGAAAACTCCGGTACAGGTAGTTTTAGCTTTTTTTGTTTCGGTATTCAAGTCAATAACCAGGTGATTTTCTAACAATTCAATGTTGGGCATCTTCTTGATTATTTTGAGCAGTTTACGCTCAATTTCCTGTCCGGAGCTGTCTTTATGATGTATTATTCTGGGTTGAGAATGCCCGCCTTCTAATCCTAAATCCCATTGGCCATCTTTTGATTTATCAAATGAAGTTCCAATTTCTATTAATTCCTGAAGTCTGTAGGGCGCCTGGGAGATTACCATTTTTACAATTTCCTCATCGCAGAGTCCGCCTCCTGACAACAGCGTATCTTCAATATGCTGATTAAAACTGTCGTTTAAATTTTCTGTTACAACTGCGATTCCGCCTTGAGCGAGTTGTGTACTGGTGTTTTTAGCAGCGTCCTTTGTCATAATAACAATCGATAAATCCGGACGTTTTTTTGCAATTTTCATGGCAAGAAATAATCCTGAAATTCCAGAACCTATGACCAATATATCCGTTGTAAACATGTTATTATAATTTAGTTATTGCATTTTATGATAATTCGAGCATTCTCTTTATTGGTTTTAATGCCTGATTTCTTAATTCTTCTGAAATTATTATTTCCGGACTTTCCTTTTGAAGACATCTATACAATTTCTCCAGAGTATTCATTTTCATGAAAGCGCATTCGCTGCAGGCGCAACTGTTATCTTCAACAGTAGGAGCCGGAATAAGCGTTTTTCCCGGTACAGCATTGGAAAGTTCGTGCAGGATTCCCACTTCTGTAGCGACTATAAATACAGATGCAGGATCTGTTTTAATAAAATTTATAATCCCCGATGTTGAACCGATATAATGTCCCACTTTTAAAATATGACTTTCAGATTCAGGATGTGCTGCAATTTTTGCAGTTGGGTTTTTGTTATAGATTTCTATTAGTTTGTCTAATGAAAAGGCTTCATGGACTACACAAGAGCCTTTCCATAAGACGAGTTCACGTTTGGTTTCTTTTTGAAGATAATGGCCTAAATTTTTGTCCGGAGCAAATATGATTTTTTGTTCTTCCGGAAAAGATCCGATTATTTTTTTTGCATTTGCCGAAGTGCAGAGTACATCACTCATCGCCTTAATCTCTGCAGAGCAATTAATATAGGTTACGACGACATGATCCGGATATTTATCTTTAAATATTTTAAAATCTTTTGGATCACAACCGTCGGCAAGCGAACAGCCGGCTTTCAAATCCGGAAGTAACACTTTTTTATCCGGGTTTAAAATCTTAGCAGTTTCGGCCATAAAATGAACTCCGGCAAATACAATAATATCGGCATCGGTATTTTGTGCTTTTTTTGATAATTCAAGACTGTCACCAATAAAATCTGCTATATTCTGAATGTCTTCATTTTGATAATAATGAGCCAGAATTACAGCATTTTTTTCCTGTTTTAATCGGGTGATTTCTTGTGTTAAAAAGTTCTTGTCCATTTTTAAGTCTTAATTATTCCGGCCATCCATCATGGAATGGATTGTGGTAATCTTTTTTAAGAGTATGAGTTTATGATTTCAATAGTGTAAAAGTATTATCATCATTTCTTTTAAAGTATGATTGCAGTCATACTGTGTTATTTTTGTTTTTTGTAAAAATAAATATGATTGAAGGGTAAATGTGAAATACGAAAATGCTATTGTGGAGCAGGATTTTAAATTAAAAAGTATGATTGTAATCATACTTTTTAGAGATGAAGTTTTGCAAATTTGATTATTATATAGAAGCGCATTGCTGTACAATAAAAAGGTTTAAAATAAAACGAATGAAAACAGATATAAAAAACAGAGAGGACATTATTACGCTGGTCAATGCTTTTTATGATGTGGTAAAAAAAGATACTGCGATTGGCTATTTGTTTACCGAAGTGACGCCTGTAAACTGGGACAAGCATCTTCCTCTAATGTATGATTTTTGGGAGAACATTCTTTTTCACACCGGAAATTTTGATGGCAACCC
The DNA here is from genome assembly GCF_039749035.1 of Flavobacterium olei. Classification (NCBI taxonomy): domain Bacteria; kingdom Pseudomonadati; phylum Bacteroidota; class Flavobacteriia; order Flavobacteriales; family Flavobacteriaceae; genus Flavobacterium; species Flavobacterium olei. The sequence goes on from NZ_JBDKWC010000005.1 coordinate 512,425, forward strand.
AATGGTCAAACACCGAATACTGGATGAGAAAAGTTCCTTAAAGGAAGCTCATTTTAAACATTGGACAAAACTTTGGAAAAAGACTGTCGATGGTTTGTTTGCAGGAGACAGAGCAACTGAAATTAAGGTCCGGGCAGAAAATATTGCTAAATTTTTGATGCACAAAGTGGTGACATAAAATAAAAAACGGAAACCTTTTAAGTTTCCGTTTTTTTTTAGCGAAAGATATTAAAACTGAATTAATAATTTTCTTTTTAACCAATGCAAAGAAAGAAATTTGCGGCTTAATAAACTATGATTGAAATCATAGTCTTATGGTATTAGTAAAATAATTTGTGATTTATAATTTCAATTTTTTTATTCTTACTCATTAACGATAATGTTCGAATTACTGTTTCAACGCGCAGGCCTGTAAAATCTGCAATTTCTTTCCTTGTATACGGAATTTTCATTTTAGTTTTAACTTCAATATTATGTTGTTTTTTCAGATTATCTAAAAAAAACTGAATTCGATTTTCAGGTTTTTGATTAATAATGTTTTTTGAGAAAATAGTTTTATTGTAAATTTTCCAGGCGAATAATTTCAAAATCCGGGTTTGAATTTCAGGATTTTCTTCAAGAAATAAAAAGAAATTGTTTTTTGGAAGTTTAAGAATCACACAGTCGGTTTGGGTAATAGCAGAGGCAGGGTAGGGCTGACCGATAAAAAGGGGCGGTTCACCAAAGCTATCTCCTTCTTTAAAAATCCCAATCGTTAAATCTTTACCATCTTCATTGGTATAGCTCATTTTTACATTTCCTTCCAAAATCTGAAAATAAGATACTGCCAGATCATTTTCATAAAAAATGATGGTGTTTTTTGGAACTTTTTTAGCTACAGCTCCCCAGGTGTAAAGCAAGTCAATATCAATATGCATTTCTAATGAATTGATTTTTAATCAATCTTGTTTATTAATCTGAACAAAGAAAAGTATTAAACTAAAAATAAAATATGATAATTGTTAGGTTACATCCAGAAATAAAAAAGGCGATAATTTTACTTATCGCCTTATATTTTCTTAACTGGAAAAATTTAAATTTTTATTTTTAAAACTCATGTAAAGTTCTTGTCTGGCTAAACTTATTGTTTCTTCGGTCCTGTAAATACTGCACCAGAATTTGATTAACAATTTGTATTTTCCATCAGAAATTGCGCTATAGTATATTTGTGATGGTTTAGAATTGTTTACAAGCGGCACATTAGCAAGTGTTTCATTAACAATTGCATTTATTTCTTCCGGGATGGTTTCTCCATTGATTTCAAATGTGATTTCGACTAATTTAAAATTATCAGTATAAGTCCAGTTGGTAATGTTCTGAGATAATAGATTACCGTTCGGAATAATGATTTCTGCGCCGTTTGGAGCATTAATTTTCGTAGTTCTAAGTCCCATAGATTTTACACGGCCCGATTCTGAACTAATCTCAACAACATCTCCAATCTGAATTGGTTTATCAAATATTAAAATAATTCCCGAAACAAAATTGCTTACAATGTTTTGCAGTCCAAGTCCGACACCAACACCTAAAGCCCCTAAAAGAATACTCAATTTGTCTAATGGCATTCCAGAGGCTGCAACCGCCAGAAGATAACCGCCAATTAAAACAACCAACCTTGTTATTAGTAATTTGGAGTGCTGCCTTTTATTAATGTTTTCCTCGTTTTCATCATCGATTTCACCAAAGAAGTAAGCAACATATTTTTGTAATAAATGCGCCGCCCAGATAATGATAAAAAACAAAACAATATTACCCAGAGTAAAGGTGATGCTTCCAATCGTATTGGGATGATTTAATAATTTGGCAAGTGCTGTTCTCAGCGATTCCCAAATGTTCAAATTCGAAGCAATTACAATTAGCCACATATAACTTATCGCTATTATAAATGGTCTTTTTAAAGTGTCTGATAAACTTTCGTGATCGAACATTTTTTCTATACCTCTGTTTACTCTTGTGGTATAGATTTGCAGTAAAATAATTTCGAGAATAATTTTTAATAATACACTTAAAGCTACAATTTGAGTTAATGAAATAAATGCTGTAATACTTAGCATATTAGATAATGAAACTCTTCCAAATATATTATAGAGAACAGACAAGATGTTTAGTCCAATAAAAATGATACTTGCCCATTTGAAAAAGCCTTTTATATAAAGTTCTTCTTTAAGTGTTTTGATTTGTACTAAACCGTATCGAATACCCATAATATTAATTGCAACGAAGGCCAAACGCTGAAATAATCCTATTGTAATAAAGAGATCTAAAAAGCAAAGTGCAAAGAATAATCCTAAAAGAAAAAGCCAGTTACGCATGGCCACTCCCGACCATTGATTTTTGAATAATATAGTTAAAACGCCAAGCAGAAACAACTGAATTAATTCTAAAAACAGGGCAGGAGCATATAAATTGGTTACAACAGCAAAGTTTAAGGCGATTACTAAAACAGGCAATAAAACCCCGCGATGTAAGTATTTGAAATTTAATTGGGAAAGATTTTCAGCATATCCATTTGCTTTTAAGTATTTGATGTTTCTGGAAATGTACCAGAATAAAAGCCCCATAAAAAAACAAAGCGCGATGAGTCCGCCGGCCTTATAACTTAAATAATATGCAGCGACATTTTCCTCAATAATAATCTTGGCTTTTATATTATGCGTTACTTTTTTTCTGCCGGAAGAATCATTAATTTGCCACAATGAAGGATATTCTTTCCTGAAGATACTGATTCCTGATTTTTCCAGTTTTCCTTCAACCGTTAGTAAGGCATTAGAAACGGCAATTTTTCGCTGAACGGTCAGTCTTTTTTTATTGTTTAAAGTGGTTTGATTCAGCGTCATCAGACTATCTGTACCGACATATCTTTTTCTAAGGTCTCCAAATTCCTTTTTAAACTGCTTGCGGCGTATAGTATCTTTTAATAATGTAATTAAAGTTTTGTCTTTACGAAGATCAATTACACGTTTCTTAATGTTTTCAAGATTGAGATTTCGGGTATTAATGGCTTTATTCTGTTCTTCCAATTCCTGCTCGATTTCCTGCAATACTATGCGGTACATCTGCTGGTTTCGCACATTGGGGTTTGCGCCTTTCAGACTTGCTAAAATCAGATTGAGTTTGCTTTCTGTACGACTCATTTCGCCAAACAGGTGGTGGGTGTCTCCGGCAAAATCAATATCATTATATGCAGATTCAAGGACTTCGCCGGCTTTTTCAATCGACATCAGATAGTCGCTGTCTGTTGCTGTGGTATCGTTAAATAATTTTCCGCGGCTTTCTTTTTTTACCGGTTTTTGCTCTTGAGCGTAGTTATGCGGGATGAAAAGAAGAAATAAAAGTAAAGAGAAAAAATAAAATGTTCTTTTTTGAAAAATCATAATGTTATGGCTTATTTGGGAGCTCAAATTTAATTTTTTTTGGAAGACTTTCAGTTAAGAAAAATTAAATTTAAAAGTACAGCCCAGTTCATTTATTTATTATCTGGAAGTACTTAAAAGAAAGCCGCAAAGAATATAGAAACTCTGCGGCCATGAAGATATATTGTAATTTTATTTAAATTTATAAATCAGCAGGAATTATTTTTTAGGTAGGTAAATCCAAAATGTTGTTCCTTCTCCCGGATTACTGCTAAAATGAATCATACCATTATGGTTTTCGATAATTCTTCGGCATAATGCCAGACCAATCCCATTACCGCCATATTGATCACGTTCGTGAAGACGCTGGAACATATCAAAAATACGTCCGGAATATTTACTGTCCATTCCAATTCCGTTGTCTGATATTGAGATGACATCGTAATTTTCTGCAGAAGTAGTCAGATTTTTATCTTTTGGTACATCGTTATAAGAAATGGTAACAGTTGGTTCTGTCGTATTAAATTTAAGAGCGTTATTGATCAGGTTATACAATAATTGTCGAAGCTGTGTATCGAGTCCGAACACGATTGGAAGTTTGTCAATATTAATTACCGCATTCCTTTCTTCAATAACAAGACTTAAATCACCTAAAACTTCAATTACGATTTCATTAAGATCCACTTCATCTGAAAAATGCGCCATATTATCCACTCTAGAATAATTCAGAACATCTGTAATTAAGTTGGATAATCGTCCGGCCGCTAATGTAATTCGGTCAAAATAATACTCTTTCTTCTGGTTTTCAGTTAAATGCTCGCCGGCACGCGACAGCATAATCATAATTTTGCGCAATGGTTCCTGAAGATCATGACTGGCGATATAAGCAAATTGCTCTAACTCTTTATTTTTAAAACGTAATTTTGAGTTTGCACTTTCGAGTTCGCTCTGAATTAGTTTTAGTTCCGTATTATCTTTAAGAGTTTCAACTACCATTTTGCGAGCATTGATGTCTACAAAATAAATGAGCCAGCTGTTAAAGGCGCCGTCTTCAGCTTTGTTTTGCGTGATCGAAACCAAATGCCAGACATAATCTGAATTGTTTTTAATTCTCGCTTCTCCCATAAAATCTTTTCTATTAGATTTTGCGGTGCTTAGGCCTTCAAGAATCCCATCAATATCATCCGGATGAATGAAATTGAACAAGGTTTTACGATCAAAAACAAGTAATGGTTTCTCTAAATAATTTTCTAAAGATTCATTAACCAATAATACATTTCCACGCTCATTGACTATGCAAATGAGTACGGGAAGTGTATTTGCTAATTGCTTGTATTTATTTTCGCTTTCTGACAGTTTTTCAGACAGTGCGATAAGTTCAATATTTTTCTTTCTGATTTCGTCATAAGGTGACAAAGGCGGCTCATATTTAAAATAATCAATGAGGCTTTTAATCTTAGTTTCTGAAAGCAGGCCAGGTGAGGGAACAAGCTGACTGATTCTTGTTGTTGATAAATTATTGAAATAAGAATATTCTATATTTCCTGAGATTTTGGCTGCGTATGTAAAAGCGTCGGGACTGCAGTTTTTTAAATCAATCGAATCTGTAATTATAGCTACGATTTCTTTTTGGGTATTTCTAATAATATTAATACCCAAAACCAGCAGCGAATTTTTACCATTTGTAATAGAACATCTGGCAACTTCGGATACGGCAGTAGAAAATCTTGTCTGAAAAGAAGATGGCATACCGCACATCTCGGCAATTTTCATACAACGCTTATGGGCTAATATTAAGTCCATTTCGTTATCAAGATTTATATGAATAATCTCCTTCATAACTAATTTATTTTACCCACAAGAATCGTTGCATCATCGGTACCTCTGACATTTTCTTTGTATAAGGCCGCTGAAATTATGCCGGGACTTTGTTTGAAAATGGCACTTAAATCATTTAAGTTCCATCTGGTTCGAAGTCCGTCACTGTGCATAATTATAATCTGGTGCTTTCTGTAAGGCACAATTGTACTATTTAAGGTTCGTGGAATATTATGACCAATTATGCCATTATAAGGTGTATAAGTTTTGTTGTCTAAACCATTATAAATGCGGGTATTAATGTTTCCGATACCACAAATGCTCCAGGATTCGGATTTATAATCTACAGCAGCGATTGTAGCCACTAATCCTCTGGATTTTTTTACTTTTGAATGAATATCTCTCAGGATAGATTCGGGGTCAGTTTCGATTGTCTGCCTAAATGCCTTTATAGCTGCTTCGACTGCTTCATGGGCACCTTCGCCATGACCTAGTCCATCTCCCACAAATATCTGAAAACCTTTAGAATTATGTTTTATATAATACCCATCTCCACATATTTTTTCATTGGGATAATTTACAGCTATACAGGTATGATCTAATCCCGATTTTACTGGTGATAGTTCGATATCTGCTTTTTCACCAATCTTCACATATTGTACACAGCCCCAATTTTTCATGGAGTAAATCTGAAAGTCGTTGCTAAGTCTTTTTATAGAGCCTAATCCGTGTCCGAGTGTATTTGCAGAAGAGTAGCCATCATTCATAATTTTGGCTACATTTTCAAATCCTATGCCTTTGTCAAGACAATAGATTTCGATTTCGTTATATTCACCGTTAAAGTTGGCCCGATAGAGAAGTTCTCCTCCATTGGCAAATTTCATAAGATTAGAGGTTAACTCTGCAATGATAATGTCTGTTTCGGCAGCTCTGTGAGGTGTAAAACCTATTTTGAGGGCAAGATTGTGTATTTCTCTTTTTATAAATGCAATGAGACTTCTGTCATCAATTTTATAAGTGGAAAACGTATTATCCATTTTTCCATTTTGTTATAGTAACGGTAGTACCGTTTCCAAGTTCTGATTTAATGTCAAATTCATTGACAAGTCTTTTGGTTCCCGGCAATCCTAAACCAAGGCTTTTTCCGGTACTGTAACCGTCTTTCATGGCCAGGCTAATATCTGCAATTCCGGGACCGTTATCAATAAAAGTAACGCGTACGCCATTTTCCCGTCCGTTGCTCACAGACTCGATAATAACTTTTCCGCCTCCTCCATATTTTAGAAGATTACGCACAAGCTCACTGGTAGCCGTAATAAGTTTGGTCTGATTTAAAATACTCATCCCAATTTTTACGCCATATTCTTTAACCCGGTTGCGCAACGGAACTACGTCCTGTTCTTTTACGATCAGGGCTTCTTCTTTACTATTCGTTATCGTCGTCATACTCCGGCTCTTCGTTGTCGCTATACTGCATATTTGAGCGAAGTAATTCCATGCCTTTTTCAACATTTAAGGCACTGATGACTCCGTTTAATGAGAGTCCAAGTTCAACAAGGGTAATAGCAACTGCAGGCTGCATACCTACAACAACAGTTTGTGCGTCGAGAATTTTGGACATAACGGCTATGTTTCCTAAAATTCTTCCCATAAAGGAATCAATTATAGAAACTGCAGATATATCTATCAATACACCTTTTGAACTGTGTTTGCTAATGGTATTTATTAAGTCTGACTCAAGATTTTCTGCCAGCTGATCATACAAGTCTACCTGAATAGTAACCAGCAAAAAATCTCCCATTTTCAATATAGGAATTCTTTCCATAAAAAATATAAAAAAACTTTATTCTACTAATTTTTTTCTCTTAACAACAGATAATTGAAGCATATCGAATGCCGTTTTTAAGGCGCTCGCCAGTGAAGCTTTGGTAATAATACCGCTTAAATCAATTCCTAAATGCACTACTGTCTGAGCAATTTCCGGACGAATACCACTAATAATACATTCTGCTCCCATTAAACGGGTAGCGCTAACTGTTTTAATAAGATGCTGTGCTACAAGAGAATCTACTGCAGGAACACCAGAAATGTCCAAAATAGCGATAGAACTTCCTGTATCTACAATTTGCTGCAAAAGGCTTTCCATTACAATCTGAGTTCTTGAACTGTCCAGAGTTCCAATAATTGGCAAAGCAACAATACCATCCCATACGGCAATTACCGGAGTCGATATTTCACTGATTTCATCAATCTGTCTCGAGATCACATCTTCTCTGCCTTTCATATAGGCTTCAAAAGTCATAATTGTCATGTTGTCAATAATGGTACTTAACCTGGTGTTAGCCTCAAAAAGCTGAACAGGTTCTGTCATAACTTCTGAAAGAATTCTGGAACAAGCTTCTTTAAAAGAAATTAAATACTGGGCATTTTCTCTAGGTGAGAAACCACGCTTTCCTCTGGAAGAGGCAATTCCTACGATAAGATCTTCTACTTTTTCAAAATCTCTGTTTTCATCAGAATTTGATACTGCATTTAAAAACAAAGAAGCAAATTCTTTTGATTCTTCTTCTTCAACAGCTCCGTCACCTGATCCACTATCGATAAGAATCTGAGACCATATTGTCAACAATTTATTTTCGTGCTCTCTTAAAACACCCAGGACGTTATTTTGCATTTGCTTTAAATTTGGATTTTTACTACCAAATATATAACATTAATTTGGATGCGAAAAAATTTGTTAAACTATCGAGAACAAAAGTTGCATTTTTAATGGCATAAATACTTATTTGAAGTTATTGTCAGCACATTTTATGTTAAAATCAACAAGAATTTTGATTTTTATTGAACAGAAAAAAAAATTAAAAGACAGTTAATTCTCATTTTTTTGTTTTTTCTTCCAAGAGATTATATGAATAAAATTTACCTGAAAACAAATTATCAAAATATTAAGATGTTCTGTTATGAATTAAAATTACTTCTTCTCCCGCAATGGCATAAATAAGATGTTCGGAGCCGGGTTTCAAAATAAACTTTCCGGTAAACTCTCCAAATGCGGGAAGTATCATTTGATCTGGTTTATAAAAGAAACAGCGTAATTTTAAGCTCTGCATTCCGAGTCCGCGCAAGATTATTCCGGGATGGATATGTCCGGAAAAATTAAATACATTTTCTCTTTCTGTCGGATGATGGGTAAAAAAGAAATCATCAATTTCTAAAATTTGTACCACAGAAATATTGATGTCGTTATAATGCTTTTCATCAATAATATCATGATTTCCAGCAACGAGAATTAGTTCACTGTTGCAGTCGGTGACCCAATTTTCAAACAAATTCCATTCTGCATTTTTAGAACTGTGAAATAGATCTCCCAGAAAAATCACTTTGTCGGGACAAAAATGTTCGATCACGGTAGTCAGTCTGTTGAAATTTTCCTGAACGGCATTTTGAGGAATGGCGATTCCATGTTTTCTGAAATGAGATATTTTCCCCAGGTGTACATCAGAAATAACCAGTATTTTTTTTTCTTCCCAATAAAGAGCGCCACTTGGATGTAAGGTAAAAGTTTGGTTTTGTATTAGAATATTCATATTTTATTTCATGTAAGAAGCCGTCATTTTCTGAATTCTTTCGGCTAATGTTTCGCTTGAAAGTTTTTCTCTCAATCGATCGGTAATAATCGGAAAACTGAAAGGTGTGGGCTTGAGGCATTTTTTCCAGACAATATTTTGTCTTTCAATTCTTTCCAAAGCCAAAATTAATCTTCCTTCTTCCAATTGATGCTCAAATGTTTCGCGGTAAGCCTGGTGCAAAAGTAAATTATCAGGTTCAAAATCCCTGAAAACTTCAAACAATAATTGCGACCCGCTTTGTAAATGCTTTGTTTTAACCATTTTTCCGGGCATTCCGGTAAAAACCAGTCCGGCAATTACAGCGATATCACGAAATTTACGCCTTGCCATTTCTGTAGAATTTAAGCTTTTTTGTAAATCATGGTGTACGTATTCTGTAGAAAATAAATTATTATCCAGAACGGCTTCAATATCAATTTCCTGATCCGAAAGTAATTCAAAACCATAGTCATTATATGCCAAAGAAAAGCTGATCGATTGCAGTAAACTAATTCTGTACGCGAGTAAACTAGCCAGGGCTTCGTGCACAAAACGTCCTTCAAAAGGATAAAAAATTGCATGAAAACCTTCTCTTGTTTTAAATGTTTCTATTAAAAACTCGTTTGTATCAGGAACAATAGACTCCTTTCTTTGTCTGATAAATAAGGGCTGCAAAGCTTTTAATTCTGGTGAAAGATTATCGGTATTGGCACGATACAACTCCTGACGCAGTAATTCGCTCATTTGTGCAGAAAGTGCCATACGTCCGCCCATCCAGCTTGCGATTTTAGTTTCTTTCTTCGCACTTGCTTTTTTTACTAAAACCTGCATATTTCGTATGCGGAATAATTCCAGTCTTTTTCCGGCAAAAATAAAAGTATCTCCGGGTTTTAATTTAGAAACAAACCATTCTTCAATAGTTCCAATATAACCGCCGCTTATAAATTTGACGTTCATCACCGCGTCGCCTACAATAGTTCCCACTTGCAAACGGTGGTGCATAGCGATCATTCTGTTGTTAATTTTATATCTGCCGTCTTCTTCAATCTCTACTTTTTTGAATTCATCGTAAGCATGCAGGCTCTGACTTCCGTTTGTGATGAAATTTAAAATCCAGTTCCAGTTTTCCTTTGTAATGGTCTGATAACTAAAGGTGTTTTTTACTTCTTTAAAAATTTCATCCGGAAAAAATCCTTCTGAAACGGCTAAAGTATTCAAATACTGAACCAGCACATCCCAACTGTTTAAGTAGGGAACACGATCTTCGATAACACTATTTTCCACTGCCTTTTTTAAAGCCGAAGCTTCTATAAGCTCGATGGCATGAGTGGCAAGAAAATAAATTACACTTTCTTTTCCGGGCTGGTGTCCGCTTCGTCCCGCTCGCTGCATAAACCGGGCAACGCCTTTTGGACCGCCGACCTGAATAATCGATTCGACAGGCGCAAAATCGACACCCAAATCTAAACTCGAAGTACAGACCACGACTTTTAATTCCTCATTTCGAATTGCATCTTCGACCCAAAGTCTGGTTTCACGGCTTATACTTCCGTGATGCATGGCCATTTCTCCGGCAAATTCAGGATATTTTTCTAATAATCTTTGGTACCAGATCTCGCAGGCCGAACGCACATTAGTAAAAATTAATGTTGTTTTACTGGCTTTTACAATTTTTGCCGCTTCATCAATTAAATGCAATCCCATGTGACCGCGCCATGGATAGGTGTCCATTTTTTCCGGAATTACAGAAACTACTTTGATTTTTTTATTAAGGACAGCTTTAATTAAAACCGAATTTTGAGAAATTTCAGAATTAACGCCAAGTAATACTTCACGGGCTTGTTCCAAATTACCGATCGTCGCTGAAATTCCCCAAATACGAATGTTTTTAGCAATCGTTTTTAATCTTGACAATCCGAGTTCAACTTGCACTCCGCGTTTTGTTCCCAGTAATTCATGCCACTCATCAATTACAATTGCGGTACAGTTTTTAAAAGTGTTTTCGTATCCTTTTGTTGCCAAAAGTAATTGCAGACTTTCCGGAGTGGTAATTAGCAAATCGGGCATTTTGCCTTTTTGTCTCGCTCTTTCTGCCGCAGATGTATCTCCGGAGCGAATTCCGACCGTCATCTTCACATCCAGATCATGGATTACTCTTTCGGCTGCTTGTTTTATTTCTACAGATAAAGATCGCAATGGTGTAATCCAGATCGCCTTTAATCCCGTAACATGCTTTGTTTTATACTTCGGATTTTCTTTAATATAATTTAAAATGATGGGAAGCCAGAGTGCGTACGTTTTTCCGCTTCCGGTGGGAGCGTTTAATAAACCATTTTTTCCTTGTAAAAAAGCAGTCCAAGTCTGAGTCTGAAATGGAAAGGGCTTCCATCCCTGATCTTCAAACCAATTGCTGGCGATTGTAAATAACTGCTCTCTGTTCATTTTTTGTTTTAGTTTTTTGCCGCTCAGGCATTAGCTCCAGCTGTTTATCCAGTCGGAGCTATGTTAATTGCAACGACTGAAACGCCTTTTTTTTTTTTTTGGCTATGCAAAAAGTGAAACTTACGTGTTAATCTTAAAGAATCATATCTTTTAAGTCATCTATTGAATTAGCATCTTCAATTTTTTTATCATGACGCCATCTCAAAATTCTTGGAAAACGTGTTGCAACACCGCTTTTATGTCGTTTTGAAAGTGCTATTCCTTCAAAACCAATTTCAAAAACCAATTTTGGAGTTACGCTTCTCACGGGCCCAAAACGTTCCAGCGTATTCTTTTTTATAAAATCGTCTACCATTCTAAATTCGGCATCGGTTAAACCAGAATACGCTTTCGCGAAAGTGACGAGTTCACGTTCATTATTTTCATTTTGATGCCATAAAGCAAAGGTATAATCGGTAAAAAGGTTGGATCTTCGCCCGTGACCGCGCATAGCGTAGGTTAAAACTGCATCAATAACCAGAGGCTCAATTTTCCACTTCCACCAGTCTCCTTTTTTTCTTCCCACTAGGTAGGGTGAATCTTTTTTCTTCAGCATTAATCCTTCGCTTTTCATCTCGCGGGATTTCATTCTTTCTTCTGTAATTTGATCCCAACTTGAGAAAGTAACTCTCTCAGAAAGCTGAAGCGGAATTTCTTTGTCTTTTACTGTACTGAATAATGTTTCCAATAAGGTTCTGCGTTCTTCATAAGGAAGATTTCGAATGTCATTTCCCTGCCACTCCAATAAATCATACGCTTTAATGATGACAGGTGTTTTCTTTAAAACAGAAGCCGAAACATTTTTTCGTCCAATTCGCGTCTGTAAATCATTAAATGTTCCAATTTCATTTTCAATAAATGGAAGAATTTCGCCGTCTATTACAGTACCATTGGGTATAACCCCAATTAACGTGGCAAATTCTGGATATTTATCGGTTACCAATTCTTCGCCACGACTCCAGATGTAAATTTCATCTTCTCTGATAATGGTTTGAGAACGTATACCATCCCATTTATGTTCGGCGCTCCAGTCTTCTGGATTTCCCAAATTTTCAGGTTCGCCTTCAATTGGATAAGCTAAATAAAACGGATAAGGTTTGGATAAATAATCACTGCTTTTTTCATCTAAAACCAGTTCCTGAAAACTAATTTTATTCGGGTTCCAGTCGCCCATTAATTTATAAGCAAGTGCATCTTCATTAATATTTTCTGCTTTTGAAAGTGCACGGGTCATCAATTTCTGACTTAAACCTATTCTGAAACTGCCGGTTATTAATTTCGTAAAAACAAAGCGTTCATAATAATTTAAAGCCAGCCAGTTGGTCTGCAGATATTCTTTTTTTTCAAAGTCGGATTTATTTTTCAAGGCGATAATTTCCTGCAGATATTCTGTTAAACTTTTATCAGAATGCTCTTTTGTGGTCGGAATTACCAATGCAATTGTTTCAGCTAAATCTCCTACAATGTGATAGCTTTCTTCAAACAGCCAAAGCGGAATATTAGCCAATTCATTTGCCCATAAACGCAGCAAAGTTGTATTTACAGGTCGGGGAGGGCGTCGGTGCGAAAGTATAGCAATTGTCCAGACTTTATCTTCATCACTAGCTTTCATAAAATACTGCGTCAAAGCATCAACTTTTACCGATGTTTTATTAGAACTATCGAGTGTTTTTATAAGTTCGGCAAAGTTTTTCATAGTATTTTATTAGAAGTTAGGAGTTGGAATTATAGTTTGTGAGATGTTAGAAGTTATTATATATAAGAAAGTTAAAATCAAAGTTTCATATTCATTCCATTTCCCATTTAACAATTCACATTTCACATTTCACAATTAACTCAATTATCCTCATCATTCGTTTCTCCGTCATATTGTGTATGAGCGGTTCGGGCGTCGTAACCCAGTTCGCGTAAATATTTAGAAAATATATCCGAATAACCGTGTGTGCATATCACCCTTTCGGCTCCGGTTGCTTTTATGCTTTCCAAAAGTCCTGTCCAGTCGCAATGGTCGCTTAAAACAAATCCGCGGTCGACAGCCCTTCTTCGGCGTGCTCCTCTAAAAGCCATCCATCCACTTGCTGTTCCGGTTACAAAAGGCGTCATTTTTCTGATCCAGGTACTTCCATGTGCACTGGGCGGAGCAATTACAATACTTCCTAATAAATCTTCTTTTTTTGTTTCGGATGTTACCCGTATTGTTGGAGGCAGCTGAATTAAAGGACGAACGACTTCGGTCATATTTTCAATCGCACCATGTGTATATATTTTTCCAATATTTGGATCCAGAAATTTAAGTAATCGTTGGGCTTTTCCTAACGAATATCCAAAAAGTACAGACGTTTTTCCTTCTGCACGATTCTCTGCCCACCAATTATTTATATCGGTCATTACTTCACTTTGTGGAACCCATTTAAAAGCGGGAAGTCCAAAGGTGCATTCTGTTATAAAAGAGTGGCATTTTACGACCTCGTACGGAACAGAAATTCCGTCATCCTCGGTTTTGTAGTCTCCTGTAAAAACCCAGACTTCCCCTTTATATTCCACTCTAATTTGCGCAGAACCAATAATATGTCCGGCAGGATGAAAAGAAAATTGTACTCCATTTATGGTAAAAGTCTCGTTCCAGTCTTTTCCCGTAACATTTATTTCTCCCAGACGATATCTTATAATCGCCACATTGGTGTGATGCGTAATATAATTTTGATGTCCCCATCTGGAATGGTCAGCATGTCCGTGCGTGATAATGGCGTTTTTTACAGGACGCCACGGATCAAGATAGACATCTGCCTGCTGACAGTAAATTCCTTTATCGTTAAATTGTAATAATGGTGGGTTCATCTTTTATAAATTAGGCACTATTAATCTAATTAATTGCTCGCGGCAAAAATTAAATAGGCGATTAACAAAATACTTAATACAAACAAGGTCATTGTTATAAAGGTAAGCATTGCAGTTGAATACTGATATTTCCCTTCCTTGAGAAGTTTAATCGTATGATTGTATCTCAAATAGGATAAAAGAATTGTCAAAGCTCCAACAATCAATAAACCAATACCTAAATAGATTGTGTAATTACTGTTTGGAACTACAGTTTCTGCTATATATTTTGCCGGAAGCTGTTTTAAAAACAATGAAAATTTAACTGCTACAAATCCGAAAACCATTATGCCGATGCCTGTGCGAACCCATGCTAACAAAGTTCTTTCATTAGACAAATATTCGTTCATTATTTCCTGATCATTTTTCGGCGACATATTGTAAATATTTAATATTGAAAATCGGTGTATGGCGGGCAATTGTATTTGTCATCTTCATTATCGAGATTGAAGCTGTCATACGGATTAGTTTCATCGTAACTGTAAAACTGAAAATTATCTTCGGTAAGATATAAACCGCTTTGTATGATTTCATAATCAGAAAAGCAATATTTATGATTGGTGTCCTGATTTTGTCCTGTCGTAATCTCATCGTCCATGGCTTCATTTTCCTGAGCAGTATCGATGTGCTCTGGCTTACTGCACTGAAAGATTTCAAAATTTCTGCTGTATTGATATGTACTTGCTTTCATAACCAATTTTTAATTAGTAGATCATAATTTCTGTAGATATACAAATTTGAAAATTACAGCATCCAAAAAATTATATGATTTGATTTAAATCTTACAAGATTATTTATCATTTCCCAAACCATATTATTTTGAAACAATCTGATAAAAATCTGTAAAACAAATGGTTATATATTTTGCAAATTTGTGATTATTAATAATTCAAAAATTATATAGTATGGAAACTTCAAAAAAAGATTCGAAATCCGGTATGAAAGATTCTGGAAAAACTCAAAAATCTACTTCAGGTTCCAGAGGAAAAAGTCCAGCAAAATCGTCAGATTCTAAAGGTAAAGCGGGACACTAATTTATTTTTTTATTTAATTAAAAATAAAAGCGTGCTGTCTAAATGTAGGCAGCACGCTTTTAATTTTTATAGTATTTAAAATTATTTTAAAATTTCCTGAATAGTTTTAACGAAGGATTCAACAGGCTGCGCGCCCGAAATCGCGTACTTTCTGTCAAACACAAAAAAAGGAACTCCCTGAACACCTATTTCACCAGCTTCTTTTATGTCCGATTGTACTTCTTTTAGAAATAAATCATCGCTTTCCAGAACTTCTCTCACTTCACTTTCTTCTAAACCTGCCTGATTGCCTAATTTAATTAAGGTTAGACCGTTATTTAAATCTTCGCCATCCGTAAAATAGGCTTTAAAGAAAATTTCTTCCATTCGATCGCCTATGTTTTTAGTTTTAGCCAATTGAATAATTCGATGTGCATTTAACGAATTGGAAATAACAGCTTTGTCGAAATTATAATCGAGGCCGACACTTTTAGCACGTTCTGCTACACTTTTATGCATTTCTTTAGATTGCTCAACACTCATTCCTTTTCTTTCTGCCAAAAAGGTGTAAACATCTGTATCAGGTTCAGACGTTATAGTTGGATCCAGTTGAAAACTTTTCCATTCAATTTCAAAATTATCATTTGGAAATATTGCAAGAGCAGTTTCCAGTTGTCTTTTACCGATATAACAAAACGGACACATGATGTCCGACCAAATTTCTATTTTCATAAAACAAAGATAATTTATTTTGTTTCAAGGTTCATGTTTGAAGTTTCAGGTTCTTGACTTATGATGATTAAATTCTTTGCGTTATCTGCGTTTAAATCGAAGCAAAGCTGACAACCTCAAACTTTAGACCTGAAACAAAACAAATAAAAAACCGCAACTCTTTATAGGAATTGCGGTTTCTAGGTATAAAAAATGGTTGGTTAATAGCGATATCTTTTTTTTTTACAATGATATGTCTTTAATCTGAAACTAAAAAAAATCCCTGTAACAAAAAGAAACTTTGATGTTAACTATTTAACATTACAGGCATTACAAGCATAGTAACTGTTTCGCCTTCTTCTAAACCATCAACCGGAGTCAAAATTCCGGCTCTGTTTGGTAGAGACATTTCAAGCATAATCATATCAGACTGAAGGTTGGTCAACATCTCTGTTAAGAAACGGGAATTGAAACCAATTTGTAAATCATCTCCCTGATAATCACAAGTCAGTCTTTCTTCTGCTTTATTGGAATAATCAATATCTTCTGCGGAAACATTTAATTCTGCCCCTGCAATTTTTAGACGAATCTGGTGTGTAGTTTTGTTTGAGAAAATCGCAACACGACGAACAGAACTTAAAAATAAAGAACGGTCGATCATTAATTTATTCGGATTTTCTTTTGGAATTACCGCTTCATAGTTTGGATATTTCCCATCAATTAAACGACACATTAAGATGTAGTTGTCAAATGAGAAAGTCGCATTTGAATCGTTGTATTCAATTTTCACCTCTGCATCAGAACTTCCTAAAATACTTTTTAAGATGTTTAAAGGTTTCTTCGGCATGATAAAATCTGCAACCTGAGATGCTTTTACATCTGTACGGGAATATTTTACCAGTTTGTGAGCATCTGTTGCTACGAAAATTAATCCCTCAGGAGAAAACTGAAAGAAAACTCCAGACATTACCGGACGTAAATCATCGTTTCCGGCCGCAAAAATAGTTTTGCTTACTGCAGTAGCCAAAACTTCTGCAGGAACAAGTGTTACAGACGGATCTTCAAGGCTTACTGCCTTTGGAAATTCTTCACCTGCAGCATATGCCAATGCGTATTTTCCAGAGTTAGAGCTAATTTCTACTGTATTGTTGTCTTCAACTGTAAATGTAAGAGGCTGTTCCGGAAATGTTTTTAAAATTTCAAGCAAAAGTTTCGCTGGTACAGCAACACTTCCTTTGCTAGTAGAATCGATCGATAATGTAGCTGACATTGTTGTTTCAAGATCGGAAGCCGAAACAGTCAACTCATTATTGTTTAGTTCAAATAAAAAGTTGTCTAAAATGGGCAACGTATTGTTGCTGTTGATTACACTACCTAAAACTTGTAATTGTTTTAATAAGTACGAACTCGATACTATAAATTTCATCTGTTTTATTTTATTTTTTGATGTATTTCAGCGAATAATATGCTAAATATACGGATTACAAATATATCTTAAACTATTTAAAGTATTACATTTTTTTATTAACATCTATCGGCTGTATTTTCTTTTTCTCACAAAAGTAAATACAAACCCAAAAAGTGCTAAAATAAGAATTGGAACTCCGATAGTTATAAATTGTGTTGTAGAATATCTCTGATAAACCTTTTCTTTGTCCAGTAAAGGCAGTTCTACATCTTTGCTTCTAATGTTAATAAGTCCGCTATCGTCCAGCAAATAATTAATGCAGTTCATGATAAAGTCCTTGTTATCGTATAAATTACCTGTTCTCTGGTCATAACCTAACTCTACAGGTTCCATGTTTTTATCAAGCTGATTTCGGACAATATCTCCGTCTGAAACAACAATCATTTTGTTTGGTTTTCCTTTTGGCGTAAACGAATTGTCTTTAAAAGGTAAAACCCTGTTCTCAAATGCAGAATGGAAAGAGCCTTCCAGTAAAACGGCAAGCGGAATATTTCCTTTGTTTAAATAATCCTGCGGAGTAGTTTTTTCGGTTACCATATTCAGATTGATTTCTGAAGGTGTTCCGATAACTTTTGAATATTGGGAAGACTGCAGTAAAACAGTCTTTCTGATTCCGTTTTTTAAAGTATCAATCGGACTGGCAAAATCAAATTTGATTCCGCCCATATTTTTTACAATCGGATGCGGACTAGTCGGGTAAACCTGTGGCGCAAATTTCCAGATAAAATCCTGATATTGCGTTGCACTTCCCTGTTCGCCTGTTGCCAGTTTTATTGGGCTTCCCTGTTCGTCTTTTACCAAATCAGGATTTATTCTGAATCCGTATTTAAAGAACATATCATTTAAATTCAAATCCCGTGGATAGGCAAGGGTAGCGCCCATGTCATTATACAAACTGTCCATATCGGCAGCGACCTGATCGATTAGCCAAAGCGTTTTTCCGCCATTCATAATATATTGATCCAGCACTTCTTTTTCTTCGTCTGAGAATTTTTCTGTAGGCTTGGAAATTATCGTTAAATCATATTTCTTAAGCTCGTTTAAAGTTCCGTTTGGATCTTTGGCAACCGAATCTAAAGTAAAAGGCCCGATCAAATAACTTTCGTGAATCTGCATCAGCATTTTTGCGATATGCACTTCACGCAGTTCGCCGTTACCTTTTAAAATGGCGATTTTTTTCTGCTTTTTAGTAGTAACCCTGCTTATACCATCTGCAATAGAATATTCTAAATGCTGAATTGATCCTATTACTTTTTGTGTGGTTGAAGCGCCCATTATATTCTTTAATAACGGAATCTTTACTTCTTTGTCATTATAAAGCGCAACTGCCCACGGAAAAACCATTGCCTGCGATTGTTTCCCTTTGTCGTCGACCGTAATATTTATGGGAGTTAATCCTTTTTTAAATAGCGATTTTGTTAATTCTTCACTTTCTTCTTCATTTTCTAAAGGATCAACAAATTCAAAAACTATATTTTTATTATAGGCTTGAAATTCTTCTAGTAATTGCTTGGTTTCCTGCTGTAGACGTTTAAAATCTGCAGGAAGCACTCCTTCCATATAAATTTTTATGGATAGCGGATTCTGAACTTGTTTTACAATTTGTAATGAAGTGGGAGATAAGGTGTATCGCTTGTCTTTCGTTAAATCAAAACGATGAAAAAACAACGTTCCAAGTACATTTAGGACAATTAAAATAAAAATAGTAATTCCTAATGTTTTGATATTTTGCTGAGTAGATGCTTTCATTAGGCTTTAAAACTTTTTAATTGGTAAACTGTTAATGATAAAAAAGCGATTGTAATACTTAGAAAATAAATAACATCACGAGTGTCGATTACGCCACGGGCCATACTTTTAAAATGGTTCTGCATACCTAAAACAGCAATAACATTTCCGGATGCAGGAAGTAAGGAAGCGATTCCTTCAAAACCAAAATAAAAGAAGAAACACAGGAAAATAGCCATTATAAAAGCTACAATCTGATTTTCTGACAGGGTGGAAGTGAAGATTCCAATTGCGGAATAGGAAGCAATTAAAAATAATAATCCGAAATAGGAACCAATTGTACTGCCCATATCGATATTACCTTCGGGCGAACCCAAATCTGAAATCACTTTTACATAAATCAAGGTCGGAATTATAGCCAGGATGATTAGCAAAAATGAACCAAAAAATTTACCGTTTACAATTTCCCAGATTGATAGCGGTTTTGTCAGTAATAATTCTAATGTTCCTTGTTTTTTTTCGTCAGAGAAAGTTCTCATGGTTACAGCCGGAATCAGAAAAATTAAAATCCACGGAGCCAATGTAAAAAATGGCGCTAAATCGGCATAACCAGAATTTAAAATATTATAATCTCCCTCAAATACCCATAAAAATAGTCCGTTGCTGATTAAGAAAACAGCGATGACCAAATAGCCCACAGGGGAACCAAAAAATGATTTTATTTCTCTTAAAATGATTGATTTCATTTAGTTTTATTTTGTTTCAGGTTTTTTATTGTTTCAGGTTTCAGTTGCTTCATCTTGCGAACTTAGCACTTTTTCAAGACCTGTTTAATATATTTTAATGCGTACTTTGCGGTTCTTCCGGTTTTGCGTTGAATAGTTTTTTTGTAAAAGTCCAGACAGAATTAAAAAGCTCAGAATTTCTATAATTTTCCAAATCAGCCTCAGTTTCCCAATAACTGTAAGTGAAAAATATTTCTCTGTTATTTTTATCCTGATATAATTCTAAAAAACGATTTCCTTCAGCATTTCGTATTTTATGTTTTACGGTTTCAAAATTCTCCAGAAAGGCGGGAATTTTATCTTCATGAAAACTCATTTTTACAATTCTGATAAACATAATTTTAGATTTCTGATTTTAGATTTTAGATTTGAAAACCTTTAATATGCGCGCAAAAATACCAAATTAGATTGTTCTTTTTAATTTTTTTACGTCTTATTTGTCATCCTGAGGAATGAAGGATCAAACGATACGTGAATCTAAAAATCTGCAATCTAAAATCTAAAATTATTTTAAGAAAACTGAATTGTAATCACGTCACGATAATTCAATCCCAGCAAGCTATTGGCAGAACCAACTTTTGAAGGGTTGCTTCTAAAAATGGCAATTTCAAGAAATCCGGCTTCATTAAAAATAGCCAGTTTCTCGCCTTCATATGTTTTGATTGGATATTTGTCTGATGTTGCAATTGCAGAATAGCTCGGCAGAATTGTTTTGATGCTTTTTGGCTTCATCACAATTTCGTAGGGACGTCCTTTTGCAGCGTCCAGAAATTGCTGTTTCGAAATATTGGTCACTATATTTCCAAAATGGTCAATGTAAATAACATACCCTTTTAACGAATTGCCGTCGTTTGAGACTACTGCCTGCAATTCTGTAGCTTCTTTTAAAGCCGGAATTTCCTTTCCGATAACATTCAGTAAACCACCTTTAGAAAGATGTGATGCAACCTGAATAAAAATATCCATATCCGTATATTCAATCGGGAAACGATCGTGAATATTAATGGCAACAATTTTCTGCGGAACGATCTTCTGCGTAAGCATACTAAGAATACCATTATCGGCACAAATAAAGTAATGATCATTCCATTGCATTGCAATGTGCTGATTTTCTTTATTACGTTCAATGTCCACACCAATTAAGTGAACAGTACCTTTTGGAAAGCTTAAATAAGAGGCACCAATAATATAACTTGCTTCTGCAGTATTAAAGGGATCAATGTCATGAGTTATATCAATGATCTGAGCTTCTGAGTTTTCAGAAAGTATTTTACCCTTCAGCGAGCCCACGAAGTGATCTTTGAGGCCGTAGTCTGTAGTAAGAGTAATTATTGACATCATTTTGTTTATAACTATTGATAGTATTTAAATCTAATTTTCATTAAATTTGAGAAATGCAAAGCTAGTAATAGTAAACACAAATTGAAAGAAAGTAAAGACAATTTGTTTTTTTTAGAACTAACCTGCTGTTACAGAAGTCGTAGTTCTCAGTTTTCGGTCTGTATCATGAAACTGCAACTCCGACAAGAAAAAGAACCCGACAACTCTTAAGATAATAACTGAATTATTTAATTTAAAAACTACTTCATTTGAACGAAAGAATAATCGAGCTAGTAGATATTGCTCCAAAAGAGTTCTGGGGAGCACAGGACAGCCATCTTGAAATAATTAAAAAGTATTACCCGAAGCTTAAAATCGTAGCACGAGGGACAACTTTAAAAGCATTTGGCGAAAAAGAAGTTTTAGACGAATTCGAAAAACGATTTCAAAGATTAATGCTTCATTTTACGCGATACAACAATATAGATGATAATGTGATTGAACGCGTTATTATGGATGGTCAGGAAGAAAAAAGATCTTACGATCATGACAAAATCTTAGTTCATGGTGTAGGAGGTAAGATCATTAAGGCAATGACACCAAATCAGCAGTTGCTGGTCGATACGATTAAAAAGAACGATATGGTCTTTGCTATTGGTCCTGCAGGAACCGGGAAAACCTATACCGGTGTTGCTATGGCGGTTAAAATGCTAAAAGATAAAGAAGTAAAAAGGATCATTCTGACACGTCCTGCGGTTGAAGCCGGGGAAAATCTTGGATTTTTGCCGGGAGATATGAAGGAAAAACTTGATCCTTACATGCAGCCGCTCTACGATGCGCTCCGTGATATGCTTCCAAACGAAAAACTGGAGGATTATATTTTGAAAGGAATTATTCAGATTGCACCACTGGCTTTTATGCGTGGCCGTACTCTTGATAATGCTTTCGTAATCCTTGATGAAGCCCAAAATACCACACATTCACAAATGAAAATGTTTTTGACCCGTATGGGAAAAAACGCCAAGTTTATGATTACTGGTGATCCGGGTCAGGTCGATTTACCGCGACGAACTATTTCGGGTCTGAAAGAAGCTATTCTGGTTCTTAAAGATATCGACGGTATCGGAATTATATATCTTGATGATAAAGATATCGTGCGTCACCGATTGGTTAAAAAAGTTATCGATGCTTACAAGCAAATTGAAAATCACGATTAATTTTATTGTGAAAGATTAAAATGATTTTATAATCTGTATAAAACAAAGATATTCGTTTTATGTTTTTCTTATCGAAATGCGTAAAACGGATATTTTTTTTGACTCTGAAATGCTATTGAAAACGATCAAATCTTAGTTTCTTTCCAATTTTTGTCATTCCGAGGGACGAGGAATCTCTGTAAGCAGCTCGACAAAGATTGTAGATTTCCGGTTGAAGCTTCTTATATAAGTCCTTAATTCGTCAGGATGGCAAAAACGGGTTGTTTTGTCAGAAATGACAAGATTGTGGGCAATTATTGATATTATTTATTTAATGAAATAGTTAAATAAATAATAAACTTGCCTTATTTCCTGATTTCACAGCTTTCAGACTTTGGTCTTCCACGCTTATAATTGTAAATTTGCGATATAATTATTTGATTATTAATATGACAAAACTTAAAAATATAAAAGTTGTAGTAAGCGATCTTGATGGAACGTTGCTCAACCCACAGCACAGAATATCAGATTATACAAAATCCATTTTTCAGGAACTTCACAATCAGGGCTATCTAATTGTTATAGCGACAGGACGTCATCATCTTGATGCTATGGCGATTATTGAAAAACTCGAAATTCCTGTTTATCTGGTAAGTTCAAACGGAGCCAGGGTTCATTCACCGGAAAGAGAGCAGCTATTTGCTTTTAATCTTAACAGCGATGTAGTGAAAGCGGCGTTGAACGTTGAAATTGATCCTGAAATTACAGTAGTTTTATTTAAAGAAAATGTTTGGCAGACCAACAAATGGAATGAAAAACTAAATTCTTTCCAGGAAGAATTAAAGTATCGCCCTGAATTGGTAGATTATAAAAGTCTGGAAGATTTCGGAGCCATTAAAATTTTCTTCTCTTGTCCGGATCACGAAAAATTGGTTAAACTAAAAGATGCAATTTTAGAAAATTCATCAGAGCATTTACATCATGCTTTCAGTTTGCCAACCTGTCTGGAATTTATGGATAAATCTATAGATAAAGCTGTGGCAATTGAGACCATTTTAGAAAGAGAGGGTTTTACACTGGCAGAAGCGGTTTCGTTTGGTGATGGTTTTAATGATGTGCAAATGTTATCTTCTTCAGGAAAAGGACTTATTATGGGCAATGCTCCGGATATTTTAAAAGAAGAACTGCCTGATTTGGAAGTAATTAAAACCAATGCAGAAGACGGAGTAGCAAAATATATTGCTTCTAAAATTCTGGACAAGGAATTTGCCGCTGGTTAATATTTACGAAATATGACATATAGGATCCCTTATTGTTTACTGAGGGATTTTTTTATTCCTTTAAATTAAATTTCATTGCGAAACTCAGTGAAATAATTTTAAATTTGCATACATAAAAAACAACACCACTAGAATAATGAGCAATACAATTACAACCACAAATTTTAATTTCCCAAATCAGAAATCAGTTTACCGCGGAAAAGTCAGAGAAGTTTATAATATAAATGATGAACTTTTAGTGATGGTGGCGACAGACAGACTTTCTGCTTTTGATGTTGTTTTGCCAAAGGGAATTCCATACAAAGGGCAGATTTTAAATCAGATTGCTACAAAATTTATGGAATTAACACAGGATATTGTACCAAACTGGTTGATTGCAACTCCCGATCCAAATGTTGCTGTTGGACACTTATGCGAGCCTTTTAAAGTAGAAATGGTGATTCGCGGTTATCTTTCGGGACATGCGGCACGTGAATATGCTGCTGGAAGAAAACAAATTTGCGGAGTTACAATGGCTGAAGGTTTAAAAGAAAACGATAAATTTCCCGAGCCAATTATTACGCCAACTACAAAAGCAGATAATGGTTCTCATGACGAAGATATTTCACGTGAAGACATTTTGGCTAAAGGAATTGTTTCAGAAGAAGATTATTTGATTTTAGAAAAATATACCCGTGCCTTATTTCAAAGAGGAACTGAAATTGCTGCTTCCCGCGGATTAATTTTAGTAGATACCAAATATGAATTTGGAAAAACAAAAGAAGGTGTTATTGTTTTAATTGATGAAATTCATACACCGGATTCTTCCCGTTATTTCTATGCTGACGGTTATGCGGAAAGACAGAAAAACGGAGAGGAACAAAAACAATTATCAAAAGAATTTGTTCGCCGATGGTTGATTGAAAACGGATTTCAGGGTCAGGAAGGACAAGCAATTCCAGATATGACAGAAGAATATATTGAATCTGTTTCTGAAAGATATATTGAATTATATGAAAATATTTTAGGCGAAAAATTTGTGAAAGCTGATATTGACAATATTGACCAACGTATTGATAAAAACGTACTAGAATATCTTTCTTCAAAATAGTAATTTTCGGGTTTAAAAACTAACTATTTTAAACCATGAATTTATTGAAAAATAAAAATGCCTTGCTCTTTATATTTATAATGGCAGGGCATTTTCTTTTTGCGCAAATTGATAAAAATGCGACAGAAGAAACTAAAAACCTCTACAAAAATTTAAAAACTCTTTCTATAAGAAATATTCTTTTCGGACATCAGCATGCGTTGGAATATGGTCACGGATGGAAAAACGAACCGGGAAAATCAGATGTAAAATTGGTAACTGGTTCGCATCCTGCAATTGTTGGAATTGATTTTAGTGATTTTTCGGGTCAATCGCCAGTACAAATTGAAAAAGCAAAAGCGGCTTTAAGAAAAAATGTGGTGGATACTTATGAAAGAGGCGGCATTACAACAGTTTCGTGGCATTTTAACAATCCGGCTTCAGAGGGCGGATTTTACTGGAAAGAAGGAATTTCCGCTGCTTCGATGGCATTAATAAAACCAGGCGGTTCTCATCACGAGCAATACAAGGTAATTTTAAAAACAATTGCCGATTTTGCACATTCTGTAAAAGCAAAAGACGGGACGCTTTCCCCAATGATTTTCAGACCCTTTCACGAATTTGACGGAGATTGGTTCTGGTGGGGGAAAAACCATACTTCGCGTGAAGATTTTATTGCGGTCTGGCAGTTTACCATTTCCTATTTAAAAGATAATTTAGGCGTTCACAATTTTATTTATGCCTTTTCTCCGGATAACAAATTTAATTCTACAGCAGAATATTTAGAACGTTATCCCGGCGATGAGTATGTCGATATGTTCGGAATGGATGATTACGCCGATTTTGGACGTGACGGAAAATACGACTTGGATTCAGGTTTTAAAAAATTAAAAATAATTTCTGATTTAGGAATAAAAAAGAAAAAACTGGCCGCTTTTACCGAAACGGGTTTGGAATCTATTCCTAATCCAGGATGGTGGACAGAAGTTTTATTGAAAACTTTAAAATCTGATGATCTGCATTTGGCATATGTCTTGGTCTGGAGAAATGATGCAACAAGTGCCACGCATTATTACGCACCGTTTCCCGGACAAGTAAGTGCAGCTGATTTTATAGATTTCTATAACAATCCATTTACATTATTTGAAAAGGATCTTAAAAATATTTACAATAGCAAGTTTAAAATATAATTAATTAATAGAAATTTAAAAGGCGCAATTCGGTTTATCTGAATTGCGCTTTTTTATTTTTTTTCAAAATGATGCAACCTATTTCATTTTTTAGTCGTCTAACTGTTAATCATCATCAATCAATTAAACAACAATCATCATGAAAAAAGCAGTAATTATTTTAGGATCAGTTTTTATTTTTACAACACAGGCGAAAGCTTCAAATTTCAATTTTCCAGCAGAAAATCAGATCGAGCATTCAATTTATGGTAAATCGCCTTTTCATCTCGCCATCAGTAAAGGTGATATTGAAGCGGTAAAGAAATTTGTATTGTACGGTGTCAATATTAATAAAATGGTCAATAATATGACGCCTTTAATGGTCGCGGCACGATTTAATCAATTTGAAATTATGCAGATTTTGGTTGTGAACGGAGCAGATGCTTCAATTGAGAATTCTCAGGGCTTTACGGCTTTGCAATATGCAGAATACAGTAACGCAACGAAATGTATAACCTTTCTGGAAACATCAAAGCAAAAACGTAAAGGTTAATTCAAATTAAAAATAAAAAAGCAATTCAATTTATCGAATTGCTTTTTTTACTTTGAAACGGAGTAAAATTAGGAAAATAAGAATTTGATTAAGAGGCGTTTGAAAATTTTATTATAATTTTTTATGTTAAAGTGTAACATTTCTCATTTACTAACGTCTATTAGTTAAGTACTATAAAAGTGGTATAACATAAAATTTAAATTTGTAACCTATTTATTAAGAGAATGTTAAGAATTAGTTAAAACATAGTACTTTGTAATACATAATACATGAAATATAAATACATTTACATAGAAATTAAAAATCATCAAATCAATCAATTTAACAATCAATCAACATGAAAAAATCAGTAATTTATTTAGGACTTGCCATAGTAGCATTTGGAAATGTTTCAATGGCTTCAAATCACAAACTTCCTGTGAAAAACCAAGTTGAAATCTCAACTTATTTTGCATCACCATTAAACGTTGCAGTTAGTAAGGGAGACATCGAAATCGTGAAAAAATTTATTGAGTATGGGGCTGACGTAAATCAAATGTCAGACGACATGACTCCTTTAATGATTGCCGCGAGATATAATAAAGTTGAAATTATTAAATTTTTATTGGCGAATGGTGCAGTAGCGACAATCAAAAATGAAAAAAATTATACAGCTTTAAAATATGCGCAATTGTCTAATGCAAATGAAGCTATCGCGATTCTAAAAGATCTTAAATAAAATTAAAAAGTTTTGAGTTAGTATTAAAATGACCTTTCTGAGCAAAAGGTCATTTTTTTTGCATTATAATTTTTATGTTTTATGTCAATTATTAAAATCAAAAAAGCACCATTACAAGAATGATGCTTCTCTTTTTTAAATCCCAACAATTGGTTTAAAACTAATTATTTTTATTCTATCGGAAGATGCTTTTTTCTGTTGAATATCCAGAACAGAATAGGGAATACCAACAACGTTAAAATTGTAGCTGTTACCAGACCACCAATAATTACAATAGCAAGTGGTTTTTGAGATTCTGACCCAATTCCCGTAGAAATTGCAGCCGGCATTAATCCGATCGAAGCCATTAACGCGGTCATAACCACAGCTCTAGTTCTGGCTTTAACTCCCATGAAAATGGATTCTTCAAGCGAGAATTTCGCTTTAAGATTATGATGAAATTCCGATATCAGAATAACTCCATTTTGAATACAAATTCCTAAAAGAGCAATAAAACCTACTCCGGCAGAAATTCCAAAATTCATCCCTGTAAGATGCAAGGCAATAATACCGCCAATGATAGCAAAGGGAACGTTGGCCAAAACAAGCAGCGAATCCTTAAAGTTTCCGAACAATATAAATAAGAGCACAAAAATTCCAATTAAACTGATCGGTACAACTTGTGCAAGACGCGCACTGGCACGCACCTGATTTTCAAATTCTCCTGTCCATCCGGTTGTATAGCCTGCAGGAAGTTTTAATTTATTAACTTTTGCCTGAGCTTCTGCAATTGTACTCCCTAAATCACGATCGCGAACAGAGAATTTAACACCAATAAAACGTTTTGTATTATCTCTGTAAATAAATGCGGGACCTGTAATCGTCTTAATGTCGCAGATTTCTTTTAAAGGAATTTTAATTCCGCTGATGGTTGGAACTTTAATTTCTTCTAAGTCTTTTTCATCTTTTCTGTATTCTTTCGAAAATCGCACACGTACATCAAATTTCTTTTCGTCTTCATATTTTTCTGTTGCTGTTTTTCCGCCAAAAGCCAATTCTAAAACGGCTTGTGCATCGCTTAATGTAACGCCATACGCAGCCATTTTTTCACGGTCCAAAATTACGCTGATTTCGGGCTGTCCTACGTTTCTTAAAATTCCTGCATCTTTAATTCCGGGTATATCTTTAATTTCCGCTAAAACTTTATTGGCAAGGTCATCCAGTTTGTTGAGATCATCGCCATAAATTTTAACAGCGTTTGAAGCCTTAAATCCAGCCACAGATTCTGCCACATTATCAATTACAGGCTGAGAATAGTTGTACGTAATACCCTGATGAACTTTCAGTTTATTATCCATTTCATTAATCAGATCGTCCATCGAAATTTTGCGTGTCCAGTCGGCTTTTGGCTTTAAATCAACCTGAAGCTGAATAAATCCAAAACCATTGGGGTCGGTTCCGTCATTGCTTCGGCCAGTTTGCGAAAGTACTTTTTTAACTTCAGGAAAACTTTCGAGATCTTTTCTAATCATCGCTGCAGTTTTAACACTTTCAGGCAGAGAAGTACTCATGGGCAGTTCTGCAGTTACCCATAATGCACCTTCATTTAATTGAGGTAAAAATTCAGTCCCAAGAAATCCGGCAGAAAAGAAAACGGCTGCCATAATACCAATAGAGGCAATTAAGGTTTTAACTTTATGTTTAAAAGTCCAGGCAAATCCTTTGGTTACAATTCGGTCCCAAAAATTAACAAACGGGTTGTTTTTCTCTTTTACATTTTTATTTAATAAAAGATGAGAAAGAACCGGAACCAATGTCAGTGTAAAAATAAGTGCCCCTAATAAGGCGAAACCTAAAGTAAACGCCAGTGGAGAGAACATTTTTCCTTCCACTTTCTGAAAAGAGAATATAGGAAGCAACGCCGTAATAATAATCAATTTTGAAAAGAAAATGGCTTTACCCATTTCTGTTCCTGTTTTCTTGATTAAACTTCCTTTTGCAATTTTATTGAAAGCTGTCATTCCTAACTGATGCGCCCGTTGATCCAGCACGACAAACAGTCCTTCGACCATGACGACTGCTCCATCAATGATAATTCCGAAATCGACAGCACCCAAACTCAGCAAATTGGCGCTCATTCCCATCATTTTCAAACATAAAAACGCAAATAATAAGGAAAGCGGAATTACAATCGAAACGGTAAAAGTAGTTCTCCAGTCTGCCATGAATAAAAATACAACGCAGGTCACCAAAATAATACCTTCAAATAAATTGTGCATTACGGTTGTAGTCGTAAAATTCATTAAATTATCACGATCATAAAAGGTCTCTATCTTAATGTCTTTTGGAAGAACGTTATCATTAAGATCTTTAATTTTTTCTTTTATCAAAGCAAGAGTTTCCTGTGGATTCTCGCCTTTACGCATAACGACAATTCCTTCAACAGCATCGTCGTTATTACCAATACCGGTTTGTCCAACTCTTGGCATTGAACTTTCATATACATCGGCAAGATTTTTAACTAGAATTGGATTTCCGCCTGCATCGTCTACAATTATATTTCCAATATCTTCTTTTGACTGTAGCAAACCTACTCCGCGCACCACAAATGCTTGTCCGTTTTTCTCAATTACATCTCCACCCACATTTAAGTTTCCGGAATTTACAGCATTATATACTTGCAAAGGAGTAATGTTGTATTTAGCCAGTTTAATTGGGTCAACACCAATCTCATAAGTTTTGGTCTGACCTCCAAAAACATTTAAATCTGCGACACCGGGAAGGGAACGAAGTTGTTTATCGATTACCCAGTTTTGGTAAGTCAATAATTCCCTGCTGTCTCTGCTGTCACTTTTTACAATATATCTGAAAATTTCTCCTGTAGGTCCGTATGGTGGCTGAACATCTGGTTCTACATCATCCGGAAGGGAAACATTTTTAAGTAAATTATTAACCTGAAAACGCGCAAAAGTATCGTCAACTCCGTCGTCAAAAATGATTTTGATTACAGATAATCCAAACATGGTAATACTGCGGACACTTGTCTTTTTCTGCACAGAATTCATTGCAATTTCAACCGGTTGAGTGACAAAGCGTTCAACCTCTTCGGCACTTTTTCCATTCCATTGGGTAATAATGATAATCTGCGTATTAGTTACGTCTGGAAAAGCGTCGATCGGCATATTTTTGAAAGAAATGAATCCCGCGACAGCCAATAAACCAACCCAAAAGAAGGTAAATGCCTTATTCTTTAATGAAAAAGCAATAATGTTTTTTATGAATTTGTTCATGTCTTAATTGTTTAAAGCACCATAAATAAACAGCTGGTTGTTTGTAATCACTTTTTCATTTTCTTTTAGACCGCTTGATAGGTAAGTAGTGTCGCCAACGACTCTGTAAACCTCTACTTGACGGGTTTCTATATTGTTACGGTCTTTAAATACGACAACAAAATTTTTGCTTTTATCAAACACTATCGCTTTACTCGGTACGGCAATCATTGATTTGTCCTCGTTAAAAGACAATTTTATATTTGCGTTCATGTCCGGTTTAAGCATATAATCGGTATTGCTTAATTTAATTCTGGCCTGCATTGCTTTTGTTTCGGGATCGATTACATTGTAGATTTTATCTACTTTTCCGTTAAATACTTTATCAGGATAACTTAAGGTTGTCACTGCTGCGCTTGTTCCCAGTTTCACTTTGTTAATATCGATTTCATTAATATTAGCCATTGCCCAAACTTCACTGATTTCTGCAATGTCAAATATATTTTCAGACCGGTCATTTCGTAAAAGCATGTCCTGATTGATACTTTTTTGAATAATAAATCCGCTTATTGGGGCAGTGACTTCATAAATTGACCCGGCTTTTATATTGTAGATTTTATACGTCTCCTGAACTTTGCTTAGTTGAGATTGTGCTTTATTAACCTCAGACTTTGCCTGAAGTACATCGCTTTCAGAGTTTAATTTCCCATCAAACAATTCCTGAGCGACTTTCAAATTGTTTTTTGCTACCAGTAAATCGCTTTTAGCATCAATTGATTGTTTTTCAAAATCGGCCACATCTGTACTTTTTATAGTTGCCAGAACTTGTCCTTTTTTAACATAATCTCCAAGTTCTACATTTACTTTCATCACATTTCCGCCCACCAAGGGAAATACATCAATCATTTTATTATTGTCGGCAGTAATTTTTCCGTAAAAACTTAATTCGTTTTTTAATGGCTGAGATTTTGCTTCTGTAGTAGTTGTGGTTTTTAGCATATCGTTGCTCAAAACAAAGGATGTATTGGTTTCCGGATTTTCTACTTCCTTTTTGCAGCTTGCCAGAGACAGACTTGCAATGGCAATTCCTATGAATAGTGTATGTTTCATTTCTTTAAAATTTTAAAATAAATCTTTGTTGATTGTGCTGTTTAATTCTTCCCCTGCGATTACTACTTTTTTCTTCAGTTCATTCAGCTGGATAATAGCCTGGTTGTAGCTTTCCATAAAATCGGTAAATTCTAAAAGACTCACATTCCGTTTTTGAAAATTGGTCAGCATTCCATTGTAAACAGCTTCGAAATCAGAATTTACGGTTGGTTTAATGACACTGTAGTTTTGTCTGGACTCATCCCATTTTGTCCAGGCAGAAGTAATTTCATTTTGAAGTTGTAGGTCAAAATTCTGTTTTTCGATTTTAGATTGTTCCAGAATAGTTTGGGCGTACTTAATATTTCCTTTGTTTTTATTCCACAAAGGCAG
This sequence comes from Flavobacterium olei, assembly GCF_039749035.1. Classification (NCBI taxonomy): domain Bacteria; kingdom Pseudomonadati; phylum Bacteroidota; class Flavobacteriia; order Flavobacteriales; family Flavobacteriaceae; genus Flavobacterium; species Flavobacterium olei. The sequence continues at coordinate 544,341 of NZ_JBDKWC010000005.1, forward strand.
CGGAATTCCAACACTAACATTTGCTTCTCTGTTAAAGGCGCCGCTTCTCTGGTCATAATTCGCACCGATGGTAACATCTGGAACAGCAAGGGATTTTTGCCATTTTACATTCAGTTCGTTGGCCTCGATTTCTTTTTGTTTGGCTAAATAATCGGGTCTGTTTGCAAGAGCCTGTTCCTCAAAACTTTTTAAGTCAAAATCGATGATTTTTAGATATTTATTCGAATCCTCTGTGTTTACAATTGGAACCACATTTTCAGTTTCATTTAGCAGCAGCTTTAAATTTGCCTGTTCTTCTATATTATCATTTATAACTTCTAATCTTTCATTCTTAAAATTGAGATATAAGGATTGTAAACGAACGACATCTTTTAAAGGAATATTACCTTTTTGAGCCTGAATAGAATAGGAATTGATTAAGTTTTCAACGTGTGCTAATTGCTTATCTGTGTTTTCGAGATTTTTAGAGTTATAATAAACGGTAAAAAAGCTTTTGCGTAATTGAAACTTTAAGGTTCGAAGAATATCATTAAACTGAAGTTCAGCCAGTTTTACATTAGTTTGCGCCAGTTTTACTTCATTACGTTTTTTGCCTCCTAAGTAAATTAGCTGTTCAATGCCAAAAACTTTCTGACCATCTTTTCCAATGTCAAAAAACTTATCTCTTTCCGGATTATATGCATTCAGCTCTGCAGTTATTGTTGGATTGTCCCAAATTCGGGCCTGAATGGTTAGTGCTTTTGAGGCATCAATATTGTATTGTGAAGCCAGTAAAAAAAGATTCTTTTTTAAGAATTGACTTTCGCAATCCTGAAGAGTGACTGTTTTCTGTGCCATAGCTCCCTGATGGAACAAGATGAGCACCAAGAATGCATATAATTTTTTCATTGTATAAATTTATTTTATGCAAAGATGCGGGCAGCAGACTTTAAGAGACCTTAAAATCGACCTTAAAAATTGCTTAAAATAAAATTATTTATGAAAAGTTATAGAAAATAAATTAATGTTACTTCTTGGAATACTGTAAGTTATGTTAGCGTTATGAAGATTAAGAATTCGGTTTACAATGCGAAGACCTAAACCAAATCCTGTAATTCCTTTGGCATTTTCACCACGCATAAAAGGCTGAAAAAGATTTTGCTGCTCAGTTTCGTTGAGTGTATTTCCTGAGTTAGAAATTGATAAAACCAACAAGCCGTTTACAGTGCTGATTTTAACCTGAGCCTGTTTATTATCAGAATAAATATAGGCGTTTTTTAAAACATTTGTAATGGCAATTTCTAAAAGATTTTTGTTCCCGTTAACTTCCAGAATAAAGTCCAGATCATCGCTTTCTTCCATTTCAAAAATAATAACAAAATCCGGATATGTTTTATTAATTTTTTCAATAGAAGCAAATAAGATTTCATCTATTCGTTGAGTATCCTGCTGATCAGGTCTGCGATTGTCTATTTTTGAAAGAATCAATAATGAATTAATTAATTCGCTCAGATGATTGACATCTGCTAATATAGATGTCAGGAAAGTTTTGTTTTTGGGTTCAATATCCGGATCAGCGATTCCGTTCTCAATTTGTGACGTCATTCTGGAAAGTGGCGTTCTGAGTTCATGAGAAGCATGAGCCGTAAATTCTTTTTGCTTTTGATATGAAATTTCGATTCGGTCCATCATAAAATTAAATTCATCAGCAATCAAATCGATTTCATTTTTGCTGCTGTTAGATTCAATTCGGGTATCCAGATTATTCTCGTTGATATTTTTTATTTTCTGATGGAAAGCATGAAGCGGATTCATTGCCTTTTTAACCATGAATGAAGTTAATAACCAACAAATGCAGGTAAAAAAGATGTAAGATATAATTAAGGTATAACGGAGAAACAATAATTTCTTTTTACCATAATCGTCGGTAGCAGAGATTAAGGCATAAAAATCCTTATCATTTGTATCATAAAACACCCCATAGACTTCATAGTCGCCCTGTTGTTTAAAAAAGGTTTTGTTTTTCTTTAAATACTTTAAGTCATTAACAGACCAGTTAATTTTGGCATCATCAATACTGCTGTAAATTAACTTGTAATTGGAATCAAATACCAAAGTTTTTTCATCATACAATTTATTAATAGAGTTTTGATCGATTATCTTTAAAAGCTGATTGTCAATTTGTTTTACGTTAACCAGTAATTTGATATTAGACAAAGCTTTAATTTCGAGTCTATCACGAAATTCCTCTTTCCGATAATTAGAATATAATACGAATATAACAGTAGAGGCCAAACCAAATAAAATGGTAAACAGCAAACTAACTAAAAGTGATATTCGGTTTTTTAATGTCATTCCTGATCGCTTAGATAATATCCGTAACCAACTTTGGTACGAATAAGTTTTGTCTCATGATCTTTATCGATTTTTTTTCTCAAAAAATTGATATAAACTTCAATTGTATTCTGATTCGTTTCTATGTGATAATCCCAAAGCTGGTCTGCAATATATTGTTTAGATAAAACTTTTCCTTTCGCCTGAGCGAGAATCAATATCAGTTTAAATTCTTTTGGAGTGAGTTTGATCTCTTCTCCCGATCTAAAAACTCTCATATCTTCTTCCAGAATTTCCAGATCATTTATAAGAAGTTTATTTTCCGTTTGCTGTGGAACTTCCTTACGTCTTAAAAGCGATTGTACACGGGCATATAATTCTTCAAAATGAAAAGGTTTTACCAGATAATCATCGGCACCATTGTCAAACGAAGAAAGTTTATCTTCAATCTCGCTAAATGCAGTAAGCATAATAATAGGTGTTTTTTTATCCAGCTTGCGAATATCTTTACAGACCTCAATGCCGTTCATTCCAGGGACATTGATGTCAAGAATGATCAAATCATATTCAGTCGAAAAGTATTTTTTCAGCAATAATGAACCATCATAATAAGGAAAACACTGGAATCCTTTAGAAATAAAGAATGCGGAGATTTCTTTTGATAAAGTAAAATCGTCTTCGAGCAGTAATATTTTCATTCGATTTTTATTTGTAAATCCGGCGAATTAAATTCAGTCCGGATTTACATTAGAATTATTTTATTTAAAATAAGAAAAATTCTCGTTATTTTCAATTTTTAATAAGGTTTCATAAATAAGCTGAATTACATTTTCAACATCGTCTCTGTGTACCATTTCTACAGTTGTATGCATGTATCGCAAAGGAAGCGAAATCAAGGCCGAAGGAACTCCGCCATTGCTGTAAGCAAAAGCATCTGTATCTGTACCGGTCGCGCGGGAAGTGGCATGTCTTTGAAATGGAATTTTCTTTTCTGCAGCAGTATCCACAATTAAATCACGAAGTTTATTTTGGATTGCCGGCGAATAACCAATAACCGGACCTTTACCCATTTTAAGATCGCCTTCTACTTTTTTATCAATCATTGGAGTGGTGGTATCATGACAAACATCTGTCACGATAGCAACATTTGGTTTAATTCTATGGGCAATCATTTCTGCTCCCCGAAGTCCAATCTCTTCCTGAACAGAATTTACAATGTACAATCCAAAAGGAAGTTTCTGTTTATTCTCGTGCAGCAATCTTGCAACTTCAGCGATCATAAAGCCACCCATTCGATTATCAATAGCACGGCAGACAAATTTATTCTCATTTAAGATCATAAATTCATCAGGATAGGTGATCACACATCCAACATGCACACCTAATGCTTCAACCTGCTCTTTATTCTCACAACCCAAATCAATAAAAATATTGCTTAGTTTAGGAATCTCTTCCTTATCTCTTAAACGGGTATGAATTGCCGGCCATCCAAAAACACCCTTTACAATTCCGTTTTTAGTATGAATATTTACTCTCTTCGAAGGAGCAATCTGGTGATCAGAGCCACCATTTCTAATTACATATATTAAACCATCTTCTGTAATGTAATTAACGTACCATGAAATTTCATCAGCATGTCCCTCAATAACAACTTTATACGGAGCATCGGGATTAATAATTCCAACTGCTGTTCCATACGTATCGGTTATAAAAGTATCCACATAAGGTTTTAAATAATCCATCCAAAGTTTTTGGCCTTCGCTTTCGTAACCTGTAGGCGAAGCATTATTTAGATAACTTTCTAAAAAATTAATAGATGCATCGGATAAGGTAAAATCTGTACTCATAAAAATATTTTTGTGCTAAAATAGAAATTTGGTATCAGAGTTGTATATAAATATATAATTTTACATTTAAATTATGATTCAATGAGATTAACCACCTTTATTTTGTTTACCCTGCTTGTTTCTTTCTCAGGTCGTGCTCAGGTAACACCAAAAGAGAACCAGGAAATGGGTTATATACTAACAGAACACGATTCTATCTTAAACGATACCATCCAGTTGCCCGAAATAATTATTTCAAAAGGACAAAAGATGAGTCCCGAAGAATTAAAGCAATTTCAAATTCTTCAAAACAGAGTTTATAAAGTATATCCGTATGCAAAGTTGGCATCAGAAAGATTAACGGCATTAAATAATGGAATGGCGCGTTTAAAAACAAGTCGAGAGAAAAAGAAATATTTCAAAATTGTAGAAGACTACCTTAATAATGAATTCGAAGAAAGATTAAAAAAGCTTTCCAGAAAGCAGGGACAGATTCTTGTAAAGTTGATTCACCGCCAAACGGGAATTACAACATATGAATTGGTAAAAACTCTAAAAAGCGGATTCAAGGCCTTTGTTTCTAACACAACCGCCAATTTATTTGATATAAGTTTAAAGGAAGAATACAAACCGTACGACGTAAATGAAGATTATTTAATAGAAACTATCCTGGTACGTGCCTTTGAGTCTGGTCGTTTAACAAATCAAAAGCCAGCCAATCCGGTTAACTATGATGATTTGTCCAGTAAATGGCAGCAAAGAGCAAAAGAATTAAATAAAAAATAATTCTACTATAATATATAAGTGAACAACCCGACAGTTTGTAAAATGAGTCGGGTTTTTCTTTTATACATATATAAGTATAGTTTATGTCAGGCTTAACATGCCCAAGTTTCGAGAGAAGCCTTTTGTTGCAATATGGGTTTCAGGTCTCTGACCCGTTAGGGAAACTGTTTTGGGAATTCGTTTATGGATAAAACTTTGCGACTTGGCGTCTTTGCGAGATTACAAAGGATAGTATTGACGCTTCTAAAATGTGTTTTTACATTGAAAAAGAAGTTGAATTATTGAAAATACTTAAAATACCAGCTGTGAAAAACCCTCCAAAAATAGGAGAACCGCACAGTAACTCAGAAAAACCGCACAGAGATCCAAAAAAAAGTATCTCTGTAAAAATTACGTTATCAGTGTGTTAGGAAAAAGAATAAATAAACATGGAAAAAATGCAACAAAAAGCCTTGTAAATGTAAATAAAGGTGGTACTTTTGCACCCGAAACAAGCAAAGGCGTTCACTGAAATACTGACAAGAAGAGGGATTAGGTCTTTAGAGATAAAGAAAAAAAAAGATTCCAAAAAGCTTGCGCAGTTAGAAAATGCTTTTTACATTTGCACCCCGCAAAACGCGGAAGTTCA